>CAWJFC010000021.1:0-398891 GCA_963841945.1 uncultured Acidobacteriaceae bacterium
CGTTGCGGTGGGAAGAGGATCCGAGGTGCAAATAATTGCACTCGGCGGAACCTTTGGAGGTAACAACTGTTGCTGGGAACGAAAGTGGGTGACCCGTGGGTAATTTGCTGTAAAGCCTGCCTGGTCATTAGTTTAGGAATGCCCGACTGAAATCGTCTGCTTTCCTCTTTGTGGTTGCCTCCCGGAGGCTAATCCCTTACTATTCGGACAGTTGCACCGGTTTGCGCCTTCCGTGGCAGGGTTTGGCGAATCCCTTGCATCATAATTTAGTAGGTTGAGGCAATTTTTAACTGCCGCAACCACCGGGGATGGGAATTCAGTGAAAGTGAAGTTCTGCACCGCGCTGGTACGTCTCGCACTCTTCGTCGCCTTGGTCATCGCCATTCGGGCAAGCGTTTTTGCCGCCAGCGTGAATCCTAATTCTCTGTCTTCGCATTCTTCGACTTCGCATGCGAGGTCGCGCAAAGTGACGGAAAGCGCGCGGGCGCGCCGTCATATGCATGCGCTGGCGCACAGCCGCACTCCGATTTCGAGATCGGCGACGTATCGCCGTCATCATTACTACGAGCGTTTTTATACCAGTTCGTTCGTGACCTCTGATCTGACTGAAGGCGACGTGACGGCGGGCGAGGACCCAACCGTGCGCGCGGCCGCGATCGACGCGCTGGGAAATATGAACGGCACGGTGGTGGCGATCGAGCCGACGAGCGGCCGCATTCTGGCGATGGTGAATCAAAAGCTGGCGCTCTCGAGCGGAGCGCAGCCGTGCTCGACGATTAAGCTATCGGTGGCGCTCGCCGCGGTGAGTGAAGGCCTGATCGACCGCGAGACAGAAGTGACGATTGCGCGGCGGACGCGCATGAATTTGACGGAGGCGCTGTCGCACTCGAACAATGCGTACTTTGAGGCGCTCGGACGCCGCCTGGGATTTGAAAAGGTGCAGTACTACGCGCATCAGTTTGGACTGGGCGAGTACGCGGGGTATCACATACCGGGCGAGCATCTGGGAACGTATCCGCAGGAAGAGATTCCGGCACAGCTGGGCGGAGTAGGGAAGATGTGCTCGTTTGGCGAGGGCATTTCGATGACGCCCCTGCAACTGGGAGCGATGGTAGCGGCGATTGCGAATGGCGGCACGCTCTATTACCTGCAACATCCGACTTCGCCGGAGCAGGTTGCCGGTTTCCAGCCGGTGATCAAACGCCATCTTGATATTGCGAATGCGATTCCGGAACTCTCCGATGGCATGGCGGGAGCGGTGGCGTATGGAACGGCGCGCAGCCTGCGGATGAACTTCAATGAGGAATCGATCCTCGGCAAGACCGGAACCTGCTCGCACGCGGGGACACGCTTTGGCTGGTTTGCGTCCTATGCCAATACCGACATTGGCCGCATCGTGACGGTTGTCTTCCTCGAAGGAGGCCGCGCGACGTTTGGGCCGAAGGCGGCAGAGATCACCGGGCGCATGTACCGGAATCTTTACGACCACAACTTCTTTGTGGCGCGGTCGAATGGCTCAACGCCGGCGCCGAGTCTCGAGCACATTCTTACTTCTCCCACGCCGCAGCAATAACGCGCAATCGCCAACAGGCTTCGAGTCATATTAACGGAGGGTTCGCCGCGTTCGCGGCAGACTTGCCTTATTCCGCGGGATCGTAGTTCAGATTTTGCCCGAGCCAGCGCTCGACTTCGGACACACTCATTCCTTTGCGTTGGCTGTAGTCGGCGACCTGATCGCGGTCGATTTTGCCGAGGGCGAAATATCGCGATTGCGGATGAGCGAAGTAGAGTCCACTGACGCTTGAACCCGGCCACATGGCGAAGGACTCGGTCAGGAGCATGCCGGTGTTGGCCTGCACGTCGAGCAAATGCCAGAGCGGTCCCTTCTCGGTGTGATCGGGGGATGCGGGATAACCTGGAGCGGGCCGGATGCCGCGATATTTTTCGTGGATGAGATCGGCGTTGCTTAAGTTTTCCGCGCGGCCATAACCCCACTCGCAGCGCGCCTGCTTGTGGAGACATTCGGCGAAGGCCTCAGCCAGACGGTCGGCAATGGCTTCGGCCATGATCGCGTTGTAATCGTCGTGCTCGGCCCGGAAGCGGTCGCAGAGTTCTTTCAGGCCGATTCCGCTGGTGACGGCGAAGGCGCCGATGTGATCGGGCAAGCCTGTTTCTTTCGGCGCGATGAAATCGGCGAGAGAGCGGCAGGGTTCGCTGCCCTCGCGGTTGGATTGCTGGCGGAGAAAGTGGAATTGCTCAAGAACTTTCTCGCGGTGCGCGTCGGCATATAACTCGACGTCGTCGCCTACGGCGCTAGCAGGAAAGAAGCCGTATACGCCGCGGGCGGTGATCAGATTCTTCTCGATGATCGTATCGAGCAGCGTATTCGCTTCGGTGAAGAGCTGGCGGGCCTGCGCGCCGTGTTCTTCGTGTTCGAAGATGCGAGGATAAACGCCCTTCAGCCCCCAGGTGTGGAAGAACGGGGACCAGTCGATGAAGTCGCGCAGCGTGGCCAGCGGGAAATTATCGAGCACTCGCACGCCGGTGAATGATGGCGCCGGCAGATCCTCGGCGCGCCACTCGATCGGAGTCCGCCTGCGGCGCGCCTCTTCGATGGAAACGACGGTGAGGCGCGGGGCGGCGTGAGCTTTGCGGATCGCCTCATAGTCGGTGCGATACTGCGCGACAAATGTCACCTTGCCCTCATCGCTCAGGAGGCTGGTCGTTACCGGGACGGCGCGGCTGGCGTCGAGCACGTGGACGACCGGCTGGCTGTAATGGGGCGCGATCTTGATAGCGGTGTGGGCGCGACTGGTGGTTGCGCCTCCGATGAGCAGCGGCATTTTGAAACCCTGGCGCTCCATCTCGCGAGCGACGTGGACCATCTCGTCGAGAGACGGAGTGATCAATCCGCTGAGGCCGATGAGATCGGCTTTTTCGGATTTGGCGCGTTCGAGGATCTTTTCGCACGGGACCATCACGCCCATGTCGATCACTTCATAGTTATTGCAGGCGAGCACGACTCCAACGATATTTTTGCCGATGTCGTGAACGTCGCCCTTGACGGTGGCGAGCACGATCTTTCCCTGCGCCTTGACTATTTCGCCGGCCGCGGCCTGCGCTTCTTTTTCGGCTTCCATGAAGGGCGTAAGGTGCGCGACGGCCTTTTTCATCACGCGCGCGGATTTGACGACCTGGGGCAGAAACATTTTGCCCGATCCGAAGAGATCGCCGACCACGCTCATGCCGGCCATCAACGGCCCTTCGATGACTAACAGGGGGCGGCCCAGTTTGACGCGGGCTTCTTCGGTGTCGAGCTCGATATAGGTATCAATGCCCTTGACGAGCGCGTGAGAGAGGCGCTCCTCGACGGTGCCGCTGCGCCATTCTTCGGCTTTTTTTTCGGTGGCAGCCTTACCCACGTTCTTCAGCGCCTCGCCGTACTCTACCAGGCGTTCGGTGGCGTCGGGACGGCGGTTGAGAAGCACGTCCTCGACCAGCACTTTCAACTCGGGCTCAATTTCTTCATAGACCTCGAGCATGCCGGCATTGACGATGCCCATATCCATGCCGGCGGCGATGGCGTGATAGAGGAACGCGGAGTGGATGGCTTCGCGGACGGTATTGTTGCCGCGAAAGCTGAAGGAAATATTCGAGACGCCTCCGCTTACTTTCGCGTGGGGCAGGTTGGCCTTGATCCAGCGGGTAGCGTTGATGTAATCGACCGCGTAGTTGTTGTGTTCCTCCATGCCGGTGGCAACGGTGAGGATGTTGGGATCGAAGATGATGTCCTCGGGCGGAAAGCCAACCTGGTCAACGAGAATGCGGTAGGCGCGTTCGCTGACGCGAATCTTATCTTCGTAGTTTGCGGCCTGGCCGCGTTCGTCGAAGGCCATCACGATTGCCGCCGCGCCGTACTTAAGAACGGCTGCCGCGTGCTGGCGAAACTTCTCTTCACCCTCTTTCAAGGAAATCGAATTGACGATGCCTTTGCCCTGCATGCATTTCAGGCCGGCTTCGATGACCTCCCATTTCGAGGAGTCGACCATGAAGGGCACCTTGGCGACTTCAGGTTCGCTGCCGAGCAGTTGCAGAAAGCGCGTCATGGCGGTGACGCCATCGATCATGCCCTCGTCCATGCAAATGTCGAGAACATTGGCGCCGTTCTCGACCTGCTGGCGCGCGATGCTTACCGCTTCTTCATACTTTCCTTCTTTGATGAGCCGGGCAAACTTCGGCGAACCGGCGACGTTGGTTCGCTCACCGATCATGATGAAGACTCCGGGTTGCTGGGTAAAGGGCTGCGATCCCGAGAGGCGGAGTGGTTTCGAGGCGCTGGTTGTGGCTGCGTTATCGAACTGGCTCACGCTCCACTCTCAATCGGTTGGGGGGACAATGCCTCGGCGCGCTCTCTTCTCCACTTGCGCGGAGGTTGGCCCGCGAGCGCTTTCGCGATGGCCGCGATGTGCTCGGGGGTATTCCCGCAGCAACCGCCGGCAATGTTGATCAAGCCTGCTTGCGCAAAGTCGCCCAGATAACGAGCCATGTCCTGCGGACCGAAATCGAATCCGGTTTCCGACAGGGGATTCGGCAAACCCGCATTCGGGTAGCAGGAGATCGCCACGTCCGCTTTTTCCGAGAGCTCCTCAAGGAACGGATACATGAGGTCGGGGCCGAGAGAGCAGTTGAGGCCGACGGAGAACGGCTTCACATGCCGTACCGCGTTCCAGAACGCCTCGGTAGTTTGCGCGGAGATCATAGTCTCTCCGCCACGACCGACCGCTGCCGAAATCATGACCGGCAATTGCTTGCCATCCTGATCGAAGACTTCGCGGATGGCAACGAGCGCGGCCTTGGCGTTAAGCGAGTCGAAGATGGTCTCGACCAGAAGCAGATCTGCGCCGCCGGCGATGAGCGCGCGCACCTGCTGAGCGTAGGCTGTTTTCACCTGATCGAACGTCACCACGCGGAAGCCGGGATCGTCGGCGTCGGGCGAGTTCGAAAGAGAGACGGTTAGCGGCCCGATTGCCCCGGCCACGAAACGCTGGCGCGAGGTCGTGGTCCCGACGCGATCGGCCCATTCGCGGCACTGCCGGGCGGATTGCTCGTTGATATCCCAGGCGAGTTCGCCGAGAAATGGATCCTCGATAATTTTCTGGTAGAAGGCGGGATCTTTCCGACCGCCGCGCTCGCGCGGATCCTCGACAAAGAACTCGCTCTGGGCGATGGTGGTGGCGCCGAAGGTGTTGGTCTCGATGATGTCCGCGCCAGCCTCAAGAAACCGGCGGTGAATGTCGCCGATCATTTCGGGCTTGGTCAGGGAGAACAGGTCCCCATCGTTGAGCAGGCTCTTGTTGGCGTTCTTGAAACGATCGCCGCGGATGTCCGCTTCGGTCATCTTGTAGTTGCGGATGGTCGTGCCCATCGCTCCATCGATGATGGCGATGCGACTCTCGATGATCTTCTCAAGAGGATGTTGAGCCTTGGCCATAGCTTTGCGATGCATTCAGTGCGGTCCGTTCAGCGCAGGGGTAGCGGAAACTGCCGCAGAATGCCTCTGAACAATTATAGCGATCGGCGGGATATCCGAGACCAAACACGCTCGAACGTGACCGGAATTGGCGGGGAACATGCAACCGGCTAGCGGAAAAGGTCACGCTTTGCGGGACGGATCAATTGCCGAGCCGAGCCCTTCTGAGGTTTGAAGGGGACGCCGCGTATGATGCAGGCCGGTGTGCGCGCCAGTTTGGCTGACGCCAATCCCGCCGCACATGCTAACTCGTCGGCCAGAGCATGCACGGTGCCGTGCAGCCGATAACCGTGAGGATCTCGCTTTCCGCGATAATCCACCAGTGGTTGCATGCCCGCCACGCCGATGGCAACGTCGGTTAAGCCTTCCCGCCAGGCGCGCCCAAAACTGTCGCTGACAATGACTGCGAGGTCAATGCGGAGTTCCTTCTTCAACTCTCGCCGCAACTTCTCCGCCGAGCGGTCCGGGTCAGCCGGCAACAGTACGGCATGTTTGCCGCCATCGACGTTGGAAACATCCACACCACTGTTGGCGCAAACGAACCCATGCCGCGTTTCCGTAATCATGACGCCATGTTTGCGGCGTACGAGGCGCTTGCTCTCCCGCAGCGCCAGTTCACATACGCGCGGGTCGAGGCCATAGCGGCGGGCCCATGCCTGCGACCGCGCCGATGGACGAATATCGTCGAGCGCGACGAACGCGCCTTCCGACTTCGACACAATTTTGTGCTTCACAATGAGAATGTCGTTGTTCTCAAAGCAGAGGCCGAGATCCTGCATCGCCGACAGCAGCGTTCTACTCAGCGATGTACCAGACAGAATCTCGCCCGACACCGGGATTGGCAGAATGCGAATCTCTCGAGACACTTCATGATCGTGCGATCGGCCAGCGGGAGATTGGATGGTCCGAGGATTCGTTTTCGCCGCGCGCCTAGCCATGATTGGCCTCAACCCGGCTGGCCAGTTTCCAGCGCCGAATCAGCTGTTGCGAGCGGGTATCGCCCGGAGCAGCGGCAATCTCGAACAGATCCTCGGGACGATCAGCATCGCGCGCAATGCCCGGTAACTCCAGCACCACGCAGGGATGCCCAGTTGCATTCGCCGCCGCCAGATGGGGCTTGAAGCTGTCATTCCCAAAGCGCAGCGGAAACAAATCGGCGGGCGCGCGCCAGGCGGCGTTTGTGCCCCTTCCCGCCGCATCGGGCACGAGCACCGCGCCATCCGGCGGCGCAGCGTCAGCGATCTTCTGTAGTTCGGCTTCGTTGATCAACGGAATGTCTGCGGGCACCACCAGGGTGCTTGCTTCGCCGCGTTCGAGGCACCAGGCCGTGGCCATCTCGATGGCGTTGGTCTCGCTGCGAATTCTGATCATCCGCGATGATCTCAAAATTGAGTTGCTTCGACGACCTCGCGCGCAAAGGGATCGCTCGTCACGACGGCCACCGCAGGCCGCTTCTGCCACCGGGCCAATGCCTGCAGCACGTCCTCACACATCGCCCGCGCTAATGCGAAGCGCTGCTCGGGTGTCAGAATCGGCGAGAGCCTCTGCTTGGCGTCCGAGAGCTTTTTCACGGGAACCAAAATCATGTCGTCTCCCACGAAGCGGCTTTTCCGGGCAAGGCGTGACAGGCAGCCAAAACACTCTTTGCCAATGCGATTCGATCTTCGCTTTTACGCATGATGGTGGGAACACAATGAACTCTGCGGCCAAGCGCTCGCTGCTTTTCGGCCGCCACCGCGTCTTGCGAGTCGACCACCAGGAGGTCCAGAAAATCGCGATAGCAATCCGCCACCCCGCCGATGGAAACTTCAAATCCTTGGGCTGCCATCAACGCGGCCGCGGGCCCGCTCACAGCATTCTTATCCACGATGGGACTCACCGCCGCAATACAGGCCCGCGCGTTGCGCAGAGCCTCGCGAATTCCGGGAACGGCCAGAATTGGTCCTATGCTCGTAACTGGATTGCTTGGCGCCAACAGAATAAAATCTGACGCCGCGATCGCTTCGATCACGCCGGGAGCGGGCTCGGCCTCCGACGCACCCGCAAAGCGCACCGATTCGACCGGATCCTGGTACCTCCGCAGCACGAAATATTCAGCGAAGCCCAGTTCGCCAATTGCGGTAGTCACGCGCGTTTCCACGCGTGAGTTGCTCATTGGCAGAATCCGCGCCCGCACACCCAGACGGGAGACAATCTCGGCTGTGGCTTCAGCCATGGTTTTGCCTTCAGCCAGCAATTTCGACCTGAGGAGGTGAGTGGCCAGATCGCGGTCGCCGACATTAAACCACGCCGGCAGTCCCAGTTGCTTCATCGCGCCCAGGCAGAAGAACGTATCTCCCTTCACACCAAAGCCGCGCTCCTGGCTCAGTTTGTTTGCGAGCGTGTACGTGATGGAATCGATGTCGGGCGAGACGTAGAGGCCCCACCAAACGATGTCATCGCCCGTGTTGACGATGATCGTCAACTCCTCCGGAGAAACAATCTGGCGCAGGCCATCCACGAATTTTGCGCCGCCTGTGCCGCCGGTTAGAACCGTTATCATTTCGTCTCTCCAGTAAGCCCTGGTTAGTTCGTGTGGCGCAAATCTTTTCCCTGAATATCGCCGGGGATTTTCGGGAGCTGATGCGACACTCCAGGGAATCTCGAACAGCCCATTAGGCTCGCTTATATACGGAATCGGGTAACCCGGTGAGCCTTATTCCACTATGGCCTTTATGCCGAATGTTGAGCCCAATCAGAAGCGCGGTGATCTGCTCCACGATCCGGGCATTTTCAAGCTTGCCTCCATCCAGTGCGCGAATCCTGGGAATTCGGGCGGCCAGTTCCATGGCGGTTTGAGTGGCATTCGGATCATCGCTGCAGACAATGACATCACAGTCCACATCTTCGTCACGGTTGAGCAAATCGGCAGAGACATTCTGGAACGCGGCTACCACCGAAACACCTTTGGGTACGAGTTCAGCTGTTTGCTGCGTGGCCGACCCTTGCCAGACTCCCAAGGTGCGGCTGGCGCGGCCGCCCACACTGGCCGCCAGCGGAACCGTGGCATCTATCAGGATGCTACCGGGTCGAAATGCCGGCTTCAACTGTTTCAGCAGCGCGGCCGCGCCTTCGAACGGCACGGTGAGCATCAGCAGGTCGGTAGCGGCTACGGCGGCTGAGTTTTCAAGGCCTGAGATTTTGGCCTGCGAGCCGACGCGTTGCTGAATGGTTTCGGCCGTTTGCTGTGCGCGAGCGGCATCGCGCGATCCGATGATGACCGTTTCCCCAGCCCTAGCCCAACGCAGACCTAATCCCGAACCCTGGGGGCCGGTGCCTCCGATGATTGCGACTGAACGACTCATCTCTCCTCCGAGTGTCTTCCGAACCAGCAAAGAGTTATTTTGGAGCCGATTGGAGCCAAAGCCAGGCAGAAATACCGCTTTAGAGCGCAGGCTGCGCTTCGGTCTTTCTTAAATCAATGGTGGCATTCGAGATCAACGGGTTTGCCCAAAAGCCAATGCTGAGGATGACACCATAGGTGAGGTAGAGGAACGTCATACCGTTGCGCAAGCCTACATGGTCACCGATGCGCCCGATGATCACGGGTACGACCGCGCCCCCGATACCCATGCCGGTTCCAAGGATTCCCGCAAATGAGCCGTGGTGTTCGGCTACGGAATTGAGGGCCAGAGAAATCACGATCGGCCACATTACCGACGCGAACAGGCCGATTGCGGGGAAGGCGATGTGTGAGGTTTTGGCCGGTCCAAATAAGGCCGCGGTCAGACAAAGCAAGGCTCCGATCGAAGCGCCGATTAACACCCTGCGGCTATCGAAGATCTTGAGGAGCAGCATTCCTACCAAACAGCCCGCGGTCATGAGGCCCCAGAACCAGGAGACGGCGGCCGCGCCGGTGGTGTGGGGATCGAACCCGTGGTACTGGGAAAGAAATTGTGAAATCCAATCTGCGGTGCCCTGCTCGCAGCCGACGTAGGCGAGCATGGCGAAAAAGTACATCCAAACCACTTTCTTCTTCAACAATCCAAGATACATCTCTCCGGAGCCGGCGCTCTCCGCGGCGGTGTATTGCACGCGGGGAAATTTCGACAGCGCAAGAACACCAATCATCAGAAGAGTCGAGGCGGCGAAAATCCAGTAGATCGAAGCCCAGGGCAACTCGCGCGGAGTCAGTCGTTCGAGCAGGCTCAGGAAGAGGTTGCTGTTCTGCCTGGGACTCTCCAGGTTAAGCACAAGGTAGGAATAGATGCGCGGACTCAGAAACGACGCGGCGCCGAAAACGAACTGCGCGAGCGCGGAGTAGAAAGCGTAATGCTCCTCGCCTCCCGACACCCGGAGCAGGGGATTGATCGCCACTTGCAGCACGGCCATTCCCGCACCGATCACGAAATAGGAAACGATCGCAACACGATATTCGGGAAAAAGAGCGAAACTAAGCGCGCCCAGCGCGCCAGCCAGAAAGGCCAGTATCATCACTGGTTTTTCGGTGAGTCGCTCGACCAGAAAACCGGCCGGGATTGACATCACGGCATAAGCAATGAAGAAAGAGAATGCGAGAAAGGCGGCCGCCGTGAGGCTCACGTGAAAGCTGTGGATAATGTCGGGCACGAGCGGCCCGACAATATTGGTGAGCAGTGAGATCACAAAAAAAGTGATCATGATGAGGGCTACCATGTAACGGTTTCTGGGCATAGTAAGTTAGTGAAGCTTATGTAGCGCGTCCGATTACATACCGCAAATCAGCTACGACCGATGTGGTCGGGGCCGTTCCTCGACAACCGAACCTTCGCAGCCGAATCTTCACCACCGAACCGGTGATGCCAGACTCTGGCTGCCCCGATGAGATTGGCGTCGTCTCCGAGTGAAGCTAAAGCGAGTTCGGTTTTTTCATAGGGCACAAAGCGGCAGCCGCGACAAATTGTCGCACGAACTTCTTCGAGAAAGAGAGGCGCACTCTTCATAAGGCTGCCAGCCAGCACGATGATGTCTGGGGTGAAAAGGTTGATCAGATTGGCGATGCCGAGGCCGAGATAATGAGCCTCGCGTTTAACGGCCCGTCGCGCGAGTGGGTCTCCGTTTCGTGCCATCTGGCAGATTTGTTCGGCGGTGCGATACGAATCATCTGCCGGAGACTGGCTCTGGGTCCAGGCGGCCAAGGCCGGTCCAGCGGCCAGGGCTTCCCAGCATCCGTTGAATCCGCAGGAACATGGCGGACCGGACGGATCAATCACCTGATGGCCGAGTTCGGGATGAGCTCCATCGACACCGCGATAAAGTTTGCCCTCTAAAATTATGCCCCCGCCAATGCCGGTGCCTACGGTGATGTAGATGAGCCGCGACTTCTCACGGCCTGCCCCCCATGCGGCTTCCGCCAGTGCACCCGCATCGGCGTCGTTCTCCAGCGCCACCTGCAGTCCAAAGAGCCTGGCCAAGTCTTGCACGGGGTTCTGCCGTCGCCAATGAGGAAGAAAGTCGACCTCGCCAAGTTCGCCAGTGAGAGGATCGACGGGGCCCGTCGATCCAATGCCAATTCCGGTGATTTCGACGCGAGCGCTCTTCGCCATCTCGCGAAGCATGCCGGCGATGCTCTCAAGGCCAGCGGAATAGGTCGATTCGGGGCCAGTCGCCGCCTCACGCCTGGCAAGCACCTTGCCGCGTTCATCGACCAAGCCCACTGCCAGCTTGGTTCCGCCAATGTCAATGGCTCCAATCATGATTAGCTCACGTTAAATACCGGACAAACAGATTTCGGCTTCCGAAGGCCGCGTGCCAACTGCTTCACTGATTTACACCGCTTGCCAAAAAGCCGCCGTCCACTACGATCACCTGACCAGTTGTAAACGAGGCTGCGTCTGAGGCCAAATAGACCGCCGCGCCAATCAGTTCTTCCGTCTGGCCGAATCGCTCCATGGGGGTCCGCATCAGCAACTCCCTGCCTCGAGCCGTGTTGTCGAGGAGGTCCGCATTCAGTGCAGTGCGAAACACACCGGGAGCGATGGCGTTGACAAGGACCCCCTTCTTCGACCATTCAACCGCCAGTGAACGAGTGAGCGAGACCACGGCCGCCTTGCTGGCTGCATAAGCGGCTACCTCGCGAAGCGCGACAAAAGCATTGAGGGAGGCGATGTTAATGATGCGCCCGAATCCTTGCTTCAGCATGTGCTTTCCAAATACCTGGCACGCGCGAAAGGTTCCCGTGAGGTTGGTATCGATGATGTCTTGCCAATCTTCCTCTGGCATATCGACGGTTGGAGCGCGGGTTATTTTGGCAGCACAATTGACCAGGATATCAATCTTTCCAAAGCGCTCCAGCGACGCTTCGGCCAGCCGTTGGAGGGATTCACGATCGCCAATATCACACGTCAGCCGGAGAGTTCGACGGCCGCCTGATTCAATCTCTGACGCGACCTCGTCGATATGCTCTTTACGCCGTCCGGATGGGACGACATCGGCTCCTGCGCCGGCAAGTCCCAGACTCAGGGTACGGCCGATCCCGGATGTACCGCCGATGACAACCGCAACTTTGTTGGACAGGCTCAGACTGGCCGGTTTCATCTCCCCAATTCACCTTTCCCGCGTGGTACGTTTGCGCGTGCTACGCTTGCCCGGCACACTTCAAATGATGGAGCACCTGATCAACCGCTTCCGCCGGAGTGCCCGAGACAGAGATTCGCCAGACCTGCGATGGTAATTCCAGAGTCGCTAACTGGCTATCGAGTAAGCTGGGATTCATATAGGGGTGGTTGCGCTCCCGAATCCGTTGCTCGAGCAATTCCCGCGGCGCTTCCAATAACGCGAAGCGAACTTCTTCGATTGAAAGACCCGCAACCAAGAGATTCCGATATTCCTGTTTCAACGCGGAGCAGGCAAGTATGGCATTTTGAGCGGAACGTGCCAGCTCGAGCATTCGTCCATTCAGAGCTTGAAGCCAGGGCAGGCGATCTGCATCGCTCAGCGGAACCCCGGAACGCATCTTCTGTCTGTTCGCTTCCGAATGATAGTCGTCAGCATCTTCGAAGCGCCAACCTAATCGAGCCGCCAGCATCTGCCCGATCGTCGTTTTGCCGGCGCCACAAACGCCAAATAGAATCAGAATCATTCGAGTTAGGATCCTGCGCTCATTTCTTTTGTACTGCCTTCAAATCGTCCCACCTTCAAATCGTCCGCGATAGGCCCACAGGCCCAGGCCGGGATTCGAGATGAAGAAAATCTCTTCGCCGTCGACGATGTTCGGACCCGGCCGCAGTTCTGCCGGATCGTAGCGGGAGAGCATGGCTGGCAGATCACCATAATGAAACCCGACCCCTTCCACCTCCTCACGCGTCAGGTGTCCGGGACACCATGTGATGGAGAACCGATCTTCCGAGGAGCCATGTATGAGGTGTGCCGCGGCGCCAAGTTCGTTGCCCAGGTCAGCATTTTTCTCTACCGCCGCCAGCGTGGCGGACGTGCCCCGGTATCCGTATTTGCGGATCAGCGCGTCAATCCGACGATCCTCGCCGAACTGTTTTACACCGGGCGCCAGAATGACCAGATCAGCGCCATCTGAAAGAGCCATCCGGGTGCGGTAAATGGCCTTGTTGCCGAGCCACGTGCTGTGATATTCCCGGGGATCCAGGTAGACCACTGCTTTGGAGATCGGCCGGTCGAGCATTACGAAATTCACTCTCAGGCTAAGATCAGTCGCGCGGCGGAAGCATTCGATATCGTCACCGATGAAGAGCCCGCGCAACACCGATTGGCCATTCGCCGTCACCCCGACCACGGTTAGCACATAGACGATGGGGAGACCCTTGAGGAACTTTTCGGAAGCGTAGTTCAAAACGTGGCGAACAGGGTTCTCGGCGCGCCCCATGATTCGCTCCATGCCAAAAACTGCTCCGAGATAGTGGCTGCGATTGATGCTATCCGGTCCGCCAGTTCCGATCAGGATATTCTTGTTGTAGTTTGCCATTCCGCTCACTTCATGCGGAACGACCTGTCCCAGCGAAAGCACAAGATCAAAACCGCCGCGAGAGATCATGCGATTCACCTGTGCTGGCCAGGCATAGTTTAATTTTCCTTCCGACTGCTCATGAATGATCGCGCTCGGCACCTCCCCGAGCGTCTCTGTGTCAGTACGCCAATCGTGAACCCGGAACAAATCGAGCGGGGTGTCTCCGAACATGCTGGCCAGTTGCGCTCGCGACATCGCAGCATGCGTACCCAGAGCGGGCAGGATGGCTTCAAGCCGGCGACCGTAGTATTCGTGAGCGTAACCGGTCAGCTCACCGGCACGTGACTCCCGGCGGGTGAGATCAGGCGGAACGGCAAGGACCCGATGCCGCGCACCCAGTTTGCCCAGGGCGTCGCGCAGCAGATCCCGGATTTCTTCCCCGGTGATTTCGAGTTCGAGACCACCTTTTGCTGCGTAAAGGGCCATGAATGTCGAACGCTCCTCAGGCTAACAGGCAGACAACCAGTTAACATATCCTAAAAGGGATAGCGGATTATGAGCAGGACCAAAGTGAATATCGCATCCTTGCAACCGGCGGGTTTAATGGCGACTGATGGCGCCGCTGCTGCTGGCGACCCGCGGACTGAGTCTCCGTCGGCTAGGAGCGGCTCCGGCAGTTCGCGGCGCAAGGAGCTGTGGGACCTTCTTGGCGACTTGCCGTGGACACACCGACCGTCTGCCCCGCGGCTGCTGAAGACCGAGAAGCATGACGGCTATACGCTGGAGCGGTTGGTGCTCGACCTCAATGGAGAAGAAGAGGTGCCAGCCGTGCTGCTGATCCCGGAGAAACGGAAGACGCTAGCCCCGGGCATGCTGTACATCCACTGGCACGGAGGCATGTATGACCTTGGCAAGGAGCAGTTGCTGAGCGGCGTTCCGGTGCAGCCCGCCTACGCCCCGGTGCTGGCAGAAAAAGGAATCGTGACGCTGGCGATCGACAGCTGGTGTTTTGGCGAGCGCAAGCGTGGGGATGACGGGCGGACGGGCGAGGAGGATGCCGCCAAGCTGATGCTCTGGAAAGGCCAGGTCCTGTTCGGCATGATGATGTTTGACGAGTTCCGCGCCCTGGACTATCTCGCCTCTCGTCCGGAGGTTGATGCGCAGCGGTTGGGAGTTTTTGGAATGTCAATGGGCGCGACGAAGGCTTGGTGGCTGGCGGCGCTCGACCCCCGCGTGAGCGTGTGCATGGACGTCTGCTGCCTGACGGAATTCGAGGAATTGATCCGCACGCATGGACTGAAGGGCCACGGCATGTACTACTACGTGCCCCGGCTGCTACAACACTTCCAGACCGCGCAGATCAACGAGTTGATCGCCCCGCGACCGCATCTCAGTGTCAATGGGAGACTCGACCCGCTGACTCCACCCGCCGGGGTGGAGAAGGTAAGGGATTACCTGCTTCCGCTCTATCGCAAGCCAGGGCGCGAACAGGACTGTGAGATCAGGCTTTATGATTGCGGTCACGTCGAGTTGCCCGAGATGCGCAAGCGGATTCTGGAGTGGATGGACAGGTACCTGGTAGAGCCCCGGACATAGCTGACCGTGGTTTTTTGAAACACGCTCTAGACAACTTTCCACCGCAGCGGTGCGCCGGGTTTGCTTTCACCGCTGAAACGAACTGCCCGCTGATTGGACTTCACAGCCTCAGTAACACCGTTGACGACGATCTGTCGTAATCGCGCCGGATCAGCGTCGGGGAGCACTATCTCAATAGTCCAACGTCCCGCCGTCGTCGGCGCATACCATCCAGAATAGCCGTTCGGAGATTTCTTGAATCCGAGTAACGGCGAAGCAAATTCGTACCGAGGCAAAGGGAGATCTGGGCGGAAGTTAATTCCGTGTTCGTGAAACTCCAGCCCCAGCAGCTTAACTGCCGAGTAGAGAGGCCACGCGTGAGGATGCATATTCATCACCGGAAACTCCGGGCCAGTCCCACCGGGATTCTTCGATAGCACAGAGTTGTAAGCATCCGGACCACTCCAAATTCCATACCACAGATCGGGGTAGACCCCGGCATGACGCGCGAGAGTATTCTTTTTCCATTCATCCCATGCCATCGCCCCGTTCACCAGGGCCAGAGCCCAAATCAATGTTCCACCGATAGCCGCAAAGATTCCTCCATTCGTTCCCACACCTGCTTCGTCATGCATCGTCAGATCGGGTTGGCTTTGCAAAAGCGCGCCGATCGGAGAAGGCTTGCGCATTAAGTCGTCGATGGCAGCGACCAGGGTATGCACTTGCTCTGGAGTGGCACTGCCGCCAATAATGGCCCAAGGCTGCGGCTCGAGCCACATCGGTTTTTCACCGGACCAGCCCAACGTTTCGCCGAGCCAGGCGCGTCGAAACCATTGCCCCGTCCATTGCTGCCGCACCGCTTGGCATTGGGCTTCCGACTTGGCGCGCGCTTCGTTGGCAAGTTCGGGACGACCAGTAAAGTCCAGCATCCGCGCGTAGTAGTTCAGCACATAGCCTGCCATGGCTGCATTGAGGACGCTTTCGCCTTGCTGGGTTACTTCCGCCACCTGCGCCGGCGTCAGACGGTTTACCACGATGCTGTCGTTCCAGTCACCATTGAAAAGACGCATCAAACCATGTTTGCCGACTCCGATGTCTCTGGTTATGCGCGTATAGGCACGCGACAGAAGTTCACGGACAGTCAGGCCATTCTGATTTGATTCATTCGGATTTGATTCGCGCCCCGGATAGGTGGGGACGGTCTCGTCGAGAAATTCTTTGTCGCGAGTCGCGAGAACATATTCACTCGCCACCCAAAGCAACCACAGCTCCAGATCGCTCGGGCGATAACGACACGGCATCGGCACGCCGCATCCTACGATGCCATAGGGAATCGAGCCATCTGGCTGAATCTCCTTGAGGGTGTAGCGAATGACCTGCCGAACGATCTTCGGATCGGTGAAAATAAGTGGCAAGACATGTTGCAGCGGATCGCGGGCCGCACCTTGAAGCCCAGCGATGTATTGGTAGGGCGCGCCCTGTGAAAGAATATGCTCCCGGAAAAAGCTGTCATACGTAATAGCGCTGCGGAGATAGTAGCTGCTCCAGGCGGTTTCTCTCTCCACCCACGGTTCGGACTCGGTGCGGAATAGAAGACTGCTTTCCTTCCATTGAGAACTGGAACGCCCCCATAGAGAGGAGGTTTCCCGCGCGTATTTGGCCATCAGGCTTTCGAGATCGAATCCCTCCGGAAGATATCCGTAGAGGAAATGCAAGGTTCGGCTTTCGCCTGGGTTCAATGCAAGATCCCGCTCAAGCAACAATGCGCTCTCCGGACCACTCGTACTTAGATCATTGTTCAAGCGCCGGGTCATCCCCGAGGGATGCTCAATGCCGCCTTTGAAGAATTCCGTCCCGTTGGTTGCGAACGCGTCGGCAGGAGCGTCCAGAGAGACAAGAAACGTCGATGGCGGATGGAGATCGTCCATGCTAGCCCCGGGCGCCAGTGGGGGAACTGGACCACCATAGAACCCGGTAGGGTTCGCTTTCAGAGCAGTCTGAACTTTCTGCCATGACTCTTCTTCTTCTGGCGTACGGCCTCGAAACGATTGGGTTTCGAGCAAGCCCTTGCCATTTTTCAAGGCCACAAATTGATGCACGAATCGATCGGAGAAATCGCGGCGGAGCTGGGTAACATTTGTCGCTTCGCCCAGGAGTGCCGCTTCCATCAACGAGCGGTACGAGAATTGATAGTTGTGGCAGCCCCAGTATTCCACCCATCGTGGTCTTGATGCGTGCATCGAATGGTTTGTGATCGTTACCTGGGAAATCAAGACGGGGTCATCTCCAAAGGGCGCGAAGATTACCTGGTCGATTTGGTACTGGCGCCCGGTTACGCGTTTCCGCAGATATCCCATGCCCAGAACTCTGTCGAAGGACTCAGAGGTACCGGAATAATAAGTACTGAGCAGAGTGCTGTCGTCGGCAAGGAAGCCGATGCCAGCGCCGTAACGATCATCTTGTGGAGAATAATCGTTTAGAAATTTCGGACTACCTTCATCTTGCCGGACCTGAACATAGCCGTAATTGGAGACAGCCGCCAATAGACGGCCGTTACCCACCTGATGGGTGTGGTCGGTAGGAGAGCGCCACGCCTTATCCACCGGCGAAACGGCTTTGGGATCCGTGGTCTGATTGCAGGTGTACTGGTAGGCAGGCAAGCCGAACGAATCGCTTACCCACTTTCCAAAATGGCCCGACCCGTATGCGTGGGCTGCGTCCCCCTGGGACGGGAGGGCCGCCATAGGCGGTGTGCGGGACAAAGCCCCTGCGAGTAGCCTTGGCGAGACGAAACTGCTCCACATCCCCAGTCCTGACAACTCGAGGAATTTGCGCCGCTTCATCCTTTACCTCCTTTCCGTTGCTGTAACGTCCAACCAGTTAGTTCGCCAAAGAGACTAGCAAAGCTCGCAGGCGGGATTTCGTTTGCTTACAGGAAGCGCACTGGATCCGATCGCCGCATGAGAAAGGTTGTGGGCAACCGCGGACGATTGCCGCCTTCCCAATGCATGCTTCCCATATCTCCTCATTTTGTTGTATCGCTTAACGAAGGTGGGGCATCATCCGCTGCCGAACCCCATGCTTGATTGGGTTCGGAGCCAAGCGTGAAATGCAATGTACCGCCCGCGCTCATGTCCTGGAATGAAATCCAATTGCGCGGGTGCTTGCGGCCATTCAGTGTCACGTCCTGGATGTAGGAATTCAATTCCGGATTCGCCGTTGTCTCAATGGTAAACGTCTTGCCCGGATACGGCTCATGCAGATGGATGACGATCTTCGGGAACGTCGGGCCGACGAGTTCGTAGGCCAGGCTCGCCGGGTCCACGCTGTAGATGCCCATCATGCTGAGGACCGCCCAGGATGACATTGCGCCACAGTCGTCGTTGCCGGGAATGCCGGCTGGCAAGTCGGAATAGTTCTCGTTGAGCACGCGGCGCACGACGCGCTGCGTCTTCCAGGGCTGGCCTGAAAAGTTGAAAACGAATGGCGCTTGCAGGTCGGTTTCGTTGTAGGGGTTGTAATACTGCGCGTACCAACCCGGCTCGGGATAGTTGAAAAACTCGGTCATTCGCTCGTTGAATCGATCTCGTCCCACCGCCTTTACGAGCCAGGCAAGATCCGCCGGGGCAAAAGACAGATAGTGCCAGCCCGTGCCCTCAACGAATCCCTGGCCATCCTGGGCAGGATTGAAGTCAGGCACCCAGGTCCCATCGGCGTAGCGCGGACGGAAGAACCCTTCTTCAGGATCAAATAAGTTGCGGTAATAAAGTGCGCGCTCGTAGAGCATCTTCGCGTCGCTTGTTTTGCCGAGGGCCACCGCGACACGGTAGAGAGACGCATAGGCGAGCGCATACTCTTGAGTCATCGCGACCGAGCCGTAATCGACTTTGTCATCCGCGACGTAGTGAACCTTATTGATCCACTCAATCCCCTGCTCGCCGATGTAGGGACGACCGGGTGGTGGGGCCTGCGTAGCATCCTTGAGCATGCCTTCCCATGCCGCATCCATGTCGAAGCCGTGAAGCCCGTCAAGCCATGCGGTGGCCAGCGAGATGGTGAGCGGGCTCCCCACCATGTCGTTGGTGTAGAGATTGATCTGCGGCCAGCGTCCGATCCAGCCACCCTGTTGATACATGAGCACAATCGATTGCGCCATGTCTTCCATGCGTTGCGGTTCGATCATCGCCAATAGCGGGATTTGGCTGCGATAGATGTCCCATCCAGAGAAATTCGCGTAGACATGATGTCGAGAGACGGTGTGAGTCTGACCGTCGAATCCCAGATAGCGGCCGTCTGAGTCGCTGAAGATATTAGGCATCAGCAGGCTGTGATACAGCGCGGTATAAAACACTTTGCGCTGGGCGGGAGTGCCACCGGAAACGTCGATGACACTCAATTCTTTGTTCCATGCTTGTTCGGCCTCGCTTCGAATGGTGGAAAAATCCTTCGCTTCCGCCTCGGCCTGGAGATTCTTTTCGGCACCCGCCAGGTCGACATACGAGATTCCGACCTTCGCGGTGATCGTCTGGGAATGAGGTTCAGCTGTCCAGCTGGCGTAGGCTCCGACCCACTTCCGATGGTCGTTGTCCTGCTCGACGGAACGGCTGCCGGGAGCAACCTTCCCGCGGCTGTAGATGTCCTCAGCCGTCCAGGTGCCGAAGGAAGAAAAAGGACGGCTGAAAGTCATCACGAAGTAGACCTTGTAGGTTTGTGCCATGCCGCAGAAGGCATGGTTTTCCACGTAACCCTCGATGCGGCGATCGCCGACGATATGCGCCGAGGCGGCGGCGGTCTTGTTCAGCGTGTGGCTGATAGGGACGAGAATATTGGCGGCCTTTCCACCCGGAAACGTGAATTGCGCGACACCCGTATGATCGGTGGCGCTCAGCTCCGCATTGATCCCCCATTGCAGCAGCTGTACCTGGTAGTAGCCAGGCGAGGCGGTCTCCATCTTGTGCGAGTAGGGCGATTGAAAATCTACGATCTTCGTGACGATTGGTCCGGTCGTCGGCGAGAAAAACACGTCCCCTTGATTGGCGCAGCCCGGACCGCTCATGTGGGTCATGCTGAAACCTTTGATCTTTGTCTGGATGTAGTGATAGCCGAACCCATGGTCTTCAGTATCCGGACTGAGTTGCACCATCCCGAATGGCATTGTGGCCCCAGGGTAGAGATTGATGCCATCATCAGGATCGGCGCCGGTACCGATCAGCGGGTTGACGCTGGCAGCTGGACCGGGTGCGCCAGAGTTCTGGGCAGGAGCGGAGCACACGGTCAAAATCAGGATCGCGATGAACACCGTCCAGCGTGCGGGGCCTCCCCGACTCTCCGTACTCTGTCGAACGCGGCCATTCGTCTTCAGGGTTAATAGGTTTTCCATGGACTCGACTCCTCCTCCGGGCCGATCAAAACAACCTGAATATGGGGAATGAAGCTTGGGAGAGTTGGTTTGGGCGAGTCAGGGCTTTAGTCGATCTCATCGAGCAAGACCGGCCTCCTTTCATGGACTGATCTGATCGCCGCGAATGCAACTCGCGTGGCGAGAACGGCGGCATCAACACCGCACACTTCCGGGCCTTGGCCAAGGATTTGGTCAACGAAGCGCTCCAGCGCATGCGCATGACCCTTGTCAGGTTCGGCCGTGAACTGGAGCAAGGGATCGTTGCTGGCCGCGGCTTCAGCACAGGCCGCTCGCTTTTTAGCGAGCCAGCCTGAGACGCCGCCTTCAGTCCCGATCTGAGGGTGGCGATCCTGCACCATCGGATAAGTAGTCTTTGCCGGGTCGCCTTCGATTCCGGCCGTGCGAACCTCCAGCATGTGGTCCACAGCGAGATAGCCGCCGTTGCCCATGAACTCGTAGAGCTCTTTGCAGTAGCCCAGGGTTCCGTTGCTGGCGATCACAATCGTGGCCAAGGCGCCGCTTCGATATCGGATGATGACGGCTTCATTCAGCATCCCGGTTTCCACGGCTGTTACTTCGAGGGGCTCTTCTGCGAGGAACCAGTTGCAAATATCGGTGAAGTGCGTCATCTCGAAGAGCATTAGCCCGTGGGGCGCATGGGTCTTGTCAAACACCCAGCTTTTCCAGCTGTACCAATCGTCGTTGATTCGCACCGAAATGGATGGAACGCCATCTTCGGGCAAAGCCGGAAGGTTGTCGCCTTCGCGGTGCCATCGCCAGGGGGAGGGCGCTGGATTGGTCATGTGCTGGCGGAAGATCCGGTGCGCATCCAGCATCGCAGGGCTGGATCGCCGGTTGTGGCCTGCGCAGAACGGGATGTTCGCGGCGTGCACAACCCTCTGAATCTCGCGCATCTCTTCGAGGCTCATCGCGATGGGCTTTTCGACATACACCGGCTTGTTGGCTTTGGCCGCCAATGCGATCACCGGAAGACGAAGCTTCTCGGTGGTGGCGAGGCAGATCACGTCCACCTCAGGATCTTCGATTGCGCCCTGGAAGTCCTTGCGGATATGGCTCGCACCAAAGACATCGCGGCACTCGGCCAGTACGGCGTCGTCCAAATCGACGCAGGTATGCAGCGTCATCCTGGGGGATTTCACGATATTGGGGATGTGCTGGGCGCGGGCGACAGAGCCGCAGCCAATCACGGCAAAGCGAAGAGGAACTGTCTGATTGAGCGGGCTCACATACGCTCCTTGCCAACTTCCAGAGACGCTTCGCTAAATCCGCGGCGCTTACGAGCGTCTGGATCGTGCCGGGCAAAATACTCCCGTCGAGAGACAAGGCCGAATTGCCGCATGACTTCATGCACTGAAAGATCTGCTGAGCGCGATTCCAGCGTGAACAGGCAGTTGGGCTGATTAAAGCGGATTCGCACCGCGCGACCATAATGGCGGGCGACATCGCCCATCTTTTCCTGGTTATGGTCTGCGAACAGGGTCACGGCGTCGAAGTTGACAGTGGCCAGCAGCACCGGCGATCCAAAACCGAAGCGCAGCGTCTCAGATCGATAGCCGCCAGCCACCAGTTCCGTGCCGTCCCGATCGAGAATGCGGCTCCATGGGGAGTAGGCAAGCACAAATGGCACGCCATAGATCAGCGCGTAGTACTCCAACAGAGAACCGGCAGGCGTGAGGCTGGGAATGACAAAGAGGTCCGCTCCCGTTTCGATCTGGGGATCGAAGACGACGCGGGGGTAGTAGACATCGAAGCAAATGGCGCCACCAATCGCCAGACCTTCCCAGCGGATAGGGCTGGAGTTCCCGGATTCGACTGCAGACGCCTGTTCGCCCGGGGCAGGGACGCGCTTCTGGTAATAGCCAAGCGAAGTGCCATCTCTGGAAAGAACGTAAAAGCGATTGGCGAGGACCCCGTTGTCACGGACCAGCAGGGGCAGGACCAACGAAATCTTCGACCGCGCGGCTGTTTCGCATAGAACAGCCGTTGCCTGCCGCCAGTCTTCAAGGGCAAATTCGTCCAGCGGAGCGGTGGCACTTCTTCGGTGGAGCAGATTGATCGTTTCGGGAAGCACCGCGAGATGCGCTCCCTGGGCCGCTGCTAGTTCAAGCCACCGGGCAGCCTCGCGGAGTGTCTCCTGGAGATTGGCCGAACCTCCGTCCTTGAGAGCAATGGTAGCGATCGTCTTCTCGTTCACGGCGCCTCATTCCCGCAATCGAATTTTGTCTTCGGATACAGCCTCACAGAGTTCCAAGTAGACCAGGACAAGAGACCAACCTGGATCGCCTGAATCGACGCCGCTACGACAACCATCGGTCCAAATGCTCGGCTACGAACTCGTCGTCGTTCAAGAGCGGATAGGAGGAGTAGACGCGCTCGATCTCCTCCAATTGCCCGTCGGAGAGAGATTCGGTTGGATCCAGACACCAGCGACCGGCAAGCAGCCCCTGCCTGCGGAGGACTTCGTGGATGCCTGGAATACAGCCGCGAAACTGATTTCTGGCGTCGAAGATGGCCGCATTGGCATCGGTAATCTCCGCACCCCGGGCGAGGACGGTGTCAAGGCGGGCGCAATTGTACTTTGCGTCATGTACCGCCTTGAGGAGTTCGACAGCGCGGCGAGTCCACACGGCCCACTGTCCCAGTAACCCGCCCACAAAATGCGCGGTATGTTCTCCGAAGCGAAACTCGGTGAGAAGGTCGGCAACGATGTTATCGTCATTGCCCGTGTAAAGAGCGATTTCAGAGCTGCGATCACTGTGGGCAACCGCGCGCAGAACCTCCATGGTCTGATAGCGATCGAAGGACGCGACTTTGATGGCTACTACAGACTCGATCTCGACGAAGCTTTCCCAGAAGTCGGCGTTAAGCGGACGACCGCCAACCGCTGGTTGAAGGTAAAAACCTACTATGGGGAGTGTCTCCCCGACCGCGCGGCAGTGCTCGATTAGCGCGTGGTTGGAAGCATCCGAGAGCGCGCCAAGGCTGAGCAATCCGCCGTCGTAGCCGATCCGGCGGAGGGTGGCGGCTTCATGACAGGCTTGCCTGGTATCGCCACAGATGCCGCCGATCTTTGCCAGCACTTTTCCCGAGCGCTTCTCGAAAGAACGCACCTCCTCGAAGGCAAGTTCGAGCACGGGTTCGAAGAGGCCGACCTTGCTGTCACGGATGGAAAATTGTGTGGTGTGGACTCCTACTGCCACACCTCCGCTGCCGGCGTCGCAATAGTAGCGCGTCAACGCGCGCTGGCGTCTTTCGTCGAGCTTGAGTTCTTCCGTCAGGGCCAGGGGATGTGCGGGAATCACCAGCCCTCGCTGCAAGAGCGACCGAAACTGTGCGGTCCTATCCGCCATCAGAACTTTCCATCCATGACCTGAAATTTCGTTGCTTTGTTCAGGCTAGCCCCGCCACATTCAACCCAAACCGCGACTGCTTCCATCAGTTCGCCGGCCGAAACCGAAGGGTAGCCCAGGGCAGCGTGGCAAGCTCCTGCGTTGTTCAACAGTGCGAGCCCCTTGGACTCGCCTTTCACGAGCAATTCGCGCTGGAAGCGGCGAGCAAAGAACTCCGCGGCGCGGCGCACTGGAATGGTCTCAGGTCCCGTCACATTGAGAATTCGCGCGGGCGATTCGCATAGTTCCAGAGAGCGCATGGCATAGGAATTCGCGTCTCCCTGCCACAGAACATTTACTGCGGGGACGGAGAGGTCGACCGGTTTATTCTCGTAAACCTGCCGCGCGATGTCGACCAGGACGCCATAGCGAAGATCGATAGCATAGTTCAGCCGGAAGATCAGGCAGGGCGTTTTGAACTTCTTGGAGTAGAACTCGAAGATCCGCTCCCGTCCGAGGCAGGACTGCGCGTACTCCCCAACGGGAACCGGAACATCCGACTCGACGCAGCCACCGTGTTCCGGGGAGACAAAAGGGTAGACGTTGCCAGTGGAGAACGCGACGATGCGCGAGTCACGGAAGTGCTGCGCCACCTGCGCCGGAACCACGGTGTTCATGGCCCAGGTGACCTCGGGGTCTCCGGCCGAGCCGAACTTGCGGCCGGCCAGGAACAGGACATTTTCGACCCGGGGCAGGGCCTGGAGGCTGTCAGGATCGAGGAGGTCGCAAGAGATCGTCTCCACGCCTGCTTCCGATAGTTCGCGCACCGCATCGGAGGATTGAAATCTGGAGACGGCAATGACTCGCGACTTGCGTTTTGCGCTGAGCAGGGCATTTAGGAGCCTCTGAGCCAGCGTGGGCCCCATTTTCCCCCCGGCCCCGAGGACCATACTGTCTCCGCAAAGCCGCCCGGCAAAGGCAATATCCGTCTCGCTCGGCTGTGCCAAGAGACGGTTGAGTTGCGGCTCGGAGTCGATGCGGATCATGGAATGGATAGGATGAAGACTACCTCATTCGTCGAGCAGCCATATATCGGACCGGAATCAGCCTTTCCATGACTGGTCTCGAGTTTCGAAATACGAAAATCTAGTTTGAATTACGGACCCAAGAATATGTCCTGTTTTGGGCCCTGTCAAGCAGGCACCGGGGCTCAACCTCGCAGCCAGCAGGCTGCCTGCGCAGCCTGCAAAAAGGGGATACTCCAATACTCGAGCGTGTTCCATTCAATGGCCATGGACTCCTCAAGATAAGGCGAGTCGTCCGGTCTGCCAATGAAGCCTACGACCATCGCCTCCGGGATTTGCGGAATGCGGAAGGAATAGCCGGTGGGCTGGCGGTAGCCGATTCCGGAGAACAAGGAACGATTGAGGGTATTGTGTCCGAGGCACCAATGCAGCAGACGCTCGGCGGGGCCGCGCCACTTGGTTTCGTTCAACAGCGCGGCGGCCCGGGCCAGCAGATGCGCATGGCTCATGAGGACGGAACTCGTCCCGTGCACGATGCCCTGCGAATTGAACGGAGCCATGAAGGTCCGCACGCCGCGTCCGCTTCCAGCATCACGGAAAAACTGACGATCACGATGCGGCGGGTCGAAATAAACGCCGTAAGGGGTAAGTGAAAATGGATTGCTGCTGCAGGCGGCCAATAGGTAATTTTCAATGTAGTCGACAACGGCCTGTCGAGCCTGGTCAGCAACTGCCGGGTCCGGCAACATCGAACGCAATTCCCAGAGTCGAAGGAGCGCGAGGGCTGGGTCCGCCGCGAAGGCGACGGAGCGAAATCCATCGGATGCGTCTGCTTCCGTGAAATAACCAGACAATCCGTCGGGCACCTTTACCTGGCGCCGCACCAATTGCCGGGCCGCGGCGATGAGCGCGGGGAGATCAAGAGAAGTATCTCCGGCGGCCAGGAGTTCGAGGTTGCCGCGCAGTTCGGCGGCCAGGAAGAGCGTGCGATTGTCATGGCCGCGCTGGCGCCCGAAGACCGCCGCCTGCCGAGCCAGCCGCAGACATATTTCAGCCTGCGCTGACGGCAGGTGCCTGGATGCGCGAGCTTGGACGTGGACGAACGCCCATTGAACCAGAGGATTGTATGTGGTGCGAATCCTGCGCTCGTCGCCAGAATGAGGAACGTTGTCTGTCCAGCGGTTGTCGCTGGCATCGGCGTAGCAACCGGGATGGTTCTCAAACCACCAGTCGCGCTCGTAGGTGAAGCCGCTGCCCGCCGGCGAGTTGCCGCCGGCGACGTCCTCGTAGACCTGTCCACGCGAGTCGATCATGCGCTGAAAGTAAGCGTTGCCCCACGACACTTCGTCGAGTAACGATTCGGATGCGACACCTCCTTGCGTAAGGTCTTGGTCCAGCCTCTCACGCAGGGTGAGTAGAGCATCGACATGATAGAGGGTGAAGGCGAGCCACTTGCGAAAATCGCCGGCGTCGTGCCAGCCGCCTGCAGCCGGCAGCGGCGAACCATTGGTGTCGAGGATGCCATCGTCAAGATGGCAGGCATCGTGGACACCGAACACCGCACAGCCACAGCGTTGAGCGCGCAGAAAGGTCAGGTAGCCGGCAATGATGCGGTCATAGACCCGATCGCGAATGGCAAAAGGAGGAGAGATTTGCCAATCGGTTTCGACCTGGTAGCTGCCGGGAGTATTGAAGCAGCTGAAATCCGCCTGCCACATGGAACCCCAACGGCTCGAGATTCTTCGCAGGTCGCCCTGATACAAGGCGGTTCCTTCGCCCGGAACAAGTTTGCCCTGCAGCAGATCGTACGGGGCTGGGAAGCGCGGCGAGAAACCGTCTTCCCGTCTGCCAGAGCGCGGCATGCGCAGACAGTTCTGGCGGAGATAAAACGGGATTACGTCAGGAAGACCGCTCGCGTCCCCAGGCAGCAGGGTCAGGATCTTAGGGCTTTCGGGGAGATATCCAAGGTGGCTCAGGCTGAGCTGTATATCCATTCCACTATGCACTTTCGCGCAACCCGTTTTCAGCCACGTGAGAGACGCGTGTTTTGATTAGATAATGCCTCGCGTCATGCCGTTGTGACCGAACTGGAGAGACGTCTTTCTGACTGTCTCCTTCAACAGGGCCGCAATGGCGGTTTCCCGCTCCGGCGTGAACTCCTTCAACGGTAAGGTGATGCTTATGGCTGCGACCGGCCGATCATTTTGACCGACCACGCCCGCCGCCAAAACCCAATAACCGGGTAGCAACTCTTCCACGTTCCGAGCGTAGCCCATCTTCTTCACCGTGCCAATCTCCTGCTTCATACGCGCCGGTGAGGTGATCGTACTGCTAGTGTACTTTTTGGTGCACTTCGACATGATGCGATCAACCTCCTCGGAAGGCATGCGAGCCAGAAAGATCTTGCCGGAGGCGGTGGCATTCAGCGGGCGTCGAAGACCGACATCAGCAAAGGCGTCGGGCGCACCCGAGTAGCCGACGGAGTGAATAAAGAGTACATAGTCCTGATCGAGGACGCCAAGTTGGACGGTGCCCGGCAGTTGCCGTGCCAGATCCTGCATGGGGAAAAACCCTGCCCGGTAGATCGCGGAGTGCCGGAGATAGCCAGAACCGATCCACAAGGCGTGACTGCTCAGCATGTAGCGTCGCGTCGCCCGATCCTGAATAATCAGCTTGGCTGCAATCAGCGTAGTGCATAGCCGGTGGGCGGATGCCTTGGGAACATCCAGCCGGGTGGCAAGCTCGGTGAAGGAGAGCTCAAAAGGTTCGTCGGCCAGAAGCTCCAGCACTTTGAGACAGCGCACCGTGGAGCTCATGGCGGTGGACGCCTTTTTCATAAAGAAACTCTTGCACAAGGCTCTTGACAACGCAATCTGTTTTTGATTAGCTTGAGCCGCAATATAAACATAAGTTTCGTATTGCGGAACTACGGTATCACGACTGGGCGAAGATTGGAAAGTCGCTTAAACAAATTGAGGAGGTAAGTGCATGAGGGCAGGCGGACCGCGTTTGATGTTGAAGCATTCAACCGTTCTATTGCTAAGCATTCTCTGCTTGGCCGTTTGTTTGTGGCCGACTCGTGGAGCTGCGCAGGAAGTGACTGCGACCATCAATGGCACCGTCACCGACCCGGCGGGCAATGTCGTCGCAAATGCGGATGTAACCGCGACCGACCTGGATCGAGGCACAGTGTGGCCGGCGAAAACTAACCACGAAGGCTATTTCAATCTTACCCGCCTGCCGGTCGGCCGCTATGAGGTGCGCGTGACCGCGCCCGGCTTCCGCGTCGCACTGGAGACCACTCCCGACCTGCAACTCAACCAGACTGCTGTCGTGAATGTGCAACTGGTTGTCGGCTCGAATAACGAGACTGTCCAGGTTACGAGTGAAGCGCCCCTCCTTCAAACCGAATCGACGGCGGTCGGCACAGTGATCGATGAGAAGGCTAACGTCGACCTTCCACTGGCCTCCCGCAACTATCTGCAGTTGACTTTGCTCACCCCTGGTGTGGTGTCGCCGAACCCGATCGGAGCAAACGGCAGTTTCGATAGCGGCGCGACCACCGGCCAGAATGCGCGACCCGAGATCAACGGCAATCGTTTTACTGCCGTGGACTACATTATCGATGGCATGGACAACAATGAAATGGCCAGCAATTTCATTGCCTACACGCCGCAACCGGATGCCATCCAGGAATTCAACCTGATCACGCAGAATGCACCTGCCGATTTCGGCAACTACATGGGCGGCGTCATCAGCGTATCGACCAAGTCGGGTACTAATAAGTTCCACGGCTCCGTGTTTGAGTTCTTCCGCAACAATGTTTTGAACGCCAACGAGTGGTGGCGCAACCTGGATGGAGATCCTCGTCAACCGCTACGCTGGAATCAATTCGGCGGTGCCATCGGCGGTCCCGTCGTGAAAAACAAGCTGTTCTTCTTCGCCGATTACGAGGCAACGCGCTTCGATTATCCAACCAGCGCATCGTCTTTTTCGGTGTTAACCGCTAAGGAGCGTACCGGCGACTTCTCCGAGCTACTAGGCTTGCCGACGCCGGTTATCATCAGAAATCCGATCACCCAGACACCTTACCCGGGCAACATCATTACCTCCGGCCTGAGTCCTGCGGCTTTGGCCCTCGCGGGCTCGCAGTACTACCCCACCCCGATTAACACCAATCTTACCGCCAATGCGATCGACTTCTCGCGCACTTACACAAACGTCGATCAGGGAGACGGCAGGGTCGACTGGGTGGTCAATGACAAGAACCATGTATTCGGGCGTTTCTCCAAGGAAAACCTGGTAAATCCGACCACCAACTCCTACCTGTTGGCTTACAACCCGGATAACCCCGCAAGAGTGTGGAACACCGTCATCGATTACACGAGAGCTATTTCCAACACTCTGGTGAACGACGCACGCTTCGGCATCAGCTACGTCAATGTCATCAGTAATCAGACTGACTCGAACAGCGTCGATGTCAGCCAGTTTGGCATATCGGGCCTCACCTCAAGCATTCTGCCGGCGATGACGTTTTCCAAGAACTATCTCGCGGGTGGAGTTGGAGGTAGCCATGCCGCGTTCGGGAGTAAGGACTCGTACACCGTTCAGGCTGACACGGTGATTCAATACCAGGACGTGCTCAACTGGATCCACGGGAAGCACAACTCTCGTTTTGGGTTCCAGGGATGGCGCATCCGCATGAATGGATTCTTCCCCGGAAACGGCGGTCTGGCGGGGAACTTCGACTTTAACGGTCAATACTCCGGCTCTGCTGAGTCAGACTTTATGCTTGGGCTGCCGGACATTATTCAAGTGGGCCGGCCCGGTCCTGTCTGGGGCCAGCGCGGGAACATCTTTTCCGGCTTCTACCAGGATGACTGGAAGCTAACTCAGAAACTCACATTAAATTTGGGACTGCGGTACGAGAACCACACACCGTGGTACGAAGCCAAGAACAAGCAAGTAAACTTCGATCCCATTACCGGGAACCTCGAGTTGCCCGGACAGGGCGGCTTCAATCGTGCGATGTACAACGACTACAACGGTGTCAGCAACTTCCAGCCGCGAATCGGTATCTCTTACCTGCTCTTACCAAAAACAGTGCTTCGCCTCGGTTACGCCATGTCTGAATTCATGGAGGGCACGGGCTTGGGCCTTCGCCTGCCGGAGAACCCGCCTTTCTCAGTTCAAACGCAAGCGAATTACGGCAGTCTCACTTATCCGACAACGACGCTGGACCAAGGCTTCACCCCTATCTCTACGACAAATCCGTGCACGATCCAGGGATTGGAAACCGCGGACCCGGCATGTTATTCGGGCAACCTTCTCTTAGCCTGGGATCGTCATGTGCAACCGGCGCGTTCGAGTCAATGGAACCTCACCGTCCAGCAACAGATCACAAACGCGATGACTTTCCAGGTCGGCTATGTCGGCCAAGCGGCCCGGCACTTGGCAGTGCCTAAGCAATTGGCCCAGGTGTACATCGCGCCGGATGGCACGATCGGCCCTTCACTCTTCTTTAACGAAAATCAGAACCTCATCGGCCTGGGTGCGATTCCGTTCGCCACCTACTCGGAGGCTAACTCCAACTACAATGCCTTGCAGGCCGAAATCCAAGGGCGTGCGAGTCATGGCTTGTCCTATGAACTCAGCTACACGTGGTCGCACTGCCTTACCAATGCGACCGGCTACTTCGGGGAAGGCTCGCAGTCCGGCAGCCAGGACGCATGGTTCCAGGACGTTTACAACCCGAAGGCGGATTACGGTAGCTGCTATTTCAACGTCAAGAACGTGTTCTCTGGCTATGTGATCTATGAGTTACCGTTTGGGCGCGGGCGCACATACGGCAACAACATAAACAGCGTAGCCAATGCGGTCGTCGGCAATTGGCGGGTGAGTGTGGTGCCGACTTTCCGTGGAGGCTTCCCGATTACCATCGGTGCCAACAATCCTCCGGGAACTAACTCGTACGGCGAACGGGCAGATTGCAATGGTCCGCCTATTGTTTACGGTAAGAGCCAACCGCTTCCGACATCGTTGGGCGGCGGATATCAATGGTTTTCCCAGGCTCCCTATTCTCAGCCAGCAGCGGGCTACGGCACCTGCAGCATAAGTTCGGTTTACGGACCCGGTGAGCGCGATGTTGACGTCGGTCTCGCCAAGTCGTTCATCGTGCATGAACAACAGAACGTCGAGTTCCGCACCGAATTCGTTAATACATTCAACCATACGATTCTGGATGCGCCGCAAGACGGCCTGGGATCGAGCCTTGGATTCATCAACGGTGCGAACAGTTCTCAGGGGGCGCGCAACATTCAGTTCGCATTGAAATACAACTTCTAGCCAGCGGCTTAGGATGGCTGGATCACAACCTGCTCTAACTCGGCGTCGGGCTCCAGGTGAGCCGCAAGGTTCAAAGCCCGGCGCCGTTTTTTGTCTATCTTTCAATATCACCGGGCAACGGCTGCCGTAATGGCCGCTGGCGGCCACGCCCGCTTGGCGAAGCGTCGCGGCGTAGCCGGGGCCCGACAAGGATGCAATGGGTGCGGCGCCGGCCCCCTGGTTCGTTTAAACTGTGCCCACCTAACTTCTGCCTGAGATCAACAGACCGGTTTGCCTTTGACGAAAGTCAAATCGAGGGAAAATGGTCCCGTCCCTGGAATTCTTGAAGGCCTATGAGGAATAGTGATCTTATCGCGTTCCTGAAGCCGGTTTTGAACCAGTTCAGCGGGGCTGATTCTGTCGAGTTCATCGATGTCACGGGCCAAATAACTAATATTCAGGCGAACCCTCATCGCCTGACGATCCGCCTCGATGTTCCAGCAGGGCTGTACAGCGGCCGCTTTGGGACCGTGCCCAACGCCTTTGACATGTCGACGGCGATGATCGAGATGGTGCGCGTCCCCGATGGAAAGCGCGTGCCGGTCGGTCCGTGGGACCTCGATCATATTCACAATGTCATGGCCGTTCCGATGATCCGCACCTATGTCAACGGCAAGCTGAAGGGCGGACTCTGGTTTGCCATGCCCGGTCCGGATGAGATTGCGGAGGGACGACTGGCGGCGGAGTTCGGGTTTGAGGCACAGGAAGGCGAGAACGAGCTGATTTTGGAGTTGATCGAGCGCGATCACGCCCGCATGGACTGGGGAAGGCTGGCGTACTTTGAGCTTCGCAAAGATGATCGCCGCACCATTCCCCTGGAGCCCGCTGCAGCCGGACATCCGCGTATCTTCGTTTCGTCAGAAGAGACCCAACGCGTGCGCGAGCGATGGCAGGGAAGCGTCGAGTTTGGCGCACTCCAGGAGCGACTCCGCACCGAGGATCTGGCATTCCTCACGGATAACAGCCAGGGTACGCTTGAAGTAGCGAGCCTCGTCTACGCTCTAACTGGAGACGAGGTTATCGGCGCGCGCGCGAAGGCGCGAATCATGGAACTGGCGCATGCTCCGACCTGGAGCGGCCGGCCCGATCCTCTGCTGATGGGCGGCGACAACGACCGGGTCATCGGACTACGGCTCTATCACAGTGCTCTCGCGTGGGACTACCTGCAGCCTCTCTTCGATGACGACGATCGCCGGGCGATCCTGGCCAAGGCCGAAGAATACTTGCAGAAGATCTACGATTTCACCCTGCTGCAACGAGCCTACATGGGCTACCCGACCATCGACCCGCATTCGCTGGGTGCGTGGAATGGCGCGGCCATTGCCTGCATGGCGTTTTACGAGGATCTTGCGATTGCGCGTCATGCACTCCCGCTCTTCCACGGTTTGTTCTGCGACGGACTGACGCTTTTTCCGGCGAGCGGCAAGGCGGCTTGGGCGACATACTTTCCGTTTCACCTCGTTCTTTACCTTGCAGCAGCGCATACTTTCGGGGGAAAAAGGCCGGAGCTTTCGTCGAGCGCCTTTCTCGATAATCTTGGGCAGGCATTGCTGGCTGCCTTCGAAGTACCCAACAGCCAGGAGCTTCAGCGTGGTTTGCGGACGCGAGAACACCGATTTCTCACAGCCTTCCTTTGCCGCTTCCATCCCACGCCCGGTATCGAGTCTATCTACCGCGCGTTTGCGGAGAAGGAACGGAGCGCCACCGGGGAGCTGGGACTGGGTATCTTCGATCTGCTCTATGCGCCGGAGGCGTCCGGCGAAGTTGCACCGTTCCCCGACCGGCCGCTCTTCGCAAAAGACGTCGGCGACTTAATAGCAACGGCCCGGAACGAGCACGTGATTGCGCTCTCGCTGAGCGGCGGGCCGAAGGCCGGACGTAGTGCCATCTTCACCCTCATGCCGCACAACCGTGAGTTTGCTCCGTCATTGGGCGCTCTGGATGTGACCATCGACGGAACGCCGGTGCTCTGCAATGTGAACATGGGGCTCTACGGGCTCAACAGCGCCCTCACGAACACGATGTGTTTCGAGGACGGGGGCGCGGTCACCAATGGGCAATATCTCAATGGCGCGGTTCCGCCGGAGAGCTGTGCTGTAATCCGGCGATGCTTCATCGATGAGCGCTATCTGTACGCGCACATTGTTGTGACGCATGCGCTTGATCCGAAGCTCAAGGTGCGGCGCGCCGACCGGATTTTTCTTTTCGACCGGAAGTCAGGAGTCATTCTGCTCTCTGATGCTTTTGAAGGCGGGCGTGGGATACGGTTCGCGACCCATCTCCATTGCTCGGGATCAGTAACCGAACTGGCGGATGGGCAGTACCGACTGACGGGCGGGCAGGCCAATCTTATCGCCGGCATCAAGAGCGGCAGCAAAGGGCTCGATGACCAGGAAAAAGGGGAGATCTTCGTGCAGGTGCTAGGCAGCGTTCCTGCTTCGCGCGTGGTGATGGAAGAGCCCACATGGGTGCCGGGATATATTTACGGCCTGAACAACACAGGACTTGAGGACATCCGCGAGGGCCGCTTTCCGCGTTACCGGCGCTGGCGGCTCGAAGCGATCGAACCGGTCACGCAGGGCTCATTCCTTTTTGCGCTCAGTCCGCGACGCGGCCAGGTGCGATATGCCGAGGGCGCGGTTCTTTTGCCCGAGTCCGGCGGCATTCGACTTGGATACGGCCTATTGAAGGCGCTCGGCGTGGAGTGTGAGTGCGAATGCCTTATGTGGGATGAAGCGCGCGGGCGCTTGACGGCGATGGGATTGCGGTTGTTGCGGCACGGCAACAGCCGGTTGAGCTTTGCCACGCCGGTTGACGTCGAATACGGCACGATTACTGGAGAAGGCACGATCTACGCCCAGGGATCTCTTCGGCCCGGTGACAGCACCGGTTTCGAGCTTCGTCCCTGGGAGCCGGTTGGAGACGAGGACTGGAAAACACACAACACGAATCGCGCACCGTTCAGGAAGGCTCACGATAAGGCAGGAAAAGTTGGGGGCAGAGCATGAGCAAGAGCAAGAGCAACGCAATCAAAGTGGCCGTTCTGGGCAGCGGGCAGATGGGCGAAAACGTGATTCGACACCTGAGTGACAGCCCGTTGGTGCGCAACATCACTGTTTTTGACCACCACTCGGAGCGTATGGAGCAGTTGAAGCAGCGCCATGGCGTGGATACGTCTGAGAGTCTCGAACGAGTTCTGGAAGATCCGGATATCAGGCTGGTATTCATCACCGCTTCGAACAATGCGCACAAGAAGCTCTCAATTGCCGCTTTGGAGGCGGGGAAGGCCGTGATGTGCGAGAAGCCGATGGCGACAACCCTGGCCGATGCGGAGGCGATGGTGGAGACCGCGGAAAGAACGAAGGGCTTTCTTCAGGTCGGCTTCGAACTGCGTTACTCGCGTCTTTACACCGCGGCAAAAGACTGGATTGATCGGGGACTTCTTGGACGCGTGCTGAACACGCACTGCTTCTATTGCAGCAGCGCGTGGGGCCGCCACGATGTGTGGCGTGCAGGCTCTCGGACAAGCGGAGGAATGTTCGGAGAGAAGTTGAGCCACTATGTCGATCTGACGCGCTGGTGGATCGGCGATGAGGTCGAGGAGGTTTATGCGACTTGTGCCCCGAACGTGATTTCCTACTATGAAGTTCACGACAACTTTCACTGTACTTACCGATTCAAGAACGGAGCTGTAAGTCATCTCACTTTCATGATGGCGCCCGCGGCGACCTTCAAGGGAGATCCTCTGCAGAATGCCGTTTCGCAGCAGGCGGGTGATGGGCACGCGCTGCGATACATGATCTATGGAGAAAAGGGAGCGGCAGAGACCGACGTTTTCCCGCGAACCATTAAGCGATGGGAGTTCGGCGAAAACGACTACGGTCAGACGAGCGATTGGGTGCAGACGGAGACCTGGAGTCCCGAACGGGATTTTGCTTACTTTCACAATACCCACGATCAGGCGCTCGATATCGTCCGGCGGGTGGCGGAAGGCGAAGCGCCGAAGATTAATCCGCGAGATGCGCTGGAAACCACCCGGCTGTGCTTTGCAGCTGAGATCTCAGCAGAAGAAAAGAGGCTCGTTCGTCTTGAGGAACTGCGGTCAAGTCGAGACGCTGCCCCGGTTAGTGGCCGGAGTGAGGGACGATGAGCGAGGGTTCCAGCCCGCCGGCACCCGCGCCAGCAGCGCCGCAAGCAGTGGGAACCCCAGGCATAACTGCCGCCCGTCTTGCCAGTTATTACTCGGACCGGAAGCTGATGTGGCGCAACGTAAGCTGGATTACCTTTGGCCATTTCGGCATGGCGCTCGCCACCACGATCCTGGTGCCGTTGATGAATCTCAGGCTCAAGGCTGTCGGCGTAAGCGATTCGAGCGTCGGCCTGCTCACGTCAGCTAATCTCTGGGCGGTGAGCTTCCTGGTGATGTACTTCTCCTGGAAGAGCGATCACTGTACCAGCCGGCTGGGACGCCGCACCCCGTTCGTTCTGCTGTCTCTTCCGTTCCTCACCCTTGCGCTCGTGCTCTTTCCGTTGTTCAGCGGGAAATGGGTGCTCATCGGTTTGATGGTCGTGTACTACTTCTTTAATGACATGAATGCCTCGACTTACCCACTGCTGTCGATTGACTGTGTCTCGAAAGAGGTTCTGGCCCGGGTCTCCGGGCTGGTGGCCATCGTAATCAGCCTGGCTGGATTTCTGTCATCGCGACTGGGCGCGGGCATGGCAGACGCGCACCAGACACGAGTATTCATCCTCGCGGCCGCCGTGATGGCGACCATGCTGTTGCTGGCTCTTTGGCGTATTAAGGAGCCGCCCTACTACCATCCTGCTGAAGGAAGATTTAATCTCTTGGCGCCGATTAAGGTCGCCTGCCGGGACAAGCGGATTGTGGTCCTGATGGTAGCGGTAGCGCTGCTCAACGCCTTTATCATGATCTTCAACACCTGGGTGTGGTTCTATGCCAGGGCGAAGCTCGGCCTTACCATCGGTGCTACCGGGGTCGCGATCTCCTGGGGGCTTCTGCTCAAGATTGCGGTTTCGTACCCGGCCGGCTGGCTGATCGACCGGTTTGGCAGCTATGTGGCGCTATGCATCGAGTGGATCTTGATGCTGGCTCTCGTTCTGTCTTCGATTCATGTGAAAAACGCAAGCGGCTTGATCCTGCTCATGGTGCTGTTCTCATTGTTGACGCCATTCCAGGTTGCCGGAGACACGATCCTCTGGAAGACCATGGACAAGGCCGACACCGGCTCATATACCTCAACGGTCGCGCTGATCCGCAACTTCTGTACCGGCACGGTGATTGCAATCTCGGGCTATCTGATCCGATGGACCGGGAGCTACGTTGTGGCCTTCTGGTTTGGCTTTACGCTCAGTTCGATTGCGCTAGTCGTGTTTTTTATTTACCGGCACATCATGCGGCGCGGCGGTACTTCGGCGGCTGTCTTGTCCACGGAGGCTGGCGGCGCAGCGTTATTAGGAGACTCCGTTTCGGCCATTTAGCCGAGCGATGGAACGGCATGCATCGCATGAACTCGATTCACAGCTTCATGCTCGTGGCATTTCCCGCTGGAGAAAGGATTTTAGGAAAAATGAAAGTTTGCATTGCAGGATCCCGCGGCGACCTGGGCGAGGTGGCCGCGCGCGACATTGCTGCCGCATTGCGCAACCGACTGCGCGAGAAGCGATCCTTGCGCATGATATTCGCCGCAGCGCCAAGCCAGAGCGAAATGCTTGCGGCACTGGCGTGCGAAACGGGCATTGACTGGCATCGCGTGACCGCCTTTCATATGGACGAGTACATCGATCTGCCCGAAGATGCTCCGCAACGCTTTGGGACGTGGCTCGAGCGAGCATTCTTCGATCACGTTCCGCTCGCGAAAATCCATCTCATCAAGCCGGGCACAGACCCGGAGGCCGCATGCCGGGCTTATGCATCGATACTGGCTGAAGCTCCCATCGACCTGGTGCTGCTTGGTATCGGCACCAATGGGCATCTCGCCTTCAACGATCCTCCCGCCGATCTAAGTGATCCGCTCACCGTGAAAGTGGTGGAACTCGATCAGATGTGCCGCGAGCAACAGGTTTTGGACGGCTGCTTCGCTACGCTGCATGACGTTCCGAGAAGAGCCGTCACGCTTACGGTTCCCACGCTGCTTGCCGGGCGCGAACTATTCTGCTGCGTGCCGGGGCGCCACAAAAGTGCAGCCGTGAAGGCGATGCTGGAGTCGCCGATCAGCGGCGACTGCCCTGCAAGCGCGCTCCGTACGCACCCACGGTGCACCGTTTACCTCGATCCTGAATCGAGTTCTCTCAGCTGAACTTCATGAACACAACAAAGATCACGGGGCGTGATACCCAAACCGGGCACTCCATTGCTGTGACGGTGGAGAACGGAGTCATCGCCCGCATGGATGAGACGAAAAGCGATTCCGATCTTTATCTCTCGCCTGGCTTTGTCGATCTGCAGGTGAACGGCTGCGCGGGTTTTGACTTGAATGCGGAGCAGACTTCAACGGAGACGGTGATCGGCCTTGTCGATGCAATGCTGGCCCATGGTGTGACCAGTTTCGCGCCCACATTGATCACGGCCCCGGAGGAAGGAATCCGTCGCAGGCTCAAAGTGATTGCCGAGGCTCGCAGAAGCCACCCCAGGGTTGCCGCGTGCGTACCGTTCGTCCACGTCGAAGGACCGCATATCTCCCCGCTGGATGGCTACCGGGGCGTCCATCCCGCCGATGCCGTTCGTCCTCCATCCATTGCGGAGTTTGACCGATGGCAGGACGCGGCCGGCGGGATCGTCGGTATGGTTACCCTGTCACCCCATTTCAGCGAGTCCGCCGAGTACATTGCCGCGCTGGTTAAGCGCGGCGTGTACGCTGCCCTTGGCCACACGCACGCTTCACCTGAACAGATCACGCGTGCTGTCGAAGCTGGAGCCAGCCTGTCGACCCATCTGGGCAATGGGATCGCTCAGGAGATCCCACGACACCGTAACCCGATCTGGAGCCAGCTTGCCGATGACCGCCTGACGGCGACCTTCATTGCGGATGGCCACCATCTTCCACCGGATGTTCTAAAGGTGATGCTGCGCGCGAAGGGCGTTGGACGGTCCGTGCTGGTGTCAGATTCAGTTGCCCTGGCCGGCATGCCCGCCGGTCCCTACACCACCCCGGTGGGAGGGCGAGTTGAACTCCGGCCAGATGGGCGGCTGTGCATCTTTGGTTCGGAACTCCTGGCAGGGTCCACCGCTTCGCTGGCGCAATGCATCGGCAGAGTGGTGCAAATGACGGGCTTGCCGCTCGGCGATGCACTTGCCATGGCGACTGCGAATCCGGGTCGGTACGCGAGGGGGAAGGGGCACCTGGTCACCGGTTCTTGCGCCGATCTCGTTCGGTTCCGATGGAGCGATGAGGTGGTCATCGAAGGTGTGTGGCTGGCCGGAGAACGAGTGTACGGCGGCGATGATTGATGCCGCGCCCACGCAGACGAACTAGTGAAACGATGCTCTGCGCCATCCATGAGCGCCCAAGTTTTAATTCGATCCTGCGGTAGATCGAAGTTGTGCTGTGCTATTTCTTCCGGGCAATCGAGGTATCTTCCCTACTGGCCTGCTTATTCCATCCGTGGAAACGCGAGAAGTCACCCTTATCCCATGCTTCGCGGAGTCCGGGAGTACTCAGATCCCAGTCTGGGCGGATTTCACTCGTCACGGCGCGCAGGTCGTGCCAAAGATCGATGACTGATGGACGCCCCCAGAACCAGTAGCCGTTGTAGATGCTGTAGATCACGAGGCCCGGCTTGAGCACGAGCGTATGCGGGATCATCGGATTATGCTCGGGGTCGGTGTACTCCTGGATGTCGAGATCCTTCTGAATGGTTCGGTCGGGGTCGGAAAGGAATGTCCACTGGGCTCCGACCGAGGCACGGAATTCCTGAAGAGTATGGTGATCGTCGGTGGAGATGGTGGCGATCTGCGTGTATGCCACCGCAATCTTCGGGTAGAACGCGGCGAGTTCCAAATGCTGCTGGTGTTCCTTTGGGCAGTAGTGGCCGCGCGCAAGCGTGAGGATTAGTGGATCATCGCCCTGTAGCTTGCTGAGCTTGCGCAGCTTTTCCGTGTGATCGGGCAGTTCGTAATCGGGGAAAATCCCTCCCGGCACAATATCAGAACGCATGATTGGACTCCTCCCGTTCCTCTCAAGGATCTTCTTTTGAAGATCCAGCCCTCGATGCTCCGGTTATGATTGCTGTTTTCTTGCCCGACATAAGCGACCGACCCTTCGGTTCAGAGGTTCGAATCCATTGACACTGCTGGGCACCGTCCCTCTCAAAAGCGGATTCACCCCGCTCGCCGCACCGCGGAACCCTGGTGCGAAGAACCGACGAATTCTTGGACCAGTGCGGCGATTTCGTCCGCGGCGGTGTCCAAGGCGAAGTGGCCGCCATCGACGATGTGGACTTCGGCTTTGGGGACATCGTGGCGATAGGACTCTGGCTCGGAGGGGTCGAACGAAGACTCATACTTACCCCAGATCACGAGCAGGCGTGGCTGCATTTCGCGCATCCATGCTTGCCATTTCGGGTAGGAATCGACGTTGGTGCGGTAGTCGTAGAAGAGGTCGCTTTGAATGTCAGCCTGGCCGGGCTGATTTAGAAAATAAAATTCATCGACCCAGAGATCGGGATTATGGCGTTCCACGTCGGGATCATTCCCCGCGTGGCGGGCCTTCGTGGCTGCAAGCGACAGGAGATTTGTGCGCAGCGCGCTTTCGTTGGCAGCACGGTCGGCCCAAAAAGCGCGCCTTGTTTTCCAGTTCTCACCGAGACCGGTGTTGTGTGCCACCGCGTCCTGAACGATGAGCGCTTCGACTCGGTCCGGGTGTGCCAAGATCATGCGAAAGCCGACAGGGCCACCGTAATCCTGCATATAGAGGGTGAAGTGGGAGAGACCGAGTGCTTCGGTAAAGTGAGTCATGATGTCCGCGATGTGATCGAAGGTGTACGCGAATGTTTTCGGGTCCGGCCAGTCGCTGTGTCCGAAGCCCGGGTAATCGGGCGCGACCAGGTGATAGCGATCGGAAAGCCGGGTGAAGAGAGGGTCGAACATTCGTGAAGAGGACGGCAGACCGTGCAGCAGGAGGAGTGTCGGGGCGTCTTTTGGACCAGCCTCTCGATAGAAGATCGAGAGGCCGTCGATCGGTATCGTGCGATAAAGAGTCGGATACTTCATGGAAGTTCCTTTCTGCCCACCTTAGGCGGCCACCCGTTCCGCGGATCGAATCTTATGCGGCGAGCCGACGTACGGAAAGGATGTGAGCAGGTCTGTGTGCGGCCCTACTTTATCTCGCATCACCTTCCCATTGGTGAGGAGAGGGAGGAAGAAATCTACAACGTCGTCGGTGAGCGCCCGTCCATTGTCTGGATAGGACGCAGGCCGCGTGGGATCATAGTGGAGAATGTCCGGCAGCAGGGTCGCGGCGACCCGCGTGGCTTCCGCCGAGGTATATCCACCGGCATGCTCCAGCGCGTGCGCGAAGACGGGGACGAAACGGGCGTCGTCGGCCGGCTCAGCAGCGAGATAGGCCGCGTTCTGCTCGCCGGCTAGGAAGGGAGTTTGATTTGGCCGCGCGCCGCGGTCCGCCTGCACCCATTTCCCGCTTGCGCCGTCCAGCGTACGCGCCCACAGGCCCATCTTTTTAAGGCTGAGGGCAGAGTTGGGTACTTCCAGCACGATGCTGCACACGTCCTTGTCGGCGAAGTAATCGTCGCCGGTGAACTGCAGATTGTTTAGCGCGCCCAGCGTGTCGAAGAAAAAGGGATCGCCACGCCAACCAGCGAAAAAACGGTAGTCCCCGCCCTCCGTCACGTGTGCCTCGCGTGCGGTCGAGACCGGCGCGCCTTCTATAATGGTCTGTCCGTCGTCACCTATGCTGGTGGCCTGCGCGCCTTCAACGCGGAGAAGCGTCGCAGTCTGCACCCCACTTTTGCCTGTGGTGAAACGGACCCGATATGCGATATCGGCGATAGCGTCGCCGTTCGTGTCGATTTTGAGCTCGTACACCGCTTCGGTCGCAAACGGTACTTCTGTCGTGGGCCCCTGCGGATTCACGCCAGCCGATGGATGCACATTCATAATCAGAATTGACTTACTGGCATCCCCAGGCTTGGGGAAGGCGTATAGGTCAGTAAAGTCGAAACGGGCGTCTCCGTGGGGAAAGCCAAAGTCCGGACCGGAGTAATGGTGTGACATATCATCGTCTCCCTATGCTTGATTTGAGCACTTCGAAAATCACCTCAACCCCGATCGGCGTCCAGCGGAAGGTTTCCACCATTAAGGTGCATAACGAGTAAAGACAAGGTCGCTCCCTTTGGCCTTCTCGTGGCAGGGGAAGCAGCTTTTCATGAATGCCGCGTCTCCAGGTTTGCCGTCGGCGAAGTGGCCGAACCCCCAGCCGCCGGTTGCGGCGTACTTGGTTGAGTCCTTGACCATAAACTGAACGTTCGTCGGCGCCCCGGGAACGAAAGATTGGGCTTGGCCAAAGACTTTATTGTTTTCCTCCGACGGGACGTTGCGGTAATGCAAAGCGGCAATGATCGTGCCGTCCGGGAACGGAAGCTTCCCCGACCGGAAGGCCTTGATCGCCACATCGTTGCCCACGACGGCACCTAAACTGTTCAGGTTACCCGCTTCATGCGCCGAGGAGATCCACTGCCAGTCGCGATACCCGTGAGGGATGTCGGTAACGTAAGGGGCGGATTGCCCGTCCGCGCGGCCAGGGGCGGGGCCAATGAGCGCGACGAGGCCGGCCGTTGCAACTGCAACCAAAAAGAATGTGAAGCGTCTCATAATGGTCCCTCCATTCAATATGCTTGGGTAAACAAAACGCTTGGGTAAACAAAATCGGCTGCGATGAGCCATCACACCAGAAGCGCGGATGCGAAACAATTGGACAATAGTATTGCCGAGACCTTCGGATCAGGCGATAACGCGGGCGTTTGACGATCCCGTGCGGCAGTTACACGATTTGCCAGTCGAGCCGAGGCCGCGACTGTGACTGCTCGCCAATCGCGACCGGTGGATCGAGGCGGGCAATCCACTAACTCAGACTCGTCGAGCCAGTCATCCGCGGAGAGCAGAGCCTGTTCCGGACCGAATAACTCCTTCACAGCGCCGATGAATGATGCCAACTCGCGCTCCGCCAGATGTACTTGATCCGTATAAGTCAAATTGTCAAACGATTCATCGTTGTTCATGGGATCTCTCCGTACTCACGGTGCATATTGGGTGAAGACAAAGTCGCGAGCTTTGACAGGCTCGTGGCAGGGAAAGCAGGTTTTGAGCAGCGCCGCGTCCGCAGGTTTGCCGTCTTTGAATTGAGCAAAGCCCCAGCCTCCGGTCGTGGCATATTTTTTCGAGTTCTTGACCATGAACTGAACGTTTGTGGCGGGTCCGGCCACAAAGGATTGAGAACGGCCAAAAACTCTGTTGTTCTCCTCGGACGGGACGTAACTCCAGGCCAGGCGTGCAATGATTGTGCCGTCCGGGAACGGCAGTTTCCCCTCGCGGTATGCCTTGATCGCTACATCGTTGCCAAGAAGGGCGCGCAGATCGTTGAGATTGCCTTCTTCGTGGGCTACAGAGATCAGCTTCCAGTCGCGGTATCCGGGAGGAACTGTGATTCCGAAAACCGGGTCAGCCTCCCCATCGGAGCGTCCAGAGGCGTGAGCCATGTAGACGACGACGCCAGTTAGCGCTACAACTGCAACCAACAGGTAAGCAAATACTTTCATACGATGGGCTCCGTTCCAAAATGCTTATTTATCGACGCTTTCTCTGTGAGGACCGTCAATATTTTCACATTTCATTCTCCTTCTCCTTGTGTTCCTGGTCCTGCGCGCCCCGGTTGAATCGGTCCACGCGAGTCATCAGAACAGAAGCTCAGGAGATGAACAATTGGACGATGGTATCGGCGATACTTTGGTAGGGGAGACACAGTTCGCGCGACTAACCTGAGCAGAGAGGCCATGACGGGAAGAGAATCTCGCGCGCCAAGGTGCTGTGGAACGCAACACGATCCTCATCTCATTGATTTCCTTTGGGTTGTCGTTGTAGAATCCCTTTAACAGTGGGGCGTCATCAGACAAGTGTGCACAGTAGAACAGGGTGGGCGCACGCACTTGCCATGAAATGGGGTGAGCGCCAATGTCGCAAATTACACCAATCGTCTTCGTTGTCGACGACGACGTCTCCGTCCGCGAATCGCTGGAATTGCTAGTCCGCTTTGAAGGCTGGCAGCCGGAAACCTTCGCGTCCGCCCAAGAATTCCTCGACCACCCACGAGTTCATATTCCGAACTGCCTCGTACTTGACGTTTCTCTTCCGGGTCTTAACGGGCTGGATCTGCAAAGAATCGTCGCCGATGAACGGACGGACATGCCGATCATCTTCATCACGGGCCATGGCGATGTGCCCATGACGGTCCAGGCCATGAAGGCAGGGGCCGTCGAATTCCTGACAAAGCCATTCAATGATGACGTGCTGTTAACCGCGATCCGGGCAGCCCTCGAACGCAGCCGAGTTGCGCTTGGCCTGGAGGCCGAGATGCGGGTGCTCCGGGACCGTCACGCGTCGCTTTCGCAACGCGAACGGCAGGTTATGGCGTTGGTGGTTTCCGGCCTGCTGAATAAACAAGTCGCTGGCGAGCTCGGCATCAGCGAGATCACGGTGAAGGCACATCGGGGCAAGGTGATGCAGAAGATGAAAGCCAACTCTCTCGCCGACCTGGTGACAATGGCCGCCAGACTCCGCCTCACGGCCACAGAGATTAGGGCGGCGTAAGGGCCGTATTCACCGCCGCGGAGTATCCGTGAAGGATGCGCAGCTCGCAGACGCCGTACTTCAAGTATTTTGCCGGAGTCGGGGGCGAGCTGGTTCTGATTCCCGGCGTACAGGAGGAACGGAGCGAGCCGGGCAGCATAGAAACCTCTAACGCGGCTGGCCCCTGTGAGAGGAGAACAGCATGAAGAAGAGCACAGCACCGATTTCCCTTGCCGGTTCCCAGCTCGGCGACGTACGTCATGTCTGCGCATTTTTCAATAGCGACGACGAGGAGTATCGCGTGCTGCTTCCGTTCATTAAGGACGGCTTCAAGTGCGGCGACAAAGCTGTTCACGTCGTCAATCCGGATCAACGTCAGGACCATCTGCAAAGGTTGGCCGCGGCAGGCCTCAATCCAACAGCCGCCGAGCAGAGCGGGCAATTAGAGGTTCGGATCAACACCGAAGCTTACATTCGGGACGGCCGTTTCGATCAGGATCAGATGCTGGCGGCGTTCGAGCAGATGGCAAGCGGCAATGCCAAGGGAGGATTCCCGCTGAGCCGCATTTGCTGCCGGATGGATTGGGCAATTGAAGATCGATCCTACATCGACGATCTGGTTGAATTCGAATCACGCGTGAATCATGTGTGGCGTAATCACGACGATGCGGTGATCTGTACCTACCATCTCGGCAAGTTCGGGGGCGATACCGTAGTTGATATCATGCGGACGCATCCGATGATCATCATCGGTGGCCTCCTGCAACGGAATCCGTTCTTCGTGCCGCCCGAGGAGTTCCTGCCCGAGATCCGCCAACGTCGGCTTTCCTCGTCCTCCACGGCTGCCTGATATGGAAGTCCAATCAGAACTTGCTTCCGGTGAAATCAAGCACCTTCAACGGTGCATTAACGATCTCATTAGCCTGCTTGCTCTTCCCGCCATCTGGAGTGGCGGCGATCCATCTCAGGTTCTCCATACTTTGCTCGATGCGCTCATGCGGATGCTGCACCTGGACCTCGTCTCTGTGAGGCTGATGGGTCTAGTGGGCGAGGCGCCGGTTGAGATCGTCCGGCTCGCCGAACCCAGAAGACCAATGTCTTCGGCGCACGAGATCTGCGAAGCCCTCAGCCAGGGGTTCAATAACGACTCACGAAAATGGCCTCCGCTGCTTCGGAAGGTTATGGGCGAGGGAGACGTTTCGATCGTGCACCTGCCTCTAGGGTTACAAGGCGAACTTGGCGTAATCGTGGCAGCGGCTGAGCGAACGGATTTTCCGCGCCAGACCGAGGCACTTCTTCTGAGCGTCGCGGCGAATCAGGCATCCATCGGACTGCAGGAGGCCCGGCTCCGGAGCCACCAGAAGCGAGTCGCGAGCGAACTTGATCGGCAGGTCGCGCAACGAACTGCCGAACTAGCGACCGCCAATGAAGTGCTCAAAAAGGAACTTGCTGAACGCGGACTGGTAGAAGAGAGGCTCGGGCAAGAGGAAAGAGAACTGAAGCGCAGTGAGGTCCGCAAGGCAGCGATCGTGGACTCGGCGCTCGACTGCATTGTGACGATCAATCACGAGGGCTGTATCACTGAGTTCAATCCGGCGGCGGAGGACACCTTCGGCTACCGTCGGGACGAAGTCTTGGGAAAGCATCTGGCGGACGTCGTCATTCCACCGTCTCTCCGGGAGAAGCATCGGCAGGGCTTCGCCCGCTACCTGGCCACGGGCGAGGCGCGAGTGCTTGGGAAGCGCATCGAGATGACGGCAGTGCGTTCTGACGGAAGCGAATTCCCGGTCGAGCTGGCAATCACACGCATTCCGCTGGAAGGGCCGCCGTCCTTCACCGGCTATCTGCGCGACATTACGGAACGCAAACGCGCGGAGCAAAAATTCCGAGGACTTCTGGAATCCGCACCGGATGCGATGGTCGTAGTGAATCGGCAGGGCAGGATCGTATTGGTCAACGCACAGATGGAAAATGTGTTTGGATATCAGAGAGAAGAACTCCTGGGGCAGGAGATTGAGATTCTGGTGCCCGAACGGTTTCGTGGTCGACACCCTGGGCACCGGGGGGGATTTTTTGCCCAGCCTCGTGTGCGGCCGATGGGTGAGGGTCTGACCCTTCACGGGCGGCGGAAAGATGGAACCGAGTTTCCAGTGGAGATCAGTCTAAGTCCGCTAGAGACAGAGGAAGGTACGCTGGTCTCTGGAGCCGTGAGGGACATTAGCGAACGCAAGCGGGCTGAAGACGAGTTGCGGCGCAGCGAAGCTTTTCTCGCCGAGACTCAGAGCCTCAGCTCCACCGGCAGCTTTTTCTGGCGCGTGGCCACGGACGAAATAATTTGGTCAGAGCAGCTCTATCGCATCTACGAGCTTGAGATCGGCGTGCCCGTGACGCTCGAACTGATCCGCACTCGAGTCCATCCGGAAGACGTCAGTTTGATCGAGAAAATGAAGATGGTGGACCAGGCGCAACCGGGCGGCCACGATTTTGAATGGCACTTCCGCTTGCTGATGCCTGACCACTCGATCAAGTACATGCATGCAGTCGCTCGTGCGACCAGGGACGTGGGTGGTCAGTTAGAGTACATGGCCTCGGTTCAGGATGTCACGGCGCGCAGGCTGGCGGAAGAGGCACGCGACAAGGCTCGATCGGAACTTACACATGTGGCCCGGGTGATGAGCCTCGGAACGCTGACGGCGTCTATCGCCCACGAACTTAACCAGCCGCTGTCCGGCATTGTCACGAACGCCAGCACCTGTATGCGAATGCTGGCCGCCGATCCTCCAAACGTCGACGGCGCACGCGAAACTGCACGGCGGACGATTCGCGATGGTAACCGGGCGTCTGAAGTGATCAATCGATTGCGCGCACTCTTTGGCAAGAAAGAGACCACGAATGAGCCGGTCGACCTGAACGACGCCACGCGAGAGGTGCTTGCGCTGTCATCGAGCGACCTTCACAGGAACCAAGTGATACTGCAGCAGGAACTTGCCGACCATCTACCGACTGTCACCGGCGATCGAGTGCAGCTTCAACAGGTCATCCTGAACCTGCTCCGAAACGCTTCGGACTCGATGTGCGGAGTCGACGATCGTCCGAGGCAGTTACTCATCAGAACCGAACGAGACGAAGGCGATCATGTGCGTCTGACCGTGAAGGATGCGGGAGTCGGATTTGCCTCCCAAGCTGCGGACAGACTCTTCGAGTCGTTCTACACCACGAAAAATGATGGTATGGGAATCGGACTCTCCGTCAGCCGTTCTATCATCGAACGTCATCACGGCCGCCTGTGGGCGACGCCAAATAGCGGTCCAGGAGTTACATTTTCGTTTTCTATCCCTGCGGACCAGGGGGTTTGACGAGCGACAGTACTCGCTCCAGTCGTATACCTCCCGTGTCGGATGCGGCATAAGATATCCATGGCGGTCACTCGGCCGCAACTGATCCCGGCGGCAGAACCGATACCAAAGTCCAATGGACGCTCTCCCCCACGAAGCGCATTGTTACGACATGGAGTTGCGTCAGGAAAGTCGCACTACGGAACGTCCACTGGTATCAGTCGTTGATGACGACGAGTCTGTGCGCGAATCCCTGCCCGACCTCCTTGGCGAGTTAGGCTTTGCAGCCCGTACATTCTCATCCGCGGAAGAATTCCTTGCGTCCGACTGTTTCGACCAGGCCCGTTGCCTGATCCTTGACATCGCCATGCCCGGCATGAGCGGGCCTGACCTTCAACGGGAGCTGAAGCTTCGCGGGCAGGAGATTCCAATCATCTTCATCACCGCGAGCACGGATAACAGTGCTCGCCCCCGCCTACTCGAACAGGGTGCGGTGGAGTGCCTGTTCAAGCCATTCAGCGACACGGCTCTGCTCAAGGCTATTAATAAGGCATTTCACCCGAAGTGAGAGTTCGGCACTCCGTTGATTGGTGGCGTTGCAGGCCGGCACGGTCCCTGGATCGACGTCCTATCGCGATAGGTAAACAGACTCTGGCGCACTTTGTTCCGCGGGGCCCAATCCAAAGGTATCGCCGATACCATCGTCCAATTGATTCACCGCCGCACCTGGGGTGTAATCGCCTTATCGCAGGCGGTTAGAGAAAGGATGGTAGAGACATGCCAGAAGCAACCTGGAAACCTCACGAGAAACATGGACGGCTGACGACGCAGAGCGACTTGCCCGACAGCGTCTACGCATTTCCGAAGCAGCGTAAAGAACCACTGACCGACGCACAACATGTCCGTAATGCGGTCGCGCGTTTCGATCAAGTCATCGACGTCTCCGATGCAGATCGGGCTTTGGCATTCGCCAACATCGAGAAAGCTGCAAGCTACTACGACGTGAACCTCGCGGAAACCTCGTGGCACCAACTGGGCATTCATCCTCAAAAGAAAGCGGTGACCCGTTGAACGCATCGTGAGGTGAGGCTCAACTCGTTTGTGGAACACTCACGGCAGTTGGCGTGGAAGGATGATTGTGAGAGTTATGCCGAGAGATAAATTCGTTCGATCCGGCTGGCGATGTGATAGTTGCGGCGAACTTGTGCCAGATCTACAGGCAGGCTGGGTGGAGTGGCTCGCGGCGGAAGATACCAGGGGAAAGCCAAAAGTAAGCGGTTTACGGTTAGTGCACCGTCGCAACACCAGTGCAAGATCGTCAGAGCGATACAGATGTCGGTACAACGCGCGAGACGAATTCAGAAAAAACCGGAGCATCGTAGAGGGATTAGCTCTTGACCGGTTCGCGGGTCCCGACGGGCTTATGTTGCTGCTTTCGATGATTGTTGAACGGGAAATCCCGCTGCACGAACTAATCGAGCTTGCCAAGCGAGTGCAGATCCCGGGTTACGAAGCAGCGTACGAGCTGGCCCATGATGCCGTTAGGGAAGGAGTGATAGCGCCTTGCATCTCGTCAGGCTTTTACTTGCAGTGCGAGATCTGGGATGTGCTGAAGTGGGCGAAATGCCGAACTCCGGCGAAGACGAGCCATGTCGAGCACCAGAATCGGTGCGTCGTTTCGCACTGAATTCCTTCGAGTTCCAGCTTCGCTCATCTAGGTTTTGTTTGTGAACGTTTACTGCACAGCCCGAGGAGATCAAGTATGAAAGCAATTGTTGTCCACCAATATGGTGGTCCGGAAGTACTGAAGTTTGAAAACTACCCTGACCCTGTTCCGGGTCCAGGCGAAGTGCTGGTGCGCGTCGCCGCAACGAGCGTGAATCCGATCGACTACAAGCGGCGTGCTGGATTAACGAAAGATTTTTATCCTCTCCAGTTCCCGGGGCTCATAGGTGTCGATATGGCGGGGACTGTGGTCAAGATCGGGCCGGAAGTGGAGGGCTTTTCCATAGGCGACCAAGTGTTCGCGATGGCGGACAATACTTACGCCGAACTTTGTGTCGTGAAGGCAGCGGCCTTGGCGAAGGTTCCAAAGGGTCTCGACTTGATCCAGGCGGCGGCGTTGCCGCTGGTGACGACGACCGGCAACCAACTGATATCCGCGACGGGAATCAAAGCGGGCCAGACGGTTTTAGTCGTGGGTGCCATAGGAAATGTCGGGCGTTCGGCGGTTTTCACCGCTAAGCAACGGGGAGCGACCGTGATTGCCGGAGTGTTAAAGAACCAGATAGATCAAGCCAAGACCATCGGCGCGGATCAGGTGGTCGCAACCGACGACGACACCGCGATTGTAAATCTTCCGCCGATCGATGCGGTGGCGGATACAGTCGGAGGAAGAACCGCCGAGAAGCTGATCGCCAAGGTAAAGCCGGGAGGAGTGTTTGCGACGGTTCTTGCGGCGCCTCAGAGTGCCGCATATTACCCATCTGTAAAAGTGGTACAAGTATTCTCGAAATTCGACAGGAAAACGCTCGAGTTCATGGCCGAAGCCGTGCGCGATGGCAGGCTGGTTATCCCAATCAGCCAGAAACTCCCACTCAGTGACGCGGCCGAGGCTCAAGCAACCGCGGAAAAGGGTGGTATCGGGAAGATCTTGCTGGTGGCTTGACATTGTTTTGCGAACAGCCTTATTCGTGAGCCGCAGAGATCAATCTCCAGTCGCGGTACGCGGGAAAGACCTTTATCCCGAAGATCGGGGTGGCTTATCCATCATCGCGTCCAGATGCAGGAGTCGATCGATCAACTCAGTAACTTGCCGGCGAGCCAGTAATCGACACTGAACTTTCCTGGGCCAGAGCAGAGCAGCCAGGCAAAGAAGAGTACGTATAGGACTTCCGGAAGGTAGAGGAAATCGTCGAGCCAACTAAGAGGCGAAAGTCCTTTAGGCAATGTGGTAATCGCTTCGGTCAGGGTGGCGACAATCATGTCGATCATTAAAGCCACGCAAGCTGCGCTCGAAAGAAAACCCAAGGTCACCAGAGATCCGCCAACGAACTCGACACCTGCTACGAAATAAGCTGTCTGTCGGGGAAACGGGACCTTGGCTTTAACGAGCGTGTCGTAAACAGGTTTCGTGCCGCCCGCGACAAACAATTTGTTCGCCCCGGAGATGGCGAAGAAAAGCCCGATCGAAACGCGTACCAGCAGGATGGCACATTGTTCCAAATCGCTGCTACCCAGCAGCGCAAACTGGACCAACCGTTTCCAATCCATCTCTTGTCCCTCCGATCGAGCTCCGCATGCGTTTCAGTCTGGGCGTCTCCGATTCTTATGCCGCAGAAACCGACTCCTTCCTCCGATCGAGTGCCGGTAGAAGAAGTTTCAGAAGCGCTTGATCAGAGAACGGGTTCTGACCTGAGATCAGCTCGCGATCTTGAAGCACGTAACTCGACCATGGAGCGAGCACGCTTACATCGCCTCCCGCCGTACGCAGGGCGAAGTCGGGATAGAATAGAACCTTCCCCTCAATCTCAAGCGGTTCCCGCTGCTGCTCTTCCGCTGTCGAAAAGATAGTCATCTTATAGCCAGCATAGATCCAGCCTTTAGCCTTGGCGTGCGCTCCGGCGACATCACCCGCCGCCAGCGCGGCGACCACCTCCCAAGAATTGGGAAGAGCCGAGAGAAGTGAAATCGGGCCATGGCAGAGCACTGCCGTAGGCTTGGATGTCTCATGAAAGTGCCTCATCACGGTGCCAGCGTCAGGATCATCGAGAAGATCGATCATCGGCCCATGACCGCCGGGGACGAAAACGGCGTCATATTGATCCAGGCCCGATGCGATGACATCCGCGATGCGCATTGGATCTCTGAGCCCCTTCAGGCCGTCGCGGAATAACATATAGTCCTCAAGCTTGGCCGCGTCCCCGCCGAAGAAATCGGCGACCTCTGAATGCACATCCACTTGCGGCGTGTTGCCTTTGGGGTTGGCGAAAGTGATTTCGTAGCCCTCGTTCATCAGGGCGCGAACCGGAACCGTCAGTTCGTTGAGGTAGTAGCCGGCGCCGGTATAAACCTTGCCATCCTTCAAGGGCAAACCGCGACCGCTCGATACCAGCACTAAGACTTTTCCTTTAGTTGTCATTGTTGTTCTCCTTTTCGAAATCGAATTCTGTGCTCCTGAATATGAGTTAGCTCATCGTCCGCGGCTTCCTCCAAAGTGCGTAAGGACCGACTACCGCGGTTGATGTGAGTTATGCCCCTGGGAATCCGAACATCAACCACGACTGATTGGCCACCCAATGCGGATATAGCTCCGTCATCTGATCGAACAGCGCCTGGTCGGAGGTCGCGGTTTTTTGCAGCCGATCGAAGTCCTCGAGGTAACGCTTGGTGTCCTGGATTGTCGAGGGAGAGTCGGGCGCGCCGGGCTTCTTGTGACCGGCCACAACCATTGTCGGATTGAGCGCCGCTAACCGATCCAGGTCCGCGATCCAATTCTTCCGGCTCTCGGGGGTGGTGTCGCCGACATACATCCGGCATTGGTTGTACACAACGTCGCCAGCGACGATCAGGCCGATCGATGGAACGTAGAGAGACGTCGAATCGGGACTATCGGTGCGGCCCTCCTCGAGGATGTGCAATTCGTGGCCTTCGAGCGTGAATGTGTCCCGCTCATAAGGCTCAGGTTGAACCAGCTTCGTGGGCACCTGCCCAGGAAACATGCGGCGGGCCAACCGCTCCACGGCGGGAGTGAAAGACATCTGCATAGCCTTCACCGTCTTGGGGGTTGCGATCGCTCGAGCGCCCGGGAAACGGTCGAGCAGAATGCTAAGGCCGTAGAAGTGGTCGAAATGGGCGTGCGTTATGTAGATGGTCTCCAGGTTGCGGTTGTGCAGAGCCACCCAATCCGCGAGAGCCTTGGCCTCAGCCACCGTCCCCATAGCATCCACCAGCACCGCGTCGTACTCGCCGAAGATTAAAGTGGACGTGATCGGGTCAAAGCCAAGCGCTTCGCCGAACGGCTTTGGGCGCTCGCCCACCATGGCTTTTCCCGGGGCCGTAAAAACGTTCACACTTAGCGTGTTCGACGCAGGTGTGTTCGACGCGACAGGCGCAGTCACGCGCATGGCCTCTTTCAGTCCACTTGTGACGGCCATCTGGTACTCCTTTCGATGTCAGAGTGAGTGACTGTTCAAACCAGAATCGGCAGAAGCGCGTCGACGAGCGCAGAGTCGGCATCCCAATCTGCCCCGAGTTTTAACCGTAGGTGAGGGTAGTGCTCTGTCCGACTTCGATAATGTAGCCGTCAGGATCGCGGATGTAGCAGCGGATCTCGCCGTACTTGGGCATTGGCTCGGTGATGAACTCGGCTCCTCGACTTTTCCAAAGCTCATAGCAGGCTTGAATATCTGCAACGCGGAAATTCATAAAGCTGTTGATGTGATTCGGGTCGGGGACGCTGAGCGTTACCGTCGGCTTATCGGGGGTCGGCCCGCCGCCAACGTTCAGAATCATCCAGATATTCGCGAGCTGAAGGTACGGAGGCGCGTTGCCGTCACCCATGGTCAGAATGCGGGCGCCGAAGACCTTTTCGTAGTAGCGAGCCGATCGCTCGACGTCGGCGACGGTGAGAAAATGCGCGATGCTGATCCCCTCTCGCGGGGGCATCTCATAGCTCTTCTGTTCGACTTGTATCGCGTTCATTGATGGCTCCTTTTGTACGCTGCTCACTGATGTCTCCCTTCGATACGGTGCTCATTACAAATAAGGTGTCCTGTGTCCCGCTCCCATTCATAAGAAATCGATCGACGCCAGCTAGTTCAGGAGCGATTCCCAATTCGCTGGTACCCTCCCAACGGGTCCAGGTACGGGCTGGCTTTTTGGATGCGCATGTGGCGGAAGTAACTCGACACCCTTGATCGTTACCATGCCCTGCTTCTCGTAATCGTAGAACCAATCCTCCCCCGGTTCGAAGCTGGCAATGATCGGATGCCCGGTTGCGGCCGCATGCTTGGACGCATGCTGGCTCGGAGAACTGTCGCAGCAACCGATGTGCCCACACTCCGCACACCGACGGAGATGGAACCACCAGCCGTTCGGTGACGCCAGACATTCGACACACCCATCGCCACTCGGCTTCGAAGCGGGGTTGATTCCGCGCTGGTCTCTTTTCATTTCCAATTTTCCTTCCGTGTCCTGGCAAGCAAACTTGGCTTCGAGTGCGTTCCATCCGCAACGTCCCGGAGTTCGGAACCGCGTCGGAGGGGCCGGCCTACCGCCCGATTTGCCCCAGGTAGTATCCGAGCCGATTTTCGACATCCCCGGGCTTGTGAAATCCGCGCTCCATCAGCGCTTTGATTCCATTTTGTGCGGCCGGTCGCCCGAGCGAAGCGATGCACGCATCCCACCCGGCGCCGAGCTCGACATCCGGCGGCAGGCTGGTGTTGACGAGGCGCTTGGTCTGGGCGATCGCCCATTGGTCGAACCTGGCGATCCGCGTCGCGAGAGCCTCTATGAACGCATCTAGTTCGGCGTCGGGCAGGGCGCGATTAATGTAACCGTAAGCCTCGGCCTGATCTGCTCTGATGTCTTCGGAGCTTAAGAGCACTTCGAGGGCGCGGTTTCGACCGATGAGTCGGGGAAGGCGAGCCATGGGGCCGCCTCCGGCGACCATCCCCACACCCACCTCCCATTGCGAGATGATGGTTTTCTCGCGGCTGGCAAAGCTCATGTCGCAGGCCAGCGTGAGCTCGCTGCCGTTGCCGGTCGCCCGGCCGCGGATGAGGGCGATGGACGCAACCGGCAAGCGGGTCAGACGGACAAGAAAGTCCGGCCAAGGCGGCAAGCCCGTGGTGCCCTCGGGTAGCGAGGTCAGGTCTTCAATCTTGGCCGTGAAATCCGAGTGATTCAGGAAGTACTCGTCGACCGCGCTGTCGAAGACCACGACCCTGACTTGCTTGTCGGCCTCAAGGGAGTTGATGACTTCCTGGAACTGCTTGACCATTTCTGGCCCCATGACGTTGATGGGCGGGTTGTCGATCGTGACGCGCCAATATGCGGGCGACCGTCGGGTCAGGCGAATCTGTGCGCGTTTCGCGGTTGCGCTCATCTGTGCAAGTTTGGTAGGTGCGTTCACGGTCGCCATGGAACCTTCCTCCGTGACCATTCAGCCAGAACAAAACGGGCTGCGCAATTGGACGATGGTATTGGCCACACTTTGGTATCGACTGCCCTGGATCATGCCTGAGTCATACGGCTTTTCTCCATCCAGCGAGCCTGGAAAATCGATCAAAGCGAAGCAAACCCCCTTCAGCACGCTCGATACGAAGGTATCGCCGATACCATAGTCCAATTGTTTTAGTCCCCCCATCTCTGGCCTAATCGCAGTCGTTCAAGATGCACGTCGATCGGGGTTAGCGAACTTCATTTGTGAGGAGAACACCACATGTCTGAACGTGTGACGGAGTCTGTGCCGCAAGAACAGCAAGAACAGAAGACAGAAACAAGCACAGCTGTAAAACGTTTCGGCGGCTTTGCCATCGTTGCGACGGCCGTAGCAGTGCTGGCCGTTCTCGGCGTCGCGGCCCTTTTCGCGGAAGGCCAAGACAAGGACAAGGACAAGTACTCGCTGGTATCGCCGGGCGGAATCGCGTTCTCCGACTTCAGGGGATACGAGGACTGGGCTGACGTCTCGTCCGCCCGGCAAGACGACATACTCAAGGTAATCGTCGCCAACCCGGCCATGATCAAAGCGTACAAGGCTGGCGTTCCCGGCAACGGCCAGCCCTTCCCGGAAGGCTCCATGATCGTGAAACTCCAGTGGAAGCAGAAGAAGGACGCCGAGGCTCAGTTCGCGGTAGATGTGCCAGACTTCTTTACCCAGGCTTTCGTCATGGAAAAGGACAGCAAGAGATTTCCAAAAACCGGGGGCTGGGGATACGCGGTGTTCAACTACGATGTCCCGTCGGACAAGTTCACGCCCGATCCCAAAAGCCTCGCGGACTGCGGAAACGCGTGCCATACGGTGGTGAAAGCGAAGGACTACATCTTCCACCCCTACGAAAAGCGTTGACCCGCTGCCTGCTTCGAAAGCAAGTGCCCGGCGCGGCGCCGCCGAGTGATGCCATCAAGCGAGCAGCCCCGACGTTCTCCTCGTGTCTGATCGGGAATGTCTGCCACGCCTACATTGAGAGGGAGGTTATATGCCAAATGAGACCACAGCAGTGACGACGGGAGCAGAACAAAGGGCGGTTGCAGCGCATCAGCCAGGTCAAGGAGTTTTCAAATCGGTCTTGTCCGAAGACATCAACTGGAAGCCCTTCGCGGCGTTCCCACCTTCGGTCCGCCTGGCCGTCGTCGTCGGTGAGCCATCGGAATCCGGCCCCTACACGATCAGGGTTCGAGTGCCCCATGGCGTTAAGCTGATGCCACACCGACACCCGGAGGATCGTGTCTACACGGTAATCTCGGGCGTTTTCTACATCGGTCTGGGCGATCAGTTCAATGCGGAAAAGCTGGAAGCATATCCGCCCGGAAGCGTCATTGTTCTGCCGGGCAATACGTCCCATTTCCACTGGGCGAAATCCAGTGAGTACATAACGCAAGTGTCCGCGATTGGGCCGCTTGGGCTTGAATACGTCAGTGCGAACGACGATCCAAGAAACCACAACTCTTAGCAGGCATTCGCGTGGCTTTCCGCGACGGAGGACAAGTAGCGGCCCGACTAGTGCGAATACAATACGATTAGCCTTCGAGTTGCTGTCTAGTTGCTGGCGCCGCAAGCTCACCCGGCATTCGCGCTATCAGGGTGGTTGTATGAAGTGCGTCTTAACTGCGGAAAGAAACTCACTCGCGATCGCGCTGACATTGGGTGCGTCGTCGCACGACGGAAAAGTCCGGGTCGCAGCGAGGTCGACTTCGCTGATAAACTCTTTTCCGCGATGCGCTATCGATGTGGCGGGCACTTGGAGAAATCCGACGGCAATTCCGAGGCCGCCTGACCGACGCAGAGTCGATACCCGATGAAGCCCGATCCGACGAACACACCCGAAGTAGCAGGCAGATCGCCTGCCCTCGCACAGGCAGTAGCGGCGCCGCTTACTCGCGCCGCGATCTTCCTGGTCGCGACGCTCAATTCGGGCTCTGAAAATCGGGCCACCCTGCGCTCGTTCTGCGGAGACCTCGCCGCGCTGGTGCGCGCCGTGGAATTTCGTGACCTGGAAGCGAGCCTTTCCTGTGTCGTGGGGTTTGGCTCCGACGCGTGGGACCGCCTCTTCGGGCAGCCGCGGCCGGTGGAACTGCATCCCTTCCGGGAGATTCGTGCCGGGGCGCGCCATGCGGTCTCCACACCAGGCGACTTGCTGTTCCACATCCGCGCCAAGCGCATGGATTTGTGTTTCGAGCTGGCTACTCAGTTTATGGCGCGTCTGGGAAACGCCGTTTCGCCGGTAGATGAGGTTCAAGGTTTCCGCTACTTCGATGATCGCGACCTGCTCGGCTTCGTCGACGGGACGGAGAATCCCCGCGGTGCCGCTGTAGCCGACGCCGTGCTCATCGGCGACGAGGACTCCGAGTTTGCCGGCGGCAGCTACGTTATCGTTCAAAAGTATCTCCACGATCTGGGCGCATGGAATGCGTTATCCACCGAAGCGCAGGAACGCATCATCGGCCGCGCCAAGCTTTCCGACATCGAATTGGACGATTCGGTCAAGCCAACCTCAGCGCACAACGCGCTCACCACCATCGTCGAGGACGGGAAAGAGGTCAAGATCCTGCGCGACAACATGCCCTTCGGACGGCCGGGCTACGGCGAATTTGGAACCTATTTCATCGGCTACAGCCGTTCGCCCCGCACGATCGAACAGATGCTTGAGAACATGTTCATCGGGCGCCCTCCCGGCAACTACGACCGACTGCTGGACTTCAGCCGCGCCGTGACCGGAAACTTGTTCTTTGTGCCGTCGTCGACATTTCTGGAGAACGTGGCCGAAGACCAAACCCAGCCTGCGGTTGCGGAATCCCCGGCGGCGCCGGCGGCTGTCGAACCTGCTCCATCCATCCCATCTTCATCCGTTGCATCGGTGCGCGATGGTTCGCTCCGCATCGGATCTCTCAAAGGAGACGTACCACATGAATAATCTCCATCGTGAACTTGCACCCATTTCCGATTCGGCATGGGCTCAAATCGAAGAGGAAACATCACGCACGCTCAAGCGCTATCTCGCAGGACGGCGCGTCGTCGACCTAAAAGGACCAGCCGGCACTGCGCTTTCTGCGATCGGCACCGGCCACCTGAGGACAATCGCCGCACCGGCGAAAGGCATCGTCGCGAGCCAGCGCGATGTGAAGGCGCTGGTCGAGCTACGTGTTCCGTTCGAACTGGATCGCAAAAGTATCGACGATGTCGATCGGGGCGCGAACGACTCCGATTGGCAACCGGCAAAGGACGCCGCGCGACAGATTGCCTTCGCCGAAGACGCCGCCATATTCGAAGGATATGCCGCCGCCGGCATTGGGGGCATCCGCCAGGGCACCAGCAATCCCATCAAGACGCTTCCCGCCGACGTTCGCGAGTACCCCGATGCCATCGCTCAAAGCCTGAGCCAGTTGCGTCTCGTCGGGGTCAACGGCCCGTACGCCGTGTTGCTCGGGGCCGACGCCTACACCGCACTCGCCGAAACCAGCGACCACGGATACCCTGTGCTGGAGCATGTCAAGCGCCTGGTCAAAGATCAAATTATCTGGGCGCCCGCCATCGCTGGCGCTTTCGTGCTAACCACTCGTGGTGGTGATTTCGAACTACACGTCGGGCAGGACGTCTCGATCGGCTACCTCAACCACAGCGATGCCGCGGTCCGTCTGTACCTCCAGGAGACATTCACTTTCCTTCTGCTCACGACCGAGGCCGCTGTCGCTCTGCTGCCTCCCGTGAAGACGAAGAAGACTTGACGCTCTACTCCCTTTACTTGGCCCGTGCAAGCCATCGTGCGATCAATGCCATAAGGGTTTAAGAAGTCGAGGGCGGATCCTCCGTCCCCTTTGACCGGTCAATCGAGGTCATCGGCAGTGGGAACAAGCGCCCAATTAAGCGCGAAGTCCGCGACATCTTCCCAACCAGCCTCTCCGCAGGTGTAGTGGCTGCGGCCCGGGAACAGCTTGTATGCGGTGATCGCCTTGGAATGCTTGGCGTTCCTCTCAAAGTTCTCATGCTGAACAGCAGGTGGAAGAATGTGGTCGTTGCCGCCGGCGATGAACAGCAGTGGAGCACGATCGTCGTTGGCAAAGTTATATGTGGTGGCTGCGTGCGGTGTGAAATTCGCGAACCCGCCTTGAAATAGGATTAGTGCCGACACAGGAACGGCATAACGGTCGTAGACGACCCTAGATTCCTCATCACTTAGATTGTTAGTGAACGCGTAGTGAAACTCTTCCTCCGTGATCGGGACAGCACGGTGTACGTTTGCTGGATTGTGAAGGACTGGAAATGTCGCTTTGATCTCGCTGAAGGGTAGCGCCAATACGCCCTTCACGGCAGCTCCGTCGATAGATACTCCTGCCGTGCCGAAGCCGGCATCCAGGAGTAGCTGAACGAACGTCCCACCGAACGAGTGACCCATAATGATAGGCTTTGTTTCAAGCTTCGAAATGACATCAGCCAAGTGATCGAAGACCTGGCGAACACCAAGGTCCGCTAATGGGGATGGATCCCGCCGCAGGGCCTCAACTCCCGCAAGCCCCTGCTCCACACCCGGATAGCCTGGAGTGATGACTTTGAATCCTCGCTCTTCGTAACGCTTCACCCAATGTTCCCATGCCAGTGGTGTCATCCAAAGACCGTGAATCAATACGATCGTGTCTGTCGCAAGATGTGCCATCTCTTTTTCTCCTTTTTTCGATACAAGTGTTGTTACAGCGCACTGTGGTTTCACAAGCCAACATTCGCTTGCACCAAACGAAGCGCCTACTTTCCAGCGTCTCGGCCCGATGTTCTTAGCGCGACAATTCTCCCGTCTGCCGTTTGATATTGCCCTCTGCTAAGCACAGATTCGGCCGTGAACTCAAGACAATTGCTTTTGTGGCGACGGCAAGCAAGTCGTATTGCAACAGGCATCACCATGAACCGGGAAGGTGAGGAACGGTTTGATCACGGTGAGGGCCTGCACGGGAGTTGATCTTTCGCTGAAATCGCCGAGCGATATCGCTTTCTACGACTTCAGAGGACACGAGGGCTGGTCGGTGGTCTCTTCCGCCCGGATCGACGAAATGCTCATAGAGACATAAAGGTCATAGAGCAAGCCGGTCTGATTCCCATCCAGACCAATGGCTCTGAACTCGTCGGGAACGCCGGATGTTAATTCTTGACTCCCCAGTCATCGTCAGCACACGGACAACGTGATCACCGACCCCGGGATGATCCCGCTGCACTTCGATGTCGGAGTTCACCACCTGATAGTCGAGAAACGGTGTGGATTGCGGCTTGGTGGCAACACGCCAGTCTTCATAATTGGCAAGCTGCGGGAAAACCTGAACTGGTCCTGCCGATCAAGACCTCGATTTGCACGACCAGACTCAGGAAACGTGCTGCTCGATGATTGCCAAAACCTCTTCAGTGGCCTCCAGCGGACGCTCTGGCTTTGGTACGGCCGCTCCGGCGAGGAGCAATGCTCGAGTCACGCCGGGATAATCGCCCTTGTCGCGGTCCCAACTGTGCAGGGAACCGTGGAGCGCCCACGCGAGTGGACTGCCGCCATGCTCGGCTTCGAAGACGTTGATGGAAGCGTTGTGGGTGATGAGGTCCCGAACCATTTCTACATTGCCGTGCCAGGCAGCGAAGTGGAGGGCGGTTTGGCCGTTCTCCAATACAGCGTCGGATGGCCAGCCTGCCGAGAGAAGCTGATGGACGGCGCGGGTGTTGTTGCGCAACGCCACACCGATAATGCGACGAGCGGCGTTGCTTGAAAGCTTCTGAAATAGCTGCGGATGGTCGGTAAGGATGCGCTGGAAGTAAGCCTCCTCGCCGACTTCGGCGGCGTTGATCAGGCGGAGCCAGTTGGGGCTGCGCTGCATGAGGAGCGCGAAGACCTCAGGGTGTTCAAACTGGTGCGCGACCATATGCGGGGACTTGGTCCATCCGAAACCAAAGATGTAAATGCTCCCACCGGACTTCGGATCATGCTTGGGGAAGTAGCGTTCACTGACGGTGGTGCGAATCGTCTCCGGATCGTGGTTGAGGATGCGCTCGACGAGCGCGAGATCACCGATTGCGGATGCCATCAAGATATCGGTCTGGGCGCCGCGAGAGATGAGGAAGCGCGCAACGTCGTGCCGATAAGGCTCTCGCCATTCCAGGTACTGCCGAGAGCAAGCCATGTACTGTGCGGCGGTAGATTCATGGTCAATGTCGCGAGCGTTGATGTCGGCCCCGTGGTCGAGCAGCAGAGCGGCGATCTCAACGGTGGCAGCGAAATGGAGTGGTAGTTGGCCGTCACCGCCGCGTGCATGCACGAGTTGCGGATCAGCGGCCAGGAGTTCGCGGACCTGGTCGATTTTCCCAAGCCGCGAGGCGGCATGGATATCGATGATTGCGCCGCGAGAGACGAGATAGTCCGCAAGTCCAGAGCTGGCGCAATCGAGGACGCCGAAGCTGCCAGCCCACCAGCCGGTTCGTTGGTTGACATTGGCGCCGGCGTTGAGCAGCACGTCGATGATCTCGCGGTTCTCTTTCTGAACTGCAGCAATGATGGGCGGCGTATCGAAGCCGTAGTTCGGCAGCGGTTCATTGATGCGGGATCTGAGAGACGGGTGACGTACCAGAACATCGAAGACGAGTGAAGAGCTGTTGGCTTTGATAGCGGCAGTAAGCGCTTCAATAGGTTCTTCTGAGGCAACATCAATGTGCAGCTTGAGCGCCGGCCAAGTGTCGAAACCGTACTCGCGGGCGATGATGTGGAGGGCGTCGGCAAGCTTTGGAGTCGTCGTAGTAATGCCAAATGCAGCAATCCGTGCGATCGCAGATGCGTCCGATGCAAGGCACTGCCGCTGTAGAGCGCGGGCTTGGTTCTTCAGGTGTTCGAGGTTGGGGCGCGCAGGAAGTTCTCGACTAGCCATGACTCACTCCTTCTTTAGAGTCCGCGATCCGCTTCGTCGGACGAGAAGAGAGTGGGTTGTGGTGTTCCAGAAGTGCAAAGGTGGGATGATCCCTTTCCGCGGACGGGGTGCACCCTTGGTGTGCGTTATTTAGATTAGCAGCCTGAGCAGGCGAAGGTCTAGTTTAGGCAGGCTTTTATAGCAATGGCGACGCTCATGACTGGGCCGAAGCACGCGTCTTGTCGTGTCGGGCCCAGCCAGTTCGCTCGTGAATGTTTTCTCGACCGCCTATGGGTTCCCCTTGGTTGCCGCCATGCCAAAGCCGCCGTCCGTCCCAGTGATGAAGCTCTGGTTCACAGCGGTTCCGTCGAGATTGGCCCGGCCGATCGTACTGCCCGAGCCCCGACTCCCCCAGTCCGCCCAAAAGATTCCCTTCGCGCTGACTGCCAGGAACGCAATTTCTCCGTTAAGGCCAGTGATGAAGTTCGGATTCACGTCGGTCCCAGCGACCTTTGCCCGCCCGATTCCCGTCCCCCCGTTCGACGTGAAGTAAATATATCCGCCGTGGATCGCGATTCCCGATCCCGAACCTGCTCCGCTGATAAAGCTCTGGTCCGCCTGGGTCCCGTCGATCTTCGCTCGGCCGATCGATTGGGTCTCATAGTTCGCCCAATAGATGTGGGAGGCCGTGACCACGACGCCACACACCCCGCCGCCGGTTTCAATGAAGTTCTGGTTCACTCCGCTACCGTCGAGATTGGCACGCCCGATGAAGCTGCCCAAGTCACCGGCCCAATAAATGTTCGTGGCGCTCACCGCGACCCCGCATGGATTCGTAGCGCCTGTGATGAAAGTGTCGTTCACCCCGCTGCCGTCCAGATTGGCCCTCCCAATATTCGTCGCCGATCCGCCATTAGCCCCGGTCCAGTAGATGTAGTTGGTATCCACCGTCAACCCTGCGCCGCCAACCCCTTCGCCGGTGGTGATAAAGTCCTCGTTCACGCCAGTACCTGTGGTCGTGGCCCGCCCGATCGTCCCGTTGTTGGAGTTGGTCCAGTACACGTACTGCGCGGCTTTGCCAGGTTTTACTCCTTCTTGCCCTTCGCGGGTCTGCGCCTGCAACGATACAGCCGATGCGCAGAGCACGAACACGGCCAAGATGGTTGCGCCGAAGATAGGTTTTCCGGTAGTGCGTTGAATTGTCTTGTTCATTTCCATTCTCCTAATAATCCATATGGGAAAGCACTCGCTGGGAAGGGATCATCGCGCAGGCTTTCACGCCGCGGAGCATGCAACCGGTTCGGGCGCGGGCGCAAGTAGGAAGGGGTATTGTTACGGTATCAAGCCGTGATATCTTACGTTTGCACGGGTCAAGTGCAAGGTAGCGATCGCACCGACCCTTCCTCCCCCCTTGAGGATTCCATCGACTTCTGGGCCGATTCATAAGTAGTCGGCGTGGGGTGAATTTGTATGAAGGAGAGTCCTGAGCAGCCTGCCTGGGATACAACCCAGGTGCGGATGCCGGCGGCGCGCGTTCAAGAAGAGCTCCAACGCATCCTTGCGTCTCCAACCTTTCTCAATGCGCGACGGCCAAGCCAATTTTTGCGTTTCATTGTCGATGAGACGTTGGCCGGCGAAGAGCGGCTCAAGGAGTATCTGATCGGGATAGAGGTATTTGACCGTCCCCAGGACTACGACCCAAAAGATGATCCAGTTGTGCGCGTTGAGGCGGGCCGGCTGCGAAAGAAGCTGGCGGAGTACTACGCCGGACCGGGTGCGAACGATACCCTCATCATCGAGCTGCCTAAAGGCGGGTATGTGCCAGTCTTCCACAAACGGCCGACGACCACTGGTCATGAGAAGACCGAGGCAGAAACGGGCTGGCAGCCGACTTCACCGGGGCAGGGTGGAGCGCCTGTTCGGCGAAATAAGGGGTTCAGAAGGATCTTTGCGGTCGCCGGATTACTGTCTGCTATGGTCATCGGCGGCGGACTTTACTATCGTTCGTACGGAATCAAGAAGCTCACAGAAAAGGACACTATTCTAATCGCCGACTTCAGCAACACCACGGGCGATGAGGTATTTGATGACACGCTGAAAACCGCCCTGTTGGCGGCTCTGAGGCAGTCACCTTTCTTAAACGTGCTTCCGGATGGCAAGGTCGCAAAGACCTTGAAACTGATGACCCTCCCAGCTACCACAAAAATTTCCGGCGAAGTGGCCCGCCAACTTTGCCAGCGCGCGGACAGCAAGGCCTATATCGCCGGAGCCATCGCGAGCCTGGGCTCTGAATACGTCTTGCAGTTGAAGGCAGTTGATTGCCAGAGTGGGCGTACTTTGGCGGAGCAGCAGGGGACCGCTGCGTCCCGGGGCGAAGTTCTGAACGTTTTGGGCCATGCTTCTTCCAGGCTGCGCGTTGCATTGGGCGAATCCCTGAATACCGTGCAAAGGTTTGACACTCCGTTGGTCGAGGCGACCACACCGTCGCTCGAGGCGCTGAAAGCGTTCAGCCTGGGCAGAACCGCTCTCAATGAAAAAGGAGAAGCCGCTGCTCTGCCTTACCATCTGCGAGCTATCGAACTGGATCCGAGGTTTGCCGTAGCATATCGTGCGGCAGGCGTGGATTACGGTGGCTTGGGCGAGACGGGGCGCGCCAACGAGTATTACGCCAAGGCCTTTCAGTTGCGGGACCGCGCCGGTGGACTGGAAAAGCTGATGATCACCACTATCTATTATGAAAATGTAACCGGAGAATTGGATAAATCGGCGCAAGCCTATCAGGAGGAAATCCAGAGTTACCCGAACATGCCGGCCTATACGGGCCTAGGCGTTGTCTATAACGAGGAGGGAGAGAACGAGAAAGCAGCCGACTGTTATCGTGAACAGATCCGCCTCAGGCCAGAGAGCGTAATCGGATATGGCAATCTCGCCATCACCTTGCTTAACCTTCAGCGTTTGGACGAGGCTCGCCACACGATTCAGCAGGCGCAGGCGCGAGGCTTGGATGATTTTGTGCTGCGCGAAGCTCAATATGCCCTGGCTTTTATTGCCGGCGATCTCCCGGCGATGGATCAACAGCAGAAATGGTTCGAAGGCAAACAGGCAGAGAATAATGGGTTTTCCCTCGAATCCGACACCGAGGCCTACGTCGGCCATCTGGGAAAAGCACGGGAGCTGACAAAGCGTGCTGTCGATTCCGCGATGCATGCCGACAGCAAGGAAACCGGAGCTGTCTGGCTGGAGAATGCGGCGATTCGCGAAGCGGCGTTCGGTAACATGGTGGCGGCAAAGCAAGCAGCGGCTGCGGGTCGGAAGCTGGATCCGGAAAGCGCTGGAGTTTCCGCTGAAGCGGCGCTGGCATTTGCGATGGTAGGGGATTCTGCGCAAGCCAAATTGCTGGTCGAAGACCTGAACCAGCGTTTCCCACTGCACACACAGATGCAGTCTATCTTCCTTCCGCCGGTTCGAGCGCAACTGGCACTCAGGCAAAAAAATCCCAATGAGGCCATCCAAGATTTGAAATCTGTCTCTCCACCAATCGAATTCGCCGTAATTCCGTTTGTGGTCAACGGCTCCTGTCTTTATCCCACCTACATTCGTGGTGAGGCATACTTGGCTGCCGGAGAAGGTAGCGCCGCTGCTCGCGAGTTTCAGAAGATCCTCGACCGCACCGGAATGGTATGGAACTGCTGGACCGGGGCGCTGGCACACCTGGGCGTAGCGCGTGCCAACGCGCTCGAATCGAAATCACTACAAGCAGCCGAGGCCGACGCTGCTCATGCGCGCGCTGTGGCCGCCTACAAAGACTTCCTCAAACTGTGGCAAGGCGCCGACCCGAACGTTCCGATCTATCAAGCAGCAAAAGCCGAATACGCGAAGCTGCAATAGACGTTCTATGCCATGCGGAACACCTCCTAAGAGAAGAGCCAGGGGTTCGCTTCGGGCGAATGGCGCCACTTTTGCCCAATCCGGTAAGGACTTTGCCGCTCGTCAGCCCGCTATGGGCACACGTATGCCTTCGCTTCCACGGGCATTGCCGAATGTAAGAGCAATCATCATCGGGTGCACCGATATGCGCGTGGATCCGGCTCATATATTTCGAATTAAGCCCGGCGAAGCCGTCATGCCGCGCAACACCGGGGGTCGAATCACTCAAATCCTCGTAAAGGCTCGGAAGTAGCAGGAGCTTCCATAGCGGGACGCGGAGTGACCGCGTCGGTTGTGCGCCTTCCCCAAGTGGAAAATTCAATCGGAGTATAACCGGCAAGTGACTGAAAAGATGGTGAGCGCGGTAGGAATCGAACCTACAACCTACTGATTAAGAGTCAATCCTCGGTATCGCCCTAATCCTTCGTTTCAACATTCTTTATCAACGACTTACCGAATTGATGTTTTTACGGTGTGCCGTAAAGTGTGCCGTAACCTTTATTACTGTGTCCTAGCCATAGCGGAGCCGCCAGACTGATTCAGAGCTTGGCGAACAACCTCAACTTCGGGATGCTGATACCGCATGGCAGTTTTCACATCTTTGTGGCCCATCGTGAGCATGACTGCCTTCAAGTTGCCGGTTTGCTTCAAAACCCTAGTGCCGTAGTCGTGTCTGCCGCAATAGAGAACCAAGTCTTCCGGGAGGCCAGCTTTTTCCCTGGCCTCACGAAAGCGATTCGCCATCGTGGTGAGATGACCCGCCCGAGAACGCTTCGAGGGAAATACCCATCCGTCACGTCTGCCTGCGCAACGTGCCCGGAGCAGGTCTAGCGCTCGGTCGCTTATCGGGACAGTCCGCCTTCCGTCAGGAGTCTTGCTATCGGGAACAAAGACGACTCGATTGTTCCAATCGACATTCTCGATGCGCATCCGGTAAAGCTCTCTTTCATTCCGCATTCCCGTATCTCGCATCAAGATGACGATGTCTCGAAAAAGGAGGAAACCACGTTTCCGCCACTTGCAAGTCGCGGCGGCGGAGAGCAACTCCCTTTCTACAGTATCGTCCAACCTAGACGACCGGCCATACTCCTTCACCAGCCTGAATTTGGGAACGCTCCGAACCAGTTCCCACTCTTCTGCCTTGTGAAGCATTCGACGCAGAGTCCGAAGAGCGCAATTCGTATTGGAGGCAGACCCCTCGAACCGCAGCGCTTCAACGTCATCTTTCTTGATTTGGTTCAGCCTCATTCCCGCTACCCGAGCCTTCGTCAACAACCGCCAGCCACTCCCGTAATACAGTTTTGTCTTGCTCTCAAGATTTGCGTTGTCAACCCACTCCAGAAAGCGCCGCGAGAAATCCCGCAGCGTCGGAGCCTTCCTGTCCAGTGGGTCGCTGCCTTCTAGTGCCAGTACCAGTTTCAGACCAGCAATTTTTGCTGCCCTGGTTGAATTCGATTCCTTGGTCGAACCACGATAGCGTTGGCCGCGTACCGTGAAGTCGTACCAATAAAAGTGAGACTTTGATTTCTTAAACAGCTTCACGAGCTTCCTCCATTGCAGCCCGCACGGAAGCAACTCGCGTGTTCTTCTGGATGTACTCCAAAAGAACATTCACATCATAACTAACCCGACCTTGCAGTTCTATCCAATTCGGCCCGACTCCCTCAGCGCGCCAGCGCTTTAAGGTTGCCGCTGAGCGTCCAAGAATCTCCGCAGCGTTGCGGGTGTTAACGAGATGAGGCATGGCTGGTTTTTTCATCGCGATGGGCTGGGACATGTTTCACCTACTCCTCACCAAAGTCCCGTACTCCTCACTCACGCCTTGCCTTGGAAGCGGGAAGAGGCAGCGGGCCTCGGGCTACGACAATGCACTTGACAGTAGCGCACTTGTAGACTTAGAGTCAAGATGTATCGTTACATTGTTCCTAGAGGTAATAGAAAAATAATTTTATGACAGAGACAGAGAAAACAGCACCGAGCGCAGCAACCCGTGATCTCCATTCGCATCTCCGATGCCCTGCGCTCCCGGCTCGACAAGCTGAAAGAAATCATGGCCCTCAAGACGGGTGGCCCCGTGTCCACATCGGAGGCGGCAAAGCAGCTGCTTGAGTCCGCCCGAGACGACCGTCTGGAGTTGGTCAATCTGCTCTTGGAGCCGACCGAATCCTTGCTGAGAATTCGCGGCAAGGCCGACGCCCGACTCTCGCTTTCGCAGGCGGAATGGACGATGGTGGCCCACTACTGCGCGCTGGGCGCGGAGTCGTTCGCGAACTACCGCCCAAGGCCAGATTTCCTTCGAGTCCCTGGCCGAAATACTGGAGGCATTCCTTGCGGCTTATGCCGTCGCTGCGCAGGTCGAAAAAGTCCCCGCTGGACTTCCTGTACCTGATGACTCTTCCGGGGGACAAACAGGCCGAAGCAAAGGCTGAGGACATTGGAAGCGACGACGTACGCCGGGTGGTAACTAATACTATCCAAATGCTGCGGAGCCAAGCCCAAAGGCGGCGCAAACCGATCCTCGCCGTGCGCAATCTCTACACCCTTCTTGACCAGGAGAAGTTCTCGAATATCGAGAAGCTGAACGAGGCGCTTTGGCCGCACTGGTCAGCCCTGTGGAAGGTGTGTGCGCGCGGCCACTATTTCCTTCATCGAAAGCCCCTGCGCGAGAAGCCGCCAGCGGAGACCGAGGACGAGGACTTTGAGCTGGCGGTGCAACTGGCATTGCCCTCGTTCGAAGAAGGCGGATACCGCCTCGATTTGGTGCGGGAAGAGGGGAACGACTTCTCTCCGCGTTTGCAGTTTCCGGGAGAGCTTACCCCGAGCTATCCGGTGGTGGGATGCCCGAGGATTGCGGAGTTCCGAAGGATGCTGGAAGAGCTGGATTTGGCGCGGGATCTGTGCCAATGGAAAGGCCACTATTTCTACGCGCACACGGCGATCTTAGACAACGAGGAACGGGGCGTGTACTTCTTTGCGCGGGAGAACGGAATCGCTTTCAGATTCCCGGTGAAACACTGGCAGTCGATCCGCAATCTGTTTCGGCGCGCATGGCAGGCCCCCGAAGTGATCCATACATGGGAGGCGCAGGTACTGGAATATGGCGAGCTGTAAGAGAGGCGATGCTTCGCGCCGCAACGTGGGCACGAAGCGAAATTCTGAGCGCGCTATGCGGGTGTGGGGAGTGACAACGCTGCTTTGCAGCGGGAGAAAAGTGGACACGACACCCCCAAACGGGAACTGCGGAGCGCCGGATTGGCGGTTTGATGTTTACGCAGGTTAACGTTCACGGTATCAGCAGATTGGATCAGTTAGTGAAAATGTTCGTGGTAGGAAGCGATAACTGGATTTTGCGACAAAGTGCTTCTGGCGTCGATCCGGTAAACGCGTTGAAGCGCAAGAACTTTCTGTAAACCAGCATTTCGCCGCTTGACGGCGGCAGAGCAGGACGCGGTATGAGCAACAAGGCGGCTTCCTCAAGGAGTATTCGTCGCATTCAAGCCGCCCCTCAGTCCAGTCTGCCATTTGGCGAAGAGGCGAAGTCCGGATTCCGCACAAAAACAGCCGCCACGCGGCTGACTCCCGAGGAACTTTCCGAGATCGAAACTGCCGCCGAAAGCGCGGGGCAGGCGCTCTCCGAATGGCTACGCACGACTGCTTTGCACGCCGCGCGGCAGCGTCCCGCCGACCCTGCTGAATTGGTGTTGGCCGAGGTTTGGGCAGTGCGTTATGCCCTTCTGAATCTCTTCCATGCTGGCGCTCAAGCGGCATCGGAAGGCCGACAAATGTTGCCCGATTCCATCCTCAAAATCCGCGACGAAGCCGATGCGCGCAAGCTCCAACAGGCTCGCAAATTGCTCGCCGATTTTCTCGCACCGCAGGGCATGGAACGAGGACGGAAACCATGAATGACTTGCCGTTTCCGAGACGTTTTCCGTGGCTGCCTGCGATGGCAATACTGGCCTTTTCCGGGGCGTTGTTTCTGTGTAATTGGCTGGTCTGGACGCCCATGCAACGCTACTACCTTGGAAGCTATTTGAGGTGCGCTTTGTTTGGAACTGACCCGGCTGCGGGTACCGAAGTCCGATGGTTGTACAAGACCGCACCGCACAAGCAACAGGAATTGGCTACGGATGCCGACGTGGTTCCGGCAACTGCGGGCGACGACCGTGGAATCCCGATGCAGCTTTCGCCAGCGGCGCGGCAGGCCGGTTGGACCGGCTTGCTACAGGGGCCGGATGAATGGCTCCAAACCGTCAGACTCCAACCGTTTCTTGAGGCGCAGTTCTATGACGGAAAGAGCATCTGGCGATTGCTATTGACGCCGCTGCTGTGGGGAGCCGCGATGTTCTTTTCTCTACTGGCGGGAGGAGGTATATTGCGGGGCCTGAACGCCTATGACGAGTGGGATTTGGAGAGGATCAAATGGGGCGAACCTCCGACAAGTTGGCCGCAGAGATGGAGAAAAAAGATCGGCAAAATGCGATTCAGCCTACCGGAATTTTGGAAGCAGCGGAGGCCTGAGATTGCGCTGAAGCCGCCGCCACCAGAGCCAGCCACCGCTCCCGCCGAGCCGCTGAAGACGCCCCGCCAGCCGGTGCTCCCGCTCTTTGGCGCACCCAATGGGAGGCAGAAAGAGGGATTTGCCTGGGATGAGCACAATGGCATTGAGTGAACATCACGTAGGCACCAACGCTAACAGAGAGGAAATGATGAAAGTCCTTCGTTTGGTCCACAGCGCACACGATCCCGTTGAGAAGGGAGCATTTCTCACACGAGCGAGCAATCATAGCCATCAGAAGATCGCCGACGGAATCTACTTTGCCCTGTCCAGAGATGAAGCATTGGTCTTCGCGAAGAAGCCCCACGGGCATACGTATTCCCACTTGCTGACGTGTGACCTCTTCGGGGTGAGCGAACAGGATGTCGTCAATCTTGTTGACAACTGTAATCTAATCGTCAAATGGAATCGCGGACGTTATCCCAAGAGGAGAGACGCAGCAGCAGCGTTTTGTCGAGAGAACAAGAAAAAGGCAATTCTCTGGCGAGCACAATCATCTCAGGAATCCGAAAGCTGGACTGAACTTTGTCTTCTTGCGGCGCACATCCCGAATACCGTGCTGATTACCGACGTTGAGGAACTGGTGGAGTAAATGCTCACGATCTCGAAGCCTTTGTCAGCCAGCCAGGCGCGTACTTACCATGCGCGGGAGTTTGCCGCGCAGGCGCAGAACTATTGGAGCCGCGATCAGCAAGGCCACAGCGAGTGGCAGGGCAGGCTCATCGAGCAATGGGGCTTGCATGGTGCAGTCGGTTCCGAACATTTCGCGCGGTTGAGCGAAGGCCAGCATCCGCACACCGAAGAGCAGCTTGTCCGGCATCAGGTTTCGAGAACCTATGAAGGAAAATTCGGCAAAGAGGTGACCAGCGCCGAACACCGTGCCGGATGGGATGCCACGTTCTCCGCGCCGAAATCGGTTTCTCTGACTGCGCTTGTGGGCGGCGATGACCGAGTGCGGGAGGCGCACCGGGAGAGCGTCCGCGTTGCGCTCTCTGAGTTGGAGCGGTACACGCAGGCGCGGATTGGCAATGTCCACGCCCCGGAGACAACAGGAAGATTCATCGCCGCCACCTTTGAGCACGACACCGCGCGGCCCGTCGATGGCTACGCTGCCCCGCAGCTTCATACTCATGCGGTGATCTTCAATGTGACCGAGCGGGAGAACGGCGAAACACGCTCTTTGCAGCCGCACGAGATGTTTGTGTCCCAACGCTACACCACAGCGGTTTACCGATCAGATCTTGCGCTGCGTCTGGAAAGGCTGGGCTACGAATTAGAGCGCGGCAAGCATGGACAGCCGGAAATCCGGGGCTACACGAAGGAGTATTTGGAGGCTTCCAGCCCGCGCCGGGAACAGATCAAAGATCATCTGCGGGAGCAAGGCATCGACGGAGCGGCAGCGGCTCAGATCGCCGCTCACCACACACGCGATCGCAAGGAACTGCTGTCGCCGGAAGAAGTTCTGCGGCGGCATCATGAACTGGCCGCGCAGTATGGCCATCAAGCGGACAGGGTCGTAGCGCAAGCGCGGGAGCACGAGAAGGAACAGCGCCAGCGGCACGACTACTCGCCCGAGCAGGCGGTGCAGCGGGCCGTGACCTACGCCCGCGATCATGTGTTCGAGCGGTCGGCGGTTGCGGACCGGCGCGACATCTTGGAAGCGGCGCTCAACCGTGGGATGGGGCAAGTCACGTTTGCTCAAGTGCAGCGGGAGTTCGAGTGCAGAGTGCAGGCGGGTGAGTTCCGGGCCGTCGAACACACTGGGGCGGGCCAGCCGTTCACGACCGCCACGATGCTGCGCATGGAGAGCGAGACCATCGCCCACATGCAAGCGGGCAACAGGCGCGGTTATGACGATCCGATGATGGTTCCGGGAAGAATTCGTATTGAAACTGAACAACGGCACCCGGAGCTGAATGCCGTACAGCGCCAGGCGGTTGACAGGTTATTTCTCTCACGCGAGAAAATCGTTGGCTTGGATGGAATCGCGGGCACGGGCAAAACGACGACGCTGGCCGTGGTGCGCGAGGGCGCGGAGTGGGCCGGGTACAAGGTGGAAGGTTTTGCGCCCACGTCCCGCGCGACGCAAACGCTGGGAGAGGCCGGGATCGAGACCATGACTTTGCAGGCCCATCTTGCCCGAGGCCAGAGTTTAGATACGGAAGAACTCCGGCTTTATGTGGTGGACGAGAGTTCGCTGGCATCCACAAAACAAATGCACGAGTTTGTCAGCCGCTTGCATCCGAACGACCGCGTTCTGTTGGTGGGCGACACGCGCCAGCATGAATCGGTGGAAGCCGGTCGCATCTTCGCGCAGCTTCAGGAAGCGGGCATGAAGACGGTGAAGCTCGAAGAGATTGTGCGCCAGAAAGACCCCGAGTTGAAACAGGTGGTCGAACAGCTTGCGCGGGGTGAGGTGGGAGAAGCCGTTGCCGGGTTGGAGCGGCAGGGTCGCATCCATGAGGTTAAAGACCACGACGAACGCATTGCGGAGATCGCGAAGGAGCATGCAAAGTCGCCCGAGAACACGCTGGTCGTTTCGCCCGACAATCGTTCCCGTGCGGAGATCAATCAGGCGATCCACGCGGCATTGCAAGCGACGGGAGTGGTCGCAAGCGAAGAGCGCCGCACTCACGTGCTGGTGCCGCGTCAAGACCTCACCGGAGCGGACCGCGCATGGGCCGAGCGGTACAACGTGGGCGATGTGTTGCGCTATTCACGCGCATCGAAGGAGACCGGCATCGGGAAAGGCGAATACGCCCGTGTGAAAAGCATAGACGCTCCCAGCAACCGGCTCACGGTCGAGCTGAAGGACGGCACGAAGAGGACGTACGATCCACGCCGACAGCAGGGCGTCTCCGTATATCGGGACGAGGAACGAGTGTTTTCCATCGGAGACCGCGTGCAGCTCACCGCGCCCTCGCGCGAGCTAAGGTTGGCGAACCGTGAGCTGGGTATAGTGGAGAGCATCGGCCAGAACTACGACGGGCGGCTGAGGTTGAAGATGGACGGAGGCCGCACCGTTATTCTCGATCCACGTTTACATCCGCATCTCGATCACGGGTATGCTGTGACGAGTCATTCCAGCCAGGGACAGACCGCCGACCGCGTGCTGATTCACGTCGATACTGAGTTAGACGCAAAAGACCTGCTCAACCACCGTATGGCATACGTCGCCGTCTCGCGTGGCGCTTACGATGCACAACTGTTTACCAACGACCGCCAGAAACTGGGTGCGGCGCTCGGGCATGATGTTTCTCACCGCAGCGCCAACACACCCGAGATGAAGCAAGAGCAGTCCATCGCCCCGCAGCGGGAGATCGGGCCGCAACAAGATCACGGGCTGGGACTAGGAATCAGCCTTTGATGCCAATGCTCTACGCGGCAAACTGTATCCTTTCGCCGCGCGCTCCGGCAGGCCCGCCCGTCGCCACGGAGAATCTGTGGCAACAGGTCGTGCAAGCCCTCCGCTTTCATCTAGCCGCCGCTGGCCGTATCGCGAATGCGGACGATAAACCACGCCCGCAAAGCATCGCCTACGCTGGCCCCTGTGACACCGGGGGGCCAGCTCCAGCGATGCGGTCAAACCAGGGTTGGGAAGGTTGGATGGAGAAGGGTTAGTTAAGACTCTCTTCCCGCTGCCGAAGGCAGCGCAAAGCGTCCTCTGGCAGCCACTCCTTCCCCTCGCGAAAAATGCTGCCCAATGAGTAAGCGCATCGGGATGCAGCGAATGAACAACAGCCTTCTTCAAGACACAATGCCAAATTCCTTGCGAAGAAAATCAACAGTGGCTGCATCACGCAGTTGGCAAACGATGTTCTGATTGGCGAAGATGCCTTGGAAACGCTTTGCCCCGTCGCGCTCGAAAGTCTTCTCCCAATTTACTCCGACCACCCATTCAGATAATGCTGGATCGTCTTTGTTGTCGCTCATGCGGGGCTGCTTGAGCGGCAAATCGAGCAGCTTTTTGTCGAAGCCATCCGGCGCGAAATCGCGAACCATCGCTGCCGATTGTGTGACCGCCCCGAAGCCGACGTACCCAAGTCCCTTCAGGTAGGCGAAGACGAGATCGCCTAGCTTCAATTTCTTCATGGCGTTGCCGTATTTTTCGCCTTGGCCCGCAGAAAGAAAGCCGTACTTTCGGCAGTCGTCCCAATTGCGGTGTTCGCCCTCGCCCACATTCACAAAGTAAAAGCCCGACCACGGCGCTTGATTGCGTGCCTGCGTTCGCTCCTGCATTTCCTCTGGGTCTTTCAGCCATGCGCGCCCAACAAACTCGCCGGATGCCGTTTTGAAGAACGTAAAGAAAAGCACGTTGATCGGCACTCCATATTGCTCCCCAAGATATTCCACGATACGTTCAGATGAGTCATCCAACTCGGAAGCCAAGATAACCATTGAGTGACTCCCATTCACTGTCTGCGGAATGGAAAAACCATAGTGGTCACTGAACGCCTGCGGTAGCGGCTTCCCGGTAAAGTCCTTTGTGATTGTCTCGATTTGCTCATAGGAGAGGTCTTTTACCCACGATGCGTAATCGAGTGCCTGCGCGACGATCTCACGCGGCGTCTTGTCGCGTTTCAACTCCAACACCACGAGATTCGCCTCGCCGTCGATGGCTAGTAGGTCAATACGCCCACGGCTGGCCGTCGTCACCTGTCTCCCGACGAGCAGCACGTCGATTCCGAGGATGTTCGGGTCTTTGACAACCCAATCCTCTAGTCGCTGTTCGTCGTTCAATGCTTCGCGGTTGATTTCCTGCAGATCCTTTCCTTGGACCTGCCAAAGTTTCATGCTGAATGGCATAGATTTATTTCTTCATTTGGCTTGATTAAATGTGAGCAGCATTGTTGCCGCATCGATATGCGCGTCTTTTCTTGAATAGAAAGCCTGATAAAACTTGAAATCTGTTCGGCTTTCTGAGCGACATTTTTCCTCGATTATGCGGATAATCTCGCTTTTGGCATCTTCAGGAGTCCTGATGCCAAACACAATCCCCTCAAGATCGCTAAATCGGTACTTTAGCTTGCGCTCTGATTTCTCCATGACGATTTTTCCAGGCGTATGAATTAGTCTGTACTCGTCCTCGTAACGCCAATCCTCAAGTTTCGTAGTGATCCCTTCGTGAAAAGTAGCCCAGTAACTTTTTCTCCAAGCATCTTCATCGTCATAAAGAGCGTCGGCACAAGAGCTTTTGTTCTTATGCTCGTCAAAATACCAACACCGATTCAAGGCGGGAATTGGGGGCACACCGAGCGATCTGAAAAAATCGATTTCCGGATACTTTCTTGCATATTTGATTCTGTAAAACTGGTAATCGATGCCGTGCAGCCTTATGTGTGGCTCACTGTTGATCGTATTCGCTCGGAATTTTAGACAGACGCCCTTGTGCCCATCGCCATAGTGTCCCCAAATCGAGGGGTTGTTGAAATTGCCAGTGAAAGTTGCTGTGTACCACGGAGGATGGACAAGCCTTTCCAAGGATTTCAAATATTCTTCTGGAAACCTTCCGAAGAGCATCCTGCGATTCTTCTGGGCAATTGTTTCTGTCGGCGCGTTATACATTGTTATCAAATTGGCCTGAGCAGACAAATGTCTGGTCGTCGCGTGAAGTCTTTCGATTCCGTCTTCGACGTCTGGCCGCTCTGCTTCCTTGCTGTTCGCCCATTTCACGCCCTCGCCTATAACGTCCCTTATCTCAAAACGACGGAAGGGATCGTCGTCAGGCCGTCTTGGCATGAACTCGTGATTTTCATAGACCGTGAATATCGTATTGAGGGCGTATATGTGCAGGCTGCCGAGGTAAGCATAAAGCTCGTTTTGCCTGATTGGACCCGCCCGCGACGCAAGAAGCTGAGGCCATTGCGCGGCCAATTCGTTCTTGAAGAACAGTTCACAGATTTCTCGATACAAGCCTTGATACGCTGACGTTGGAAAGTCACTGGCCGTTTTGAATACGGGTATGTTGACGGGTGCGATAAGAAGATTTTCCCCATCAATCAAGAATTTCTCGCAGATGCTTTCGAGACACAGCAGATAGTGCTTTATGAGATTTTTCCAGACGATCCCGTCGCCGAGCCAAAACATATCTTTGAATCCCTCGACGGGATCATTGAGCTCTTCTGGAGATGGGAAATATATTTCTTGCCTCTCAAGCTCTTTGTCTTTACCGACCAACTGTTCCGTTCGACGAAATCTGTATAGAAACTCCATTTTAAATACCTCGATTTGCCCATATCATGGTGCAGCCTAGCACGGCTCCACATAGCAGCGACACCAGACGGACGGGTAATCAGCGGCGAGCAGGCGAGAGCAAACTTGAAAAGTACCGTCATGGGTACCTTTTGGGTCCCACCGCTTGTTTGCTCCTTACAGGGAAAGTGTCGGACATGGGAGGATAGTTGTCAACGTTATGGTCGTGCGTTCATCGACACAACGTATTACATTAATTTCATGAAACGGAAGCCCGTAATTCCGCTACTCCGCGAGGAAGACCCGGCGAGAGTGTTACAGCAAACTGTGGATGTTCTGAACCATGGCACGAAAGCGAACCCAAGGATGACCGCGGCCAACCATCAACGATTGTTGCGGGCGGTTGGGGCGTGGAAGGAGTCTGTCAGAGCGTGGAAGGAGTCGGCGAAAGCTTGGAACGACGCGAGCCGCGATCCGTCCAAGATACCCGGTCCACCTAGGATGCTGGTGCCGCTCGAAGACAGGATGACGCTCGGCGATGTTAAGGGGGTCTTCGAGTGGCACCTGTCTCCTCCGAACGGCAGCGGACGCGCATACGTATCGCTATCACCCACCGGCGAAAACTTCCGGGACGTAGCTGCGTTCTACTTTGGTCGCCTGATTATGAGTTCGGGCTGCGAAAAGCTCGGCGGTCCATGTCTGAAGTGTGGGCTCTACTACATTAAGCAGAGTTTACGGAATTCCGTGTTCTGTTCCCGGAAATGCGCCGGCGGAGCAGTACAGAGCCGTATACGCAAGAAAGAACACATAGAAAAGCTGTCCAGGGCAATGCGGGCGATCAAGAACTATCGCACTCGTCCATCTCGCTTTGTCGATCTCGGATGGAAGGACTGGGTTGCCCAGGCTGAATCTGACATTACTCCCAAATTCTTATCCCGCGCAGTGACACAGGGGGAACTGCGGCCACCGTCAAAGGCTCATCTACCAAAGAGCTGCGGATGATCGCCCACTTTGGGACGCGAACAATCCGATAGAAGCTGCCATCGTCGGACAGTGAGGCTTATGCCGTTCCGAGCGAGTAGTCAGTTGTTCTGTCCGTAAAGCCACGATGCACCGCAACCAACTCCGCCCGGAGAGTGCTCTACGGTGAATGAGACCTCAATTCGTACCGCCACTGGTTTATAGTCCTTCATGGCCGGAGCGAAGTACCATTTACTAAGGGCTTCCTTCGCCTTCGCGTCTACATTGTCAGCTAGCGTCCCTTGCGTAACTTTGATGTCCCGAGGTTCGCCGTCCTCACCTACGACTAGCGAGAATGTCATTGTTTGTTTCGATCTGGTGGGGTGACGGAAAGACTCTGGTCCCAAGTAGGCAGTTACAGTGGGCATGTGTGACTCCAGCAGCCGAGGCGGCAAGACGTCACCGCCTACACTGAACACAGGTGAATCCGGTTGCGCCTTTGGCGGCTGAAACGGAGGTGGTATTGGGGTCGTCCCTAGGTCGCAGGAATAGAGGTCAGCAATCATGCCATTTGCATACTGAATCTTTGTCAGAACCAACTTCACAGTCTTGAACGAACGCTGCCCTAGGTCCATGAAGCGGCCATAATTATCAAAATAAACGCTAGCCTCCTGGCCGGGATTCAACGCAGCGTGTACGCCGCTATACCAACTGCCGAACAAAGAGTAATCGGGAGGGTTTTGGAAATCGAACCACATCACGCTTACGTTCTTGTCGCTGACGTTGCGTACCGTTAGGTCGATGGCCATTACGTTGAACGGTCTCCAGCCGTTTGGTTCTGGACCCGATCTGCGAAAAGTGTAAACGTGAGGAACGACCTTCACAGCCTCGATTGGACATTGGTGGGCTTGGCCAAGTGCGAAGCAAGCTGTGAAGAACAGCAAGCCGTGCAGAGAAATTACCTTGCCAGCAGTGTTCATTTGCTCTTTTTCGACCTCATTCTCTCTGGCTCACTTCTTGCAATCCGTGATCAATGGCGGGTTAGAATTAATGTCCGCCTCGTAGCAATCTACTTCGTCGTATCCAGCGCCATTCCAACGATAAACCGAAAAATCTTCTTTTCCTGCGCCCATATGCCATCCTGTCGCCAAGTCCCGGAAACCTTGGCTGAACGCGGCTCTCAGAACGAGGACCTGGCCACCCGTTTCAAGTGCGAGTTGCAGCCGACCGCTGCGACGAATGAAAATCCATATCGGACAGTTTCCACTGGCACCGCAGAAGTCCGGTGACTCTGGCCCTTTCACCAAAACCTGCTGACTACCGTCCTCCGCCAACCCGATGAATCCAACCCGAGCACTCATCATCGTTTCTTGTTCTTCGCGCTGGCTATCGGTAGAGGACTCGTGCGTGGTCTTATCGTCAATCACTTTGTATATCTGCGAGCGTTCGCTGCTTGTAAGGGGCGCGTCTGCAAGCGAATGAGTGAGATGAGCATCCAGATCAAAAGCGGGGGAGCGTGTCTCCCATTGCTTCCAGTCGTCACGTGCGCCAACACCGCTATCATGAGCGGCAGATGCGGGACGGGGCATATCGGGTGCTTGCGCTGGCCGCTCCTCGGCCTGCTCAACCGTTACACTGTAAGGCAACAGCATGGCGTACAGATCGAAGTTGTCCCGCACCCAATGGTGAGCCACGTTCTCCGCGGACTCTGCGGCGCTGGCCCTGAACCCTACCCGCCATCCTTCCGCCATTGCTCTATCTGTGATCCCAAACTGGGCCGGACTGGGAAATCGCATTGTAATAACATCCGTGAATGGGTTTGCCGTCACCGACACCGACAACCGACATTCGCCATTAGACAGAGATGCTGCTCCAAACAACACATCCTCACACAAGGTACCAGACCAGTGAGTGAGGCAAAGCAGCATGTGCCAACCGAACACCAGCGCCACGACGCCCAAAAGAACCAGCTTGATGTTCATGGGAAAGGTACTCCGGCGGCTTGGCGGATGTTCTGCGCCATCCTCGGCTGATTCTTCTTGGGTTGGGCTTATCGGTGCTCCTACGATGCTGTATCGTGGCTCGCTCAACGGCCTCACGGGGGCGACCCCCCATCCCGGCTCCACAGGATTTCCGCAAGCCGAGCAGAACGCATCCCGATCCGCCAAAGCAACCCCGCAATTGGAACAAAAAGTTGGCATCGACGGTGCCCTCGTTGCTTACACGGTTCAGCACAATTGTTCCACTCGGACGTTCTCGGCGCGATGATGCACGTCACAGAGGGACGGTTGAAGTGACGCCCATCACCGCGCCGCCCTCGACCACACGCCTATATTGTGCGCTGCTAAAGGGAATTGGTCCCTTAATTTTCTGCTGGGAGTTCATTTTCGCTTTCCTTGTGAATTACCGCAGTGGTTTTGGAAACCTTTGCTGCGGCTGCGGCAGCTACATATGCCGTCCCGCTGAAAGTCCGCGAGGATTTGGGAGGAACTAAAAGGCGAAATATTTCGTTCTGAACGAAGCCGTCTCGTTTTGTGAACAAGGCATCCGGACGAGAGTTGTCGGCCGCTGGGCTGCGATCCACAACAAATCCATCTGCGTCTAGAAACTCTATTTCTCCTTGGAAGCCGCACAATTCAGATGAGTCATTTTGGATTGTGATTCTCCAAGAATACTTTGAAACCACATCGCTGGAATCTATCAAGCGGCTTTCTACCGATACTACCCGCCAATCTGAGTTGACTCGTGATGCGGCTACAGACCGCCCTGTTGCCGCTTGCTGGGTAGGCGTCGGGCTGTATGAAACCAACAAGCACAAAACAATTATCACCAAGACACTGATGAAGGGGTGCTTGCCAACCGCATGGCCGATCTCATAAAAGACGTTACCCTTCCGATTTGGCGGATGTTCTATGCGAACGGCTGGTTCTTGTTGGGCTGGATTCATCGCCGCTCCGACTATGTTGTACTGAGGTTCTCTCGACGGCTTCAATGCGGCACTCCGCTCCGGCTCCATGCTAGTTCCGCAGGCCGAGCAGAACGCAGCCCGATCCGCCAAAGCAGCCCCGCAATTGAAGCAAAATTTCGGCATCGAGTATCGATCCCCTGATTCAGGGCTTTCTGGCTTCGATATCGGCTCGGATCACATCCAAGTAGTCGCGCGCGGATTCGAGAGCTTGTTCGGCATCGTGCTGAGAAACAAACCCCGTGTCGTCGTAGAGGGCCAGATTGCGCTTTCGGCGGAGACGATCAAAGACGACCAGCAGCCCAGCATGTTTCTTGTCGATGCGCGAGCGCACGAAATCGATGATAGCGATGTGGTGCCCAGACTGACTTCTCGCTCGGAATCCATGGCTGAACATGAACCCCAGCGAAGCTTTGAGCATTGCTTCGTAGGCTTGTTGAAGACAAGCTTCTTCGTCAAAGGCGAGAATCTTGCGGGCAGAGGCGAGCTTTTTGTCGGCGCTCGCGAGAAATCGTTCGATCTGCGCCCAGTCAACGACGTGTGGTTTTAGCTTCTTCATCTGCACCTATGAGTGGAACACGCTTATTGTGCCAGACGTCTTCCAGAAAGGCATCCTTTCGAGCACGGCGCGACTGGAATTCCTTCGGCGTGAGGACCGTGTAGTTGATTTCGCGCCCGAGTTGCCGCTCAAGCTTTCGCATGGCCTGAGCCAAGACTTCTTCGCGAGGGGCACCAATCATGAGCAAGTCTATATCGCTGGCAGCGTCCTGCTGGTTGCTTGCAAACGAGCCGTACAGATATGCCTTGTCTATTCCCGCAATTCTCTTGAGAGACTGCGCGATCACAGGTGCCGCACCAATAGTTTTCGCAACGATCTTGCGCACTTCTGCAAAAAGCGGATACTCCCGGTTCAGTTGAAAATACTTCTGGCGGCCACTCGTTTCCGACGCGAATAGCCCCTCGCGCTCCAGGCGTCCCAACTCTTTCGACAAGTTAGACGGATCAATGGCCAGCCGCTCCGCCAGGTCCCGCAGATGGTGGCGGGCTGTGGGGTTCGTAAAATAATAGGCCAGCAGATGCTGGCGTGCCTTGGAGCGAAGATCAAACATGTGGTAATAGTCTACCACACATGTGGTAAAAGTTGACAACATTAAGAGCCGTGATTTCACCCGGACAACCTCCGCCCACAAACGGCGGCGAATGGATGGCTAGATTTGGTGCTGCCCCTACCCGTCAACGATGCAGGTCGGGACCTCACGACTGGCAGGTGTGCCGTAAGTGTGCCGTACGCTTCGGAACGGTGTGCGCTAACGTGCGCCTTTTCAATACCGCGTCAAAAGTGCTTCCGTGCGGGCTTATTTGAGGTAAATCATTGAAAAGAGTGGTGAGCGCGGTAGGAATCGAACCTACAACCTACTGATTAAGAGTCAGTTGCTCTGCCAATTGAGCTACGCGCCCGCTGCGGAAGAGGTCTTCGCGAGAATTTTGATTATATCATCGGGATTATGAAAGCCGTCCGAGCCGATATTCTGTTTGTGCAGAAATCGTATTTTGCGTGGGAACGAACCGGACTTAGCGCGAACAAAATCTCCGCCGCGATCGTTACCGGCGCAATCGTTAGAGGCACGCGATCGCTAGAGGAAAATCGGTGGAGGCGCAGTCGCTTTCGCAGCAGTCGCTACAGGCTGCAATCGCTTTCGGTTAAGGTTGCTTGAGGCCAAGGTTGCTCCAGGCCAAGGCTGCTCTAAGCAAACATCCTTGACCCAAGACTGCTCTACGCAGCCGTTCCAAGACACAATCGTTCCAAGACACAATCGCTTCAGAAGAAGACGGCTACAATCTGACGTGACTTTAAGCCGAGAGCGCTTCTCGTCCTTCATCGACCAGGGCTGGCTGGGATGCCGTAGCCGGCTTGCGCTTTGGCAGGGCTTCGACCGTGGCTATCGCTCTGCGTTCGACTCTTCCGATGATCGGCGTGTCGTTCGCGTCCGCCATGGATCGAGAAATGAAACGATTCTGGTTCCAAAGGCGGTCGATTAACCGGCGCTCACTTGCCCGCAGCACCTCCTGCGGAAGCGAGGAGAAATTTCGGAACGTCCATACGAGCAGCGCGCGCTCGAGAAGATTCGGTTGCAAGTAGCGAGGCCCAATCGCCGTGTCCACTTCCAGAATTCCGTGGGCGAGTTTTTCAATCCACATGCCGCATTCCTACCGGAGTTTGATCAGCAATTTCATGCGTGATTTTAAGCGGGCTATTATTGCACCGAGGTTGGGGCAATGGGAAGCATTTTCTTGAAAACAGGCGATTTATTTTCGAGGGTTGATCAATTTGAGAAAGCGGCTTGCCGTCCATCACTCGTCATTGAGGGGCCGTCCTTATTGAGAGGCGTCCTTCATTGCCAGTCGTTCGCAAGCGCCTCGCCTTATCGCTCCGGATTTGCCATCCGGTCCGATTGAATCCTTATCCCCCACTTAGTCGCGACCTCAGAGTAATTCCGGGAGACGTTCGATTTTGTCCAAGGTGGCGGCTACTCCTATGCTTTTTCCGGTGGAGGGCTCGACGCGGACTACCGATGCCTGGCAGAGGGTCCAACCGCCATCGCCCAAGCCCAGACCCGGCGGGAGCATCAGGACCAGTTCCAGCTTGGCTCCGGGTTGTAGGGCCGAGTTGGTATAGAGAAAGATGCCGGAACTGGTCAGGTCGCGCGTGAGACCGGAATGCTCGGGCTCATGACCGCCGTTGGGGCGGATTTTTACCGGGAGTTCGATCGGCTTGCGGACTTGGCGGCGACGTTCCAAAACGAGTTCCCCATTTCTCAGTTAACGTTTTCGTTGACTCCGAATGCGCATCCAGTCAGGCAAAGGCACGCCGGCTTTGGATTGCAAGGTCCACTCAGCCTAGAAGGTGAACTTGAGCGCGAGTTGAATTCCGCGCGGACCTCCTCCTCCGATGAATGGGTTGCCGATGCCGACGTCGCCGGTGGCGGAGATCGGATAGGGCCCAGCACCGATTTCCCGGCTGACTCCATTCACACTCCCGCTCGTAAATCCCGCATAGCCGGCGTCGGCAATATAGGAGGGCAAAAACGGATTTGCAAAGTTGGGATGGTTGGGCAGGTTGAAGAAATCGGCGCGGAACTGCATGCTGAGCCTTTCCGTAATCGCCGTGGTCTTGAAAATCGCAAAGTTCCATTCTTTAAAGGAAGGACCATGCAGGGAATCGCGTCCTTCATCGCCGTAGTGTCGCGTGCCCGGGATGCAATCCTGCGCTGAGCCCGTGGGCCCCGTGCCGTTGGGATCCGGAGTCGTTGCTATGGTTGTGAGCTCGCACGGGATCGCGAAGGAACTCAGGTCAAGGTAATTGAAGGGATTGTGCGAGTACCTGATAGGACCCACGACATCGGGGCGGTCAAATCCATTGCCGCCGCCGCTATAGTCGCCCTCGAAGTTGTAGTTCAACTGGAAGGGCTGGCCCTCCTGCAGGCTCAGCACGCTGTCGAAGCCCCAGCCGTTTTTCAATCGCTGCCAGTCGCCGCCCATCTTCGGCAGATCATAGGAGAAGTTCCAGGTCAGCCGCTGCGGAATGTTGAAGTTCGAGGGCCCGTACTCGAGCTGCGGATTGTTGCTGTCGTTCGGCTGTGCGGCATTCGGTTCGAAGTCTTCACCATCGCTGGAATTATCCAGAGATTTCGAATAAACGTAGTTCACGACCGACGTTATCCCGTGCCACGAATTCACGCGGAAGCTAAGCTGCAGTGCATTGTAGTTGGACTTGCCCGTCGAGTTTTCCTGCAAGAGGTAGAACGTGCCGTAGGGATTTTTCGGAATGTAATTACGCGTAACTCCGTAATCTCCGGTGATGCAGCCCGGCCCGCCCGTTGCCACGCCCGCGGTGACGCACGGCCCCGTGTGAACGTTTCCCAGCGAATCGGTAAACGAGTAGTTGCTCACGGCGGCGAGCGCCAGATCACTGGCGGTTACGGTCGCAGTGTTCGGCTGACTGAGATCGAAAAACCTCCAGAGGCGATGGCCCTGAGAGCCAACATAACCGACCTGAAGTACTGTCTTGCTCGTGATCTGGTGCTGGATGTTGAAGTTGTAATTCTCCATGTAGGGCGTTTTGATGTTGCGATCAAAACCGAAGCTGTCACATTCGTAATTGCAGGTCGTGGTCGGCTGGTAGATCGGGATCCCATAGTTAATTGTGTTACTGGCGAGACCTGTAGACAGGATCTGATATGCCGCCGGAATGGTCGTTGCGTTATTGTAGGCCGGTCCCGGATCAAACGCCGGAGAATACGGGAAGTGTCCGTTGACCATATCCTGCGAGGAGGCGTCGAAAAACACGCCGTAACCGGTTCGAATTACGGTTTTTCCTTTTCCGGTAACGTCCCACGCGATGCTGACGCGCGGCGCAAAATCCTTCCTATCGGGATTGTAGAGGCTGCTCAAGCCTTGCTGACCAACCTGAGTAAGGGTGAAGGTTTCATCGGTGAGATCCAGGTTGGTGATGTTGCTGAGAAGGTTGTTCTTCTCGCCGATGACGCCCATGTAGTCGTAGCGGAAGCCGTAATTGAAAGTGAGGCGCGGCGTGACGCGGAAACTATCCTGGGCATAGAAGCCAAAGTTGTTTTCATAGGTGTGACGGTCGGTGTTGCCGAAGTATTGATAACCGTCATCAATGGTGCCGGCGAGAAAGTCGGCTAGGCTGAATTCCAGCTTGCCGCGAAAATTGCGGTCATAAGATTCCTGGATGACGGTGGTTCGATGGAAATCGAAACCGAATTTCAGGTCGTGCTTACTGAGCTTCCAGGAGAAGTTATCAATCGCTTGCGTGTTGCTGTCCGTGCGCTGACGTGGATCGCCACTGTTGGCGCCGATCTGAGCCACGCCACTTACTTCGATGACGGGCAAGCCCGCGTCGTAGGGCGATGTTCCGTTGCAACTGTCCGGACCCACGGTCGCCGTAGCGGCGCAAAGACCAATCGAACTCGGGTGGAATGCCTGATCCGCCGGGAAGAACCCTTCCGCAAAACGGTTCCAGCCGTAGCGCAGTTCATTCACCTTATTCGTACCGAAGGTGTGCACGTAGGAGAGAGAAGCAAGCTGGACGCGCGTTGGAGTGAAAGTATTAAAACCGGGAAGCTGGCCTCCGCCCGCGGCAAGAGCCAGTGGAAACGACTGGATACTGTCTCCGAAGTAATAGCGGCCAGTGAGAATATTACTGGTATTGAAATTCTGATCGATCTTGGCAATGAAGCTGGTGAGATCATTGTAAGAGGGAGAGATGACCGAAGCCTTCCCTGCATTGGAAACACCGCCGGGGTTTTCGAGGTTCGGCGCTGGCCACGGATGACGAGCAAGCAAATTTTGAATCACGCCCGAGGGATCGGTAGCGTCGTTGGGACTCAGCGACCCATCGGAGGCTGTGCCGGTGGGAACATTGGAAAGCGTGACCACGCCCACAGGCTCTCGCTGACCTTCATAATCGACATAGAAAAACGTCTTGTCTTTGATGATCGGTCCGCCTAGCGAAGCACCGAACTGATTGTTGTGAAACTTCGCTTTCGGCTGGCTAGAAACGTTGAAATAATTGCGGGCATCAAGCGCATCGTTGCGAAAGTACTCGCCGGCGGTTCCGTGAATCTGGTTAGCTCCGGATTTGGTGACGATGTTCACGACGGCGCCGGCATTGCGGCCGTACTCCGGCGCGAAATTAGAAAGCACATTCACCTCGGCAACCGCATCGATCGGCAGAATTGTGGCCGGCGTTCCGAAGACGCCAGCCTGGTTGATCGCCGGGTCGTTGCGATAACCGTCATTCATATCGGTGCCATCGAGCAGGTAGTTATTGGAGCGGCCGCGAGCTCCGTTCATGCTGAACTCGCCGAACGAGCCCGGAGAGTCCGAGATCTGGTCGGGTGAGCCGGCGACGCCAGGATTGAGGTATATGAGCTTGGTGTAGTCGCGGCCATTGACCGGCAGCTCTTCGGCGACCTGGGCGGTAATGACGCCGCCCAGATCATCGGAAGTGGTCTCGATTTGCGGCAGCGTCTCGCCCGAGACTTCGACAATCTGATTGACCTGGCCGATCTTGAGCTGCACATCCACGCGCCGTTCCGTGGCGACGTTGACTTCCACGCCGCTGGTGACGAAGGTCTGGAAGCCGCTCTGCGTAACAGTGACGCTGTAACCACCAATCGGCAATTCCGGGATCGCGTAACTTCCATTGCCCGCCGTAGTAACGGTGCGTTCCAGACCAGTGCCAACATTGCGCACTTTCACCGTGGCGCCAGCGATGAAGTTGCCCGATGGGTCAGTCACGGTGCCGAGAATTGTTCCACGAAAGGTTTGGGCGAGCGCAACTGTTGAGAGTAAAAGAATGCAGACCACTAAATAGCGCGACTTCATGGACGGTTCTCCTTGGCCGCGACGGGAAACAGATGGGCTCCGCCACCGGCAAGCTCGAAGGTGCATTTTTAAGTTGGGGCATTATAGACGAGTGTGCGGAAAAGGTAAGTGATTTTTGACGAAGGGAATTTGGAACGCTCACCGCGTCAGCTGGCGGGCGTTTCACTCGCCGATCAGCATGTCACCCGTGCCGACAAAACCCGCGCTGTGCTGGGAACCCCGACCGCAGGGGGCGATCGCAGGGGTCTGTTCGCACCCGTGTGTTTTTAGAAGTTGAAAGCCAGGCCGCCGCGGATCGATCGGGCGGATTGGACCAGGTAGACGGTGCGTCCGTCGCTGCCGATGACTGGAACGTAGCCCTGGGCGAGGAGATTGCGGATGTCGACCAGGAGTTCCATGTGTCCGGCGATGAGCCGGGACGGGATGGGCTGACGGACAAAGAGATTGACGTACGGGTCGGCTGCGCCCGGCGAGGTATTAAAGAGGTCGACTGGGGTTAGCGAGCGGCCGCCCGCGTAACGGTACGAGGCGACCCAGTGCGTCTTCGACTTGGGAATATTTCCGCTGAACTTGGCGGCGACCGACTGACGGCGCTCGGTGCGAATGTAATCGCGCGCATCCTGGAGCTCGATGTTGGGATTGGAAAGATCCAGAACCCCGCCATAGGCGTAATCGAGGGTTGCCGTCAGGTCATTCAGGACTTTGCGCTGAAGGACGGCGCGCACGCCCATGGTCGAAAAGTCATTACCCTGATAACTGAAAGTGCCGGAGTAGAGGTCGGGAAGAACGTCTCCGGTTTCGGCGGTGAGATCGCCGACGCCGGTCAGGACGGGGTCCTCGATGCTGTCGGAGAAGAAGGCGACCTGCATGTTGGTTTTGCCGGCGCGTTGTGAAATCGAGACTTCCTGATGGCGGCCCTTTTCAACCGAAGGCGCGAAGTTGACGATGCTCATGCGCGGGCCGGCCGCGCCGGGATCGGAAGAAGAGGCGTCGAAGCGATCACCCTCAGCGGCGCGGTCTTCGAGACGCGAATCGGGAACTGAACTGGCGTATTGATATTCGACCACAGTGTTGGGCGAGACGTGCAGATCGGCGGCGCCGAACGGTTTGAACGCTTGCACATGGCCCATGAACTGGATGGTCTGGAGTTCGCTGCCCAGTTTCATTTCCAGCATATCGCCGAAGACGAAGCGGTCGGTGCTGGTTACGGATAGGGCTTGCAGCGAGGCGCCCGGCATACCGTTGAAGTCGGGCGAATTCAGGCGCAATGCGGAGATGGAGAGTGACGGTTCAAACACGTCGCTGTAATGACTGGTATAGGTGGTGCGCAGGACGGCTGCGGGATTGGCGTCGCCGGTGGAATCGAAACCGACGTTGCCGTTAAAGCGCACGGTACCGGTCGAGGCGAGCGGGCGTTCGAGCGAGAAAGCCGCGGACATATCCGACGAGGCGCCAAAGCCATCGCCGAGCGAACCCGCGATCAGCTTGACGTTGCCCCTGACCTCATGGCCGTTTTCAACGATGGCGGTCGAGCCATCGGGAAGGACGCGCAGAATCGGTCGATTCGAGATCGACCGGAGGGTCCATTTCCAGTCATCCTGATCGACCTGCTGTGGAACGGTGACGAACTGGATGGCTTCGAAGAGATTGGTCAGTGTGACGTTGACCAGAAGCTTGCCGCCGGAGCGGACGTTGATTCTTTCACGCAAGGTAGGAAGGAATGACGGTGCGCTGACCTTGATGCTGTAGCTGCCGGGCACCACCGATGAAATGGAGTAGAAGCCGTGATCGTTGGTGAAGACCGTGCGAGCCGCGAAGCCGAGGATCTCGACGGCTGCCCCCATTTGAGGAGTGCCGGAGCGGTCGCGGACGTATCCGGAGATGGTGCCGACCGAAATCTTCGAGGACTCAGACCAAGCCGGAAGGGCAATGGTGATGAGGATCGCGAAGAACCCGAGCTTTCGGCACGTTTCCCGAAACATCACGGTCTGGAACATCACGCCTGCCTTTGACGGACGAGCCCGCCCGTCGCGAAACAGCTTACCCGAAATCGAGCTTCAACCACCGTTTATTGCCTGAACGGGCGAGACGCCCGTTCCTTTATCCACACTGCGTATCCACACTGCCTATTCCACGGCGAAGGTTGCCGTGGGATCTACCGTTTGCTTCGACAGCTTGTCGTTGACCTTGATTTCAATCTTGTAAAGGCCCGGTTGCAGGTTCGAGGCGGACAGCGTTTTTTGCAGCGTCACCTGATCGCCAACATTGCCCATGGTGTCGGTCGACTCGATGGTGTGGATGACCGCCTTGTTGTTGGCGTCGATCACGTTGTACTCCACCGTGGCGGAAGGCTTGTGGGTCTTATCGTCCACGGTGAGGTTGTAGACCTGCATCCAGAAATTGACTTTTGTCCCGCGCTTGAAGGAGACCGGCTTGCCGTCGGATGACTGCACGCGCGGCCGGACCTTCATGGCGCCGATCACAAAGTTGCCGGTGCCGACGTTCTTAGCGGCTACCGGCTCCATCTGGTCGGCGACGATGAGCGAGGAGTTGCTGAGATGATCCTCGCTGAAATCGGGGATCACGATGGCGTGGCTCCAGGTTCCTTTGCGGTCGCCGTTAACGTCTTTGACCACGATGTCGAGGCGATAGCGGTTCTGGCTGATCTTAAGAGGCAGAGCCTTCCAGTAGACCGAGGAATTTTCCGCGGTCTTGGGCAAGAGTTCGACTGGCACATCGATCTGCACCGGATCTTCGAAGGTCTGGACGATTTTGCCAGTCAGGGTAGTGACTCGCCCGAAGATATTGACGGTGCCGCGCATGACTCCATCTTTATTCTGGAATGTGATGTCGCGGTTCTTGATCTGAATGGTGACGGGTACCAGAACCGTGTCACTGGTGACGCGCACGAAGTCAGCTCGAACGTCGAAGGGCATCAGGTTGATGCTGATCTTGTGGCTGACGATTTCTTCGAGGTCCTTGAACTTGACTGGCGGCGCCGCTTGCAGCTTGGCGAACTGTTCGAGACGGTCAAACTGCTTGGTCTGCAAATCCTGGTTGAAGGGGCCCTGGCCGAGCTGTTCGAGTCCGCCATTGGTGAAGCGGTTAGCCTTGCTCGACATGCCCATCTGTTCATAGAGCGTGAGACCGGCGTTGGGCGTGTATTTGAGCGCATCCTTCTCGGAGCGGTCGATCGTCATGTGGTAATCGTTGCACATGCAGGTGTCGACAAATTCGATCATGACTTCCTGGCCGATGCCCTCGATATAGCGGTAACGCCAGGTCTCAAACGGGAAGGTGGAGGTCTCGCCGCCGCCCTCTTCCATCGGGCGCTCGTAGCTGCCGCCGGAAGGATGGGAGTCGATCTCGTCGGGCGGACCAAAAACGATATACATGTGGCCGCGGTCCGTCTTCCAGCCGGGGATGCCGGCGGCGAAGTGCTCGTTGGCGTAGGCGATACGGCGGTAGTGTTCTTCCTTAAACTCGTTCTCTTCGGTGTCGGGAGTCGGATCGCGGCGCTGCCAGAAGGCTTCGATAAACTGGTCCCGTTCCTCGTCGTTGGAGAGCTGCATGAACGCTTTGCGCTCTTCATCCGTAATGATCCAGGCGACGTCCTCCGAGAGCCATTTTTTGTAGGTTTTGCTTAATTCCTGCTTAAGCGCCTTGGCATTCGCCTTTTTCTGCGTCTCCGGAATGGGACGTTTCAGCGGGTCGACCTGGCTGTTGCTGTCCTTGGAGGGAGTGGCGGGTTTGTCATCCGCCAGAACCCGGCGAAGCGGAGAAAGACCTAAAGCCAGTAATCCCGCGCACATGCCGATCATAAGGCGGGTTCTAAACCTGAGAACGAACATAAGAAGGGCCTACCTGGAAAGACAACGATTGTATGATTCTATGTCGGTTGGATACAACAAGGCAAGAAAAAGAGGCCCGCGCCACGAAAGATTTTTGGCCCCTCTGCTGCAAGTAAACGCTTTAAGAATCCGTATGTTGCGCTACCAGAGCCAAATTGCTCTCGCGGACTAGTTGGATGCTGTTCCTCTTGCCGGAGCAGGCTATAATGGCCGCTGGGTGGCCGGTTGCCGAGTCCCCGGCGAACGGCTATCTAAAATCTGGAAAAATCGCCCGCTCGCAATCGAGCTTTACGCTTGCCGTTGGAGCGTCGAAGCAAGGGAACTTTGTCTGCGATCACGCCGTAACAGATCGAGGGAGAGTTGTATCGATCGTAGCTCCACGGGATCGCCGTCAATCCGGTGAACCGTTCTGCCCGACGGACGAACGAGCGTGGCGAAGAAATTGGCGGCATGAAAACCTGGAAAAAAGTGCTGATTGGCGTGGGCGCCGTGCTGGCGCTCGGGATCCTGGTGGGCGTCACTGTCTATCAGAGCCACAAGAACCTGGTCACCGTGCAGACCGGCAAAGCGCAGAAGCAGAATTTGAGTTCGGTGGTCAGCGCGTCGGGAGAGATCAAGCCGAAGACCTATGTGAACATTGGCGCTAACGCCTTCGGCAAGATTGTCAAGCTGCATGTCAAGGAAGGCGACCGGGTCAAGAAGGGAGACGTGCTCGCGCAGTTGGAGAACGTTCAATCTACCGCGGATGTGAATGCCAATAAGGCCTCGTTGCAGGCCGCGGAGACCGACTATATCGCCGCCGAAGCAGGTCTGCAGACCTCGCGTGCCGACCTGAACAAAGCGCAATCGGACGCGGACCATGCCCGTCTGGATTGGCAGCGCGCGCAGGGCCTCTACAAAGACGCGCTGATCGCCAAACAGGATTACGACACCAAGAAGGCGGCCTGGGAATCGGCCGAGGCCGGATTAGCGCAGGCCAAGGCTCGGGTCGACCAGGCAAAAGCGCAGAAGGATTCGGCGCAGCGGCACATTGCACAAAATCAAGCGAACTTGACGCGCGTCTCCGACGTACTACAGAAGACGATTTATTCCGCGCCCTACGACGGCGTGATTACGAACCTTCCGGTGCGCGAAGGCGAGACCGTGGTAATGGGAATTCAGAATTCGCCGGGAAGCACGCTGATGACGCTGGCGGATATGTCGGTGATCACGGCGGAAGTCAAAGTGGACGAGACTGACATCGTCAACGTACGGATGGGCCAACCGGCGGAGGTCACGATCGACGCGATTCCGCGGAAGGTCTTTCACGGCACGGTGACCGAGATTGGCGACAACGCCATTGTGCGATCGACGGGCGTTTCGACCTCGCAGGCGACCTCGACGAGCGAAGAGGCAAAGGATTTTAAAGTGGTGGTGACGCTGACCGATCCGCCGGAGGATTTGCGGCCCGGCCTTTCCACGACCGCAAAGATTACGACGGCGACGCGCAGCAATGTGGTTACAGTTCCGATTCAGGCGCTCACCGTGCGCAATCATGCGGACCTGGTCCCGAAGGACTCGAAAAGCGCGGTGCACGCGGCTTCCGCCCCGGTCGATCCGGCAAAGGCTAAAGAAGAAATTCAGGGCGTGTTCGTGATTCGTAACAAGAAGGCCGAGTTCGTGCCGGTGGATACGGGCATCAGCGGCACCACGGATATTGAAGTTATCAAAGGACTAAAAGAGGGTGACGAAGTAATAACCGGAAGTTACAAGGTTTTGCGTACGTTGAAGCCGGGAACGAGTGTCAAAATAGACAATTCGGCGCCGGTGAAGGAAGAAGAAAGCAGCTAGACCTGACGGCTACCGGTCGCCCGACAAAACGACCGGCCCTAAAAGAGCGTCTAACCAACGCGTGAATGCAACGTCAAAGAGAGAGCGGCCAGAGGAGCGTGCGTGCCCGAGCCGGATAAGGAGAAAGACATGGCGACTGCGGAGATCCTCTCCATGAACGGGACGGCGGTGATGGGTGCGCCGGATTCGTGCATGATTGCCACCGAGGACCTGTGGAAGACCTACGACATGGGCTCGGAACAACAGGTGCACGCGCTGCGCGGCATCAACCTGCGCATTCAGCGCAACGAGTACGTCGCCATCATGGGTCCGTCGGGTTCGGGAAAATCGACGTTGATGAATCTGATCGGCTGCCTCGACTCTCCCTCGAAGGGGCAATACTGGCTCAACCAGCAACTGGTCAGTGAACTCGACGACGATGAACTGGCGCGCATCCGCAATAAAGAAATCGGCTTTGTATTTCAGACCTTCAACCTGCTGGCGCGTGCGACCTCGCTGCACAACGTGGAACTGCCGCTGATCTATGCGGGCATGCCCTCGGCCGAGCGGCTGGAGCGTGCCAAGGCCGCACTGGCCTCGGTGGGCATGGAACCGCGTATGAATCACAAGCCGAACGAACTCTCTGGTGGACAGCGGCAACGCGTCGCGATTGCGCGCGCGCTGGTGAATAATCCCGCTATTATTCTGGCCGACGAGCCGACCGGAAACCTCGATTCGCAGACCGGCAATGAAATCATGGCGCTCTTCGACCGGCTGCATGCGGAGGGCAACACCATCGTGCTGGTCACGCACGAGCACGATATCGCCGAGTACGCGCACCGCATTATCTACATCAAGGATGGCGTGGTGGAGCGCGACGAGGTGAAGCAGCGGTAGCTCCTCCGAGTTGCCAGTTCCCAGTTCTTAGTAAAAGCAAGATCCGTCTCTCTGGAAAATCCAGATCATTGCAAATCCACTCCTGAAGCTTCGGGCGGGGGCGCCCGCGCCACACGGTCATCTGCCCTGTAGGGAGTTGGCCTCGTTCCGGGCGGCCTCCAAATCCAGTGACAGCTTCGCTACCCGTTCTCGGATTGCCTTTGCCTCGTCTTTCTTTCCTTGATCTTCCAGCGCATCCGCCAGCAGCAGATATCCCACATCGGTCGGTTCAATCGCCATCGCCTGCGAATACCGGCGGACGGCTTCGGCAAAGTCGCCATGTTTCTCCGCGATCAGGCCCAGGCCCACCAACGTCATCGGCATCGGACGGTCTGGCTGAAGTTCGAGCGACTGCTCGAAGCACTGCTTCGCTCTCGCAAAGTCGCCCAGGCTTCGATACGCTGAGCCGAGATTGGAGAAGGCACGGGCGCGCAGTCCGACGTCGGCCGCGTAGCGCGCAACCATTTGGTAGCGCTCGATGGCCGCGCGAAAATTTCCCTGGCTGTGCTCGTAGGCGCCAAGATCGAGATTGGCGGGGAGATCGTCGGGCCGGATGGCAAGCGCGGCGCGAAAGTGTGCGGCCGCTTCATCAATGCGGCCATGATCGCCCAGATACTCGCCCAGCGAATCATGCGCGACGTAATTATTTTTGGTGAGCGCAATCGTGCGTTGCCAGAAAGATACCGGGTCGTGCCAATAGCCAACCTGGCGATAGGTGAGCGCGGCCAGCACGAGCAAGCAGGCCATGCCCAGGATGACTGCCGCAGAGAATGATCGGTGATGCGCGCTCCACCAATCGGCCACCAGCCATGTCACCATCACGAATAATCCGATGAACGGAATGTAGGCGTAGCGGTCAGCCATGGCTTGCGACCCGACCTGCACCAGGCCGAGCATCGGGACAAGCGCAATCAGAAACCAGAACCATCCCACCGCGAGATAGCGGCGATTGGGTAGAGCGCGATTTTGCAAACTGAGAACGACGACCGTAATCAGGATCAGCAGCAGCAATGCCCCGGCAACTTGCCACGCGGGATAGAGACTGGTGGGATGCGGGTAAAGCGCGACCAGGTTCGCCGGCCAGAAAGCTTTCCCGAGATAGCGCACATAGGCAATCAAAGCGGTCTCGACGCGCAGCGGCAGGCTGTACAGCGCCAGAGTCTGGACCGCGCCTCCCGCTCTCTGGGCCTTCATGGTGATGACTGCGCTCGCGGCGGAGAGAAGGAGAAACGGAATTTTCTCGAGGACAAGCCATGCGAGACCGTGCTGCTGCGGGCGCGGAAAAACGGCTTCAGCGCTTGATGCCGGACTCAAGGCAGCGCTGTCATCGCTGTGCTGAAGTGCAGCGCCATGGAAGATATGAGATGACCATCGGCCGAGCGGCCAGTAATCCAGGAGCAAAAGCAGCAAGGGGAACGTGATGACCTGCGGCTTGCTGAGGAGCGCGCAAACAAAAAGCAGAGCGGCCAGGAGAGAGCGGCCCGCGCGCGGACGGCGCGTGTACCAGACATAGGCGTGCAGCGCGAGCAGGAAAAACAGCATGCTGAGCACGTTCTTGCGTTCGGCGGCCCATGCCACCGATTCAACGTTGATCGGATGAAGCGCGAAGAGCGCCGCCACAAAAAAGCTGCGCCACGCGCACCCGGTGGCCCGCAGCAGGAACAGAAAGAGAAGCGCGGCACAGGCGGCGTGCAGCAGCACGTTCGTCTCATGGTGAGCGGCCGGGTTGAGGCCAAAAAGTTGGCAGTCGAGCGCGTGTGAGAGCCATGTCAGCGGATGATAGTTCGCCGCATCGTACGTGCCGAAAGCCCACTTCACGGTCGACCACGTCAGGCCGGCTCTCACGTGCGGGTTGTCGGTGATGTAGGCGTCGTCGTCGTAGTTCAAAAATCCGTTGTGGAGCACGGGACGATAGGTGACCAGAACAGCGGCGGCGAGGATCAGGCAGAAGAGAAGCGTTCGCTGCCACGGCGGATTCGACGACGAACCGCCCGGAAAAGACTTCCGCGGCAAAGGTTCTTTGCGAGAGAATTCCGGCGCAGCAGGCTGTTGCGCGATCGTCTCCGGCGTGGAAGGGTTCATCGCCTCAGCCTCCCGCCAGCAGCAGCGCCGCGACTTTCTCGGCTCCGGCGAAATTCTGCGAGGTTCGCACGCGGTTGAGAATGGCGTCCGCTTCCTGATTCCTGCCCGATTCCTGTAGCGCATGAGCGAGCAGCAGGGAAGTCACGTCGTCCGGTTTGGCGGAGAGCGCATGCGAAAACTGACGCACCGCTTCCGCCGGATCGCCATTCGCCTCCGCGATCAGGCCTAGCCCGATCATGGCAGAGGCTTCGTTGGGCGCCATCTGTAGAGTGATTTCAAAATATTGTTTCGCACGCGGCAGGTCGCCCAGTTTGCGATAGGCGTGCCCGAGATTAAATAGCGCAGTCGCGCGCAGCGCCGGCCTCGCCGAGTACATCGCGACATTCTGGTAATGTTCGATGGCCGCGGCCAGGCGTCCATGCGCCTCTTCGTAGGGGCCGAGGCTCAGATTCGCCTCGGGATCTTCGGGACGAACGGCGAGCGCGTCGCGGAACTCGGTCGCTCCCTCTTCGGCGCGGCCCTGGGTGGTCAGGTAGTAGCCGAGAATGTCGTGCGCGAGGTAGTTGTCCTCGGTCAGTTCGATGGTGCGCCGCCAGAAAGATTCAGTATCGTGCCAATAGCTGACTTGGTGGTAAGTCAGCACGCCCAGCATAAGCACGCATGCGGCCGTTGGAGCGGCGAGCCACGCGGCGGAAAATTTGAATTTAGTTCGCCAGGCAGATGCCAAGTCCGCCGCCAGCCAAACGACCATCACAAACAATCCGATGAACGGAATATAAGCGTAGCGGTCGGCCATGGCCTGCGCGCCGACTTGAATGAGCCCGATCATCGGCACAAGGCTGCCCAGAAACCAGAGCCATCCAACTAGGAGATAACGCCGGTTGCGCGCCGCGATGGTCGCCACCGTGATCAGCGCCAAAAGCGCCACGCTCGCCGCAACCTGCCATGCGGGATAAAGCCCGGTGGGATGCGGATAGAGCGCGACCAGATTCGTCGGCCAGAAGGCATGGCCGAGATAACGCACATACGCGACCAGCGAGGTTTCGATGCGTAGCGGCAAGCTGTAGAGCGAAAGAGCTTTGACGGTGCCTCCCGCGCGCTGGGCTTTCATCGTGATCAGCGAACTGGCCGCGGCCAGCGCAAGCCAGGGAGTTTTTTCCAGCAGTAGCCAGCCGAGGGAAACTTCAGGTACGCAATCTCGTCGTGCGGGAACATCCCGCGCAGGCCCGGCTGTTGCGGCTTCGCGCAGTTCGGTCACATCGTCGCCCCAATTTGCGATGCGATGCAGCGGCCAGTAATCCCATAAGAGAAGCAGGAGGGGAAACGTAACCACCTGCGGCTTGGCCATGAGCGCGAGCGCGAAAGCCGCGGTGACTGCCGCGTATCGTCCAATCGCTGGGCGGCGCGCATACCAGGTGTAGGCGAGTAGCGCGAGCAGGAAAAACAGCATACTCAAAACATTCTTGCGCTCCGCCGCCCAAGCTACCGATTCAACGTTGATGGGATGCAGGGCGAACAGCGCAGCGACCGTCAGGCTCCGCCACCTGAAACCGGTCGCACTTTGCAACAATAAAAAAAGCAGCACGGCACTCAAGGCATGCAGCAGCACACTCGTGTAGTGATGTCCCACCGGATTGAGGCCAAAGAGTTCGACGTCGAGCGCGTGCGAGAGCCAGGTCAGCGGATGCCAATTGGCCTGCTCGTAAGTGGTGAATGACCACTTGACTGTGTCCCATGAGAGGCCGGCGCGTACATGCGCATTCTGCGGAATGTAACCTTCATCGTCGTAGTTGATGAAGCCGTTATGCGTGACCGGATTGTAGGCGGCAAGCACCGCAGCGATCAGCGCCAGGCAGCAGATCAGCGTCTGGCGGGCGGAGGGCGCCAAGACGGACGAATCCGCCGCGGAGAGCTTGACGCGCGCGGTGCCGTTTGCGCCCAACACGTCGTTCGCCAGCTCTTTCTTGTTTGCCGCTTTGGTGGCGGCTGAAGATGAAAGTGCCATGCCTGTATTTATTGTGAAGCAGGCGCAGGCGGATGGGCAGCAAATGTTCGGCGCCGGAGTTCCCTTAGTCACGCTGGGCGCCATCGACTGAGCCTATGCAAGCCCCGGTTGCACCGCTCCCTCGCGCGGGCATAGCATGATGCTTCGGAGGTTTTATGTCCGACACTCCTGATTCTTCCCGCCGTAATTTTCTCAAAAAATCCAGCGTGCTTGGCGTAGCCGTCGTCGCCGGCAAAGTAGCCGAGGCAAGTAACACGTCATTGCCGCCGCTGCCCAATAATCCCGTCACCGAAAAAGCCATGCCCACGCGTAATCTGGGGCGTACCGGTTATCGCGTCGGCATCTTCAGTCTCGGCGGACAAGCCTCCATCGAGCAGCCCAACAATGAAGCCGTGGCCGTTCCCATCGTCGAGCGCGCCCTCGACCTCGGCGTCAACTACATCGACACCGCCGCCGCGTACGGAGGCGACGAGCGCTGGAGCCAGCGCTACATCGGACAGGTCATGAAGCGCCGCCGCGATCAGGCTTATCTGGCCTCGAAGACGCACGACCGGACGCGCGACGGCTCGCTCAAATTGCTTGAGCAGTCGCTCAAGTTGCTCAACACCGACCATCTCGACGCATGGCAACTTCATCACATCGACAGCCAGGACGACGTCGACCGCATCTTCGGCAAGGGCGGCGCCATCGAGGCCTTCCAGCAGGCCAAAGAACAAAAAATGGTTCGCTTCCTCGGCGTCACCGGACATCGCGATCCCGATCTGCTCATCCAATGTCTCGAGCGCTTCCCGTTTGATCAGATCCTGATGGCGCTCAACGCCGCCGACAAGCACCACCTGAGTTTTCAGGAAAAACTTCTGCCTCTCGCGGTCGAAAAACAGATCGGCATCATCGGTATGAAGATCCCAGCCCGCGGCCGCATCCTGGCCAGTTGGAAGCCGGATCCCAGCCACGCCAGCGGCTTCGAGGGCAACGCTCCCGGCCCCGGAACGCTTGCCATGAAAGAGGCGATCTACTACGTTCTCTCGCAGCCTGTCAGCACGGTCATCATCGGGTGCGACACGATTGCCCAACTGGAGGAGAACGTCCAGTTCGCGCGCGACTTCACGCCGCTCAGCGAACGGCAACTTGCCGCGCTCAGCGAAAAGGCTCAGCCGGTGGCCCGCCAGGCGCTCTTCTTTCGGCGCTGGGCCTAACAGGAATTCAAGACTGCCTCGCCAAAAACACCTCACAAGGATGGGTGATGAATATCACTGCCCCCTTGTGATCTCTGTGCGATAACTCTCGGCTAGTTGCTGCCCGGTGGGGTTTTCAGGCTACTCCTCCCGCCGGTGATCGGTTCGCTTCCTGTCGGCTTACGACGCGAAGCGCCGGAGGTTGCAATGACGAGCCACGCGGTTTCCTCTCTCCTGCCTTTTGCTTTACTTTTCGGTCTATTCACCTGGTTTTTTGCGGCGATGAAGACCTGCCCAGCCTTCCGCCGGTTCGCAGTTTCTTCCCACAGCATCGATCCGCTCCGATGGACGAACCTCTCTTTTTTTGCCTTTCAAGGCCGTCAACCGCTCGACGCGCCCGGAGTGCCATCCATGCCCGGATCTTCGGATGGCCGGCAATCTCCAGCGAAAGGCCCCGTATCCCGCATCGGTGATTGGGTGGCTCCAGTCATTGTCTTGTTTCTGCTGATCACGATGAGTCTGGCAATTCTCGGCCTTCTACTCGGCGAAAGGTAGCGCCCGATAAATCTCGAGGAGGAACTATGGTTATTTTGACGGTGGTTGCGGCCGTGGTCCTGATGACTTTGTTACTGAGCGTAACCATGTACAGCTTGATGAAGCGATGAACAGGGAAGCGATAAGGAGAAGGATGAGCGTGATCGACGAGCCTGCCGTGTCTACAGTGCCGCCACGCGCCGCTGCACGACAAAAAAGTATAGTCCGAGCACGACCAGCAGCATGCCATTCACACTCAACACGATCGGTGCGGTAAAGAGCGGCACCAGCCATCCCGAAAGCAGGTTTCCCATCGGCATGCCTCCGCGAAAGGCAACGTTGTAGACGCTCATCACCCGGCCGCGCATTTCGTTGGTCGTAATCAACTGCACTAGCGAATTCACATTCGCAAAGACCGCCATCATCGATGCGCCGGTGAGCACCAGCATCACACCGCTGAAAGGCAGCCACTTCGAAAGTGCAAATCCGGAAATTCCCACGCCCAGGGTCATCAACGCGCCCAGAGCCAACCGGCCCTTCCTTTTGATATTGCCCAGCCCGGCCACGCCGAGCGATCCGCAAATCGACCCCAGTCCCATCAGAGCCAGCAGGTTGCCGTAGGTTTCCGGCCCGCGATGGAAAATATCTTTGACGAAGACCGGGAAATAGGTACGCGCCGGCATGCTTAGGAACGTCATGCAGAAGGCCAGAATGATCAGCGCCTCCATCGACGCTTGACTGCGCACGAACTTGATGCCCTCCTTCAAGCTCGTGAAAACCGACTCCTTCGTTTTCTGTGGCAGGAAGCGCGCCGTGATAAGAGACAGCGAAATGATCGGCGCAAGAAATGAAAGGGCATTCAGCCCGAAGCACCAGCTCTCGCCTAGTTTCGCCAGCGCCTGTCCCGCGAGCGCCGGTCCTACCATCACGGCCACGTTGAACTGGATCGAGTTCAACGCGATCGCATTCGGCATGTCTTCTTTCTCAACCAGCGTCGGAATCAGCGCCTGATAAGCCGGTCCGCCGAAGGCCTGCGCGAATCCGGAGACAAACGAGAGACACAAAATCTCCCAGACGTGCACCCGGCCCATGATCACAAGAATGGTGAGTAGGCCGGCGCTCGCCATTTGCACCCACTGCGAGCCCAGGAGAATCCGGCGCCGCTCGACGCGGTCGGCCACCACACCGCCGATCAGCGAAAACAGAAATATTGGAATGCCGCCCAGAAATTGGTCGAGCGCCAGCAGGAAAGCCGAATGGCTCAACCGGTAGATCAGCCAGCCTTGCGCAACGATCTGCATCCACGTGCCGATGCTCGACGTGCAGGCGCCGATCCACATCAACCGGAAGTCTCTATATTGAAATGCTTTGAAGACGCGGGCGATCAATGGTACGTCCCAAATAGCTCCCCCGAGCAGCCTAACATGGCGCCTCGCCGCTCGTGGATGCAATGGCGCGAAGAAACCCGCGAACCCCATTTAGCATAGACGTGTGAACATAGAAAATGTGAACAAGGAGAAGGTTTGTGGATTGGCCCGCGCGCTCTCAAAACTCGGATATTGTTCGCGCTCCCAAGCCGCCGCGCTGATCCGGAACAAAAAAGTTACCGTGAACCGGCGGGCAATCGCCGATCCCGAATTTCCAGTTCGCTTGTCCCGTGATTCGATTGAAGTCGAAGGCTCGCCGATTCAGAAAACTCCACACATCTATCTGGCGATGAATAAACCGCGAGGGGTGGTAACCACCGCCTCCGACGAGAAGGGCCGGAAGACCATTTACGATCTGCTGGAACCCGGCCTGCCCTGGGTCGGCCCGGTGGGTCGGCTCGACAAGGCCAGCGAAGGCCTGCTCCTCCTGACCAACGATTCGGAATGGGCCGCGCAAATCACCGACCCCGCCAGCCATTTGGATAAGGTCTATCACGTCCAGATCGACCGGGTAGCCGATGCAGATCTGCTGGCGAAAATCAAAACCGGCGTGCTCGTTGAGGGCGAGCGCCTGCGCGCCCAGGAGGCGAGGATCGTACGCCGAGGCAGCAAAAACAGCTGGCTCGAAATCACACTGGATGAAGGCAAGAACCGCCAGATCCGCCGACAGCTCGAAGTATTCGGCGTTAAGGTGTTGCGGCTGATACGAATCTCGATCGGCCCGCTGGAACTAGGCGATTTGAAAAAAGGCACCGTCCGCCAGTTGACCGCTAAAGAAAAAGAGGAGATCGATGACGCCATGGCAAGTCAAGGTGGGAAGAGTCCAAGAGTCACGATCAAGAAGTGAAACTGAGAACTGGGAACTGGGAACGGGCAACTGAGAATCGAGAAATGCCCCAAAAAGACAACAGGCGCGTGCCGATAGATGTGGGGTGAGGATGGCAACGGCACGCGCCCTATTAAGTTGAACCCAGAGTAGGCCCAACGCGCTTAGATGTCAAGATAAATCTTTTGCCTGCAACAACTTAGCGTTACTTTCTGGATCACTGTCCCAATCTTTCCGCAAGTGCATCCGTCACACATTGTTGTGACCTCTTGAATCCTCGGATTTAGTCCTCGGATTTCTGAGACGCAGCCGCGCGCCCCTTCGCGGTAAGCCCATATTCTTCCAGATATTCCCGCGCCTGCGTCATCACCTTCCGCTCGCCGCTATAAGCCATCATGCTTCGCCGCATCGGCCAGCGGAACCCACACCGCTCGCTGAACTTCGATTCGCATCTCGGGCGCGATCTCTCCAATTTCTCCCGACAAGTACTTCATCAGATAAAAGCTCACGATCTTGAAAACTCGTTGGCCATCGCCCCAGGTCCGCGTATACGCATACTTGATATCAACCAGCTTCGTCACCGCCTCGGCAACGATTCCAGTCTCCTCGAACACTTCGCGGATGGCTGCGGCCTCCGCCTTTTCGCCCGTGTCTACCAATCCCTTGGGCAGGCACAACACCGCGCGTGTTCGTTTCGTCGAAGGCTTGTTCGTAGACCCGGCGTCGTCCCGCGAATCCTCCTTCTGCGGTTCAATCAAGGCAATATGCCACGTGCCATCGATCTCCCGCAGCACCACCCCACCTGCCGATATCTCGCGTATCATCGTGCCCAAGCCCGCCGTGCCCGTGCCCGCCCGCGTCATGCTCCAAGCCTTGCAGCCTCTTCCCGAATCCGCTCCCAGGCCCGCGCCACGTGCCGCGCCTCCGTATTCGTCTGCCCAACGCACAGCCGCAGCGTGAACTTTCCATCCAGCTTCGTGTGGGTAAGAAAAAGATCGCCGCTCGCATTCAGCCGATCCATCAACAACTGATTATCCGCATCCCCCGACCGCAGCCGGAAGCACACCAGATTCAGCGTCGCCGGGGCTGCCAACTCAAATCGCGCATCGCCCCGAACCCACGAAACAAACTCCTGCGCCAGCCGCACATGCTCGCGAACGTGATACTGCAATCCCTCCACACCATAATGCCGGATCACAAACCACAACTTCAGCGACCGGAACCGCCGGCCCAGTTGAATATGCCAGTCGCGATAATCGATCACCGCCCCGGACTCCGTAGCCTGGTTCCGCAAATACTCCGGCAAAATCGAAAGCGTCTGAATCAAATGCCGCCGGTCCGCCACCCAAAAACAATTACAGTCAAACGTTGTAAACATCCACTTATGCGGATTGAACGTGTAGCTGTCCGCCAACTCCACGCCATCGTGAATAAATCGAAACTCTGGGCAGAGCGCGGCCGTCCCGCTCATTGCCGCATCCACGTGCAGCCAAAGTTTGTGCTCGCGGCAAATCCGGGCAATCTCGCGCACCGGATCGACCGCGCAAGAAGAAGTAGTGCCCACGGTAGCGCACACAAAGCAGGGGATGAGGCCGGCCGTGAGGTCCGCCGCAACCTGCTCGGCCAGCGCATCCGCCCGCATGGCAAAATTTTCGTCGACCGGAATATGCCGCAGATTATCTGCGCCCATTCCGGCAATCTTCATCGCCTTCTCCACCGACGAATGCGTCTGCGTCGAGCAATAAGCCATCAGCCGTCCGTCGCAGCCTTTGCTGTTGCTGACGAATCCCGTAGCCCGTTCGCGAGCCGCCAGCAGCGCGCAAAATGAAGCGCTCGAAGCCGTATCCTGAATCACGCCGCCGCCCGGGCCAGAAGAAAGAAATTTCGACGGCAATCCCAGCATCGCGACGAGCCAATCCAATACATGCGTCTCAAGTTCCGTGCAAGCCGGACTAGTCGACCAAAGCATCCCCTGCACGCCCAGCCCCGAAGAAAGCAAGTCCCCCAAAATCCCCGGCCCCGAAGAGTTCGACGGAAAGTAAGCGTAAAAATTCGGCGACTGCCAGTGCGTGACGCCGGGCAGAATGACGCGATTGACGTCGCCAAAAATCTCCTCGAAATCCTCGCCGTAGGCAGGCGGGTCAGCCGGCAACTGCGCCCGAATCTCGCCGGGCTTTCACCTTCGACAAAACCGGAAAGCTCTCGATCCGCGCGCGATAGTCGGCAATCCAATCGATCAGCGCATGGCCCGCCCGGCGGAACTCCTCAGGTGACATGTGAAATGATTTCGAATCAGACATAAAAAATTGGTAATTAGTAATTTGTAATTGGCAAATGAAAACCATCATCTCTGAGGCTTTTCAATTACAAATTACAAATCGCAAATTACAAATCAAGAATCACAAATGCCCGTAATAAACTCGCGTCTTATATTCAAACTCGACCACGCCACCGGATGCATGCGCCCGAAAAATCCTCTCCAGCTCCCGCATCATCGGCGCGTAATTCGGATGCCCTTCCAGCGGCGCATAGGACGATGACAGCAGCCGTCCAGCCGTCCCGTCAAAATCGAATCGCTGCACCAATGTGAAAGTCCGCTCCTCGCACCGCAACGGCGCAAAGAATTCATGGATCACCGCTGTCGTTCGCTCATGCCGCACTTCTTTATAGTCGGTGCCATAAGTCAGCAGCAGCTGCTCATACTCCCGCAAAAAATCCGTACTGTCCGTCAGCCGTTCATTCCAGATCAGCACACACCATCCGCCGGGTTTCAAAATCCGTTCAAACTCAGCCCGTGTCCGCCGCAGATCGAACCAGTGTGCCGCCTGTGCTGCCGTCACAAAATCAACCGACGCCCCGTCCAGCGTAGTCTCCTCGGCAGTCCCCGCCACCGAAGCAAACTTCTCATATCCCGCCAGTTCACGCTCTCCCATCGACCGCATGTCGGCATTCGGTTCCACGCCAAACACGCGGTTCCCATTCTCCAGGAGCAGGCGCGTAAAAAGCCCTGTCCCCGACGCCACGTCCGCCACCACATCCTCCGCCCGCAGTCCGCACTCTCTGCGCAGCAACTCGATCACCTCCGGCGGATAGCCCGGCCGGTACCGCACATAATTTTCCACTCGATCCGAAAAACGCGTCGTTGGAGCCTTGCTCATGTCTTTTAGTGTAGCGCGCAGTGTGACGTGCAGTGTAATGCGCGCTCCAACCCGTCCTGCGGAGGCGTTACAATCTTTACCTTCGTGTACGCTCGTCCTTCCATCCCCGCACGTTTCGCATCACATCCCTCACGAAGGAGTGTCATGAAAGCTCTCTCCGCCGCCATTCTCTTCTTCTTCCTCGTCTGTGCGACCCTCCAGGCTTTCGATAAATCGCCCGATCCGCCTGCCGTTTCCGTCTTCGCGTCCCGAAGGCTGGGTCATCACCGGCTTCCGCGACGCCGCGCAGGAGCAGGACCTCGAGCAAAAGTTCATGGCCGTCCCCGATCCCAAACTCGCCGAAGAGCATCTCCGCATTCTCACCCAAGCTCCGCATGTTGCCGGCTCTCCCGAAGACAAGGCCACCGCCGACTACGTCGCCGAAAAATTCCGCGCCGCCGGCCTCGACACCTCTATCGTCGAATACAAAGTGTGGTTCAACTATCCTTCCGAAATCCGCGTCGACATGACTGCGCCCGCCGGCGTCGAAATGCACGGCCCGCACCGCGAGCACGTCGATGGCGATCCCTTTTGCGACGACCCACGCATCCTCACGCCCTATAACGCCATGTCCGCCTCGGGCGACGTCTCAGCCGACGTTGTCTACGCCAACTACGGCACGCCCGAAGACTTCGACAAGCTCAAGCAGATGAACGTCGATGTGCGCGGCAAAATCGTAATCGTGCGCTACGGCCAGAATTTCCGCGGCGTCAAGGCCTTCGTCGCGCAGGAGCGCGGCGCGGCCGGGGTCATCATCTACTCCGATCCCAAAGACGACGGCTACTATCGCGGCGACGCCTATCCCAAAGGTCCGTGGCGTCCCGCCAGCGGAGTGCAGCGCGGATCCATCGGCTACATGTTTCAGTTTCCCGGCGATCCCACCACGCCCGGCATCGCCTCTACGCCCAACCTGCCCGAGTCCAAACGCATCTCTCCAGCCGACTCGGCGCAGATGCCGAAACTTCCCGTCACTCCGCTTTCCTATGCCGACGCCGAGCCTATCCTGGAAAACCTCGGTGGCCCCGCATCTCCGCGCGAGTGGCAGGGCGCGCTTCCGTTCACGTATCACGTCGGTCCCGGCCCGGCGAAGGTCAAGCTGCACCTCAAGCAGGATTACCGGTATCGCACCATCTGGGACGTGATCGGAAGAATTCCCGGCACCTCCGCGCCCGGCGAATGGGTCGTTGCCGGCAATCATCGCGACGCGTGGGTTTATGGCGCTGTCGATCCCAACAGCGGCACCGCCGCCATGCTCGAAGCGGTTCACGGCATCGGCGCGCTGCTCAAGTCCGGATGGAAGCCGAAACGCACGATCATCTTCGCGAGTTGGGATGCCGAAGAAGAAGGTCTGATGGGTTCCACCGAATGGGGCGAAGATCACGCGCAGGATCTCGCCAACGCGGCTGCCTACTTCAACATGGATGTTGGTGTTTCCGGCAAAAAGTTTGGCGCTTCCGCCGAACCCACGCTTAAAGAATTCGTCCGCGAGATCACCAAAGCCGTCCCCTCGCCGCAAGGCGGAACCGTCGGGACTACGGTATACGACGAGTGGAGGAAGTCGTCGCGTCCCAGCGAGGAAACCCACGGCCAGGAGAACCACCGCGCCCCCGCAGCCGAAATTTCCGGGGACGTGCCAGTCGGCGACCTAGGCAGCGGCTCCGACTATTCCGTCTTCATCGAGCACCTGGGCGTGCCCTCGACTGACATCGGATCGAACGGCGCCTACGGCGTCTATCACTCCGCCTTCGACAACTTCGCCTGGTTTAAGAAATTCGGCGATCCCGACTTCGTCTACGAGCAGCAGATGGCGAGAGTCTACGGTCTTGAAGCGTTGCGCATGGCCGACGCCGACGTCCTGCCCTACGACTACGAAGACTACGGCAAAGAAATTCTCGCGTATCTCGACGCCGCCAAAATCAAAGCCCATGACAAGTTTGGCGACCAATTCGGAGCAAAGTTCGGGCGAAGTCAGCAGATAAATTTCTCGACTTCGCGCCCGCCGTCAACGCCGCCCGCCATTTAGAAGAAGCCGGGGCAAAGATGCTGCAGAAGCAGCGCAAACTGCCCTCGGATTCCGCCCGCATCAACGCGGCTTTGCGCGAGGCCGAGCGAGCTCTTCTGCTTCCTGAAGGCCTGCCTGACCGCCCCTGGTTCCGTCACTCCATCTACGCGCCCGGCCAATACACCGGCTACGCGGCCGTAGTAATTCCGGGAGTCAACGAAGCCATCGATCGCGGTGACCTGCAACGCACTCAGCAACAAATAGCCGCCTTGACGGCGGCGCTGAACCGCTGCGTGCATGCGTTGCAGCAGTATCGTTAGCCGTCAGGGGACCTGCCACGAAAGGGACATCCATAGAAAGAAATTGTTTTGATTTTCTCCGCGTCTCGGTGACTCCGTGGTGAAAATGCTGAGCGCGAATCCAATCGCCCTCCCAGGTAATCTACATCTTTCCGTGTCCGCTCTGGCCATCATCTCGATGAACGCTCAACTCGCCATCAAGCACGTCCTCCAGGATCTGCCCACGGCGACCTTCGCCACCTTCCTTGCGCTCTTTCCCATTGTTAATCCCTTTGGAGGCATTCCGCTCTTCTACAGCCTGACGGCCGACTTCTCCTACGAGGAGCGCTGCCGCACCGCGCGCAAAACCGCTCTCTACGTCATCGCGATCCTGGTCGTCTTCATGCTCTTCGGCCGCTTCGTTCTGAACTTCTTCGGCATCTCGCTCCCGGTCTTAAAAATCGCCGGCGGCCTCATCGTCGCCAATACCGCCTGGGGCATGGTCACCGGCTCAAGCCGAACCACCCACGCAGAGGAAACGGAGGCCCTTACCAAGGAAGACATCTCCCTCACGCCGATGGCCATGCCAATGCTCTCCGGCCCCGGTTCTATCGGAGTCGTCATGGGCCTCGCCGCCCACGCTGATAATTTTTTTGCCTACGGCGGCATGATCCTCGGCATCCTCGGCATCGGCTTAACCGTTTATCTGTTCCTGCGTCTCGGCGGACCGCTCGTCAAAAACCTCGGCCCGGGCGCCATAGGCGCGATCAGCCGCATCTTCGGATTCCTCATCCTCGCTATTGCCGTTCAGTTGGTGTGGGATGGTGTTGCCGATTTCAAATAGAGAAGATGACTGTTGTCCGTCTCGTCCGCAGAAACCCTGGGCTGGTTTCAGAAATTAAACGTGGGCATGAATCGCCATTCACCCTACTCGATCACTTCTAGATAGCGGCACTCGTCGCGGATGCCGCCGCGTGCTTCTCCATATACCGGCCGACCAGGTCGGCGCACGACTCGATAAATTTCCGCTCTGGCAAATCAAAAGTATTGGCGAAATAGCTCTCAATGCACAGCTCCGCCACCATGCGTTTTTTCGCGAAGATCGGTACCACGATGTTCGACTTCACCATGTCCCCGCCTACGTAGCGTGAGTCGCTGGCGACATTGTTGACGCATACGGTTTGCTGCGAGGTGGCGGCCGCTCCGCACAGCCCTTTGGTGAGCGGAATCCGCTCCAGCGGCATGAAGCTGCCAACGTAAGGGCCGAGCACGAGCGCATCATAGGCAGGCGCTTCCATGAAATAAAAGCCGACCCAGTTGTAGCGCGTCAGTTCTTCATGCAGCCGCTGCGAGATATGCTGCAAGAAAGAATTCAGACCTTCGGCGGCGATAGCGCGCGTTTCGAATTCCTGGAGTAGTTTTTCGTGAGGCATGCTGGCTGAATCTCCTCGGGGCGAGTTGCCAGAACCACAGGCCATTCTATGCCGGATCGCATCTTCCCGCCGATTGGCGGACTGGATGCCGGGTTTGGGGCGCACGCCCGGGGCCAACGCGGGCTTTGCGCGCGAGTTGTCAAAACAGCCACCGGAGCCAAACAGACATTCGCCGGCTTGACATTCCCCGGCTGGACATTCGCTTGCCGAACCTCGGCCCATCTAAAATGGATTGAAATTTTTCGGCGCGTGAGCCGCCCTTTGGACGGAGCCACAATGAATCGATTTCCACATCTTTTCGCATTAGCAATAATCATCTTGCTACCCTGTGCTGTGGCTCAATCCACTCCAATCGCCCGGATCCCTCCGGACTCCGAAATACGCCAGATCCTGGTGGACCGCATCGACAAACAACACCAGAGCGTGGGCATTGTCGTAGGTGTCATCGAGCCCGCCGGACGACGAGTGATCGCCTATGGCAGCCTCGAAAAAGGCGACAAGCGTTCGCTCGACGGCGACACGGTGTTCGAGATTGGCTCGGTCACCAAGGTATTCACCTCCTTGCTGCTCGCGGATATGGTGCAGCGCGGCGAGGTCGCGCTGACTGACCCGGTCAGCAAGTATCTTCCGGTGGAAGTCAAGATGCCCGAGCGCGGAGGCCGGCAAATCACCTTGCAGGATTTGGCCACGCATACTTCAGGCCTGCCGCGGCTTCCGTCAAACCTGACGCAGAAAGATCCGTCCAATCCTTACGCGGACTATTCCGTCAATCAGCTCTATCAGTTCCTCTCCGGCTATCAGCTGACGCGCGATATCGGTTCGCAGTATGAGTACTCGAATCTCGGAGGAGGACTGCTCGGGCACGTGCTCGCGCGCCGCGCCGGAATGGATTACGAGACGCTGGTGCGCACGCGCATCTGCGAGCCACTAGGAATGAAAAGCACAAGCATCACGCTTTCCCCGGATATGAAGACTCGATTCGCCGTCGGACACGACCAGGCGCTCGCAACGGTCTCCTACTGGGACTTGCCCACGCTCGCTGGTGCCGGCGCATTGAGATCCACCGCCAACGATCTTCTGACGTTCCTGGCGGCGAATCTCGGGTACACGAAATCGACGCTCACGCCGGCGATGGCGGCGATGCTTGCAACGCCGCGCCCGACCGGGGTGTCCGGTCTGGAGATCGGCCTCGGCTGGCACATCTCGACCAAAGATGGCCGCGAGATTATCTGGCACAACGGCGGCACCGGTGGCTTCCGAACATTTGTTGGTTTCGATCCGGAGAGCCGGGTCGGCGTGGTTGCGCTCTCCAACACCTCCACCGCGATCGGCGTCGACGACATTGGGCGGCATTTGCTCGACAGCAACTCTCCCCTGGCACCGGCGCCAAAGGAGCACAAGCAGGTTGCGGTCGATCCGAAGCTGTTTGATTCTTACGTGGGGCGCTATGAGCTGGCGCCGACTTTCATCATCACCGTGACGCGTGAAGGCAATCAGCTTTTTGTGCAGGCTACCGGCCAGCCAAAATTCGAGATCTTTCCGGAGGGCGAGAAAGAATACTTCCTGAAAGTTGTGGACGCTCAAATCACGTTCGAGACGGATACCCAGGGCAAGGTGACAGGCCTGACGCTCCACCAGAACGGCATGAACAAATTTGGGAAACGGGTTGAATAACCAGGGTCGCGCGGATTTCGTCGCACGCTACTTGATCGTAACCAGTTTCTCCACCAGTTCCGAGTAATCCTTCTTCTCCAGACCGTGAACTTCTTTGTTGTACTCGTCCACTTTCGCGGAGTAGTTCATGGAGCAGAATTTCGGTCCGCACATCGAGCAGAAGGCTGCGGTCTTGTAGCCTTCTTCCGGAAGAGTCTCGTCGTGCATCGCGCGTGCGGTTTCAGGATCGAGCGAGAGTTCGAATTGCTTTTCCCAGTCGAATTTATAACGCGCATAGCTGAGCGCATCGTCGCGATCGCGCGCTCCCGGGCGATGACGAGCCACATCAGCGGCATGCGCCGCAATCTTATAGGCGATGATTCCGTCCTTCACGTCTTTATCGTTCGGCAGTCCGAGATGTTCTTTCGGCGTGACGTAGCAAAGCATCGACGCTCCATACCAGCCGATCATCGCCGCTCCAATCGCGGACGTGATGTGATCGTAGCCCGGAGCGATGTCGGTAACGAGCGGCCCAAGCGTATAGAACGGAGCTTCGTAGCAGAGTTCGTTCTCCTTCTCGACTTGCTCCTTGATCTTGTCGAGCGGAATGTGTCCGGGACCTTCGATCATCGTCTGCACGTCGTGCTGCCACGCGATCTTGGTCAGCTCGCCGAGCGTCTTGAGTTCCGCAAACTGCGCCTCGTCGCTCGCGTCCGCCAGGCAACCGGGCCGCAAGCCGTCTCCGAGCGAGTAGCTGACGTCATACTTCTTCATGATCTTGCAGATGTCGTCGAAGGCCTCGTAGAGGAAGTTCTGCTTGTGGTGATAAGCCATCCATTGCGCAAGGATTGCGCCGCCGCGGCTCACAATGCCGGTAATGCGTTTCGAGACCATCGGCAGATACTGAATCAGCACGCCCGCGTGAATGGTCATGTAATCCACGCCTTGTATCGCTTGCTCTTCGATCACTTCGAGCATGACGCTCGCGGTGAGATCCTCGACCCGCTTGACGCGCGAGATGGCTTCATAGATCGGCACTGTTCCAATCGGCACCGGCGAGTGGCGAAGAATCGCTTCGCGGATCTCGTGAATGCCGCCGCCCGTCGAGAGGTCCATCACTGTATCCGCGCCGTAGTGAACGGAAGTGTGCAGCTTCTTCAGTTCTTCCTCGACATTGGAGGTCACGGCCGAATTGCCGATGTTGGAGTTGATTTTGCAGCACGAGGCGACGCCGATCGCCATCGGTTCAAGCTCGGGATGGTTGATGTTGGCGGGGATAATCATGCGTCCGCGCGCGACTTCGTCGCGCACCAGTTCCGGCGTAATCTTCTCGCGCCGCGCGACATACTGCATCTCCTCGGTGATCACGCCCTGGCGCGCATAGTGCATCTGCGAGAAGTTGCCGTCCTTGTTTTCGGCTTTGCGCTTAACGAGCCACTCCGCCCGCGGCCGGAGGGCATCGAAACCGTTGCCGTTACCACCATTTGCCGAATTACCGTTCGTCGCAGACATGGTTGTGCGTACCATCCTTTGGAGAATTCTAGAGTCAGATTATACGCTGCGGACCGAAGGCGGTCGGATGCGGGCACGGGGAAATCGACGGTCTCGCCAAGGCGGCAGCCAGACAAACTCGCGATATGCTGAAGCCGTGTTTTGGAATAAAATTCTCCCACGCAAATAAAGTGAATCGCCAAAATCGGGAAAGGACTCCAAGGGTAATAGTTGTTATCACGACAATCGCGGAATCTCCGGATCCGCCAGGAGAAAACGAACATGAAACGACTGCTGGGTACAAGCAACGACGTTAGCCTCACCGTGCTGCGGCTTGTTCTGGGAGTAGTCTTCTTCGCGCACGGCGCGCAAAAATTACTGGGGTGGTTCGGCGGTTATGGATTTCACGGCACCATGGGTTTCTTCGAGCATCTCGGGATGCCCGCTCCGGTTGCTTTCCTGATTATCTGCACCGAGTTCTTCGGGGGCCTTGGGTTAATTGTTGGATTGCTGACCCGAATCGCGGCGCTGGGGATTGGCGTCGAGATGATTGGAGCGATTTTCATGGTGCACCTGCCAAACGGGTTCTTCATGAATTGGTACGGGACGCAGAAAGGCGAGGGGTTCGAATATCACTTGCTGGCGATCGCCATTGCGGCAGCACTATTGTTGCGCGGAGCAGGGAAGTTTTCGGTGGATCACGCGCTCTCGGAGTAGGTCGCGGTTGCTATTCGCTCAACGCATCCGCGGAGGCGTCGCCGATGAGTCCTTCGGTCCACTCCTCCGCTTCGCGTTCGCGGGCCGTATCGCGGGCCATCGCCAAGTATCCTTCCAGCAAGCCGGTGGTATCGCACATTGCAAGATCCTCGTCTGCCTATGTAGTCTCTTCGTCGAAATGAATCGCTTCCTTGAATGTCCTAAGTTCAAGGAAACTTCCCGCGCCCCGCGCCCGACACCGACCGCGAGCGTCCCTCAGTCGCAACGGGAGTCCATACATCCCCGCGATAGCGCTGTGAGTCTCATCCCTATTTTTTAATTCCTAAGCGTTTTGCCGGTCTTGAGCGTGTACTGAATTCTCTCCTGTGTCTTCTTCTCTCCGCACAGCGATTTGAAGGCCTCACGCTCCAGATCCAGCACGTACTGCTCGCTGATCGGAGTTCCGGGCGTGACATTTCCTCCGCACAGAACCTCGGCGATCTTATTGCCCAGCTTCTGCTCATGGTCGCTGACAAAGCCACCCTGGCGCATCAGGTAAACGCCCATCTTGAGCATGGCGAGGATGTTTTCGCCGGGCGCGGGAATATCGGTTCGCATGACTGGTGGTTCGTAGCCGGCCTGGAAGAGTTCCAGCGCACGCGCCTTCGCATCGCATAGGACGCGCTCGCGGTTCATAGTGATGCGGTCGGAGCTGGACAGAAAGCCAAACCCGCGAGCCTCGTTCGCGGAGGTTGCGACCTTCGCGGTGGCAATGGTTTCGAACGCCTTTTTCATCGCCTCCATCAGTTCGACCGATTCGCCGCGGCCGTCGGGACGAATCGAAGTTGCGCTGTCCACAGCACGCAGTAGCATCTCTTTGCAACCGCCGCCGCCGGGAAGCAGGCCGACGCCGACTTCGACGAGACCCATGTAGAGTTCGGCGTGCGGCTGGCGCGCCGCCCCATGGAGTGAGATTTCGCAACCGCCTCCGAGCGCCAGCCCGAACGGCGCCAGCACGACCGGTTTTGGCGAGAACTTCACCGCCTGCGTCATGCCCTGGAATTGCCGAATGGCCATGTCGACTTCGTCCCACTCCTCTTCCTGAACGGACATGAGGAGCAGCATGAGGTTGGCGCCGACCGAGAAATTCTGCGCGTCGTTGGTGATGACAAAGGCGTCGAACGCATCGCCCGCGCCACCCGGCTTTAGCGTTTGCAGGATAAGCGAAATGATGTCCGCGCCGAGCGCATTCATCTTGGAATGGAATTGAATGCAACCCACACCGTCGCCGATGTCGATCAGCGACGCGCCGGAATTTTTCTTGACCACGCCATTGGACTTCCTGGCGACTTCGACCGACCACACACCTTGAGGAACAGTTACCGGTTGCCAGTTTCCCGTTGCCAGGTCGAAGTATTTGCGCCCCGACTGCGCTTTCGGATCGTCTTCGTACCAATTCTTCTTTCCCGAGGCGAGGAGTTTTTCGACATTCGGCGCGACCGGATGGCCCTCTTTTTTCATGCGCGCGACAGTCGCTTCCACCCCGGCAGCGTCCCACAGTTCGAACGGGCCGAGTTCCCAATTGAAGCCCATTCTCATGGCCCGATCGATTTCCACGATGGAATCGGAGATTTCCGGAATGCGATTGGCGGAATAGGTCCATAGATCGGCGAGCGCCGACCACAAAAACGTTGCTGCCTTGTCGGGCTTCTGCGCGCCGCCGTCGAGCCCGAGTAACATCCGGATGCGGGCGCCGGTCTCCTCGATATTTTTGGCCATCTCGAGCGCGGCGAATTTCGGCTTCTGACGCGGATGGTATTCGAGCGATTTCCAGTCCAGCGCGAGTCGTTCGTCGTCTTTGCCGTCTGCCGATTTCACCTTCTTGTAGAACCCGCCTTTGGTCTTGTCGCCCAGCCATTTGCGTTCCAGCATCTGGCGATAGAACTGCGGAATCTGTAACTCGCTTCGCTCGTCGCGGACGTTCTGAGTCATGTTGGAGACGACATGGCCAAGGATATCGAGACCGACGAGGTCGATCGTGCGGAAAGTTGCTGATCGCGGCCAGCCGACGGCCTGCCCGGTGAGCGCGTCGACCTCCTCGATGGTCAGGTCCATCTCCTGCATGAGGCGCATGACGTTGAGTACGGAAAACGTTCCGATGCGATTGCCGATGAAGTTCGGAGTGTCCTTCGCGAATACGACTCCCTTGCCGAGTTGCACATCGCAAAAGTGGGCGACTGTTTCAATCAGCGCCGGGTCGGCATCCGGCGTGGGAATCAGTTCGAGCAGGCGCATGTAGCGTGGCGGATTAAAGAAGTGCGTGCCGAACCATGAGCGGCGAAAATCCGGGGAGAATCCCTCGGCAATTTTCGCCACCGGGAGACCGCTCGTGTTGGTCGTGATAATGGTGCCCGGCTTACGGATCGCCTCGATCTTCTTCAGCAGGCTGCGCTTGATCTCGAGATTTTCGACCACCGCTTCGATGATCCAGTCGACTTCGGCGAGGCGCTTCAAGTCGTCGTCAAAATTGCCGATGGTGACGATACGGGCAAGCGACGGCTCAAAAAAGGCCGCGGGCTTAGACTTTCGGGTGGCGTCAAGGCCGGCGGCGGCGATCTTGTTGCGAGTGGGGCCGTCGGCGTCAGGGGGAACGATATCAAGCAGCAGGGATGGCACTCCGGCGTTGGCGAAATGGGCCGCAATGCGGGCGCCCATCGTGCCGGCGCCGAGGACTGCAACTTTATTAATGCGTTTCATAAGAGCTGACTCCTGGAACTCATGAGGTAGTGTCCTGCGGAAATCAACGGGATTTCACCAGAGTGTATCCACGGCCGGGCCGGTTTTGTCAGTGATAAGCGATAAGTGATAAGCGCTGGTCTTGCTGAACGCTCATTTTCTCCGGTTCGAGTGGATGGATCAAGTGGCGGGGTTGGCGTTTCCGCTTTACCCACGTAGGCTAGAATGCTACCATCCGCTGCGATTGCGAGGGTTTTGCATGAGTTCGCCCTACGGGCTTCAGATTACCGAGAACTGCCTCATCTGCAAGCTGCGCCACTCCGGCTTTTTTTGCGATTTACCTAAGGATTCGCTTGAATCTCTGGAGAAGATCAAGTACGCCAGCGCATTTCCGCAGGGAGCCGTGTTGTTTGTGGAAGGGCAAGCGCCGCGCGGGGTCTACATTATCTGCGCCGGGCGCGTGAAGCTGACTACGACATCGCGCGACGGCAAGACGTTGATTTTGCGAATTGCGCAGTCCGGAGAGGTGCTGGGACTGCATGGGACGGTGTCTGGCAAGCCTTACGAGTTGACGGCCGAGGCATTGCAGCCCTGTCAGCTCGACTTCATCAAGCGCGATGATTTCCTCAAGTTTCTTCAGAAACATGCCGATGCCTGCCTGAACGCGGCGCAGCACCTCAGCGAAAACTGCCAGACGGCTTATGAGATGATTCGCTCGCTCGGCCTGTCGCATTCGGTGTCGGAGAAGCTGGCGCGCCTGCTCCTGGAATGGGCGAGCGACGGCGAGGAGACGAAAGACGGGATTCGGATCAAGATTGCGCTGACCCACGAGGAGATCGCGCAGCTGATCGGTACCTCGCGCGAGACCGTGACGCGCGTGCTCGGGGAATTCCGCGATAAAGAGTTTGCCTCGCTACGCGGCTCGACCTTGCTGATTCGCAACAAAGCCGCATTGCAAAAGCTGATCGGCGCCTAGAACCTTGCCGCTTTCCGTTTTTGACTTCGCAATCAGACTTTGGCAGTCTGCATTTGCTTTAGAATTCCCCGGTGTCCATCGCTTTTGAAATTGCCACGTCTTCCGGCGCCGCTCGCCTCGGCAAACTCACCACGGCTCACGGGGAGATCGACACTCCCGTCTTCATGCCCGTCGGCACTCTCGGCTCGGTCAAGGGCATTTCGCAAGACCTGCTGGAAGAGTTGGGAGTGCAGATCCTGCTGGGAAACACTTACCACCTCTACTTGCGGCCGGGTGTTGAAACGGTCCGGAGACTGGGCGGGCTGCATCGATTCATGTCCTGGCAGCGGGCGATTCTCACCGATTCCGGCGGCTTTCAGGTTTTCAGTTTGAATGCGCTGCGGAAGGTCACCGAGGAAGGCGTTACGTTTCGTTCGCATCTCGATGGGTCTGCGCATTTCTTAAGCCCGGAGCGGGCGATGGAGATTCAGATTGGCCTGGGCGCGGACATCATCATGGCTTTCGATGAGTGCACGGAATATCCCGCGGACCGGGAGCGGGTACGCAAGTCGATGGAAATGACGCTGCGCTGGGCGGAGCGCAGCAAGAGATATTTTGAGGAGCATAAGAATGACGTGCCGTGGAAGGCAGCTGCGGGTTGCCAGTTGCCAGTGACCAGTGATCAGCACCCTGAAGGCAAAGTGAATAAGAGAGTTTCAGCGGACCAAGGCGAGAACAGGACTAGCAACCGGCAACTGGCAACTGGCAACTGCTCCACGCAGGCTTTGTTTGGCATTGTGCAGGGCGGAATGGATCGTGAACTCCGGCGCGAATCGGCTTTGCGGACGGTCGATATAGGTTTTCCCGGATATGCGATTGGCGGCCTAAGCGTGGGCGAGCCGCGGGAGATGACGCGGGAGATCGTCGAGTCGACACTCGAGCATCTGCCCAAAGACCAGCCGCGCTATCTGATGGGCGTCGGAACTCCGGAAGAGATCGCGCTCTACGCGCGTATGGGCGTCGATATGATGGACTGCGTGCTGCCGACGCGCGCCGCACGGCATGGCTTACTCTTCACGTCGGAGGGGCGGGTTTCGATTAAGCAGGCGCGCTACGCGGAAGATGCCGGGCCGCTTGATCCAGCGTGCAAGTGTTTCGTCTGCCAGCGCTATTCGCGTGCATACTTACGGCATCTTTATGCGGCAGGCGAATTACTAGCGCAGGTTCTGAATTCGGTTCACAACCTGTACTTTTACTTGGAGACCATGCGGCGGGTGCGGGCAGAGATTTGAGCTCATCATTCTTGATCCGGTTCTTGACACCCGGCAACGCGTCCGGCATTCTATTTAACTTGGGGATAAGGTCTGTCTTCTTGCTGTATCCAGGTGAGAGCCTGGGCACAGCCGGTTCCAACCTGCGGTAGAGATGTCGTCGCCAGGAAAGATCTGAGGCCGGTAAAACCTGTGGCCAGAAGAGAAAATTCCCGATTTGCACAATTGCAGAAGGGCGATGTAGATAGGACTTCGTGTGACCGCAGTGCTTCGAGGCGGTCGAACACTCGTCTAGCCCAAAATTATTGATTCGTATTAGCTTCCAGAGGATTCACTTGGCGACAACTTTTATCTTTTCCGGGATCAGCGTGTTAGGCGTCAGCGGGAAGTGGATGGCATTGCAGCTTCCCGGCGGCGGAGGATTGCTGTCATTGGCGCCTCTGTTGTTTATCTTTGCCATCTTTTATTTCCTCCTGATCATGCCGCAGCAGCGCAAGCAAAAGAAGTGGCAGGCGATGCTGAGCCAGTTGAAGACGGGAGACAAAATCGTCACCAGCGGAGGGCTGAAGGGCACGATTATCGGCCTCAAGGATGACGCGATTACCTTGCGCGTCCCGCCGGATAATCTGAAGCTGGAGGTAAGCCGCGGGTCGGTGGTATCGGTGGCGACCGCGGAAGAAGGGAAGTAACGCTCCGCCGTCGGGCCTCAAGACTTGCGGCTGGAAGTGAATATTTTACGGTGAAAGACAGTTTTTCTCATGAATAAGAATCTTGGTTGGAAGCTGCTGGTTATCGTCGCGATCCTGCTCCTCTTCACGCTCGGGATCTTCGGAAATCCGGCCAATTGGTCGAGCAAGGGCTTGCTGGCGTCAATGAAGGACCAGATTCACCTGGGCCTTGATCTGCGGGGCGGTACGCACCTGATCCTCCAGGTACAGGTCAACGATGCGGTCAACGTCGACTCCGACAACGCGGAGGCGCGGTTGAAGGAAGACATGCGCGCCCGCAAGATCGCGTATGCGGACATCAACAAGCCCGATCCGGTGAATCATCCGGACATGATCGTGGTCAAGGGCGTCCCGCCGGATAAGACCGGCGACTTCAAGAGCATCGTGACCGACCGGTTGCCGGAATACGAGGCTGCCTCCGGTGCCGAGAACTCCTGGACGATCACGATGAAGCCGCAGAGTCTCTCTGACATGAAGAACCGCGCGGTGACGCAGGCGATTGAGACAATCCGGAACCGCATTGACGCTCTCGGCGTGAGCGAGCCGGTGATTCAGGAGCACGGACTTGGACAGTATCAGATCCTCGTCCAACTGCCGGGCGTCGACGATCCGGCGCGTGTCAAGGACATCATGCAGTCGACCGCGATGCTGGAGCTCAAGCTCTCGCTCGGCGGGCCATATCCGAGCGAGCAGGCGGCCCTGCAGGATAAAGGCGGCGTGATGCCGCCGGATGCGGTTCTTCTGCCGGGACGGAATCCTCGAGCGGGCAGTAGCGACGACGGCCAGGTTTGGTATTTCATCTCGCGGGCGGCGGCGGTCACGGGACGCGATCTGCGCGCAGCCGAGCCGGGACGCAGTGGAGACACCAACCAGCCGCGCGTGAACTTTGTGCTCACCACGGAAGGCGGGCGGAAGTTTTACAGCTTCACGTCGGCGCACGTGGGTGAAGGTCTGGCGGTGGTACTCGACGGCAAAGTCATGGAAGTTGCCAATATCAAGGAGCCCATCAAGGATCAGGGAGAAATCGAAGGCGGATTCACGGAAGATTCCGCCAAGGACCTGGCGCTGACTCTGCGCTCGGGCGCGCTCCCAGCCGGGATCAAGTATCTGGAAGAACGAACGGTTGGTCCATCGCTGGGAGCGGATTCGATTCGCGAAGGCGTGCGGGCCGCGGTGGTGGGCATGGTCGCGGTGCTGGTCTTCATGCTGATTTATTACCGCTGGGCCGGTGTGAATGCGGATATCGCGCTGATCCTGAATCTCATCATTCTTCTCGGCTTTATGGGATTTTTCGGCGCGGTTCTTACATTGCCGGGAATTGCCGGTGTGATTCTGACGGTCGGCATGGGCGTGGACTCTAACGTGCTGATCTTCGAGCGCATCCGCGAAGAACTGAGGAACGGCAAAACGCCCTCTTCGGCGGTGGAGCAGGGCTTCGGCCATGCCTGGATCACCATCGTCGATACCCACGTTACGACCATTGTCTCGGCCGCGATTCTGTTTATCTTCGGATCGGGCCCGGTCAAGGGTTTCGCTACCACCCTGGTGTTTGGTCTGGCGGCGAACTTGTTTACGGCGGTATTTGTTTCGCGCGTGATTTTCGATTGGGTGCTGAGCCGGAAGCAACGGGGCGAGGCACTGAGTATATAGCTACCAGCTTCGAGCCTCGAGCTGGAACCATGCGGTTTGCTCGTAGCTCGCGGCTCATAGCTCGAAGCTGATTTTCTGGGAGTTTGACTTGGAATTCTTTAAGAACGCACACATCGATTTTCTTGGGAAGAAGTGGTATTTCCTTTCTTTCTCTCTGATCTTCAGCGTCGCCGGCATTTGCTCGATGCTGTTCTGGCACCACATTCCCCTGGGCGTCGACTTCCGCGGCGGCACGCTGGTGTATGTGAAGTATTCACATACCCCCAATCCCGAGGCGATTCACTCGGATATCGAGCGCTTCGGCCTGAAGAACGCCCGCGTGCAGCGCTACGGCGAGCCTGCGAATAACGAAGTGCTGATCTCGCTCGATATTCAGGAGACGAGCGAGCAGGACCTCAGCAAGGGCAAGGATGAAATCAAGCAGGCCCTTGAGACCCATGTCGTCGCCGGCAAACAGGATCTGAATAACTCCAGTTCACTCGCGATCCAGACCTATCTTCTCGATAAGGATCCGCTCCACCTGGGTACCGATGCCAATCAGCGCTATGCCGCAATCGCGCAGGCTATCGTCGATTATCGCGATAAGACCAAGGGCGGCGTTCTCGGCTCGATGGACGACCTGAAGGGCACGGTCGACCCGGCGGTGATCGCCTCGCTCGAGGACGGGTTTTCCCTTTCAGATTTTGGCGTGCGTAACGTCGAGATCGTCGGACCGCAAGTCGGTAAACAACTGCGTAAGCAGGCGATATGGGCCACGCTCTATTCCTTGGCCGGCATGCTGATCTACCTGGCCCTGCGCTTCGAGTGGATTTATGGCGTGGCCGCGGTTCTCACGGTCTTCCACGACACGCTGATCACGGTGGGCGCATTCTCACTCCTGAACCGTGAAATCTCTCTGACGGTTATCGCTGCGATCCTGACCCTGATTGGATATTCCAATAACGACACCATCGTCGTCTTCGACCGCATCCGCGAAAACATCAAACTGCTGCGCCGCGAGAACCTGGCTGACATCGTCAACAAGAGTATTAATCAAACTTTGAGTCGAACCATCTTGACAGCGGGCCTGACTTTCCTTACCGTGCTTGCTCTGTTTCTTTTCGGTGGCGAGGTGTTGCATAATTTCAGCCTCGCATTGGTCATTGGAATTCTGATTGGGACTTATTCGTCGATTGCCATCGCGGCGCCCATTTTGGTGGCTTACCAGGATTGGCGCGGTGCCCGAGGCAAGAAGCCGGTTTCCATGCCGCTGAGGACTGGATCGGGGCCGTCGAAACCCACGCCGTCGAAGGAAAAAGTCAAAGCCTGAGTTTCAGTCACTCTGGTTCCGGTAAATGGCTTAGAATCATCGGTCCGAACATAGAGGCAAGAAACAGAAAGAGCGGGAGCAAGAGAGACTGAGCCGGTGTCTAAGATGTCGTAGGGTCTCGTGTAGGAGAAGGCCATGTTTGAAGACAGTCTTATCGAATCCGGAAACAGGTTCAAGACGAAGCGGCGGTTGAGCACCACGATCCTGTCGTTCGTGTTGCAGGTGTTTCTGATCGGCGTTCTGATCCTGATTCCTTTGATCTATACCGATGCGCTGCCCAAGCAGCAACTGATGACGTTCTTAGTCGCTCCTCCACCGCCGCCTCCTCCGCCACCTCCGCCCGCGGCCGCGCCCGTAAGGGTCGTCAAGATTCAGAGCGAATTGGTCAACGGCCAGTTACGCACGCCCACCAAGATTCCACAAAAGGTCCAGATGATTAAGGAAGAAGAGGCTCCACCGGATTTGGGCGGAGCGGGCGTTGTCGGCGGCGTTCCGGGCGGAGTCCCGGGAGGGTCCACGGGCGGCGTCATCGGCGGGATTTTGAGTTCCCAGCCGGTCGCGGTGCCAAAAGTTGCGGCTCCACAGCGGGTGCGCGTCTCTCAGGGCGTTTCCGCGGGATTGCTGATCCGCAAAGTACAGCCGAACTATCCGCCCTTGGCGCGGCAGGCTCGCATTCAGGGCACGGTTGTTTTGCAGGCCGAAATCAGCAAGGAAGGTACGATTCAGAATTTGCAGTTAATCAGTGGGCATGCCATGCTGGCGCCGGCCGCAATTGAGGCCGTGAAGCAATGGCGCTACAAGCCGTACCTGCTCAATGGTGAGCCGGTGGCTGTCGAGACCCAGGTGATTGTCAACTTCAGCTTGTCAGGCGGATAGATTTCCGGGTTCGCCGGCGGTTGGTTTTGTGGCGGTTGATGTCCTTCCCCGTCTCACCCTTGTCGAGGGGCGGGTAAAGTGGGTTGTTTTCTGCGCCCCGAGGGGCCATTCTGGCCACGCGATTTCTTTTTTGGATACAACAGCAGCATCGAACCGGGCCTTCTAACCGGACACGGAGCGGTCTGCGGTTTGGTTACGTCGCTTCCGGGCGCAAGCCCAGGATCGATGAATTTGGATCGATGATTTGAAATTCGGCGGCGTAGCGTCGAGTTTTGCAGGGTCTGGCGCGCGGGTCTTTTTCTAATCAGGATCCAGCGGGCCAAAAAAGTTTCGAGGAGGAGAAGCAACTCATGGTCGTAAATCTGGCAGCAGTCGCATTCAGTAACCTACATCTTCTTGCCGCGTGGCTCTTGCAGGAGGGCGCACCTGGCTGGGACCCGATTTCGCTCTGGAAGCAGATGGGTATTCTGGCGAAGATCGTGGTCATCATTCTCTTCATTATGTCGGGCTGGTCGATCGGCGTAATGATCGACCGCTGGATGGCTTTCAATGCCGCCCGCAACCAATCACGCTCGTTCGCTCCGGCAGTTGCCGGCGCGCTGCGCGAAGGCAAAATTGATGAAGCTATCAAGGTTGCGGAGCGCAACAAGAAAAGTCACCTGGCCAAGGTCGTCACGGCTGGCCTGATGGAATTCAAGGCCCACCAGGATAGCCCCGGCGAGATTCCCGGCGAGACGATCGAAGCTTCGAAGCGCGCTTTGGAGCGCACGGAAGCCATCGTTCACGCGGAATTGAAGCGTGGACTCGGCGGCTTGGCGACTATCGGTTCGACGGCCCCCTTCGTGGGACTGTTCGGAACGGTGGTCGGCATTTTGAACGCGTTCAACGGCATCGCAAAAGAAAAGGCGACCGGTCTGGCGGCCGTCGCGGGCGGCATTTCGGAAGCGCTCGTAACGACTGCAGTCGGATTGTTCGTGGCGATTCCGGCCGTCATGATGTTCAACTACTTGACGGGCCGCGTGGAAGCGTTCGACGTGGAGATGGATAACTCCTCGAGCGAACTGATTGACTACTTCCTGAAGCGCCGGGCGCTGCGCCGTTCCTAGTTCAGGGCGAAGTTTCAGGCGCGAACCGCAATTGAGTTGCAGGTAGGGCGCCGGGCAAAAACCGGCGCCCGCTCCTCCACTCCAATGCGGTGACGACAGCTTCGGCAGGAGAAGGGATTCATGGCATTAGCAAAGAGAAATGAAGGCGCGAAGGTCAACTCCGACATCAATGTGACGCCGATGGTCGATGTGATGCTGGTGTTGCTGATCATCTTCATGGTGGTCACGCCGATGTTGCAACACGGCGTCACTGTGGATATGGCCAAGGTGAACAATCCGGAGCAGATGCCGGACGCCGATAAAGAGGACGCGCTGCTGGTCGCGGTGATGCGTGACGGCACGGTTTTCTTCGGCACCGACAAGATCGCCCCAGCGGATTTGACGCAGAAAATTAAAGACCGGCTGGCCAGCCGTACCGATAAGCGCGTGTTTTTGAAAGCCGACGCGCGCGCCAAGTTTGGAGCGGTGGTTGAAGTGGTCGATAACGTCCGCGCCGCGGGCGTCGATCAGCTTGGTCTCTTGACCGATCAGAAGAAGGCTGGAGCTTTGGCTCCGCCACCACCATCGGGCGGGGCACCATCCGCACCCACCGGCGGACAATAGCAATTATGTAGTTGCGAGGAGATCGATATGGGAATGGCAGTTGGCCCGAGCGGGGGCCAAAGCGCGAATATCAACGTAACGCCGCTGATCGATGTTTTACTTGTTCTCTTGATCATCTTCATGGTGATCACTCCCCTCACGCCCAAGGGTTTGGATGCGCTGGTACCACAGCCGCCTCCGCCCAACCAGCATCAGCCACCGCCCTCGGACCGCACGATTGTGGTGCAACTGATCGATCGCGGCGCGGGGCAGACTCCAGCGCTCAAGATCAATCAGGACGATGCGACCTGGGAGACCTTGCAGGGACGGCTGGAAGATGTTTTCAAGACGCGCGCCGAGAAGGTGATGTTCGTGAAGGGTGACGACAATGTGCCCTTTGCCGACGTCGCGAACGTGATCGATATCGCGCACTCGGCAGGCGTCGATAAAGTCGGTTTGATCACCGCCAAGATTGAAGCGGGCGGCTAGACTTTCGCTTCACGCACTGCTGTGAAGGCGCTGGCAACGGACCGCGCCTTCGCACCTTTCTTCAATGTGCTCTCTTACCTCCGATCTAAGGAGAATCATAACGCAATGAAAACTTCTCACAGGTTGCTGGTTTTTCTGGGGTGCGTTGCCCTGCTGTTGGGCAGCACCAGTTGCCAGAAACTAAAGGCACGCGACCAGCTGAACAAGGGCGTGCAGGCCTACAAGAACGCAAAATATGAGCAGGCGATCGATCACTTCCAGGCAGCGGTGGCTGACGATCCCACGCTGATCAATGCACGCCTCTATCTGGCGACCGCCTTTGCGCAGCAGTACATTCCGGGCGCCGATACTCCCGACAACAACAAGAACGCCGAGCAGGCCATCGATCAGTACAAGATTGTTCTGCAAACGGACCCGAAGAACATCAACAGCATCAAGGGCATCGCTTATCTGTATCTGCAGATGAAGAAGTTCGACTTGGCGAAGGAGTACTACAAGAAAGCCTCCGACGCGGATCCAAACGATCCCGAGCCATACTATTCGGTGGCCGTGATTGACTGGACGCAGACCTACATTCCGCGGCAGGAAGCGCGCGCCAAGCTGGGCATGAAGCCGGATGACTCGCTCCCCGCCAAGGACAAGAAAGTTTGCGCCGAAGTGAAAGAGAAAAATACGGCGGATGTTCAGGAAGGCATCGATAATCTGAACAAAGCGTTGCTACTTCGTCCTGATTATGACGACGCCATGGCTTACATGAACCTCATGTATCGCGAACGCGCCGACATTCAATGCGACGACCCGGCCGCTCGAGCCGCTGACCTGAAGACCGCCGACGAATGGGTTGATAAGACCATGGCGACCAAGAAGGCCAAGGCTGAAAAACAGCCGGGCGCAGGCGGCATCGTGATGGATCAGAATAAGTAACTCGCCGCTGGTTCTCATAAGCCAGTATGCCAAGTCGGCGTACTGGCTTTTCGTTTGTTCAGACGAATGTTCAGCCGAAGACTCCCGCCCAGTCTGTCCGCTATCCGGATCGTCCGCCATCCGGGCTCTGTGACGAAGTCACAAACGGCTGTGATTTGCTGCATGCATTCCCCCCACTCGCACGCGTAAAATCATGGGCGGTTCCGATGTGGCGGCAAATGTGGCGGCGAAAGAATGTTTAAGAAGATCCTGATTGCCAATCGCGGAGAGATTGCGGTCCGTGTAATTCGCGCGTGCCGCGAATTGGGCATCTCGACGGTTGCCGTTTACTCCGAGGTCGATCGCGCCTCTTTGCACGTTCGCAAGGCGGACGAAGCCTACCCGATTGGCCCCGCCCCGGCATCGGAATCCTATCTCCGCGCCGACAAAATCCTGGATGTGGCTAAACGCTCGGGCGCTCAGGCGATTCATCCGGGCTACGGGTTCCTTTCAGAAAACGCCAAATTTGCGCAGGCTTGTGGCGATGCCGGCGTCAAGTTCATCGGGCCGACCCCACAATCGATGGAAATGATGGGCTCGAAAACGCGCGCCCGTCAGCACATGGAAAAAGCAAACATCCCGTTCGTTCCAGGAACCGCGCGCGGCCTGGCCTCGGCCGAGGAGGCCGAGCAGGTTGCGGAACGCGTCGGCTACCCGGTAATGCTGAAGGCGGCGGCCGGCGGCGGTGGAAAAGGCATGCGCCTGGTGCATACGTCTTCGGAACTGCGTTCCGCGCTGGAATCCGCTCAGAGCGAGGCCCAGCGCTCGTTCGGCGACAGTGAAGTCTATATCGAGAAGGCAATCGTCAATCCGCGCCATATCGAGATGCAGATTCTCGCCGACGAGCACGGCAATACGGTGTGGCTCGGCGAACGTGAATGTTCGATTCAGCGGCGGCATCAGAAGGTCCTCGAAGAAGCGCCCTCGCCGATCGTGGATCCGGACATGCGTCGGCGGATGGGCGAAGTGGCGGTCAGAGTCGCGCAGGCCGCAAATTACACCAATGCGGGCACCATCGAGTTTCTCGTCGACCAGGCAAAGAATTTTTATTTCCTCGAAATGAACACGCGGCTCCAGGTGGAACATCCCGTGACCGAGTTGACCACCGGACTCGATCTCGTGCACTTGCAGATCAGGATCGCCGCCGGAGAGAAGTTGCCGTTCACGCAATCGGACCTCAGCATTCGCGGGCACGCCATTGAATGTCGCATCTATGCGGAGGATCCGGACAATAATTATTTCCCCAGCCCGGGCAAGATCGAAGTGTTGTTGCAGCCTTCCGGCCCCGGAATCCGGCGCGACAGCGGGATGTATGAAGGCTGGACGGTTCCCATGGATTACGATCCGCTGCTCGCCAAGTTGATTGGGTTCGGCGCAGACCGCGACCAGGCCATCATGCGGTTGCAGCGCGCCCTGTATGAGTATTTCGTCGCCGGAATCAAAACCAACATTTCACTCTTCCGGCGCATCCTGCGTGACGCGGACTTCCGCGCCGGTAAACTCGATACCGGATATTTGGATCGTCTGCTGGCAAGGCCTGATACCGATGTTGCCACCCGAGCGGCCGAGCCGCGGATTGCGGCGATTGCGGCTGGAATGTTCGCCGTGCTTGATCCACCTTCGGCGAATGCCCGGCCCGCGGGCGCTCCGGCGGCGACAAGTTCCTCGAACTGGAAAGAGAGAGGGCGCGCGGAAGCGCTCCGCTAAAGAGTTATGGTCTACGAAGTAATCATAAGCGGCGCACCACATCGGCTGGAGTTGGAAAAAGCCGGCGCGGGTTGGATGTGCCGTCTGGACGGCCGCGAAGTACACGTCGATGCCGTGTTGCCGCGACGCGATGTGCTGTCCCTGCTGGTCGATGGCCAGGCCTTCGAGATCAAGCGCGAGCAGACCGCAACCGATCTGCATCTGTGGGTCGGCAGCACGCGCTTTGCCGTCGAGTTGCGCGACCCACGCTCGTTGCGCTCTCGGAAGGCGGGAGGGGCGGACGAAAAAGGTCCGCGAAAGATTCTAGCGCCCATGCCCGGGCGCGTCGTGCGCCTGCTCGTGGCCGAGGGTGACGCGGTCGAAGCGGGGCAGGGAATTGTGGTGGTCGAAGCGATGAAGATGCAAAACGAGATCAAGTCCCCCAAGAAGGGGGTCGTCAAAAAAATCGCTGCCACCGCGGGTACTGCGGTCAACGCGGGCGATGTGCTCGCGATCGTCGAATAGGGCCCTTCAGTCGACTCCAGCACACCAAAGTAATTCACCTCCGTGATCTGAGAGCGAACTCGCGCGCGCAGTACCATGAAGTAATCGCGGGAGGCCTCACCTGAAGCTGCAAAAGATCATTAGTTACACGACGCTGGCTATCTCGATCGTCACTCTTGTCCTGGTATTGCGGAGGCCCGCTCCTGTGGCCGTGCCTGCTCCACCCAGCGCGGCTATCGCCAATGCGCAGTCTTTTCAGGAGAAACTCGACCAGATCGAGCGCCCCCGAACCCCGGACGAACCCTCTGCGGACGTGCGCATGAACTCTGGCGAAATCAATGCGGCTTTGGCGCAAGCTGCCGGCACCTTAACCGCGCCTGCTCCGGCGTCTTCTCCGAACGGCACCGCGAGCACACCCACCGGCTCGATGGAGTTTCCCGGCCCCGTCCCGAACATCAAGGATTACCAGGTTGCCATGGACGGCGATTTGCTGCGTGGACAGTTCCTCACCCAGATCGGTGGCAAGGATGTTTACCTTACGCTCGCCGGGCATCTCGGTTCGAAAGATGGATACGCGACCTTCGATGCTACCGAAGTTAAAATCGGCGACCTGTCGGTCCCCGCCTCGCTCGTCAACGAAGTGTTACAGAAGAAACTGAATGAGCAGCGAGAACAGATCAAGCTCCCGCCCACCGTGAAGGATATTCGAGTGGAAAACGGCGAACTCGTGTTCGTCGAAAAGTAGTTTTCACGTTCGAATCTTCAACCCCATATGTCGAATGCGCCCGGCACAATCTGCCACCGCACATGGGCGCCACGTTGTGTAAAGCAAAATCTGCCGTGCGCGCCACACGATAGTTTCCCGTTTTCAGATTTTTCTAATTCCTGGCTAATCTCTTTCTAACCTCGTTCGATTGGAATCGTCAGTATGACGAGCCTTCCAATTCCTGCCAGCAGCATCGACCACGTTCTCGTAGCCAGCCCAAACAGCCTCGTTCGCGAACGGATTCTGGAGCGTCTGAAGTCCCGCGTGCGCCACATTGAGCAGGTCCGAGGCGGAGCTGAGGCTTTGTTTCAACTCGAAAATGGGAACTGGCAAAAACTCTTCCTCGACAAGCGATTATTAGACCTAAACGTCGAGGAGCTAACGCAAACGGTCCAGCGCCGCTTTCCGCAGATTGAGATTGTGCTGGTCGACCATGAGACCAATGGACAATCCGGTGAAGATGAATCTCTCGCAGCGCCCTCGTCCCATTCTTCAGACCGCGAAACGACCGGGTATGCGCGCCATGCGAGCGGTGAAGATGCGAGTTGTGAAGATGGGAGTTGTGAAGATGCGATCTGTGAAGATGCGAGTAGCGAAGATACTCCCTGTGAGAAAGATGATGCTGCTGGCGGCTCTCTTCGCCGCGCCGAGATGCCGTTGTCCGAATCTATCGAACTCGAAGCGACCTTGCCAGGAATGATTGGTCGCTCTGCAAAGATGATGGCGGTCTACCGAACCGTGCATCTGGTCGCGGGACGCGATACGACGGTCCTGATCACCGGACCAACGGGAAGCGGCAAGGAACTCGTGGCCCGGGCGCTGCATGATCTAAGCGCGCGAGCGGCCAACAGTTTTGTGGTCGTTAACTGTGCGGCAATTCCCGAGGCTTTGCTCGAAAGCGAGCTGTTCGGATACTCACGGGGCGCTTTCACCGGCGCGCAGCAGTCTTATGCCGGCCGGATTCAGGCCGCCCATACCGGAACCCTGTTCCTGGATGAAATTGGAGACATGCCTCTCAGCCTGCAACCCAAATTGTTGCGTTTCCTCGAACACAAAGAAATGCAGCGTTTAGGGAGCGCGCAGACCGTGCGGGTCGATGTTCGGATCGTCGCCGCCACCAACCTCGATTTGGTGAAAGCTGTGAATGAAGGAAGATTTCGTGAAGATCTTTATTACCGCCTTTCTATTTTTCCGCTCTCCATTCCTCCCTTGAGCGAGCGTGCCGAAGATATCGCCGAGCTGGCCAGTCACTTTCTGCGCGAATTCTCGGTCGCTTCTCCGGCGCCTCTTCTGTCCTCCGACGCGGTTCGCCTGCTGCAAACCCGCAACTGGCGCGGGAACGTTCGCGAGCTGCAGAACGTCATGGAACGTTCCCTCATCGTGGCCCGCGGAGAACCGGTAATTCGTCCCGTACACCTCGGGCTCGAGCAGTCGGAGATCGCGCCGTTCTGCGCGCACCATCAGACGCCCTCCCCAGTGCGCGGCATGAGAGTGTTCTAAGGCAATTTCTGCCGCGCTGGCATGACCTTTGCAACCTGACCGGTATGTCGACGCTGCCACCCCCTCGAGAGCCTGCTCGTAAAGCAGACCATCCCCTCGCCCAGGCATTCCGTTCATTCACGGACGCGGCCAGCTCGCTCGAGCGGACCTACGGACAATTGCAGGGCCAGGTCACGCATTTGCGGCAGGAACTCGAAATTACCAACCGCAACCTGACCGCCAGCGTGGAGGAGAACCGCCGCATGCGCGAGCGTCTGCGCGGGATTCTGGAGGGGCTGCCCTGCGGAGTGCTGGTGCTCGAAAAGGGCGGCGCTATTTCGATATTGAATCCCGAGGCCATGCATCTGCTGGGTGGGAGCTTCGCCAGCATTGGGGCATTGCCATCCGCGCTGGTCACAGCGCTCGAGAGCGCACGGATTTCCGGGGAAGAGCGGGAACTGGAATTGGCTGCCGGCGCGGCCCGAGCCGACCAGAGAGCCGACAAGCCAGCCGACAAAAAAGAGAGCCAACAGAACCAAGAAAACAAGAAAACGAAGAAAGAAAGAAAGCCTGGATTTCGCGGCCCAGATCTCGATCGCGGTGCGCCATGCCTGGCTCGAAGGCAACAAAAACGATGCGAGTTCGGTTTATATCCTGCGCGACGTCAGCGCCGCGCGGCAACTCGAGCGCGACATGGAGAGTCTGCGGCGCCAGCGGGCGCTGGTTGAAATGTCGGCCCTGCTGGCGCACGAGATCCGCAATCCGCTCGGCAGCCTCGAGCTCTTTGCCGGACTGCTCGCCGAGTCCAGCCTCGAAGGCGAGAGCCGCCGCTGGATCGAACACGTTCAGGCCGGGCTGCGCACGCTTGCGTCGACCGTGAATAACGTGCTCGATCTCCATAACCAGCCCCCGGCGGAGCGGGCCTGGCTCGATGCCGGCCAGCTTCTCGAGTGGTCCTACGAGTTTCTCTTGCCGCTCGCGCACCAGGCGGGCGTTGAGATTCAAATTGTCAATGGGCTGGCCGGGATCTCGATCCGGGCCGATCGCCACCTGCTCGAGCAGGTCCTCCTGAACCTCGCGCTGAATGCCATTCGCTTCATGCCGGGCGGCGGCTGGCTGGCGATTCGCGGCGTTGATCGCGGACCTTCTGGCGTCGAGATCGAGGTACGCGATACCGGGCCCGGGATCGCCGAGGAAGACCTCCCAAAGATTTTTGAACCAGGATTTACCACCCGGCCGGGAAGTTCGGGACTCGGCCTGGCCGTGTGCCGGCGCATCCTCGGGCAGCACGGCGGCCAGATCGCAGTCGAAAGCCGTTACGGGCAGGGCGCGACCTTTCGCGTGACGCTGCCCTTGCTGGCGGCCGAGAGCCTGCGCCTCCCGTCTCATCCAGCGGCCGACTGCCGTGCCGGAGCGAGCCTATGAAGCGCCTCTTGATTGCCGATGACGACCCGGGAATGCGGGCGGCGCTTGAAGCGCGCTTTGCCCAGCGCGGCTGGCAGGTTGACGTGGCTGCGAACGGGGTGGACGCGCGCGCGCGCTTTCGTCCCGGATGGCACTCTCTGGTGATCACCGACGTGCGCATGCCGGGTGGCGACGGTTTCGAACTGCTGCGCGCCGTGCAGGCCTCGTCGGCGGGCACGGCGGTGATTTTGTTGACCGCCTACGCCTGCGTGCCGGACGCAGTAAAGGCCATGCGGGATGGCGCGGTCGACTATGGCAAGATCGGCGACTGGTTTGAGAAGCTCGGCTTCGCCAGCGAACACGACGTCACCGCCGCCCTCGCCCTCCAGTGGGGATGCCCGCTCGTTTCGTCCTTCGATCTCGGCCTCGTCGAGTCGCCCGGCAGTATTCCTCTTCCCATCCTCGAGTCTTTTCAGATGTTGCCGGCGAACTATGCCGCCGCCACCAATACCCTCTACCTGGCCTTCGGCGAGCGCGTCGATCACGCCGCTCTTTACGCCATTGAAAAGACTCTCAATTGCCGCACTCAGCCCTGCGTTGCCGACCGTAAGCGAATCGCCCGTCAACTGGAGACGGTCCGGCAATTAGGCCGTCCCGGCGAGGTCGAGTTTCTCACCCACGACCTAAGCGAGATGGCTCGCATCACCGCCAGCTACGTCAACCGGATCAATCCTCAAGAGGTGCGCCTCTGTCGCGTCGGAAACTTCATCTGGCTTCGCCTCCGCGCCCGCACCGCCGCCACCAACCTGGTCTTCAATCTGCAACCAAACTCTTCTCCGTCGCGCCTGTCATCTCTCGCATCATCGTCGTCCCTGGCGGTCGCGGCGCTCACGACTCCGTCCCAAAACGCGCCGGACGAAACCGGGATTTCAATGGGAGAGTGAGATCGGGATTGAGCCGCAGTCGAAGTCGACAACGATTTGGGGAGGGGCACGGCTTCAGCCGTGCCGTCCAGAACCAGCAGAAATCCGGGCTTCAGCCGAGTCCCGGAGGGACAAGCTACCTTAGCCGCGCGCTTCAGCGCGGGGTAAAGTGGAAAAAATGATTCCAGTCCCGGAGGGACGACCCATCTCTTCGCGTCGACGTTTTTGATTCCCACGCCATCAACAGGCATGCCCAGTAATGAAAGCCCCGCCCAACAGGAGTTGAGCGGGGCAAACCAAACTACGCCGAAAGCTTCTACGGCGTCACCTTGAACACCGTGCCACAGCCGCCAAAAAAGGCACATTCGCCGGCGTCGTAACCCCCGTCATACGTGGTGCCGTAGAGATTGCCTTCCTTGTCCAGGACCACGCCCCCGTACGGATAGTACCCATCCCCCGTCGCGCCAAAGCTATGGAGAATGGACTCTTTCCCCTTTGCCGTCAGCTCGAACGCCGTGCCGCAACCGGCCGGAGCGCAGAGAGCGCCGCCACTTACGGTCGTGCCGTAAAGAGCGCCCTTCTTGCCAAGCACCAGGCCGGCTTCGGGATTGGTTCCATCCGTCCCGTTATCGTTGAAGCTATGCAGAATCGTCTCAGTCCCCGAGGGAGCCAGCTCAAAGACCGTGCCATAGCCGTAAGCGCCACCGGTGCCAGTCGTGCCGTAAAGATTCCCTTTCTTGTCGAAGACCAGTCCGGCGTTCGGATAAATCCCATCCGTCCCATTTGCCTCGAAGCTGTGCAGAATCGTCTCGCTCCCTGAGGCCGTTAGCTTAAACACCGTGCCGTAGCCATAAGGGCCGCCATTACCGGTCGTGCCGTAGAGGTTGTTCTCGGTGTCCATAAGCAGAGTGGACTCCGGATTAAACCCATCCGTCCCGTTCTCCTCGAAGCTGTATAGAATCGTCTCCGTCCCCGACGGGGTCAGCTCGAACACTGTACCGTCGCCATGCGCGCCGCCATATGCAGTCGTGCCGTACAGATTCCCCTTTTTGTCCGCCACGAGGCCAGAGAAAGGACCGAACCCGTCTATCCCATTAAACTCGAAGCTATGGAGAATCGTCTCCTTTCCTGACGGGCTCAGCTCAAACACCATGCCGTAGCCATAAGCGCCGCCGCCAGTCGTAATGCCGTACAGATTCCCTTTCTTGCCCAGGATCACACCGGCATAGGGGTAGATCCCGTCCGTCCCGTCATTATTAAAGCTGTGAAGAACTGTCTCGGTTCCGGTGGATGTCACCTCAAACACGGTGCCGTAGCCATAAGCGCCGCCCCGCATAGTTGTGCCGTAGAGATTGCCCTGCTTGTCCAGAACCGGCGTGACGTAATAAGGAATCGCCCCATCGGGGACGTTCACGAAGCTATAAAGCACCTCTTCGGTTTGGCCAAGAGCCGTTGCAACCGCCGCCAGCAGCAGCGCGGCAAGCATCGACAGGGTTAGAAGGCTGCGCATAATAGCTTTCTCCTGAGAACGTGCAAGATGACGTGCAAGATGAAGATGAAGAACGGGCACTCGAGCAGAGTAAGTCTTCTCTACAGCCTCCGTCTACAGCCTCCGCCTTCAGCCCCGGTCTTCAGCGGAGGATGTTAGGCGAATCGCGCAAGCCGGTCAGTGAGGCTAGTCACAGACTGCAAGCCCCGGCTCGCACCGGCTACCGGACAAAACAAAACGCCCCAAACTACCGAGTATGGGGCGCTAGGTTTGAACAGCCCTCCCCCGAAGTCTGCTCACAACTACCCTAATCTCCCGCTTGGCTCCGGCGAATGGCTCTCATGGGCTACCTCGTTCGGAGCCAAACCACCATGTTTGGCGAAAATCCCCACCACCCTCATGGACCTTCAACAAGGCGAAACAAAAGCGCACGCTTGTGAAAACGCCTGATTTCGACATCTACCAAACCGCGCCGCTTTTGGCGCACCTCTGTATGTCAGCATAGAATGAGTTTCCTGCTATGTTGAATCACTCTAACGATAGGAACGCAAACAGCTATCAAAATGAATGGGAGAATTATCGGAGACATCGCAACCGAATTGTCCTATACATGGTCGCCGAGTTTCTCGCATTCCTTCCCTTCGTTGCGCTGGTAGCGACCGCTGAACGATTATTGTTCAAGACAAACAATCTAGCGATGCCTGCGGCATGGATTTGGGGAGCCCTCTACCTCTTCACAATATCGCGCCTCCGCAGCTTTCCCTGTCCCCGTTGCAGACAAAACTTCTTTGGAGGATTCTTCGCGACACCCGGAAATTTGCTGGGGAACAAGTGCGCGAACTGCGGTCTACGAAAGTGGGCCGGAGAAAGCCAGTTGAGGTAATTGGATTTTGCCTTCCATTCAACCTGAGGGCCTTTGTCAGTTGGCGTAACATCCCCATTTCACTCATTGACCTGCAACCAGGCGAAACAAAAGCACGCTTGTCCAAACGCCCCTTACAACACCCATGCAAAACATTTTGAGCCCTGTAACGTCTAATGTTCACATGTCGTCTAGTGAAACTCGTGAATTCAGCGATGTGACGCAGGAACTGGACCAAGTGCATCCACAGAATGCGCGTGTTATCTCGTTACGAAAAAGGAGTCAAACGTGCCAATACAAAAGCGCCTCGCAGTAACGGTAGGGCTGTTTCTGGGCCTGATGACGTTCCGGCTATCTGTCGCTCAGTCCTCCCCGGGTACGGGAGCAGAGATAGGTCATGCAGAAAGCGCCGTGCCGGGACTGCATGACTTCGATTTTTTATTCGGACGCTGGCAAGTCCATCATCGAAAGCTCAAGCATCGTCTCGTCAACAGTCACGAGTGGATCGAATTCGAAGGGACATTATTCTGCCAGCCACTGATGGGTGGCTACGCGAATGTCGACGACACCGTGTTCGAAGTCCCGGGCGGCACTTACCGCGGCGTAGCTCCCCGATCCTTCGACGCCAAGACGGGGCAGTGGTCGATCTGGTGGATGGACAGCAGGACGCCACTGAAGCCCATGGATCCGCCCGTGAGAGGCAGCTTCCACAATGGCGTAGGAACGTTCTATGCGAACGACGATACCGAAGACGGGAAGCCGGTCCACACACGGTTCATATGGTCCCACATCACACCCACCTCAGGTCACTGGGAGCAGGCCGAATCAACGGATGGTGGTAAAACATGGGAAACGGATTGGATCCAGGACCTCAAACGAGTGCAATAGCTGGCTCTTCAGAGTCTTGGCGGCGATCTCACCCCGCCGCAAGGTGATCATTCGTACCGCAAGAGCCTTGCATCAGCTCAGTCGGCGTAACATCCCCATTTCATTCATCGACCCAGCCATTGGGGTTCTGAGTGAAATGGCCTGGTTACAACACCGGTGGACTAAAATTGCCGACGATGCACCAGCGCATGGACCTCTCAAAAGGCTTTCAGATCGAGGAACCAGAGGTCTTCGTTTCTTGGGATACTACTGAGACACAATTCCAACAAACCTTTGAGCGATTACACTTGCGGCAGGTGAATTATGGCTACTACACAACTCACTGCACAGCTCTTTCTGGCATGTCCCTTGATTTGGGCTTTCACTTCCATTGGCCAAATCTTGGCGGGCTGGTTGCGTTCGAGTTTTACTGCGCCTCTTGCCCAGACTTGCCCACTTCCTATGAGTTGTTTCAGCGCCATCTCGAAGAAACGTTCGGCCCGCCTACGTTGACCAGCCCGGGTTCGGAAGGCTATCTCGATCACACTTGGGTATTCCACGGAGCGGAAATTGTTCATTATGTCAGTGAGCACTTTGGGCCAGCGGAGTACGTCCGAATCAAAAGGATCGCTGAAAGCAAACAATAACTGTTGAAAAATCCCGTTGGCACTCATGTTCTTACCGCCAGTCGGTAGCCGACATCTGAGCATGGTGGAGCATAATGCTGGCGAGATGAATCGTCCTACCCCTCTGGTTTTCTTCTCAATTTGCGCCTTGATCGATTTCGTGTTCGGCTTGGTGAAGTGGCATTCGGTTGCCGCTGGAATCGTCGGGATGGTTTGCGGCTCGCCACTCACGGCCTTGTTATTCTTCGTGTTCAAAGCGTTACGGAGAGCCAACGGCAACTCTAGCGCGCCGGGCACCTAGACGCAGGGCTCGATGGTTGACGTAATATCCCCATTTCACTCATTGACCCGCAGGGGGTTCTGAGTGTAATGGCCTGTTTACAGCAATGGCTGAACCTCTTACAGTGTTGCCGGGATGAGTTCTGCGAGTCAAACGCTGCGTTCCGCTGCCATCTTGCTGTGGTCTGGATGGATCGCATTCACCTGCTTCAAGAGAGCGATTAATCCGCCGAAGGATCGCATCTCGTTTTTCTATAATGAAGTCGGAGCATTCAATCGAAATCCTATTGTCCGAGCATTCAGCGTCCTTATTGGTGTGATCTTCCTCTTGATCGGCATCGGCGTGGTTTTAAAGTGGTGATCCCCCTGCTTCGGGCGAATCTCGATGAGTGAAATGGCCTGGTTTCAACAGAAGTCAACACTCAGGGCGTCTGGGCTCCTTCGGTGTTGACGTAGAGGGAGTAGAGAGAGTGGCTGGCAGCCATGAAGAGGCGGTTCTTCTTGGCGCCGCCAAAACAAAGGTTCGCACAAACTTCCGGCAGATGAATTTTTCCGATGCGCTTGCCGTCGGGCGCAAAGACGTGCACGCCGTTAAAGCCGTCCGGTCCCCAACCTGCCGCGCTCCACACGTTCCCGTCAACGTCGCAGCGGATGCCGTCGGACGATCCCGGCGACATATCGACAAACAGGCGGCCGTTCTTCAGCCGTTTGCCGTCTTCAACATCATAGACACGAATGGGATGGGGAATACCCGGTTCGGTTGGTCCGGTATCCACGATATAAAGCCTTTTCTCGGCGGGAGAGAAGCAGATGCCGTTGGGCTTCATCATGTCGCTGGCCACGACGGCGGCTTCGCGGGTTTCCGGGTCGAGGCGATACACGTTGGCGGGCAATTCAAACGCAGCTTTGTGTCCTTCGTAGTTCGACATGATTCCGTACCCGGGATCGGTGAACCAGATGGCACCGTCGGAATGAACGACGAGATCGTTGGGCGCGTTCAGAGGCTTGCCTTGGAAGCGATCCATAAGCACCGTCACAGTGCCGTCGTGTTCGGTTCGCGTGAGACGGCGCGAGTCATGTTCGCAGGTCAGCAGGCGGCCCTGACGATCACGAAAGTTGCCGTTGCTGTAGTTTGACGGGCTGCGGAACACACTCACCTCGCCGGTATCTTCCAGCCAGCGCAGCATTCGATTGTTGGGGATGTCGCTGAATAGCAAGAAACGTCCGTCGCCAAACCACACCGGGCCCTCGGCCCAGCGCGCCCCCGTGTACAGGCGCTCGACGGCGGCGTTGAATACCACGTATTCGCCAAAACGCGGGTCGACGATTTCGATAGCGGAGTCGGGATATAGAGTGGGGGCCATGCGCTCCTGCGCTTGGGCACGCGCCCAAGATGGCAAGGCTAACGCTGTCGTCGCGGCACCCATCGTCAGCTTCATGAATCTGCGTCGATGCATGATTCCTCCGTCTTATCCCCAGCTATTGCGGGAATCCGATCTGCTTCGCCAACTCAATGTATCGCGCAACCACACCCATCCCCCCAACTTCTCGATGACGCGGTAGTGAGATCGCCTGCCCCGACCATTTGGCAGGAATCTTATGGCTACACGTGGGGCAAGTCAATCAGCGAAAAGGACTTGAAGGACTCCTTGAAAATCAGTTGTTGATAAATCCCAATTTCGCTCATTGACCCTCCAAAAGGCGAAACAAAAGCGCACGCCTGTGAAATCGCCTGTGGCTGTTAACAACACCTACGGTTTCGGAGTCTCAAACTCAGGGCCTGTGAGTTGCGCGGTGGGTAGTGCACCGCTATGGGCTGGTGGTCCATTCAAGCCCTCTTTGCGCTTGCGTGGGACGTCCAATGCATGCCGTGTCAACTTGACAAAATCCAGCCGCAGAGGCCCCTCTAAAATGAGAAAGGGAACCAATCGAAAAAAACTAACTCCCTCACTCCCAGATACTTCCCTGTAACTGCCTAATTCTAAAACCGCGAACCACCACTCCGCCCTAACCCCAGCATTCTCATAGCTCATTTGAGATTCAAAGCATCCCGGCCCATAACCAGACAGTAAACATCCCGCCCAACGAAAATCCCCAATTCGACCCCTTTCACGACACCCCAAAAACCAACTTTATTTTGTTCGTAGTTCCTTCGCCTGCCAGCCAGAAAGTTATCATTACAACAATGTACGTACACAAGAAAAGACTGGTGCCCCTCGATAAGAGCGAAGGCACTGTCAAGGACAAAGATCTCCTGTGCTGTGCCGAAGCACGGCCTGCTTTGCCAGAGAGGTTGAGGACCAAGACTCTGGAAATCTCACGCTGAATCATTCCCCGGTGGACTTACGTTCCACCAACCATCGATTCGACCGTAACCTCGGCCATGATTCTTCTATGCGAACATCCCGCCCCGCGCGGGATGCGAGAGCGCCCAATCAATTCCTCGGTCTAGCTTGCGCCGACCAGGGGCACCCGCGGGCTGCTCTCGATGCGAACGATCTCTGGATACGGTGTCTCGGTGCGTAGCATCCAGTAGAGTCGTACCGCCAACTTGCGCGCCGCCGCCACCTTGGCTACCCCTTTTGGCTTTTGATGGCAACGATGCAAATACTCTTTGCGAAACTCCGGATCCAGGCGAACCGTGCTTTGTGCCGCTTCCACCAGCAACATCCGCAGCATGCGATTGCCTTGTTTGGTGATCGCACCCAGCTTCTGCCGTCCCCCCGAAGAATGCTCGCGCGGAATCAGTCCCAGATAGCTGGCCACCTGCTTGCCTCGCGGAAATCGACTGACATCGCCCATGGTCAGCACATAGGCCAGTGCGGTGATCGGTCCCACCCCCGGTTGGGTTTGAAGGAGAAGCGCCATTTTGTCTGATTGAGCTTGTTCTTTCACCGCCTCATCGAGCGGCTCGATCTGCTCGTCCAGCATCGCCATCAGCCCAAGCAAATCGTCTCTTCGACGACCCGCCCACGGCCGCAACGACAACTCCCGCAGCACCTGCCGTCCCGCCTTACTCCACAGCTTGTGCTTGCGCTGCACTCCCTGATTCAGGCAAAGGTGTTGCAGTTCGTTCTTTACCCGCGCCCGGATCGTGACTAGCTTGTAGCGATGCAACAGCAGCTGCCGCAGATCCCTCACCTCACTCGACGGCATCCAGACGCGCGGAAATCGCCCTTCCACTAGCAGCTTCAAAATGTGCGCCGCGTCCCGTTTGTCGGTCTTCTGCTGCCGCACATAACTGGCTCGAATCTGCGCCGCATCGCCCACCCACAACTCGTGCCCTAACTCGGCCAGCAGGTCCACCAGCCAGTGGCAGTTTCCTGTCGCCTCCATGCCGATCAGCGCGGGCGCCGGCACCTGCCGGTAAAAACGCTCCGCCTCACCCTCCGCCTGTACCAGTTTCCGCTCGCCGGTTTCACCCGTCTCCGTATCCAGCCAACTCACTTGTTGCCAGCTGGGATGGAAATCACATCCTATAATCATCATCTGCGAAGGCTCCTTTCTTCCCAGCGTCTTTGTCCTCAAACCAAGACTACCGGGTCAATCGAGCCTTCGCTCTTATCCAATCAATTCAAGCCTTCTTTTGGCTTGAGTGCAGACCGACCCCGGAAATCCCACCACAAGAAACGAACCGCCCGCGCAAATCCCTTGACTTAAGCGCCACACCCTCTAAGAATTGAAATTGTTAGCAAGAAGCGAAGCAGTGGGATCCGGCAGAAAGCGGGCAACCCCGCTCCCGCCCAGGCGAAGAAAGAAAGTTCTTTGAAAACGAAGCCGTTCGAAGAGAGAGATCTTTGCCATGCGTTAGGTTTTCTCCGTGTCTCTGTGTCTCCGTGGTAGAACAGGGGCTTCAATGAAGCAAAACACGCCCCCATAACTCCCACGCAATCAAGACTTTGCATGTAAGTCTTTATTCCGCCGCAGTTTACAAGGCAAGAAATCGCGAAGTTGCCGAAAATCCGACCTAACTACAACTCAGCAAAATAGTTGCGGGAACTAAGTCCAAGTCCATATTTTCCCATACTTTGCGAGCCAACTTACTCTAAGTTGATGATTCCATTAGACCGGCTTAGGGGGGAGGGGGGAGGGGGAGGGGGGTACCCCCACGGCAGAAGATTAGACGGACGGATGGCGCAGTCTAGAGCGTCCGCTTAAATAGAGGCACCGCCAGCGCCAGCGTGCCGATGGCGAAGCAGGACAAGAAAAGCAGATCGGGCAAAATCGGGCCAAGTCCCGTTTCCTTCAGTAGCAGGCATTTAAATCCATCGACCGAATAGCTGAATGGGTCGATCCATGTGATGGCGCGCAGCCAGGGAGGGAACGCCTGTACTGGATAGATCGCTCCGCTCGGAAAAAACAAAAGAGTATTCAGGATGCCGAAGGTCGCGCGCGGCACCAGAGGATCTTCCACTCGCACCATCATTAAGAACATCATCGTGTTGAACGCAGTCGCTGTGGCGACGATCATCAGCAAAAGGCCAATTATGGTAATGGGATGAAATATCGTCCCAACGCCCGCGATCATGGACCCAATCATCGTTATGACGATGCCAGTCAGCACACCTTTAATCGCGCCCGCACCATTCAAACCAAAAACCAGTTCGGCCTTGGTGATTGGAGTAACCAGGTATCCTTCGTGCACTCCACGCGCCTTATCATCGATGTAGAGCATTCCTCCGCCGATCATCGCCGATACAAACATGGCGAGCGCGATCGATCCGGGCAGTAGAAACTTCATGTACTCGATATAGGGATACAGTTCGACGATGTTGAGCGCTGTTTGCTGCAACAGCCGCGGTTCGATATCGGGCTGATTCAACGCGTCGGTCAACGCGGTCATGCTGTCTTCGAGCGTCGAGCTCATGAAGTTGTCGCTGTTATCGACAATCAGCGCAATCCGCGGATGATTCTTCTCGTACACCATCTTCGAGTACTGCGGCGGGATGATCACCGCTCCCTGAATCTTTCCGTTGCGCACGTCTTCCCGCGCCTTCACCTCGTTATCGTAGGGAATGGTCACGAAGGTTCGCGCCGTCGCCCGCACCGAGTCGAACGCTTCTTGAATACGAATCGCCTGCGTGCCGTGATCCTCATCCACGATGCCCATCTTCGCGTCGCGAATCTTGCCGCCAAACGCGTTGCCCAGCACGACGAGTTGCACGAGAGGAAAGATCATCGACACCATCATCAGCGTGGGCGACCGGAAGAACTTCCGCATCTCGCGTTCGATAATTGCCAGCATTCGATTCATGGTTTATTGTCCCGGCCGCAGCGGCATCACAAACGAATAGGCCTTCACCAGTTCGTCGCGCAATTGGCGTCCCGTGTAATGGACGAACACATCGTCCAGGGTCGTGTTCTGCACGGTAAGCGTTTTGATCACGACCTTCGATACCACCGCCATTTCGACCAGATCGGTCGTTGTACCGGAGCCGTTCGCGGTCAGGACCCGGAACATTCCCGCGCTCTCGTTCTGCACCGAGGTGACGGACGGCAGATGGCGCAGCCGCTCTTCCCAGTCCGCGGGCGCATTTTCGAATTGCACCTCAATTACGGTCGAGCCCGGAACCGTTGCTTTCAGGGCCTCCGGCGTGTCGAGGGCAACCAGCTTTCCGTGATCGACGATCGCAATCCGATTGCACAACCGGTCCGCCTCGTCCATGTAGTGCGTCGTAATAAGCACGGTCAGTTTCCGTTTCGACTTGATGTTCGTGAGCATCTCCCACACGGCCACGCGCGAAACCGGATCGAGTCCAGTCGTCGGTTCATCCAGGAAGAAAATTCGCGGACTATGCACCAGGCCGCGCGCAATCTCCAGCCGCCGCCGCATTCCTCCGGAAAGCGTCTTCGTCTGCGCTCCACGCCACTTCGTCAGGTCCACTGTCTCCAGCAGTTCGTCAATCGCCTCTTTTCTTTGTTTCGGAGGAACGTCATAAAGCTTGGCGTAGATCGACATGTTTTCCTCCACCGTCAAGTCCATGTCGCTCGTCAGTGCTTGCGGAATCACCCCAATGGTTCTGCGCGCCGCGTCCGGTTCCCGCGTGACGTCATGCCCTGCAATTCGCGCCGCGCCGGATGTGATCGGGATAAGCGTCGTCATCATCCGAATCAGAGTCGATTTGCCCGCACCGTTCGGTCCCAGCAAGCCGAAAATCTCGCCTTCCTTCACCGTGAACGAAATATCGTCAACCGCCGTGAACTCGCCGTACTTCTTGACGATGTGATCGACCTCGATCGCATTTCCCGCATCGGCAGCAATGTCACCCCGCAAACTGAGCTCCGACGTCGCGACGCTCAAGCCGTTCAAGTTTTCTCGATCGTTTCGACGCAAATCCCCGCTCACGATTTCCCCGCCGATCCCATGCCTTGCGCCACCGCAGTTCCTTTAAGCTGTTGTTCTGATACGAGGACTTCCGCCGTCATTCCGGGAACATACGCCCCTTTTGGATTGTCCAGTCTCACCTTCAGCACCAGCGTCCGGATGTCGCGCTTGCGGCGCCCCACGTCCCGCTGCGTGGCGAAATCTGCTTCCGCTGCTTTGTAGAAGACTTTTCCGGGCATCTCTGTCCCTCCCGGAAGTCGAATCGTCAAGGTATCTCCGTATCCGATGTGATCCGCATTGGTCTCGGGAATCGCCGCGCGCACCCACGTGTCGCTGAAGTCGACGACCGTCACGATCGCCTGCCCCGAATTGACGACTTCTCCCTCGCGCGCCGCCCGCACGAGCACCGTGCCCGTTACAGGTGAGTAGATCTTGGTATAGCCCAGGCGCACCTCCGCCTCCTTGAGCTGCGCGACCGCATTCTCCATCTGTGCGCGCGTCGATGCCACAGTACTCGCTGCCGCGGTTGCCTGGTTCGTGCGCGCTACCGCCGAATTCAACGATGCCTGTGCCGCGGCGACCTGTTCCCGTAACGAATCCACGCTTGCCTGCTGCGCCTTCAGGTTCTGCTCCGCTTGCACCTTTTCTTGCTCCGACGCCACACCGGCATTGGCGAGCCCGATCGTGCGTCGGCTGTCGCTCTCGGTTCGCGTCAACATTGCCTCGGCTTGGGCCAGTTGGGCGCGTGCTGCCTGGAGTTGTGCCTGCGAATTCGCCACATCGCTCGCCGTCGATCCCTTCGTCGACCGTTGCGTATACTCGGTCGCGCTCACCTGCGATCGCAGGCTCGCAATCGTCGCAGCGGCCGCTCGTTCCTCGGCTTCGAGTTCTGAAGGATCGAGTTCAGCGATCAGGTCCCCTTGTTTAACCGGCGTTCCTTCGTCGACCAGCAGCTTCGAAATCCTGCCCTGAATCTGCGGGCTTACCACGATCTGATTGGCATCCACGGTCCCAATCAGCACGAGCCCATTTCCGCGCGGGGTTGAGAAAAAATAATAGGCTGCGGAAATGGCGACGATGACGCCTAATAAAATTAGAAATTTGTTCCGCGCATTCATTCCAATCTCCTACGTTCTGTTGCTTTGGGATGTGATCTCGCAGTCTTGTCCGTGAGTAAGGCCGCCGAAATAAACTCCAGTACAAATTGGCGCCGCTCGGAGATGCGTTCCTTAGAAAGAGGGTCCACTTTCAAGAGCGCCTTCATCGTAGGCGCGGAGCTGAAATAAAAAATGATGATTCCTACCATGGTAGGGAGAAAATCCATGGGCTTTACCTCACGAAGTTCGCCCGATTCCGCCCCCTGTTTCAGCATCTCCGCGGCGCGGCGGTAAATAGGAGTGAAGTATTCCCGCGCAATCCTTAACATCTGTGGGCTGCCTTTCGGCCCTGTGCGCATCCACTCCGCCTGCACCACGCGGGGGAAACGGGGATTCGCCGCGATGTAGTCAAAATACCGCCCCGTATACTCCAAGAGCTTTTCCTTCGGTCCAAGGTCGCTTTCGAGCACCGGCATGAGTCGGTCCCGCAAGCCGGTGAACACATGATTCAGCACCGCCTCGTAGAGCGCATCCTTGTCCTTGAAATAGTAATAAAGGAGCGCCTTGTTGACTTTGGCAGACCGCGCAATTGCATCGGTTCGCGCGCCCGCTATTCCATGGTCAGCAAACTCAGCCACGGCCGCCCGCAGAATCGCGGCCCGGCTTTTTTCCGGATGCCGCCGGGTGCCGTAATGAGCGGCCGACGCGCCGAGTCTTTCCCGGCGGGATGATCGCTGATCCTTGACGGAGAGTTTCATAGCAGAATCCACAAGCTAATTAACTAGTTAGTTAGATTATACACTTGGATGGGACCGAGTTCTATAAAGATTCTGCTTAGCTGCCCCAAAGTTCCGTTGCGATTGTCTCCTGTCTCTTTCCCCGGAATTCCGCCAAAGTGCCGGGCCCGGTGCCAATGCACCAGGCTGTTACAATCTTTAGTTTGCTATTTTGCCCGTTAAGCTGCGTGTGCGTCGTCGACGGGATCGAGGTCTTTTTATGCACGAAACTCTTCAGCTTGCAACCCCCTCCCCATTAACCACTCTCACCGAGGACGAGATTCTTTTTCGCGATAACGTCCGCCAGTTTGCGGAAGACAAGATCCGACCGCTTGCCAGAGAGATGGATGAAAAGGGGATGTTCGAGCACTCGCTGATCGATCAATTCTTTCAGCTTGGGCTGATGGGCATTGAGATCCCCGAACAATATGGTGGCGCCGGCGGTAAATTTTTTGAGGCGATTCTCGCGGTTGAAGAGTGTTCGCGCGCCGATGCCTCGGCAGGCGTGATCGTCGATGTGCAGAACACGCTCGTTGCCAACGCCATTCTGCGCTGGGCGACCGAAGACCAAAAGCGGCGCTACTTGCCCAAAATGGCCGCTGACACAGTTGGCGCCTACGCTCTCAGTGAGGCGGGTTCCGGCTCGGACGCGTTCGCTTTGCAGACAAAGGCTGAACTCAAGGGCTCCGACTTCGTGCTCAACGGGCGCAAGTTGTGGATCACGAATGGCAAGGAAGCCGGGTTATTTGTCCTCTTTGCCACCGTCGATTCCTCCAAAGGCTACAAGGGAATCACCGCGTTCCTGGTCGAAAAGAATTTCCCTGGCTTCACGGTCGGCAAGAAAGAAGACAAGCTGGGAATTCGCGCCTCATCCACCTGCGAACTCATTCTTGAAGACTGCCGCGTTCCCAAGGAGAATGTTCTGGGCGAGGTGGGGAAAGGCTACAAGATCGCGATCGAAACCCTCAATGAAGGCCGTATCGGCATCGGCGCGCAAATGCTGGGGGTGGCGCGTGGAGCATGGGAATACGCCTCAAAGTATGCGCAGGAGCGTAAGCAGTTTGGCAAGCCGATTTCGGAATTTCAGGGAATTCAATTTCAAATTGCGCAGATGGCAACCGAGATCGAAGCGGCGCGACTGATGGTCTACAATGCCGCGCGCATGAAAGACGCCGGCGTCGACTTCGTCAAGGAAGCGGCCATGACCAAGCTATTCACGTCGCAAGTCGCCGAACGCGTTACATCCCTGGCCATCGAAGTGTACGGTGGATACGGCTTCACAAAAGACTATCCTGTCGAAAAATATTGGCGGGACGCGAAAATCGGGAAAATCTACGAAGGCACTTCAAACATGCAACTGGCAACGATCGCGAAGCTGGTGATGGAGAAGTAAAAAATCGAGAAAACAGATTAGCCGAGGAAGCGCAGGCGATTCTGGCCTCCGGCTTCCGGCCTCAAGCCTTGAGCGATCCAATATTGCGGTAGCGCCCGCGAAAAAAAATTAGCGGATCGCCCTCTCGTACCTCCACGTGCTCAACTTCCGCGATAAAAATCGTATGATCGCCTGCCGGCTGCGTCGAGTGGAGTCGGCATTCCAGATATGCGACTGCCCCCTGAAGAACGGGCGTGCCATGCGTGGTCCGCTCAAAAAGCGCTCCGGCAGACTCTGGAGGCTGGCCTGCGTCGGTTGCCCCTGCATAATATTCGGAAATCGCTTGCTGGTCGCTGCTGAGGACGTTCACGCCGAAACGCTTTCGCCTGTGCAAATGAGCGTGGGTTCGGGCGCGGTGGTCCACGCAGACCAGCACCAGCAGCGGGTCGAGCGAAACCGCGGTGAACGCATTTGCGGTCATGCCGTGCACCTCGCCGTCCTGGTCTATGGTGATGATGGTGACCCCGGTGGAAAAACACCCCATGGCCCTGCGAAAATCGGTAGCCGTGAGCTTCGCGTTAAGGGAATCGGTTGCCATCTTGTGCGTGCTAATTCTAATGCAGCGAACGCGCTTCCGCTGGCATCCAAGGGACAAGTCGTGATCGCTTCGATATCATGCTTTCCAGTCGATGCGGGATGCTTGGCGTTTCGTGGCCAGGCGTTAGCTTCATCACAGGGGTTTATGCCCGGGGTTACGCTCGAGGAACGATAGCGAAATGGGAGTTTTTTCTGTCTCCAATCCGACAGAGCGTTCGCTGGCGCTCCCCGCCGGCGCGATCTCGCGTGAAGCGGCCTGCCGCTTCCTCCATGCCGATGACGTCCCGCTTTTCGATCTGCTCGAAGCTGCCCAAGCTGCACGTGCGCGGTTCAAGCCGTCCGTCATCACTTATTCGCGAAAAGTATTTCTGCCGTTAACCAACCTCTGCCGCGATTACTGCGGTTACTGCACCTTCCGTCGCGACCCAAATCAGGCCGGGGCGCACACCATGTCGCCCGACGAGGTCATGAACGTCGTCCGCGAAGGCGAACGCATGGGCTGCACCGAGGCTCTGATGAGTCTCGGCGATAAGCCCGAAGCGCTCTTTCCAGAGGTGCGTGAAACACTGCGGAGTCTCGGATACAAATCGACGCTGCATTACCTCGAAGCGATGTGCGAAAGGATTCTGCGCGAATCAACCCTGTTCCCTCATCCCAATCCCGGCCTGATGAGCGATGAGTGGTTGCTGCGCCTGGCACGCGTCGCACCCAGTATGGGGCTGATGCTCGAAACCACCAGCACGAGATTGCTTGCGAAAAATGCCGCACACGACAACGCTCCCGACAAAGAACCAGCCAAGCGCCTGCGCGTGATCAAAGATGCAGGGCGCCTCGGAATCCCCTTCACCACCGGCATTCTCATTGGCATCGGGGAGACGCCAGACGAGCGTGTGGATTCTCTCATCGCCATCCGCGATCTGCACGTTCGCTACGGTCACATTCAAGAGGTAATCGTACAGAACTTTCGGGCCAAGCCCGGAACGCCGATGGCTACGTGGCCGGAGCCTGGCCGGGAAGAAATGCTGCGTACCCTGGCAGTGGCACGCCTCTTGATGCCCGAAATGAACATTCAGGCGCCTCCCAATCTTTCCGATCCGCATTATGCTGATCTGCTCGACGCCGGCATCAATGATTGGGGGGGGATCTCGCCCCTGACGCCTGATTTCATCAACCCCGAAAAACCCTGGCCGCACTTGGATGAGCTTCGCCGAAAGACGGAAGCGAAGGGATTTGGACTACGGCAGCGTCTTCCGGTTTATCCGGAATTCGTTGGGCAAGCTGCCACGCAAAGTGAGTTACTCAAGCAGCGTCTCGCTCATTCCGAATTCGCCGGTTCCAGCCCCGTCGATCATCGGAATGGAGGCGCAACATGATCGCGATCCTAATCGGCCCGCACTTATATAAGGTAGGGATGGTGATTGGGCGCTGGAGATTTCCCAAAAAGTGGATGTGAGGAAGGCACAATTATGAAGATCGATGAATTCGCCAGTTTGTCATGGGAAGACGCGGCCCGCTGCGCCTCGCCCTTCGTGCGTGGCCTTCTTGAACGCGTGCTTGAAATACAAGATGGAAGCTGCCTTAAAGATAGCGAACGCGATGCGCTTGCCAATGCCGAAGGCCCCGATCTAATTGCGCTCCTCGTGGCCGCCGACCGTCTCCGGCGCGACTTGGTTGGCAACATCGTCACCTATGTCGTGAATCGCAACATAAATTTCACGAACATCTGCTTTGTTGGGTGCAAGTTCTGTGCCTTCAGCCGTGGCCCACGGGAAGCCGATACGTATTTCCATTCGCTCGACGACATGGGCCGCAAAGCCAAAGAAGCCTGGGACCTTGGGGCCAGCGAAGTCTGCATTCAAGGCGGGCTGCCGCGCGAGCTTCCACCTTTTTATTATCGCGACATTTTGCGCGCGGTAAAAGCCGCCGTCCCGCAGATGCACATTCACGCCTTTTCGCCGATGGAGATCGTTTACGGCGTCGAGCTCACCGGTATGCCGCTGCGCGATTACCTCTGCATGCTGCGAGACAACGGCCTCGACACACTTCCCGGTACCGCCGCGGAAATTCTGGATGACGATGTTCGCCATGTTCTCTCGCGTAACAAGCTGGCCGTCGCACAATGGCAGGATGTCATCCGCACCGCGCACGAATGTGGAATTCGCAGCACCTCTACGCTCATGTATGGACACATGGAGACGCCCGCCCACTGGGTGCGCCAGTTCTCACTCCTGCGCCAGATTCAATCTGAAACGGGCGGGTTCACCGAGTTCGTTCCGCTCGGCTTCATTCATCAAAACACGCTCCTTTTTCAACAGGGCCTGGCTCGCTCCGGCCCAACTCTCGCCGAGCACCTTAAGATTCACGCGCTCGCCCGTATTCTGCTCGCCGGTTCCATTCACAACATTCAGGTCTCATGGGTGAAGTTGAATCGTCATTTGTCCCAACTCTGTCTGCAAGCTGGCGCCAACGACTATGGCGGGACATTGATGGAAGAGCACATCTCGCGCGAGGCGGGAGCCACCGCCGGCCAATACACAAGCCCGGAAGATTTTCAGTCAATGATCCTGGAAATCGGCCGCATTCCCGCCGAGCGCAACACAAGATATTCGCGCATGAGGATCAAGCTGCCGATCGAGGCTCCGTCCTCCGAAATCTCTGACGTTCCGGAATTCGCGTGAGCCTCGCGCGGATTACGGCATTGGAGGAGAGTGCATGCAAGGTTAGTGTGCGATTGTAGGATGCACATTTGGAATGTCGGACTTCTAAATAGCCGTCCTCGCGTTGTATCGAGTTGAGTTCGTCTTGGATGTCGCCAAAAATGCCGTCTTCTGCTCCCAACGGGGCCACCATTGAGTTCGATCGTGTCTTCTTCACACTGAACAGCCATGCCTTGCTCGAAAACCTCTCGCTCTCTGTAAACGCCGGAGAAACCTTAGTCCTACTCGGCCGCAGCGGCTCCGGTAAGACAACAACGCTTAAACTGATCAACGCTCTCTTGCTGCCGACACAAGGCGAGGTCCGCGTGATCGGTCAATCCACTCAAGCTTGGGATCCCATTCGACTCCGGCGCAGTATCGGATACGTCATTCAAGATGGCGGCCTGTTTCCTCACTTCACAGTTGAGCGCAATATCACAATCGTTCCGCGCGCCGAAGGCTGGGATCGCTCGCGAATCAACCGGCGGGTGCGCGAATTGCTCGTCCTCGTTGGGTTGGACGCAAGCCTTGCTTCCCGCTATCCCAGGGAACTATCCGGAGGCCAGCGCCAGCGTGTGGGCGTCGCGCGCGCCCTCGCCGCCGACCCGCCGATTCTGATTCTCGACGAGCCTTTCTCGGCGCTCGACCCGATCACGCGCTCCGAGATGCAAAAAGAATTCCGCGCGCTCCAGCTGCGGATGGGCAAAGCCGTCGTATTCGTCACCCATGACCTTCGCGAGGCGCTGCTGCTCGCGGACCGCATCGCGTTGCTGGAAACTGGCCGACTGATTGTCAATCTGCCGACGGAAGAGTTTTCACGGGCCCAGCACCCTTTGGTGCAGGCCTATCGTGAAGCGTTCTCGGGGCCGCAGAAAACGAGGTAATGGGATGAACTTTCTTCATTTCATGAGCGCAAATCGCGAGCAGGTGTTGGAATTGACGCTCGAGCACATGACTCTTGCCGGCGTCTCCACTTTCATTGCGGCTCTAGTCGGAATTCCACTCGGCATCGTGATCACCAGAATTCCCACCCTCAGCAAGCCGATTATCGGTGGCGCTAACGTCATTCAGACTATCCCCAGTCTTGCATTGTTCGGCTTTCTGATTCCCGTGCCGTGGATCGGTGATCGGGCCAGCCGTCTTGCGATCCTTGCCCTGGCTCTCTACGGACTCCTGCCGCTCATCCGCAACACCTACGCCGGCATCCGTGGTGTCGATCCAGGGGTGGTCGAGGCAGGCCGCGCCATGGGGCTGACGGACCGGCAGCTGCTTTTTCAGGTTGAACTACCGCTAGCGTCGGGAGTAATTGTTGCGGGCCTTCGCATCGCCACCGTGCTTTCCATCGGTCTCGCCACCATTGCGGCTGCTATCGGCGCCGGTGGCCTGGGAGAATTCATCTTCCGCGGCCTCGCCATGGTCGACTATCAAGTGATTCTCGCGGGCGCTGTTCCTGCCGCATTGCTGGCTCTTGCAGCCGACTTCCTGCTTGGCTTGCTAGAACGGCGGTTGGGCGCGCTGTGGCTGAAGTCATAACTGCAATGGGAAAAGGCCATCGAAGAACCGGAGCGCGTAGTGACGTTAAATCGTTCGCCTGCGTTATTCTTCTGCTCGCGCTTCTGCTGCCGATTGCAGGATGCTCGGCTCACTCCGATCGCATCGTAATCGGCTCGAAGAATTTCACCGAGCAACTGATTCTGGGCGAACTCTTTGCGCAGATTATCGAATCCCGCACGCATCTGCCAGTCGAGCGCCGCTTCTACCTGGCCGGTACGTTTATCTGTCACCAAGCGATCCTCGCCGGACGAATTGACATTTACCCCGAATACACGGGCACAGCTCTGACCGCAGTTCTGAAACGAGCGCCAGACGCGATTCAGCCCAACAAAGACGAGGTCTACCGTGAAGTAAAACAAGCCTACGAGAAACGGTTCAATCTAACGATCAGCCCATCCCTCGGTTTCGACGACACCTTTGCCATCGTCATTCGGGGTGACGATGCGCGCCGTCTGCATCTGAAAACACTCTCCCAGGCTGCCGCCTACACGCCGCGGTGGCATGCCGGTTTCGGATACGAATTCATGGAGCGAGCCGACGGATATAAAGGTCTCGCGGCCAGCTATGGCCTGCATTTTGTCGAGCCACCGCGTGTGATGGACTTGGGTCTGCTCACGCGCGCTCTCGTGCAACGTCAGGTCGACCTTATCGCTGGCAACAACACCGATGGTTTGATTCCCGCGCTCGACCTCTTCGTGCTCGAAGACGATCATCGCTATTTCCCGCCCTACGAAGCAGTCGCGGTAATGCGCCAGGAAATGCTGAAGGTTCATCCCGAGGTTAAGTCGGCGTTGGACGAGCTGGCGGGCCAGATCTCGGATGACGACATGCGACGAATGAACTACGCGGTGGACGGCCTGCACCGCGATGCCGCCGCGGTAGTCCACGAATTCCTTCTCGAACGCAAACTAGTCCCCAGCAACTTGTCCGGGATCCCACGCGATTAAGCCAATAGTGAAACTTCATGCGTATCCTAAACCTGTGAAAAGGGGGTGTCAGCCCTGGGCGCTTGCGTTCCATCTCACAAGCACCCGTGACACAGATCACACCGCGCTGCGACACGAAAACTCATAATGCTCACTGAACTTCAGGGGCACTAAAGTCCCTGCTTGTGGGGGTATTCGTGGCAGCAAAAGGACGCGTATCCATCGTTGTCGAGCGCTGTAAGGCCTGCGGGTTTTGCGTAGAGTTCTGTCCAACCAAGGTCCTGGCACTCTCCTCGGCATTTAATTCCAAGGGCTATCATCCGCCCCACGTCGTCGCGCCAGAAAAATGCAGCGGCTGTGACTTGTGCGGGATGTACTGTCCCGATTTTGCCATCTACGGGCACAAATCGCAGGAGCCCAAAGCACAGGCAAAAGAGGTGAAAAATGAAGGCTGATCCGCGCGGCGTACTTACTGGCACTCATTTTCTTGACGGCGACCACGCCTGCTGCGAAGGGGCACTTGCCGCTGGAGCGCGTTTTGCTGCCGGCTACCCGATCACTCCCTCGACGGAGGTCGTCGAACGCTTCGCTCAGCGCGTGCCTGTCGTCGGCGGCTGCTTCATACAGATGGAAGATGAACTGGCCGCTTCCATCGCCCTGCAAGGCGGAGTCTGGGGCGGCGCCAAAGCCTTCACCGTGACGTCTGGCCCCGGTTTTTCGCTCATGATGGAGCACATCGGCTACGCGGCCATGACGGAGACGCCCTGCGTCTTCGTCGACGTCCAGCGCGGTGGCCCCTCCACTGGACTTCCCACACTTCCTGCACAAGCCGACATGATGCAGGCCCGCTGGGGATCGCACGGCGACTACGAGATCATCGCGCTCTGTCCGAACTCCCCGCAGGAATGCTTCGATCTTACGATCAAGGCCTTCAACTTTGCGGAAGAGTTTCGCGTTCCCGTCATGTTCATGATGGATGAAGTTGTCGGCCACATGACCGAGAAAGTCGTGATTCCGCCGGCCGATCAAATCGAAGTTACGCCCCGAAAGCACACGAAAAAATCGGTTGAAGACTATCTCGCATACGGAACCAACGGCGATATGGTCCCGGAGATGGCGCACGCCGGCGAAGGCTACAAGTTCCACGTTACCGGCCTAACGCACGACGAGCGCGGCTATCCGAACATGACCCCGAAGGTGCAGCAGCAACTGGTAACGCGCCTGCAAAACAAGATTCGCTCCCACACCGACCGCATCTGCCTCTTCGAGGAAGACTCTACCGACGACGCCGACGTGATCGTAGTCTCTTACGGTATTACCTCCCGAGTCGCACAACGCGCCATCGACATGGCTCGCGCCGGCGGCCTGAAGGTCGGAAAACTCCGGCTCATCACCGCGTGGCCGTTCCCGGAAAACAAAATCCGCGAACTCGCCGGCCGCACCAAAGCCTTCGTCGTTCCCGAACTCAACCTCGGACAGATGGTCCGCGAAGTAGAACGTGCCGCTGGCGGCAAGGCCAAAACCATTCTGGTCCCCCACGCCGGAGGCAGCGTGCATCGTCCCGAGGAAATTCTCGCCGCCATCCAGGAGGCTGCTCGATGACCACGTCACTCGTAAATCCAGTGCCCGTCGGCAATCCCGTCGAACCGTTCTTGCGCTCGGATCGCATGCCGCACATCTGGTGCCCCGGTTGCGGCATCGGAACAACGGTCAACTGTTTCGCCGAGGCGCTGATTGAATCGAAGATCGACCTCAAGACTCTCGCGCTCGTCTCTGGTATTGGCTGCACGGGGCGTGTCGCCGGGTATGTCAAGCTGGATTCTTTCCACACAACGCATGGCCGTGCCATCCCGTTCGCGACCGGACTGAAGCTTGCCAATCCCAAGCTCAACGTCGTGGTCTATTCGGGTGACGGCGACCTCTCTGCTATCGGTGGCAATCACCTCATTCACGCCGCGCGCCGTAACATCGATCTCAAAGTCATCTGCGTCAACAACCTTATCTACGCGATGACCGGAGGGCAGACCGCCCCGACAACGCCCGGCCATGCCACTACCTCGACCTCACCTTACGGAACCTTCGAGCCGTCCTTCAACCTGCCGCACCTCGTGGAAGCCGCGGGTGCCGTCTACGTTGCGCGCTGGACCACCTTCCACGTTCGGCAGCTTGCGCGCTCCATCACTGAGGCCTTCAACAAGAAAGGTTTCAGCTTCATCGAAGTGATCTCGCCCTGCCCCACGCTTTATCAGCGCCGCAACAAGATGGGCGATGGCCTCGAGACCATGAAGTATTACAAGGAAAAGAGCAAAACCAAGCACGGAGCGCCCACCAATGAAGTCGGGCTCACTCTCAATGGCGAAATTATCGTCGGCAAGTTTATCGACCGCGACCGCCCCGATTACAGTTCGCTTCTCAAAGCGCAAATGCACGAATCGCTGGGCGAGAAATACGTCGACTATGACGAGGAACAAGGATATGCGTGCAGCGCCGATGGGGGCTGCGAGGAGGACCAATGCCACTAACGGAGATTCGAGTTGCAGGTTTCGGCGGTCAGGGAGTGATTCTCTCGGCCATCGTTCTGGGGAAAGCCTGCTCCATTCACGAAGGCAAATTCGCGACTATGACGCAGAACTTCGGCCCCGAGGCCCGCGGCGGAGCCTGCAGCGCCCAACTAATCCTCTCCGATCAGCCGGTGCTGTACCCGTACGTAACCCAGCCCGATGTGATGGTGGTGATGTCGCAGGAAGCCTACGTGAAGTTCGCCTCGGAATTAAGAGATGGCGGCACACTGCTCATTGAGCGCGACCTTGTGCGCGTCACCGACCTTCCCCGGCAGACAAAAATCTATAGCGTTCCGGCTACTCGTATTGCCGAAGAACTTGGCAAGCGCATGGTCCTGAACATCGTGATGGTAGGATTCTTCACGGCTGTTACGCAGTTGCTGGATTCCGACGCCGTTCGTAAAGCGGTAGCCGACTCAGTCCCTGGCAGCTTCCGCGATCTGAACCTGAAAGCCTTCGACAGAGGCTTCGAATATGGAATCTCGGCCCTGGCTGCCGGTCCTGAAACCCCGGACTTGGAGCAAAACGCCGTGGTGTCGCAGGAAGTGATCTAGCACGAATACAAATCAGACATTACGGATCATATTCACTCTTCCACGGGCTGCGCGTTCAACTCCTGCTCCGGTTCGCCGCCCGCGAGGCCCTGCGCCACAATCAATCGGCGCGCCTCGATACGCATCTCCGGCAGCATTCGCCAGAACCAGATCGCTCCCACGACGCATGCCACTCCGCCCACAGCCACTGTGATTGGCGCGCCCACGTTGTGCGCCAGCGCCCCGCCAAACAGCGCTCCAAAAGGCGCCAGGCCCATGAACGACATCGAATACAACGCCATCACGCGGCCGCGCAGCTCATTTGGGACCATCGTCTGAATCAGCGTATTGGATGATGCCATCTGTAACATCATCGAGTACCCGGCTGGTAACAAGAGCGCCACCGACACCCAAAACCACGTCGAAAACGCGAATAACACCAGGCTGATCCCAAACGCCGCGCAGGTAATCGCGACCCACCGTCCCAGCCCCTTGACACCGGTCTTCGCAGCGAGAGTCAGCGCTCCGAATAGCGCGCCCACCCCCGTCGCTCCCATCAGGATTCCCAGTCCGCGCGCTCCGCCGTGCAAAATTTTGTCGGCAAAAATCGGCATCAACACCGTGTAAGGCATACCCACCAGGCTCACCAGCGCGAGCAAGATCAGCAGTGTGCGTATGATCTTTGTCTCCGCAACCCACCGAAAGCCCTCAATAATGTCTTCAAGGGGAGAACCATTACCTGCCCTTCGCGGGCAATCTACCTGCATCAGGATGAGCCCGACAATCACCGCGATGTAGCTGATTGCATTCGCTCCAAAGCACCAGCCCTCGCCGATCCGCGATACCAGAATTCCCGCCACCGCCGGCCCGATCACGCGCGCGCCATTGAACATTGAGGAGTTCAGAGCGATCGCGTTCATCAGGTCTTCTTTGCCGACCATGTCCACGAGGAATGCCTGCCGTCCGGGGATGTCGAACGCATTCACGACACCCAGCAGTGCTGCCAAGACAAAAATGTGCCAAACATGCACGCGCCCGCTCAGCGTCAGCCACGCCAAAATCCCCGCCAGGACCATCGAAGCCGTCTGCGTGGCGATCACCAGTCGTTGCCGATTCACGCGGTCCGCAGCGATTCCGCCAAACGGCGCTACCAGGAACACTGGGAACTGGCTGGAGAACCCGACTGCGCCCAGAAGCAATGCCGACCCCGTCAAGCGGTAGACAAGCCACGCCTGGGCCACGCTCTGCATCCAAGTGCCGACGAGCGAAATCAATTGGCCGCCGAAAAAAAGTTGAAAGTTCCGGTGGCGCAATGCTCGCAACGTCGTAGCGAGTCGCGACGGCGCAGCCTTGGCTGCTTCGTCGATCACAACCTCAGGGAGGTTCTCGGCGCGTGTCACTCTAAGAACCTTGGCATATCTTTCCGATGACGGCAACCATCCGAAAGATATGAGAAGAGAAATAGCCCGTAGCTTGTCCGGAATTTCCTATCGAGGTGTTTACTTTTCATACAGATTTCCACAGGCCGTCAATGTCACTGATTTGCAACTTCCGCGATGCTTCGATTCGCGATAGAGTGAACTAACGTTCTGGATCGCGCCCAAGCGCAGTGCAAGAAACGAACCGCAGGAAATGACCGATACCGCATCAAATCGTCTGGAACGTCGCAGTGCGCAGCGGTTTGAAGTGCTGCTGCCATTGGCCGTTCAGTTTGACGGTCGAACGATTCCGGCTTTCACGCAAAATCTGAGCGGAAGAGGTATCTTCTTTTACGCGGAAGCGGCAATCCCTGAAGGCGCAGTTGTCGAACTCATATTTTCAATGCCATCCGAAGTCACTCTTGGGGAATGTATGCCCGTCCGTTGCCGTGGTCGCGTTCTGCGGATCACAGCGCCCCGAGCGGGCCAGCGCAATGGCATCGCCGTACAGCTTGAGTCCTACCAGTACCTGCCTGCGGATGAGTGCCTTCCGATCCCCCATGTGGTCCGCGTGACAGTTCCGTCTCCCATAGACGCCGCCCGACCCGTATCCCGCTGAAATTACGGAATTTCCCTTTTCTAACCGTAGGGCTTTTTATTTTGATCCCCGGCGAGCCCTCTCATTCTGGCTGGTTGACGTTTTGAACGGTCGATATCTATTGGCGTTCCCCTTACCTTGAGTGCCGTTCGCGATGGTGGATGATCGCGGCAAAACCCAGACCACCTTTCCAATGCCGGCGTTCTGTCTTACAATGACGCCAACCAGCTTTCTGGCCTTCGCTGCGTCATCGGAGCCAGCGTCATTCCATTGCTCCCTCGATTACTGATTACGAAGGTCACTTGGTTCTGTAGCCGGAAGTTCGTAGCATGACCTTGAGCACAGAGAACCGACTCATGCATGGAATAGCCGTCGCCGTCCTCACGGAGGACCGCGAACAATCCATCGTTCTGAACACTCGCGTTGAGAGCACTCACCTCGCGCGTACCGTCATGAGTTCCGTTGGCTTTCCGCTCGGGCCCGGCGACGCGATCCTCCGCCAGTTGCAGGACCAGCGCGCTGAAGTCGTTCTCATTGATATCGATCCGCGCAACACCCAACGCGCTGTGCGCACCATCGAACTCATTCACTCTAGTATTCCGGACATCGCGGTCTTTGCCATCGGTGAGATGAATCAGCCGACGACCATCGTCTCCACGATGCGCGCCGGTGCCCGCGAATTTGTCGACCGTGCGGCCAGCCACGAGGCCCTGATCGAAGCTTTCGCCCGCTTCACTGCCTCGCTGAGCCGCGCCCAGCGCAGTTCCAGCAAGGCTCGCGTTTTCACCTTCCTCAACGCCAAAGGCGGAGCTGGAGCCACGACGACAGCCGTCAATACGGCCGTCTCCCTGCAAGAAGCGCACGGCCGCGTAGTGCTGGTTGATTTCGCTCCCATCGGCCACGCCGCTCTCCAACTCAACCTGCGCCCGCAATTCACTATCGTCGATGCCCTGCAAAATCTGCATCGCATGGATCTGTCGCTGCTCGATGGACTGATGACGCCATATCGCGATGGCCTCCATCTGCTCGCCGGTGCGCAGCAGCCGAACGCCATCGTCCCAACTGCTGCGGAACTCGCTCGCCTTTTCGATCTGCTCGTCAGCCAGTATCACTTCGTAGTGCTCGACTGCTCCGGCCGCATGGATGGCACCATTCAAAACATTTGCGATCTCTCGAATGCCGTCCTAATGGTGGCCCAAACTGACGTAGTCTCGCTCTGGAGCGCCGGTCGGATTCAGACGTTCCTGCAAGAGGGAGCGGGTCGCGACCGTCTCCGCATCGTCCTCAATCGCTACAAGAAAATACCAGGCTTTACAGACGAAGACGTCGAAAAAGCCACCAGCTGCAAGGTTCTCTGGAAGATTCCCAATAACTACCAGATCATCGGGCCTGCGATCGACAAGGGCAATCCAGTTGCGCTTCAAGGCAATCACGAAGTCGGCCGTTCCTATCAGGGCCTCGCCGCCGAACTAGCCGGAGCCGCCGCCCCAGCCGAAGGCTCGCTCGCGCTGACTTACCAGCAAGACAAGTCCGATGTGAAGAAGCGGGCCCCCGGACAATTGCTAGTTTCCCCCGTCCGCGCCGGACAATAGATACCTCCGCAATTTCTTTCCCGCCCGTTTGCTAGAATCAACGTTTACGCATGTCTCCCAAATACGTCGAGATCTTCTACCAGATGATCGCGTTCCTCTTCGCCATCAGCGTGCACGAGTCCGCTCACGCCTGGACCGCTTCGCGCTGTGGCGATCAAACCGCCCGCATGCTGGGTCGCGTCTCGCTCAATCCCATTCGCCACATTGATCTTTTCGGCACAATCATTCTGCCTCTGGTGGCGGCCTTAAGTGGCATCCCTTTGCTCGGCTGGGCGAAACCGACTCCGGTCGATCCGCGCAACTTCCGCCGTCCCGTATTCGATGACATCCTCACCTCCGTCGCCGGTCCCATCAGCAACTTCATTGTTGCCACCGGTGCACTCTTCATCCTCGGCGTCATCGCGCTTTCTTCCGCGACCGGCCATTCAATCGTCGATAGCTTGCCGGGCGGATACTCCAGCGATCTTCCGGATTCCGCATTTACGCCGGTCGCGATGTTGTTCTACGAGCTGATGGTCATTAACATCGTTCTCGCCGTTTTCAACCTGATCCCGGTTCCGCCGCTCGATGGCAGTCACGTTCTTCGCCATTTCCTGCCTGATTCGGTGCGTATGGTCTATGACCGCATCGGTTTTTTCGCGCTGCTAGCCCTCGTGTATTTGGGCGGAGGGCTTCTGACCGGGCTGATTCGCCCGTTCGTTAGCTTCTATCTCACAATCCTGGGCAAATTCTGAAAAATGACAACTCCCAAGAAACGCGTCCTCAGCGGAATGCGCTCTACTGGCAAGCTCCATCTCGGCAACTACGTCGGCGCGCTCGAAAACTGGGTTCGCATGCAGGACGAGTACGATTGCTTCTTCTTCATCGCCGACTGGCACGCCCTAACCACCGACTACGCCGATACCTCGCGCGTAAAAGAAAATTCGGTTGATGTCCTTCTCGACTGGCTAGCTGCTGGCCTCGACCCGCAAAAGTGCGTGATGTTCATCCAGTCGCACGTTCCCGCCCACGCCGAGCTGCATCTGCTGCTCTCAATGATTACGCCACTGGGCTGGCTGGAGCGCGTCCCCACCTACAAAGAGCAAAAGGAGAACATCAAAGAAAAAGATCTAGGAACTTATGGGTTCCTCGGCTACCCAGTTCTGCAGTCCGCCGACATCCTGATCTACAAAGCCGATTTCGTCCCCGTCGGCGAAGACCAGGTCGCGCACGTAGAACTGACGCGGGAGATCGCGCGCCGCTTCAATCAGTTCTATCATCGCGTTAAGAGGAGCTCCAAACCCCGCTGGGCATGGACTGCCCATGAGCGGTGTTGGATCTACGTATTTCCTGAGCCTCAATCCCTGCTCACGCCCACGCCCAAGCTCCCCGGCACCGATGGCCGAAAAATGTCGAAGTCCTACGGCAATGCAGTCATGCTCACTGATCCCGAGCCCGTCGTTCGGCAGAAACTAAAGACTATGGTTACCGATCCCGCCCGTGTTCGCCGCACCGATCCGGGTAACCCCGAACTCTGCCCGGTCGGCGATCTGCACAAAATCTTCAGCAGCAAAGAAACCATGGCCAAAGTCAACGAAGGTTGTCGCTCCGCCGGCATCGGGTGCATCGAGTGCAAAGGCTGGGCCGCCGATGCGCTGGTACAGGTCCTTAACCCTATGCAGGAGCGCCGCCAAAAATACGCTGACAATCCGCGCCTGGCCTGGGATATTCTGGAAGCAGGATCCGCCCGCGCCCGCGATGTGGCTGGCGCAACCATGAACGAAGTTCGCGATGCCATGAGCATCTCGCTCGACTACGAGCCGCCCAAGACCGCAAAGAATTGATTGAGTGAGCGATTTATCCCAACCCGTGGAGACTCCGAGCAGCGCGTCAGGGCAGCCCGTGTCTTCGCACGCCCGGAAAAAAGACAGCGACTTTCCGTTCGCTGTTGACCTCGGCCAAATTTACGAAGGCCCGCTCGACCTCCTGCTCGACCTGATCCGCAAGCAGGATATCGATATCTACGACATCCCCATCGCGAAAATCACCGCGCAGTATCTCGTTTATGTAGAGCGCATCCGCGAACTCGACGTCAACGTTGCCAGCGAATTCATCTACATGGCCGCGGTCCTCATCCACATCAAGTCGAAGATGCTGTTGCCGCGCGATCCGCTGGCTGCGGCCGGCGCCGAGGAAGACCCGCGCAACGAACTGGTCAATCGCCTGCTCGAGCATGAGAAGTTCAAATCTGCAGCACAAATGCTCCTGCAAAAACAGCAGATCGAAGAGGCGGTTCTAACGAATCCCGCGATTCGCCACTTCATGTACGCTGAAGGCACCGAGCCCGAAATGGCCGTCGACGTCATCGACCTGGTAAAAACCTTCCAGCAGATCCTCGACCGCGCCCGCTCGCGCCCAATACTCAACGTCGACGAAGAGACAGTCACGGTCGGCCAAATGATCCAGTATCTCCATCGCCGCCTGTCGCTCGAAGATCGCCCGATTCGACTGAAGCAAATGTTGCGCACCATGCCGTCGCGGCAGGCCTTAGTCTGCATGTTTCTCGCGTTGCTGGAACTCGTAAGGCTTCAAGCAATCCAGGTCAGGCAAGATCACGTCTTCGGGGAAGTTCTGGTTCGCAAGCACACGCACTTCGAAGAAGTAATGACCGAGCAAGCCGCAGTAAGAGACGATTGGAGATGAAAAGCAAGTTCTCAGTTCCCAGTTCTCAGTAAACGCCCTAGGCCTTTGGGGTTTTCTTAAGACTGAGAACCGAGAGCTGGGAACTGAGAACTGAATTTTATGCCCCTCAAACCCCAACTCGAAGCAATTATCTATGCGGCCGAAACTCCCATTACGCTTGACCAGATCATTCCTCTCGTCAAAGAGTCGGTCCTCGCGGAAGCTCCCGAGATTGACCCCGCCGAAATCCGCTCACGTGTCCGCGCCGCCATCGAAGAACTGACCGGCGAATATTCCGGCCAGGCGCACGGCATTGAAATCCGCCAGGTCGCGGGCGGCTATCGCATGTCCACCAAGCCCGAGCAGCATGATGTCGTCCGCGCTTTCGCCAAAAGCCTCAAGTCGCCGTCGCGCCTCTCGATGCCCGCGCTCGAAACGCTGGCGGTCATTGCCTACAAACAGCCGGTCACCGTTCCCGAGATCAGCGAGATCCGTGGCGTCGATTCTGGCGGAGTAATCGCCACGCTCCTTGAGCGTAAACTCATCACCACCGCTGGCCGCAAAGCGGTAATCGGCCGCCCGATCCTCTACAAGACCAGCAAAGACTTCCTGCTGCGCTTCGGCCTTAAAGACATCCATGAGCTTCCCAGCATGGAGGAGTTCGAGAAGTTGCTTGCGGAATCATTCCAGGGCGATCTGCTTCAGCCCCAAGTCGCTTCGGCGGAGAACGTCGAGTCAGTGGGTCCATCGATCTCCGATGAGCGAAAACAGCCCGACCGAAAGCTCCAACGATAACGGAGCCTCAAGCGGGAATGTCATCAGCATCGACGAACACTCCAGTCGCGCGGCTGAAGACCACGAGGTCAAAGGCGAGCAACACGATCACGATGACGCTCCGGCCGAGCAAGATCACAACGCTGAACAAGACGCACGCGCCGAAACTCCGGCTGGCGTCGAGCACAAATAATCATGCCTGCTGAGCGCCTGCAAAAGATCATCGCCGCTGCTGGAGTCGCCTCTCGGCGCAAGGCCGAAGAACTCATCACCGCGGGCCGAGTTCAGGTCAACGGACACCCAGTCACTGAACTTGGCAGTAAAGCCGATCCCGAGCAAGACCACATTCGCGTTGATGGCAAACTCTTGCACGCTCCTGAGCGTTTCTCCTATATCGTTCTCAACAAGCCGAAAGGTTATGTCACGACAGTCAGTGATCCCGAGCATCGACCAACCGTGATGGATTTGGTGAAGGGCGTCAAAGGCCGCGTTTATCCAGTTGGACGTCTTGATTGGGCCAGCGAAGGATTGCTGCTGCTGACGAACGATGGCGCGCTCGCCAATGCCCTGATGAAAGCGGCGTCTCACGTTCCGAAGACGTATGTCGTGAAAGTCGCGGGAACTCCTGACGAAGCGAAGCTCGACAAACTTCGGCGCGGAGTTTCGATCGCCGAAAAAGGCGGTCGAAGAGTTCGCACAGCTCCGGCGCAAATCAAGCTGATTCGGGAAGGCGATAATCCCTGGTTGGAAGTGACGATCATTGAAGGCCGCAATCGTCAGGTCCGCAAAATGTTTGAAGAAGTAGGGCACCACGTCGAAAAAATTCGGCGAGTTCAATACGGTCCGCTGAGTCTGGACGTTCCACCGGGAGAATTTCGCAGCTTAACACTGGAAGAAATCGCAAAACTGAAATCGGCGGCCTCGGGTACAAAACACGCCATATCTCGACCGGAGTTTACGCCAGCGCGATCAAAGCCAGCCAAGTCGGGATCGAAATTCTTCCCGCCCAGATCAAAATCCGCTAAGCCGCAACACGCCAATTCTCAGCGCAGCAAGTCGCTGCCTGCTAAGCAGCGCCGGAAATCCAGACCGTAGCGTGGCCCTCCGCCTTCGCAGGGGCGCTCGAATATAGCCCTACTTCGGCAATCTATAATCTGACTTTGCAATGCGCTACCGCTTTCCCTCGGGGATCATCGGCATCCGCGCGGCACCATACAATCCCGCATCGCTCCCCAACAACGCCCGCGTAATAATCGTCCTGTTTCCGGGAATTGGGTCCACGTGCGCGGAGGCACCATGATGAGTCGCCTGAGGATCGGGTGGTCCGGTCGCCGCATAAACCATGGAGCGCTCGCGCAACTCTTCGAAAATTGCGGGGGAGAATGCCTCCCACGCGCTCGAAACTCCGCCGCCAATGACGTAGATCGGCAGGTTCAGCGAATTAACCATTGAGGAGAGCACGATTCCCAAGCACCGTCCCACGCGCCGGTAAATGGTTCGAGCATCCTCATCGCCCTGAATGGCGAGATTGTAAATCGACTTCGCGCTGAACTCCGCGTCGGAGTGCGCGGCGCGCGCCAACTCCGAACTGCTGTCCGCCGCAATCATCTCCTTCGCCATGCGCACAACCGCTGTCGCTGAGGCATATTGCTCAAGACATCCGCGATTGCCGCAGCCACAGGGATGTCCTTCGGGCTCAACTGTAGTGTGTCCAAATTCTCCGGCCATGCCATTCATGCCGTGCCAAATCGAGCCATGCAGAACGAGTCCACCGCCGACGCCCGTCCCAAGCGTGAGCATTGCCATGTCATCGTAATCCTTCGCCGCGCCGAGCCATTTTTCGCCGAGCGCGGCGACATTGGCGTCGTTCTCCAGAATCACCGTTGTTTTCAGGCGCTGCTCGATCTCGTCCAGCACCGGATAATCCTTCCAGTCGGGCAAATTGGGAGACTCGCGCACCATGCCCGTTTTCATGTCGATGATTCCCGGCACGCCAATTCCAATTCCGAGCAGGGTAGCCGACTTGCGGTACTTGGCGAGCATCTGCTCGATCGCGTCGCACATGTCGCCAACAACATGCTCGCGACCCAACGAAACTTTTGTGCCGAGCGTAACTTTCTCGACCAGAGTTCCATGATCATCGACAGCGGCAATTCGCAGATTCGTTCCGCCAAGGTCCACGCCGATTGCGAAATTCTTCATGATGAATAACTCGCTAGCATGCTAACAGGTTCAGGTCTCAAGCCTCAGCTCTCGGCGCCGGCTACTCAGCTACTTCTTCTCTAGGACGATATTGCTTAGAGCTTGGAGCTTATTTCTGACACTTCGGACAATAGTGACTGCTTCTTCCCACCAGAATCACCCGCCGGATTGGTGTCCTGCACACCAGGCACTTCTCACCCTCGCGACCGTAGACGCGATGCTGGAGCTGAAAGAATCCTTCTTCGCCGTCGGCATCCACGTAATCGGAGATCGACGAGCCGCCGAGCGCAATCGCCTCTTTCAGCACTTCCTGAACAGATTTATATAGTTTACCGAGTTGTGCGCGCGTGATCGTCGATGCCCGCCTTCGCGGACGAATCCCGGCTCGGAACAAAGATTCATCGGCATAAATGTTTCCCACGCCACGCAGCAGCTTCTGATTGAGCAAGGCGCTCTTAATCGGAGTCTTGCGGCTGCGGAAGAGCGCCACAAAAGTTTCTTCATCCGCAACGAGAGGCTCGACCCCGCCGGGATCGAATCCAGCGGCATGGACGCTCAGCTTGCCGAACATGCGGGGATCGATGAACCGCAACTCGCGACCCGATGCGAGCGATGCGATCAGATGCGTGTGCTTGGCGACTTCCGCTCCCGGCTCGCAAACCACCATGCGGCCCGTCATGCCCAGATGTACCACCCAGTGCGCCGAAGCGTGACTAGTGGTCTTGGCCGTAGTGCCGGCGATTCGGCGGCGCTTGCTGGGGCGACTCGCTCCTCCCTGTTCGCGGACTAACTCAAACACGATGTGTTTGCCGGCGCGTTGCACGCTCACGATTCGTGCGCCCTCGAGCGTTCGGACAATCTGCGCGGCCGGCGACTTCAGCGGCTGCGGACGGGAACCGATCCAGACCGATGTGATCGTATCGCCGACAACGCGACGCGCGAGGCCACGCACGATGGTTTCAACTTCAGGAAGTTCGGGCACCGAGTCAGAATATCAAGAGCAACGGCGGGGGCGGGGCGGGGTGCCTTCGGAATTTTCTTGCAACGGTGGGGTACCCCCCTCAGCCCGGTTGTTTGGAATCAGTACTTTACGGAATTATTCCCGCCAAAGTATTGAGCCGAAGCGACTTAGAGGCAAAGTATTGAGCGCGTGAGGGTTAGGCGTGGAACTCGGGCGGCTTGGCTGTATCCCATTTTGGAAAAGAACGAAACTACTGCGGCACCGGGCGCTGCCCCCTAAGTTGATTCCAATCGCCAAGCTTAAGTCAAGAGTTTCGCGAGGATGAGTGAGCCGAAGCGGAGGTAAGGCTCTCCATCATGAAGGTTGCTGTTTCTCGTGGAGTGCCCGCAGGAATATGGATTGTCCAACGGCGAGGTGCCCGGCGCGTGTGACCGTGCCATAGACTCCCGCGTTGTTCTGGTTCGCCCTCACGACCGCCTTCATCATTTCTGGCGAAGGAATGGCCGAGTTGGGATGGAGATTCAGCATCGCGCGGCGGAAGTCATGCATCGTGACAGCGGTCGCGGGAGCATCGTCGCCGGAAATGGACTAGGGAATTCCATCGTTCTTTCAGTCTGACGAACTCGGCCATGATCCGGGTCTCCATATTCCACACGGCTTCCGGGAAACCGGCCAGCCGGGCGAGTGTACGTTGTCCCACTCTGGCAGCGCACTCCGGAGAGATGTCATATCCGGGCTCTCGCGGTAGTTTAGGGCAGAGGCTCGCGGGACTGACGCGGCGCGAGTCATGCTGACTAGAGTCACGCTACCCAGAGTCACGCGGATCAGAGTCACGCGCCACGCAGAGGAGCACAATGCCCGCTTCCAACGGACACATCGTACGACGCAGTTCGAGAGTCACGGCTAGAGTTCCCGTACGCGTTACCAGCCTGGGGCCCGATCCTTCGTTTTCCGAGATCTGCGAGACGCTGGTGGTGAATGCGCATGGCTGCGCGCTTCGCTTCCCACAGAAGCTCGACGCGGGGAGCGCCCTGCGGCTGCAGCGGCGCGGAGGCCGACAGGTCACGGCATACGTGGTCTTCTGCCAGCCCATGGGGCCGGAGGGACGGAGCTTCCGGCTGGGCGCACAACTGGAGCGGCCGGAAAACTTCTGGGGATTGGAGTCGTATCCGGACGACTGGAAGGTGGTGGAGATGCCGGCTCCCGACGAGCAATTGTCGGTCGACGCAGTGCTGGCCCGGTCTTTCTCGAGCAATAGCATCTTGGGCAAAAGCATGCCCGACCAAAGCATGCCCGACAAAGACATGTCGGCGATGAGTATGGTGGCCACTTCCGGGCCGGGAAAAGTTTCGCCGGGCGAATCCATGATTCTGCGGCAGCGGAAAACCCCTTCTCCCACCTCGAGAGAGATTCTCGACAAGATCGAAGAAAAGCTCTCCGAAGAGCGCTTGCGGGGCGTGCTTGCCCAATTCGTGCAGCCGCTGCAGGCGGAAGTTTCCGAACTGCGCGAGAAGTTGTCTGGCATCGGTCGGCGCAACCGCTTTGAGGTTTCGCTGGGATATATTCCCCCCGAGTTAGAGGAGAAGCTGTGGGAAAGATTGCGGCAGGACGTTGGGACGCGGGTTCTGGAGCAGACGCGGGAGCAGTCGGCCGAACTTTTGTCGTCGGCGAAAGCGGCAATCGAGGAGAAGGTGAGCGCGGGGCTGACGGAGTTTCGGCAGCGCCTGGCTGCGGAAACACACGCGGTCGAACAGCGGGCACGGGAATTGACCACCGAACTGTCTGCGACGACGCAACAGCAGGTCCGCGCCGGAATCGAAAAAGTGCAGCGGCGTGCTTTGGAGGTGGGGGCGCACCTTGACGGACAGGGTGGAAAACTTCTGGAGTCTCTGCAAGGACAATTGGGGGAGGCGCACACGGCTCACCGCCGCGAGGTCGAGCGGATGCAAGCTGAAGATGCGAAGAAAGCGGCAGAACTTCGGTCGGGAGTATCGGACTTGGGCGCGAGGGTGGCGGAATTGAACGAATCCGTGCGGCGGCTGGAGTCGGAACTGGACGCGCATCTGGTGCGGCTGGCGGGTGAAATCGTGGCGGGCGCGGAGGGTCAAATCGAAAGCGCGGTGGGATCGGCGCTCAAGAACCTACAAGCGCGAGGGTCGAATGAAATCGAGACTCGGTTGAACGAGATGTGCGGGAACTTGAGAATCATGAAGAACCGGATCGAGGACTCATTTGGCGGGTCGATCACGGCGCAGGGCGAGGATGCGGTGCACGCGATCGCGAGACGATTCGAGGAACTCGCGCTGGAGTTCACCGAGAAGTGGCGGATCGCGCTGGCCAAGGATTTGACCTCGGTGGCAAATGCGGTGGGTCGGCAGCTTCGGCAGGAACTTGAAAGCGGGGAAGGCTCGGAGCGATGAGCGCAGACTCTGTCTTGTTCCTTCGCTCCCGTAAAGCCTGTGTGCCGGGGCTTGTTGTACCCAAGATTCAAAAATCACGAAATGCGAGGCACCCGGCGTTTGCGCCGGAGCGGCTCTTGGTCTAGGACTGCGCGGATCGTCGACCGAGCCCGTAACTATTGGACCGTTCTTTCGCTGGACGTGGGCAAGCCGAGGTTGGCAACGATCTGGCGGAATGCGGGGTCGCCGTGGAGTCCTTCGAACGTTGAATCGTGGGCGATGCCGAATGAGCGATCGTCATGCGATTGCACGCAGATCGCCAGGTACTTGAGTGCCTCCTGAGTTTTGCCGAGGCGGACTTCAGTCTGCGCGATAAAGAAGGCTGATTCTTTTCCCGCACTGTAGAGCTTTTTTTGCGCGGACAGTTGTGCGCTTAGCAGGCCGCGCTCGCCTCCGGCTGCGTAGGCACGGGCCGCGGCATCGACCTCAGACACCGTTGCCGGGTCGTGGATGAGGGTCGCTTCTTTCCTGAATTCCGCAAGATAATTTGGATAATCGCGGCTTTGGAAATAGGCGAAACGCAGGTAGCGATGGGGCGACACGAAATCCGGTTCTGCCATCTCAAGCTGGCGCAACAGTTGCAGTCCTTCTTCGCGCCGCCCCGCGCCCAAGAGCAGCGCGCCCTTGTCCGCGAGAATGGAAGAGGAATTCGGGTCTAGCTTGCGGGCGATTTCGATCTCTCTGAGCCCTTCGTCATGGCGCCACAGGGCATGCAAGAATGTCGCGAACCAATGGTGTGCTTTTGAGTTTTTTGGATCGAGTTCAATCGCCCGGCGGAATTCCTTTTCCGCTCCCGGTGCGTCCCACATTCCCCAAAACGTCACGAAGGCGAGCGTGGCGTGGGCTTCGGAGGACTGCGGATCGAGTTCGATTGCTTTCTTGGCGGCAGCGAAGGCCTTCAAATAGGCTTCGCTCTGCGGCATCACGGAATACTCGCGGAGCAGGTTATAGGAGTCGGAGAGGCCGACATAGGCGTCCGAATAGCCGGGATCGCGCGCGATGGCCTGGTTAAAAGCATCGACGGCCTGGCGCAGGCTCTCCGGCGTGCGCCGACTCCAATAGGCGCGGCCCTTGAGGTAGAGGTCTTCGGCATCATGGTTAACGGGGTGATGTGGAGCTTCGACCACAGGCGCGGCCGGCTTCGCGTTCGATCGGGTGACGCGGTAACTGCCGCGAAATATCCACGCTGCCAGTACAAGCGCCAGAACGGGTAAGGCGTAGGCAAGCTTTCGCCAGGGGGAAGCCTGAGATGGTTGCGGTGGTTGGAGATCGGGCTGGAGGACCTCGGGCGCGGAGGACGATGCGGGACTGACCTCGGGTTCGGGAATTTGAACCGGACCGATCCAGCGGTAGCCGCGGCGCTCGACGGTCTGAATAAAGATAGGATTGTCGGCAGAATCGTTGAGGGCGTCGCGCAGGCGCATGACGGCGCTGCTGATGCCTTGCTCGAAGTCAACAAAGACATCGGGTGGCCAGAGCGCTTGCCGAAGTTCGTCGCGGGTGATCACTTCGCCGGGCCGAGCCAGCAAGAGGGTCAGCATCCGGAACGGCAGGTCCTGAAGGCGGACCTTGATGCCGTTCCGCCGCAGTTCACCCGCACGCAGGTCGGCTTCGAACACACCAAAGCGAACCGGCGCCGGAGGCGTCTGTGTAGAGCCCATAGGAAAAGTGGTCAGTGGGGGAAACATCAGTCTACCACCTTGCGCGATAGGCGTGGGGGCGTAAAAATCCGGTTGCCGGTTCCGGCAATAAGATTACATAACTAGTTGAAATAACCATTGTTAGCTCGCTATCTGCCCGCCATGTACCCGCTATCCGCGGAACATTGACCGCAGGACGTTTCTGGGAGAACGTCGCATGCAGTTGTTCAGATAAGGTCCCCCGCAAGGTTGGCAAGACCTAAACGCAGTTCACTCTCAGGAGACAAACAAGAATGAAGTCGAATCGTTGTCAAGCAAGACGTTCGGGCATGTCTGCCATGTTGCTGGCCATGCTGGTCGCGTTCGTAATTCTCGCGGGATTCGCGGCTCCGGCGCAGGCTCAAACCTATCCCATCGCTTTTCCAGCGCCCACCACATTTGTTGCTAACTACTGCAACCCCTACCCCTGCTCTGACTCAACCATCGCCGTCGCCACCGGGGATTTCAACGGTGACGGCAAACTGGATGTCGTCAGCCTTGGTACCAGCTTATATCTCGACGTGATGTTAGGAAACGGGGACGGCACGTTCCAGACTCCGATCGCGAACTATCTCGGCAATTGCAACTCCAACTGCTTCTACGACGCCATCGCGGTGGGGGACTTCAAGGGTGACGGCATACTCGATGTTGCCACCTGGGGTACGAATATCAACCCCGGCAACCCACAGATTCAGATTTACCTGGGCAACGGTACGGGCAGCCTCACATTGACCGAAACGTATCAGGCTCCAAACGGCGGCAATACCAATCCCGGCCCGAACAGCATTGTCGCCGAAGATGTGAACGGCGACGGCAAAATTGACCTGGTCGCGATGACTCCCTACAACGGCGTGTTCGTTTTCCTGGGCAATGGAGACGGCACGTTTCAGGCGCCAACTGCCTACACCACAGTTTGCACGGATAGCATTGGGCCCTGCCAGTCGCTGGCTGTCGCCGATGTGAACGGCGATGGCAAGCCCGATCTCGCTGTCCAATCCAACGATACGACCGGCGGCGGAATGACCATTCTATTGAACACTGGCGATGGCACATTTGGAACGCCCGCATATTACCCTGTGGCGATCAGCGGTGTTTATGCCAACGGCGGCATCGCCATCGGTGACGTGAACGGCGACAAAAAGCCAGACGTCGTCGTCGCGAGCAGTGGTGGTGCCACAGCCATTGTCTATCTGAACGAGGGCAACGGGACTTTCAAAGTGAAGGGAACGGTCGGTACTGTCCCTCTTTACCCCACCAACAACATCGTGCTGGCCGACATCAATAACGACAAGAAGCTGGATATCGTTGTTCCGGACGGCTTCGGCGATGTTTACACCTTTTATGGCACCGGCAAAGGCACCTTCACCGCGGGGCCGGTATATCCGCTCCGAGATCAGGGTGGGAATTTTCTCATCGCGGTGGACGATTTTAACGGCGACGGCACGCTCGACTTGCTCGACACCGACGGCACCAATACCAGCACGGTTTCGCTCGGCCGCGGCGATGGCAGCTTCCAGACGGCACAGTCCTTCCCGTTTGCGGTCGGGGGCCAGTACCAAAACATCGCAGTCGCGGATTTCAATGGCGACGGCATCCCGGATGTGGCTGCGCAAGGATTAACTAACGGAACCATCGCCCTTCAACTGGGGGCGGCACATGGGGTGCTGGCCGCCAAGCAGTCGATCACGACGGTGTGCACGGACACATTTACGTATGGAATCGCGGCCGGAGATGTGGACGGCGACGGCAAGCCCGACATAGTGGCGGTTTTCGGGGGCGGCGATGACAGTTGCAACCATGAGGTTGCAGTGCTGCTCGGGTTAGGCACAGGCAAATTCAAAAAGGCAGCTTTTTACTCCACAGGAGCTGGGAGCAACGCGCAGGAGGAACAAGTCTATCTGGTGGACGTCAACGGTGATGGCAAACTCGACATCGTCATCGCAAACTCCGATGGCACCATCAGTGTGCTGCTCAACAAAGGCAAGGGAACTTACACCACGGAGCCGGTGATTCCCGCGGTTACCGATCTGTTTTACCAGGAGTCGCTGACGTTTGGCGACTTCAACGGCGACGGCAAGATGGACATCGCGTTGACGCCCAGAACAGCGTATGCCGCCCTCTGGGTCATACCGGGAAATGGCAACGGAACCTTTGGCACTGCCATCCAGACCACGACCCCGTACTATCCGGCGGCGGCCGTTGCCGCGGATTTTAATAAGGACGGGAAAATGGACCTGCTGGCCACAGTCACCGGGGTTCAGAGCTGCGACTTGGCCGCTCAGTTCCTCGAGGGAAACGGTAATGGTACCTTTACGCCCGGAGCAGTCTACTGCATTAGCCCGGGAAGCGGCTACGCTGGGAATGACGCACCGATTGCGGCCGACCTGAACGGCGATGGAAACCTGGACGTAGTCATTCCTTTCGACTCGAGCGTCAATCCTCCGATTGGCCCCGCCGTCCTCCAGGGCAACGGCAACGGCACGTTCACGCCGGTGGGTACTTACTACACGGGCACGGGTGTCGGTAGCGCGGCGGTGGCGGACTTCAACGGCGATGGCATGCCCGATATAGCCACGCTCAACTCCAGCAACGGCTCGTTCGTCAGCATCATGCTCAACAGCACGCAGCCGGTGAGCGTTTCCCCGCTCAACGTCAACTATGGATCCGAGACGGTCGGCGCAAAGAAAGCCGAAACCGTGATTCTCACCAACGACCAAAGCACCGAGCTGGCGATCACCAGCATCACGCTGGGAGGCAGCGATCCCGGCGATTTCAGCGAAACCAACAACTGCGGCAGCAGTCGCAAAGCGGGCTGGGATTGCACCATAACCGTGACGTTCAAACCCACGGCCACCGGTGCGCGCTCCGCGACTTTGAATATCAAAGACGCAGTCGGCACGCAAACCGTCGCACTCGGTGGAACGGGAAAGTAGAAACGACGTCTCCGGAGCGCAGACAAATCCCGCTCCGGAGATTTGAAAAAATTAAAATCCTCCAATTACTCAGCCTGTGACAACTTAATCGTCGGGTTCCACGGGGAAGGCACGATCCGGGGAGCCAACGCCAGGCTCGGGCAAGCTTTTAAGAGTTCGCTCCGGCCTTGTGGGAGCAATCCGAACAACGACCCGAACCACAAGTTCGCCGTGGCGGGGTCTCCTGGCTCACGGCGCCGGAGCGCGATGGAGGGATTCGCGTTCCGGTTTTTCTCAGGGTGACAGGGGAATGCCTCCGATCGTGAACTTGCGGACGAAGGCTCGGTGGTAGATTTGGTTCCATGGGTGAAGGCGCGAGTGCGGAGACCTTTGAGGAGATCGTAGAGTGGGCATACGGCACGCTGCCGCAGAAGGTCAGGGAACAGGAGGATTTTCCTGGAATTCAGGTGCTCGACGAGCCTCCGGCGGACGTATTGAAGAGCATGGCGGAAAGAGACAAATGGCGGCGGGGCACGGAATTGCTGGGCTGCTACACGGGGATCCTGCGGACAAAGCAGTCAGTCGGCCAACTGAAGATCGCGCCCGATTTAATATTTGTTTTTAGAGGCCCGATTCTGCGCTGCTCCAGGGGGGATTTGCGTGGCGAGGTCAAGCGCGTGGTTTGGCATGAGGTCGCCCACTGGCTCGGCTATGAGACGGAGGAACAGGTGAGGGAATTGGGATTGTGAGCGCGCTGAAGACGCCCGCCGAGTTGCAAGGTATTGTTCTGCGGGAGTCGGCCAAGGGACGCAACACCGGCGGCCTTTTTGCTGCCCGCCGGCTCGTTGCGTCCATACTTCCAATGAAGCGCTATGGATCAGGGTGCGGTGACGAGCACGATTTTGGCTCCGATTGAACGGCATACGTCGATCAGTTCCACCACATCCGCAAACTGCAAATTTTCGTCTGCTTCGATTTGAATGAACTTGCTGCTGCTTTTCTGGAGAAGCTGCTCGATCCTGCCTTGCAGACTCGCCGGCGGAACGGGTTCGCCGTTGATCGTAAGGATGGTGTTGGACTGCTCCGAGGTCGTCAGTTGCACGACAATGTCTTCCGACCCAGACGAGCCGCGCACGGCAGTGAATACTCGCAGTCCTCGAGGTGAAACAGAAATCGCAGACGGGTGCGAGCCTGGCTGGGCTGTCAACAGGCCGGGTTCCTGTACTCCCGCACTCCGAACCGCCGACAGAACCCTTACAACCTGGGCGTAGGGAGCGCGAGCGTCGGCCTTGATATAAAGCTTCTTCTCCGCCTGGCTGGACAAGGCTTCCGCGATTCTTCCGGCCAGCGCAGCGGGATCGGCGAGATCGAGGCGAACGAACACGTTGCCATCTTCCGTGATGGTCACGACCAGGGCGTCCTCGTGATCGGCTTCAGGAATCAAGACGGCCGACCTTGCGACAGGCATCTGGACACTGATTCCTTTTTGCAACGTGGGAATCTCTGCATTTGATTGCGCGCCAAGCGACGGCGTGGCACCGATAGTCAGGCACACAGCGAGACACACTTCGAGTAGATAGTTCATTGGAACTGCTCCTTTCTGTTGGGTGGATTTGCCTAGGGTTTTGCTCCGCCTAGGGATGCGGTCGCCAGAGTTCCGCCGAGACCCATGGTCTCCACTGCCGACGAGGGAACGATTACCATTGAGCCTTTTTCCTTAATGGCTTCGTAAAGCATGTTCATGGCGCGAAGATGCAGAGCGACAGGATTTTCCGCATAGGAGGCTGCGGCCTCCACGAAGCTATTGGAGATTTCCTTTTCTGCCTGACCGAGAATGATGCGGGCCTGGCGCTCACGTTCTGCCTGGGCTTGCCGGGACATGGCATCTTCCAGGCCTTGGGGGATTCTGACGTCCCTGACTTCCACCGACTGCACGGTGATTCCCCAGGGATTTGTTTTCTCGTCAAGAATGCGCTGTAGTTCGCGGCCCAATGTTTCGCGTTCAGTGATCATCTGCGCGAGTTCGTGGCGGCCAATCGATTCCCGCAGCGCGGTCTGCGCGCTCAAATTGATGGCGTCGAGGAAGTTCTCCACTTCGAGGATGGCCTTCTCGGCGTTCCAGACCAGCCAGAAGACAATGGCGTCGACATTGACGGGCACAGTATCCCGAGTGAGAGTGGATTCCGCGGTAACGTTGGCGACACGAACGCGCTGGTCAACGAAGGGACTTAGGGTTTCGATTACAGGAATAATGTGAAAAATTCCTGGGCCGCGAAGACCGACGTAACGGCCGAGGCGCAGGAGAGCAACCTTTTCCCACTGGCGCACGACTTTGATGGCAAACAGCAGATACAGGCCGACCAGCGCGCCGGCGAGGATCGGCCCCGGATTATGGATTGCGCCGGTGATCAAGGCACCGGCGATCAAGCAAACCAGAAAAGCTGCCACGGCTACGCCGTTCATCTGTGCGAAGTCGATTTTTCTCAACATATTGATCTCCTGCGTTCATCTCCTGCGAGTTGGTCCGACGATCAGTTCGCGCAATTGCTCGATTAATTCTTCGACTGTAAAACCGGCCGCACCTGCGCGAGCTACGCAATCTCCTACGATCTGGGACAATTGCCGTTCCCGTTCCGCTCCTCCGCCCTTAAGCTTTTGCGAGCTGATAAATGTGCCTGTGCCCTGATGGGTCTCCAACAATCCGCCAAGTTCCAGTTCGCGGTAAGCGCGAACCACGGTATTGGGATTGATGGATAAATCGACGGCGAGTTGCCGCACCGTTGGGAGCTGGTCTCCTACGGCGAGCGCTCCCGAAGCAATCCCTCCGCGCACCTGGTCAATGATCTGGCGATAGACGGGTACGCCACTCTGGAGGTCGAGGCGAAACCGATAAAGAGGCCGATGCGTGACCATTGCACGATCAATGTACTATAATACTAGTACATCGTCAAGAGGAAAATGATGGCTCGCCGAAAGGCGTGAGATTTCCGTTACTTAGCACTGCTCGTCGCGGCTTCCGGTTGCTCCTCCACAGACAGATTAGGTATTCTTATTCGTACACACCCACGCTCCGCAGAACATTATTCAGTAGTCAGTCGTGAGTCTTCCAGAACGCCCGTCCGCGGCGCAAAGCGTGTGTGCGAATGTCCTGAGCTCGCGCGTTTTTCGCCTGCTTCACAGGACGACCCAGGGGCGGCGTGACAGCCGCAAATTTCAACCGGAGACTGAATTGACCGAAACTCGAGGCAAACGAGGCAGAACCGCCGTCATCGTAGGAGCGCAATGGGGCGACGAAGGGAAAGGCAAAGTCGTCGATGTGCTCACTCGAACATTTCAAGTCGTAGCGCGCTACGCCGGTGGCCACAACGCGGGGCACACCGTCATCATCAACGGCAAGAAATTTATTCTTCAGCTCGTGCCCGGCGGGATCCTTCGCCCCGAGTCCATCAGCGTGATCGGCAACGGCGTTGTGCTTGATCCGATGGCGTTTTTGAAAGAGGTCGCGTCGCTGCGCGACGCAGGCGTGAAAGTCGATGGCAATCTCTTTGTCTCGAATCGGGCGCAGGTGATTCTTCCTTACCACCGCATGCTTGAACTGGGCTCGGAGAACGCTCCCGGCCGCGTCAAGATCGGCACCACCTCGCGTGGCATTGGTCCCGCCTATGAAGACAAGATGGGACGCCGGGGACTGCGCGTCGCTGACCTGCTCGACCGTCAGTTGCTGCGTACGCACATCGAGAACGCCTGCCGCGAAAAGAACATGATCGCGCATGCGCTATTCAATTCCGACCCACTCGACGGGGACAAGATGTTTGCCGAATATGCCGCGGCGGCGGAGAAGGTCGCTCCCTTCGTGACCGATACCGCGGTGCTGCTGAATCGAGCGCTGGCGGAAGGGAAGTCGATCGTCTTCGAAGGCGCGCAAGGGACCATGCTCGATATCGACCATGGCACCTATCCTTTCGTCACTTCGTCGAGTGCGACTTCGGGCGGCGCGGCCATCGGCACGGGCGTTCCTCCGACTTCGATCGATACGGTCATTGGCATTACCAAGGCGTATTGCACGCGCGTGGGCGGCGGGCCGTTCCCGACGGAACTCCTGGGCGCCGAAGGCGAAGACATACGCAGACGCGGCAACGAATTCGGCGCGGTCACCGGACGCCCGCGCCGTACCGGTTGGCTCGATTTGCCACAACTTCGTTACGCTGGCATGATTAATGGCATTTCCTGGCTGGTGGTGACCAAGCTTGACGTGCTCGATCACTTGACTGAGATTCCGGTGTGCGTGGCCTATAGGGTTGATGGAAAGGAAATCGACGGGATGCCACCGCAGGCGTGCGGCTATGAGAAGATCGAGTGCGTTTACCGCACCATGCCGGGATGGGCTACGGCGACGAATAAGGTGAGAACCTTCGACGGATTACCGAAAGCGGCGCGGGAGTATCTGGCGTTTATCGAGAAGGAAACCGGCGCGCGGGTGGGATTGGTTTCGACTGGACCGGATCGCGAAGAGACGATCCTGGTCGATGACTTCGTGGAGGAGTTGGGGCTGAAAGCGTAGTTCGGGGTTCGTAACAAATTCTTGAATACGGCCGCCTGAGCGCGGCAGACGAAGTACATAGGTCCTTCACTCGGGATGACATCGGGAAAAGCTGTTTAGCGCAAGAGAGGAACGGAGCGACGGATGGTAGTGCTGGCCGTAACCTGGATCGCCAAGACGGGACGCGAGTCCGAAACAGCCGCAATCTTCGACAAACTGCAGGCCGAATCGCGCAAGGAACCGGGCTGCGTCATGTACCAGGTGCACAAGCACAAGACCGACCCTCGCCGCTTCTTCATCTACGAGCAGTACAAAGATGACGCCGCGCTGGAAGGGCATCGTACTTCGCCGCACTTTTTGCAGATGGCGAAGAAGGATCTGCCCAAGGTTGCCGATCGAACGGAAGGGCACTTGTTCGAGCCGCTAGGGTAGGTTGGGCAGAAGTTTATGGCTGCTTATCCGCCATCAACACGCCGCCGGAAGCGTAGCTCTCCTTCGACAGCTCGACGAAAGTGACGACGATCGCCTCGCGCTTTGCGCCCGCTTCCTCAACCATTGCGTCGGTAATGCGTTTGGCAATCTTGCGTTTCTGATCGGCGGTGCGTCCCTGGAGCATGGTGACTTGAACGAGAGGCATGCGTGAGTTCTCAGTTCCTAGTTCTCAGAAAAAATTGTGAGCCTTAAGCTACGAAATTTGAGCAACCAGATGGGGAAAGCTCATAGCCGGTTGCTCATTGCCCGAAGCTGCTCTACTGTGCCAGTTCGTATCCCGCGAAAAAGAAGCTCAGCTCAAAGCGAGCCGTCTCATCCGCGTCCGAGCCGTGAATCGCATTGTGCTCGATGTTGGTCGCCCATTTCTTGCGAATGGTGCCCTCTTCCGCTTGGGCCGGGTTGGTTGATCCCATGAGCTTGCGAAGATCGGCGATGGCGTTTTCCTTTTCCAGAGCCAGCGCCACGATCGGTCCGCTCGACATGAACTGCGTCAGCGAATGATAAAACGGCCGACTCGCATGTACCGCATAGAATTGCTCCGCCTGGTGCTGGGAAATTTCCAGCATCTTCATGGCCAGGATGCGGAAGCCGTTCTTCTCGAACTGCTCGATGATGTCTCCGACTGCGTTTTTCTTCACCGCGTCGGGCTTAATGATGGTGAGTGTGCGTTGCAGTGTTTTCATGAAGTCGTCATTAGTCCTTGGTCGTTAATCGTTCGCAAAACCTTCTCGGGATGAGAATCAGGATTCGCCCCGTGTTTGTACTCCATGGTTAGCGCTTTTTTGCCGAGAGTCGCAGCTAAGCGCCAACTTTGGCGCCCAGTGCGGCCGCGAGCGTTTCGCCAATATCCGCCGGCGATTTCGCCACCTTCAGCCCCGCCTTTTCCATGGCTGCAATCTTCTCTGCCGCTGTTCCCTTGCCGCCGGAGATGATCGCGCCGGCATGGCCCATACGCCGCCCGGGAGGCGCGGTCTGTCCAGCGATGAAGCCGACCACCGGCTTCTTCATGTGCGTCTTGATGAACTCCGCCGCAGTCTCCTCGGCGTTGCCGCCGATTTCGCCGATCATGACGACAGCTTCGGTCTGCGGATCGCGATTGAACAGGTCAAGCGCATCCACAAAGTTCGTCCCGATTATCGGGTCGCCGCCGATACCAATCGCTGTCGATTGCCCGATCCCGCGCTGCGTAAGCTGATGCACAGCCTCGTAGGTCAGCGTCCCGGAACGTGAGACGATGCCGACATTGCCTTCTTTGTGAATGTGCCCCGGCATAATGCCGATCTTGCACTTGCCGGGCGAGATAATTCCCGGACAGTTGGGCCCGATCAGCCGCGAGCGCCGGTCTTGCAGGAAGTCCCAGGCCCTCACCATGTCGAGCGTCGGAATGCCCTCGGTGATGCAAACGATCAGTTCAATTTCCGCGTCCGCGGCTTCCATGATCGCGTCCGCGGCATAGGGCGGCGGGACAAAAATCACGGTCGCGTTCGCACCCGTCTTATCCACCGCTTCCTGCACGGTGTTGAAGATGGGCCAGCCTTCGTGGGTCGTTCCGCCCTTGCCCGGGGTAACGCCGCCAACAATCTGCGTTCCATACGCCGCACAAGCCTTTGCATGGAACGTGCCTTCGCGGCCCGTCAGACCTTGTACAACCAATCGAGTTCTTTTATCAGCCAGGATTGCCATAATGACTCACTTTCAAGAAATCGCTAATCGCGGTTCGTCGTCCGTTTCTCGACCTCTAGAGCCGCCAACTATGCCGCTTTTGCCGCTGCTACCACTCGGTCCGCTGCGTCCTTCATCGTGTCAGCGATCACGAAGTTCAAGCCGGATTGCTGCAGAATCCGACGGCCCTCTTCGACATTTGTTCCCTCAAGCCGCAGGACCACGGGGAGCTGAATATTCATCTTCTTCGCCGCCTCGACAACGCCGGTAGCCAGCATATCGACACGTAAAATTCCGCCGAAGATATTGATCAGCACGGCCTTCACATTTTTGTCGCTCAGCAGAATTTCAAACGCGTGCGCCACCTGTTCGGAGTTGGCGCCGCCGCCGACATCCAAAAAGTTCGCCGGCATGCCGCCCGCGTACTTAATGATGTCCATGGTCGCCATCGCAAGGCCAGCGCCGTTAACCATGCAGCCGACATTGCCGTCGAGCTTGATGTAGTTCAGGCTGTACTTCGAAGCCTCAACCTCGAGTGGATCTTCTTCTGTGATGTCGCGCAACTCGCGCAGGTCCGGGTGGCGGAAGAGCGCGTTGTCGTCGAAGTTTAGCTTGGCATCGAGCGCGAACAATCGTCCGTCGCTACAGCTCACAAAAGGATTAATCTCGACCAGCGACGCATCTGTCTCCAGAAACGCCCGGTACAGACTGGAGAGGAACTGAACGGCCGCGTTGATCTGCGATCCCTTCAGCCCCAGCGCGAAAGCGATCTTGCGCGCCTGGAACGGCTCGAGGCCCATGCCTGGGTCTACATACTGCTTCAGAATCGCCTCAGGCCGCTCGGCCGCGACCTGTTCAATATCCATGCCACCGGCCGCCGAGGCCATGAAGACGGGCTTGCCCTCGCCGCGATCGACGAGGATTCCCAGATAAAGTTCCTTCTCGATCGGCAGCGTCTCTTCAATCAGCAACCGGCGCACGATGCGGCCTTCGGGGCCGGTCTGGTGCGTCACCAGTTTCATGCCCAGAATCTTGCTGGCCCAATCGCCCGCCTCGGCCAGCGACTTGGCAATCTTGACGCCGCCGCCCTTGCCGCGTCCGCCGGCATGAATCTGCGCCTTGACTACAACGCCGCTCGCGCCTGCGTCGAACAACTCTTTTGCCGCCCGCTCCGCTTCTTCCACCGAAGTCGCCATCGAGCCACGCGGCACGGCGACACCATACTTCTTCAGAATTGCTTTTGCCTGGTACTCATGAATTTTCATAATTATTTGGAACCGTCGCTGTCGTTGGTCGCGCGTTCTCACATAAAGGGCGCCGACCGGTATTTATGAACACTTGAGAGGATCCTGCTTGCGGCGTCTGATACTTGCAGCAAACACATGATTCTATAAGACGGCGGCACAATCGGCAAAGCCAGAGGCGCACACACGAGCGTGAGGAGGGTCACAGAGCGCCCGGCATTAATCTGCATCGCACGGCGGAGCGAGGTAGTCTGATCAATCAGATGAAAATCGTCTCCGTAAACGTAGGGCGGCCGCGCCTTTACACGCACAACGGCGCCACCTTCAGCACGAGCATCTTCAAAGAACCAGTTGCGGGCCGCGTGATGTTGCGAAGCACCAACCTGGATGGAGACCGCCAAGCCGACCTTTCCGTTCACGGTGGGCCGGACAAGGCTGTCTATGGCTATCCATCCGAGCACTACGGGTATTGGGAAACGGAATTGGGCGAGACAAATCTGCCTTCGGGAGCCTTCGGCGAAAATTTCACGACCGAGGGACTGCTCGAGAGGGAAGTATGCATCGGCGATCGCTATCGCGTGGGCGGCGCGACGGTGATGGTGAAGACGCCGCGGTTGCCTTGCTTCAAACTTGCTGCCAAGTTCCGGCGCGACGACATGATCGAGCGCTTTCTGCTCAACGGCTACAGCGGCTACTATTTTTCCGTTATCGAAGAAGGCGAAGTGGGCGCCGGAGACGAATTTCAATTGCTAGAAACCGCGTCCCCGACGCTAAGCATTTTTGACACCTTCGCGGCCTATACGTCGCTCGACCCAGACCTGCTGCACCAAGCAGCGCAGGTCAGGGTTCTACCCGAAAGCTGGCGCGAGCGCTTCCAAGCCCGCGCGGACGCTCTCCAAAAAGCCGCGATTGAAAGGAACTCGGCAGTGAGGTAGCTTGGAGTTTCGGCTGCACCGGAGGCCATCTGTATACTGGCCGGCGAAGCCGGAAATCCTGACATGATCCTCGACGCCCTGCATCGCCTAGCCAATCATCACCTGTCACTCGAGCGCGGGGAAGCGCGCGCCGTGATGACGGAGGTCCTGACGGGCCAGTGCACCGACGCACAGATTGCCGCGCTGCTGGTCGCCCTGCACATGAAGGGCGAAACCGTCGAAGAAATTGTGGGCTTTGCGGAAGCCATCCGTGCGGCGGCCACGCCGCTCGAATTTCATGCGAACCAGGTTCTCGACGCCAGCGGTACCGGCCGCGACGCGCTCGTCGACACGTGCGGCACCGGCGGCGACACCAGCGGCACTTTCAATATCTCAACCGCAACGGCCTTCGTCGTAGCCGGAGCTGGCGTGCGTGTGGCCAAGCACGGCAATCGCAGTGTGACATCAAAGTGCGGCTCGGCCGACGTGATGGAAGCGCTGGGCGTGAAGATCGACCTGCCGCCCGCGCGCGTTGCCGCCTGCCTCGAGGATGTGGGCATCGCATTTCTCTTTGCACCCGCCATGCACTCGGCGATGAAATATGTGCAAACGGCCCGGCGTGATCTGCGCCTGCGCACGGTGTTCAATCTGCTGGGCCCGCTCACGAATCCCGCGCGCGCTACCTGCCAGGTGGTCGGAGTCTACGCCCCCGATCTGGTGGAGAAGTTGGCTGAAGCACTCAGCATGCTGGGGTTGCACCGCGCACTGGTGGTCCATGGTCACGACGGATTAGACGAGATCACCATCAGCGGCCCTACCAGGATCGGCGAAGTTCGTGAAGGACAAGTCCACACCTACGAAGTCGAGCCCGAAGAATTCGGGCTGAATCGAGCCCCGCTGGAAGAAATTTCTGGCGGAGACGCGGCCTTCAACGCACAGCTCATCCGCGAAATTCTGGAGGGAAGAAAATCCGCCCGCCGGGACGTGGTTTTATTGAACGCCGCAGCCGCGCTGGTAGCCGCCGGCAAATCCAATCACCTGAGAGAAGCTTTGCCGCTGGCGATGGCGGCCATTGACTCCGGCGCCGGTGCCGCAAAGCTGGAAGCGCTAATCAAGTTCTCCCGCGCTCAAGTCTGAAAGTTCCCGATTATATTTTCCAGTTGTTCAAGAACAAATTACTTCACCTCGACTTACTTTACTTCGACCCGCTCCATATATTCTGCCACCTGCACATTCCATCCCAACTCTTTCTTCATCAGATCGCGAAGTTGTGACGAAGCCGCCGGCTCGCCATGTACTAAGTAAGTCACGCCGGGCTTGTTCTTGAATGTATGCAGCCACTCCAGCAGCTCCGGAGGATCGGCGTGATCGCTGAACTGTTCGAGTGCCGCGATCTGCGCGCGAATCGGAATGAACTCGCCGAAAATTTTGATCTCTTTCGCGCCACCTTTAATCAGGCCGCCGCGCGTTCCGGGCGCTTGAAAGCCAATAAAGATGACCAGATTCCGCGGGTCCGGAAGGCGCTGCGCCAGGTGATGCAAGATTCGTCCGCCCGTCACCATTCCGCTCGAAGAAATAATGATCGACGGAAATTTGCTATCGTTGATCTTCTTCGACTCCTCCGCTGTCTGCGCAAATGTAAAGCCCGGCCATGTCACAGGCGAACCGTATTTCCTGATCAGGTCGGCAGCCTGCGGAGTGTACTCTTCCGAATGCTTCATGAAAATTTCGACCGCCTTGATCGCCATCGGGCTATCGCAATAGACGGGCACGTGGGGAGCGTCGCCCGACTCCATCATCTCCTTCAGCATGAAAACAAATTTCTGCGTGCGCTCGACTGCGAATGCCGGAACAACCACGCTGCCGCCACGTGCGACGGTATCGCGAATCAAGCCCGCGAGCTGGGGCCGCGGGTCGGTATCCGGATGTACGCGATTGCCATACGTCGATTCCATCACCAGCAAATCCGCGGTCTCGCCCTCCTGGGGCCCCGAGTGTACGACCTTGCCGGGAGCAATCTGGCTGTTGCGCACGCGCCCGATATCGCCGGTAAAAAGCAGCCTCCTCGTCTGGCCATTCGTGCCGAGCGTAATCTCTGCCATGCATGAACCGAGAATGTGCGCCGCAGGCACAAAGCGAAACGAAAGCTGCGGGCTCAGTTGCACAACCTGCCCGACAGTCACGGGCTTAAAAGACTGCATGCAATCCTGCGCCTCTTGGAGCGTGTAGAGCGGCAAGGCCGGGGTGTGCTTCGACACCCCGCGTTTGTTATAGAACGCCGCGTCTTCTTCCTGTAGATGCCCCGAATCCGGCAGCACGACTGAGCACAAATCGATGGTTGCCTGCGTGGCATAAATCGGCCCGCGAAACCCCTCTTTCACGAGCCGAGGAATCCATCCGCAATGGTCAAGGTGCGCGTGCGTCAGAATGACGGCGTTAATCGCGCGCGCGGGCACCGGTGTATCCTGCCAGTTGCGCTCGCGCCATTCCTTCTGCCCCTGAAAAAGCCCGCAGTCGATGAGAACCCGAAATCCGGCCTTGTCATTCGGATCGAAAGTTGTGCTGATAAGGTGCTTGGAACCGGTTACGGTCCCAGCCGCGCCGAGGAATTGGATGTAGGACAAGAGTTATCTCCGGATGAAGAAGAAATCTACCAAAATAGTTCGAGGTTTTAGGTTGGATTGCGAAGGTGAAAATCCAACCGCAAAACCTCGTACCATCCACAGCTATCTCCGCAATCCTTACTACTCTGATATCGGCACTTTGGTGATTTTGATTCTAATTTGCAATCCGAACTCTGCGCTGCTGGTGACCAATTTGCGGTCCATCATGGCGCCGAAATCTTAAAGACATGTTTTGAAACGTCGGCTTCCGGCACGCTTCCGTCATTCAGGATGATCTCACTAGGCGGCGACGGCAACTCGATGCGCAAAGTTGCGGTGCTCTTGGCGCGAACCTCCAGCCGCCGCTCAACGTCGTCTCCGCCACAGTGCACCGTAAAGGGAATCTCGGCTCCAACAGCACCCACATTTTCCAGAGTCACGGTGATCATCTGCACCCGCTTTCCGCCGCCCGGTTTGTCGTCCTCCCATGGATGCGCCGACTGTACCTTCACGTCCGGCAGCCCACGGTCGTGATAAACCCAGTCTTCGAAAAACCAACCGAGGTCGCGCTTGGCAGCAGCCTCAACCAGTCCCTGCACATACTTTGGATCACGATCATCCGCGGAACGATACTTCGCAATGGCAGCCTTCAACGCATCGTCGCCGATCATGTCGCGGAGCATCCACCACACATACGCGGCTTTCGTACGGTAATACACCTCATCGAACGTCGTGGCTAGAGGCGGACCAATATCTTTCCCTGAGCCACCCGGAACATCCTTCTCGCCATCCAGAAGCGCCGCGCGATGACTGCCCAGCAAATCGAGCGCCGCCGAGCGTCCGCCTTGCTGCTCCCGGTAAGCCGCCTCGGCAAAATGCGCCAGCCCCTCATACACCCACGGACGCGGCGACGGCAGCGCCGAATGCACCAGTTCATGGACCAGATTGATTCCCGCCAGCTTGGTATCCGCGTCCTCCATCGACGCCATTAATAAAGTCCCACTTTCAAATGGAGCCGCATGAGGGTCGGCAAAATCGGCGATCGTGATTGCAGCGTTCGGCTTGCCAAACCACTCGGTCACAAACTTTGCCGCCGGATCGAGCGCGTCCGCGTATGTCTTCGCCCCTGCCTCGTGATCGGGCAGGCTGAGAAGATGGAGCGGAGGGAGCGACTCCGCTCGATAATCGGCGATCACGAAAATGGGAGTGATGGCGCCGAGCGCTCTCCACGAACAGGTCGCGCGCGCAGCCTGCTTTCGTCCGGACTCTGCCGAAGAAGAATCTTCGCCGCCGCACAGCGGTGCCTCATCGCCCTGCTGAGCGGACTCCAGCGTCAGGTGAAATTCACTCCCCGCCTCGCGCGCCCGCAACCGGTCGGTCACCTCAAACAAACTGTTGCCCTCGGAAAAATCCGCCGATTCGCTGGTGATCGGGTACCAAGTCACATAGCCTGCGCCGCGCACCGCCGTGAATGACGCGCCAATATGATCCCAACTCGTATGTTTAGCAATCGACTCGGGCACGCCTACGCGCAGCAGTCGAGTAGCATCCAGTGGAATCACGCCCTCGTAGCCGATTTCGAGGTCCACCGAATCCTTCGGCTTAATTTCCGCCGGTAGCGTAACGATCGCCTCAGAAAGTGCGCCCGTGTGGTCGATGTCAGAGGTGAATGGCTGAGAGACAAATTGGAGTGGCTTGTCCGCGGCTCGAATTGCCCGCCAGCTAAGCGAAGAAGAAATTTGCAATGCTACGACTCTTTGCGGAGCCGCCGAGTCGTTCCGCAAAACGATCTTGCCGCGCGCACCCAAGCGCTGTTGCTGCGGTTCCACTCGAACGTCCAGATCGTATTTTGTGATGGTGAAGGCCTCTCGGTCGAGACCTTTAGCAAAAGAGCTTGCACCACAGAGGACGCAGAGAACGCAGAGAACACAGAGGAATTTGTTGCTGGCGGAGAATCTCATGATTATTTCGATGCGCCGAGGCGCCTCTGCCGCACGACCTCATACAAAACAACCCCCGCTGCCACTGACACATTCAGCGAAGGCACCTGCCCCAGCATGGGAATCGACACGAGAAAATCGCAATGCCGCCGCACCAGGTCGTGTACACCTTTGCCCTCAGCCCCAAGCACAACAGCGCAGTGCATCTTGTAATCGATCTGGTCGTAAGTCTTCTCGCCGCGCTCGTCGAGGCCCACAATCCATAAGTCTTTCTCTTTCAATTCTTCCAATGTACGCGAAATATTCGTGACCTTGGCGATCGGCAAATGTTCGCTCGCGCCCGCTGAAACCTTTGCCACCGTCGCGGTCACCGATGCCGACCGCCGCTCCGGAATGATCACGCCATCCGCGCCCGCCGCGTCCGCCGTCCGCAAAATCGCACCCAGGTTGTGCGGATCCTCAACGCCGTCGAGCACCACAATCAGCGAATACTCGCCGCGCCGCGCCGCTACCAGATCGTCGACCTCGGTATACTGCTTCGCCGAAGTCTCAGCCACCAGCCCCTGATGCGCCGCATTTCCAGCCAACTCGTCCAGTTCCATGCGCGAGACAAAGCGCACCGGAATGCCCATCTTGCGGCACTCATCGATCACGCGCTGGAGTCGAATGTCTTTGCGCTCCTTGGCGACTGCAATCCAGGTGAAAGCCCGTCCCCGAGCCTTCAGCGCTTCGGTCACGGTGTTAATCCCATACAAGATATTCATAGTGATATTTGCGATTCAGCAGGCGCAACATGCCGCGCCTTCGTCCCAACCGGTCACAGTCCAGGCTCGACCCCCAGTGTATCGCGCCGCAGCGTGTAGAGGCTTTGCAGCGTGCAACCCGTGTACCCCGTGGTGATCGCACTTTCGGCGGCGCACAAAATTCACCGAATGCTAGACTCAGATCATCGAAAACACCGTGAATCCCGTCTACATCCTCTCTGCGGTCCGCACGCCCATCGGTAAATTCGGAGGCTCTTTAGCCTCGCAGACCGCAGCTGACATGGGGGCGATCGCCGCCAAAGCGGCCATGGCTCGCGCAGAAGTTCAGCCGCAGCAAATCGAAGAGACGATTTTCGGCAACGCCCGCCAGGCCGGCGGCGGTCCGAATCCGGCGCGCCAGATTTCCATCCGCAGCGGCGTGCCGCAGGAGGTGCCCGCGTACACGGTCAACAAAGCCTGCGCCTCGGGCATCAAGTCTATCGCGCTCGGCTTCAACGAAATCGGCACTGGCAATCTGGAATGCGTGCTCGCGGGAGGAACGGAGTCTATGTCGCGCGTCCCCTACTATCTTGACGGGGCACGCTGGGGATATCGCCTGGGCAATCAGGATCTCGTCGACGGGATGTACCGCGATGGTTTTTTCTGTCCGATAGCGAAAACGTTGATGGGCGAGACTGCTGAAGTCTTGGCCGAGCAATACAAGATTTCGCGCGCGGAGCAGGATGAGTTCGCGCTCGCATCGCAGCATCGAGCTGCTGCCGCTCAGTCCGGCGGCCGCTTCGATGCCGAGATCGTGCCGGTGACGATCGAAGGAAAGAAAGGCACAACCGTGTTCGCGCGCGACGAGCATCTCTTCGCCGACGCCACAACAGAGAAACTTGCTAAGCTCGCGCCCGTCTTCTCAAAAACCGGAACCATTACCGCCGGCAACTCCTCGGGCATTACTGATGGCGCTGCTGCCGTGATCCTGGCCAGCGAAAAGTTTGCCACGAAAAATAATCTCAAGCCGCTGGCCCGCATTGTTGCGGTCACCTCGGCGGGAGTCGATCCACGCGTCATGGGCATCGGTCCGGTTCCGGCGATCCGCAAGCTCGAGCAGAAGTTTGGACTCAAGCTCGCCGACTTCGACCTAATCGAACTCAACGAGGCCTTCGCCGCCCAGGTGCTCGCCTGCGACCGCGAGCTGCACTTCGACCGAGAGCGTCTCAATGTCAACGGCGGAGCAATCGCCCTGGGCCATCCCATCGGCTGCACGGGCACGCGCATCACTGTAACGCTGCTCCACGAGCTGTTGCGCCGGAAAGCGAGCAGAGGCGTGGCTACACTTTGCGTAAGCGGAGGCATGGGCATGGCCCTAGCGATAGAGGCCCTTTAGCCGACGGGCGCCCATCTTTCCTGCATTGCTCGCCGGAGCGCTGGCTACTATACTGAAAATGAGCCGCGAAGCACGCGGCCCGCATCCCATCGTCTATGTCCCTCTCCGCAGTTATCGTCGACGACGAACAATTGGCTCGCGACGAACTCGCTTACCTGCTCAACCACTCGGACGTCAACGTTGTCGCCCAGGGCAAGAATGGCCTTGAAGCCGTCAACCTCATTCGAGAGCACAATCCGGACCTCGTTTTCCTCGACGTGCAAATGCCTGGCCTCGATGGCTTCGGCGTAATCAAGAAGCTCCTCGACCGCAAGGTTCCCCTTCCTAAGATTGTCTTTGCCACGGCCTTCGACCAATATGCCGTCAAAGCTTTCGAAGTGAATGCTGTCGATTACATCCTCAAGCCGTTTGACAAGAAGCGCATCGCGCAATCGATCGATAAGGCTCGCGCCAAGCTTGAATCCGGCGCCGGGCCCGTGGAAAAGCTGGAAACGCTCGTCCGCATGCTGGAGTCGCAAAAGCCCTCGACCGACAAGATACTCATCAAGGCCGCCGGCCGCCTCTTTCTGGCCGATCCCAAAGACGTCTGCTTCGCCACTATCGAGGATGGAGTCATCACCGTTACCACCAGCGGACACATGGGGATGGAAGGTCAGTCCAACTGCCGCACGCTCGAGGAGCTTTTCGAAAATCTCGACCCGAATCTCTTCTGGCGCGCCCACCGCTCCTATCTGGTCAACAAGAACCACATTCGTGAAGTGGTGCCCTGGTTCAAGAGCTCCTACCAGCTCCGCATGGACGACAAGAAGCAGACCGAGATACCTGTAAGCCGAGCCCAAACTCGCCGGCTCCGCGAACTGTTCAACCTATAGATCATCTAGATCGTCCTGAAGGACAGATGGTCTCCATGTCTCCGAGGATGTTTATCCTTTCTGGCTTCGACTAAACTGTCTTTTAAGCGAGGAGAAACCTATCCGAAGTTAGCTCGCGGCTCAGGGCTCATCAGAAAAAGGGCAGCCGAGAAACGACTCCGGCCGCCCAGGGGAGGGACACTCACTCTCTCTTACGCTATCGCCTGCAATGCGATGCGGCTTGGAATGACCAGCATCGATCCCTCCATGCGAATCAGTTCCTTCCGTTTCATGTCGCTCATCAGGCGCGTCACCGTTTCGCGCGACGAGCCGATCATCTGCGCCATTTCCTCGTGCGTGAACTCCGATTCAACGCGCAAATCGCGGTTATGCGGCTCGCCTGCCACCCAGGAAAGCAGCAGCCGCACAAGTTTTTCGGTCGAACTGCGAGCCATCAGCAAATCATGCACATCGCCAAATGCGTTCGCGACCTCGCGCGCCAGTATGGTGACGCACGCCATTGCTGTCCGGTTGTCGACCTCCAGGAGTCGCATGAAATCCCCGTGCTCGACGAATTTGATCTGACACCTCCCAATCGTGGTCAAGGTGGTCGCCGAAGGGCGCCCCGATACCAACGAGCTTATCCCGATCACGTCTCGGTTCTCCGCAATCTTCAGGATCACAGTCTTTCCGTCACGTGCCTCAACTGATAACTTCGCTCTTCCCGAACAGATAATGTGCACGCCGCGCGCGACTTCTCCCTCCATGAGCACGGTTGCATTGGCGGGATACAACGTGATGTGCCCCATCTCATTGAAAAGGTCGGTTAGAGGGTTTGGCAGGTGGCAGAAATCACCTTGCTGGCGAAGCGTGCAGTTGGCACACTCCTGCGGGGGCTGGAAGCGGCTAGGCACGCCCATAAACTGACTCCTAAAGTGTGAAGAATAAATTTGCGCGAACTCTGAGGTGTTTGGGGGAACGCACTAAGTTGATCTTTTAAGCACTTTAGTTGCCATCGTTCCGGATCGCCAGAACCTTCCTAGATCATTACTTACGCATGCCCCTGAAGTGATTGCCCGTTGCAGGTGCCGAAGCATGGGCGCTATTGCCGAAGGATTGGCATCTGCACCTAGTCGAGATACTCGGTCCTTAGAATCCCCAGCTTTTTGATTTTGTGTTGCAGGGTCGTTCGTTTGAGTCCAAGCCGCACCGCCGCTCCCTTCGGGCCTGAGAGCAAGCCTCGCGTTTGGCGCAAGACTTCGACGATGTGATCCCGCTCACGGTCCCGGAGGGTCCGTTCCAAATCGAGAGGAAGTGTTTCGTTTTCCTCCCGCAACTCCGCCAACGGCGGCCGCAGCCGCTCGCCTTCCGAAAGAATCACCGATCGTTCAATAAAATTTTCCAGCTCCCGAATATTTCCCGGCCAACGCCAATGCATCATCACTTCCACCGCTTCATCAGGAATCAGGGTGATTCTCTTGTGCATCCGCATCGCGCACTTGTCGACGAAATGCCGAATCAGCAGTGGAATGTCCTCACGCCGCTCGCGCAAAGGAGGCAGGTGGATTGGAAATACATTGAGCCGATAAAACAGATCGCTCCGGAACTCGTTCTGGGCTACCGCTCGAGTCAGATCGCGATTACTGGCGGCGAGAACGCGCGCATCGACTTGGATGGTCTTCGTTCCACCCAAACGCTCGAACTCCTGATCCTGCAGCACGCGCAGCAGCTTCGGTTGCAGTTCGGGTGGGATCTCCCCGATTTCGTCTAGCATCAGCGTTCCCCGATCTGCCAACTCGAGCCGTCCCACCTTTTGGCTCACCGCGCCGGTGAACGCCCCTTTCTCGTGTCCGAACAGCTCACTTTCGAGCAGGCCGGTCGGAATGGCGGCACAATTCAGCTTGATGAAATTCCGGTCGCGCCGCGAGCTCATCATGTGAATCGCGCGCGCGATGCGTTCTTTACCTGTTCCCGTCTCGCCCGTGATCAGGACGGTTGCGTCGGTATTGGCAACGATGGCGGCATTGTCGAGCACACGCTTCAAGGCCCCGCTGTTTCCAATGATGGTCTGCATCCGCTCGGCGGAGATCTCGTTCTCGAGATAGCGCTTTTCATGCGCCAGACGGTCCTTGGCCTGCGCTACCTCCCGGTAGGTGTTGGCGTTGTGGACGGCCGGGGCAATCTGGGTCGCGACCTGCTCGAGGTATTCGCCATCCTCCCGGCTGAAGGCATCCTCTCGCGTCGCTCCCAGCAGCAGACTTCCCAGCGCCTGGCTGCGGAGCAGCAGAGGTACGCAGCACAAGGACTGAATCCCGGCCTCGCGCATCTCCTGGGTCGCTACACTGCTCAGTTTGAACATCTCGGGCGCGTCAAAGAAAGCGACCTTCCGCGACTCGATCACGGTGGCAGAAATCGCTCCTGCCAAGGGCAGACGTGTCCAGTTGGTTGCCCCACTATGGGACGACTCGAACGACCGCATTCTAAGTGTTTGCGGATCCTTGTCGAGGAGCGCCAGGCATGCGTAGTCGTAGTTCGTGATTTGTCGCATCTTCTCGAACACGAGCGTCAGAAGCCGATCGAAGTCCAGCGTCGACGAAACCTCACGCCCGATTTCCACCACGCTTTGCAGCCGGTTCTGTTGTTTTTGCCACTGTTCTTGCATCTCGTGACGCTCCACCGCCAGCGCAACCAGCCTCGCCGCCCGTTGCAGCAACTCCAGCGTCTCCGCGCCCGCGCCCCCCTCTTCACTTTTTCCGATACCGAGGGCACCGTAGCGCTGCCGCCGGCTGCTCATGGGGACGACCGCGTATGAGCGCATTCCGTTCGCCCACAACTCCTTCATGCTTTCGGCAAATCGCGCCTCCCGCGCCACGTCCGGTATGTCCAGCGACTCCTGCCGTTTCCACACCCAGCCGTCAGGTGTCTCCTCAACTGCGGGCGATGACGGATCCCACGCTTTCGTTGTCTCCCGTTGCGCAGCCCACAAATAGCTCGCCACGCAACTGCGCATTCCATGACAGAGGGAAAACTTGACTACTTGGAAATGGGTCAGCTGGCGCAGCAGCGGGGTAAGCTCATCGAACAATTCCGCGAAGGCGCCATCGCCGACGATCAGGTCGGCAATGGCCAGGAGAATGTCGACGCTGGAACGTTCTACCTTAACTAGTTTTCTTGGATCCGGCGCAGCATCCTGCGGGCACAGACTCTCATCGGGTTCGCGCGCAGCTCCTGGCAAGCAGGCGAGCCTTTCCCCTCTGCGGGGCCTCTCTGTCAAAATGTAAGCAGTTCTCGTGTAGTGAACGCGGCGTGCCGGGCCGCTTGGAACCCGTTTCACCTACGGCGATCACAGGCCGGTTCTTTCTCGTGAGAACCGGTCTCATGTCTCCCGGAAGAGGAGTGCCCTTAAGGCCGCGTCGCCGGTCCCGGATTGCAACTTTCTCCGGGCCTTAGACATCTTAGTCATCTTTTGTAAGCAATCAAGTGTTTTGTTTGGTAATTTACAATAGTGGAAGTTCGAGTGACCATAACTCCCCATGGCCCGCGGGTGGGAAAGTAAGTCCGTAGAACAACAACAAGCTGACGCTCTCGGCGCTAGAACTCCTGGCGGCTCTCCTCGCCCGATGCTCTCTCCGGAACAGCAGAGGCTAAATCGGCAGCGCGAGGGTCTTCTCCTCGTCCGCAAGCGTCTTCTCGAGCAGCTGCAGAGTACGACCCATGCCAGCCGCCGCCAAATGCTGCAACAATCCCTTGCCGAACTCGATAAACAGCTCTGTTCTTTTGACGGCGTTACTGACCCGTCCGCACCTAAGTGAGTGGTCCGTTCGAATACCTCCCATAAGCAAAACCGCAGCTCCTCCCGCAGCGGCCTGACGTATAATCTCTATTGCCGTCACAGGCGCAAAAATGAAGGCCCAAATCTACGTTTCGCTGAAAAAAAGCGTTCTCGATCCGCAAGGCAAAACCATCCACGGCGCCCTCCGCAAAATCGGATTCACAGGTCTCGAGGAGGTTCGCCAGGGCAAATATTTTGAAATTACTCTGAACTCCGGCATCTCGAAGACCGATGCCGAGGCAGAAGTAGAGAAGATTGCGCGCGACGTTCTGACGAACCCGGTCATTGAGGAGTTCCGTTTCTCCCTCGAAGAGTAAAGGTTAGCTTTTGGGTGGCGCAGCGCTTGAACGCTGCGATCACCGCCGTCCCCAAATAGTGCGGCTTGAGCCGCAGAGGTCATGCCTCCCCGCGTTAGCATCAAGGAGATCAAGCCATGTGCGGCATCGTCGGATATGTAGGCAGAAAGCCGGTTGTGGAGGTCATCATCGAGGGCCTGCGCAAGCTTGAATACCGCGGTTATGACTCGGCCGGGATCGCTGTGGCGGGCAATGGCCAGGGTCTGCAAGTTCGCCGCGCCGAGGGCAAGCTCCGGAATCTTGAAGAGGTCATCCGCATCAAGCCTCTCGACGGGACCTACGGTATCGGCCATACCCGTTGGGCCACCCACGGACGCCCCACTGAAGAAAACGCCCACCCGCACCGCGATTGCACCGGCAAAATCGTGGTCGTCCACAACGGCATCGTCGAGAACTATCTCTCGCTGAAAAAGAAGTTGATTGCCGAAGGCCATAAATTCACGACCGAAACCGACACCGAAATCATCGCCCACCTGATCGAGAAATATCACTTCAACTCCGGCAACGGCCATCGCCCGAATCTCGAAGAATCTGTCCGCAAAGCGGTGAAAGAACTGACGGGGGTATTTGCGCTCGTCGTCATCGCCACCGACGAACCGCGCAAAATAGTAGCCGCCCGCAACGGTCCGCCGGTCGTAATCGGCCTCGGCAAAGACGAATATTTTGTCGCCAGCGACGTACCCGCACTGCTTGATCACACTCGCGACCTCTTCTTTCTCAACGACGGCGAGGTTGCGACCCTCACCGAGCAAGGCGTGAGCGTTACCGATTTCGAGGGCAAGAAGGTCGAACGCCAGGCCCAGCGCATCACCTGGGACCCGATCATGGCTGAAAAAGGCGGTTTCAAGCACTTCATGCTCAAGGAGATTTACGAGCAGCCGCGCACCGTTCAGGAGACCACGCTCGGCCGCATCTCCCAGGACACCGGGAGAATTTTTTTGGAAGAAATGCACGTCGACGACGCCGAGTTCCGCGCCCTCAAGAAGATCAACATCGCCGCCTGCGGCACCAGTTGGCACGCCGGCCTGGCGGGCAAGTTCATGATCGAAACGCTGGCCCGCGTTCCCGTCGAAGTCGATTACGCCAGCGAGTGGCGCTATCGCGATCCTATTCTGGATGCTCAAACCATTACCCTTTTGATCTCACAATCCGGCGAAACAGCCGATACCATCGCGGCCCAACGCGAGGCCAAAAACAAAGGCTCCAAGACGCTGGCCATCTGCAACGTGGTTGGCAGCATGATCACGCGCGAAGCCGCGGGCACGATCTACACGCACGCCGGGCCCGAGATCGGCGTAGCCTCGACCAAAGCGTTTACCGGACAGCTCACCGCTCTCTATTTATTTGCGCTCTATCTGGCCCAAGTCCGGGGCACAATCACCGAAGAACAATCCAGAACTGCGGTACAGGAACTGACGCAAATTCCCGGAAAACTGGAGCAGATCCTGACTCACGACGAGGCCTGCGACGAGTTAGCCAAGACTTACGTTCGCGCACAAGACTTCTTATTCCTCGGCCGAGGCATCCATTACCCGATCGCCCTCGAAGGCGCACTCAAGCTCAAAGAAATTTCTTACATCCACGCCGAAGGCTATCCTGCGGGAGAAATGAAGCACGGCCCCAACGCCCTGATCGACGAGAACCTTCCGGTGGTAATCATCGCCACGCGCGACGTAAACAATCCACAGTCGATGCTGCGCTACGAAAAAACCATCTCCAACCTGAAAGAAGTAAAAGCGCGGTCAGGTATTGTCATCGCTCTGGCCACCGAAGGCGACAAAGAAATCGCCGAAGAAGCCGACCATGTCCTGTTTGTCCCGCCCGCCCCGGAAGAGCTCAGTGCGATCCTCGAGATAGTTCCGCTTCAATTACTCGCTTATCACATAGCGGTAAGAAGAGGCTGCGACGTTGATCAACCAAGAAACCTGGCTAAATCCGTAACCGTAGAATAGTCGATTGAACCGTGGCACTGTTGTCCGCTACGGTATCGTGATGCTGGTTGTCGTTCCAAATGGGCCGGGCGATTGGAAGTCGGCGTTTTCATCATCGCCGCCGAATCCATTGTTGCCCGCGCCACCGGACAGGCCGCCCGAGCCCGCGCCGTCGAGCGCCCGAAATTCCACGGCATAAGTTCCCGCGGCAACCGGACTCACGACGACCTTGCACGAGCCATTGCCGTTGATGTCCGTAGCCACAACACAGAGTTCGACATAGGCGGCGCTGGCCGTTACACCCTGCCGCGTTAGCGATTGGCAGGTGTTCCCCGAGCCGAGGCCCCCAACCGGAAACTGGCCAAAGGTGTTTGCGAACGTGGTGCAGAAGAAGGCCATATCGACTTGATAAAGTTTGCGTGGGGTTGCGCCGACCAGTGTGTAAGTGACCGTCAGCTTGGTCGACGCGACCGACCAGGTAACGTTGCTCTTCTTGTAGTTGAGGGGCTCGCCAAAATTATCCCAGCCCGCTGTCCACTTCTGCATTGTGCCAGCAAATGCCGTGCCCGCCAACGTCAGCACTACCACCATCGCAAGTGTCTTTTTCATCGCAATCTCCTGTGAGTTAGAAAAGCGCCATCCGGTAGAGCACCACATCGAAACTGCGGCGGACGTCAGGGCACGGTAATCGTCGTGGCGTCTCCAAAGGTTGATCCAGACTGATAATCGGACGGGCTGTAGGGATTCTCACAAGGCGCGCCCCCGATGTAGTCGCACCCAACACCATTGCGCACGAAAAATTCAAGGTTATAGGTGCCGGAGGCTACGGGGCCGATGACGACGGAGAAAGAACCATCGCCATTCATGTCAGTAAGAACAACCCCGAGTTCGACCTCGGCACTATTTTCGGTCACACCCTGGCGTGTGAGGGGCGTGCAGGCTCCTCCGCCGCTCAGATCATTGGGAAACTGACCAAAATCCGCGGGGAACGTCGTGCAGAAAAAGTTCAGAGCGACCTGATACAGGTTGTCGGGTATGCCACCGACCAGAGTTGCTTTGACGGTGATAGTTTTCTTCGCTGCGCCGACCGACCACGAAACCGAACTTTTGCTGTAGTTCAGGGGCGCGTCGAAGTTGTCCCAGCCTGCGGTCCACTTCTGCTTCGTCCCAGCGGACGAGGTACCGGCCAACAGAACTAACGCGGCTCCAACTGCGAAGATCCTTTTCATATAATCCTCCTGATGAGTAGAAAACTGTCTATGCTCTTCGTCTCTCACCCGTTTCTTGACTCCTGACCGGGCGAGGGTGCAGGATGCCGGCGGAAGCGGTTGCCGCTCCCGCGAATGCGCCAAAGCGTGCCGTAGGCATGGCAGTCCCGCTGGTCCAGGTGTTGTGGCTGACTTCAGGACTTTGGGCTTTTACTAGCAAGGCCGTGCCAGTGAACACGAGTGATAGCAATATCAATCGAAATGTAGTCTTCATTCTTCTTCTTCTCCGTGGAATTTCCGTCGTGCTGAGTTGTTGCTCTTGCGTTTAAGGAACCGTCGTCGAAACCGTCACCGCCGCCAGAAAGCTGCGTTGCTCGTTCGTGTTCCCGCTGTCGGTAATCGTCATGCTGACCAGCGTCTGCGTCTTAAACGCCGCCGGCAGTTCATAAACCTGCTCGTCCAGGCGCTGGCCCTGGCCATTAACCCACGCATTGATGGTGGCAGTCTTACCCGCGCCTCCGGGCAATTGGCACAAGATGCTGTCGGTGGTGCTCGGGTTTTGGTTGTAGTCCCGGACGTTCGCGTCGCCAGTGAGATTGACCGTCCAAGTGGCTCCGCCGCTGCCGGTAAAGGTCACGCTGAGGAGGCCGGATTGGCTTGTCCCCCATAGCGTGTTGATGAGCGTGTAGACGGTTTTCACCTTAGCGACGTTGATCGGAACCGTAACCGAGACTGTGCCGCTGCCTCCGCCGGCTGCAATCTCAGAAGACCAGAAGTTATTCGCCGTCCCCTGTGAGTTTCCGGGGATGAGGTAAGGGATGGCATCGTAGGTCTGTGCTCCAAAAGGATAGGTCGAGCAATTGATAATCTCGCTGGAGCACCAGGTGGTATTGGCGATCGACGAGATGTCGATAGGCGTCAGCGTAACCTTGGCTGCCCGCGCCATTCCGGTCACGACGAAGAGTGTCAGCATCATCAGGACAATCTTGGGTCTTCTCATGATTCCTCCAAAGGTCGATGAAGTTGGTACTGCGATCAAAGTTGTTTAAAAGTCTTAATCGGTGCTTTGTAGAACAGCGTTTCCTGAAGCTGCGCTTCTACGGACCAGTAGTCGAGACCGTTACCGCGGCCAGGATGGCGCGCTGGACGAGCTCGCTCCCGCTGTCGGTGATGGTGATGCTTTGGAGGGTCTGCGTCGCAAATGCAGACGGGAGCTCATAAATCTGTTCGTCGAGCCGCTGCGCGCCCGCGCTGTTCGTCCAGGCATTAATCGTCCCGGATTGCCCCACTCCGCCCGGCAACTGGCAGATGCAGGTATCGGTGTAACTGCCATTGTTGTAGTCACGGACATTTACGCCCCCAGTAAGGGAAAAGGTCCAGGTGGCCCCGGCGCTTCCCGTAAACGTGATCGTGATCAGACCGGATTCCGTCGATCCCCACTCCGTGTTCATGAGCGTATATACGGTTTTGACCTTCGCCACATTCACCGGGATAGTGATGGAGACAGTGCCGCTGCCTTGGTCCGCAGCATCGGCGGCGAACCATGCCGTGTTAGCGGTTCCTGCTTTATTACCGAGGATGTCGTAGGTGATGCCGTCGTAGTGCTGGGTGCCATAGGGGAAAGTGGTACAGCCTACCAACCCACCGTTCTCCCCGCACCAGCTGTTGTTAACAAACGACGCGATATTGATTGGTTTCCTGCCTGCATTCGCTAGTCCCGTTCCGAGACAGAGAATTTGCAGCAGGATCGCAAGCTTGCCTTTCTTCATGTTTCCTCCAAGGTTCTCTTTAAGTACTACTGTCAAATCGAGCGAGTTCGGTTAGGTGCGCGGCGCGCCGCGAGCGAAGCCGGAGTGCATCGCCACGCACCTCGAATTGTTCCCGGCATTGGTTAACTCTTGATTCCATAGTTCTAATCAAGGTCTATTTGCCTGTGCCGGTCAGCGCGACATTTTGTGTGCCCGCGCCATCGGTGATGGATAAAGTTGCTGTCCGGCTACCGCTGGCTGTGGGTTTGAAGGTGACGGTCAGCGTGCAGTTGGCACCCGTCAGCAAACTGCTTCCGCATCCATTTTTCAGGACGAAGTCACCCGGATCTGTTCCCCCGAGCGCCACTTTGCTGATGTCAAGGGTTGCCGTTTGATCGTTGGTTATGATCACCGTCTGTGCTTTACTGCTGCTGCCCACCGCCTCCGCCGCGAAGGTCATCGCATTCGGCGAGAGGCTTACGGGTTGTGTGGAGTTCTGGATCACGCTGACCCATTCCTGGGTCGTCCAGTTCGCCGCGCCGGCAACAGCCATGTCGATCATGCCGTCGTTATTGAAGTCAGCCAGAACAAGGCCGCTTGCGCCTTCGCCACCGGCGAGCCACGCGCTCTGAACCTGAGTGAAGGTGCCGTCACCGTTGCCGCTGTAGACGATCGCATTTCCCCAGAGGCTTTGGCCACTGTATTCCGAGTCGCAGGAACTGTATTGGACACCAAGCGCCAAATCCAGATTGCCGTCCTGATTGAGATCGGCGGCGCCGATGTAGTAAGGATTGCTTCCGCCGCTGGGATAACACTGCTCCCACGGACCGAAGTTGTAGGTTGCCTTTTGCGTGAGTACACCGGCGCCGTTGCCAAGAAGGACGATGAACGAGCCGCTGCCGTCCCAGCTGCTGACCGCAACGTCAAGATTGCCATCGTGGTTAAAGTCACCGGCAACCATGCCGACCGGGTTTAGCGAAGACGGATTAATGATCGGAGCCTGGAAAGTTCCGTCTCCCTTGCCAAGTAGAATGTTGATCGCGGTGCCGCTGTAGTTACTCAAGGCGAGATCGAGCTTGCCATCATTGTTGAAATCGCCGACCGCGATGGCTGCGCCCTCCGACCCGCTAGCCCCGGAAATCACGTTTGCTGTGCCGTACACGCCTTTGCCGTTGTTGAGCAGCACGCTGATGCTGCCATCGTTATTGGAGACAATGATGTCCAGCAGGCCTTTACCCCGCAGGTCCGCCAAGGTGGCATTGTAGGACTGCTGCGTGGTTCCGGTGGAATAGAAGACGGGCGCCTTGAATTTCCCTTTCCCGGAGCCAAGAAGTACGCCAACTTCATTGTTTACACAGCCACCGCCGGAATTGACTGATGTTGTCACGACGTCGATCTTCTTATCGCCGTTCACGTCGCCCAATGCGACAGAGTTGACCGGGTTACGGTTGGCATTGCCGCATCCTCCGACAGCGATCGAAGTCGCCGGCCCGAGCACTCCGTGCGAACTGCCCAGCTGAACTGAGATACCCACGCCGGTGCCGCCGTTGGCCATCACGACGTCGGGGTAGCCATCGCCGTTGAGGTCCGCGGTCGCGATGCCATTGATGGGGTTATTCCAGCCGTAGCCATTGCCCTGGCTGGCGCGGAACGTCCCATCGCCGTTGCCGAAACCGACCGAGATCCATTGCCCCGCAATATTGGAAGTGGCGAAGTCGAGCTTTTTATCCCCATTGAAGTCGGCGACCACTACATTGTTCGGCTGGCCGGCGGTGGCGAAGGCCTCTGCGGTTCCGAATCCGCCTTTGCCATTGCCGGGCATAAACCAGACAGCGCCGGAAGAATAGGAACTCACGACGAGGTCGTTCTTTTTGTCACCGTTCACGTCGGTGATGACGATCGAGTTAATCCACGAAGGGCCGTATAAAGCGGGTGGGGTCTTAAACGTGCCATCGCCATTGTTGAGGTAGACGTAGGCCCCGTTCCCCGTCCCCATGACCACGTCTCCGTGGCTGGTCTTGGTAAGTGCGCCGATGGCGACTGCCATGGCGCCCGAGTTGGAGCCCTGCTGATAGAAAACCGGAGCTTGAAAGGTGCCGTCCCCATTGCCCAGCAGCACATAGATACCGTCGCCACTGTTTTCCGAGGCAACGACTAGGTCGAGCTTCCCGTCGTGATTGAGATCCGCCACGGCCTCGGAGTTGGAAGCTCCCGGGCTAGAGATCCCGACCACGGTAGGAGCCGCGAAGGTGCCATCGCCGTTCCCGAGGAAGACGTCAATGCCGTTGTTGGGATCAATCGCGAGCAGATCAAGGTTTCCATTGCCGCGGAGGTCGGCCGCGATTAATCCGCCAGCCTTCTCGTTGTTCGCGGGCCCGCCGATCTCGGAATACGAAGCCTTCAGAGTGAACCCGCCCGCCCCGTTGCCTAAAAAAATCCAGAGCGTGCCCGGATTGAAGTTGCAGTCGCCGCCAGCCGTACCCGACACAACGGCGAAGTCCAAATTCCCGTCATTATTGAAGTCGCCCGTCACAATGCCGCCCTCTAACGTGCACGAGAACGTCGTAATCGACGAGACCGGCCCGAATCCGCCCGCGCCGTTGCCCAGCATAATGCCCACTCCCGCCGTATTTCCGTTGTCGTCCAGCGTCAGCAGATCTGGCACTCCGTCATTGTTGAAGTCCCCAGTTCTCACAACCTGGACCGGAATCGGGCTGTAATCGTTGATCACCGAGCCGCCATTGAATAGGGTCGGGTTGACGAACGTGGGCGGCGTCTGGCCGTAGGCGGAGAGTACGACAGACGCAGCGCCGAGCAATAGAAGCGGGATGAAGAGCAATCGAAGCGCGGTTTTCATGGTTCTCTCCTTAGTCCTTAGTCATTTTTGCGGCCCTGATTTGTTATCAAAGGGGCCTGGCCTTATTTCCTGAGATCGAAGTAGTTACCGCGATCTATGGCTGATAAATCTGTACGTTATTCGTAATGCTGCCCTCCCAGGAAGACCACCCGCCGAAGCAATAGAGCTGCTTCTTATACACGGCCGAAGCCGGGAATATGGTCGATTGCGGGATTGAGGCGAGCGTTGTCCATTTGTCTTTAGAAAGCTGGAAATCATCGGCGTAAGTTGAGGCAGGCTGGCCGCCCACGGCATACAACTTAGGACCAATGGCGCCGAAGCAAGATGCGCCCCGATCTCCTGCCGGGTCAGCCGCGAGCGTCGTCCATGAATTGGTCGCCGCGTCATAGGCCTCGGTATTGCTGGTGGTGCCTCCACCGTTAACGAAGCCGTCTGCGACAACGATCTTGGTTCCGAGGAGTCCAGCCGAGGACTGCGATTGGGCCACCAGCAGGGGCGCCTCTTCATTCCAGCTATTTGTGGCGGGGTTGTAGCTTTCGACGGTCGTGATCGAACCGTTTCCACTCCCGTTCACGACTCCGCCAATTACATAAATGATGTTCTTCTCGACCACCGCTTCGGTGGCCCACCTTGCGGTCGGCATGGCCGTCATCGCGGACCAACTTTTCGTCTTGGGGTTGTAGGCCCACACGGCATTGGTAGGATTCACTCCGTCACTCGTGCCGCCAAAAACGTATAAGACGTTGGCCACGACCGCCGCGCTGGCTGCCACGATTCCCGTGGGATAAGAGATTCCGGTAGTCCAAGTGTTGGCGCCGGGGTTATAAATCTGCACGTCCGCAACGATTGATTGACTGGAGTTCTCACCGCCCACGACGTAGATATCGTTCTTAATCGCAGCCGCGGTTGCCTCGAGCACAGCCGTCGGCATCAGCAGCGCCAGAGGTCCATGTATTGTGAGTAACTTCCGAGGTCTCCTCGATTGACTAAGTCGCCTTGGGCCGCGGCCGGGAGGGATGCACCCACGAGAGCGATAGTTACTACTGCGTTCGCAAACATGCTTCGAATAGACATTCAATAATCTCCTTGTGTAGATCTGTTTATTTCTTCCAATCTTTTCGTCAAACTATGGCTGATAAATCTGCACGTAGTTGTAGACCGTGTCATTGGGAGGCACAGCGTTATTTCCGCCGCCAATGCAGTACAGCCGCCCTTTGTAGACCGCCGAGCCGGAATCGGTCAGCGTATTCGGCATTGCTGCCAGCGAAGTCCACGCGTTCTTCGCCAAATTGAACGACTCCATCACCGTGATCGGGTTGTTCCCAGAGGCGTTCCCGTCCGATGCATAGAGCTTCGTGCCGATCACGCCAAAGCACGATCCGTTCCTCGGGTTCGGATCCGCAGCCAGCGAGGTCCACGTATTCGTCGTGATGTCGTAGGCTTCGTTGTCACCCGTATCGCTGCCGCTGAATCCATCCGCCGCCACGATCGTCGTCTTTGAAACCAATCCAGCGGAGATCTCAGACTTCCCCAGTAGCAGGCCTGATTCTTCCGTCCAGGTGTCAGTCGCGGGATCGTAAGCTTCGACGGTCGAGAGCCGGCTCCCGTTGTAGCCGCCGATAACGTGGATGACGCTGCTCTTGTCCACGACCGCCGTGGCGCTGCATCTCGCCGTCGGCATCGCAGTTTTCGCGGTCCACGTGTCGGTCTTGGGGTTGTACGCCCACACCGCGTTCGTGACCGTCCCGCCTCCATTGTTGCTGCCGCCGAAAATGTACAAAATGTTAGCCACCACTGCGCTGGCTGGCTGGGCGGTTGCCGTCGGAATTGGAGCAGCACTTGTCCATGCGTTTGTGACCGCGTTGTAGACCTGGTTGTCAGCCGTAGCCGGCCCACCTGTGTACCCGCCGACCACATAGATCTTCCCTTTGATCACGCCTACCCCCGGCCAGTTCAGCGCCGTCGGCATCGGCGCGCCGCTCGTCCATGTGTTGTGGGTGATCTCGGGCGTCTGCGCCCGGCTCAATGAAACCACTCCCGTTACAAAAAGCGACACCAGCACCATTCCAATCCTGGCTCTCATAGTTTTTCTTCCTCGAATCCTTATGGATGCGCCGAAAGATCTCTCCCCGGCCTTGGCCCCCAGAGCACGCCCCCACCCGTTCTGAAGCCGGCGCCAATCTGCTCCAAATGCAAGCTGCGGTCAATGTTTTGGCCGTGGTCCGTTCGTGCAGAGAATGTGACGAGCTAAGTGGCTTATTTGCAGTTCAATACAGGAAGTTGTTGTCTGGGAAATTGGGCCACCGGAAGGCCTTCCACAAGGCTGGCGAACCCCGCTCACTGCGCTTTCGCGTTCATAATGTTTGATGGTAAACTTGCGGTCACCCTCCCTGACCCGCTCGTCCTATGCCTGCGAACTCGTTGCCTGGCACACCTACGGTCGTGCTCTTTGGGGTGTTCGAGGCCGACCTGCGCTCGGACGAGTTGCGCAAGAATGGCGTCAAGGTTCGCATTCAGGATCTCCCCTTCCGCGCCCTCAAGCTCCTGCTCAGCCGCCCCAATGAGGTCATCACCCGCGAGGAATTTCGCCAGGCCCTCTGGGCCGATGACGTCTTCGTCGATTTCGATCTCGCCATCCGGAGCGCCATCAAACGCCTGCGCGACGCCCTCGGCGACTCCGCAGAAAGTCCCGTCTTCATCGAAACGGTTGACCGCCGCGGCTACCGGTGGATTGCTCCCACCCACTTCGAACTCCCACCCGAAGCCACCGCCGATCTTGATCCAGAGGTTGAAGACCTTTCCGCCCTCACCGCAGAACCGACCTCCTCCGCCGGTTCAACCTGGAAGTGGAGAGTCATCGGCATGGTCGGCACAGCCGCCATCGCCCTGGCGGTCCTGAGCCTCGCGCTCATATATCGCCGTCCCAGCGCCGATTCCGTCGCCGTTCTTCCTTTCGTCAACGTTAGCGGCGATGCCAACACCGACTATCTCAGCGACGGCATCACCGAATCGCTCATCGGCAATCTGGCCCACGTGCCGCAGCTCAAGGTCAAGTCCCGCAGCTCCGTCCTCCGCTACAAAGGTAAGGATGTCGACGCCCAAAAGGCCGGCAATGACCTCGGCGTCTCTGCGCTCGTCAGCGGACGCGTCATGTCCCGCGGCGACAGCATTGAGGTAAGCGCCGAGCTGATCGATGTTCATGACAACACCGAACTATGGGAGCACCACTACAGCGGTAAGAGCGCCGACATCATCTCGCTCCAGCAAGAGATAGCCGGCGACATAGCCGGAAAGTTGCGCTCCAAGCTGAGCATCTCGGAAAGACAGCAGGTCACAAAACAAGGCACCCAAAATCCCGAAGCCTACGACCTTTATCTCAAGGGACGCTACGCCTGGAACAATCGCACCTACAGCCAGCTTCAGACGGCCATCTCCAGTTTTAATCAAGCCATCGCCAAAGATCCGGGCTACGCTCTCGCCTATTCCGGACTCGCCGACGCCTACTCCGTGCTGCCCAACTACGGTGGCAATCAAAGCGAAGATTTCCCCAAGTCGAACGGAGCCGCCCGCCGGGCGCTCGAACTCGATCCGACTCTGGCTCATCCTCATGCTGTGATCGGCAGCAACGAGTTGCAGTACGACTGGGACTTCGCCAGCGGAGAAGCCGAATTCAAAAAGTCTTTTGATCTCGACCCCAACGACGCCACCGCGCGCCAGTGGTACGCCGACGATATCGCCATGATGGGCGGCCGGGAACAGGAAGCGATTGCCGAAGTGAATCGTGCGCTTGAGCTCGAGCCGCAGTCGCCCATCATCAACCGCGTGGTCGGAAGTGTTCTGGTCTGGACCCGGCACTTCGATGAAGCCATTACGGTGTGCAGCAAGCTCGCCAATGACAACCCGACCTTCGCTATCGCGCACGATTGCCTCGCCCAAGCCTATTGGGGAAAACGCATGTATCCGCAGGTGATCGAGGAATGGAAAGAGTTCGCCAGGCTCTCCGGCTACAAGGACGACGTCGGATCCGCCGACGCGATGGAACGGGGATTTAAATCGGGAGGTTGGAAGGGCGCACTCGCCAACGAAATCAAATATTGCACCGAGCAGCGCAAAACCCAGTACTACTCAGCCTTCATCATTGCCAGTTTCTACGCCGACTTGGGCGACAAAGAGCAGGCTTTCCGCTGGCTCAACAAGGCTTATCAGGAGCACGACTGGCTGCTCATTTCCCTGAAAACGAACTTCCGAATGGATCCAATCCGGTCCGACCCCCGCTACAACGAACTAATCCAAAAAGTAGGTCTATCGCACTAACTCCGAAGGACTCGCCTAGTGGATCACGAATAGGGCCGTGGGTCCGTTCGAACCTGCGCGTCGGCGCGATTTGCGCTCAGCTTTTCCTCAGAATTGCCGCCAGGCTTCGCCGAACCGCCGGCCGTCCGACAACTGCGAAACCTGCATCCGCTGCGGCTTTCAGTTCTTCTGCGAAGAAGCCTTCTTTCACGTGTCCCGCGGGTTCGGCAAGCAGCAGAGCCGCCTCGGACTTCATGGCTGATGCGACCTCCTGGAAAAACTGGCTCGGATTCGTCATCTCATGTACCACCGCCATCGCCAACGTGAAATCAATTTGTCCTGCCAGATCCTGTATGCCGAGCGAATCTTTCTGAGCCAGTCGAACCTCGACCCGGGGGGCCAGGCCGGCATTTCTAACCCGGCGCATCAGCCCTGTAAGCATTCGGGGTTGCAAATCCACCGCGACAATGAGGCCGCTCGGGCCCACCTGCCGCGCCATCTCCAGAGTGAAGAATCCCATGCCCGGCCCCGGTTCGAGTACCGTCATTCCTGGGCGCACGTATGGACCGACTACCTCGGCAGGATTCTGCAGCAACCGCCGCACAGGACTCGCCAGCACATAGCCGAGCCACCACGGACAAACTCTATGTCCCATTCGTCCTCCGTATCGTGTTTGCTTCGAACAACCGGGCCAATGTGTGCTTCCTTATCGAGAGGGAAAGCAATCTAAGGACCTCTATATGATTGACGCGCAAACCACCACCTTATTTTGATACGCCATTTTGATACACCGAGAATCGGCTGCGTGCGACCGGTCCGGTTATTCCATCATCTAAATGAACAAAGATGTAAATGAACGAAAATGGCTCCCTTTCGCACCTACACTGGCAAAGTGTTGCGCTCGATTGTGCTCACCGAGGCTACCACGCATCTCGAGCTCGAAGTGACCGAGCCTGGTTTCGGTTTCGTTCCCGGCCAGTGGATCTCCGTGAAGGCCAACGATGAAAAAGGAGAAGAAATTACCCGCGCCTACTCCATCGCGTCGCCTCCCGGGAACGGACACATTGCTCTCTGCCTGAACCGCGTCCGCGAAGGCTTCATGTCGAACCATCTCTGCAGCCTCTCTGAAGGTGCAGAAGTCACGTTCCAGGGCCCATTCGGAAATTTCATCCTTCATCCTCCCATGCGCGACACACTGTTCATTGCGACGGGTACTGGCATCGCGCCATTCCGCTCCATGCTGCAATGGCTCCTCGCCGATCCTGAGCGTCATGAGGGAAGGGAATTATGGTTGCTCTTCGGCGCCCGCACCGAAGACGACCTTTACTATCGGGAAGAATTCGATCGGCTGGTGGCAGAGCATAAGAATTTCCATTTCCTCCCGACCCTGAGTCGCGCAATTCCCGACTGGCCCGGCCTCCGAGGCTATGTCCAAGAGCACGTTCTGCAGATCGTCGGCGAGCGTAGTAAAGAAGACACGCACGCCTATATCTGCGGCCTGTCCAAGATGGTCAAAGCGAATCGCGACCTGCTGAAAAATCTTGGATGGGATCGCACTTCCATCCGCTACGAGCGTTACGACTGAAGAATTGCTGCACGAGACGTTCAATGCGCTCTCCGCTCTCAGGGAACTCTGCGGTTAGAAGTCTTCGCAAGCGTCACGAGTATGAGCACCGGAAAATGCGGCGAGCAAAATTTCTTACCGTGTGTCCGCGCTAGAATACTCTCAACATCGAGGAGTGCACCTGTGTACGTTGCCGACAGCCATCGTTACGACTCCATGCAGTACCGCCGCGCCGGACGCAGCGGCATTAAACTGCCCGCCATTTCTCTTGGCCTTTGGCACAATTTCGGCGGGGTCGACCATTTCGAAAACGCGCGCGCCATGCTTCGCCGGGCCTTCGACCTCGGAGTCACTCATTTCGATCTCGCCAACAACTACGGGCCCCCCTATGGCTCAGCCGAAGAGACGTTCGGCCAGATTTTTAAGAAGGATTTCCGGCCCTATCGTGATGAATTGATTATCTCTACCAAAGCGGGATGGGACATGTGGCCCGGTCCCTACGGCGACTTCGGCTCAAGAAAATATCTTCTGGCGAGTCTCGATCAAAGCCTCAAGCGGATGGGCCTCGACTACGTCGATATTTTTTATCACCATAGGCCCGACCCTGAGACTCCGATGGAGGAATCGATGGGAGCGCTCGACACGGCGGTGCGCTCGGGCCGGGCTCTGTATGCCGGCATCTCGGCGTATGACGCCTATCAGACGGCGGAGGCGTTGAGAATTCTTCGCGCGCTGGGGACACCTTGTCTTATTCATCAACCGAGGTATTCCATGTTGGCGCGGGAGCCGGAGCATGGACTGCTGGAGTTGCTTGAGAAGGAAGGTGCGGGCTGTATTGTTTTCAGTCCTTTGGCGCAGGGGTTGCTCTCGGACCGCTATCTGAAGGGGATCCCGGAAGATTCGCGGGCGGCGCGGGACTTCTTTCTTAAGAAGGCGAGCATCGACGACGCTATGCTGATGAAGATACGGGCTTTGAATGAGATTGCCCGGGGACGGGGACAGACCCTGGCAGAGATGGCGGTGGCGTGGGTGCTGAGGGACGGGCGGGTGACCAGCGCGCTGGTGGGGACGAGTCGGGTGTCGCAGGTGGACGATAACGTGGCGGCGCTGAAGAACTTACGGTTTTCGGAGGACGAGTTGCGGGCGATCGACGGGGCGCTGGCGGGATAGGATTGTGTTCCTTGTGGAGCATTGCTCCCGAATGCTCCACGTGGAGCAATCATTGACATTTATGTTAGTATGATTCTGTACTTACAACGAGGGTTATATGAAACATAAGAAGCGGGTTAGCGGCAAAAAGAAGCAGAGCCGGAAAGTTGCGAAACTGGAGGCGGCGGCGGGTTTGATGAAGGGACAGCGGCGGCGGGCAAAGTATCTGCCATCGGACCTGGAGGGGATGTACAAGCCGGTGAAGAAGCCGGTCACGTTGCGGCTGGATGCGGACATTTTGTCGTGGTTTCAACGAGATGGACGGGGATACCAGACGCGGATCAACGAGGCTCTGCGGAAGGTAATGGTGGAGGAGCGAGGGTAAGGTGATTTGTAATTTGTGATTGGTGATTTGTAATTTAATCTCATCCCGGAGGGATGCTGCGGGCTTGGATGCAGCGGCCTTTTGGCGAATGAAATACGAATCTTCAGGCCGAAAATAAAGTTGTTTTTCGGCACGGTGTGAAAGCGGCCGAATCATGGATTTTCGGCCGGTGGGATATTTACTTTCTGGTTATTGCGGTGCCTCTTTTGATCTTACTTTGACTTATTGGAATGTTGGAGTTAGCTGATAGTCCTTCTTTAATCTTTTAGAATTATGCGGTTATAGCGAAGTGTCTGGAAGTGAGGGACTTACTCGCTGCTGGTTACTTCGCTTTCCGTCTTTTATGGGGTTTCTGGGGCTGGATTTTGTCAAGTTGACAGGTGTGCGGTCGGGCCTCGAAATTGACGTGGCACCTCGGACGCCCGCGAGGTGGGAATCGGCTGGGATGTTTCCATCTGGCCCAATATTTTTCCCGGTGGAGAGTTCCTAGTGGAGTCGAGAGCCCACTCATTCGCACAAAACGCGAATGCGTGGGGCACCCGGCCTCCCTCAGCGGCTAAAGCCTTCGTCTTTATTGGCTCTGGACAGCACGACTGAACGTCGTGCCCTTCCCAAAACTATTTGTGAGATCGCCGGTTCCTCGGCGGCTGAGGCCGCACCCTTTCAAGGGGCCTCAAGGAACCTCTGGACAGAGGACCATCCTCTCGCTACTTGCAATCGACCTTGTTGTCCTGCGCGGCGGCGATTTGCCACTTACCGTTGCGCTTCAGCCAGGTATCGGTCCAGACCTGGCACACTTTCGCGTCGGGATGCATTGTGTCTTTGCCTATGGCGTGCTCGCTGCCGTAGATGATGGCTACATTTTCGCCGAAGAAGCGGACCTTGGCATCGTCGAGGGCGCAGCCGTGCGCGGAGCGGGGGCCTTTTTCATCGCGCAGCTCGTCCTCTTTGTTGTAGCGCTCGCCGCGAGTGTTGGTGCCCTGGAAGTCGTCGGCCAACAAGTCAGAGACAACTCCGTTATTCACGCAAACGCCTTCGGCCCACTTGCGCTCCATGTCGATCATGAAGTTCGCGGTCTTGTCGTCGGCAGCGGCCCAGTGACCGGGCTGGGCTTGGGCGGCGGTTATTAGGAGTGCGAGGCAGGTTATGAGGCAGAGCGGGAGTGGGATTCGGCGGGGCATTGGTTCATCGTTCCTCCGGGAGGCACATTACCACATTGGTGGCGCGGGCGGTCGGTGGAAATGGTGCAAAGCAGAGTCAACTTAAAGGGCGGGCCACCCGTCACATTCATAATGACGTTTCGCCCCGACCTCTATCGTAAGTGGGCAGAATGGTCGTGGACGGGACGACATATGCCAAGAATGACTGAGCAATGGCTGCAACAGCGGCGCAGTTCTCAAATGCTCGGGATACTGTTTATGGCCTTCGCCGTCTGTGCATTCATCGGTTTCCTGTTGTTAATGCGATAGCTGGCGTAACATCCCCATTACAGTCATTGGGCCGCAGAGGCGGCGATCTTCTCTACGTGAATAGTCTTCTTCGCGCGATCGAATTTGGCTTCCAAGACAACATGCGCGGCAGGAAAGTTGCTAACGGTCTTAGGGTTTTCGACAATCCAGATTGCTTGATCATCGTCCGCCACGAAGACGGCCCGTTGGGGTTTCCATTCAGGGTGGCCCACCGAAGCACCCCCACGCCAGCATTTCTGGACGCAGTCGGCATGCCCGGTCTTGGTGTGTTGGGTTCCGCAACTCTCATCGCTGATCCAACCGGTACGCGACGCGGACCTTTGCTGCGCGGATACTGATGCGAGCGCAACGAGACAAACGAGGAGCGAGAAAACCAAAGCAATGCGACTCCTGATCATCCTTTCCGCCTTCGGAGACTCGGTGACAGGGCTCAATTCTGCCATCGATTAATCGAGTAGCCAACAAACATTCCTGTCGTAACATCGCGATATCGCTCATCATGCTTCAAAAAGGCGAAACAAAAGCGCACGCTTATGCAAAGGCCTGATTTCAACAGTTACGCTCAGGTCGCCCTGTTAGAATCCCTGTAACGTCGCTGAGGGAGCCAATGGCGCTCGCGAGTTGTTTTGCGTATCTCTGCACTGCCGTGAGCCTTCTCGTATGCCTCAGTCTCTACGGATTTGCTTCTCCCCAGCAGGGATCAAGGCAAACACCCTGTGTCGTCGAAGACATCGATACACCTAGGATGCCCGCCTGCGTCATTCAATCGCATAATGGCGTTCTCTTTATCCCCAGAAAATACTGGATGCACCCTGCGTTCAACCGCTATGGGCTATCGGCCTTTACCATCGAATCCTTTGGGCGTGTATACATCGACCGCTCTGGGCGTACATCATCCGCAAAGTCGGTTTGATGGACAAGCTCCTGACGAATTCCACCAGGGGCTTCCGAGTCAGCCGCGACGAAAGTGGGGCTATGCGGACGCCTCTGGACGAATCGTTGTGCCTGTCAAGTATTCCTGCGCAATTAATCTGAGGACATCGGACCTCTCGTCTGCGTTGGCTGTCGCATCGAGCGACAGGGCGAGCACCACACTGCTTGACGGTCACTGGTTCCACGCTGACGCTCGCGGCCACCTCACTCCCTCAAATGCCCCTTAGGTAGCGGCTCAACTGTCGTAACATCCCGATTTCACTCGTAACTGAATGGTCACAAGTGCAATCGCGCCTGATAACAGAGGTCATGTCGTCCACTGGTATAGTCACTAGATGCGATGGTCTGGATTCCTTCTTATTCTCGTCACTTCGTGGTGCCTCGCATCCCCCTGCCCGAACCCTGCGTGGCGCGAAGCTGTTATTGGCGGCGACACGATTACCGGCTCCGTTTTGCTGCACAATGGCCCCTAAAGTTTGCAGGTGTGCGTCTGTACTTCCCATCAGGCAAAACCCGGCGGGTCGGGAAAACTGACAAAGACGGCATGTTCACCCTCGCTAAAATGCCGCCCGGGCGTTATCGCCTTCTGGTCCGAGGCTGGGGGAGCACGACGATCGAACTGAATCCGGAGCTTGACAAGCATTTCATCCAGACTCCTGTTTGGAGCCTGTTGCTCGAAGATCACGAATGTATGAGTGTCGGAATTTCGATTGGCTGATCTGGCAACTGTTGAAATATCCGGTTCACTCATTGATCCCAGATCAGGCCGATTTTTCTCAATGAGTGAAATGGCCTGGTTGCGACAACCAACCCGATGGGAGCCTACAATCGACACAATGAACAGGATCGGTGTTGCGCTCCTTTTTTCAGTTTTTGCAGTTCACGGTGCCGCCGCTCAGACGAAGCCTTGCTCCAAAACCGAACACCTTAGAGTCGAACAGGAAGCCGTGACTCTTCGCAGTTGGGACGCCTTATACAAGTCGTACCGGAGGTATGGGCATTGTGACGATGTGGATGCACAAGAGGGCTACAGTGAATCGATTGCCCGTATTCTCGTCGATCACTGGAAAACCCTGCCACGCCTCGCACAGTTGATTGAGCAAGACAAACCATTCGGCAGATTCGTAGGGCTTGACGCGACGATGAACATGAATGACGTGACGAAGATTAGAGACAATGCGATAGAACGTTGCCCTGCCGGACTTGCGACGCTCTGCGCCAAATTGAAGAAGGACGCTGACGAAGCCATCGCAGAGGATGCCTCCGTTAAGAATAAAAGTCCTTAACTGTCGAAAAATCCCAATTACACTCATTGACCTCCAAGAAGGCGGAACAAAGGCGCTATGTTCTGTAATCTCGATAGCGCTCATTGGCCCTGAAGAGCGTAAAGGGGAAGGTGCACGTCGCTGATCTAATACGCGGTCAGCTGAACATTGTCGATCCACTCATGAAAGGCGGTTGGATGGGACGCGGTGTCCAGTTGCCATTGCACGCCTAGTGAGTCGCTCCAGCCTTTCGGAAGCGGCCCCGATGGCTCGGTCATGTTGATGGTATTCACCTGGCCGTCCAGCGTAAGGGAATCGAAATGCATCTGACCCGATGTGCGGTGAACATTCCACACAATGTGGTGCCAGACGTTCGGAGTGAAATGCTTGCACGCCAGGCTGGTTTGCACCCAATGCCCGGTCTGCTGGTTCCACACATCCCAATGACCGCTGACATAGGCACATTGCGAGCCGAACATATATTCCTGTCCGTCGGCAAACTGAAACAGGTCGTATTCCAGGTTTTGTGCGCCCGAAGAATCGCCATCCAGATACACCCAGAAGTCCCAGGTGAAGCTCGTCGCCCAATCCTGGGCGCCTAACTTATTCCAGAAAAGAACATTGGAATATGGCTTGTTGGCTGAGACATAAAACTCTGCGCTGGTTCCGTCGCGCGCGGGAGACGACTGGTACTGCGCCTTCCAGTAGGCACTCGCTTCATTTTCTCCACCGGCGCAGCTCTTGCTTGTGCACGAGCCCCATCCCGAGTCATTGTTGTTGATGTTAGCGAAGACTTTCGTTTCACCTTGCGCTTTCAGCGAAAAACACACGCTCAGCAGAAGACACGCCAATCCCAATTTCAATCTCAATTTCACTCTCCTTTTGTGGCTTTCTGGCCGAAAGGTTCACCCACCGCACGGTTTAGAGCGCAAGAGCGGAGGAAAATCTAAGGCTGTTGCGGGGAGGCTAACACAGCACAAATTGAAGTCAAGTGCTTTAGCTCACGTGGGTTGGATGCCTTACCGAGTTATGCACTTCTGTGTATCAAAGACGTTGATCAAGGGACGAAGTGCTTTCCACCTGCGAGCATGCGGTCACCGGTTTTTCTTGTCTCCGGCTGTCTCCGAGTTCGCCGTGCGTGAAGAATTGAGCACCCTGGTTGGGGAATGGTGCAAACGGAAAGCAACTTCAAGGGGCGGCCACCCGCCAAAAGCGGTCATCCAATCCGCCACCTTGTCCACTCCTGCTACCATCCATTAGCTATGAAACTGTTTGACTCATTCCAAATCCGCGATATTACCTTTCGCAACCGTATCGCCGTTTCTCCCATGTGCGAGTACTCGAGCGAAGACGGTTTTGCCAATGACTGGCATCTGGTTCACCTGGGCTCCCGCGCCGTTGGGGGAGCGGGCGCCGTGCTCACCGAAGCCAACGCCGTTCTTCCTGAGGGCCGCATTAGTCCGTCCGACCTTGGTATTTGGAAGGACGAGCATATTGAAAATCTTGCGCGCATCGTCCGCTTCGTGCGGCAGCACGGCAGCGTTGCCGGGACTCAGCTCGCTCATGCCGGCTTCAAAGCTTCGACGCCCGCCCCGTGGCTCAATGAGCGTGGTCCCGTTCCCGTCTCCGAAGGCGGCTGGCGTCCGATCTATTCGTCGACCAGCAAGGGGTTCACCCCGGAGTCCATTCAGCCCGAAGCGCTCACTCCCGAAGGCATCGCGCGGGTTGCGCAGGCTTTTGCCGAAGCCGCCCGGCGCAGCCTCGAAGCGGGATTCGAACTGGTCGAAATCCATGGCGCGCACGGCTACCTCATCCACCAGTTCCTCTCGCCGCTGGTCAACACGCGCACCGACGAGTACGGCGGCAGCTTTGAGAACCGCACGCGAATCCTGCGCGAGGTGATCGAAGCGGTTCGTAAAGTCTGGCCCGAACGGCTTCCTTTGTGGCTGCGTATCTCCGCCTCGGATTGGACCGAGGGCGGCTGGACGATCGAGGATTCCATCGCGCTTGCGCGGCAAGTGAAGCCGCTCGGAATCGATCTCATCGACGCATCGTCGGGCGGAATTGTGCCGGCGGCAAAAATTCCTCTTGGACCCGGCTACCAAACCATCTTTGCGGAGCGCATCCGGCAGGAGGCGAAGATTCTGACCGGAGCGGTCGGCATGATTCTTGCGCCGGAACAGGCACAGCACATCATTGGCACAGGACAGGCGGACGTCGTGCTGCTGGCTCGCGAGTTACTCCGCGATCCTTACTGGCCGCTGCGAGCCGCGCACGTGCTCAAGGAGAAGATAGAGTGGCCGAAACAATATCTGCGCGGGCAATATTGATCTTGAGCGAAGCGTCTTTAATCGCTCGTGTGATTCTCTTCTTAATCTCGCGATTCTCTCAAATAGGGCTCTCTGTTTGTCATTCCCCGCATCGGCGGATTCCGTTTCATGCTGGATGATGCGCCACATACGACCCTACAAGATTTTTACTCTTATCGACTCGCCGCCGGGGCAGCGGATTGTAAACGTCACGATTCCTTCGCGGCGTGGGACGGGCGGCACATCGCTACTGGAAACGCTGCTGATCATTACCGGAAGCCGAATTGTCGAGGCACACAGAGCGTTTGAGATCGGCACATACCTCGGGAGCAACACGTTTAACCTGGCACTCAACATGCCGGCGGAATGCGGAAATTTTCACACTTGATCTCGACGAGCAGGCGGCGGCGGAAATGGAGCAGCATCCGGCCGATGCGCCGCTGACGCAGACGCATTTAGCGGTTCGGGATCTCGACTTTGTCGGCAGCCCAGTGCGGAGCGGCTCAAACACTGGCTGGAAACTCGATGACATTTGATTTCTCCTCCTGGAAACAGTCAATCGAATTTGTGCCATTGCGGCGTGGCATGAGGGCTTTCTCAGAAGGCGGAGAGCGTGGGAACGGGCTGGCGATGGGCGCAGGAGAAGCCAGCGCGCACATCCGGAGATGACTATCAAAATGTGGAGTAGGGAGCGGACCAATGACCGGGAAGGATTGTCGGGCGAGTTGAGAGCTGCCTTGTCGAGGACACCATGTTCTGTGCATGGGAATAACGAGCCCAGGCGGTCGGCTACGGCGGCTCCGAATCCGAGGAAGGCGGCGAGCGAATGCGGCGTTTTGTTATTTCGGTTTTCACAAGGAATAGGATGCCACGGGACGGCGGCGGTTGCATGCAGTGCGCGGTCAGGTTCGAGATGCTGATTCCTGTTGTCCAGAGCGCGGTTTGAAGGGTATGCTAACCAAACGTACTACTTAGTGCCGGGCGAAAGCCCGCTTCCCTAGAAAGCAAATCAAACGGAGTCCATTGTGTCGACTATGACTTTTCATGTCCGAAGTCTTGTTGCGTCTGTATGGTCGCGACCCGATCCCTTGCTCGCGGAAGCTGGCGCGGCCGGCGAGTTGCTGGTGGCGCGGGTACGCATGGTGCTGGCGTGCCTTCTGCTATCGATTCCGCTGATCGATACGGTGTTTTTCGATTTCGATAAGAAGGAAGGGATGGTGGGGCTGTGCCTGACGGGCGGGACGTTGCTGCTTTCGCTGGCCGTGTTTTTTCTGGTGTCGCGGGATTACAACGCGCCATGGATCAGCTTTGTGACGAGCGCGTTCGACGTTTCGCTGGTGAGCGCGGCGCTGACCGTGTTTCTGCTGCTGGACCGGCCGCACACGGCGGTGAACAGCAAAGTGGTGTTTGAAGGATATTTTCTGGCGATTGGCGGCACGAGCCTGCGCTATGACAAACGGGTCTGCGTGATTGCGGGGCTGCTGGCGTTCAGCGAATATCTTGGGATCGTATATTTCGCGGCGACGCACTGGGACCTGAACAATCCTTCGTATGCGCCGTTTGCGTATGGCGTGTTCAGTTGGTCGAACGAGATTTCGCGGCTGGTGATCATGCTGACGGCGTCGGTGTTGAGCCTGGCGCTGGTGGCGCGCAGCCAGAAACTTTTGCAGATGGCAACGACCGATCCGCTGACGGGGCTGCACAACCGGGGATATATCGATGAGCGTTTTGCCAATGAATTGAGCCGGGCCCGGAGGTATGAGAAGCCGCTGACGGTGGCGGTGATCGATGCGGACCGCTTCAAGGCGTTGAACGATGCGCATGGGCATCCGGCGGGAGATCGGGTGTTGAAGAAGATTGCGGACATGTTGCGCACATCGTTCCGGCAGAGCGACACGGCGGGACGGTATGGGGGTGAGGAGTTTGTGGTGATTTTGCCGGAGACGGATATGGAGACGGCGGAGCGGAAGATGGAGTCGGTGCGGGAGGCGATTGCGGAAGCAAGGATTGGGGTGGGGGCGCGGGGCGAGAAGATTCAGGTGACGGTGAGCGCGGGGTTGGCGAGTTATCCGCAGGATGGGGAAGAGGTGGCGGAGTTGTTTGCGATGGCGGATGGCCGGATGTTTCTGGCGAAGAGGGAAGGGCGGAACCGGGTGGTGGGGGAGGGTGCGCTGGCGGTGGGTGGTGGGGAACGGTTGGCGAGCGGGTAGATTGATATTGCGCCGGCTTGGCAGGCATTGAAATGGGGGGCTCTCGGGTCGTCCTTCACCTCAGCGGCTGAAGCCTGTCCCTTGGCAGCGCTCAAAGCGCTGCGCCACCCAAGAGCGAATCGTCACTAGATATGAGTGCGGTTTGATCGCGGTGATAGCCCAAAACACCTTTTACGATTTGCTATAGTTGCTGCACGATTTTCCGTCTTAACTCGGAGGCACATCCCTTGCGAATTTCTGTGTTGATCCTTCTGCTTGCTTTGAGCATTCCTGTGTTCGCGCAAAAAACGAAAAAGGAAACGAAGAAGAGTGCTGAGCCGGCGAAAGCGGCGCAGAGCGCTAGCGCTCAGGGCAGCGGGACGGCGGCGGACGATGGGGAGGCGAAGGATCCGTGGAAGGGGTTGCAGTATCGGCTGGTGGGGCCGTTTCGCGGGGGACGCGTGGTGGCGGTGGCTGGGGTAGTGGGACGGCCGGACACCTACTATTTTGGCGCGGTAGCGGGCGGAGTGTGGAAGACGACCGATGGAGGGCTGAACTGGCGGCCGGTGTTTGACAAAGCCGCTTTCGACAAGAGCGTTTTCGCCAACGATGCCTCCGACAAGACTCCTTCCGTCGGGGCCGCTTCCGGCAAAAGCGCCGACAAGACTGCCTCGGACAAAAGCGCTTCGGACATGCGCAACGTGCCTTCGACGGCGATTGGGGCGATTGCGGTATCGGAGTCGGATCCGAATGTGATTTATGTGGGGACGGGCGAAGCATGCGTGCGCGGCAATATTGTGGGCGGGAATGGCGTTTATAAGTCGATTGACGCGGGGGCGACCTGGAAGTTTGTGGGATTGCGGGATACGCATGCGATTGGGCGGCTGATTGTTAATCCGAAGAATCCGGATATTGCGTTGGTGGCGGCGTTGGGGCATCCGTTTGCGGACAACGAGGAGCGCGGGATTTTCCGGACTTTGGATGGGGGGAAGACGTGGGAGAAGGTCTTATATAAGGATGCGAAGACGGGCGGGATTGACCTGGCATTCGATCCGACGAACCCGAACATTATTTATGCGGCGCTGTGGCAGGTGCGGCGGACGCCGTGGAGCCTGGATAGCGGCGGGCCGGGAAGCGGGCTCTACCGGTCTTCGGATGGCGGAACTACCTGGAAGGAATTGGAGGGGCATGGGCTGCCGGAGACGGTGATGGGGCGGATTGGCGTGGCGGTATCGGGTGCGAATCCCAATCGTGTGTGGGCGGTAGTGGAGGCAGAGAAGGGCGGGATTTTCCGGTCGGATGACAGCGGCGAGACGTGGCACATTCTTACAGACGATCACCGGTTCCGGCAGCGGGCCTGGTATTACTCGCACATTTTTGCCGATCCGAAGTCGGCGGACACGGTGTACATCCTGAACACGGCGGCTTACCGGTCGAATGATGGCGGAAAGACGTTTACGAATTTGCGGGCGCCGCATGGGGATAATCACGGGCTGTGGATCGATCCGACGGATCCGAAGCGGATGATCAATGGGAATGATGGCGGGGCGACAATTTCAACGAATGGCGGGGCGAGCTGGTCAAGCGAGAACAACCAGCCTACGGCGCAGTTTTATCACGTGACGACAGATAACCGTTTTCCTTATTACATCTACGGAGCGCAGCAGGATAACTCGACGGTCGGAATTGCGAGCGCGGGGCTGGATGGATCGATCGACCGGTCCGATTGGTATAGCGTGGGCGGGGGCGAGAGCGGATATATTGCGCCCGATCCGACGAACCCGAACATTGTTTATGCGGGATCGTATGGCGGGGAAGTCACGCGCTACGACCATGAGACGCATGAGGAGCAGGCGATCAATCCCTGGCCGGTGAATCCGATTGGATGGGCGCCAGCGGATGTGAAGCACCGGTTTCAGTGGACGGAGCCGATTGTATTTTCGCCGCACGATCCAAAGACGCTTTATTACGCGGGCGAGGTGTTGTTCAAGACGACGGATGCGGGGATGCACTGGACGATCATCAGTCCGGATCTGACGCGGAACGATAAGACGAAACAGGCGGCGTCGGGCGGGCCGATCACCAAGGACAATACGGGCGTGGAGGTGTATGACACGATTTTTTCGGTGGTGGAATCGCCGGCGCAGAAGGATCTGATCTGGGCGGGAACAGATGATGGGCTGATCCAGTTGACGCGCGATGGCGGGCAGCACTGGGAGAATGTGACGCCGAAGGCGATGCCGGAGTGGGGAACGGTGAGCATGATCGAGGCGTCGCCGCATGATGCGGGAACGGTTTATGTGGCGGTGGAGCGACACAAGATGGATGACTTTGCGCCGTACGCCTTCAAGACGACGGATTTTGGGAAGACTTGGACGGCGATTACGAATGGAATTCCGGCGGACGATTATGTGCATGCGGTGAGGGTCGATCCGCGGCGGCCGGGATTGCTGTTTGCGGGGACGGAGCAGGGCGTTTATGTGTCGTTTGACGATGGCGGGAACTGGAAGCGGCTGCAACTGAATTTGCCGGTTTCGCCGGTGAACGACCTGGTGGTGAAGAACAACGATCTGGTGGTGGCGACGCACGGGCGGAGCTTCTGGGTGCTGGATGACATCACGCCGCTGGAACAGTATCAGGAGGTGATGAGGCAGGAAGAGGCGTACTTGTTTGCGCCGGCGGAGACGAATCATACGGTGTTTGGGGGAGGATTTGGCGGGCGCGGGAATGTGGGACAGAATCCGCCGGGCGGAGCGGTTATTTATTACTGGCTGAAGACTTCGCTGAAGCCGGAGAAGAGGGGCGAGGCGGCGAAGACAGAAGGCGCGAAGGCAAACACGGCTGTGAGCGAAGGCGCGAAGGCTGAGGCGGAGGGGTCGGAGAAGGAGAAGTCGGCGGCGGAGAAAGATTCGGCGGAGAAAGATAAAGATAAAAAGGAAGAGCCGAAGATCACGCTGGAGATTTTGGATGCGTCGGGGAAGGTGATTCGGAAGTATCCGAAGAAGAAAGAGGATGAAGGCGAGGGCGGCGGAGAAGAGGATTTCTTCAGCCGCGGCGGCGGGGCGGGCGATCTGCCGGCAGACGCGGGATTGAATCGCTTTGTGTGGGATCTGCGGTATGAGGGGGCGACGCCGGTTCCACATGCTCCGTTGTGGGGCGGAGGCACGGAGGGACCGGAGGCAGTGCCGGGAAAATACTCGGTACGGCTGACGGTGCTGGGGAAGAGTTATACGGCACCGTTGGAGATTGTGCCTGATCCGCGATTGAAGCTGGGGCCGGACGATTTGGCGAAGCAGTTCGATTTGCTGATCAAGATTCGCGACAAGGTGACGGAGGTGGATGACGCGATCATTGAGATCCGCGATTTGCGGGAGCAAATCAAGGCGGTGGATAAGAGGTTGAAGAACGATCCGCGAGGGAAGACGGTGGCGGAGTCGGGAAAGGCGCTGGATAAGAAGATGACGGAGGTTGAGGAGGCGCTGATCCAGACGAAGGCGAAGAGCGGGCAGGATGTGCTGAATTTTCCGGTGCGGCTGAATAATCATCTGGCGGCGTTGGGCGGAGTGGTGGAGAGCGCGGACACGGCTCCGACGGCGCAGTCGTATGAGGTGTTCGACATGCTGACGAAACAGGTGGATGAACAACTCGGGAAGTGGAAGGCGATCGTGGCGATGGACGTGGCGGGATATAACAATCTGGTGAAGCAGCAGGAGGTGCCGATGCTGCTGGTGGTGAATCCGGAGGCGGGAAAGTAGACAGAGGCTAGAGAGACGGCGCGAAGACTGCTCTTCGCCCCTCCGGGGCTGTTTCTCTCGCTTTTGGGCACCCACGGCTTGTATTCTTGCGCCGCTTCGCGGCTGCAAGGGATGGATCTGTCTCTTTCGCCAAGGGGCTGCGCCGGGGCTTGGGTTCTCAAGCCGGCTTGTGCTCGAAGACGTATCTGTCTCTTCAACGCTCTTGTAGCAGGCTGCGGGGAAGTCGGTATCGGGCGAGCGTCGTTGTTGCCTCAGCGGCTAAAGCCGTATTCAACGCAACGCAGTTATCGCAGCGCTAAAAGCGCTGCGCCACCCAAAATCGAGAGCGCTACGCCACCCAAAATCGAGAGCGTGCGCCACCCGCAATCGAGCGCGACGCGTCTTTTCCCAAAATCGAGCGCGACGCGATTTTTTCCGCAACCTGTTTTAGGACCATTGGCGAACTCGGCTGAAAGGGCGGTTCAGCATCGCAGTTCAGTCATCCGAGATGGGCGCGGCGGGCCGGCCGACTCAACAAAACATTACAGTATTAGAAGAATCTTGAGCTGTTTACAGGACTTTACGGCAGGGCGCGCCAGCATTTGCCATAATAATAGCTTCGTGCGGTGGCGAACTTGTGTGCCGGTGAGTACATCTACGCGAACTGTTCGGGATAGGAAAATTCCAATTCGTCTTACTCTACGATGACTGATCAAATTTCTCATACTCCAACTCCTCCCAATCTTCCGCCACCCGCGCCCCCGAAGTTCGAGCGCGACACTGCGCTGCCCGAGTTGAAGCCCAAGCGGCGCGCGTGGGTATGGATCGTGGTGCTGCTTGTCTTTGCATTGGTGTTCTGGTGGGTGCTGCGCAAGGACAAGGCATCGTCGACGGCTGGGGGCGCGATGGGCCGCGGATTTGGCGGTCCGGTGACGGCGACGGTGGTGTCGGCTAGCAAGGGAGATATTGGCGTTTATCTGAATGCGATTGGGACGGTGACGCCGGTGTATACGGCTTCGATTGTGAGCCAGGTGACGGGGCAGGTGGCGGCGGTGCACTTTCGCGAAGGGCAACTGGTGAAGAAGGGCGATCCTCTGGCGGACATCGATCCGCGACCGTACGAGGCGACGCTGAAAGTGGCGGAGGGAACGCTGGAGCGGGATACGAATCTGCTGGCGCAGGCACAGATGGATCTGGAGCGCTACAGGGCGGCGTTGGCGCGGAATGCGATCGCCAAGCAGCAGGTGGACGATCAGGAGAAGCTGGTACTCCAGGATCAGGGGACGGTGAAGCTGGATCAGGGGAACGTGGATTATGACCGGGTGCAGCTGGGATTCTGTCACATTGTTGCGCCGTTTAATGGACGGGTGGGACTGCGGCTGATCGATCCGGGGAATGTGGTGACCTCAGCGGGGAGCACGACGCTGGCGGTGGTGACGCAACTGCAGCCGATCACGGTGGTCTTCACGATTTCAGAAGACAGCCTGCAACAGGTGATGGGGCAGATGCACAAGCAGAAGACGCTGGCGGTGCAGGCGCTGGACCGCGCGCAAAGCAAGATGGTCGCGAGCGGCAAGCTGCTGACGACCGATAATTTGATCGACACGACGACGGGAACAATAAAGATGCGAGCCTCGTTTGACAACAAGGACAACGCGCTGTTTCCGAATCAGTTTGTGAACACGCGGCTGCTGGTGAATACGCTGAAGGACGTGACGCTGGTGGATTCTTCGGCGATCCAGCACAACGGCACGCAGGCGTTTGTGTGGGTGGTACAGGATGGCAAGGCGCAGACGCGGAATGTCACCGTGGGAACGACGGATGGCAATCTGACGCAGGTGGTTTCGGGATTGAATCCGGGCGAAGTGGTGGCGGATTCGAGCTTTGAGAAATTCCAAAACGGCTCGAAGGTGAACGTCGTGCAGCAGTCCGTGCCGGGGCAGACGCAGAGCAACACAGGGAACAAACCAAATCAATCAGGCAAGGGGCAGCCGGGAAGCGGGAACGGTACGACGCCGGCGAAAGCTTCGCCCGCAAATCCGTCGCCCGCAAATCCGCCTGCGAATAATGCAAGCCATGGGAGCCATCTGCCGTGAGTCCTTCTCGGCCATTTATTCTGCGGCCGGTTGCGACCTCGCTGTTGATGGCCGCGATTTTGCTGGCGGGAATCGTCGCCTACTTTCAGCTGCCGGTTTCGGCGCTGCCCCAGGTTGATTATCCGACCATTCAGGTGCTGACGTTTTATCCGGGCGCGAGTCCGGATGTGACCGCGACGACGGTGACGGCGCCGCTGGAGCGGCAGTTCGGGCAGATGCAGGGCCTGAGCCAGATGACCTCGACGAGTTCGGGCGGAGTTTCGGTGGTGGTGCTGCAATTTGCGCTCACGCTGCCGATCGACGTGGCGGAAGAGGAAGTGCAGTCGGCGATCAATGCGGCGCAGAGCCTGCTGCCATCGAACCTGCCAGCGCCGCCGATCTACAGCAAGACGAATCCGGCTGACGCGCCGGTGCTGACGCTGGCGATCACGTCGGACACGATTCCGCTCTCCAAAGTTGAGGACCTGGTGGACACGCGGCTGGCGCCGAAGATTTCGCAGCTCAGCGGCGTGGGACTGGTGAGCATCAGCGGCGGACAGAAGCCGGCGGTGAGGATCCAGGCGAATCCGGTGGCGCTGGCTTCTTACGGAATTGACCTGGAAGCGGTGCGCACGGCGCTGACGGCGACGAGCGTGAATGCGGCCAAGGGAAACTTCGACGGGCCGCGGCAGGATTTCCAGATCGACTCGAACGACCAACTGCAGACGAGTTCGGACTATCGCGATGTGGTGGTGGCGTACCGGAACGGCGCGCCGGTGTTTTTGAAGAACGTTGCCGCGGTCACCGATGGCGTGGAGAACTCGAAGCAAGCGGCGTGGATGAACGACACGCCAGCGGTGATTCTGAATATCCAGCGGCAGCCGGGCGCGAACACGATCACGGTGGTGAAGAGCATTCAGAAATTGCTGCCGCAATTGCAGGCGAATCTGCCGGCGGCGATCAAAGTGACGAAGCTCACGGACTTGACGACCAGCATTCAATCGTCGGTGAACGACGTGGAATTCGAGCTGATGCTGACGATCGGGCTGGTGGTGCTGGTCATCTTTCTTTTCCTGCGCAGTTTGAAGGCGACGATCATTCCAAGCGTGGCGGTGCCGCTGTCGCTGATCGGCACGTTCGCAGTGATGTACGGCCTCGGCTATAGCCTGGACAACCTGTCACTGATGGCGTTGACGATTTCGACGGGCTTTGTGGTGGATGACGCGATCGTGATGATCGAGAATATTTCGCGCTTCCTGGAAGAAGGCGATAAGCCGATGACGGCGGCGCTGAAGGGCGCGGAGCAAATCGGGTTCACGATTGTTTCGCTGACGGTTTCGCTGATTGCGGTATTGATTCCGCTTCTCTTCATGGGAGACGTGGTGGGACGGCTGTTCCGGGAATTTGCGGTGACGCTGGCGGTGACGATTGTTATTTCAGCGGTGGTATCGCTGACGCTGACGCCGATGATGTCGGCGCGCATCCTCAAGCACACGCCGGACTCGCAGCAGACGCGTTTTTACCGGTGGTCGGAAAACGTGTTCGATCGCATGATCGCGTTTTACGGGCGGACGCTGAAAAAAGTTCTGGAATACCAGACGATTACGCTGCTGGTGGCGCTGGCGACGCTGGTGCTGACGATTGTCCTGTACATTTTGATTCCCAAAGGATTTTTTCCAGTGCAGGACACGGGAGTGATTCAAGGCATCTCGCAGGCGCCGGAGGCGATTTCCTTCAACGCCATGGTGGAGAAGCAGCGCGAGGTGGCGAAGATCATCCTTAAGGATCCGGCAGTGGAGAGCCTTTCGTCGTTCATCGGGGCGGACGGAACGAACACGACGCTGAATTCGGGACGATACTCGATCAATCTGAAGCCGCTCGATGAGCGGCACATCAGCGCGTCGGATGTGATTCGGCGGCTGCAATCGAAGCTGAACGGCCAGGTGCAGGGCTTCAAGATGTACATGCAGCCGGTGCAGGACATCACAGTGGATGATCGGGTGAGCCGCACGCAGTACCAGTACGCGCTGGAAGATCCGGATACCAACGAGTTGAACGAGTGGACGAATAAGTTCGTCGGTGAAATGTCGAAGATGCCGGAACTAGAGGATGTGGCGACGGACCAGCAGACGGGAGGGCTGGCGGTGTCGCTGACGATTGACCGCGTAACCGCGTCGCGATTGGGGATTGCGACGGCCACGATCGACAACGCGCTTTATGACGCGTTCGGTCAACGGCAGATCAGCACGATGTATACGCAGTTGAACCAGTACCACGTGGTGCTGGAGGCGCTGCCGTCATTCCAGACGACGCCGGACAAACTGCAATCGGTGTTTCTGCAATCGAACGCGTCGGCGAATGCGACGGGATCGGGAGCGGCGACGTCGTTCTCGTCATCGAGTTCGGCTTCGGCGGGATCGAATGCGACGACGGAATCGGCGCAGTACACGCCGACTCCGGGGCAGGCGTTGCTGGCGCCATTGCAGACGGCGCTGGCGAGAACGGTGGTGACGACGACCAACACGGCGAGCAGTTCGCAGATTGCGAATGCGGTGCCGCTGAATGCGTTCACGCATCTGGAACTGACGCACGAACCGCTGACGATCAACCACCAGGGACAATTTCCGGCGGTGACGATCTCATTCAACCTGGGGCCGAAAGCCTCGCTGGGCACGGCGATCAGCAAGATCGACGATATGGCGGGAAAGATGAATCTGCCGCCGAGCCTGCAAACGGGATTCGAGGGCACGGCGGCTTCGTTCCACAATTCGCTATCGAACGAATCGCTGTTGATTCTGGCGGCGCTGGTGACGGTTTACATCGTGCTGGGAGTTTTGTACGAGAGCTTCATTCATCCGGTAACGATTCTTTCGACGCTGCCGTCGGCGGGCGTGGGCGCGCTGCTGGCGTTGATGCTGTTTGGGCAGGATCTGAGCGTGGTGGCCATTATTGGCATCATCCTGCTGATTGGCATTGTGAAGAAGAACGGCATCATGATCGTGGACTTTGCGCTGGAGGCGGAGCGCGAGCACGGGAAGTCATCGACGGAGGCGATTTATGAAGCGAGCCTGCTGCGCTTCCGGCCGATCATGATGACAACGATGGCGGCGCTGCTGGGCGGACTGCCGCTGGCGTTCGGTACGGGGTTGGGGTCCGAGTTACGGCGCCCACTGGGCATTGCGATGGTGGGCGGCTTGTTGTTGAGCCAGGTACTTACTCTCTATACGACGCCAGTGATTTATATCTTCTTCGACCGAATCGCACAGCGCTTCTCGAAGAATGAAAACCAGGATGCGGACGAAGCAAGCGGCGGGATGACGCCGTCACCGCAGGAGGGGCCGTCTCCGGCGTAGCCGCTATGAGCCTCTCGACTCCATTTATAAAGCGACCGGTTGCGACCACGCTGATCACGGTGGCGATCGCGATTGCGGGAGCGATCGCGTATACGGTGCTGCCGGCATCGCCGCTGCCGCAGGTAGATTTTCCGACGATCAATATTGGCGCGGGATTGCCGGGCGCGAGCGCGGAGATCATGGCGTCATCAGTGGCGACGCCGCTGGAGCGACAACTGGGACACATCGCCGGAATTACGGAGATGACGTCGTCGAGCTCGCTGGGCAGCACGAACATCACGATTCAATTCGACTTAAGTCGAAACATTGACGGGGCGGCACGCGATGTGGAAGCCGCGATTAATGCGGCGCGCACTTATCTGCCGGCTAACCTGCCGTCGAACCCGACTTACCGCAAAGTGAATCCGGCGGATGCGCCGATCATGATTCTGGCGCTGACCTCCGACGTTTACAACAAGGGCCAGATGTATGACGCGGCGTCGACGGTGCTGGCGCAGCGTATCTCGCAGTTGCAAGGCGTGGGTCAGGTGAGTGTTGGCGGCTCGTCTTATCCCGCGGTGCGCGTGGAACTGAATCCCACGCAGATGAACAGTTACGGAATTTCGTACGGGTCGATCGAGAACACGCTGCGGCTGGCGAACGCGCATGTGGCGCTGGGGCAGGTGGCGAATCAGGACACGACGCTGGATATCGTGGCCAACGACCAGATGATGCACGCGGAGGATTACAAGCCGCTGATCATTGGCGAGCACAACGGGACGGCGGTGCGGCTCTCGGATGTGGCGGACGTGATTGACTCGGTGCAGAACGTACGCAATGCGGGATACATGGACGGCAAGCCGTCGGTGACGATGATCATTTTCCGGCAGCCGGGGGCGAACATCATCGAAACGGTGGATCGCATCAAGGGCGCGATTCCAGCGCTGAAGGCGTCGATTCCATCGGCGATCGAGGTCACGAATGTTTTCGACCGCACGGTCACGATCCGCGCGAGCCTGAGCGATGTGGAGCGCTCGCTGATTCTGTCGGTGGTGCTGGTCGTGCTGGTGGTGTTCTTTTTCCTGAGAAGCGTGCGGGCGACGATGATCCCGAGCGTGGCGGTGCCGGTGTCTTTGGTGGGGACGTTCGCGGTGATGTATCTGTGCGGATACAGCCTGGATAACCTGTCGCTGATGGCGCTGACGATTTCGACAGGATTCGTGGTGGATGACGCGATCGTGGTGATGGAGAATATCTCGCGGCATCTGGAAGCGGGGATGCAGCCGATGGCGGCGGCGCTGCTGGGGGCGCGCGAGATTGGGTTCACGGTGTTCTCGATCAGCGTGTCGCTGATTGCGGTGTTTATTCCGATCCTGATGATGGGCGGCATTGTGGGAAGGCTGTTTCGCGAATTCGCGGTGACACTATCCACCGCGATTGCGGTCTCGATGGTGATCTCGCTGACCACCACGCCGATGATGTGCGCGCATCTCCTGAAAGCGCAGGAAGAGGAAAAGCACGGCCGGCTTTACCGGATGAGCGAGCGATTTTTCAATTTCATTCTGGGCAGATACACGCATTCGCTGCGGTGGGTACTGGATAATCCGTTTCTGGTACTGACGGTTCTGGTGCTGGTGATTGCATTGAATGTGGTGATCATCGCGCATGTGCAGAAAGGATTTTTTCCGCAGCAAGATACGGGAGCGATCGTGGGAGGGGTGCAGGGTCCGCAGGATGCTTCGTTTCCGCTGATGGAGAACTCGATTCTTCAGTTAGTAGACGTTATCAAGGCGGATCCGGCGGTGTATCACGTCAACGCTTACTCGGGTGGTGGAAATGGCGGTTTTATCTATATTGCATTGAAGCCGCTTAAAGAGCGGAAGATCGATGCGGCGTCGATTATTAATCGACTTAGGCCCAAGCTCAACCGGTTGCCGGTAGCGCAGGCATTTTTACAGGCGGCGCAGGATATTCGCATAGGCGGCAGGGCGAGCGCGGCGCTGTATCAGTACACGATTCAGGCCGATAATGTGGAAGACCTGAATACGTGGGGCCCAATATTGCTGGCGAATGTGAAGAAGCTGCCGGGGCTGCAGGATGTGAATTCAGACCAGCAGAATGGCGGGTTGCAGACTTATCTGACCTATGATCGTACGACCGCGGCGCGGCTGGCGTTTACCCCGCAGCAACTGGACTCGACCTTATATAGCGCATTCGGGCAAGAAGAGACGTCGGTCATTTTCGAGCCGCTGAATCAATACTATGTGATCCTCGAGGTGGCCCCGCCTTACTGGCAATCGCCGGCAGGACTGAAGGACATCTATCTCCCCAATGGACATGGGAGCGTGCCACTTACTACGATGGCATCGGTCAAGACTAATACGGCTCCACTTTCGGTTGCGCACTCGGGATTATTTCCGTCGGTGACGGTATCCTTTAATCTGGCGCCTGGCCTGGCGTTGAGCGACGCGACGCGGATGGTGGAGCAGATGCAGGAGAAGCTGGGCACGCCGTCGACGATCCACGGATATTTTTCGGGGACGTTGCAGGCTTATCAGACCTCTTTGAGCACCGAGCCGGTGTTGATTGCGACCGCGCTGCTGGCGGTGTATATCGTGCTGGGGATTCTCTATGAGAGCCTGGTGCATCCGCTGACGATTATTTCTACACTTCCGTCGGCGAGCGTGGGCGCGATGCTGGCGTTGATGATATTTCATAACGATCTCAATGTGATTTCGATCATCGGGATTGTGCTGCTGATTGGGATCGTGAAAAAGAATGCGATTATGATGATCGATTTCGCGCTGCAGGCAGAACGCGAGCAGGGTATGAGCACGTATGACGCGATCTTTACGGCCTGCCTGCTGCGCTTCCGGCCGATTCTGATGACGACGATGGCGGCGCTATTTGGAGCGCTGCCACTGGCGTTCGGGACGGGCACGGGATCGGAGTTACGGCGACCGCTCGGTATCTCCATTGTGGGAGGGTTGATTGTGAGCCAGTTACTCACGCTCTATACGACGCCGGTCGTTTACTTATTCATGGACCGGATGCGCCTGCGATTACTTGGAAAAGAACACGATACGCTGGAGACATTCAACGGGCAGGGCGCGCCGGGAGAAGGCACGGCATGAGATATGAGTTAAAACGATTACGCAGCGTGGCTGGCGGGAAGATCGGCGCCGCGATGCTTATCTTACTGAGTCTTTCTGGCTGTACGGTTGGACCACGGTATCACAAGCCGTCGGCCACGGTTCCGGCTGCGCCTAATTATAAGGAATCGCCGGTTAACTTCCAGGATGCGGAAGGATGGAAGGTGGCGTCGCCGCAGGATGCGATGCTGCACGGTAACTGGTGGGAGGTTTTCAATCAGCCGGAGCTTAACGAGCTGGAATCGCAGCTGAACATCAATAACCAGAATATCAAGGTATATTTTGAGAACTATCTGGCGGCTCGAGCGCAGATTCGGGAGGCGCGCGCGCAGTATTACCCGACAGTAACTGTGGGGGCCTCGGCCCAGCGCTCGCACACGGCGGGCGTGGCGAGCGGAGGGGTGGGCGCGACCAGCGGCGGAACATTCTCCGAATTCCAGCTTCCTCTCGACGTGTCCTGGGCACCCGACCTGTTTGGACGAGTGCGGAATACCGTCAAGGAATTTCAAGCGAATGCACAGGTGAGCGCGGCTGACCTGGAGAATGAGCGATTGCTGGAGCAGGCTACCCTGGCCGAGACTTACTTCGAGATACGCGGCCAGGACGCGCTACAGGCTCTCTTGAACGCGACTGTGAAAGCCGACGAGGAGCTGCTGGAACTGGCGAAGACTCGTTACGAGGTTGGCACGGATACGGAAGTTTCCGTGCAGCAGGCGCTCCAAACACTGGAAAGCACGCGGGCGAGCGCTACAAATGTGGGTGTGGCGCGCGCGCAATATGAACACGCGATTGCGACATTGCTGGGCAAGTCCGCGACCGATTTCAATATGCCGGTAAAGGCACTAACGGCGCAGCCGCCGGCGGTTCCGACCGGCACGCCGTCACAGTTGTTGGAACGACGGCCGGATATTGCAGCAGCGGAGCGGCGAGATGGCTTCGGCAAATGCGGTAATTGGCATTGGGTATGCCGCCTACTATCCAACGCTGACGTTGAGCGCGAGCGGTGGCTTTTCATCGTCAGCGATCAGTAAGTTGGTGAATGCGGCCAGCCGGGTTTGGTCGATTGGACCGTCGGTGTCTGAGACGGTGTTCGATGCCGGGCTACGACGCGCGACGATTGAGCAATATACTGCTACTTACAATGCGGACGTAGCGAGTTATCGGCAAACGGTGCTGACCGCTTTTCAGCAGGTTGAAGACTATCTGGCGGAGACGCGGCTGTTATGGACAGAAATTCAGCAGGAGCAGTCGGCGGTGACTGCAGCCCAGAAGGCATACGACCTGGAGAAAGCTCGATATGAGACCGGACTGGATCCTTATTTGAACTTACTTACTACACAAACCACCTTATTGAATACGCAGCAAACGCTGGTGCAATCACAGGTCGAGCAGATGACTGGAGCGGTGCTATTGGTGGAGGCTTTGGGCGGGGGATGGGATGTGAGTCAGTTGCCTTCCACCCAGCAGGTTACACAACGCCCACCGGCGGATCAACGGGAAATTACGAAGTAGTTCAGGGCTAAACAACGGACGCCGAAGTTGTTCGAGCTATTCTTACTTTGGAGTTGTTTGCGCGCGGATTAGCATTGCCATCCTCGGGAATGCAAAGCTGCCGGCTGCATCGTCTATTACGTTAACCTGGCAGGTGTAAAAACCGGCGGGCATGCCCGTTAGCGGCAGGTCTAACTGGAAGACGGCGGCATGACGGTCGCCAGGTTCGAGTTCGTTCACATTTACCGGAGCGCTCTCGAAGATCTTAGTTTTGCCACGAAAGAGGGCCACGCTGCTACTCACGCGAATCGCATTCTTCTGGGCCGGGTTGCTTCGTTCTGGATCGTAGACTTCGTAGTAAAGACGCATGTGTCCTGCCGAGGAGAATACGTGAGTTACATTTGGAATGATTTCCTGGCCGTCGTGGATTAGCGGGTTGGGTGCGGAGCTTTTCTTGGTGGGCTCGAGTTGGCTGGCGAGGACCACCGAACTCATCTTCAATTTCTGCTGCCTCAGATCGGGGACTTCGAGATCGGTTTCGAAGGAACCCATGCGTCCAGTTTGGTTCTCGCGGACTACGAACTTGACGTGATACTTGCCGGGGGGGAGGCTGACGCCGGTATCGTATTGGACGTTTTTCTTTTGGACTTCGGCAGAGGCATCGACCGCGAGTTTTACCGTGTCGCGAATGCGGGTTACGGGATGATGGTCATTGTCGGTCACGGTGCCTAGGACATCGAGCGTTGCTTTGTCCTTGTCGCTGTTTCGCGAGAAGGGAATCTGCGAGCCGGGCACGACCAGCGAAAGCGGGATGTAGAACTTATTCGGTTCGAGACGGAAGTAAGCTGCGCTTAGATAGAGAGGCAGATCGGTGGTGGGAAGCTCGGAGGCCAGTTCCTGCTCGAGTTGGGCTTCGCGATCGTCTTTGGTTGAGTGCTGATAATCGGCTGGGGCGTAGTAGCCGCGGCGGTAGTCGATCTTAGCGCCGGGGACGGCGATCTTTACGGTGATTCTGCGATATTTTCCGTCGCGCGCGATGTTGGTGCTGTGATAGCCAATCAGATAGTAAGTTGAAGTGTCCTGCTGGACCCCGCGAAATATCTGAGTGAAATCGTTGGAGTCGAGGAATGCCTTGCCGCCTGTGTCGCTCGCAAGGGTGACGAGCGTTTCCTGGGTGGTGAAGTTGGAGTTGAGCGCGTTGATCGTAGATTGTCCGGAATAGACGGAGGTGCCGCGCATGCTCGCGTTTTGGGCTTCGCCACCCGGGACGATGGCTTGCAGGCCGCGGAGATCCATGGTGTAGATTGCGAGGTTGGAACGGACGGCGGCGTTGATGGCGGCGCGCAACTCGGATTGGTTCTCAATGCCGGTGCGGTCCATGCCGCTGGAGAAATAGATGAGGGACTTCTTTTGCTGAACGTGGGAGAGCTTTTCGGCGACGGAGCGCAGCGCTTCGAGACGGCGGTCGGTGTTGAAGATGTTGTATTCGGTGTCGTCGACGGTGAAGGACTGACCGGTATCTTGCGTGCCCTCGGTCGTTCCGGTGGTGCCTTCTTCGTAGCCCTGGCCGCTGCCAGCGCCGAAGGCTTGTAACTCCTTCTTGAGTAAGTCGCGGTCGGAGGTGAAATCCTGACTGACGGTTAGAGAACTGGCCAGCGAGACGATGGCGACGAGGTCGGCGGGAGCCATCTGCTTGTCGACATAGTTCTGGGCGGAGGTTACGGCGCGGTCGATCTCATCGGGTTCCATGGCAGAGAGATCGAAGAAGAGGATGATGAGACGGCGGTCCTTGAACTGATCTTGCGATTGATTGGCGGGCTGAGCGGCAGGCACGGCGGCGAGTTGGTTTGCGGGTTGCGGCGTTTCGGCAGTTAACGCTTTTGACTGCGCCACGTTCTGGTTCGCGATGGCGTCGATGTTTTCTATGTCGAAGGATGAAATCTTCTGCGGCTTATTGTCTTCGAGGATGGTGAAATCGGCTGGCTTGAGGCCGCGTACGAAGTTGCCGCTCTTATCGCGGACGGTTACGTTGACTAAGACGAGATCGCTTTCGGCATGGAAGGTGTATTCCTCTTGATTCTGTGCGAAGGAGAGCGATAGGGAAAGCAGGGCCAATAATCCCAATGGGCGCCAGTTTGCGAATTGTCGACTTCGACTACTCATTGCTGCACCTTCATTTCCCAAAACCTGAATCCTGCAATTCTCAAAACCTGAATCGTGCGGTCATTGTAAGTTGCCGCATTCCACCAACGCCCACTACCCGTCCAAAGGTGGGCGACGTGATTGAGGTGTCGAGCGAGGTGTAGTTCGGAAGGTTGAAAATGTTGGTGGCCTGCGCGCGAAACTCCAGGACCCGCGCCTCTTTCAAAGGGACGATTTTCGTGAAAGCCATGTCGAAGACGTGCGTGGGAGGGCCGATGATGCTGTTGCGGCGGGCGTTGCCATATTGGCCGTCGGCCGGCTGGGAGAATGCGGCAGTGTTGAACCACTCGGCGATCGAGGGATTGCCGAGTGGAATGGTTTGGCCGGGAACTAAGTTGGGACGGAGGGTTCCGCTGGTTCCGGCGTTGACCTCGCCGAAGTTGCCGACCCAGCGCGGAGTGAAGGGAAGGCCGGAGGCGATGGTCCAATCGCCGCTCCATTGCCAGTCGCCGAGGATGGCGCGCCACGGGGTGTTGGCGGTGAGGAAGCGTCGGTCGTGGCCGAAGGGAAGTTCGAGGAGGTAGTCGGCGGTGAAGCGGTGAGTCTGATTAAAACTGGAGAGGCCGCGCTCGGCGGAGAGATCGAGCGGATTCTGGGCGACGCTATTGGCGCCGCTGCCGGGCGAGGCGATGCCGCCACCAGCGCCCGCTCCGGTGCCGCCGGCTCCAAGTCCAGCGCTACCTGAACCTACCGTTGCGCCCGCACCGATGGAGGAGGCGTCGTCGATCGACTTAGAGAAGGTGTAGATGCCGCCGATGGAAAAGCCGTTGGCGAGGCGTTTGCGCAAACGGACGGAGGCGGCGTTGGCCTCCGCGTCGGCGACGGAGTTTTCGTAGGTAAAGGGCTGGACGTTGTTAATCAGAGTGGCGAATCCGTTGGGGGTGGGGGTGCGGTTAGGATCTTCGAGTATGTCGAGCTTGGTACCCTTGGTTCCGGTGTAATCGAGGTTGAGGAGTAGTGTGGGACGAATTTGTTGCTGTATGTCGAGATTGCGAATCTGGACATAGCCGAGGCGGTAATTGGGATTGACGGCGTAACTATTGGTAATAGCGCCCGTCATCGGAGGTGGAAATCCGTTTTGCAAAGTGAGGACTCCGGCGGCTGCCTGTGACACGGTTTGCGTGTTGGTCTGGGCGGTGGAAAAGGGCGGCTGAAAGGCGAGTTGCTGGGCGATAGTCGCGTAGGCACCGGTATTGTAGTTGATGCCGTAGCCGCCGCGAATGACGGTATCGCGGAGCGGCTTCCAGGCGAACCCAAGGCGAGGAGCGAAGTTATTGCGGTCGGGGCGGATAAGACTTTCGGGAAGCGCGCCGCTGTAGGGTCCGGTCTGGCCGGGTAGGACGAGCGACGCGGCGGGCGTTCCGATGGAAGGATTGAAAACGGCGGGCGAAAGATCGAGGTTGGCGATCTGATTCTGTAGCTCAGTGTAGGGAGAGACATACTCGTAACGAATGCCGAAGTTTACGGTGAAGTTGCCGCGCACCTTCCATTCGTCCTGGGCGTAGAGATCCCAGTAGTGGCCGTGGAAGTGGTAGTTATCCTGACCGAACTGGACGGCGGTCAGTTGGGGCAAGCCTAAGAGAAAGTCAGCGAAGTCAAAGCCGGTGCCGTTGATCGCCTGAGGCTGCCCGTTAACGAGCTGATAGGCGGCAGTGTTGGAGCCGGTGAAGGTGAAGGCTCCGCGGGCATTGCTGCTGGCTTCGGTATTGAGTTGCACGAAGCGGAAGTCACCACCCCAGCGCCAGGTGTGCTTGCCGTGGTTCCAGACGAGATAGTCGGAGATGGTGTAGGTCTGATTGCGGAGTAACTGCGGATTGACATCCTGCAAGCTGGCGAAGTTGGTGAAGTCCAGGCTGGGAAGGCCCCAATCGAATGGATTGGTGGAGACGCCGGTGATGCCGAGGTTACCGGTGATGTCGTCGAGGAAGGCGTAGAGATTTTGGGAGTGGGTGCGGCTGCGGTTGAAGTCGAAGCGCAGGCTGTTAGTGATTTTGCCAAAGGTACGAACGTAGCCGAGCGGGATATCGAAGTTGCGCGTGCTGGTGGTACCGGCCACGCTGGGAAAGGGATTGGTGATGGTGGACGTGGAGCCGTGGTAGTGAAAACCGAAGGTGAGATTGTTGCGGGGAGCGCCGCGTCCACCGCCGCGACGGCCACCGGCGGGAGCTGCGCCGAGGGTGTGATTGATGCGGACGTTGAGATCGTCACTGCTGCTGGTGGCGGAAGTTACGAAGTGGAAATTCTGGAAGTCGCCAGGCGACGGAGTGATATTGGGAGTGGGGATGTAGGGGAGCAGTCCGGTGGCAATGGGATTGAGCTGGGAGAGCATGTCATTGGCGAAAGGTGCGCCGGTGGCGGGATTGTAGATCTGGTGGATGACGTTGCCGCTGGCGTCGCGATCATTGCAGACACCGGTGGTGAATCCGGTCTGGCATAGGGCGGAGAAATTTCCCTGGCGCTGGTCGAGAGTTGGCACGATGGAAAACTGATCGAAGGGATTCTCGCCCCGGCGGCCGTTGTAGTTGACGAAGTAGAAAGTTTTGGCGCCGCCATTGAAGATGTGTGGAATGTTGAGCGGGCCGCCAACGGATCCGCCAAAGCTGTGGCGAACGTAGGAGGGATTTTCGGCAGGCTCGCCAGCGAGGGCGTAGGGCGCGGCGTTAAGAGCGGAATCGCCGATGCCATAGTAGATGGAGCCGTGGGGATGATTGACGTCGAAGCCGCGACGGCCGCGGCCTCCGCCTCCCCCGAATCCGCCTCCGCCGCCACCGAATCCGCCACCACCGCCGAAACCGCCGCCTCCACCGAAGCCTGCGCCGGAGGCTCGAGCCTCGGCGATTCTGTCCTGGAGTTGATCGCCGCTGAGGTTGTTGAGGGAGTTCGAACTGTTGCCGGAGACGGCGATGGACTCGGTGGCGCTATTGGGATCGATGCCGGGGACGGGCATGCCGGAAGGTACGACATCGGTGAGGGCAGTGCCGCCGCCCTCGGATGCACCCGAGTTCTCCATGGCGGAGAGATTTTGGAAGCCCCGGGATCGGGCGCCGGGCGGGCCATTGCGACCGGGCTGCGTGGAGGCGTTTTGAGTGGGCGGCTTTGATTCGTGGGATTTTGAGAGCAGGGTCAGTTCGAAGTTTGCTGGAACGCTGGGGTGGGCGGCGTCGACTACTACCGTTTGGGTAATTGGGGTGAAGGCCGTCATCTGGACTTGCACCGAGTAGGTGCCGTAGGACGGAAAAGAGGCCGAGTAACTGCCGTCTACGTCGGTCCAGACGGAGAGCTTAGTGGGCGGGGACGATGCTGCTGACGTCGACTCGAGTTTAATTACAACTGTGGCGCCAGGGATGGGCATGTTTCCGGATTTCACCAGGCCGTGGATGGTTCCGATGTTTGGGGACGGAGGCGTGGGCATCGTTTGCGCAAGGACGCATGTGATCAGCGACATGCTCACGACTAAGATGCGATGCGGACTGTTACTCATTTTTGATGGGCTGCGATGGATGATAGCGGGATCGGGAGTGGTGGGGTGTAAATTTTTGTCGGTTGGCGAGGCATGGTGATGAGGAACCGCGGTTCTGGCGGCTTTGCGGTTTTCGCGCTTTGCGGTCGCGCTTTGCCGATGGCGGGCGCCAAAATGCCCAATGTGGGCGCAGCGAAGTAAAGATTCGTAAAAGCGCTCTTGGAGACGCAACTCCGGGATCATAATGACGTTCATACATCTAGCCAATTCGATCTTTAAACAGGAGAAAACACTATGTTCAAGCAGTCCTTGCTCGCGCTGGCACTGGCGGGAGCGATTTACGCGGTGCCGGCGATGGCACAGAATTCGGCGCCGAGCGCGCCGCCCGCCGATCAGCAGATGCAGAACGGCGGCGAAATGCATCACCACGGACCGATGATGGATCCGGTGAAGCGCACGGAGCACCTTACCAAGAAACTCGACCTGACGGCCGACCAGCAGACAAAGGTTCTGGAGATCTTCAAGACCGAACAATCACAGGCGCAGTCGATGATGAACGATTCGTCAATGTCGCGCGATGACCGGCACGCGAAGATGGCGGAAATGCACAAAACCAGCGACGACCAGGTGCGCGCGTTGCTCGATCCAACCCAGCAGAAGAAGTGGGACGAGATGCAGAGCCAGCGTGGACAGTGGGGCGGGCATCACAGAGACGGACAGGCCAAACCGGACCAGCAGTAACCGGGCCAGCAGTAAAAGGAAGCAGGCAGCATGGGCATTGAGCGGCGGACGGGTCACTCTGTCCGCTTGCTTTTTGCGCGCCTATCGCGTCTTCACCGCGGCGAATCAAGCGGATATCGGCCGGATGCTTTAGGATAGTTTTGCGCTTGCTCACCGTCGGTTGCGAAAGTTCGCCGCGCGCGGGTTGCAGCGCCGACCTCAACCGTGCGAATCCTCGGAGAAGCCGCCAGGTATTTTCTAATCAGCATGGTCATTCTTTATGCGCTCGACTTTGCCGTGTTTCATGTCCGGCAACTGCGCGGGTCGGGAATGAGCACGGTGGCTATCGATCAATTTCTGGCTACTCCACTGAAGGGAAATAAAGCGGAGTACGATTATCTGGGAACGACGAACCAGACGTGCTCAAGTACGGCGTTTCCGCAATATGCGGCGTCGAATTGGAATCTGCCTTGCTGGTATTTGCGGCGGCATAATGCGACATGGCAGTAGCGCCGACCGTGAGGCCGCCCCGGAAGCAGGCCTGGAAGAAAAGCTCACCTTTCATCGCCCGTTAACACTTGGCGAAAGTCCTCTAGTAAACTAGGTATTCCTGAATGGCCTCCACAGAGACCGTCACACCTAAATCCGAAGGTAGCGGCACGCGGCGCAAGCGGCGGGTTGCGCCTGCCGCGACTAAGACTGCGACGAACAAAAACAAGCCTGCGATGATCACGCCTGCGTCGAATAATGGCCAGCCGGCGGCAACAGCGGTTGAACTCGACGATCCCTCGCTTTATTTAAATCGCGAACTGAGCCTGCTGGCGTTTCAGGCACGGGTGCTTGAAGAGGCGCAGGACGAACAGAATCCGCTGCTGGAGCGGCTTAAGTTCCTGTCGATCGTGGGATCGAATCTCGACGAGTTTTTCATGGTTCGGGTGGCGGGACTGAAGAGCCAGTTGGAGAGCGGGGCGCTGGAATCGGGGCCGGATGGCATGGCGCCGGCGCAGGAGTTGATCGCGATCCACGAGCGCGTGACGCAGCTTTATAAGGCGGGACAGGATTGCCTCCGGTTGCAGCTTCTGCCGCAACTGAAGAAAGAAGGCATTCACGTACTGGAGTATGCGCATTTGACGGAGGCGCAGACGGCGGCGGCGAACCGCTATTTTTCGGAGACGGTATTTCCGACACTCACGCCGCTGGCGTTCGATCCGGGACGGCCGTTTCCGCATATTTCAAACCTTAGTCTGAATCTGGCGGTTTTGATTCGCGACAACCAGGGAATGGAACACTTTGCGCGCGTGAAGGTTCCGGACAGCCTGCCGCAACTGGTGAATCTTGCGGAGGTGCAAAAAGACTCCAAGAAAGATTCGAAGACGAAAGCGAAGGCCGCGCCGAAACCGATGCACTTTGTGTGGCTGGAGCAATTGATCATCCATAACCTGCAGGCACTATTTCCAGGGATGGAGGTGCTGGAGGCGCATCCGTTCCACGTGACGCGAGACGCGGAGACCGCGATTCAACAGCTGGAGGCGGGCGATCTGCTGGAGTCGGTGGAAGAGGGCGTGTGGCAGCGGCGGTTTGCGGACGTGGTGCGCATGGAAGTGAATCACAACATGCCGGCCGAGATTCTGGAGATTCTGCTGAAGAATCTGGAACTGGAGCGCGAGGACGTTTACAAGATCAACGGACCGCTGGCGCTGGTGCGGCTGAAGAATTTGCTGTCGATCGACCGGCCGGATTTAAAAGACAAACCCTTTGTGCCGAGTGTCCCGCCCGCATTGCAACCACAGGAAGAAGGCGACGATATTTTTTCCGCGATCCGGCGGCAGGACGTGCTGCTGCACCATCCGTTTGATTCGTTCCAGCCGGTGGTGGCGTTTCTGCAAAAGGCGGCGCGCGATCCGAAGGTGTTGGCGATCAAGATCACGCTCTATCGCGTGGGACGCAATGCGCCGGTGGTCGAGGCTTTGCTGGAGGCGATCGAGAACGGCAAGCAGGTGGCGGTGCTGGTGGAGCTGAAGGCGCGGTTCGATGAGGAGAGCAACATCGAATGGGCGCGAAAGCTGGAGCGTGAAGGCGTACACGTGGTATATGGGCTGATGAATCTGAAGGTGCATTGCAAGGCGGCGCTGGTGGTGCGGCAGGATGTGGATCGCATCCGGCGTTACGTGCACGTTTCGACCGGCAACTACAACTCGCTGACCGCGCAGCTTTACACCGACATCGGAATGCTGACTTGCGATGAGGAGATCGGCGAAGACATCACCGACCTGTTTAATTACCTGACCGGATATTCGGCGAAGGCGGAATATCGGAAGCTGCTGATTGCGCCAGTGAACTTGCGGGCGGAACTCGAAGAGCTGATCCGCCGGGAGATTGAACATCAGAACAAAGACGGCAACGGGCATTTGATTTTCAAGATGAATGCGCTGGTGGACCGGCGGATGATTCAGCTTTTGTATGAGGCGTCGCAGGCGGGCGTGAAGGTGGACTTGCTGGTGCGCGGAATCTGTTGCCTGCGGCCGGGGATTCCGGGCGTGAGCGAGAATATTCGGGTGACGAGCATTGTGGGGCGATTCCTGGAGCACAGCCGCATTTTCTATTGCCGGAATAATGGGAAAGATGAGATCTACCTGGGCAGCGCGGACATGATGCCGCGCAATTTGAACCGGCGGGTGGAACTGGCATTTCCGGTGCAGGATCCAAAACTGGTGCGCTATCTGCGCGATGAGGTGCTGGCGACGTATCTGAGGGATGTGGTGAAGGCGCGGCACATGAATTCGGATGGAACGTACTCGCGCGATCCACGGCACACGCACCGGCGCGAACTCAACAGCCAGGAATGGTTTATCAAGCAAGCTACTCAGCGGGCGCAGGACTGAGATGGGAGCGACCGCGTGGAATCTAAGGCTGCTGATGTAGGGTTTTGCCCTTAGTTCTCTGTTTTGTCTGCATATATCTCTCGTTATTTTGTCTGCCTTCCGTCTGCAAAGAAATCCTCCGGCATCAGGTTTCCGGCATCAAAGTCCGCGGGCGCGCGGACCAAGAGTGCTCGCGCCCCAGCAACTTCCAGGCGGCTGTCGTGTTCTTAACTTAGTCCGGTGGACGACAGTTCGGTGGACGACGATGTTCCTTCGGCGTAACAGCTGTTCCCTTGGCGGGCTGGTCGTGCTGGCAGCGCTGGTTGCCTGCGCGTCGCTGGCGCACGCCTCGGCGATGCTGCTTTTGGAAGAGCCTTACGGACACATGGGATTTTTCACCGGGACTGGGCATGCAGCAGTGTATCTGCCGGATGTGTGCGCGGACGATCCGCGAGTGTTGCGGTTGTGCGAGCCGGGCGAAACAGGAGTGGTGCTGAGCCGTTACGATCACGTCGGGGGATATGACTGGCTGGCGATTCCGCTCATTCCATATCTCTACGCGGTGGAACGGCCAGAGGATATTCCGCTGTTTGCGGATGCGAAGCTGGTGGCGTTTTTGCGTGACAGCTATCGCCGGAAGCATCTGCAAGAGATTGTGCCTAACAATGCGGACGGTTCGACTCCGGCGGGGAATTGGTATCAGCTGACAGGCTCGTCTTACGACCGCACGATCTACGGCTTTGAAGTGGAGACCACGCCGGAGCAGGATGCGGCGCTGATCCGCAAATTGAATTCATCGCCGAACCGATCGCATTTTCATCTGCTGTCGCGCAACTGCGCGGACTTCGCCAAGGAGATCATCAACTTTTACTACCCGAAGATGCTGCATCGGAGCGTGGTAGCCGATGTTGGCATCACCACGCCGAAGCAGATTTCGAAGATGCTGGTTGCGAAGATGGCGCGCTTGAATGCGGGGCACACGGAGGCTGCGCTAACGCGGCTGGTGATTGCGCAGGTGCCGGGGAGCATGCCGCGGAGCGCGAGTCCGAAGGGCGTGGTCGAGTCTTTTTTGAAATCGAAGAAATACATTGTGCCGAGTGCGATCGCCAGCCCGATCTTTGCCGGGTGCGTGTTCGCGGTCTATGTGGGAACGGGCGCGGGGCATTTTCAGCCTGACCGCGATGCAATGGTTTTTAATCCGGGGAGCGATCCGGAGCCTCCAATGTCGCGGACCGATCGCAAGGCCTATGAGCGCAAGCTGAAAGGGCTGCTGGCGGAATCCGACCCGGCAGTAGCGCACGCGCAGGCGGATAAGACATGGGAACGGCTGCAAGCGAAGGCGCGCAAGGGATTCGACGATCAGGATGCGCCAGTGCTGGAGATGCAGGTCGGGACGAGGACGGTGAGAGTGGGAGTTTCCGCGGAGAACATCCTGAGCGGGGAGACGCCGACGGAGCTGGTGCAACAGATTTTGGCGGCTCGTCTCCGTGCGGAGCTGTGGCATGCGCCGCCCAAGGGGATCTCGCAGGCCGAACTGGCGCGCGACTGGCAGTTGCTTGAAAAGAGCATGAGCCAGGCGGCGATGGCGCGCCTACAACCGGCATTGCGGGAGACGAGCGAACCGGAGGAGGTTGGCGGGCTCGATGCGGCAGCTGGGGGAGATATGTTTCTGAATGCCGCGGCGCGCGAGGGCAGGCATCGGCGGGCGGAGGGGCCTTAGTTTGACCTCTTGCCATTTCGGATGGGCGGGGACCGGCGACTCATCTGAAGCGGGCTGACGGCTATGTGCCTTGGATCATCTGCGCCGGAGCGCCCACTTCTACTTCTTCGCTGTTAAAGACCGCATTCGCGCCCATGTGCGCGGGGGCGATGGAGAGCAGCTGCTCTTTGCGATAGACGAGATTACTGGCGTTGAAGGTGGCGAGCTCGAAGCCGTGGCCGTGCGTGATGGCGTCGGTGGGGCAGGCCTCCACACAGTATCCGCAGAAGATGCAGCGGTTGTAATCGATGTTGTAGACCTTGGCGTAACGCTCGGCGCCGGAGATACGCTTCTCGGCGGTGTTTTCGGCGGCCTCGATGTAGATGCAATTGGAGGGGCAGGCAGCGGCGCAGAGGAAACAGGCGACACACTTTTCCAGGCCGTTTTCGTCGCGCTGGAGGACGTGCATGCCGCGGAAACGCTCCTGGAATTTGGCGCCTTTGAGCGGTCCGGGGCCGTCGGGGTAGTTCTCGACGATGCTCGGCTGGAACATTTCCTTGCCGGTGATAATCATGCCCTGGGCGATGGCGCCGATGTTTTTGATGACGGACATTGCCTCCTAAGTATAGCTGATGACGGTTGCCAGTTCCCAGTTCCTGGTTCTCAGGTGTCAGCTCTCAGTTCCCAGACTGGATACTTCGGTTGGGGGCACTTTTGTAGACGCTTATTCAGTTTGGAATCACATACCTGGGCCGGTTTGTTTAGTACTTTCGGGCAGGGTGGATTTCATTGGCTATGCGGAACCGCTTGGCTCGCCTTTCTTCTTTCTCTCTCCTCGCTGTTTCCTTCTTTCTTGTAAGCAGCATCCTCTTTCTTGATGCGCTTGTGCCGCGGTCGTCCGCCCAGGGATCGAAACGCGCGTCGATTTATGACGCGGTTCAGGAGAAGGACAAGGAACGCCCGGATCTGCGTGACCGATGGATGATGCGTGGACGGAGCGCTGGTCGCGGACAATCGGCGGCGGCTTTGCGGCTGAGGGCATACCGGCAAAAGTTGGCTTTGCGCGAGGCGACGCGACAGGCGCTTTCGCGGCAGGCTTCGCCGCGGCCGAGTTCATCGGGTCAACCTCGCGGGCAAACCGTTTTGCGGCCGCAATCCGGAACGACGGCATGGATCCCGCTTGGGCCTGCTCCGCTTGTTTCAGATCAGAATTCTTACGGGGCGGTGTCGGGGCGAGTCGCGGCGGTGGCGATCGATCCTTCGGACGCTTCGGGAAACACGGTTTACGCTGCGGCGGCTTCGGGGGGAGTTTGGAAATCTACGAATGGGGCGAACGCTATCGCCGGCAACGTGACCTGGAGCGCGCTTACGGATCAGCAGGCGTCGCTCGTGAACGGAGCAGTTTCGGTGAAGCCGGATGGCAGCGTGGTTCTGGCGGGTACCGGCGAGCCGAATAACGCGATCGATAGTTATTACGGCGTCGGGATTCTTCGCTCGACGAATCATGGGGGAGCGTGGACGCTGATCTCTTCGGCGAATGGCGGGAATTCATTTGCCGGGCTGGGATTTGCGAAGTTTGCGTGGAGTATGGCTTCGACGAATACTGTGGTCGCGGCGACCGGGACGACCACGCAGGGATTTGACGATGGCGACATCACGGGCGCGACGAATCGCGGGCTGTATCTTTCGATGGACAGCGGGCAGACATGGGCGTTTGAGATTCCACAGGATGCGGGGGTGACGATCAGTCCGGCATCGGTTTCAGCGCCGGATGTGATTTATGACGCGGCGGCAGGCCTGTTTTTTGCGGCGATTCGCTATCACGGGATGTACTCGTCCACGAACGGGCAGAACTGGACTCGGCTGGTGAATCAGCCGAATCGCTGACCGAGCTGAGCACGGCAAATTGCCCAGCGCAGATTCCGAATGGCGGGCCTACTTGCCCGATTTATCGCGGGCAGTTGGCGGTGGTGCCGGGGCGCAATGAAATGTATTTCTGGTTCGTGAGCATCGCGAGCGACGGCGTGACGGTAGTGGATGAGGGGATCTGGCGGTCGGTGAATGGGGGGAGTTCCTGGACACAAATCAATGAAGCGGGGATTGCCAATTGTGGCGATCCGGGCGGCGTGGGATGCGGAGTGGACTTGGGTTATTACAACCTGGAGATTGCCGCAGTGCCGGATGGGCAGGCGACCGATCTTTATGCCGGGGCGGTAAACCTTTTCAAGTGCCAGCTTTCAAGCGGGGCAACGGCGTGCAACACGCTGGATCCGAACTTTCCGAATGAGTGGATCAACCTGACGCACGCGTATGGGTGCAGCAGCATTGCGGGGGTGCATCCGGATCAACATGGGATTGACTTTGTGGTGGCGAGCGGCAAGGCGGTGATGTATTTCGGAAACGACGGCGGAATTTATCGGACGCTGAACGGGTTTGCCGATCTCGACAGCGGGACGTGCGGTGACGCGAACGGCTTTGACAATTTGAATGCGTCGTCGGTGGCGGGCGGGACGATCGGATCGCTGACCCAGTTTGTTTCATTGGCGCTGCATCCGACGGATCAGAACACGATGGTGGGAGGGACACAGGGGAATGGGTCGGCGGGAACTGGTTCGGCTACGGACAGTCCGGAGTGGACGACTGTGAACGGCGGGGATGGCGGGTATAGCGCGATCAGTACGTGGACTCCGACCGAGTGGTTCACGGCGAATCCCTACGTGAACATCTATTCGTGCGCCAGCGGGATCAACTGCACGACCGATGAATTTGAGTTGACGGTGGGCAGCGAAGAGGTGGGGGGCGACGGCAGTGCGTTTTATGTGCCTTACATTCTGGATCCGCAGGACCAGACCGAGATGCTGGTGGGAACGTGCCGGGTGTGGCGCGGGATGCCGACAGTGCCGCCAAGTTCGTTTTCAACCTTGAGCCCGGACTTCGATACGCTGGGCTCGAATACCTGCACGGGAGAAGAGATCAATCTGGTGAGTGGGTTGGCGGCGGGCGGGCCGACGGCGGATTACATGTCGACGAGTGTTTATGCGACTACGGAGGGAACGGGGCCGAATGTGACTACACCGGAGGGCGGCGAAGTTTGGGTCACGACGAATGCCGGAATCGAAGAGATGACGCAGGTGACGGGCGGGATCAATCCGTCGAATTACACGATCTCATCGGTGGCGCTTGATGCGAGCGATGCGACGGGCGCGACGGCTTATGTCGGAATCATGGGATTTAACGTCTCGCATGTGTTCAAGACTACGAATGCGGGCGCGAGCTGGACGGACTGGTCCGGGAGCGGTGGCTCGGCTTTGCCGGATGCGCCGCTGAATGCGGTATTTGTCGATTCGTCGGAGCAAGTGGTTTATGCCGGAACGGATGTGGGCTTGTTCGTGAGTTCGACGGCTGCCGCTGGCTGGGCTGAGGTGGGAACAGAGCCTGCGCCGGGGGCTTCCGGATATTTGCCAAATGTGCCGGTGACAGCGATCGCCATATTTAATTATGCCGGGACGAAGAAGCTACGCGTTTCAACCTACGGACGGGGCGTTTGGGAGTATGGGCTAGCGACCGGTCCGGATTATACGAACGTGATTTCGAATACCCCACAGACGATTTTCCCGGCGCAAGCGGCGACCTTCAACGGAACTTTGACGGCGCTGGACGGATACGCGAGCGCCGTGCTTTTGAGTTGTACGGGAGGCGTGCCGGGGACGTGCAGTTCTGAATCCGACGCAGGAGACGCCGACGGCGACTTATACGCTGACGGCAAGCGGCACGGTAGGCGACTACAGCTTTAACGCACATGCCGTGGGGACCGATCCACAGACGATTACGCATGATGCGGCGATAGAGCTGCATGTGGTCGACTTTAGTATTTCTGCGCCGAATCCGAATGCGCTAACGGTCACGCAGGGTGGAACATCGAATGCGAGCACGCTTCAGGTTTCGGCTCTGGGATCGTTTGCGGGGACGGTCGCGCTGAGTTGTCCAAGCGGATTGCCTTCGGGAGCGGCTTGCGCGTTTTCGCCGTCGAGTTCGGTGAATCCAACGGCGGGGAGTCCGGTAACGGTGACGCTGACGGTGACGGCGGGTAGTGGAACGCCCGCAGGGGGGCCGACAACGGTGACGCTGGCCGCAAATGTGTCGGGAGCTCCGGCGGCGAAGACGCAGACGTTTGCGTTGACTGTGACGGGGACCGGGCCGGATTTTTCACTGGCGGTGACGGCTTCGCCGGGCGCGACGGTGGTCGGGCAGAACGTGGTGTGGAACGGAACGCTTACGTCGCTGCATGGATACGGCTCGACCGTGATGCTGAGCTGCACGGGCGCGGCGCCGGGGACTTGCATCGTGAGTCCGTCGTCGCTGGTGCCAACCGCCGGCGGCGCTGCGTTCACGGTGACGGCGGGGAATGCGGCCACGGGTTCGTTCAGCTTCAGCGTGCAGGGAACGGATGGGACGCTGACACATTCGCAAGCGGTGAGCCTGATGGTGGGCACGGACGTGACGTGGAGCGATGCGGGAAGCGGTTCGGTGACGGTTGCGGCGGGACAGAGCGCGATGTATAGCTTTTCGGCGACGCCGGTGGGCGGCGCAACGTTCACCGGCGCAGTGAGTTTTGCTTGCGAGAACTTGCCGGCGCTGACGGGGTCTGCAGGTTCAGTCCTCCGTCGATTTCGGCGGGAGCGGGGACGACCGCGGTGACGGTGACAATTCCGACGACGGGGCCGAACAGCGGAAGTGAGGGATCGGATCGGAAGAGAGGAGCAAAGGCACGGCGCCGTCTTGCGGGATTGGGATCGGGGAAGAATGGAGGATATCGACCGGGGTGGGTCTGGCTGATGACGATTCCTATGGCGGGTATTGTTTTGGCTGGCGCGGCGCGCAGAAAAGGCTGCTGGCGAGGGATGATGCTGGGCTGCGGCTTGGCTTTTGCCGGGATTTTGATTATGGCTGGGTGCGGAGGAATCAGTGGTGGTGGCGGACAGGTGCCCCCGCTGATTTCGGTGACGGTGGGTCCTCTGGTGGCGAATGTTTATGCGAATGAGCCGGGTAATACGTGGCCCGTTTCGGCGACCGAGCAGCAGTTTACAGCGGTGGTGAATAACGGCAGTAGCCAGACGGTGACCTGGGCGGTGACAGGAGGAGATGGGAACGGTTCGATTGACTCGAATGGATTGTATTCGGCGCCAACGACCGCGCCTCCGGCGGCGGTGACGGTTACGGCGACCTCGACAGAAGCGACCTCGCCGGGGACGGCTACGGTGAACGTGGAGACTCCTACGATGGTGGGGACATATTCGAATGTTCAGATATCGGCGACTGCGGCGGGGGGAGCGGCGCATGCGGATGTGGTGACGTTGGTGGTGGACTGAGCTTTCAGTTCTCAGTTCTCAGTTCGTCTTTTCCCGTCTCGCTTTCTCATCCGATTTCAATATCAACCTTGGCCTGCGCGGACTTCGTCCGCGCTTTTTGTTTGTGCGTCACAACGAGATGAATCGGCTGATAGTAGGATCGATGGTTACATTGAGTTGCTCTTATGAATACGAATTCTCCTTATGACATAGCGGTGATCGGCGGCGGAATTGTCGGGATGTCATTTGCCATGCAGGTGGCGGAGGCTTGGCCATCGGCGCGCATTGTTGTGCTCGAAAAAGAGGATGGACTGGCGCGGCACCAGACTGGACACAACAGCGGAGTCATTCACAGCGGCGTGTATTACAAGGCTGGGTCGCTGAAGGCGAAGCTGTGCGTGGCCGGGGCACGAGAGATGGTGGAGTTTTGCGCGCGGAATGGGATTCCGTATGAGGTGTGCGGGAAGTTGATTGTAGCAACTACAGCAGAAGAGGCGGCGCGGCTGGATGATTTGCGGGCACGTGGCGAGGCCAATGGGCTCACCGGGCTTGAATTGCTGGAAGCGGCGGCGATGCGGGAGATCGAACCGCACGTTGGCGGAGTGCGGGCGCTGAAGGTTCCGGCGACTGGAATTACCGATTACTCGCTGGTCACCGGGAAATACGCGGAGATTGCTGCCGCACGTGGCGTGGAGGTGAAGACGGGAGCGGGCGTGGTTGGATTTGCGAATCTGGCGAATGAAGTGGTGGTGCGGACGCGGGCGGGAGAATTTGTCGGCGCGATACGTCGTGAATTGCGCCGGATTATATAGCGACCGCATTGCGGCGCTGGCGGGGCACGATCCGGGGATGATGCTGGTGCCGTTTCGAGGCGAGTATTACGATCTGGCGCCGGCGCGGACGTCATTGGTGCGGGCGTTGATTTATCCCGTGCCCGATCCGGCCTATCCATTTCTCGGAGTGCATTTCACGAAGCGAATTCATGGGAACGTTGACGCGGGCCCGAATGCGGTGCTGGCCTTCAGGCGCGAGGGATACCGGCGAACGGATTTTGATTTGGGAGAGACGATGGAAGTGATCGGGTATTCTGGCTTTCGCGCGATGGGTCGGAAGCACTGGAAGAATGGGTTCGGCGAGATGCGGCGGTCGTGGTCGAAGAGATTGTTCGTGCGCTCGTGCCAGCGGTTGGTGCCGGAGGTGCGGATGGAGGATATGTCGCCGGGAGGATCGGGCGTGCGGGCGCAGGCGGTGGCCGCGGATGGGACACTGGTGGACGATTTCCGGTTTGTGGCGCGGGAGAGATTTTTACATGTGCTGAATGTGCCGTCTCCGGCGGCGACGGCGTCGCTGCCGATTGGGCGGGAGATTGTGGGGATGGTGAAAGCATCGGGTCATCGGGTGATCGGGTGATCTGGGCATCGAGCGATCGAACGTGGAAGATTCGCGAGAGGTGTTTATGGTTAAGAAGGGGAGTGCTGGCGGGAAGAAAGTGGCCATTTTGGGGTCGGGCAAGATGGGGTCGATTTTGCTGCAGTCGTTTTTGCGCGATGGATTGCTGAAAGCGACAGAGACCTGGGCTACTGTGGCGCATGCGGAACGGGCGCGGGCGCTGAAGAACAAGCTGAAAATTCATGCCGGGACCGACAACTGCGAGGCGGTGCGGGGCGCCGAGATTATTTTTCTTTGCGTGAAGCCGCAGGTGGTGGCCGATGTGTTGCGGGAGATTCGCGAGCACGTGACACACGACCAACTGCTGATCTCGGTTGCTGCGTCGGTGCCGACTGACATGATCGAGCGCGGGCTGGAGAAGGATGTGCCGGTGGTGCGGGCTATGCCGAATACTCCGTGCGCGCTGGGCGCGGGAATGACCGCGCTCTGCAAGGGACAGTTCGCGCAGAAGGAACATCTGGAGATGGCGACGAATTTCTTTGCAGCGGTGGGGCGGACTGTGATCGTCGACGAAAAACACATGGACGCTGTGACGGGCCTTTCGGCGAGCGGGCCGGCATATATCTACATCATTCTGGAGTCGCTGGCGGAAGCGGGCGTAAAGGTCGGCCTGCCGCGCGATGTGGCTACCCTGCTGGCGGCGCAGACTACGATGGGCGCGGCGCGCGTGGTGCTCGAGACAGGGGATCATCCGGCGCTGCTCAAGGACGCGGTGACGACTCCGGCGGGTTGCACGATTGATGGGATTCTCGAACTTGAAGAAGGGAAGTTGCGCGTGACTTTAATTAAGGCTGTGGTCAAAGCGGTGCAGCGGGCCAAGGAGTTGGCGTACTCATAGCTAAGACAGACAGGCCATGCCGGATGGGTAGGATCACCGGTCTTCTCCTTGTCCGTCCTTGTCCTTGGCCGCGCGACGAATTTGCGTGGGTCTATTGTTTGCTTGCCTCCGTGGTTGACGCGTTGGATGTTCCCTGCTTCTGTGCCTTCGCTGTAAGCAAGTGATAGAGGTCGACGCCGATGCCGAATCGATAGCGGTCACGGTTCGGTTGCGCAACCGGGATCGTGTAGACACTTGGGCTCAGATAGGTCACGTTCGCGGTCGAAGGCACTGGGGTGAGCAAAAGTTGCGCCCCCCCGCCGACGGGGCCATTCACCTCCGAGTCGAGCGACCCGAATGCATAGATCCCATCGACCTTCGGGATGGGCACGGGAAGCAATCCCCCGAAGTGCACCACCACTCCGTTCAGTTTGCCCGCCGTAACATATTCATTTTGCCCCACCGTAAGATCCAGGATGCCAGGAAAGCGCAGCACATTGTTATTGAAGTCCTCGCCGTAAATTCTCCATCGCAAGCCGGCCTCGTAATGCTTGTAGAAGCGCGTGCGGTCGGTGGGAACAAAGGCCACGTAGCAGGGCGGATTCGACGAAGTGTAGGCGCACGAGGTGCCAAGCGATCCCCAGCCCTCATTCGGATACAGGCTCTGAATCTGATTGGTCGCATAGTAGACGGGAGGATTAGCCTGCGAAGCCGAGAGAGGAGAAACGAATCCTCCAGACAGCAGAAATGAGGTGGTCAACAGCGTTTTGCGTGGATAGTTTTTCGAAGTCGGGGATCCGGTGTCAAAAGTGCCAAAGCCGAGATTCGTTCCGCTCAGTTTGAAAGACACTGAACCGTTTCCCTCCCAGGACTGCACGATCTTGTCTGGGGTGGCATTGATCGCACTTGCGAAATAGCCCTGCGTAAAGGCTGAAGATGAGAGCGCACCCGGTTGCGCCATGGCTGCGATCCGTAACGAGCCTCCGATGAAGACCTTCGCCCTCTCGATGTCCGTCAGGCGCTCCGAGCCCGGCATGGCGGGGAACACCGGCAGGTCGATGCTGGCGTTTCCCATGAAGCGCGCCGCGGGCGAGGTGGAGCTGGCGCCCTCCACGTCGACTCCTACGACCGTTGAAAGGAGAGGTGGCATGCGATAGGGACAGTTAGGAAGCGGAGTGGCAGCCTTTTCCAATATCAATTGCAGGGTGGGGGGAGCCGGATCAACCACGTAGTAGGAATCTGTACCGCTAAACCCAGTTACTTTGAATGTGTAGTTACCCGGTCCGAGGCCACCAATCGTGGACTTTCCCTTACCTGTTCCTTTGTCGATTGCTATGTTGACTGAAACGGGAGTCGGCTTGTCTGCCGCTTTCTTGCCCGCCGGCGGAATATAGTTGAGCGTTACATTGCCTGAGACGGCCGGATGAACCGTCACTTGGAGCGTCAACGGTGTGCACTCCACAACCTCTAACTGGGTCGCCGAAGCCCGTTTCGTGCTGATCCACTCTGGAGTTACCGAGACTGTTTTGTCTCCGGCTGTTTTTTGTTCATTTGCGTCTTGCCCCTCAGGCGCACCCGCATCGGAATCAGCCCCGTCGGATGCGGCCGTATCACCCCGCTGAACGCGTTCCACTTGTGATGGGTTGATTCGTGATGGGTCTCTCCGATCCTGGGCTACCTGCTCCGTGGAATCCGGCGTATCTTGCGACCATCGTTGACGGTCGGCGTTTGGGCTCGGCGCCCACTGAACTTGAGGTGTTGCCTCGGGTTGTTGCGGTCGCGACGACCGCCGCATTTCGCCCGCGACATCCCTGGTTTGTGCGAGGCGCGTCTCCTTGGCTGATACCGGAACCGTTGTGCCCACGCTCACGACGATGGGTTTGGCGGAGACGAGCAGCGCAAGCATGAACGTCTGCTTATTCCCTTGGTCATCGGCTACCACAAGCGCGAATTGATACTTCTTTTCAGGGCTGAGAGGAACCCGTCCGCCGAACTGCAATCGATCGCAGTCAAAAGTCATTCCGTCGGGGAGGGGATCGTACTGGCAATTGAACGGGTAGCCAAGCCCAGGAGGGATGGTCAATCGCACCGCATACGGTGCGCCCGGCATCGCCTGCGGCAAATCGATCACCGTAGGGTTTTGGCCCGAGAGGGCAGTAACGCCAAAGGTGGAACAAAAGATAAGAAGGTAGATTGAGCGAACTAAAATTGATGTCCGAGCGGACATAGACCCTCCATCCAGCCGTCGCTCCCGGAGGAACTCACTTACGGGCGTTCGGTATGGAACCAGAAGTCCTCAGCGCGAGGTACGGCTCTCTTTTATATAGGGAAGACCTAATACTTATGCGCGTTAGAGGCTAAAGTCAACCAAAAAGTTATGTTGGAAGTGAAGTGCTCAAGTTAGACAATCTTAGTCCGAAATAGAATCTGTGAATAACCGGCGAGATAGAGCTTTCAATTCGCTGGGGAGAAGCTCAACGTTACATCGGTCTGAAACTTGGCGGGTTGGTGCTTGTCGCGGTAGGGTTCATAGCGCCAGTTGCGGACCGCTTGCATGGCGGCCGCGGCCAGGATGGGGTCTCCATTGAGCGGACGAATGGAGGAGACGGTGCCATCCTCGGAGACGTGGACTTCAAGAGTGACGTCGCCGCTGCGGTGATCGGGGATGGCGTCGGCCGGGTACTGCGGCTCGACGCGGGTTAGGAGGCGGCTTTCCGCCTGCTCGGGGGCGAGCCAGATGGCAGAAGGAGCCTCGGTTTTTGTGGATAGAGATGACGACCTCGCCACGCTGGCAGCCGAGCCTGGCGTTTTGCCTGAGCTTTTACTTGCAGACTCGACGGGAGAGCCTTGCGGCCCGGCGGGAGTCGGCTTCATGCGGAAGACTACTTTGTCTTTGTCATAGACGACCAGTTCGTCGGAACTGGACTGCGGCGGTTTGCCCGGACTGTTCGCGGCGCGCGAGGTGCTCTTACTTTTCGGAGAATCCTGGGTAAGTTCGTTCGACGGAGCAGTCGAAGGGGGTGACGCGGAGGCCGCGGGTTGTGCTGGTGTTTCTTCTAGCTGTATCTGCGATGTTGACGTGGGTGAGGAGCGCAGCCATCCGATGCGCGAGCCGATCATGAAGCTGAAGGCGGCGGCGGCGAGGATTACGAGTGCGCCCAGGATCAGCGTCCAGGTTTCGTAAGGCTGGCGAGCGTGCGCAGCGGGCGGCGCGGGTTCTTCGCTCGATGGCGGAAACAGGTAGGAGCCTACGGAGTTGCTTTCTGCGTTCTGTTCAGCGGCATGTCTGGCCTCCTCAACATAGATGTTGCGATTCTCGTAGTCGTCATTCTGATTCTCATTCTTGTGGTCTTCCTCTTCTGCATGGGCCGCATGGGCGAAGAGGAATGCGGACTGCGCCTGTGCCTGCGCGGGTGGGGCGCTTGTGCCTCCTTGAGCGAGTTGCACATCTTCCTCATCCGGCGACGGACCTTCGTCCAACTGGATGACTTCCGCCGGGGGACGAGTTTTTAGGTTCGCGGCAAGGCGAACTATGCGAGCGCACTCGTCGGCGAAGTCGACGAGCAGAATTTGGGCCTGCGGCGTGAAGGTGTCGGGTAGCGGCGAGAAAACCTCGAGCACGCCGGTGAGGGGCGGCCTCTGGTCGGGGCCGATGGTCTCGTGGTCGAAGACAGGAACGACCAGCATGGAGCGGATACCGAGGCGTCGCGAGATGATGGGATCGATACGGGGATCGGATTCGGTGTCGGCGCAGAGCTGCGGAGCGCGGGTGCGAACGCAGGCTCCGGAGAGTCCATTGCGGGTTTCGAGCGGCGTGCCGAGATCGGGGGCGTGGCGGCCGGTGGCGGCGCGGCAGACCATCTGATCGTTGCGCAGGAGGGCGAGGGCGGCGGCGGTGGCCTGGGCGGCATCGGCGGCGCGCACGACGAGCTCGTTGAGGACGAGGTCGAGCGCGAGGTCGGGCGGAAAACCGGCTGCGGCGTGCTGCTCCAGAAGATGGGCGAGATCAGGCAGCGGAGGGTTCTTGGCGCCCGGTGCGGACCGCGACAGAGGGTGCGGGAGCATACGCTGTTCCTGCAGGCTGGATAGTGCAAAAATTGCCTGTCAGGCTATAGCGGGAGTTTCCCGCGAAATGCCGGGGAAGTCAATCGCGGAATGGGCTGTTTGGCCCCGATTTGGGGATTGCGGGCAGTCATTGGAGCGAGCATTTTGTCAGGCAACGGCCCAGGAAATCTAAGCCGGACCGCTGTTACTCCGGTGCCACTTGGCCGATGGTAGTTGGGCGGACACTTAAAATACACTAGGCGCTGGTTGGGTCCGATGGGCCGGGCCGCGCCTTCGAGGCTACTCGTTGCGATGGTTGGGGATTTTCCTAATGAAGAAGGTTGCGATTTGCTGGTTGGTGGCGGCTGCGGTTTGTCTCGCTTTTGGCCAGGCCAACCGAGGCGAATTGCACCTTAAAATCACCGACCCTGCCGGACTGGGGGTCAGAGCTTCGGTTCGCATCGTCAGCGAGGCCAACGAATACCGCAACACTCTCAACACCGATGACGAAGGCACACTGATCGCGCAGCGCCTTCCCTTTGGCATTTACAGCGTCGAGATTCGCCAGCCCGGCTTTGCCAACATGCAGGAGACGATCGACATCCGCTCGTCGATCCCGGCAGAGTACAGGTTTCAGTTGAAGGTGTCGGCGGTCGGCGAGGTGGTGAACGTCAGCGCGCCCAATACGCTGGTGAATCCAGAGCAGGCGGGCGACGTCGGCTATATCGGGTCGGATCAGATTCAAAACCGCGTCACGTCGGTGCCTGGGCGCTCGATGCAGGACCTGGTGAACGATCAGCCGGGGTGGCTCTATGAAGGGAACGCCGTGCTGCATCCGCGCGGCTCCGAGTATCAGACGCAATTCGTGGTGGATGGAGTTCCGCTGACGGACAATCGTTCGCCGGGTTTTGGGCCGGAGCTGGAAGCCGACGATGTGCAGTCGATGAGCATTTACACGGCGGGCATTCCGGCGGAATACGGGCGCAAGATGGGCGGCGTGGTGGAGGTCAACACGCTGCAGGATGCGCAGGCCGGCTTCCATGGCAACCTGGTGCTTTCGGGCGGCAGTTTTGATTCGGCGGGGGCATTTGCGCAGGGCCAATATGTTTGGGGCAAGAACGCGCTGGGCGCGAGCGCCAGTGGCAGCGTGAGCGATCACTATTTGAATCCAGTGGTGCCGGAGAATTACACGAACTCGGGCACGCTGGGAGATTTTTCGTCGCACTACGAGCGCGACTTGACGCCACGCGACCGGCTGAACCTGATCGTACGACATGAACTGGCGCGCTATGAGCTGCCGAACGAGCAGGTACAGGAGACGCCACATCTCGATTCGCTCGATCCGTCGCTGCCGCCGGGAACGCAACTGGAAACGGCCAGCAATATCGAGACGATGGGCATCGCGTCGTATCAGCACACGTTTTCGTCGACCATGGTTGCGGATCTGCACGCGATGGTCCGCGACAACGCCATCCACTTCAATTCCAACGACTATGCCACGCCGATTGAGGTCTTCCAGAACAACTGGTTCCGCGAGGGATACGTGCGGGGCACGATCAGCTTGACGCGGGGACGGCATGAGTGGAAAGCGGGCTTTGAAAGCGACAACTCCACGCTGAATGAAAACTTCAGATACGCGATTACCGATCCGACGCAGTTCGATCCGGACACGCCGCCGACTTTTTCTTTCGCGGCGAACCGTCCTGACCTGGAGCAGTCGGCCTTTGTGCAGGACCGCATGCGGCTTGGGCGATGGGTGGTGAGCGCCGGCTTGCGCTGGGACCATTATCAACTGCTGCTGAGTCGCAATAGCGTGCAGCCGCGGCTGGCGGTTTCGCGGTACTTTTCGACGGCGGACCTGCTGGTGCATTTCTCGTATGACCGCGTGTTTCAGACGCCGTCGTTCGAAAATATTTTGTTGTCGAGTTCGACGGCGGTCGAGTCCATTGATCCGAATAGTTTTCTTCGGTTGCCGGTCGAACCTTCAGAAGGTAACTATTACGAAGTTGGAATGACCAAAGGCATTGGGGGCGCCCTGCGCGTGGATGCGAATTACTACCGGCGCTATGTGAACAACTATGCCGACGATGACCAGATACAGAACACGGCGATCAGTTTTCCGATTGCATTCCGGAAATCGGTCATCTATGGAGCGGAAACCAAGATCGAATTGCCCGAGTGGCGGCGCTTCTCTGGATTTGTCAGCTATTCGTATATGGTCGGCAACGTGTGGTATCCGGTGACGGGTGGCTTGTTTCTGGGCGGCGATGCGACCGGGATACCTACGAGCGGGCATTTCCCCGACTCGCAGGATCAGCGCAACACGGTGCGCGGGCGGTTGCGTTATGAAGTGACTCCGCGCTTTTGGGTCGCGGGCGGAATTCAATACGATACGGGGTTGCCGTTTGAGTTCGACGGCGATCCGGCGACAGCACTGATGGAGTATGGGCAGGCGGTATTTGACCGGCTGAACTTCACTCGCGGACGCATTCTGCCCGCGTTCCAGGTTAACGCCTCAGCGGGCGCCGATATCTATAAGTCGGACCGGGTGAAGATGCGCTTCCAGTTGGATGGCCAGAACCTCACGAATGTTTTGAATGTGATCGATTTTGGCGGGCTGTTTTCGGGCAATGCGATTGGGCCGTCGCGCAGCTTTGGGTTGCGGCTGAGCACGATTTTTTAGTCTTCCCAGCGCGGCCTGCTAGAATGCGTTGATTTGTCGGCTTGGGAACCCATTGGCAAACGCATCGCATTCCTCGGAACCTTTCCTTGACAGGCAGCAGTGGCACGCGTGCAGCGCGGCCTTCCTCGGCTGGACGCTGGACGCGTTCGACTTTTTTGTTGTCGTTTTCCTGATCAACACGCTGGCGGAACAGTTTCATGTTTCCACGGCGGCGATCGTGGCGACGACCGCATGGACGCTGGCGATGCGGCCGGTGGGGGCGATTATTTTTGGCATGCTGGCGGATCGCTATGGACGGCGCGGGCCGCTCATGGCGAATGTCATTTTCTTTTCTGTCGTGGAATTGCTGTGTGGGTTCGCGCCGAATTACGCCGTATTTCTTGTGCTGCGGACGATCTACGGAATCGGCATGGGGGGCGAGTGGGGCCTGGGATCGTCGCTGGCCATGGAGAGCATTCCGCCGGCGCGGCGTGGATTGATCTCGGGCATCGTGCAGTCGGGATATTCGTGCGGATATATTCTGGCGGCGATCGCGGCGAAAGTTGTGCTACCGGTTTGGGGATGGCGCGCGATGTTCTGGGCAGGCGGATTGCCGGCGCTGCTGGCGCTATACATCCGCTGGAAGGTGAAAGAGTCGGAGGCGTGGAAGCAGCACCGGGTGCCGGGTTTTGGTTCGATTGTGAAGGCCGCAGCTGCGAATTGGCCATTGTTTCTGTACATGATTGGGCTGATGGCGCTCATGAATTTTCTGTCGCATGGGACGCAGGATTTGTATCCGAATTTTTTGCAGTCGCACGGTTATTCGATTTCAACCGCCGCCAATGTCGCGATCTTTTATAACGTGGGAGCGCTCGTCGGGGCGTTTACGTTTGGAAGGCTCTCGGAGCATTGGGGACGGCGGCGGGCGCTGGTACTGGCGACGGTGCTGGCGTTGTGCGTGATTCCGCTGTGGGCATTCGGGAGCACTCTGATTGCGTTGGCGATGGGCGCATTCGTGATTCAGGTAGGGGTGCAGGGCGCGTGGGGAATTATTCCTGCGCATTTGAATGAGCTTTCGCCGCCGGCGGTGCGCGGGCTGATTCCGGGGCTGGCGTATCAGCTGGGAAATTTTGTGGCTTCGCCGGTGAATAAGATCGAATATGCGCTGCGCGATCGCTGGGGATATTCATGGGCGCTGGCTGGGTTTGAGATAGTAGTGATCGTGTTGCTCGCGCTGGTGGTGAGTCTCGGTCCGGAGCGAAAGGGACAGCACTTTCTTAAGAGCGATGGGGCGGGCGTGGCGTAACCGCTGCCGAGCGCGAGCCGCGGTTGCGGTCACCGGTCACCGGTCACCGGTCACCGGTCACCGGTCACCGGACTGCGATGCGCAAGCTCCTTCAATCGTCCCTCAATCATCGCTTATTTATCCAATTCCTTTGCCGCTGACTCGATCAGGGCTGCTTCGTTCTCCAGCGCCTTGGATACACGAATGATTTCCTGGTCGGCTTCGGCGTAGTGTTTTTGTTCGATGCCCTCGCGGACGCCCGGAACGGTTTTGACGCCGTAGCCCGAATAGACGCCGGGAGCATAGAGCAGATGTTTGTACCAGGAACGGTGCGGCAGGCCGTCGGCATTGGTTAGGCGGCGTTCGCTTTCGATGAGGTCGTGATTCAGCGATGCGAGCTTTGCGGACATCGCTTCCTCGCCCAGAGAGGCTTGCTTTTGCGCGAGCGCCTTTTGGTAATGCTTCGCGCTGCGGGTTACTGCATCCACGGCGTTTTCGAGCGGAGCGAAATTCAGATGTGGCGGGACTTCTTCCTTCGACGGCGCGACCGTCGGACGGCGCGGATCGTTGATGGCGGCGAAAACCCCATCTTCGAGTTCTTGATTCTGTTCGCGAATTTCTTCCTGCTTCGCTGCGAGCAGCTTTTCGAGATTTTTCTTGTAGGTGTCCACCGTGTCAGCGAAATCGACGAAGTCGAAGGGCAGCAGTTCCGCATCGGCCAGGCGCATCACCGACGTGCCGACGGTTTGCGCGAGCGCTCGGCCGTAGATGAAGTCTCTGTCGGAGAAATGCGTGTACCAGTAGAAGTCGTCGTAGATGGAGTGATAAATCCCCTGTTCGTCTTCTCCGCTGTAGGCGAGGTCGAGGCTTGCGATGCCGAGGTGATCGAGAAAGGCTGTGAAGTCCGTTCCCGAGCCGAGCGCATTGATGCGCAGGTCGGGCCGCTCGCGCAGTTCCTGGCGCTCTTCGGGCGTTTTGGCTTCGGCGATCCTGCTGAACTGATCGCGCTTCCAGACGCTCAGGTGGGTTTCCGGGTCGTCGATGTCGCGCGCTACGCCGTTGATGAATTGTTCGAGGCTGTGCGAACCTCCCATGCTCAGCAGTCCGCGATCGTTACCGTCCGTGTTGATATAGACGGCGGCGTGCGCGGCTAATTCGTCGGCATGTGTTTCGACCCATTCGGTTGAACCGAGCAGCATGGGCTCTTCGCCATCCCACGCGGCATAGATGATGGTGCGGCGCGGCCTCCAGCCTTGCTTGAGGAGCGTGCCGAGCGCGCGCGCTTCTTCGAGCAGAGACGACTGGCCGGAAACGGGATCTTCCGCGCCATTCACCCACGCGTCGTGATGATTGCCGCGGATGATCCACTCGTCGGGCGCGACGCTGCCGGGAATCTTAGCGATCACATCGTTGACGGGCTTGATGTCCCAGTTGAATGCGAGCTTCAAATGCACCTTCGCGGGGCCGGGGCCGACGTGATAGGGGATCGGCAACGAACCGCGCCAATCTTCGGGAGCCATCGGGCCGGCGAGCGCGGCGAGAAGAGGCTGGGCGTCACCGTAAGAAATTGGCAGCACGGGAATTTTGGTCAAGCTTTTGGCCTCGCTGATGGGTAGACGTTTCGCATCCGGAGTTGCGCCCCAGCCCGGGGTGAGCGGGTCGCCGGGACTGACGGAGGCGAAGTCCATGACGCTGCCGCGCTGCACGCCATTCGGATTGCGCATGGGACCTTCGGGAAAGACGTTGTCGACCGAGTAGCCGTCGTCCCTGGGTTCGGAATAAATCAAGCATCCGATGGCGCCATGCTCGGCGGCGACTTTGGGTTTTACGCCCCGCCATGAGTGGTAATACTTCGCGATTACGATTGCGCCTTTCACCGAAACGCCAAGCCGGTCAAGCCTTTCGTAGTCTTCGGGCAGGCCGTAGTTGACGAAGACGAGCGGAGCGGTTACGTCGCCGTCGATTGAGTAGGCGTTGTAGGTGGGGAGTTGCTCGGATTTTTGGTTTGATGTGGGATCAATCGCGATCGCGGGCTCGTCGAGCTTGGCGGTGAACTTTGTGGGCGCAACCATCTCGAGGACGCGAACTTTCGGCGTCGGAAAGAGGACGTTGAAGGTTTCGATATGCGCATCGAGCCCCCACTCCTTGAAGCGCTTGAGGATCCACTCGGCGTTGTCTTTGTCGTAAGGCGAGCCCACGTGATGCGGGCGGGCGGAAAGGTGCTCCATGTAGTTGCGGAGATTGGCGGGATCGGGAATGACGCGAAACTTGGCCTCCCACTCGCGTTCAGCCTGGCTGCTGCGAGGCGAGTAGCCGGCGAGGTCGGGGGCGTCGGCCGGCGTTTCGGAGAACGACACGGATGGAAAAGTGAGGGTGAAAACGAGCAACAGGGCAGCCCAGGTTCGCATGCGTCTCCTAGTCATGAATCGTATTGCAGTTCAATTGATACAGATCATTCCGGTCAGTGTGCGGGCTATTATACGCGCCCAATACGCGCCCGGGGCGGTCTCTATGCCTGGTGATGGCCGTCACATGCGATGGTTCAGCGGGAACGCGAAAATGATCGAGACTTAAAACGAGCGCTCCGGTGGGGTTATGGCGCTCGAAAATGCTAAATTGGAAGGTTCATGTCCGCTCCCAACTCTCTCTTTGTCCGCGCCACCAAGGCACAACCGACGGAACGCACGCCCATCTGGCTGATGCGGCAGGCGGGCCGATACATGGCCGAGTATCGCGCCGTGCGCAAACAGTATTCTCTGATCGAAATCTGCAAGAAGCCCAAGGTGGCGGCGCAGGTGACGATTGAAGCCGCAGAAATATTGGGCGTCGATGCGGCGATTATTTTTGCCGACCTCTTGCTGCCGCTGGAGGTGATGGGGTTGCCATTTCACTTTGCGGCTGGCGAAGGGCCGAAGATTGAAAAGCCGGTTCGCGACGCCGACGATATCAAGCGGCTGCGCACCGATCGAGCTGGAGACCTTGGCTACGTATCCGAGGCGGTCGGCTTGGTTTGCAGACACTTCGGAGAGCGATTGCCTGTGATTGGCTTCTGTGGCGCGCCTTTTACGCTGGCGAGCTACATGATCGAGGGCGGCGGCTCGCGTAACTACATCCACACGAAAAAGATGATGTACTCTTCGCCGGGCGCGTGGAATGAGTTGATGACGAAGCTGGTCGCGGTCACCGCCGAATATTCCGCCGAGCAGGTGCGCGCGGGCGCCGACACGATTCAGATTTTCGACAGCTGGGTCGGGTGCCTGAGCGTGGACGACTACCGGCGGCATGTTTTGCCGCACGCGACTGCACTGGTGCGGCAGCTCCAAGAAACGGGCGTGCCGATCATTTATTTCGGCACGGACAGCGCGACGCTTTTGACTTCGATGCAGGAGACGGGCGCGGAGGTGATTGGCCTCGACTGGCGCATTCCGCTGAATGAGGGATGGAAGACGCTGGGATATCGCGGGGCGGTGCAGGGGAATCTTGATCCGGTGGTGTTGTTTGCGGAATGGAACGAAGTGAAGATGCGCGCGGAGGATGTTTTGCGGCAGGCGGGCGGGCGCGCGGGACACATTTTTAATCTTGGGCACGGAATTTTGCAGGAGACGCCGGTCGAGAACGTGAAGGCGCTTTGTGAGTTTGTGCGGGAACGGTCGGCGGAGTTGAAGAAAGCGGAACCGAAGACGGAGCACGGGAAATGACTACGTGTCCGTTGGGCTTGGCAGGAGCTTGTTACTGCGCGAATCGTGTGAGTTCGTTCGCGCCGCCGAAGTCGGAGATCGGAGCGTCCTCGAAAACTGCGGTGCTCTCTGATTGCCCATGGGAGCCCGGAGAATCCGGACCAGATTCCTGACTTCCTGCGCTACGTCACGGGCGGGCGGCCTCTGCCGCCGAATGTGGTTGAAGAGATTCGTCATCGCTATTCGTTGATTGGATTTTCCCCCCTTGCGTGCTGGACGCTTTTACAGGCTGACCAGCTCTCACAATCGCTGGGGTTGCCGGTGTTTGTTGGCATGCGCAACTGGACGCCATTTATCGCCGACACGGTGAAGGCGATTGCCGCGCATAAATTCGAGCGGGTGGTGGCCGTTTGCCTTGCGCCGCAGAACTCGCGGACGAGCGTCGGGCTTTATCGCAAGGCAGTTGAGGGCGAGAGTGGGGCGCCGTTCTCGCTTGATTTTGTCGACGAGTGGCACGACCAGCCGCTGCTGGCGAAGGCTTTCGCGGAAAAGCTTCGCGTGGGATGGGAAAAGGCGAACGCCGAGTACGGAGCGAAGCTGCCGATCATTTTCACTGCGCACAGCGTTCCCGCGCGCACGATTACCGAGGGCGATCCCTACGAAGCGCAGTCGAAGGAAACGGCGGATCTCGTCGCCAAAGAAGCGGGCTTGGGCGCGGATGAGTGGAGCTTCGCATTTCAGAGCCAGGGGATGTCGGGAGGGACGTGGATTGGACCGACGGTAGAAGAAACGATCGGAGGGCTGAAGGCGAAGGGACAGCGCGGAGTTTTCATCCAGCCGGTTGGTTTTTTATGCGATCACGTGGAAGTGCTTTACGACATCGATATTTTCTTCAAGCAATTTGCGGAAAAAGAAGGCATGCGGCTGTGGCGGGCTGAGTCGTTGAACGAATCGAAGACGTTGACTGCGGCACTCGCCGATCTGGTGCGAGGCCGGATCGCGCGAAAGAGTTAGAAGCCGGAAGGTAGAAGCTGTTCTATGTCACGCATTGCCATCATCGGCGGCGGAATCTCCGGCCTCTCGGCCGCATTTGCGCTGGAGGAGAAACGCCAGGCGGGCACGCCGATCGAGTACGTGCTTTATGAAGCAGCGCCTCGACTGGGCGGAGTGCTGGTCACCGATCATGTGGATGGCTGCCTGGTAGAAGCGGGTCCCGATTCCTTTATCAGCGAAAAGCCATGGGCTGCGGACCTTTGCCGGAAGATTGGGCTTGGCGATCAGTTGATTGGATCGAATGATGCCGATCGAAAGACTTATATCGTCTTGCGCAAGAAGGGCCGCGACAGACTGGTCGTGATGCCCGACGGCCTCATGTTCATGGTGCCGACGAAAATTCTGCCGACCGTGATGTCGCCGCTGTTCTCTTTGCGAACCAAAATGCGGATGGCGGCCGAATGGTTTCATCCGCCGCACAAGGCGACGGGCGATGAAACGGTGGCGCAGATGGTGGAGCGGCATTATGGGTCAGAGATGGTCGATCTGCTGGCCGATCCGCTGCTGTCTGGTGTCTATGGAGGCGAGGCCTCGCAATTGAGTGTCCGGGCGGTGCTCGCGAGGTTTGCCGAGATGGAGGCGAAGCATGGAAGTTTGGGCCGCGCCATGCTCGCTTCGCGAAGAAAGATGGCGGCGGCTGCGAAGGGGCCGGCGCGCTCGCTGTTTACGTCGCTGAAGGATGGTATGCAACAGATGGTGGATGCGCTGCTGGCGCGGATCGATCGGTCGGCGCTGCGCGTTTCTTCGCCGGTGCAGTCGGTATTTCCGGAGAATGATGGTTGGACGGTTTCGGCGGGATGCGAGAGTGACCGCTTCGACGCCGTGATCATTGCGGCTCCGACTCGCGCGGCGGCGGCCGTGCTGGAGTTGGCCGATCCGAATCTTGCGCGCGAACTGGCGGGCGTCAACTACAGCTCGTCAGTGACCGTGACGCTGGGGTATGACGAATCGGTGCGGAGATCGCTGCCCCCCGGGTTTGGATTTCTGGTTCCGCGGAGCGCTGGACACCGCATGCTGGCGGCTACGTTTGTGCACAATAAATTTCCGCACCGGGCGCCGGAGAGCCGGGCGCTGGTGCGGTGCTTTCTTGGTGGAGCGCGGGATGAAGAGATTCTGTCTTCGTCGGAAGAGCAGATTCTGGTGATTGTGCGCGATGAACTTCGGCAGATCATCGGACTGAACGCCGAGCCACTCTTTGCGCGCGTCTATAAGTGGAAGGCTGCGATGGCGCAATATTCGGTGGGCCATCTAGAGCGGCTCGCGCGCATTCAGGCGCTTTGCGAAAAGCTGCCAGGGCTGGCACTGGCGGGGAATGGTTTCTCCGGGATTGGCGTTCCGGATTGCGTGCGGTCCGGGACGGAGGCGGCTACCAAGGTGCTTTCGCAGATGGGAATGTGGTCGGTGGCTTAGCGGTTGGACGGGCTATCGAAGTGTGCGAAGAAAGTCAAACTTCGGAACACCAAAGTCTTCTGAGAGCGCACGGAGTTTTTGACAACGTGCGGATGCAGTGCCACGAGCCTCCATTTTTGTTACTGACGTAACTCTACTCTCCCTTTCTGCGGCGGAACTAACTCTCCAGTCAAGTGTTAACATCATTGAAATCGTGGGGAAAAGTTTATGAAAAATCTGTTGCTCGCCGGCTGTTTGTGTCTCGCATCTTCGCTCGCCTTTTCACAGCAAACTTCGGAAAGCGCATCCCCAAACACGTCGCAAGGCGCGTCTCAGACTTCGCAAGGAATGTCGGGCGACATGCATGACATGAAGGGCATGGACATGTCAGGGCACGACATGTCGAAGCAGGACCAGGCCGGCGATGAAGTGGCAATGCATTCGATGGAAGGCCATCACATGGATATGGGGCCGCACATGAAGATGACCGCACTCCGTCCCACACAGCCCGGCGACGAGGAACGAGCGCAGAAAGTTGTGGTTGCCGCGCGCGCTGTGATGGAAAAGTACAAGGACTACCACACCGCGTTGAACGACAATTTTCATATCTTCCATCCGGAAATTCCGCAGAAACAGTATCACTTTACGAATTACCGCAACGCATTTGCGGCGGCGTGGCGTTTGGACCCGGACAATCCGACTTCGCTGCTCTACGAAAAAGAGGGCGATGGGTACCGGTTGGTGGGCGTTATGTACACGGCTCCGAAGAGGTTCACCGAGGACGATCTTAACGAGCGCATTCCGCTGAGCATCGCGCAGTGGCACGAGCATGTGAACTTCTGCGCGCCGCCGGCCGGGCACAAGGCTGAGATGCTCGGAAAGAATCCGAGATTTGGTCTGCACGGGTCGATCACCACGAAAGCGGAATGCGACGCCGCGGGCGGAGAGTTTCATCCGGTGGTCTTCAACTGGATGGTGCACGTGTATCCACTGGAGAAAGACGAGGCGCAGGTCTGGTCGGTGGATCGGCAGCACGCGCACGAAGACTGATTTGCCTCTTTGAGCACGGCTATTCGCGTTAGGACGGCGGGCCAGATCGCCCGCCGCGACCGAGAATGACTGGGGCGATACCCTGGAAGTATTCTCCGCTCTGATATCCTGATTTACTCCCGACAAGTTCAGCTTATGAGTGATTCGTCCCCGAGCCGATGGAAGATCATCCTTGCGTTCGGACTTGTTTATCTTTTCTGGGGTTCGACCTACCTTGGGATTGGAATCGCCGTGGAGCAGATTCCTCCAGCGTACATGTGCGCGGCCCGGTTTACGGTGGCCGGTGTTGTGATGCTGGCGTATTGCGCGGCGACCGGGCGCCGCATTCGATTTTCTGCGCAGCACTTATTTCATCTGGCGGTGGTAGGAATTTTGTTGCTGATGGGCGGCAACCTTACTCTCTCCTATGCCGAGAAGATTGTGCCGACTGGGCTGGCCGCGTTGTTGGTTGCGGTGAGCCCACTCTGGTTTATGGTGATCGACAGTCTGTTGCTTGGCCACCACCACATTTCACGGCGCGGCAAGATCGGGCTGACGATTGGAGTCCTGGGGGTGGTTGTTCTTATCTGGCCTACGCTTGTGCATCCGACTTCATTTGGGCGACGTGAGTTCTGGTGGACGATCGGGTTGCAGGGAGGATCGTTGAGCTGGGCGCTGGGCTCGGTGCTTTCGAAAAAATGGAAAACCGGGGCCGGAGATCCGTTTAGCACGACAGCGTGGCAGGTGGTGTTTGCGGGATTTGCGAATCTGGCTTTTGCGCTGACCGTCGAGCGCAACTCGCATCCCGTGTGGACGGCGCGTGGGCTGGGAGCAATTTTTTATCTGGTGGTGTGCGGTTCGTGGATCGGGTACACGGCTTATATCTGGCTCTTGCAGCATGTTCCGACTTCGAAGGTTTCAACATATGCGTACGTGAATCCAGTGGTGGCTGTGTTTTTGGGCTGGCTGGTATTGCATGAGAGGATCGACCGGTATATCGCGATGGGCAGCGCGATTATTGTAGCTTCAGTGATTATGGTGACAAGCGCGAAGATTCACACACGTCCGGTCGACGGGGAACTGGTGGCGGCTGAGCCCGCCAGCGAATAATTGGACAAGAATCCAAAAGCGCGAACGGCGGCATTGGGGGAAGGCTTTTCAAAACCACCGCTCGCGCCCGCCAACGGTTCCTAAGCTACGCGATCGAAAGAGCGAACTCGACGATCAAACGCTTCGGACTCCGCGGCAACTCGAACCCGACAAACCACTTTCAGCACTCCAAAAGCAATGTGGCTTAATAACGCCCCTGATTCAGCCAGAGCCGGACTTTTTCCTCCACTGAGAACGGTTGTGCCTGCTCGGCAAAGGTGGCCTCGAGCAGAGTGGCGCGTGCCTCAAACGGCACAGCCGCATGGGAGTGGCTTCGCAGAAAAGCCCGGGTGAGGCGTTCCGCATAGGCTTCGAGGCCGAGGACTTCAGTCTGGACGGTATGGACCAGCGCGTGGAAGAGGCGGCGGTTGGTGATTTCGTCGTGGAACACCAAAACGTCTTTGAAGGTTACGGCGAAGGGATGAACAAAATCTCCCGAACCAACTGCTCTTCCGTCCAGGTCGAGCGGGGGCTTCGGAATGCGTTGGCTGTCGAGGATGACGATTCGCGCGTGGAGTACCAAGTCAGGGGAGAAGAAAGGCGCCATCGCCTCGCGCTGAACCGGCTGCAACGGCTGGCCGATAGGCCGAAAGCGCTCGCGCTGCTCCTGCAAGTAGCGCGCCATGCGCTCGCTCAGGTTGAGAACCTTGGCTTCTTCGAGCGTCATGGCGGAGGACCTGACAACGGCCAGGCGGTCCGGCATCTGATTCACGATACTGTCGTAGTACTCGAACAATGCACTGGCGGACGACCAGGCCTTGCGCAGAATGTCTCGTTGCGCGGTCCGCGCCAGGTCGCTTGTCGAATAACGCAAACGAAGGCGATCGGTGGCGCACTGCGCGCTTAACATTTCAAGTTGCGCGTGGCGCAATTCCGCGTTCATTTGCGCGGAGGCCGGATGGTCGGCAGAATCAGCCGGCAAAACCATTTCTACTCCTATAAAAATTGACGCAGGCGATAAGGAAAGCGTTTACCAACGGTATTGTTAGATTTAACACTGTCACTTTAACAATGTCAAGCCAAGGTTGGTTCTCAAGGTAGGAATCCACACAGTACCCATGCGGGGTTCATCAAGATGTACGCATTGCGGAAGATTTTTCTTGTAACTGGCCTCTTGTTACTAGACACTATTGAGTTGTACAATGTCATTCTATTCGTTGAGGCCTCTGTTGTTTCATGCCTCCTGTCGCGGATAAACATCTCGAGGAACGGATCCTTAAGGCAGCGCTCCGGTTGTGGCGGATGCGCGGCGAAACTGGCTTGACCTTGCGTGCAGTCGCGCAGGAAGCGCGCACGACCACTCCCACTCTCTACAAGCGATTTCGAAATAAGGAAGCTCTGCGCCTGGCGCTCGCCTATCGTTTCCGCGAGGAGTTGACGGCTGACGTGTTGTCGTCGACTACCATTGAGCAGTCACACCGGCGCTATCTGGACTATGTGAAGGCCCATCCGCGGGAGTACGAACTTCTGAGCGAATATTGGGGACACTTTTTTTCAACGCCGCGCCCGGTACGCACGTGGATGCTCGCACAGCTTGCGGCGCGTCTGGGTGGTGACCCCGAACAATATTCCAACGTCTACGAGGGAATTTTTCTTCTCTGCCACGGCGCATCGACTCTGTTGGCGGCCGCCCCCGACGAGGGTGTACTCGAGGCGACGCAAGAGATCTGCGTCAAGGTGTGCGACCGCCTGATCGAAACCGCATCGCTGTATCGCGGCACGGCGTAGAGTGCGCAGACGAGGAAGGACGCTGAACGCCTAGTCCTCTGGTTCCTCCGAGTCATTCACCAAGTCCATCACCCGGTTGCGGAGAGAGAAGATTAGCTTATGCTCCGTATCCGACTGAAAGGTTACGCGGAGTGGTCTGCGCTCCCAGGTGGGAGCCGTACAGGCGGAATCGGGATCTGGAGCCGCTGTGGTTTCTCCGGCGTCTTTTTTCAGAACCGGCTTGCGACGTCCGATTTGTGCCACCATGGCGTATAACTTCTTGCCATCGTCGGAGACCCCGCAATAAGCGATGTAATCGCGATACCAACTCGCTACCGAGTAGAAGGCATCGAACTCGGGCAGATTCAATTGAGAGACATGGCCGGTCAGGCGATCGATGAGAAGCCAGCCTCCGCGCTGCCATTGCCAGCGCGCGGCTGTTTCGGCGGGCAACGCGTCGTTGATACGGAATGCGCGACGCACCACGAACAGACGGTCGGTGACTTCGTGCGGGTTGCCGGTTGTGTATTCCTTGACGCGGCCATCGACGAGGAGAGGACGAACGCGGAGGTCGAGCAATTTCTCTCCCGTCGCGTTGGGCCATTTGGTGGAAATCGTTTTGCCGAAGGCTATGATATGGGGTTTTGAAAGGGCGACGCATGGGGCGCCGTGGAGCAGAATCGCCAACAGAACAGAGAGGAACAGCGAAACTTTGCCGAGCGCGGTGAGTGTGGCACGCATGCCTTTAAAGTGCACGATTACGGCTCGGAGCGCCATGATTTCTGAACATTGGAAATGTTCGGTTTCAGCGTCCCCGATATCAGATAGAATCTAGGTAACGGTGGGGGTGCTCGCGATTGATCCGGTTGCAGACCTCTGGGCCTGTATCCCGGAGAGATGCGACTTCTGCAAGACGGGCCAAATTTTATGGTGGAACTCATTTCGGGGCGCCGTAGGCAGTCGATCCTGGTCGTGGATGACCACCAGCTGAACGCCGAGTTGTTGCGTGAGATGCTGGGCATGCGCGGCTATCAGGCTTCGGTGGTTTCGAGCGCGGCAGACGCGGAGGAGCAGATCCGACGCGAGGCTCCCGACCTAATTCTTCTCGATGTCATCATGCCGGGGAAGACGGGCTATGAGCTTTGCCGGGAGCTTAAGGACAACCCAGAAACGCGCCTGATCCCGGTCGTGATGATTACCGGCCTGAACGCCCATGAGGACCGCCTGAAGGCGATTGAAGCAGGCGCGGACGATTTTCTGACCAAGCCGATTAGTCCGGAAGAGCTGTTTGCCCGTGTTAAATCCCTGCTCAAGTTGAAAGAGTTCACGGACGAACTGGAGACCGCGGACTCGGTACTGTGCACGCTGGGGCTTAGCGTGGAGGCGCGCGATCCCTATACCGAGGGCCATTGCGAGCGGCTGGCAAAAAATGCGAGCGACCTGGGACGGTATCTTAATTTGGACGAAGAGCGACTGGTGGCGCTACGGCGCGGCGGGTACCTGCACGATCTCGGCAAGATTTGCGTGCCCGACGAAATTCTCAAGAAGGGAAGCAACCTGACTCCGGAAGAGTGGGAGATCATGAAAAAGCACCCGCTGACGGGGGAGGCGATCTGCCGACCGCTGAAGTCGCTGCGGCTGGTTTTGCCTATTATTCGCTATCATCATGAACATTCCGACGGAAGTGGCTATCCGGACGGCCTGATGGCGGGAGACATTCCGCTGCTGCCGCGCATCTTACAGGTCGTCGATATATACGACGCTTTGCGCACGGCACGGCCTTACAAGCCCGCGTTGTCGCATGAGCAGGCTGCGGTGACCATGCGCGAAGAGGCGCAGGCTGGTCTATGGGACGAAGACCTGGTCGCGGAGTTCTTCAGCATGCTCGACAAACGACGCCAGGTAGCATGATTGGAATCGGGTCTTCGGACGAGCGGGCCATCGGGTCGTTTAAAATCAAATCTCATTCGGATCTTTAGAGCAGCCAGCGGCCAAATCGCCGGAGACCCGATACTCGTGACCTACTCCATTATCATTCCCGCCTATAACGAGAGCAGCCGGCTGCGGCCGACGCTGGACGAACTGATTCGCTTTATAGAGGAGCGAGGGTGGGAAGCCGAAATTTTGGTGGTGAACGACGGCTCGCGCGACGATACGGCGGAAATTGTGCGCTCCTATGGCAAGGTACATTCGCACGTTCTGCTCGTCGAAAACCCTGGCAATCGAGGAAAAGGATATAGCGTGCGCAATGGGATGCTGCATGCTCGCGGGGATATCTGCCTGTTTACGGACGCCGATCTTTCCTCGCCGATCGGCGAGGCGCAAAAGCTATTTGACGCGATCGCGGAAGGAGCAGATATCGCGATCGGATCGCGCTGGCTGCGGGCCGACCTCCAGACGGAGCGGCAGCCACTTTACCGGCAACTGTTCGGAAGAATCTACAACCTGGTGTTGCGAGTTTTCCTCGGGCTGAATTTTGCGGATACCCAGTGCGGGTTCAAAGCGTTTCGGCGCGAGGCGGTGCAGGGCATTTTTCCGCTACAGCGGATCGAGCGCTGGGGATTCGACCCGGAGATACTTTTTCTAGCGCGGCGATTGGGTTTCAGCGTGAAAGAGGTGCCAGTCGTGTGGGCACACAGCGAGGGCACGCGGCTCAGCCCGTTCCGCGACGGCGTGCGAATGTTCGGCGAGGTTCTGCGAATTCGATGGAACTCGATCGCCGGCGCTTACACCAGCGCTACGGTCCCATCCCCCGGCAAGCTGTGAGAGAACTCGAGAGGCGCGCGCGACATCGGAACGACGCGAACACCTTTCGCGGGATCCCACCTGAGCCGGTATTCAGCTGCACATTTCTCGCAAAGCCAAAATAACTCCGCTCCACTGGGTCGATCCGCGTAAATGTCCCCGTTACTCTTTTGCGCAGGCCGCTTCTCGAATTGAAACAGTTTACCTAAGTGCAGAAAGCGGAAAGATGCCGAACATGACGAATTAGAACATTTCGAAAGCACGATGCTTGTCCATTGGACTTTCGTTTTTATTGTTCGACGCGGAGTCGCGAATATAAAGTTACGAAGGTAATGGAGGAATCAAGGGAGCCAAGTTGGGGAGCGGAGCGGTGAGAGAGCGCTAGCTAGAAACGGGGTTCGCAACCCCGATCGCGCGAGCAGTTTCAGCGATACTCTTGCCCATTTCGCACGTCGAGACCCTGTGCTCAGTGCCACGAGCGAGGTCGGGCGTCCGCATACCTTGATTTAAAGCAGAGGCGACGCTCACTTCAATGCATTCAGCTTCGCGCGGGAGCTGAAAGGTATGGCGAAGCATCATGGCGACCGAGAGAATTGCGCCCAGTGGGTTGGCGATGCCTTTGCCTGCGATGTCTGGCGCGGAACCATGCACCGGCTCATACAGGCCGACCGGGCCACCAACGCTGGCCGAGGCTAATAGCCCGAGCGCTCCAACGACGCCGCCAGCCTGGTCGGACAAAATATCGCCAAACATGTTCTCGGTGAGAACGACGTCGAACTGCGCGGGATTTTGAACGAGCGACATGGCGGCGGAATCGACGTACATGTGCGAGAGCTGGACTTCGGGATATGCCGCGCCCACGTGGGTGACGACCTCCCGCCAGAGACGCGAACACTCGAGAACATTGGCCTTGTCGACCGAGAGCACGCGATGCCGGCGGTGCTGCGCGAGAGCGAATGCAACGTGCGCTATGCGTTCGATTTCAGCCTCGCTGTAGCGCATGGTATTGAAGGCATGGCGCGAGCCCGAAGAACCTTCGATGGCGCGTGGCTCGCCAAAATACAGACCACCGAGCAGTTCGCGAACGATGAGAATGTCGGTGCCGCGTACCACTTCTTCGCGCAGCGGAGAGCAGGCGGTGAGAGCGGGATAGAACACAGCCGGACGAAGGTTGGCGAAGGCGCCGAGTTCTTTGCGCAGGCGTAAAAGGCCGGCTTCCGGGCGAAGCTCGCGAGGATTGTGATCGAAGGCGGGACTGCCGACGGCGCCAAGAAGGACGGCCTGGGAGGAGTGGCAGGAACGAATGGTTGCGTCCGGCAGCGGATCGCCGGATTTAGTCAGAGCTTCGCCGCCGATTTCCTTCTGATCGAGGGTGAGTTCGTGGCCGAATGCTTGCGCCACTTCCTTGAGTACGCGGACGGCTTCGGAGATGACTTCAGGGCCGATTCCGTCGCCCGGCAGAGTGGTGATTCGAAGCTTCATGGGAAAGTTATGGCGCGATGGCTAGGATACATGAGCGATCGGCTCCCGGAAAAATGGAAGGCGCTTGGGAATCAAACAGCCCATGGGCGAGGTCGCTGATCAAACTGAGCGCGGCCATGGGCTTGCATCGATCCGAGGTCATTCGATCGGCCTACACGCCCCAGAGATAATCTTCCTGTTCGCCGCGGCGATCGCCCGGGGGAATTGCGGTGGGGCTGTGGGTTGAATCATGCGGAATGCGGACGGGAACGGATTCATGCGACGCCGACGCTGCGGCGGCCAGCGCAAAATTTTCTACGGCGGCGGAATGCGGTCCAATTTTCTGCAGGGTGGCGAAATCGTGATCGGTTGCCCCACTGGCGATCCCCCGAATTAAGTCGATCAAATGATTGTCGTGTACATGCTTAACGCGATCGGCTAGGACGACAAACCTGCGATAGATCTCATCGAGTTCGCGGCGTTCGAATTTATGGCCGAGTTGTTCGCAGCGCAGTGCGAGGGCGTGGCGGCCGGAGTGTTTGCCGAGCACGAGGCGCGAATCGGGGACGCCGACTGACTGCGGGGTCATGATCTCGTAGGTCAACGGATTCTTGAGCACACCGTCCTGGTGAATGCCGGCCTCATGAGCAAAGGCGTTGCGGCCCGTGATCGCCTTATTCGGCTGAACGGGAACACCGGTGATCTCAGCCAGCGTCTGGCTGGAAGCAAAGATCTGTTCGCCGATAATGCCGGTTTCGTAGGGATAGCGATCGGCGCGAACTCGCATGGTCATCGCGATCTCTTCGAGCGAGGCGTTGCCGGCCCGTTCCCCGATGCCGTTGATGGTGCATTCAACCTGGCGCGCGCCGTTCTGGACGCCCGCGAGCGAGTTGGCGACCGCGAGCCCGAGGTCATTATGGCAGTGCGTGGAGATGGTGACGTTCTCAATGCCCGCGACTTTCTCGCGGAGCGTACGGATGAGCTGGCCGTACTCTTCGGGCATGCTATAGCCGACCGTGTCCGGGATGTTGACGGTGGTGGCACCGGCGGCGATCACGGCTTCGACGACTTCGCACAAAAATGGAATGTCGGTGCGGGTGGCGTCCTCGGGTGAGAACTGAATGTCAGAGCACAGCGACTTTGCATATGCCACCGCCTCGCGGGCCTGGGCGAGGCATTGCTCGCGCGTGATGCGGAGCTTGTACTTCAGGTGAATGTCAGAGGTCGCCAGGAAAACGTGGATGCGCGGGCGGGGCGCGACTTTTAGGGCCAGCCATGCACGGTCGATATCGGGACGGCAGGCGCGCGCCAGGCCTGCAATGATGGGCCCACGCACGGCGGTGGCGATGCTCTGGACCGCTTCAAAGTCGCCATCGGAGGCGATGGGAAATCCGGCCTCGATGACATCGGCGCCCAGGCGATTGAGTTGCTGGGCGAGCCGCAGCTTCTCCTGAACATTCATGCTGCAGCCCGGCGACTGCTCGCCGTCACGAAGCGTGGTATCAAAGATGGTGATGCGCGGCCGATCGTTCAATGATTCCTCCGGTGGTCCTGGTCTTAACCTTATCGGCATAGCGCAGCAAAAGAAAAGATGATTATATTTACAATACAATTAACGATGGTAATAGTATAAGATTCGCTTATTATATTAGTTAGTATCATTATCAAAGGCAGTCGGGCGCTCGCTGAGCATGCTCCGCGATTTTAGTCTTGGCATTGTCCGATGCGCGTACCAGTGGCCAGTGACCGGTGACTTAAACCTATGGATATCTCTCAACTGGAGGTCTTTCTCGCCGTGGCTCGTGAGCGCCGTTTCTCGCGCGCAGCGGAAAAATTGTTTCGCACACAATCGGCGGTAAGCCAGGCGGTTCGCAAGCTGGAAATCGAAATCGGCGAGCCGCTCTTTGACCGCTCTTCGCGCGACGGCGTGCTGACCGATGCGGGTCGCGTCCTGCAGGAATACGCGGAGAAACTGGTCAATCTCCGGCAGGATGCGCGGGAAGCGCTGGTCGAGTTGCGCGAGCTGCAAAAAGGCAAACTGGCGATTGCCGCCAACGAATTCACCGCCCTCTACCTGCTGCCGGTGCTGGCAGAATTTCGCCGGCTTTATCCCGCGCTCAGGATCATGGTCCGCCGCTCGCTCGGCAGCCACATTCCCGACGATGTGCTCAAGCACGACGCGGAGTTCGGAGTGCTCTCCTATGATCCGCAGGAGCCACAGCTCAAGTCGATCGTGGTTTACCTGGACGAATTGGCGCTGGTGGTGCCGCCCGGGCATCCGCTGGCTTCGGCGCGCGATGTGAGTGTGAAACAGCTGGGGGCGGAGTCGTTTGTCGCGCATATTGTGGCGTCGCCGTATCGCGAGAAGGTGATTGAAGCGTTCCGAAGGCACAAGACGCCTTTGCATATGGATGTGGAGTTGCCCACGCTTCAGGCGATCCAGCGCTTCGTGACCATGGGCAATGGAGTGGCGCTGGTTCCGGAGATCAGCGTGGAGAATGAAATTGCGCGGGGCGAGTTGGTGCGCGTGCCCGTCCGCGATCTGCATTTTCAGCGCAAGCTCCGCTTGGTCTACCGGCAGGAATCCGGGCTTTCACACGCCGGGCGCGCGTTCTTGAAGGTGGCAGAACAAACGGCAAGGAACAAAGGCGGGAGATATCGCTTTCAGATCGCGAAGTAGACCTGACTGAGTACTATTTATGCCGACCGAATCTGCTCCTGGTTCAGCGCGGCTATGGCGCTCTCGACGCTCGAATATACGTCGAACACGGAAACCAGGTTGGTGGCCTCGAAAAGGCCGCGCACCGAGTCGCTTGGACTGGCGAATGGAAGAGAGTATCCGGCGGCCTCGGCCCACATGTGGATCATGACAAGTTCCCCGAGCGCGCCGCTGTCGAAGGAATGGACCTCATTGAGGTCGAGGATCATGCGTCGAGCGGACGGGAGCACCTCGCAGATGAGGCCGGCGAGGGCGCGGGCGTCATCGCGGGAGATCGCCCGGTCATGACAGTGGAGCACGACTGCGCTGCCCAGGCGCGCTGATTCAAGGCTGATCTTGAGGATCTTTTCGGCGGCGGCATGTGCATTGCGACCCCCTGCGGGCAGAGATTGGGCGTTTGCTTTCGCAGATGAGATCGGAGCGGAATTCCCTGTTCTCATGGTTTCAACTTAGGACGAACCCCGGCGCATTTGGTTGCGCCGAGATGAATAGATTGTGAAATCTTCAGGGCATTCGTTTCACGAAAAGTTCACTAAGGGAACAGGAGGTTACCTGGAAGAGTCCTTTTTGCGCGAGACGTCGAGGGGTGCGCCGATTGGCCGGCGAAGCGGAATGATTGCGCCTTTGGAGGGATCGGCGGCGGCGGTGGCGGTGGCTCGGGCCATCACTTCCTGCTGGAATTGCTGTACGAAGTCCTGAAACTGGCGCTGCATTTCCTCCATGCGCTCGCGCATCTGGAGGATGATGGCGATGCCGCTGATATTCACGGCGAGGTCGCGGGCCAGGGTGAGAATGAACTCGAGCCGCTGCAGATCCTCGTCGGTATAAAGGCGGGTGTTGCCTTCGGTGCGGCTGGGCTTGAGCAGGCCTTCGCGCTCGTAGAGGCGCAGCGTCTGCGGATGGATCTCATACATCTCGGCGACCGCCGAGATCATGTACGCGCCTTTGGATTTACGCTTGGTCATTCGCTGGGAACATCATCGCATCGCGCGAATGAAAAAGGTTAGTTTTTTTGAGCTGAACCCATGCCTGGGAACCTGTATAGTTCCAGCCCCGCGAGGCGCGCGATTCTGGAAAAATCCTGGTCGAGGGTGAAAACGCTTGCGCCGTGTTCGAGAGCGATTGCCGCAATCAGCGTGTCGATGGTGGCGAGCGTCACGCCTTTTCCGCGCGCCAGTCGGTAGAGCTCCGCCGCTCTGCGGTAAGTATCAAATCCCGCGGTTTCCAGCATGTCCCACTGTTCCAGAAATCGCTCGATCGGTGTCGAGTCTCGTGTCAAACCCTGTAAGACTTCGGCTACCACGATCCCAGTGAGAGCGAAGGGCTCGCTGTCTTCGATCATTCTGCGAAGCTCGGCTCCGGCGGGTCCGGGAGAAGAACTGAAGAAGTCGACCCACACCGAGCTATCCACCAGGATCACACCCGATTTCTCCGAGACCGCTTCAGATCCCCCTGCCAGATTCCGCTCCCGTAGTAACGGAGAATTCCCTTACGACTCTCCGAACGTACCAGCAGGTCAAGCGCCTTGTCCACAATCTGGCGTTTTGTCTTGAGGCGCGTGAGCTTGCGCGCTTTCCGGATCAAGGTATCGTCAATTTCGATATTCGTTCTGCTCATGAGAAACACTATACACCAGTTTACAAAAATATGGTGTATGGAGCGCGTGGGGCTTTCCCCGAAAACCGCCCGCGTTGCGGAGGGGTGGCCACGAATCGTGCTTATGGAGCCCAAATGAAACGAGGCGCGGAATCCCGCGCCTCAAGCACGCAAGACCATCCGCGAAGCTGCGGAAGAGGGTTAAGCCGCCAGTTCCGGCTTAGCCTCAGGCTGAGCCCAGCCAGCCGGCCTTACCATGTGGTTGATGGCATAAGCAACCACGCCCGCCCCCATCAGAATGAGGCCAAACCAAAACGCGCTCATCCCCAAGATCGCTTCGTGCTCGCTGTTCAGCACGGCGAAACCAAGCAGCAGCGTCGGCGGAATCCCAACTGCGATTGCGCCAAACCAGCCGCCCGGCACGCGGAAGGGGCGCTTGAGTTCCGGTTCGCGGAAGCGAAGCACGATCAGCGCCACGAATTCGAGCGTCAGGCTGGCGCCGTAGATCATGATGTCGAGCGTGACCAGCCGCTCGAAGCCGATATTGAGCGCCAGTCCCCAGCCGATCGCCAGCGCGATGATCGCTACCCACGGTGCGCGCGACTTGGGATGCAGCTTGGCAAATACTTTCGGCAGCATTCCGTCTTGCGCCATCGCCAATGGCAGGCGCGAGTAGCTCATGACCAGGGCATTGAACATGCCAAAGCCGCTCATCATGCCGCCCACTACCAGCGCGATCCGCAGCACAGGCCCCCCCATGAGTTGCGCGATGTCGGCCCATGCGCCCGTCTCCCAGGCGGAAGCCGGAAGGCCGGTCATCCACATGGCGGCGAAGGGCAGAACATAGGTCAGTGCGACAATCACAACCGCCCACAGCATGGCACGCGGATAGGTGCGCTGCGGACGCTCGACTTCGGTCGCAATTGTCGACGCGTTGTCCCAACCCATGTAGTTCCACATGCAGATCAACAGTCCGCCCAGGATGTCGACGTTCGAGGTGGTGGGCTTGGTGACGGCGTTGGCGAGCGCGTGAATTTTGAATGGCGCCAGGAGAAAGATCGCCGCGAACGGTGCCGAGAGCGCGAAGAACAGCCAAAGCGAGGTCGTCGAAACGACTTTAACGCCCGCAATATTAAGGAGCGCGCAAATGATGACCACGCCCAGCGCGACTAGCACTCCGCGGTGGTTCTCCTGAAAATATGGAAACATGCGGGTGAGGTAGGCGACGAACAGGGTGGGATAAATCGCCATATCGAAAATGGACGCAACCAGCGAGAGCCATGCTTCCTGGAATCCCCAGAAATTTCCCATCGCGCGCCGCACCCAGGCGTAGTAGCCACCTTCAAAGGGCAACGCGCTCGAAAGCTCGCCGATCATGAAGGCGGTTGGCAGGCTCCAGAGAAGCGGGGTGAGCAGCAGGATTAGGATGGCTTTGCCATACCCGGCGCCGTGCACGATGTCCTCGGTGCCATAGGTTCCGCCCGACACCATAAAGAAGGTGGCGGCGACCAGGGGCCAGACCGTGAGGCGGATCGATTTTTTCCGGGAGCCAACAGCAGTGGGGGCAGACGTAAGGCCGGGCTGTTGGAAGTTAGGAGCGGTTGCAGTTGCCAATTTCTATGTCTTCCTCCGCAAGCGACTCACTCTCACCACCGCGTCTCCCTTGAAAATGTTGCTCGCGGCTCCCGGGTCGACTGCGATTTCCCGGGCATTTCGGCGAAGTTAGTTCGCATTTGTGAGATTACGGGAATTTTCCCCAGATGCAAGAATTTTTTTCGAAAATACAAAGATTTTTGCTGACAAAGACAGGTACAGAGGTAATGGTAGCGAGCAACGTCGACGGCTAGGTCGCCAGCCGCGAATAAATCACTTCGATGGCCTCAAAATCTCGTGGTTTCTCGGAATGCCGGATTCTCTTGTCCGCCTTTCGTCCAGGCAATCATTCCACTGCTGCCCCGTAGCCAATCCTCCCACCCGCGGGTAGAATGCTCCGATCAAATGAAGGCAGCCAGTCCGCCGAGGAGACAGTATGAATTTCAATATCAACGCTATGATGCAGACGGTAACCGCCGTGCTCACCGCCGTAGGTTTGAAGATTGTGGGCGCGATTGTCCTTTGGATAATCGGCCGCTGGCTGATCAGCCTTTCACTGCGCCTGATTGGGAGCGCCCTGCGGAAGCAAAAGATCGATCCCACGCTGATTCGTTACATCAACTCGGCTGTCGGCGCGCTCCTGAACATCGTGCTGGTGGTGGCCATCCTGGGCTTCTTCGGTATCGAGACCACCAGCTTTGCGGCGCTGATTGCGGCCGCCGGAGTGGCGATCGGCATGGCATGGTCGGGATTGCTTTCGAACTTCGCCGGCGGCGTATTCCTGGTGATTCTCCAGCCATTCAAGGTGGGAGACTTCGTGACCGCCGCCGGAGTGACCGGCACGATCGAAGAGATTGGCCTTTTCGCCACCACGCTCAACACGCCGGACAACGTGAAAACGATCCTCGGCAATGGGAAAATCTTCGGCGACACCATCCAGAATTTTTCCGCGAACGCCTACCGCCGAGTGGAACTGACCGCGCAGCTTGCCCATGGAGTCGATCCGCAAGAAGCCGTCGCGCTGCTGAAGCCCGCCCTGGCCAAGGTGCCGAACGTGCTCGCGGATCCCGCTCCCGACGTTGAGATCATCACCTTCAACTTTGCTGGTCCAGTGCTCGCGGTTCGTCCGTACTGCAACAACGCGCACTATTGGCAGGTATATTTCGACACCAACCGGCTCATCCGCGATACCTTTGCGCACGCGGGCTTTCCGGTTCCCGACCAGCATTACACGGTGCGGGGCGCGGAAGAACTGAGGCTCGCCAAGACGGCGTGAGGGTCGAGGGAAATGTTGCAAGCTCATCGAACGCTTAACTAAACGATCAATCCTCGGCTTCCGCTGGATCCGCGCCCGGTTTGATGTCGAACTCCGGGTGCGGAATCCCCATCATCCATTTGTCGAACCATCCGACGATGTAGTCGAGCCGCTCCACGCGATGCCACGGCTCTCCCGAGCGCGACAGTTCATGGGTCTCGCGAGGGAACATGACGATCGCGGTTGGACGCTTCAGATATTTCAGCGCGCGAAAGAGTTGTTCGCCGCCGGAATCGGGCGGCGTGCGCGAGTCATCTTCGCCGAGGACGAACAGCATCGGCGTGTGAATTTTCTCGACGAAGGTGATCGCCGACCGGTTGGCGTAATCCTGCGGATCTTGAAAGGGCGGCGCCTTGAACCAGCGTGGCTGGAAGAGCGTGAAATCGGCCGTGTACCACCACGAGGCCCAGTTTGAGATATCGCGCTGCGACACCGCGGCTGCGAAACGATTCGTCTGCGTTACGGTCCAGTCGGTGAGCACGCCGCCGCCACTGCCGCCGGTGACGGCGAGTTTGCGTTCATCGACGTAGCCGCGCTTTAGAACCTCGTCGACTCCTACCATCAGGTCGCGGTAGTCGTCTCCCGGATAGTGATATTGAATGATGTTGGCAAACTCCTGCCCGTAGCTCGTCGAGCCCCGCGGATTGATGTACAGCACCACATATCCCTTCGCGGCCATCCACTGGAATTCATGATCGAAAACCCATCCATAGGCGGCGTGCGGGCCGCCATGAATATTGAGGATCAGCGGATATTTTTTGTGCGGATCGAAGTCGGGCGGCTTCTGAATCCAGCCTTGAATATTGCGCCCGTCAAAAGTCTTGTAGTCGATCTCATCGGGCTCGGTGAGATTGAGCTGTGACCATAGCTTGTGATTGAAGTCGGTCAACCGCGTCTCGGCGCCGTCGGACGCGACCGCAAACAGGTCGCCGATCATGGTCGGAGTTGAAATCAGCGCGACGGTCCCGTGCGCGTCCGGCGTCATCGAGAAATCGAGTACGGCCTGATTGCCACGCGTGACCTCGCTGACAGCGCCCGACGTTGCATCGACGCGAATAATGGGCGTGCGCCCCTCGCGGGCGACATTGTCATAGAGCCACTTGCCGTCGGGCGACCAGTGGAGGGTCGCGCCGTTGCCGCCGCGCGGCGCAGCATTATCGCCGAAGACCGAGTCGCCGACGTCATAGTCATAATCCGCGGTCAGGTTACGCGGCTGTGCACCGGGCGCGAGATCCATCACCCACAAGTCCGGCTGCGTGTAGGATCGCACCGGTTGCGCGACGGACCCATGGAATGCGGCGCGCCGTCCATCCGGACTCAGCGTGAAATCGCCGATACCCATGGAAATCGTGGTGAGTTTCTCCGGCTTGCCTCCACCAGTTGTGACTGAGTAGATGTCCGTGGTGGGTAGTTCGTAGTATGGTTCGTCAACGTGCGAGGTCAAGAAGTAGATGCGCGAGCCGTCGCTCGTCCAGCGAATTTCGCGTTCGCTGTAATCGCCGCTCGTAAGCTGCACTGGCTTGGGTTGATCGTCAAATGTAGCCCGGCACGTCGATCACCCAAATGTGCGAGTGATGTTTGGAATCGAGAAAGCCTTCATCATTATTGCGGTAGACGGCGCGGTTGATGACATGAACGTCGGATTCATGCTCGGTCGCGAGTTCTGAGGCGGAGGCGGTTTTCTTGTGCGCGGCCTTCTCTGTGTCCTCGGGCGTCGTCGAACTGAAGAAGGCGATGCGTTTGCCGTCGGGCGACCAGACGGGACCAGCCGCGCCCCTGGCAAGATCGGTGATGACGCGCGCCTCGCCACCAGCAAGCGAGAGTAGCGCGAGCTGCGAGGGTTTGGGTTTGCCGTCGTCGCCCTTATCTCCGCCACGCACAAACGCGATGCGCTTGCCATCCTGCGACCAGCGCGGCTGGGCGTCATGCTTGCCGCTGGTCAGTCGGACCGGTGCTTCGCCACCGGACGTGGAAACCATCCAGATCGATGTTTCGTAGCCCGTGCGCTTGTCATCGACGTTGACGCGTGTGAAGGCGACCTGGGAACCATCTGGGGAGATCTGCGGGTTAGCGACCCACACGAAGTCGAAGATGTCCTTTTCGGTGATGGTGCGGCGGCCCGACGCCGGTGCCTGAGACTGCGCGGCCAAAGAAGCAATGAGACAGATAACGGCGACCGGAAGCAAAAACCTAACTTTCATTGGGCATCCTCGCGATACCGCGTTTGCGGCGAATTTGTGAATTGTGCAACGTGGGCATGGCGCGGGTCAATGCGGGGCAAAGAAATGTGAGGCAGGGAATTATCGCTAATCTGGTGGAAGCGCCATGTATGAGTAGAATCCATAAGATGATTCAGGCATCTATATCGTAGTACGATATATTGTGAGCTATATCGTTGCACGACATAACTCATAGAAAAGGCTTTAACCCCAAATGGGACGTATGCGATCCACATCCGAGTATGAATCTCTGGCGGAGGTTCGTTACCAGATTCGCCGCTTTCTACACTTCAGCGAGCAGGCCGCGCGCGATGCCGGAGTCGAGCCCCAGCAGCATCAGCTCATGCTTGCCTTGAAGGGCCTGCCTGAAGGCACGCGACCGCGGGTCGGCGAGCTCGCCGAGAGACTCCAGATTAAGCCTCACAGCGCAGTTGAACTGATCAACCGGCTGGCGGCCGCTGGTTACGTGCACCGGCACCCGGCGGATGAAGATCGGCGCGAGGTCTTGATTGGGCTAACCGCGAAGGGCGAAAAAATTCTGCGCGAACTCTCATTGCACCACCGTGCGGAACTTCGCAAGCGCGGCCCTTTGCTTATTGATGCGTTGACTCGCGCCATGGCCACAAGGCAGGCTCGGGTATCCCGGTTGGGAGAGGGAGCGCTCGAAGGTGGTAAGACGCGCAAGAAAAAATCCGAGAGGAGGCGAGAGCATGTCCAGCCACTGACCGCAACCGCGAAAAATCAGCCCCGCCTGCACTGGCCGCGACCGGAGCGCAGGTCGTACCCGTCGCGATCGGCGAGCCCGCGCAGTTTCGTATGGTCCTCATGTCCCTCCTGGCGGGAGGTATCGGACTGCTCGCGGGCGGGATCGCGTACCTGCTTTACAAGTTAATCGGCTTGTTTACCAACATCTTCTTCTATCATCGCTTCGCGGCCGACTTCGTGAGCGCGCGCCACACGCAACTTGGCGCCTGGGTGATCGTGATCCCGGTCATTGGCGGAATCATCGTAGGCTTCATGGCGAAATATGGCACACCCAAGATCAAGGGACACGGCATTCCGGAAGCAATGGAAGCAGTACTCGTGAATCGTAGCCGCATCGAGCCACGCGTGGCCATCCTGAAACCGCTCTCGGCGGCGATTGCAATCGGGACGGGGGGTCCGTTTGGAGCGGAGGGCCCGATCATTCAGACTGGCGGAGCGGTCGGCTCGCTTGTCGGCCAGGTTTTTCACACTACAGCTTCGGAACGCAAGGTGCTGCTGGCCTGTGGCGCGGCCGCCGGCATGTCCGCAACATTCAACACTCCGATTGCGGGCGTAGTCCTGGCGATCGAACTTCTGCTTTTCGAATTCAAGTCGCGGTCATTTATCCCGCTCGTAATCGCGAGCACGCTCGCGACCGCGGTGCACATGCAGCTTCTAGGGGCTGGACCGATGTTCAGCGTCGCGGCCATGGACTTCGGTATTCCGCACGCGCTTCCCTTTTATCTGCTGCTCGGCGCTATCTGCGGACTGGCTGCGGTTGGATTCAGCAAGCTGCTCTACTGGGTCGAAGATCAGTTTGAGAAGCTGCCGGTCGACGAACTCTGGTGGCCGGCCATTGGCGCTCTGGGCTTAGGGGTTATCGGATACTTTGTTCCGCGCGTCTTCGGCGTGGGTTACGACACAATCGGCGACATTCTGAACGCGAGTCTGGCGTGGAAGCTCCTATTGCTCGTCATGGTTGCCAAAGCAGCGGCTCTCGTTATCTCGCTCGGCTCGGGAACCTCGGGCGGATTGCTGGCGCCAATGTTCATGTCGAGCGCGGCACTCGGCGGCGTCTTCGCACTTGGCATGGATCGCATTGATCCAGCGGCTAACTTGTCGGCCGGGGCATTTGCGCTGGTGGCCATGGGCGCGGTTTTCGGAGCAGCCTCGCGGGCGACGTTTACCTTCATTATTTTTGCGTTCGAGATCACGCGCGATTACAACTCGGTCTTACCGCTGATGCTGGTCAGCGTGATTGCCGATGGCATTGCCGTCGCGCTAATGCCCCGGGCATCGATCATGACCGAAAAGCTGGCGCGCCGCGGCCTGCACATTCATCAGGAGTATGAGACCGATGTTCTGCAGCAAGTGCGAGTCTCCGAGACCATGGATCGCGAGGCGCCGAAACTGACGCAAGACATGACAGTGCGCGAACTCGCCGACCGCATCGGGCGTGGCGATCCAGAACTTCGGAAGCACCAGGGTATGTTCGTGATCGATGCCGACGGAAGACTGGCGGGCGTGATTACTCGCGGGGACGTGATGCGGGAACTCGATCGAGATCCATCTGGCGCCAGGAGGGTGATCGAGGCGGCGTCACAAAACGTAATCGTCACCTATCCCGACGAACTGCTGCACGACGCGGCAGCCAAGATGCTGCGTAATGACATCGGCCGGCTACCGGTGGTTGAGCGCGCCGACCCGGCCCGCATCGTCGGCTATCTGGGCAGATCCGGAATCATGGCCGCTCGCCTGCGCCGTCTGGAGGAAGAGCACGTACGCGAGCCGGGATGGATTAAGGGTTTCCAGAGATTGTAAGAGTGGTGCTGTCTGCCCGAAAGGCCGACCGGGTAGCTTTGAAACTGACGTGCTGAAACCTATGCCATCACATTCAAGACGTTCTGCTGGATCTGCTCGGCGGTTTTGAACACGTCGACATTGGCCGAGAGTGCGGTCTTGGCAGACATCATGGCAACCATCTCCTCGCTCAAACTGACCGTGTCGACCGGAGCTGGGCTACCTGAGAAGGATCCCGCAGATGCGATCTGACTGGCTGCGGCATCCACTTGCGCCGAGGCCTGCTCGACCCCTTGCAGGGCAATCGATGAGATATCCATGAGGATGGCTATCGGCACAATGGCCGGGAAACTTTAGGGGCCACGGGGCAAGGGAACTGGAGAGATTCAAAACTCATTCTATCTGCTTGAAACGGCTAGCCTTGGCCTGAAATGCGGTTCGATGGCTTGGTCGGGCATGGCAGTCGGTGACGACGGCCGTCCTCGCCTGGGTTGAAGCGTCATCGTGAAAGCCGTTTGCAACTGGAAGCCCCGAGGAGCGCGGTTTTCAATCCGGTCCAATTTCTTCGCGGTCGGGCCGACTCTGGCTTGCTTTTCCGGCAGCCCGCCGTCATTATTGACGACGCTGCCAGAGGAGCTAGCAAATGAACCGTTTTTCTCGCCCTTTTCGGATTTTCCCTGTGCTGTTTGCGATCGCCGTTGTGCTCGGAGTGGTTTTTTGCCCGGCCTCCGCTCAAACTCGTTTCGCGTCAGTCTACGACGGACACAAAATCCTCTATCCCGCGTCTAGTATCCCTACGTCGGGTCGTCCCTTTACGAACTATTTCTTCGTTAATTCAGACCGCCCCAACCTTCAGCCGAATCCTGGCGACGAGACTCCTGGCTCGCTGGCCTGTGTGTACCAACTCGTAGAAGGTCCGTCGGGCTGCCCCATCGCCACCAGTCTCAACGTACCCAGCGGTGGCATAGGCGCAGTCGCTATCGTCGACGCCGGCTACTATCCCACGGCTCAATCGGACCTCGACATGTTCGATGCTCAATTCGGCATACCGGCCACTACCGTCAATCAGGTCTGGAGCGGCAAAAAGCACCCTCCGACTTACAGCGATTGGCTGGTTGAAGAAGCATTGGATATCGAGTGGGCTCATGCCATGGCGCCCCAGGCCAAGCTTTTCCTGGTCGTCTCCCAACTCTGCAATGTCGGCGAGTGCGCAACCGACCCCACCTGGAAGGCCATTACGCTCGCCAGCCAGCTCGTCGCCCAGAATGGTGGCGGAGTGGTCAGCATGAGCTTTGGCGACTATGGGGAACAAAAGAAAGAAAAAAACTTCGACAAATACTTCACTCAACAGGGCGTCGTTTATTTTGCGGGCAGTGGCGATGAGGGCCTCGGAGTCAGCTTCTATCCCACCGCCTCGCCCAATGTCGTTTCCGTCGGCGGCACTTATTTCAATCGTGATCAGAACGGAAACTTCATCAATGAAGTCTATGGCGGTGGAGGCGGCGATATCAGCCCCTACGAACCGCGTCCCAGCTATCAGAATGGGATCTCCCAGATTGTCGGCAATCATCGCGGATTTCCAGACGTCGCTTCCGACTACTGCTGCGCAGCCATCGTCGTGGAGGGCGGATGGTACGACGTAGGAGGCACCAGTTGGGGCACGCCAACCTGGGCCGGAATCGCCAACGCCGCCGGCAGTAAGCAGCAATCGTCGGTTGATGAACTCACCATGATGTATGGCGAACTCGCCAATCCGTCGGAATATGCGGCCTACTTCAACGACATCACCCAGGGCGCTTCGCAGTGCGCGGTCGGCTGGGACTTATGCGCGGGTATTGGCTCACCCAAAACCTATGCGGGAAAGTAGGTTTGCACAGAGGTTTGATGAAACTTCTGGACTGCTGAAGAGGGGCGTTCTCCGGTCGAACAAGAGTCGGCGATACGGTAGGTCATCGACGTTTTAGAAACAAAAGGCGCGCGACGACGAGACCGGAGCTTGGTGAATTCTCGCTCGCGCCCGGCTCGCGGAGAGCAAAACCATTGGGGCGAAAGACGCGGTGCAACACGCGCGGGCTCTTGCCGCTAAGCGCCAGAATCCGGAAGTCCGCTGGCGCTCGGTAATCGCGCCAACCCCCGTCGACGCTATAACTATCGAGGTGGTTTCTTCCCCCGCGCCGTCGGATTAGGGGTCCCTAGTGGAAATCTGAAGGCGTTATAAAGACCCGCGCAATTATGTTGCGATACTCAGCAAAGAGTGTTGTTAAACGCTACGCCTCATGCCCTCCCCGTATGTGATTGTTTCCATACCTCATTCGCACTCTACAACTTCTTGCCGTCGTTTTCGTCCGAAATTACCGATGCAAATCTCATCAAAACACTGTTGATGTTTTCAGCGGAAATTCCTTGCGGCACGCGTCATTGGTCCCGCAAACACTTCTCTTTTCATTCACTTGAACGCGTGCGAGGAAATCATTCATGGTCTCGTCGAGTTTGGCACGGCGAGTGCCTTAGCGATAGTGGCGAGCGGCCTGAAAATGAAAGAGCCCTCGAAATACAAGGTGGGTTTATGACAGTCATTCTGGTTCTCTTCACATTCGTGAGTTTCCTACTGATCGATCACTTCCACAGCAATAAGGCAGTGGTGGTGCAGCCCGCGCTAGCAAAAGCACCCGTGAAAGCCGAGAAGGTTCGTCCGACTCCGGAACTGGTGAATGGATTCAGAGTTCCCGAAAATCTTCGCTATCATCCCGGCCACACTTGGGCGCTGAGCGAGAGCCCCAGCCTGGTCCGCGTGGGCATGGACGATTTCGCCTCGAAGCTGATGGGCAAGATTGAGCGCCTTACGCTGCCGCAACGCGGCCAGTGGATTCGCCAGGGTCAGAAGATTGCGACCTTCTTCCGCGACGGCGTGAGCGTGGACATGGTCTCGCCAATCGAGGGCAGCATCGCCGACGTTAACGACAGCTTGGCGCAGAATCCGACGCTGGCGCAGAAAGACTCCTACGGCGAAGGCTGGTTGGTGACGGTTCAGTCTCCCGACGCGAAGACGAACTTCCGCAATCTCCTCGGCGGCGCGTTGGCCCGCTGGTGGACGGAAGAGTCGGCTGGACGCTTGCAGAAACGGATGCCGATGTTCGCGGGCGCGCTGGCGCAGGACGGCGGCGTAGCGGTCAACAACCTGGCCGAACAGATTCCGGATAAGGAATGGGCCACCGTAGCAAAAGAATTCTTCCTGTCCTAATCGTTAAGACGGATAGGAAATAGGACGAAAAGTAAGGCTCTCGCCAGAGCAACCACCGCCCGGGATCAGGACCCGGGCGGTGGTTTTTTGTCAGTGTGCATCAAAACTAGAGAGAGAGTTTCGTTGGCGATTAAGTCTTCTTTGCGCTGCTCCCGTGCGGGACGAGTTTCCTTTTGGACAGCAACCGACCAAGCCGCGCAATCATTCTTTTTCTCGGACCAACGGCGTGTCAGCATTAACTATCTACGATCAGGACCTACCCTTAAACCCACCCGCTCTGCCTCCAAAATGCCGAGAGAGGCACGAGTTGCCAGTCAACACGGGATAGCTGTCTGGAACCTCTGCACGCCTTTCTGAAAGTGTTTCGAGGACCAACTTCGCAGAAGCACGAATAACTGTGGCGCGGGGCGTGTCCAGCCCTATGGAATCACTTCGAACACAATTCCGTATCCTCGCCATCCTCCCGCGGCAGTGCCGTAGAGGTTGCCTGCACCATCCAGAGTCGGGCTGCCACGAGGCACGTATTCCTTCTCTCCGAAGGTCCAGATAGTTTTCTCGGTATAGAGGCCTTCGCCCACCCGCACTAGCTCGAACATAGTTCCGTCTTCGAATTCGCCACCGAATCCCGTGTTGCCGTAGATGTCGCCTGCAGCATCGAAAACAATCCCCCACGGAGCCCGGCCATCCTGCGGGGAACCTTTGAACGAGTAGAGAATCTTGTTAACCCATCCCTTCTTCTTCGAATTGGTCAGTTCGTAGACCATTCCGCAGTTGTGGGTGCCACCGCTGTATGTGGTTCCGAAAAGGTTGCCAGCTTTGTCGAGCAGGAATGTGCCGCCCGGAGCGGCTCCATCTTCAAAGGTGTAAATTACAGTTGAGTTCCACCCGCCATTGCCATTGGGTGACAGCTCGAATACCTGCGACTGTCCGAACGCGAAGATGTTTCCGGAAGCATGCATGGCCAACCCGGCAATACTGGCATTCTGATAGATGACTTGCTCACCCCAACCATCAGCGGACGGACTCAACTCGTAGACGCCTACAGAGTTTGTGCCATAGAGGTTGCCCGCCGCATCCAGGATCATGCCGCCTTGGGGCAAGCCGCCGTCGGTTCCGCCGGTGAAGCTGTAGAGAACAGTCTCCGTCCAGCTATCTCCCGCTGGAGTAAGTCTGTACACAACGCCGCATCCGTTGCCGCCACATCCACTCAAACCGCCTGCCAAAGTGGTTCCATAGAGATTACCCGCCCCATCGAATATCACTGGCGCATCTGCCAAGTCACCGTCAGCGCAGTTCGGTTCAGCGCCGAAGGAGTAGAGAACCTTCTCCTTCCAGCTTCCGTCTCTCTCTGCAGAGACCTCAAATACGGTACCGCTGCAGCCAAATAGTCCACTGCCACCACCCCAAGTCGTTCCATACAGGTTACCGGCGCGATCAGAGATCAGGCTGGCAAGGGGAGCAGCGCCGTCCACGCAATTGGTTTTATCGCAGAAGTTATGGAGTACCTGCTCTGTTTGGCCCCCGGCTGGGCGAGCGGCAATTGCCAGCAGGGCGGAAAGAAAAGCCACGGTCAGAACGCGAACATTGAGGTGGTGACGTTTTCCGAACATAGAAATTCCTCTCTCGTCTTAACTGTGCGGTTCCTCCAACCCCAAGAAAAGTGACGACTATTCTCCTGCAGATCGCGACGTTGCGTCAATCTGTGACAATTTGCATTGCCAGCCTATGGAGATTGTTGTCGATCAAGCTGCCGAACTGCGAGAGGATTGAAGTTGCGAAGGGACAGTCCACGCGTAAATGTGTCCGGCCTCTTTAGGGGAGACTTGCTTCTGGCGAGTATCCCCATCTGCGTCGTCCGTAGTCAGACAACTGTTAGAGCTCCGCCGCTCTGCGCTCAGAATGCCACAAGAGGAATGCCCGCCGGTCAGCGCGAAGGTAGCGTGGCTGGCACTTCTCGAAGGATCCAGAAGTCTTCTGTAAGGGCTCAGCCCCCGAATCACGGGCTGATCACGGGCTAGAGAATTTTGGCGATTCTCTGTATCCCTATGGAAAATATGGTAGGCCCGAATGGACTCGAACCATCGACCTCTTCCGTGTCAAGGAAGCGCTCTAACCAGACTGAGCTACGGGCCTGCTACCGGCGGCGCCTTCATCCGGGTGCGCCACTCACCGATTCGTAACTCATGGATTTTACCATGCGTGCAACACGCACAGGTCGCCATGCCGCGCGAAACGTGATAAAACTGCGCGATACACTTCGCATTAGCCGATAACCAACAACGAGGTCGCCATGGCTCCCCACGCAGATACTCTCACCGATTCCGCGCTCGTCGCCGAGAAATCCGCTCCCCGGATCCTCTTCAACTTCATCGACGGACGCTGGGTTGCCGCGCAAACGTCAACTCATCTCGACGTCACAAATCCTGCAAATGGAGAGGTGCTGGCGCGCGTGCCGCTCTCAACGGCGGTCGATGTGGAGGCTGCCGTCGCGGCGGCCAATGCCGCATTGCCGGACTGGCGTGGCCGCGCGGTCGGCGAGCGCACCGAGTTTATCTTCGCCTTGCGCGAGCAGTTCCGCCACCGCCTTGACGAACTTGCTGATTCGATCACGCGCGAAGGCGGCAAGGTTACCTCCGACGCCCGAGCCGAGGTCACGCGCGCCATCGAAGTTCTCGAAGTTGCCTGCGCTTCGCCGATGACGATGCAGGGACGGGTGCTCGAAGGCGTGGCTCGCGGTATTAACACCGAGACAATTCGCCAGCCGGTTGGCGTGTGTGCCGCCATCACGCCGTTCAATTTTCCGGCGATGGTTCCGATGTGGTTTTTGCCCTTCGCCATCGTCTGCGGAAACACCTTCATCCTCAAGCCGTCGGAGCAGGTGCCACTGACGTCGGAACTGATCTGCCACATCCTCGAAGAGATCAAGCTGCCACGCGGCGTGGTGAATCTTGTGCATGGCGCGCACGACGTCGTGAATGCCATTCTCGACAATCATGGCATCAACGCCGTGTCTTTTGTGGGATCGGTCAACACCGCGAAATATATCTACCGGCGCGCCGCGGAAAACGGGAAGCGCGTGCAGGCGCTGGGCGGCGCGAAGAACTACATGGTGGTGATGCCCGACGCGGTCGTCGATAAGACGGTGTCGAATGTGCTGGGCAGCGCCTTCGGCAATGCGGGGCAGCGTTGCATGGCGGGATCGGTGCTGGTGACGGTCGGAGCGGCGCGCGACTCGATCATGGCCAGGCTGAAAGAAGAAGCGGAGAAGTTGGTTGCCGGTGACGGTCGCGATCCGAAATCGAGTCTTGGGCCGGTGATTTCGCTGGCCGCGTGCGATCGCATTCACGATGCCATCGACAAGGGAGTCAAAGAAGGGGCGCATCTGCTCGTCGATGGCCGTCATCCGAAAAACTCGCCGGCGAGTGGCAACTTCGTCGGCCCGACGGTCCTTGACCGCGTCAAACCTGAGATGAGCGCCGCGCGCGACGAGATCTTTGGTCCGGTGCTTTCCGTCATGCATGTCGATTCGCTCGACGAGGCCATTGCGCTGGTCAATAACGATCCGCGGGGCAACGGCACTTCCATCTTCACGGAAAACGGCGCGGCCGTGCGCGAGTACAGCCGCCGCGTGGAAGTGGGCATGGTAGGCGTGAACATCGGCGTCGCGGCGTCGCCTGCGTATTTCCCGTTCTCCGGCTGGAAGGATTCTTTCTTCGGCGATCTGCATGTCCACGGCTGGGACGCCGTCGAGTTCTTTACGCGCAAGAAGACGGTCACGTCGCGCTATTTCTCGTCCGGCGCGACGGGAAAGTTTTTCACAGAACAGGGCGACAAACACTAGGGCTGCGAGTACAGCGCTCGCTTGAGGAATTCGCCCGCCCCGGCTCGCCCGGTGAACTTGTCTCCCTCGATCACCACTTGCCCGCGTGACAGCACTACGTCGGGCATGCCAGTAACCTGAATTCCCTCGAACATCGAATAATCCACGCGCATGTGATGAGTCTGCGCGCTGATCTTGTGCTTTCGGGCCGGATCGAAAACGACTAAGTCCGCATCGCTGCCGACCGCAATGGTGCCTTTGCGCGGATATAGACCGAACAGCTTCGCGGGTGTGGTTGAAACGAGTTCCACAAAACGGTTCACGCTGAATCGCCCCGCCGCGACTCCTCCTGAATAAATCAGGCTCATGCGGTGTTCGATTCCCGGTCCGCCGTTGGGAATCTTGGTGAAGTCGTCTTTGCCCAGTTCTTTCTGCTCCTTGAAGCAGAACGGACAATGGTCGGTTGAAACGACCTGGAGGTGATCGCGCTTCAATCCAGTCCAGAGTTTTTCCTGGTGCCACTTCTCGCGCAGCGGCGGAGTGAAGACATATTTCGCGCCTTCAAATCCGGGCGCATCCATGTTGTCGAGCGAGAGATATAGATATTGCGGGCAGGTTTCCGCATATACCGGCAAGCCACGATCACGCGCTTCGCGCACTTTTTCGAGGGCATCATTGCAGCTCAAGATGCACGATGTAGACGGGCGCTCCAGCCATTTCGGCCAGTGCGATGGCGCGCGATGTTGCCTCGGCTTCCGCTGTGGTTGGCCTGGTGAGCGCGTGATATTTGGGAGCCTTTTTCCCCTCGGCCAGCGCGTGCTGCACGATCACGTCTATGGCGCTGCCGTTCTCGGCGTGCATGCAGACGAGCCCGCCATTCTTTGCTGTGGCGCGGAAAGCTTTGAAGATGCTGGCGTCGTCAAGCATGAACACACCGGGATAAGCCATGAAGAGCTTGAAACTGGTCACGCCCTCACGAACGAGTGCGTTCATTTCGTCGAGTTGGGCATCGGCGAGTTCCGTGATGATGCAGTGGAAGGCGTAGTCGCAGACGGCCTTGCCCGAGGCTTTCTTCATCCAGGCGTCGAACGCCATTCGCAGGCTCTGCCCTTTGTACTGAATGGCGAAGTCGATCAGGGTGGTCGTGCCGCCGAAAGCCGCGGCGCGCGTGCCTGTCTCGAAGTCGTCGGCGCTGGTCGTTCCGCCGAAGGGCATGTCGAGATGTGTGTGTACGTCGATTCCACCGGGCAACACATACTTTCCTGCGGCATCGATGATCCTGGTCGCGTTCTCGCGGGGCAGGCTGTGTCCGATCGCGGCAATTTTGCCGTCTTCGATCGCGACATCGGCAGAGTAGGTATCGGTTGCGGTCGCGACGAGGCCGTTCACGATGATTGTGTCGAAACCCACGGAGTCTCTCCTTTAACGGTAGCGAGCGATTTCTATGCTACACTGCCGACCTTCGCTGAAGGCTGCAACGCGAGTAAGGAGACGCGATGAAGTTCGGAATCACCATCAAGCCTGACATGACGGTCGAGCGCATTCTCGCGCTCACCCTCCAGGCGGAAGAGGCGGGCTTCGAATACGGATGGATCTTCGACTCGCATGTGCTCTGGCTGGAGCCTTATCCGATGCTCACGTTGATGGCGGCGAAGACGAAACGCATGCGGCTGGGAACATGCGTCACCAACCCCGCGACCCGCGACATCACGGTAACGGCAAGCCTGTTTGCCACGCTCAACCTCATCTCGAAAGGCCGAATGCAGTTAGGCATTGGGCGCGGCGATAGTTCGCGGCGCGTGCTCGGCAAACAGCCGGTGTCACCCGCACAACTGGAGCAATCGGTGCGGGATTTCCGCGCGCTAACCAGCGGCCGGGAGATCGACTATGAAGGACGGCATGCGCGACTGACCTGGGCGAACGGAGGAACTCCGCCGATCTGGATTGCTGGTTACGGTCCCAAGGTTCTCGAAATGGCGGGACGGGTTGCGGATGGGGTGATCCTGCAATTTGCCGATCCCGATCTGATTGCGTGGTGCGTGAGTTTCGTAAAGAAAGGCGCGGATGCTGCGGGACGCGACTTCGGCGCGATTGAGATCATGTCGGCTGCTCCCGTTTGGATTTCCGATGATGTGAACGTTGGGCGGGAGCGCGTGCGCTGGTTTCCGGCGCTGGTTTCGAATCACGTGGTCGATCTGATTTCGCGCTACAAGCCGGAAGATCTTCCGGCGGCTCTGACGTCCTATGTGCGGACGCGTGACAAGTATGATTACCTGCATCACTGCGAAGTGGGCAGCAATAACGCGGAGTTTGTCTCGGATGAAGTGACGGACCGCTTTTGCCTGCTCGGACCTGCGGAGGCGCACATTGAAAAATTCCGTGCGCTCGCTCGGGCCGGAGTGACTCAGTTCAACATTTATCTGATGTGCGGGGACGAGGAAGATACGCTGGAGAAGTACAAGAAGGAAGTTCTAACTGCGTTTCGGAGTTAGGTATTTACTCGGCCGCTGATCCTGCAACCATTTTAGAGACTGGGCGGGGCGCGCCTTTCATGAGGGCGTAGTAAGCCACGAACGAAACGGCGAAGCCAACGAACCAGGAATAGTCATAAAGGATGCGCATAGGCGGGAAGACCAGGCCCGCTAGGGCCAAGCCGGCCCCGGCGAACAATGCGACGATGGCTCGCCAGTTAAAGCCGCCGGAATATTCGTAAGCGCCACCGCGCAGATATAGGTCATCCACGAGCAGCACGCGGCGACGGATCACGAAGTAGTCGCAGATCATGATGCCGGCCACCGGGCCGAGAAATGCCGAGTATCCGCCCAGCCACCCAAAAATAAAAGTGCTGTAACTGGAGAGCAGCTTCCAGGGCATGAGTGCGATACCCATGAGACAAGTGATGACGCCTCCGGTGCGGAAACTGATTTTGCGCGGCCACAGGTTGGAGAAATCGTTGGCGGGGGAGACGACATTGGCTCCGATATTGACGTTGAGCGTCGCCAGCAGGATGGCCACGAGCGAGATCACGACCGCAACCGGCGAGTGGAAACGGCTAAGAAGTTGCACAGGGTCCCAGATCGCCGTGCCGTAAATAACGACCGTGGCGGATGTGACCAGGATTCCGATCAGCGAATAGAACGTCATTGTTGTAGGCAGTGCCAGCGCCTGCCCGAGGACCTGCTGGCGCTGGCTCTTCGCGAAGCGGGTGAAGTCGGGAATATTCAACGAGAGCGTGGCCCAAAAACCGACGGTGCCGTTGAGGGCGGGGATCAGGAATTTGAGGAATTCGGGGAACGTGGTGAAGCGCGATCGCACGGAGAGCATCGGTCCGAAGCCGCCGGCGGTTTTGTAAGCCCACCCCAACAACAACAGTCCCACCGCGAGGAGGACTGGCGCGCTGATGCCTTGCAGAATGCGGATGTATTCGATGCCGCGGAGAATCACGGCCAGATTGATGAGCCAGAAAGCGAGGAAGCAGATGGCGGCGCCGTGGGGCACGGAGCGCCAGGCGGGGGCAAGCGAAAGCAACGTATTGATGGCTTCACCGCCGATCCAGGTTTGAATGCCGAACCATCCGCAGGCGACCAGGGCGCGCAGGACGGCCGCGACGTTTGCGCCAAGGACACCGAAACTGGCGCGGGCGAGAACCGGGAAGGGAACCCCGTACTTTGCGCCGGGGTGGGAGTTCAGCAGCATGGGAACGAGAACGATGGTGTTGCCGAGGAAGACGGTTGCAACCGCTTGACGCCAGTTCATGCCTCCTTGAATCAGGCTGGCCGCCAGCATATAGGTAAGGATGTTGACCGACATCGAGACCCAAAGCGCGGCATAGTTGTAGGTCCCCCAATGGCGCTGCGCGGCGGTCGTCGGAGCGAGGTCCTCGTTATAGAGAGGAGAGGACTCAATTCGAGAGAGTGTGGGCATGTTGTAGAAGACGTCGGTTGTCTGTTTCTTCAAAGGCTGGCGATCGAGAACGGAGAGCTAGTCAGCCGCCATGCTTATCGACTGCTCGGTCAGCGCGCCGTAAGTCTCCGGGCGGCGATCGCGGTAGAACTGCCAGACGCGGCGGACCTGCTGGATCATGTCGAAGTCGATGTCCGCGACCAGCACCTCGTCTTTGTCACGGCTGGCTTGGGCGAAAATCTTGCCTCGCGGATCGCAGAAATAACTCTTGCCGTAAAACTCCCCGATATTCCACGGCTTTTCGCGGCCCACGCGGTTGATGGCGCCGACGAAATATCCGTTGGCGGCGGCGTGCGCGGGCTGCTCAAGCTCCCAGAGATATTCTGACAGGCCGGCGACCGTGGCTGAAGGATTAAAGACGATCTCAGCGCCATTCAGACCCAGCACCCGCGCGCCTTCGGGAAAATGGCGGTCATAGCAGATGTACACACCAACGCGTGCGTACTTCGTCGTAAATACCGGATAGCCAAGATCGCCGGGAGTGAAATAAAACTTCTCCCAGAATCCGGGATGCACGTGCGGAATATGGTGCTTGCGATATTTGCCAAGATACTTGCCATCCGCGTCGATGACGGCGGCCGTGTTGAAGTAGACACCCGGCATGTGTTCTTCGTAGACGGGCACGACAATGACCATGCCATACTTGGCGGCCAGCTTTTGCATGAGTTCGGTCGTCGGCCCGCCCGGCACGCGTTCGGTCAGGTCGTACCAACGCACATCCTGCTCGGCGCAAAAATAAGGACCGTAGAAAAGTTCCTGGAGGCAAAGAATCCTTGTTTTTTTCTTCGCTGCCTGCGCGATCAGCTTGAGGTGCTTATCGATCATGGCCTTCTTGATTTCCCTAAGCGAGCGGCCGGCGGGGGCTGCGTTGCTGGCTTGGATTAAGCCACAGCGAACGATACGGGGCATGGGAATGACCTCCGGTGGAGAGCACAATATAGCAGAGTGTGCGGGCGCAAGCAGGAGCGCTGTCCAGCTTTGAATCGCTGCAACAGGAATGCATGGTCCCTTCGTCGCGCTCCGGATGACAAGATTATGTGGCAGAGCGGAACTAGCGAAGCGCGGCCTCCAACGCCTGCTTCCAGCGGGCATTGTCGATTGTCCAGTAAACGCGGCTCTTGCGGCCGGCGATCACTGGCGCCCAGACAGATCGGTTTCGTTCGTCGTCAGCGACGTTCAATCGATCGACCACCGTCATTCCGCGGGTCAATTCGCTCTCTGTTTCCACGTCGATGTAGTGATCGCTTACGTCGACGCCAATCGAGGGATCAAGCGCAATCGCCATCGCCACTGGATCAGGGAGGCAAATGCCATCCTCGCCGGTTTGAACTTTGAGTGCATGCCGAGCGTGGCTGTTGCACTCGATGGCAAAGGTCGCGCGGTCAGTCTGGAAGGCGAGAATGCGGGCGATGTCCCGGTCGTTTAGGATGGCGCCGCCGCGACAGAGATGCCAGCCTACGAGCTCGATAGTGAGCCCGCTGCGCACGACCATGCGCGCGGCTTCCGGATCGACGTAAATGTTGTATTCGGCGGCCGGAGTGATGTTCCCCTCACAGCAGGGCGCACCGCCCATGATTACGCACCGGCTGACGTGACGCGCGATTTCGGGCTTTCTGGCCATCGCGAGCGCGACATTGGTGAGCGGGCCGAGCGTAACGAGGACGATGCCAGGGTTGGCTTCGATGGTCGCGATGATCGCGTCGACCGCGTGCGAGGCCTCGGCGGGACGGTGTGCCACGGGATAGTTATGGTCGCCCAAGCCATCGCGGCCGTGAAACCAGGTGGCGTTCTGATAGGTTCTCAGCAGCGGTTTGGCGGCTCCGGCGTACACCGGAACATTCGCCTGGCACAGTTCCACCGTGTAGAGAGCATTCCGAGTCGCTTGCTCGACGGGCACATTGCCCGCGACGGTGGTGATGGCGGCGACGCGAACATCGGACGCGCGGAGCGCCATGATGAGCGCGACTGCGTCGTCGGAGGCGGTATCGGTATCGATTAGAAAGATGCGTGGCACGCGGCTAGATTACACAAGGCTAGAAATTTCGAGCTACTGGCTTCGAGCTTTGGCCCGTCCCTTCACCGGCTGTCCTGCTTCATGAAGGTCGGGACGGGTTTTGCGCCCGTCCCTCTGCAACCTGTTTTAGTGCTTGAAGGAGATGTTCAGGCCAGTTGAGATTTGTAGGTCGTTTCTTTCTATGCGTGGCGTAGCGATCGGCGGATTGCTGACGAATACGTCGGTTACCGAATTCTGCCAGCCCAGCCACTTATTCAGCTTGGTAACTGTGCCCAGGTTGAAGGTGAATCGGTACTGCGAGGTATCGCTGATGTCGGGATAAAACGAGAAGGCCTGCGTGACCAGGGTGCTCTTGCCGAGCTTGTGGGAAAAGGCATCGCCAACCGTCAGGGCCGCGAGGTTCTGGCTGTAGGAATAAGTGTTAGGCGGCGGCGTGGGGTTGGCTATATCGGAATAGCTCTCATGCGTGTAGTTGCCGCCGAACAGAATATCGAGGGTCGTGTTGGCGCTCTTGACGGCATGCCATCCCAGGCCGCCTCCAAGAATGGATCTCAGATCGAGATCCTGGAGAGAGTTGGAGAAGAAGTCCGCGCTGCCGAAGCCGAATACGCGGGGCACAAAATCGCGGTCGTAACGGAATCCGCCGCTGTTGGAATCGGCGGTGGTTTGCGGGCCGGTCGCGGGCGCAACGACTTTGTCGTTCACGGCATAGATCGAGTTCTCATAAAGCATAAGTTTGTCGTGCGCGCCGGTGCGCATGGCGTTGAGGGCGACGTTGAGATTCTTCGTCTCGCTGTTGCCCGCGGTTATCGCGAAGCCCAGATTCAGACCTCCAACCCAACCCTCGCCCCAGCCTGGATGCTGGCTCTTCTGATATGCCGTTTCCTCGGCGGCGTTGCGCATGACGGTAACCGAGGAGAGCGGTGCCTCAACCGGAGTTCCAGCCTTGGGCGCGACCACGAGTTCCGTTCCGCTGGTGCTCACCGGCCCAACCACTGTTTTTCCGGCGGCCGTCACGTGGAGGTCGTCCGTAGAGTTGAGGGTTTGAATGGCATCAAACTTGATGGTCAAATCGCCCGCATAATCCGTCTTAAGAACCAGCGTTTTTCCATCCGACTTGGTGATAGAACCTGTCAGTTTGTCGCCGTTCTTCATAACGATCTGGTCGGCGAATGCGGGAATCACGATTAAAAAAAGAAGACCTACTGCAAATTGCCTGCGCACAGAACTCCTCCTGATGATTTGGAATTGCACAACTAGGATTTCAGCTTTCGGATCCTGGGAAACACAATTATTGACAGTCGCGGAAGTGGGCAGAAAGTTCCGACTGCCACCGTTCTACTAAGCAATGTTGGATGCGGAAATTATATCGGGCGCTTGCCGAATATGTCACGCGAGTTTGACTCGGACAAAGGCGATGACGTGTCAGGCCTTGCTCTCGGGTTTGGCGTCGGGCTTTTCTTCCGGTTTGGTGTCAGCCTTGGCGTTCTGTTCTTTCATACCCTCTTTTAAGGCGCGGATTCCGTCACCAATACCCTTGCCGATCTCCGGCAGTCTTTTCGGGCCGAACAAGAGCAAGGCAATGGCAAGGATTAGTAGTAAGTGCATCGGCTGAAACAGACCTTCACCCATATTCCCTCCAAAGCCGGAGTCTCGCCGAAAGGGACGACGGCTCCTTGATGTGAGTGTAGCGCAACTGACGCCGGCAGTGTCGTCTGACGGATCAGTTTCGCGCTTCAGTTTCGCACCACGGATTGTCCGGCAGGCCAGCGGCCCGCAATTACTTCCGTGACCTATCGAGGGTGACGCCGGCGGGCTATTTTGAGCAAAGAGAAGTTCGCGGCACAAGCCGCTCTGGCCACCGGAGGTCTGCGTGAAACGTAGTTGGGTGGGATGGCTTTTGCCCCTGGTAGCTCTACCCCTTGCCGGACTGCTGGCGGCGGAGCAGGGAACATCGGCGGTCGGCTCTCTCCGGGCTCCGGCTGAGACCGTCTCCGCGTTGGCCGTTGAATCTTCTTCCTCTGGCGCTCCGTCCTCTGGCGCACCTGATGAAGAATTGACCTCCGAGTCAGCTTCAGCCAGATCTTCCGCAGGTGGACTTTCTTCTTCGACCTGTAGCGGCCTTGACGACATCTTTTTCTACCTTGCCGGAGAAATGCCCTCGGCCCGCATCCGGCGGCTGGCGATGAGCGAGAATCTCCAACTGGCGTGCCGCATCACGCCCGCTTGCACCCGCACCCTCCAGAAGGCTGGCGCGGACGCGAGTCTCATTCATTTTCTGGCCAGTTCATCAGCCGCTTCTCAAAAGTCGATGCCTCCGAACAAGCAGGGAAGATCGGCCACTGCTGTAGCGGCCTGCAACTGCAACAGCGCGGCGGCCGAGATCGCAATTCTCGTTCGTCAGAAGAACCTGAGTGCGGCCGAAGACAAGCTGCACGCCTGGCTGCAAGGTGGTTCTAACCGAGCCGTAGCGCTCTTTGTTCTCGGTACTGTCCTACGGCGGGAAGAGCGGATCGACGAGGCCTTTGATGCCTTATCGGATTCGATCCAACTCATGCCGGGTCTGGCGGAGACGCACGCGGAGCTCTCATACAACTTCTACCGGGGCAATGACTCCGACAATGCCCTTGCCGAGGCGCGTACGGCCCTCAGTATCGATCCCACAAACGCCGAAGCCTATCGCTACCTCGGCCTCGCTCACTATTCCGACGGCCGCTACGAGGCGGCGCTCAACGCTTTCGATGAATCGCTGCAACTCGAGCCGAATAATGCGGATGTCTATTTCGACATGGGAGTCACCCAGCGTGACAAGGGAGACATGCGGCGGGCAGCGATCGCGTATCGCCATGCGCTGGCGTTGCGCCCTGACTTCTGGCAGGCGCACAGCAATCTCGGCGTGGTATTGCGCGATGAGGGCAAACTGGATGAGGCCGTCGTTGAATATCGCACCGCTCTTAAGCTCAAGCCGGACGAGCCGAGCGTGCGCAGCAACCTCGGCAACACCCTCTGCGATAAGGAAGACTTTGACAGCGCCATCGTAGAACTCAAAACCGTCTACCGGCAGTTGCCGGACTGGGAGGGCGGCCACAATTGCCTGGCGCGCGCCTACATGGCCAAGCGCGACTATCCCTCGGCGATCCGCGAACTGCGTGCCGCGATTGTGCAGAATCCCGCGGGCGCAGCCGAATACCGCGTGCTCGGGCAGGCTCTGCTCCTTACGGGCCAGGACGACGAAGCGGTCACCGTGCTGCATAAGGCGGTCGCGCTCAATCCTGAATCGGCGCTCGGCCATCATTACCTCGGAACCGCGCTGGTCAACACACAGGATCTCGCCGGCGCGGAAAAGGAGTTTCGCGAAGCGTTGCGTCTCCAGCCGAGCGGGCAGAATCACTATTCGCTGGCCGCGTGCTTGATGGCTCTTAATCGCTACGAGGAGGCCCTGGGCGAACTGGAGATCGCCTCGCGCCTCGATCCCAACGAGAACCTCTACCGGACGCGCATGCAGGAAGCGGCGCGCATGATTACCTCGACCAAGTAGCAGACGCGCCGGCCTCACTCACACCGGTGGAGAAATGGCTGTTGGATAAACGACAGAAGAGAGCTACAAGCGGGCATTACGGGAGAGTGCACTATAGTGCATCGCTTCGCGAAGGGAAACGACCCTAGAATACTTAAGGCGGAACCACCCGCCGCCGGATGGAATCATGGAAAGCACTGGAGTCAAAGCAGTTCGTCAAAGTCAAGTTAACGCGGTTCATGCCGCATCCCTTACCGCGCCGGGGCTGATGCCTCCCACAGCGCAAGTGGCCAGTCAAAGTGTGGGCTACGGAATGCCGTGCGCCAAGTGCCGCGCCTACTATCCCTCGGATATGGACGCGTGCCCGATCTGCAAGTCCAAAGAGCGCCTACAACCAGGGAAGGCCAGTGTGGCGGCCGGGCCCCTTGTCACGTCAACCGCAACTGCTGTGCACTCGGAAGAGGCGCAGCGCTTAGCCGAGGAACGCGAGCGCCTGCGCGAACTGAAGTCGCAGATCTACGCGTCGCAACCGCAAGTGCCGGCAACGACATTTCGCTGCGCGCTCGACCAGAATCATGATGGGACGGTCGAACCGGCAGCCATCTGCCATGCCTGTTATGGGGCCGCGCGCCAGGAGGCGGATCGGGTGGGAGCGGCGTTGCGCATGGACGCCAAGGAAGCCGCGAAGATCGTGTATGACGCGGTTTGGGCCGACACGTCGGATCCGGACAAGACTTACTACAATGCTGCCGTTGCGCTGCTGGCTGAGTTGAAGAAGCGCGCCGGACTCGCGAAGTAGACGATTCATCACCCTCAACTGAACCGCAAATAGCCAAAGGCCCCGGGAACGTGGAAGTCGGGCTGGGCGGTTTTGGTCGGCTGCCAGGCCGAGTAGAAGCGGGTCTCGCGCGCGCCCTCTGCGCGGAAGAAGTTTGCCCGCCAAACGATTGTGGGGTCGAAATTCCGGGTGAGCGCCGACATCGGAATCGCGAGTTCCGCGGCCCATGTGCGCCGCTCTTCGTCGAGGCAGGCCGAGCGCGTCAGGCCGCTTTGCAGGTCGCGTGGAGGCTCCTGGCGCGAGATATTGCGCGGACCGATGTCCAGATCGACCCACATCCCATTCGGGCTGACCTCGAACTCCTTGTAATAGAACTGCTGTGCCGGATCGGGCTGCAGGAAGGCCTCGGCCACGTCACGGTCCCACAGATGATTGCGGCGGCCGTTGGCGTCGGAGTCCTCGAAGAGACAGAGTTCGCGATAACGGCACACGAATCGCAAGTAGAAGTACATTGGAGTCCACAGCGCGCGAACCTCGGTCTCCCGAGCGGGATCGGGGTGTTGGCCTTGCCAGTCGGTGCAAAAGCTAATGGGGCTCGCCTTTGCCCATTCGGGTCCAGGATGACGCGCGTCCAGCCCGATTTCGTGGCCGACTCGCATTGCCAAGATTGTGGCCTGCGCTGAAGAATCCGCCATCTCGCCCGCATTCATGGTGATTAAGTTTGACCGCAACATTCGGATAGTCCGTGTGCCGCGATTGTCCTATGTTATCCGCATGGCAACCAATGCGATACTTTCCGAGCACGAAACCATCGAATCCATCGTGAGACGAGACTCCACCGAAGCGATCCGCGGGACGAAGCGTGGGACGAGCCGCGGGACGAGCCGCGGGACGAATGAAGATCAGCGCTGGCAGGCCGTGGCCAAGCGCGACAGCGCGCTCGACGGCGCGTTTGTATTCGCCGTATCGAGCACGGGTGTATTTTGCCGGCCTTCCTGTCCTGCACGGCGCCCGAAGCGACAGAACGTGCGCTTCTTCGAGCATGCGGCCGAGGCAGAGCAAGCGGGTTTCAGGGCTTGTCTGCGCTGCCGGCCGAAGGCGGTCGATGGCAATCCGCAATCGGCGATGGTGCGCGAAATCTGCCGCTACGTTGAGCGGAACCTCGAAGACCAGTTGACGCTGGCGTCGCTCGCCCGGCGATTTGGCCGCAGCACGTTTCATCTCCAGCGCATGTTTAAAGGAGTGCTCGGTGTTTCGCCGAAGGCGTACATCGACGCTTGCCGTCTGCGCCAGGTGAAGCAGAACCTGCAGGCGGGACATGATGTGACGACGTCACTGTATGCGGCTGGATACGGCTCCAGTAGCCGACTCTACGAGCGCACGTCCGCGCAACTTGGGATGACGCCGGAGAAGTACCGGCGCGGCGCGATGGCCGCAGTGGTGCGTTTTACGATTACCTCGTCACCGTTGGGACGCATGCTGATTGCGGCGACCGAGAAGGGAATCTGCTCGATCCAGTTCGCGGACACAGAGGGCGAATTGCAGCAGGGCTTGATGCGGGAGTTTCCGTTTGCCGCGCGCAAGCGCGACGATGCGGCGCTGACGCAATGGCGGGTGAGCGTTGAGCAATTGATCAACGGGCAGGAAACGCATCGGGCGTCATTGTTGCCGCTCGACATTCGCGCCACCGCGTTTCAACGCCGCGTCTGGGAGCATTTGCAGCGGATTCCGCGCGGCGAGACGCAATCGTATAGCGCAGTCGCGAAGAAGCTTGGCATGCCGAAGGCGACGCGCGCGGTCGCAAGGGCGTGCGCGACGAATCCGGTGGCGATCGCGATTCCGTGCCATCGGGTGGTGCGGGAAGACGGAGAACTCGGCGGCTATCGCTGGGGAATTGAGCGGAAGGAGCAATTGCTGGCAATAGAGAAAGAGGCGGGAGCCTGATGTGGCGGCAACGGGTGCCAAAATCGTGAACCACCCAGGTCCACGAAGGAACCACTGTAATTCAGCACCTCGCGGCGCGTCCTCGATCTGCCCGAACCTCATGCGGAAGTCCCGGCGCGGCGGGCCCAGAGCCAGTTCAACACAGCGGCAGCGACAATAAAGCCCAGGATTACCGATTTGCTGAAGTCGGTTTGGGTTGCCAGCAGTAGACACACGGCGACACCGATCACCGACCAGAGCGGCCCGAGAGGCAGACGGAAGCTGCTGGGCGCAATCGCCGGGCGGCCGGCTTTTTTGCGGCGCAACGCGATGACCGCGGCGCAGACTACTCCGTAATAAAAGAGGCGGGCGACTACCGACAACGTCACATTCCAGGCGAAGCTTCCGGCGAGCGCCAGGCCCCAGACAGCGGCGGCAAAAAAGAGAATCGAAAACCACGGGGTGTGAAAACGCCGGCTGACGGCTGCGAATATGGGCGGGAGATCTCCGGCCTCGGCCAAGGCGAAGGTGACGCGGGGCATGCCGAGGAGTTTCGCGCTGAGATAGCCATAGACGGAAACCAAGGCGCCGATCGCAACCAGGCGCGCCCCGGAATTTCCCAGGGTGATGCGAGCTACTTCGGCGAGGGGACGCTCGCTGGTTGCGCCTGATCCGAGAACCCCCACTACCACCCATTGCACCAGTGCATAGAGCGCAGTGCAGACGGCCGCGGTGGCGATCAAAGCGAAAGCCGTGTCGCGCGCCGGATTCCTGGTTTCACCGGTGGGCGCGAGCGCGGATTCGAATCCGCCATAGGCGAAGATGAGCAGGAAAATGGCCTTCATCCAGGCGTGCGCGGGATAGGTCTGAGAGCCGGTCCAGGGGGCGGGATGAAAGAGGGTCAGGGTTGCGCCGCTCAAAATCACCAGAAGCAGCGGAAGAATTTTGGCGACCGTGAACACGTTGCTGACGACCGCGCCCTGGCGCGCGCCGCGGGTATTGATAAGAGCGAGAAGCCACACGAGAAACGTCAGGATCAAAAAGCGCGGCCAGGGTTCTTTGACGCGCGGCCAGAATTCCGCGAGATAAACGACGAAGAGGTTGGCATTGGCGGCGGGGGCGGCGGTCTGCGAGAGATAGAGAGTCCAGCCCACGAGGATGCCGGTCAGACGGCCGAAGGCGGCGCGCGCGTACAGGTAGGGTCCGCCCGCTTCCGAGAATTGCGACGCGACCTCGGCGAAACAGCCCATGATGATGGCCATCGCGACGCCGGCGATCAAGACGGCGATGACGCTGCGCGGGCCGAGATAGCCGGCAACGGTCGAGGGCAGGCCAAAGATTCCGCTTCCGATGACGGAATTAATGGCCAGAGCCGCCAGGCTCCAGCGGCCGAGCGTTCGCACGAGTCCGGTGGGGGCTGATGGCTTGGTCATTTGGAAATCGTTTGTACCACACCGGGCCCGTTATCATTTAAACTTCCTGATCCGAAGTGTCCTCGCGGAAATCGGTTGAAGAAATCCAAATTTCATCTGAAAGCGTTCTTGGATCGTGCCTGGATCTATCTCTGACATTCGACTTTTGCTGAAAGTAAACTCGCTGCCGAAGGCGGCGCATGCCCGGTGCATCTTCATTACCGGGGGCACGGGTTATCTGGGCGGCAGCCTGATCCCGGTACTGCTGGAACGGGGCCATCGGGTGCGGGCGCTGATGCGTCCGGAGTCAAAAGGCACGCTACCGCCCGGTTGCGAGGTGGTGCCGGGCAATGCGCTCGATTCCGGGAGCTACAAGCATCTGATCCGTCCGGCCGACACTTTCGTGCACCTGGTGGGCGTGCCGAACCTGTCTTTTTCATCGGGCGCGGAATTCCGCAAGGTCGATCTGGCCGCCGGGCGCGAGGCCATTACGGCGGCGAGCGACGTCGGCATACCTCATTTCGTTTATCTGAGCGTGGCCCATCCGGCGCCCATGATGAAGGACTACATTGCGGTCCGCGTGGAGTGTGAGCGGATGATTCGGGAGCGGCGGCTCAATGCGACCGTGCTGCGGCCATGGTACGTGCTTGGCCCGGAGCATCGCTGGCCCTATCTTTTGCTGCCTTTCTACAAGGTGGCGGAGTGGCTGCCGTTCACACGTGAGGGCGCGCGCCGTTTGGGGCTGGTGACTTTACGCCAGATGGTGCTGGCGCTGGCGGCGGCGGTGGAGTCGCCGGCGCAGGGGGTGCGGGTCGTTTCCGTGCCCGAAATCCGCGGGGCGCAGCTGAATCTTTCCGCGGAGCTAACTCGACACACGGCATAGGTAAGTGGGAGGGGTAACGCGTTACTCCCGTCCGAAGGGCGCACGCCAGTGTGTTGAACTAGTGAAAAGCCTTGTCCAGAGCCTGATTTCACCGAAGGTAACCTGAATTACCGAAGCTCATGCACACGGGGAATCTTTGCGCTTTGGGTTCAAGGTGCGATCTTGAATAGGCGATCTGAATGATGTGGGATCGCGCCGGGCGGGCAGAAAGGACTACATGGATCGCGAGAACCAGGAAAGCATGGAACAAATTCAGCTACGGATTATGCGCGTGACGGACGACCTGCGCATCATCCAGAGCGAACTCAACTGCGCTGCCATGCAAGCCCCTACCGACCCGGAATTGCTGGAGACGCTCTCCTCGTCGTCGCAGATGGAATCGCTCAACGTGCTTAAATCGGTGGTCGATCAGATGCGGCACTTTCTATGGTTCTACATGCAGGTGGTGACGAGCGACTCCGAGATGGGCGAAAAACTGCGGCAGACGCTGCGGCTCGAGGCTCCGCCGCGGACCCCGGAAATTGACCAGCAATTTCAAAGCGCAACCGACTCCATCATGTTGCGGTATCTGGCCGACAGCCGCGGGCGCAAGCCGAACTGAGGGCCGGCCGGGCCATTTCGTCATTCCTATCCGGTAGCCTAAAATCCCAAGCTGATGAATCCTCCGGCCATGCGTTATGCCGAGGCCAGCGACTCTCCGGCTATCGCCGCGCTGGTCAATGCTGCTTTCAAACCGGAGCGGTTCTTTATCTCCGGCGATCGCACGAATCCTGAAAAAGTGGCCGAGTTGCTCCGGAAGGGACAGTTCATTTTATTTTTCGAGAAAGGCGCCCTTTGCGGGTGTGTGTATGTTGAAGTGCGCGGTGAGCGCGGTTACTTCGGGCTACTCTCGGTCGACCCACAGCGCCAGCGGACGGGGATCGGGAGGCAATTGATTGCCTCCGCCGAAGAGCACTGCCGGAAGGCGGGCTGCCGGTTTATGGATCTCACATTCGTCAATTTGAGGCTGCCCTTGCCTGGTTACTACCGGAGCCTGGGCTATGAAGAGAGTGGGACACAGCCCTTTCCTGACGAGCAAGCCACCCCGAATCAGCCGGTGCATCTGGTGCAGATGTCGAAGGCGCTATAACCCAATCCCGTTGCGATCGAGACGCCGGAAAAAAGGGCGCGCGGAGTGCGCGCCCAAGAGAGGAAGAACATCACCAGCGGCAAATTCTGAATCGAACTCGTTCTCGGTTCGGTCTTACTTTCCAAATCCAGCCGATTGCATGGACTGCCGTGAAATGTCGGCGGTCGACGCAATGCCCTGCATGCGGAGCTTGAATTCGTCGGCGTTGGAGGCGTTCTCGAGGGCGGTGTCGTAGTTGACGAGGTCGGCCTGGAAGAGATCCCAGAGCGACTGGTCGAAGGTCTGCATGCCATATTGCGAGGTGCCGGAGGAGATGGCGTCACGAATGGCGCGCGTTTTCTCAGGAACGAGAATGCACTCGCGAATGTAGGGAGTGTTGATCATGACCTCGACCGCGGGCACGCGGCCGTCGGCGTCGGAACGACGAACGAGGCGCTGGCTGACGATGGCGCGCAGAACCGCCGCGAGCTGAAGGCGGATCTGTTTTTGCTCGGGCGGCGGAAAGATGGCAATGATGCGGTTGACGCTTTCGACGGCATCGAGCGTGTGCAAGGTGGAAAAGACCATGTGGCCGGTTTCGGCCGCGTGGAGAGCGGTGCCGATGGTTTCGAGGTCGCGCATTTCGCCGACCAGGATGACGTCCGGATCCTGACGCAAGCTGGCGCGGAGGGCAGCGGAAAATGAGGGGGTATCGACTTCCACCTCGCGCTGGTTGACGTAGCCCTTTTTGTCGCGGTGCAAAAATTCGATTGGGTCTTCGATGGTGATGATGTGCTCGGCGCGCGTGGAATTGATACGGTCGACCATGGCCGCGAGCGTAGTGGATTTACCGGAGCCCGTGACACCGGTGACGAGTACAAGGCCGCGCGGCATATCGCAAATCTGCTCGACTACTTTGGGCAGAAACAGTTCGTCGAGCGCGCGAATCTTGGTTGGAATCACGCGGAGGACAAGGCCGACGTTGCCGCGTTGCTGAAAGACGTTGACACGGAAGCGTCCCAGGCCGGCGACGCCATAGGCCATATCGATTTCGGTGGTCTCTTTGAATTTCTGCTTCTGACGGGCCGACATCATGCTGAAGGCCATATTCAGCATGTCTTCGGCGGAGACGCGCGGCTGATCGGTCAGCGGAAATAAGTCGCCATCGATGCGGAGGTGGGGATAGTTGCCGACCTTGAGGTGCAAGTCGGAGGCGCGGCGTTCCATGGCAATACGGAGCAGATCATCGATATTCATGTGGGCGAGATTTCCGAGGACTCTCTGTATGATGACCGACCGCAAGGACGGCGACGAGATGACGGAGGTAACGGGACTGTTGGGTGGAAGAATCGGGTCACCGGTCAGCGGTCACGGGTCACGGGAAAACTCCAGCCGCTATGACGGCGCCCTCGAACGGATGACGGCGGGCCGTTAACGGCGGCGACGACCGACGACCGATGACCGGCGCCCCGTGACCCGTGATTACTTGACTTAGTCCGATGACTTAGCTAACCTCTGAATTTATGGAAGTCAACGTACACGAGGCTAAGACCCAACTCTCGCGGCTGCTACGGAAGGTGGCCGACGGTGAGGAAGTGACAATCTCCCGGGCTGGGGTGCCGGTGGCCCGCCTGGTTCGAATCGAAAACAAGCCCGTCAAGAAACGTCTCTTGGGAATGGATCGGGGGAAGATTTGGATCGCAGATGATTTTGACGCTCCGCTGCCCGACGACCTGCTCAAACTTTTCTACGGCGGGAAGCTGTCGAAGCCAGTGCGCGGTAAGCATAAATGAAGTACCTATTGGATACGATGGTCTGGCTTTGGAGCGTCGGTCCGGTGGAGAAAATCGCGGATGCGGGTTTGCGAATTCTCGAGGACGGGAGTTCCGACGTCTGTCTCTCGGTGGTCAGTTCCTGGGAGATCGCCATCAAGGCACGGCTTGGTAAGTACAAACTACCGGAAGCTCCAGAGCGCTATGTTCCCAGGAAACTCTCCCAACAGAGCATCCGCACCCTTCCAGTGACGCTGGAGCACAGCCTGAAAGTGTTTAGCCTTCCTCTGCATCACCACGATCCCTTCGATCATCTGCTCATTGCCCAGGCAATTCTTGAAGAGCGAGTGATCCTCACCGCAGATCGGATATTCGCTAAATATCCTGTCGAAATCCTCTGGGCTGGGCGATAGAAAAGCCGCCCTTTCAAGCGGCTTATTCCCTTCAAAATTCCTGACGCGCGACGACCGCCGCGCTTTTATGCGGCGCTGGTTGAGGCGGGCGGCTGAAATGGTTCGTCGTAGCTGCCGCCATAGATCTGCGGGACTTTCGATCCCATGGGGCGGAGATAGGTTGCAAGTTCTCCGCGATGGTGAATGCTGTGGTTGTTTTGAAATTGCAGATAGAAGGCGGCGGGTAGATTGAAGACGCCGAAAAACTCGATCGGGGTTCCCAGTTGTTGCGCGGACATGGCGCGCACGCGAGCGGAGGCGCGGGCGATGTTGCTGTCGTACCAGGCGACCAGTTCGCCTGTGGTCTTCGGCTTGTCGTCTGCGGGCGTCATGTTGAATTTCAGATCCGCAATGCCGTCGAGAAAATGAACGTCGGAGCTGGCGATGTGCCAGGCCAAATCCCAGGCGGTTCGAGCGCAAGGTTCGGGACGGTAGTCGCGCTTGGCGTCGGGCACGGCCGCGAGAACTTTTCTGGTCTTGTCCACTTCGCGATCGAGGCCCGCGATCATCATGTCGCGATAGGTGAGCAGGAATTCGGGCGTTGGGGCATGGCTGGGAGCGGACATCAGAGTTTCTCCTTCGAATTTGGTTGAGGGGAATTGCCGAACTAGAAACGAGCCATAACTCTAGTAGGCGGAAAAGCGAAAATCAAGCCATGCTTGAAACCCTTGATTTCAGATGCGTTCGGCCGGCAGATCCCTGACCCGCAACTCCGTGGCTACGAAAAGGATTCATTCCGCCGCATCAGGTGATCTGGCGAGCACAGCCGGATTTTGTCCATCCTTGGTCTTACTCGTCGTTTCCCCACACGGTCCGCCGTTCGGCGCCACGCATGCGCAGCCTGACTCGCTGTTGTAGCGGCACTGATCCTTTGGATGTCCAAACTGGTCGCAGACGGGATGGCCGCAGGCTGGGAAAGCGGGGATCTTGCTGCAGGCGGTGTATTCGGTGAATTTGTGGGTGTGCTCCCAGGTGGCGATTTCCGGGGCCTCAAGAAGCAACTCTTCATGGCTTAGCACGTGTAGCTCAACGCCCAGCGGCCCCTTGATTTCCTTCACGCCTCCGTTCGCGTCAAGAGAATATGGGCCTGAAATCGTGATGCGCGTGTCGCCCGTCGAGGCCTTGCCAGGGCACGAAATTGATGACCACGGCGGTCTTGCCGTTTGCCTTGGTGATGGAGATGTCACCAGCGGTGACGATGGTGACGGTGGCGTTGCTGTCCGGTTTGGGCGCGTCTTGTGCGGACGCAATTCCGACCATGAGCATCGTACTTGCAGCAAGCGTGTAGAACCATGGCAGCAGCGCTTTCATTCGAAGCCTCTATGGTGTTTTGTTGCCAGTGTAGCGCGGACACTCCGGTCCGCGCAGGCTTCTTGTCCGCTGCATGCACGCGGACAAGAGTGTCCGCGCTACACGTTCTATTTGACCCACACCCGCCGCTCCCGTAGAATAGGGCTTCGGTTCCCACCGGAATATCCTCCTGGTCCAATTTAGTAAGTTTGATCCAGGACAATTAAAGGTAAACAGGCTCATGGCCAATCATTTTTCGGCGCTGAAGCGCGCCCGACAGACAGAGAAACGAACCACCCGCAACCGGAAGAATACTTCTTCCCTCCGCACCTCGCTGCGTGACCTGCGCGAGAGCTTGGAAAAGGGCGACAAAACGGCGGCGGCCCAGACCTATCGCGAAACGGTTTCGGCGCTCGATAAGGCGATCCAGAAGGGCGTGCTGCACGAAAATACCGCGTCTCGCTACAAATCGCGGCTCTCGGCCCGGCTGAACGCACTGAAGTAGTTTCATTGTTAACTTTTTGAAAATGCTGTACTTAGTCGGTATCCGCGTGATCACGGGCGGTCTCAAATTATCCTTGACCGCTTCCTGTCGTTTGCTATACTGATCCCGTTCCCGGACATGAATGGATTCCAAACGCCCGGGCGCTCCCATCCGCGAAATTGCGGGCTCCGGCGGTTGCCAGTCCTGGGGTTCCAAGTACCAGGCATCCAAGTACAGGAATTTGAGCAACTTTGGGGTATGGCGGGGCATCTATTTTAGGTAGTCCTGGCAAATCCGTCTCATCCAGTCGAATGTTGTAGGGGCCTGTAGGCGACCGCTCGCCCAGCGGATGAGCGACGTGATTCGAAGCCCGAAATCTTAATAGAAGGAGAACGACTTAGAATGCGCTCTGATCGTGTTTTTGACGCGCTGCACACTTTGCGGAACCGTTACATGCTTTGTCAGTTGGCATCGAAGGCGACGCGGAAATTTCACCGGCCGAACACCCGGATTCAGGAAACCATGAATGACGTGTTCGATAAGATCGCCGTGGCCGACCGTCACGACGTGTTAAGTGAACCTGAAAACTTTGCCGAAGCACAACGGCGGGCTGCCTGAAACAGCCCCGCCGTGTGCCCACACGGCGGCAAGATTTTCCCCCGAGAGATAATCCCCTCCCGAAAAATCCAACCTGTAGGTGACGAATGACAATCGCAGAACTGAAAGAGAAGAATATTACGGAGCTGACCAAGATCGCCCGATCCTTGGAACTCCCTGGCGCCAGCGGACTCCGCAAACAGGACCTTATCTTCAAGATCCTGCAGGCGCAAAGCGAAAAAGAAGGACACATTTTCGCGGAAGGTGTGCTGGAAATCCTGCCTGACGGCTATGGCTTCTTACGCTCTCCCGATTACAACTATCTGCCCGGCCCGGACGACATTTACGTTTCGCCCTCCCAGATTCGCAAGTTTGACCTGAAGACCGGCGACACCATCAGCGGCCAGGTGCGTCCTCCGCATGAGGGCGAAAAGTATTTCGCGCTGGTCAAGATCGAGGCGGTCAATTTCGAATCGCCCGACGAGGCGCGCAACAAGATCCTCTTCGACAACCTGACGCCGCTGTATCCGCAGGAACGCTTAAAGCTCGAGACCGTGCGCGAGAACATCAGCGCCCGTGTCATGGATCTGCTCACGCCTCTCGGCAAAGGTCAGCGCGGCTTGATCGTTTCTCCGCCGCGAGCCGGCAAGACAATGCTGTTGCAGAATGTCGCCAACTCGATTACAGCGAATCATCCGGAAGTGGTGCTTGATGGTACTGCTGATCGACGAACGGCCGGAAGAAGTTACGGACATGCAGCGGTCGGTGAAGGGCGAAGTTATTTCGTCGACGTTTGACGAGCCCGCGGCGCGGCACGTGCAGGTTGCGGAGATGGTGATCGAGAAGGCGAAGAGACTGGTCGAGCACAAACGCGACGTCGTTATTTTGCTCGATTCAATTACGCGCCTGGCGCGCGCTTACAACACCATCGTTCCGCCCTCGGGCAAAGTGCTCTCCGGCGGCGTCGATTCGAATGCGTTGCAGCGCCCGAAGCGGTTCTTTGGCTCTGCGCGAAACATTGAAGAAGGCGGTTCTTTGACCATTATTGCCACAGCCCTCATTGACACCGGCTCCCGCATGGATGACGTGATCTTTGAAGAATTCAAGGGCACGGGCAACAGCGAAATTATTCTGGAGCGCAAGCTGGTCGATAAGCGGACGTTCCCGGCCATCGACATTCAGCGCTCGGGCACGCGTAAAGAAGAGCTGCTGATTCCTAAGGAAGACCTGCAACGCATCTGGGTGCTGCGCAAAGTGCTGAACCCGCTGTCGCCGGTCGAGGCAATGGAGTTGCTGATCGATAAGCTCAGCAAAACTACCGCGAACAGTCAGTTTTTGTCGAATATGAGTTCGCTGTAAAGTGTGTGGGGCGGACGGCCTCGTCCGCCCTAGCTTTTGTTGACCGCACTTCTGCCGCACGATAGGATCCCTCCGTGGCCAAGGCCCGTTACCACTACAACATCATGCTTCGGCCCGAACCCGAGGGTGGGTACACCGCGCTGGTGCCGGCGCTGCCCGGTTGTGTCACCTACGGGCGCACCGTGGATGAGGCGCGAGAGATGGCCAGGGACGCTATTTCGGGATATATTGCCAGCATGCGCAAGCACAAAGATTTCATACCCTCAGGGCCTGAAGCCCGACTTTGATAGACGAGCGAAGATCGCAGCGGTAAACCGCTGCGCCACCCAAACGCTTGGGACTTTTCCGCTCCGCCCGATCCGCAGCCCCCAAGCTGCAAAAACAAAAACGCCACCCGGCAACCCGGATGGCGTTTCTGTTTCCTGTTAAGAAGCTCTAGTTCGATCCGATCCGCATCCCGTAGAACGACCGGTAGACGAAGAAGAAGGAAACCGCGAAGAAGGCCAGCGCCAAACCGTGAGTCAGGCCAGAACCCTGATCGCGGGAAAGCGAAACCGCCAGTTCCACCGCCAGCAATCCAAAGAGCGTGGTGAACTTGATGACCGGGTTCATGGCCACCGAGGACGTGTCTTTGAAGGGATCGCCCACCGTATCGCCGATCACGGTCGCGTCGTGCAGCGGAGTGCCCTTCTGCTTCATTTCCGTCTCGACAATCTTTTTGGCGTTGTCCCAGGCCGCGCCCGCATTGGCCATGAAAATTGCCTGGTAGAGACCAAACAGAGCGATCGAAATCAGGTAGCCGATAAAGAAGAACGGCTCCACGAACGCAAACGTCAGGGTTCCGAAGAATACCGCGAGGAAGATGTTGAACATGCCCTTCTGCGCATACTTGGTGCAGATCTCGACCACCTTCTTGCTGTCGGCCACGGAGGCCTTTTCCACCCCTTCCAGCTTGATGTTGGCCTTGATGAACTCGACGGCTCGATAGGCGCCCGTCGTTACCGCTTGCGTGGAAGCGCCGGTGAACCAGTAGATCATCGCGCCGCCCGTGATCAGCCCAAGGAAGAACGGGGCGTGCAGCAATGAGAGCTTGTCGACATTCGCCGTCAGGCCGTCGGTGAGGGCCATGATGATGGAGAAAATCATGGTGGTCGCACCTACCACGGCAGTGCCAATCAGCACAGGTTTCGCTGTCGCTTTAAAGGTGTTGCCCGCGCCGTCGTTTTCTTCCAGCAGGTCCTTGGCGCGTCCAAAATTGACCTCCATGTTGAAGTCTTTCTTGATCTGCGCCACGACATTCGGTACTTGCTCGATCAGCGAAAGTTCGTATACGGACTGCGCATTATCCGTGACCGGGCCATAGGAATCGACTGCAATCGTCACCGGGCCCATCCCAAGGAATCCGAATGCGACCAAGCCAAATGCGAAGACTGGAGCGGCAATCATGAACGCCACCAGACCCATGGTGCTCATGTAGTATGCGATGGCCATCAGCACCATCATCGAGAGGCCAAGGTAGTAGGCGGAAAAGTTGCCCGCCACGAAGCCCGACAAAATGCCGAGCGATGCCCCGCCCTCCTCCGCCGACTTCACGACTTCCCGCACGTGCCGCGAGTTCACAGAGGTGAAGACCTTCACCAGTTCAGGAATGACCGCGCCCGCCAGCGTGCCACAGGAAATAATGGTCGCCAGTTTCCACCACTGGGTGGAATCGCCGGTCGCAGGATCGCCCAGCACCGGAACGATCACGTACGAGATGATGTAGGTAAGGCCGATGGAAATCAGCGATGTAAGCCACACCAGCGTAGTCAGCGGAGCCTCGAAATCCATCTCGTGCGCATTGCCATATTTCGCTTTGGCCAGCGCGCCATTGATGAAGTACGCTGCCGCGGCCGCCACCAGCATCGCCACGCGCATGACGAAAATCCATACCAGCAGTTGTACCTGCACGCGCGGGTCCTTCACGCCCAGCAGGATAAAGGTGATGAGGGCGACGCCCGTGACGCCGTAGGTTTCGAAACCGTCGGCGGAGGGTCCTACCGAATCGCCCGCGTTGTCGCCGGTACAGTCGGCAATCACGCCGGGGTTGCGCGCATCGTCTTCCTTGATCTTGAAGACGATCTTCATAAGGTCACTGCCGATGTCGGCGATCTTCGTAAAAATGCCGCCCGCGATACGCAGCGCCGCCGCGCCCAGCGACTCGCCAATCGCAAATCCAATGAAACATGGTCCGGAATAGTCGCCGGGAATAAAGAGCAGGATGATCAGCATCATCAGCAATTCAACCGAGATCAGCATCATGCCGATCGACATGCCCGCTTCCAGCGGAATCTGGTACACGGGATACGGTTTGCCCGGCAATGACGCAAACGCCGTCCGCGAATTCGCAAAGGTGTTCACGCGAATTCCGAACCATGCCACTCCGTAGCTTCCCGCCATTCCGATAATGCTGAATACCAGAATGATCGGAAGAGTCGTCGAAATCGGCTTGCCCGGCACCGGCGCCAGCCAGCCGAAGTACATCACGATGACCACCGCAATGAAGGCCCACAGCAGCATCAGGAACTTGCCCTGCGTCACCAGGTACGTCTTGCAGGTTTCATAGATCAGCTCGGAGATGTCGAGCATCGCCTTATGAACCGGCAGATTCTTGAGCCGCATAAAGATCGCCATCCCGAAAAGCAACCCAAACACACAGAAGGCGATGCCGATCAGCAGCAGGTTGTGGCCATTCATGCCGAGAAAAGAAACAGTGGAAAGGTCGGGAACCTTGAGGGCCGCCTCGCCACCTGCTTCAGCGGGTTGCGCCAACGCGCAGGTGGTTGTCACTAATAACAAAGCCGTGAGAGCTGCGGATGCTCTCGCGATCTCGCGTCCGGCGGACGCAAACTTGGCAGTCCATCTACCTGTTAGGCAGGTACGCATCACAAATCCTCCTCGTGGTCTCGACTCAGGGTTTTTACGTGTGATTTCTCCGGAGCGGTGATTGTTGCGGGTTAATCCCAGGGCCGCACAACGTCGCTGCCAGAGTTCCGATCACGCTTCCACCGCAAGGCATAAAAATAAAGGAGTGCCGATTTGGCCGCGTCGGAACATCCTGCCGCCGGCGGGCCCGATCAAACGCGCACACCTGCGGCACAAAGCAAATGTTTATAGCATCTTGAAAGAGCGCGGGTCAATGATGCGGATCACCGAGGGTTCCGGGTAAAGTTCCTTGTAGAGTTCCCAATGAAGACAAACCGGCTGCGGGACGGCGGATTCGGGTCCGGGCGCCCGGGCTCGCCGTTCCGCCCGCGTCCGCTTTGCGAGTTTGATTCCGTGCTCACCTCGTATGTGCATCCTTCGTCTAAACTTTGTCCATGCTATTCATGGTGATTGAACGGTTCAAGCAGGGCGATCCCGGTCCGGTCGGCGAGCGTTTCAGAATTTGCGGGCGGATGCTGCCCGAGGGGGTCACGTATCAGGCCAGCTGGATCGAGAAGGACGGGTCACGCTGCTTTCAGATTATGGAGGCGCCGAGCCTTGCCGCGCTGAACGTCTGGATCAGCCGGTGGGACGATCTGATTGACTTCGACATCACGCCGGTGCTCACGTCGACGGATTTCTGGGCCCGTTTCAACGACGGCAAATCCATTGGCAGCCCTAGCAGCAGCCCATCCTGATTTCGCCGTTCTCGGCCACCGGCGTGCCAAAAGCGTCTTTAGGCGCGGGCACTCCGTTCAGCGTAGCGATCCAGCGGCGCACGGCGTCAAACACAACCAGCACCACTCCCAGGATAAAGATAGCCATCAGGATGGAATCGAGATAGCCGGCGAAGACCTTGCCCGGTTGCGAGGTCAGCGGCCAGAAAATATTTTTGATCGACAGCACCCCGGCGGTCACCGTAGTGATGCCGACGAAGCACATGGGAAGAAACGTGATCCACGCATAACGCGCCTTGCCCATATTGATAAGGAACGTCGTAGCGACGGCGAGCGCGATCGTGGCCAGCAGTTGATTGCCGGTGCCAAACAGCGGCCAGATCGTCGAGATACTTCCCGTATAGATCAGGTATCCCCAGCCGAGGACGACCACGCAGCTTGTCATTAGATTTCCCGGCAGCCATGTGGTATTGCCAAAGGGCTTGTAGACCTTCCCCATCAGTTCCTGCAGAACGTACCGCGCCACGCGGGTGCCGGCGTCAACCGTGGTCAAGATGAAGAGCGCCTCGAACATGATGGCGTAGTGATACCAGTAGCCCATCAGGCGGTCCATGCCCGGCAGGCCGCGGAAGATCTGCGCCATTCCGACCGCGAGCGAGACAGCTCCACCCGTCCGGCCCGCCAGTTTCTCGCCTACCTCGCGCGAGAACATATCGAGATTGACGGTCGCGTAGCCCAGTTTGTGAAAGATCTCAGGCGTGGCGTTGATGGCGAAATAATCTCCGGGATAGAGCGAGCAGGCGGCGATCAGCGCGAGAATGCCAACCAGCGATTCCGCGGCCATGGCCCCATAGCCGATGAAGCGGGCGTCGGTCTCCTTATCCAGCATTTTGGGCGTGGTGCCGGATGAAATCAGCGAATGGAAGCCCGAAATCGCGCCGCACGCAATGGTCACGAAGAGGAATGGAAAGAGACTCCCTTTAATGATCGGGCCGCCGCCGTGAATGAACGGGGTGAAATTCGGGAACTTGATGTTGGGGTGAACGACGAATACGCCGACGATGAGGACGGCAATCGTCCCCAGCTTTACATAGGTCGAAAGATAGTCGCGGGGCGCGAGCAGGAACCAGACGGGCAGCACGGACGCGACCAGGCCGTAGATGGCCATCAGGATCGTGATCTGATGCGGCGTGAAGGTCAAAGCTCCGGCTGCGCCGCTCTGGGCAAACCAGTGTCCAGCAATGACAGCGCCGATCAGCACGATGACGCCGAAGATGCTCGGTCCGGTGATGGTGATTTTGCCGGCATGGCTCTTGAACATCCACAGTCCCATGACGACTGCGATCGGGATCGTCATGCCGATCGTGAAGACTCCCCAAGGGCTGTTCGAGAGGGCGTTAACAACGACAATGCCGAGGCCGGCGAGCGTGACGAGAAGAATAAAGAGCACGGCGATCATGGCGACGAGGCCGGCGAACGGACTGATCTCGGTACGTGCAACGTCGGCGATGGAACGGCCGCGATGACGGACCGAGGCCACCAGCACGGTAAAGTCCTGCACGCATCCGGCAAGCACGGCCCCGATCAGGAGCCAGAGGAAGCCGGGGGCAAATCCAAATTGCGCCGCGAGCGTGGGTCCCACCAGTGGGCCCGCGCCGGCGATGGCCGCAAAGTGATGTCCGAACAGAACCCAGCGCGGCGAGGCGACATAATTGTGGCCGTCGGCATAAAGATGGCTGGGAGTGGTGCGGCGATCATCGAGGGCAAGGGCTTTAGCGGCGATGAAGGCGCTGTAATAGCGGTAGAAAATCGCGTACACGCAAAGCGCGCCCAACAAAACCGGGAAGGTATTCATAGCTCACTCCCGCGGGTCCGGCAGGAAAGAGTGTTTGCGCACGGGCCGGCACGTTCTCGAATCCGGATGATCCTACAACGAGGCGCGCCAGCGCACAATGTAGTTCAGTTCTCAGTTCTCGGTTGCCAGTTGCCAGTTGCCAGTCAATTTCGATGGCTGCCCAATGGGCATTTGGATTTTGTTTTTACTGGGAACTGGCAACTGGGAACTGCTTTTGAAGGGTTATTCTGACGACGAGAAGTGAATCTCCACCAACTCGTGAGATTCTCGGGCGGCAGGTTCCCACTTCCACTGGCGGATTGTGTTGGTGGCAGCCTGCGCTAGCACCGGGTGACCGCCTTTTACGTCGACTGCTTTCACCGTGCCGTCAGGAGCGACGAGGGCCTCGATCCGAACCACTCCAGAGAGACCCATGTGGCGTGCCAGCGCCGGATACGAGGGATTCGTCTTGTTCACGATTCGTCGTTTCGATGCAGATTCCTGGGCCCACAGCAAGGAACTCAGCAGGATGCATGCCAAGAGCGAAACGATCACGAGGAGTCGCCGGACGAAAAAATCCGATCGCATGCAAGCGCGGGTCTGCATGCTTAGAGTCTAGACATGAGAATTACCCGATTGAAGGGTACGAACGTAATCCGAAGGCTCCCGCCGGCTAAGGGCGAAGTGCCGCAGGTCCTTGACAGCCATTCAACAGCGGGAGTTGGAGATACTGGCGGTTCTCGTCGCTAGACCTAATCCTTCAGCGGTACCATCGTCTGATCGCCGCGGCAAAAGGTGGCAACTTTGACAAAGCCGTCGGGCTGCGGGAGAGTGACGACCGGTCCGTAGCAATACACCGCGTGCCCATTGGCGGCAAAGTACCAGCGCCCTCCCTTGTGCTTGATGGGCTGTTCAGAGGAGACGGGAGAGAGCTTGGCTGGAGGGGTGAGCTTGGGAAACGGGAGTGACAGGGCCACGGCCAGAAGCACGACTTTCATAGGGTCTCGCTCCAATCATGGCCTTCTACCGGAGGCCGTCACAGAACCGGGTACGTGCCTGTGCTGCGTTGCTTCTTTATTCCTTTGCAGCTACTAAATCTACGGCTCGCTCCGTACCACGCAGAGCGGGCCTCCTACCAAAACTCAAATGATGCGCGTCGAGCGGCGCACGTCTTCCAGATCCGATTCCGGTTTCCCCGGCGCCTGCTTCATCGCCTTGGGCGGCTTGCCTGGCTGCTTCGCTGCTTTGTCTGAGCCTTGCGGAGCGGCGGCCATCGGCCCCGAATTTTTCTGCTCGGGAGCGGACGCCGACGGAGTGGTCGACGATTGACTATGCCCGCGCTCGCTTTCCAGTTGCGCGAGTTTTCCCTTAAGCGCCGCGAGTTGGGTGCTGTCCTGAAGCATGGCGCGGATCAGCGTGCGCTGCGACTCAATGGTCTGCCCCTGTTCAAAGACCAGCAGGGTCAGAAGACAATAAGACACGACGAAGAGAACCACCAGGATCGGAAGCATGGCGGCCGGGCGATTCAACTTCTGAGAAGCTTTGCACTCCGCGCTGTAGACGACGCTCAAGATTCCCCCAAGCTCGCCCCGTGACGCTCGGGGCTGTGCACTATGTAATGCACCCGGAAATCCATACGTGGCATGGGCTGCAAGGCTAGGAACAACAATGGGTTATCTGAGGCACGGCGTTTCCGCGCGAGAAGCGGAGTGAAAGCGAATGCACATTATGAGTAAGGCAGCCTGCGTAGTCGTTAGGGAGATTCGTTCAAAAGCCTTGCCCCGCAAGGTGTTTGGCCGGGGAAGTGACTCAATCAAAGGCGGCGAATGGGAAAACCCACACATCCCGGAGTCCGTGACGTGTGGGATATTCACTAACTCGCAAAGCGGGCAACTCGGCCCACCTAAGGGGTGTAGCCGGTGTTTGTCAGTTCATAGACATCGCCATCGCTGTCGTCCGTCCCGCCGTTAAGGCATTCGCCTAGCAGCACGTACTTTTTGTCCACGAGAACGGGCGTTAAGCCACCGCCGGGATTCTTGCCGTCGGGGTCACCGGTGAAATCGTGCAAGACCTTAAAAGTCCAGGCACCCTGGCCACCCGCTGGAGGCTCAAGCATAAAGGCAGTGCCGTTGTCATTGATGCCAGCGCTGTCCGTGGCGCCGTAGATCACGCCCTTGCCATCCATGATGATGTCATTTCCTGGATCCGCCCCGTCCTTCGCGCCGTGGAAGCTATAGAGGATGGTCTCGGTCCAAACCGAGCCGCCCTCAGCGGGAGGAGAAACTTCGAAGATCGCACCCTGATTAGGGGGCACAGAGCCGGAGCCGCCGGTAGTCGCTGTTCCATAGAGATTGCCGGAGGAGTCTTTCAGCAGGGCAAAGGCAGGATTGCCGGCATCGCCAAATCCGCTTCCTCCGAAACTGTAGAGCACGGTTTCCGTCCAATTGCTTTCCCCTTGCGCTGGCGGGGTGAGCTTGATAACGGCGCCCGCGCCGAGTAATCCGCCGGTCGAAGCCGTTCCATAGAGGGAGCCGGTCGCGTCCTCGACGAACGTGCAGGCGGGATAACCACCATCGGAACCTCCCGTAAAAGTATGCAGGTTCGTCTCAGTCCAGTTCGTTTGTCCTTGCAATGGTGGAGTGAGCGAAAACGCAATGCCTGCCCCATAGGAGCCTCCGATGTAAGTTGTGCCGTAAAGCACGCCGCTCGCTGGGTCGCGCAAAAGCGACCCGGGAAAGACGCCATCGTCTCCGCCTTGAAAACTGTAGAGAACGCTTTCAGTCCAGTTATTTTGACCCTGGCTCGGGGGCGATAAATGGAAGACAGTTCCACATCCGGAGACGCCGAAATATTGCGGGCAAGGCCCGGTGCCGCCCTGAAAGGTGGTGCCGTAAAAGCCGCCTTGTCCGTCGGGTACCAGAGGTGCGGAAGGATCGATTCCGTCCACACCGCCCTGGAACTGGTAGAGAACGGTTTCCGTCCAATTGGTTTGGCCTTTGGCGGGAGCAGTCAGCGAGAACACGGAACCATAGCCCTCGCCCCCATCCTGGGAGGCCGTGCCATAGAGGACGCCGTTGCTGCCGGCGACCAGTTCGCCCAGCGGGTTTGCCGTACTGTTGCTCTGGTTGAAGATCACCGATTCTTTGGCTTGCAAGGGAGCGGCGGCGATGCAAGCGAAGACCACCATGGCGGCGAGCATGCGCTCCGGGCGCAGCCGTGAGATGACGTGAGTGTCGTCGTACACAAGTTCCTCCTGAGATATTTTGCAAGTCAGTGGATACGGACGAAAAGGCTTCCCCCGGGGTAGAAACTGGACAGCGCTGGCGTAAATGGACTGCGAGTATGTATCAGCCGCAGCGGGATGTCAATCGAGATTGCGCTTTGGGAGCGGGACTTGCAGGGTTTGGACGAATATTCGCGAGGCGTGATCAGGAGGTCTCAGAACTGCCCCTGACTTTTGCCAGCAGGGTTGGCGGCGTAGTGATGAGCGACTGAATGCCCACATACTGCCCCCGCACGCGCGCCCACCGAGACTGGTGCAGGCGAATATCGACATGCACAAAACCACCGTCATAAACGCCAATGCCGCCCTTAAGAAACGCCAGCACCTGGAGCGCGAGCTCGTACATTTCCTGCAGGGTCAGGCCAGGGATGGAGACATCCGCCGCCATGCCGAGCGTGTGCTCGCTGTCGCTGACGCCGCCGACCTGCTGGTTGTGCGCGGGACAGCGATAGGCATCGTGCACCACGACTTCTTTCCCGGCAAGGCTCCGCAATTGTTCGAGTGCCTCGACAAGGCCGCTTTCGATCTTCAGTTGGCCGCAGCAATGGCAGGCCAGCTCGGATTTCGAAAAATGCTCGCTTAGATCGCCCATGCGCCCCCGCGTTTTCTGATCAAACCGCAAGACGCACGCGGCGGCTGTGAGCGCGGTCACCCCGAAATTGTTCGGTTTTGGCGCGGCCGAGCACCCGCGATCATGACGGCTGATCCCAATCCTTGCTAATGGAGCTCGCTAATAGAGACGGAACGTTACTTCGACATTAATCTGCACCGCAATGGGCTCGCCATCTTTCAGGGCGGGCTTAAACTTCCAGGTGCTGACGACGTCGACGGCGTTTTCGTCGAGGCCGAGTCCGAGCGGGCGTTCTATTCGAATGTCCCTCGGCGTGCCCGTATGGTCGACAACTAACCATAAAACCAGCGTGCCTTGATACCTTGCCTTTCGGGCTACGTCGGAATATACCGGGTCGGGAGCGGAGATAGCACGGGGCGGGGACACGCCCTTGCCGACCCTCGCATACACTGGCTCCTTGAGGACGGGCGTTTTGTAGGTGTCGCCCTCAGGGTCGGCCAAGTACTTTCGCCAATAGGTCGGCAGGGCATCGACCATGGATTCGCCGGGCGCAAAAAAGACAGCGTGAATGGCGGAGCGGATGCCACTTTCGTTCGGGTCAGCGGAGGGGAGTTCGATCTCGATCTCGACCTGGAGCTTGCGCAGGAACTTTTCCATCTTTTTTCGGTCGCCGCCAGACATGCCGCCGAGCATTGTCAACTCGTCAACCGCGGCGGCGCTGTGGCCGGTTTGCTGTTTCCCATCGAAGACAAGCTGGACGCGACGCCCTATGATTTCGAGCACGTCATTCCGGACGCGGATTTCGTTGACCTCGATGCGGCTATCGAGCGTCCAAGGACCGACGGCAGCGGCGCCGCGCAGACTTCCGTCGGAGAGAAAATGAAGGTGATCGCCCTCGTAGAAGCGGCGCAGCGTGAGGACCTGACCGGCATATTCCGCCCTCATCTGCTCTTGCAGATCGCTGGCAGCCGACGGCGCGGCCAGAGCCACGAAGCCGACGGCGAACAACATCAAAAGCGGACGCAAATTCCTCTGCACGCCGACAAGATAACTCCTGCGGCCCGTTTCGCCAAGCCGGAATCGTGTTTCTTTTTCCTCCAATTCGCATCTTATTTTGCGGAGACAAAATATGACCGAAAAGACAATGGAAAAGAACCAGGAGACCGGAACCGGGACGGTGCAAAAGACCGCGGCGGAATGGCAGGAAAAGCTGACGCCCGAGCAGTATCACGTGGCCCGGCAGTGCGGCACTGAGCCAGCCTTCACCGGCAAGTACTGGAACATGCACGACGACGGCTCTTACCACTGCGTCTGCTGTGGCGCGCTGCTCTTTGGATCGGATACCAAGTTCGATTCCGGCACCGGCTGGCCGAGTTTTTATAACGCCGCCGACAAGAAGAACATCAAGGAACTGACCGACCGCAGCTACGGCATGACGCGCACCGAGGTCCGCTGTGCTCATTGCGACGCCCATCTGGGACATCTCTTCCCCGACGGCCCGCGGCCAACCGGCATGCGCTATTGCATCAACTCGGCGTCGCTGGATTTCAAACCGAAGAAGTAAGCAGAGAATTGCCGCCGGCCGTTCGCTGTTAGCGCAGGCTTTTGAGGATCGTCGAAATTCGCGGAAAAATGCGAAAGGACGGGCAGTTTGCCCGTCCTTTTTTATCGGTCTCTGAATCGTCGGTTAACGCATTCGATCCCGAAAACTCATGTTGATCCCGGCGTTTATGCCTGGCCGGCTGTCGCAGCCATCGCCTTGGGAACCTGCGGACCCGCTGTCGCAGTCGCGGCCTTGGCGACATCGGCGGGCTTGCTCTGATTGTGGTGCTGCGTCTGCTCTTTCTTCTCGGGGTGGCGAACTTCGACTCCGCCCTTCAGGATGGCGCCTTCCTCCACGCTGATGCGGTGCGTGATCACATCGCCTGAGAGCAGGCCTTCATTGCGGATATCGAGGCGGTCGGCGCATTCCACATTGCCCTGCACCTTGCCCATGATGACAACTTCCTTGGCCACGATGTTGGCGGCGACGTTCCCATTGCGGCCGATGGTGACGCGGTTCTCGGGGAAATGAATGGTGCCTTCTACGCGGCCGTCGATAAAGAGCGACTCGGCGCCCGTGATTTCACCCTTGATGACGAGCGAGCGGCCGATGTTTGCCTGGTCCATGGGCGAGGTGGCTTTCACTGGCGTGTAGTTCGTGGTCGGAGGGGCGGCTGGTGTGTACTTGCTTTCCGGAGACTGCAACATGAATAACCTCGCTTGAATCCGCGGCCCGAAAAGAGAGTTGGTCCTTCGGGCCGCGGTCGATGGGCTTCCTGAACGGCGAAATGAGAATCGCACGAAAGGCCGTGTTACGAATAGTTACCGAAGTACCGCGCCATTCAAGTCAATTTCTAATCTTCGCGCTGGCGCAAGTGGGCGCCTTGCACGCCTGAATCGAGGCTACCCGCGCTTGCTTGAAGGTTGACGCGCATCCGCCATCCCGGATCAAGCTGTCTGCTGGAGAGTAGTATATTAGTAGTATGAAAGAGAAGACATCTATCACACTCTCGAAGGAAGTACTGCGCGCTATCGACCGCATGGCGGGATCAAAGCAATCGCGCTCGGCCTTTATCGAAGCCGTTCTGGCCCAGTATCTGCGCAGACGGACACGGGCGCAGCTCGAGGCTCGCGATCTCGAACTGATCAACAATGCCGCCGATGAGTTGAACGCCGAGGTGGAGGACGTGCTCCGCTATCAGGCGATAGATGAGTAATCGTCCGGAGGCGATTGGAGCAGGCAGCGATCCTGTGGACGGGGATAAAACGGGGATAAAGGAACAGATTAGAGAATTAGTGAAATGAGATGAAATGAGACGAGGCGAAATCTATCGCGTTCATCATCCCGGCGGCGACCCAAAACTCTACCGCTGCTTTGTGATCGTCAGCCGGCAGACTCTGATTGACTCCCGATTCCCCACCGTGGTGTGCGCGCCGATACTGACCCGCGGCCACGGATTCTCCACCCAAGTCGCGGTTGGCCCCGACGAAGGGCTAAAACACGAAAGCTGGATCCTATGCGACAACCTCGTCAGTCTTCGCAAGGTGCAGCTGACGGGATTTGTGGGGACGCTTCGACGCGCCAAGATTCAGGAATTGGACCGCGCGCTCAAAATGGCGCTGGCACTGGAATAGCCGGCCCCACCCTGCCCGAATCGTAGCCGTCCCGCAAGCGTGGACGCTCCGAGCATCGAGTTGCCCTCTCCGTCGGCATTCACAATGCAGGTCTTGAAACGATAAGTGCTATCACGTGCGCATCCGTCGCCACGCCCGCAGATTAACCGCGCTCATGGCAATGCAAAAGATATTCGCGGGAATGAATCCCATTTGCGAGGTACGAAGTCCAATAATGCAGATGATGACGCTATTCACCGTCGCTAAAGCCCACCCCTCCCAGCAACGGCGTCCTACTAATACGGTAGATGCGATGGTCAATACACAGGAAAGATAATCGAGCCGTAACATAGCAAAATCCAACACAGCAAAAATCCTCCGTAGATATTCTGGCGTAGAGCGCAGCATCTACCGTGTGATTTGGTTACGCCGGGACGTGACGGAAGTCACTTTCGTAGGCAGTCCTACGCCGGTTTCGGCTGCGCCAGAGCCCGCGGGTTGACCAGTTCCACGGTTATCGAGCGGCCTCTTCAACTTATCGGCGAATCCGGCAGTCGCCATCAGGATGTCCGCAGACTAAGTTACAAATTCGCGTGATTCAAATCACAACCGGCTAAAGTTTTTTGGCCCGAGTCCCGATCAGTCTGACGCTTGGAGAATCCCTGGAGTGTAGGCGGCGATTGGGGTGCTTAGTTCGGCACGTTTTGCGTTTGTCGAGAACGCAATCCGCGGCCGGCAGAAAGCAACTTTCGCTGGTGCACTCCGGGGCCTCCGAGACCCCGCGCGATTTAGCAGCAAATCCAGGCACCATGTCCGTCATCATCCGATGCTATAATCAGTGCCTGGAATTCCCATGAGAACGACCCTCGCTTTGGATGATGACCTGGTGCGCATCGCTCAGCGGTTCACCGGAGTTTCCGAAAAAACAGCACTCGTGCGTGAGGCCCTCAAGGCGCTCATCGAGCGCGAAAGCGCGCGCCGGCTCGCCTCGCTCGCGGGCGCCATGCCGGCATTAAAGAACGTTTCGCGCCGTCATGCGGGTAGAGATTGATTCTCGCCGACACATCGATCTGGATCGACCACTTCCGTTCCGGCGACAAGGAAATGGGCAAGCGTCTTCGCCAGGGAGAGATCGTGACGCACCCGTTCATCGTTGCGGAACTTGCACTCGGATCGCTTAAGCAGCGCGCCCGAACGCTTGCGCTGCTGGACCTGTTGCCCCACCTGAGCGTCGCCCAATCGGATGAAGTGCGGAAGCTGATAGAAGCGCGACGTCTGTATAACCTGGGGATTGGCCTGATCGACGCGAACCTGATCGCCTCAGCCTTGATCAATTCGCCCACTCTGTTGTGGACGAGAGACAAATCGCTCCGCCGCGCAGCCGAAGGCCTCGGCATTCACGCCAGTCTGCCGTAAGAAGAGTAGGAAGTCCTGAAAAGTCACGCCCAAAAAAAAACCGGGACACCGCACCCCTGCGGTGTCCCCTTACTTTACCTACCAGCAACTTGATGTTGACGCGGCCCAGCCGCGCCGTGCCAACCCTACTTATTCTCGTTGATCGCGCCAAACTCCTTGCGCGCGATGACCGGCCGCGATGCCCTCGCCGCAGCCACCGCAGGAGCAGCGACCGCCGCTCCATAGCGCTCCAGCAGCACCGGAACCATGGCGCCCTCGGCTTCCTTGACGAAAGTCAGTTTGCTTTCGCCTAAAAGGTCGACGCGGATGAAGTCGCCCAGCTTGACCTGTCCGGTGGCCACCAGATTGGCCAGCGGGAAAACCAGGTGTCGCTCGATGGCTCGCTTCAGGTGACGCGCGCCATACTTCGGGTCGGTGCCTTCCTGGAGCAGGAAGTCTTTCACCTGCGCCGTGCAGTTAAAGACGAACTGGTGCGCGCCGGAGGCCATCAACACTCGCTGCTGCACGAAGCCGAGTTCGATGTCGAGAATCTGCTTGAGGTGTTCGTCGCGCAGCGTCTTGAAGACGACAACTTTATCGATGCGGTTCATGAACTCGGGCGCAAACTTGCGGCGCGCGGCGTCCACGGCCGAACGGGTGATCTTTTCATCGAGCGAGTTATCGACCTGCACAGCTTTCGGTGCAAAACCAAGTCCGCCGTCCACCAAACCGTTCATTTCCGAGGCGCCCAGGTTCGAGGTCATGATGATGATGCAGCTCGAGAGGTCCACGCGGCGGTTGTCGCCCAGGGTCAGCGTAGCCTTGTCGAGAATGCCGAGCAGCAACTGCCAGAGCGAATCGCTCGCTTTTTCGATCTCGTCAAAAAGCAGGATCGAGAGCTTGAGCTTCTCGGTGTGATATTGGTTGAGCGCTTCCTGCGTCAGCAGCGGATGCGTCTCCCGATGGCCAAGGTATCCCGGAGGCGAGCCGATCAGCTTCGCAATCTCATGCGAGTGCTGAAACTCGGCGCAGTCGATCTTGATGCAGGCCTTGGCGTCCCCGAAGAGCGACTCGGCTACCGCTTCTACGACTCGGGTCTTGCCCGAGCCCGTCGGCCCCAGGAACAGAAGGTTGCCCACCGGGCGGCCGGGCGCGTTCATGCCAGCCAGAAACATCTGATAGATCTCGGCAATCTTCTCGATCGCCTGGTCCTGCCCCACGATTTTGCGGCGGAGGTTAGTTTCAAAGTCGCGGGCGTCGTTGCTGCGGCGTGTAGGATCGAGCACAGTGGCCAGATTCGTTCTCATTCGCTCAGTTCCTTGTTTCCTTTCCGGAAAGTGCAAGTTTTCTGGGAAGCTGCTCATTTTCGTCACCGGGTGTTGGGCTATATTCCGCCGTCACTCGTTACTCTCTTGTGCACGCCGCTCGCCAACCTGCCAAAGTCCGTAAATCCCCTTTTTCTAGTGGCTTTAGATGCGTCTAGCTCAATCCATATAAACCCGAGATTTCGCCAACATATTCCCTATGAGCAATTATTTGCGACTGCAGGACTTCCCCGTACACACGCCGCAGTCGGCCCTGCACCCCTCCCGGGAGACTTGGCCCGTTCGTAACTGGCAAGCCTGATTACCCATGAAACACAATCGGATAGCGCGCTTCCCTTTTGGAGAAAACATTTGTCCCTGCCTGAGTTCCGTCGCCTCTCGTCGCCTTCCACGCTTGCGAAATCCGGCGTCCTGCGGTCTGCCCTGATGCTGGCACGGGTGGTCATTCTGTCAACCACCGTGGCGGCTGTGCAAAACCCGCACGCCGCGCATCTGATTCAGGTCAACGCCGCCACCGTGAAAAACGCCTCGGTGCAAACCGCAAGTTCCAGGCAAGCGGCCGCTCCCGCCCCGGTCGCCGTGCCTCCGGGAAACGAACTCTACACCGCGCAGCGCGGAGACAGTATTCCCTCCGTGGCGCGCAAATATCTTCGTAAGACTAAGTACCTCACTTCGAGTGAACTGGCAGAGGCGATCCGCTCCGCCAACGGCAACCGCCCGGGCACATTTCTCAAACCCGGGGAACAGCTCCTCATCCCTGGGATTCTTGAAGCGCCGATTATAGAGAAGTCTGTGCCGGTTGCAAGAGATTTCGAGGCGCGCGCGATTTATTTGACCGGCGTCATGGCGGGCAGCGATCACGGCGTGCGCATTATCCGACATTGGCGCGAAGTCGGCGGTAACGCGGTTGTCTTCGATATCAAAGATAGCGACGGCATCGTCAACATTTCCTTCGACCATCCGCTGGCCACCGGCCAAAAGCATTACATCTCTGACCTGCCAAAGCTCGTGCGCTTTGTTCACTCGCAAAATATGCACGCCATCGCGCGCATAGCCATCTTTCGCGACGAGCACCTGGTCACCACGCACCCGGAACTGGCGGTTCATTCCCGCAGGACCGGCGCCCCGTGGCGCGAGAACGGCAAACTGGTCTGGACCGATCCTTCGAATGCCAAAGTCCAGGACTATGACATCGCTTTAGCAAAATTTGTCGCCCAGTCGGGCGTCGACGAGGTGCAGTTCGATTACGTCCGCTTCCCGGCCGAGGGCGACCAGAAAGATGCCAACTTCAATTTCCAAGAGGAGCATCCTGACTGGCAACGCTCCACTGTCATCGCCGAGTTCCTCAAGCGCGCCTATGCCGAAATTCATCCCACCGGCGTGCTGCTCTCGCTCGACGTATTTGGCGTAATGGCCTGGCAGCGGCAGGTCGACCTGTCCCACACCGGGCAGGATATCGTGGCCATGGCCAAGCACTGCGACGTGCTCTCGCCCATGATCTATCCCTCCCATTTCTTTGGAATGGATGGCTATGCCAAGCCCGGAGACGCTCCCGAGCACTTCATCGGCGAGTCGATGGACCGCTTCAAGCTGATCACCAAAGATAGCGGAGTGGTGATTCGTCCATGGCTCCAAGCCTTTGCGTGGCGGACGAAGACTTACTCACCGAAGTATGTTGAAGTCCAGGTTTCGGTCGCAAAGCAAAAAGGCGGAATCGGCTTTCTCTTCTGGAATGCCAACAATGATTACACCAAGCCTTATGCAGCTATGCCCGAGATGCGCGCCTCCAAGGGCGAATACTTCCGCGGCGACGAAGTGGGCGTGAAAACGGAAGCGTCAGTAACTAGCCCCGCGCCGACAGGTTCGACCAATACGCCTCCGGCTAAGAGCACTGGCGGAAGCGCTCAGCCCGAGAGCACGCCGCCGGACGGCCATAAGTCGCCACCCATCTGGCGTCACTAGCCTGAACGCGGAAAATTTCGCCCCGCGCCACCCGTGGAAAAGGCACGCCCTGGGTCGCGCTTCGCGTCCCTGTTCCTGAGCAACCACTCCGGCGGGGCGCCTTCCATTAAGAATTCCCGCCTCGCTCCCTCATTTCGCCTTCGCCGTTTTCCGTTTCTGGTTTAAACTTCGGACTGCTGAGTTCTTCGGCGTCCAGCCGCGCGGCGGGTTCTCGGCACCGAACTCGGACAATGCAGGCTTGCAAGATTCGGAAACCCCCAGCCGATTCCGCGCATCTTTTCGAAGTCGGAGCTTTGAAATACACAAGGAGTTTTCATGGCCATTCAGAAAACGGAAAAAGTCTGGCACAACGGCAAGTTCATCAACTGGGACGACGCCACGATCCACGTGATGTCTCACGTCGTGCACTACGGCTCTTCGGTTTTCGAAGGCATTCGCTGCTACGCCCTGCCCAGCGGCCCCGCCATCTTCCGCGCCAAAGAACACATGGACCGGCTGATCAACTCGGCGCGCATCTATCGCATTGACGTCCCCTTCACCGCCGACGAAATCCTGAGCGGCATGCTCGAACTCGTCGGCAAGAATGGCGTGTGGCCCTGCTACGTCCGCCCGGTCATTCTCCGCGGCTACGGCGAGGCGGGCGTCAACCCGTTCAACTCACCTACCGAGGTTTACATCTGCAATTATCCCTGGGGCAAATATCTGGGAGCCGATGCCAGCCAGGGGGTCGACGTCTGCGTTTCTTCCTGGACGCGCATTGCGCCCAACACGCTGCCTGCGATGGCCAAGGCCGGCGCGAACTACATGAACTCCCAGCTCATCAAGATGGAAGCGATCGTCAACGGCTATGCCGAAGGAATCGCACTCGACGTGAACGGCTATGTCAGCGAGGGCTCGGGCGAGAACATATTCGTGGTTCGCAACGGCGTGCTGCACACTGCGCCGCTTGGCAACTCGGTCCTTCCCGGCATCACGCGCGATTCCGTGCTCCAGATCGCCCACGATCTCGGTATCGAAGTCATGCAACAGCAGATTCCGCGCGAGTCGCTTTACGTCGCCGATGAAGTCTTCTTCACTGGCACGGCTGCCGAAATCACTCCCATCCGCTCAGTCGACAAGATCGCCGTCGGCGACGGCAAGATCGGAGACATCACCAAGTCGATTCAGCAGGAATTCTACGGCGTAGTTCGTGGCCAGAAAGAAGACCGCCACAACTGGCTTACAGCGGTTCCAGTGGCAACGAAGCAGCCAGTAACGGTCTAGCATTCCCGGCCGTTACTCTGCCACCGCGTAATCCGCCTTCCCTATTCCGCACGAACAAACAACCGTTCGTGATACGCCTCACTGCTTTCAACATAGACGAAATGTCAGACTCCCTCCACTCGGTGTGGCGCCACCACTGAGATGTCCCCAGGAGGTGCTAATGTCTAACCGCCGGAATTTCCTCGAAACCAGCGCCTTGATCGGAGCGGGTACGCTGTTAGTCCCGCGCCGCTTATGGCCGTTCGTTCAAAGTCCCACGAACCTTAGAAAGTTTGTCATCGGCCTGCCCGGGCTCGGATCCGCCGCAGCCAATGAAATCGGGCAATACATGCCCATAGCGACTCCCAATACCACCATTTATCCCGGCTTTGACTACTACAACATTCAAATGTCGCAATATTCCGAACTGACGCATCCGGACCTGCCCAAGCCGACGACATTTTGGGGATACTCGGACATTACAGGACTCGGCGATTCCAGCAATCGCTATCTGGGACCGCTCATCATCGGACAAAATTCGCGGCCAATTCGCATCACCTACACCAACACGCTGCCGAACAAGCATATTCTTCCCATCGACCACACTTTGATGGGCGCCGGCTCCGGACAGCCCCAAAACCGCGCCATCGTGCATTTACATGGAGGGCTTACGCCCTGGACGAGCGACGGCGGGCCATTCTCGTGGAGCACTCCGGGCGGAGCCCAACACGGCAAGAACTGGCAGCCCGGTGACTTTGTTTATCCGAACCAGCAGAGTGCGCGCCTGATGTGGTACCACGATCATGCCATGGGCATCACGCGGTTGAACGCGTATGCCGGGATGGCTGCGGGTTATCTCGTCGGCGACAGCGCGGAAGCCGGACTGGTGTCGAGCGGTGTAATTCCTTCGATTCAACTTCCGCTTATCATTCAGGACAAAACGTTCGTCCCACAGAACATCCACCAAGTCGACAAGACATGGAAGTGGGGTGAACCCGGCGACCTGTGGTATCCGCATCAGTACGAGGCCATCGAAACGCCGAACGGAATCAATCCAAAGGGACGCTGGGACTGGGGTCCATATGTTCAGCCGCCCAGTGTGGGCACGAAACCGCTGCCCACGCCGGCTAGTTCAGTGCCGGAAGCATTCTTCGATACTATTCTCATCAACGGGGCGTGCTATCCATATGCAAACGTGCAGCCGCGACGCTATCGGTTCCGCATTTTGAACGGCTCGCAGGCGCGTTACTACAACTTGCAGCTTTACTATGCCGACTCGACCGGTCAGGAAGCGAACCTGCAAGCGCCGGGACCGCCGTGGATTCAGATTGGAACCGAAGGCGGCTTCCTGCCTGCTCCGGTGGTCAGCAATAACCCCCCGATTCCGACGCCTTACCTGCCGGATTCGGACGATTGCAATCCGGACGGGCCGTTCAACCTATTGTTGGCCCCAGCCGAGAGAGCCGATATCATCATCGACTTTTCGCAAGTGCCGGTGGGATCAAACCTGATTCTCTACAGCGATGCTCCCGCGCCATTCCCGAGCGGTGATCCGCGCAATGATTACTTCACCGGCGATCAGGACCAGACAGCGGAAGGCGGCGCGCCGACGACTTATCCGGGTCTCGGCCCCAACACGCGCACGCTCATGCAATTCCGCGTGGTGCCGCTGGTGGGGAATCCCGATCCGTGGAACTTCGCGACGACCTTGGCGGCATTGCAAACAGCGCTGCCCATCGCCTTCAGTGAAATGCAACCGCCGTTGCTGGTGGGACCGGGCCAGATCGGGTCTTTCATCCCGGGAGCCGGTAAAACGCTCAACGAGGATTTTGACGATCGCGGACGGCTGATCCAGACCATCGGAACGACCGATCAGAACGGATTCAACAACCAGGGCTTGCCCACCTGGGGGCGGGGATATATCGCAAAACCCGTCACTGAGGTAGCCAACAATGGGGACACGCAGGTCTGGAATATCTATAACCTGACCGGCGACACCCATCCCATTCACTTCCACATCGTCAATGTTCAGGTCGTGTCTCGCGCTCCTTTCGACGCAGAGACACCGGATTTCAATTCGATCGGAACTCCACGTCCTCCCGACCCCAACGAACTTGGGTGGAAGGACACCGTCAGGATGAATCCGGGCGAAGTGACGACCGTGATCATGAAGTTCAACGCACCTAATCCTGCAGATTGGCAACCCTGGCTGAAGTTCTTCACCAGCCCCAGAACCGGCGGCTATGAATACGTATGGCATTGCCACATTCTGGAGCACGAGGAGCACGACATGATGCGGCCGCTGGTGGTCAACCCGTGAAACCATCGTTCTAGCGAATATTGGCCCCGGGGCGAACACCGTTCCGGGGCCCTTTCGTAGCCACGGAGTTGCGCCACCATCGCGGCAACGTAGCGACGGGGAGTATGCGCTGGGACCGGTTACTAGGATTATGAGCCTCGACTCGACCACCACGGCGTTTTCGACCTCCAATGTTTCAGCATTTGGTTATGTCGCTCCGGGCGACCTCGCTGAGATTAGCGGAAGTATCAAGGGAGCGGGCAGGACACAACAAGGTAGTCCGGGCACCAGCCCTGGAGCTTTTCGCGGATACGACTCTTGCTACGCGAACATCCAACCGAACAGCCCGGGACAGGGCTTTATATATAACGCTGTCGGCTATGACGCAGGCTACCCTGAGGCAACAGCGTTCAGCTATACAGTCTTCTGAACCGATCGTTCGCACTCTAAATGTCGCCCGTAATGGCTCGCGGCGAACGTCCATTTGAAGGAGAGCGCGGACCCGATTACTTTTGTCTGACCGAGATCACTTGGGGGAAGATTAGAGGGCTCTGAATGCGTATCCTAAGAGAGCAGTTCTTCAATCCGAATTCGGACTCAACGCGGATGGCCTCGAAGAAATGAACTCAAACCCGCTCGATCGTCTGAAAGTTCTCATCAACTCCTCCACGCCCATCGTGGTCATGGAGACCGTCGAGGAACTGCGCGCGGTTGCGCTCGTGCGCCAGGCGTGCTCCGACCTCAACATGGCGACTTTTGAATGGACCATCGCCGACGGCCTTGTCCGCTCCGGATCGAAGGCCTCGGCGGCTTCTGCTCTGCCAAATTTCGCCAAGTCCGTCACGATTCCTCCGGGTAACAGCGAAGACAGCCGCCTCGCCCGCGCCGTGCTTTCATCCTTTAACAACGCGACCTCGAGTAACCCGACCTCCAGTAACGACGCCGCGGCTCCGAAGACTGCCATCTACAACACCACCGATCCCGTTCAGGCCCTCGCCAACATGGAATCGATGACCGTCGAGGCCGTCTTCATTCTCAAAGACTTTCACCGACACATGGAGAATCCCGTGGTGGTGCGCCGGCTGCGCGATGTCGGCCAGAAATTTTCCGCCAATCGCCGGACTCTCGTCTTAACCGCGCCGACTATCGAAATGCCTCCTGAACTTGCAAGCCTCATAGAATTTCTCGACCTGCCTCTCCCCGACCAGCCCCGCCTGCGCGAAATTATCCGCGAAACCTACACGCGCCTCGCCGGCGCCCACACGCTCAAACTCCAGCTCGACTCCGATGGCGTCGACGCCATGGCCGCCAACCTGCGCGGCCTGACGGAAGAAGAGGCCGATCGCGCCATCTCGCAAACCGTTATCGCGCGCCTGTCCTTGTCGCCGGAGTGCGTCACCGATGTGCTCGAGGCGAAAAAGGCGGCGCTAAAGCGCTCCGAGATGCTCGAGTTCGTCGACGCCACCGACAACATGGCCAGCGTCGGCGGACTCGAAAATCTGAAAGGCTGGCTGGCGCAGCGCCGCGGCTCGTGGGACACCCATGCCCGCGAGTTCGGGCTTGATCCACCGAAGGGCGTCATCATCCTTGGTGTGCAGGGCTGCGGTAAAAGTCTCTGCGCCCGCGCCGTGGCCGGCGAATGGAAGCTGCCGCTGGTCAAATTCGATACGGCTGCCATCTATGACAAATACATAGGCGAGACCGAGAAGCGCATCCAGAAAGTTTTCAAAGTAGCCGAAGGCCTCGCCCCATGCGTCCTCTGGATCGACGAACTGGAAAAAGTCTTTGCCGGCAGCGGACCCGACTCCGCCTCGGCCGACGCCGGAGTCTCGTCGCGCCTGCTCGCGTCATTCCTATCCTGGATGCAGGACCGCAAGGCCCCGGTCTTCGTGGCCGCGACCTGCAACAACGTAAGCGCACTGCCGCCGGAACTGATCCGCAAAGGCCGCTTCGACGAACTATTCTTCGTCGACCTGCCCAGCGAAGAGGAGCGCAAGCAGATCTTCGCCATCCAGTTGAAGAAGCGAAAACGCAACCCGCAAGATTATGATCTGGACCGTATAACCAAAGCCGCTCAAGGCTTTTCCGGCGCCGAAATCGAATCGGCGGTCCAGGGCGCTTTGTACGCGGCTTTTTCGCAAAAGCACGAACTGAGCAATGACGATATGCTGACCGCGCTCTCGTCGACTGTTCCGCTCTCGGTCACGCGTGCAGAGGAGATTGGCACATTGCGCGATTGGGCGAAGGATCGGGCGGTGTGGGCGAGTGCGCCGGAGGCGAGAACGCCGTAATCAGCGCCCGCGAACGATCCGGTGAGCAAGCTTCATCGGAGCCATGCCGGCAACGGCTTTGGCAGGAAAGCCAGCCGCAGCAACTCCCGGGCGACCTGTGCCTCGGTCCATTCCGGATGATCTCTCCGGACCCCTGCACGGGCTAATTCGCGCGCGAACTCGCTCATCTCGAACGCCAGGAGCATTCGCTGCTCCCCCGACATTTCATGCTGAATCTTGAGCTGGATGGCTTGCGCTTCCGGGCTGGTGTCGGTGATGGCCACGACAGAAATGTTAGCACGTGCCTTCGCGCGACGGAGGCGCACAGGGCGATGCCATTGACTCCCCCGCTCGCCCGCGCTAGGCTTGTTGGCAATGGTTGTCATCCGCCCCGTAAGGGCGCGCGTGCCGGTAGCATCCATCTGCGAGACACGCTTTGCGCTTAATCCCAGGTGTTTGAAATCTGGGCCTGCCAATCCACAGGCAGACGAAGTAGCATCTCAAGCAGGGCCCCCAGAAAGCTGCGGGAGGCAGCGCCCCGGCGCTGACTTACAAAAGACCTGAATGAAGAAAAGCATTGCTCTGACCCAGAACATCGAGAACCTGTTTGGCACGCGCGACGAGAATCTGCACGTGCTCGAAGACGGCCTGAACATCAACATCGACCTGCGCTCCGACCACATCGACCTGGAGGGCGCGGCGCGCGACGTGGCGCGGGCCGAACAGCTCTTTGCCGACTACGAGCACCTGCGCAAGGGCGGCCACCAGTTCCAGAATGGCGACCTGAACAGCATGTTACGCGTGCTGGTTGGCGATCCGAACGTTACACTGCGTGGCTTGGCTGAGGCGGGACGGCAGCGCTCCTTCGGCCGCAGGACCGTTCAGCCGAAGAGTCCCAACCAGCGGAAGTATCTGGAGGCGATCGAGACGCACGATATGGTGTTTGGAGTCGGCCCGGCGGGAACGGGCAAGACTTATCTGGCTGTCGCCATGGCGATCTCGGCGCTGCTCAACAAGCAGGTCAATCGCATCATCCTGGCGCGGCCAGCAGTTGAGGCGGGCGAGCGCCTGGGATTTTTGCCGGGGACTTTGCAGGAGAAAATCGATCCGTATCTGCGGCCGCTTTACGATGCGCTTTTCGATATGCTCGACCCGGAGCGGGTGGAGCGCTACCTCGAGAAAAACATTATTGAGATTGCGCCCATCGCGTTCATGCGCGGGCGCACGCTCAATGATTCGTTCGTGATTCTCGACGAAGCACAGAACACGACGTCCGAGCAGATGAAGATGTTCGTCACGCGGCTGGGATTTGGTTCGAAGGCCGTCATCACGGGCGATATCACGCAGATCGATCTGCCGAACGCGCGGCGCAGCGGCCTGCTGGAAGCGATCGATATTCTGCAAGGCGTGAACGGCTTGGCGTTCGTACACTTCGACGAGAGCGATGTGGTGCGGCATCATCTGGTGCAGAGAATCATCCGCGCGTACGACGAGCACAAGGTGCGACTGGGGCAGCAATTGTCGCTGCTCGAAACGAGGCCAGGGACGAGCGATTCCGCGCAAGCGAAGATTTCCGGCGCGACCCGAGCGCGCGGGAACGAAGAAAGCGCGGTCGTGCCGCCGCCGGCAACCGGACTTGCGCCAGGGATTTCTGCTGAAGAACCGCGCGTCCGGAACTAAACTGAATAGGCACTCATGAAGGAGGGAGAGTCGATCCCTCCTTTAGTTTTAGGTTCGCTTCGGTCTCAGGTTGAGTCGTGCGAACAGCGGAGACGAGGTTGGTGATTTTTCAAAGGCGTGTGCCGGACCTGAGCGAACTGGCTCTGACGCGCTTCTTATCGCGCGCTCGGCGAGCGGCCAGCCTGAAGGGCTCGGTCGACGTTCTGGTGACTTCGAGCCGTGAGATGCAATCGCTGAACCGGCGCTTTCGCGGAAAAGACAAGGCGACCGACGTGCTTTCGTTTCCCGCGGGGAACGAGGCGCGAAAGAAGTTTGCGGGCGAGATTGCCATTTCAGCGGAGATTGCCATGGAGAGTGCGCGCGAGCTTGGGCACCGCGCGGCCGACGAGGTGAAGATCCTGGTGCTGCATGGGTTGCTGCATCTGCGCGGGTACGATCACGAGCGCGATGACGGGGAGATGGCGCGCCGGGAAAGACAATTGCGCGTGCGATTGGGATTGCCTTCCGGGTTGATTGAACGGAGTGCGATGGACAGGTCCGTTGAGAACGCCGGCAGGAGACGCGCTATGCCGCGTCTCTACGAGCGAGACGTGACGGCCGCGAAGACACGCGTGCGGAGGAAGAAGACATAACATGATCGGCGCCGGCATCGCGATGGTGCTGCTGTTTGGCTTGCTCACGCTGGTCTCGTATGTGGATCGTCTGTACCAGGAGATCGGGAAATTCCTCTCGCGCGACTTTCAGGACAACATCGATGCCTTCGAGCAGGTGGTTGAACCGCGCCTGGGAGTGAACCGGGCGCGGGCCGCGATCGCGATGGCCATTCTTCCACAGTTGACGATGGCAGCGATTGCCATGATCGTCGGCTTCACGGTTTTTCGCGACCGGGCCTGGACCGTTCAAGAGGTACTGGAAGCGACGCTGAGCCTGGTGCTGGTCATTATTATTTTCAACCGCTTTCTTCCTTTTGTATTTTTCTCGCGCACCAATGGACGCTGGTTGGCGCACTGGGCGCCACTTTTGCGCGGCCTCATCTACCTGATCATGCCGGTGACGCTGGTGCTGGGATTTCTGCAATCGGTGTCGTCGCTGACACGAGAGCATGGCGAGGCTCAGCCGGAGACCTCGGCCGAGGCGGTGGATGCTCTGATTGAAGCGGGACAGGAAGAGGGAATTATTCAGGAGACGGATCGCGATCTGATCCAGTCGGTGGTGGAATTCAGCGGCAAGACGGTGCGCGAGGCGATGAAGCCGCGCCCCGAGATGATCGCTGTTTCGGCGGATGCGACGGTGGAACAGGTCGTGGAGTTGCTGCGAGGCAAACCGATTTCACGGCTGCCGGTGTATGAAGGCTCGATTCACAACATCAAGGGAATTCTGCACGCGCAGGACCTGCTGCAAGTGCCGGACTCGGAGGCGCGCACGCGGCTGGTTTCGAGCGTGATGCGCAAGGATGTCTACTTCGTTCCGGAGAGCAAGCTCGGAAGCGACCTGCTGCGCGAGATGCAAAGAAGCAACATCCGCATGGCGATTGTGGTGGACGAGTATGGGGGCGTGGCGGGCCTGGTGACGATCGAAGATCTGGTGGAAGAGATTGTCGGCGAGATTGGCGATGAGCACGAAAAGGCGCAACTGGTGCAGGAGAGCGAAAACACCTACGTGGTGCCGGGGAGCATGGATGTAGATCGGTTGGACGAGCTTTTTGGACGGCGGCCGGAGGGCCATGAGTCGTCGACCATTGCGGGACTGGTGAGCGAACTGGCGGGACGCATCCCCAAGAAGGGCGAAGTGGTGGAGGATGACGGGCTGAAATTTGAGGTCGTGGATTCGACCGACCGGAGGGTGGAGCGGGTGCGGATTACGACGGCGGGTGCGAAGCAGGCGATGTAAGGCGAACGCAGAGGTCCGAGTTTGAGGTTCAAACTCCCTTCCAGAATAGCAGCGCCCCGCTCACCCGATTGGTTGGCGGAGGAGCGGGGCTGCTGGCTAGTTTTCTCCCAGGATCTGCACGAACGCTTCGTCGTTATTATTGACCGAAGTTCCCCAAACGACGCTGCTGGCGGATGAGTTGGTGGTGCTCCAGACCACATTGAAGCCGCTGGCCCACGCGTTGCCCCAGACCACGGAGGTTCCCCAGACCACGGAGGTTCCCCACACGACCGAAGTTCCCCAGACCACCGAGGTTCCCCAAACGACCGAAGTTCCCCACACGACTGAGCTAGGGGCTATGGCAGGGTTTCCGTTGGAGAGCGAGACCGTGTTGTTCTTGAAAGAGACCGACGGCGATAGCGCCGCACCCAACTTATTCGGCGCCACGTCTGTATTGGCCAATGCAGCCCCCAAGTCCAGATACCCGGCTCCGACCGTGAAGATGTCGTAGTTAGAGGTATAGGTTTGGCCGGTCACCGGATCGGCCGCCACGCTCGACTGGGGAAAATTCTTGTACGCCGTTTTCATCAACCGGGCTTTGACCTGGTCGGGAGTGAGAGATGGCTGAGCTTGGAGCAGCAGGGCAACGGCGCCGGCCGCCGCCGGAGTCGCCATGCTGGTTCCGCTCAACGTGAAGTAGTCATTGGAGTACCCGGAAACCATGTTGCCCGGGTAGGTGTTGGCAAGGGTGCTGTCGAGATCAGCGAGCGAAGCCACGCTGTTGCCCGGGGCAACCAGGTCTGGCTTCACCACGTGGTCGAAGGTAGTCGGCCCTTTCGAACTGTAGCTGGCAATCATGTCGTCGCTACGCGAAGACGTGCCGTTCGCTTTCATGGCCCCGACCGTGAGGACAAGAGGGTCGTTACCAGGGGCGGCAATGGTTCCATAGCCATCGCTGCCGTCCAAAGAGATGCGGCCATAGTTGCCAGCGGCGACAACAACAACGATGCCCGCCTTCCAAGCCGCTTCGGCCGCCTGGCACAACGGATCGTGCGCGTAAGGCACGAAGACTCCTCGTCCGAGCGACAGGTTGATGACGCGGATGTTGTACTTGCTCTTGAGGGAAATGGCGGTTTGCAGTGCGGCGATGACCTGGCTGTCGGCTCCGTTGCCGTTCTGATCGAGCACGCGCAGGTCGATCAGATTGGCGTTGGTGGCGACACCGCCGTATTGCCCGCCCGATACGTAGCCGCTGCCGGCGATGATTCCGCCGACGTGCGTGCCGTGGCCGTATGTGTCATACACCAGAGCCCCATTGGAGTTGTATGGGCTCGTGCCCGTGAAATCCTGGTGATAGAGCACACGTTCCCAGATGTCAATGTGATTGGGATTGACGCCGCTATCGATCACGGCGATGCCAATGCCGGTACCGTTATAACCCGCCTTCCAGGCCGCGCCCACGTTCATGGCTGCGTTGGTGTACTCGTCCATCGCCTTGAGAGGATGATCGACGCTGACGAAATCGACTTCAGGATCGTTCTCCAGGTTCGCGAGTGCATTAACCGGGATGGTGAGGGCCGCGCCCTTGATGAGATCGAGTCTCGCCCTCAGCTCTCCGCCGTTGTTTTGCAGACGCGCCAGCGTTTCTTTCTGCGGGCTCTGTTTAAACTGCACGATGACCTTTACGGTTTTGTCGCCGCCCAGAGACTGCCGCGCCTGCGATAGCTCGTGGTTCAGTTCCGCCGTGATGCGGGGAGAGAGCGGCTGCTTGAAGGTCGTTTCATCCCATGCCTGGGCGCCTGCGACCGGAGCCACCGCAAGCAGCGCTAGCAGCGCCAAGGTGATGCCCCAAGTGGCTTGGTGTTTCACATTCCGCCCTTGCAGTCTTCGTTGATTCCGTTTCCCTTTCATGTCCTGCCCTTCTTCGTAGTCTTCGAGCTTGCGCTCCGCACTGAGATCTGGAACACATCCATAGAGCAAGGCTGGGGCCATGAGAGGCTCCTGTAAGTTACTGAAAGTAAGCGGTGCCGCTGACTAATCGGCGCGCAGTAGCCGGCCAAGCTGGCCTGCTTCCGTTGCCTGGGCCATTTTGTCCACTCGGCTGTGGCTTCTGTAGATTGCGATCATTGGCCGTTCGGGCGTTCATTGGGCGAGTGGCTGACGGGCAACACTCGGACAAAGAGCTTAAGGAGTGAAATCCCTGGACGGGAGCGGGTGTGACTGCCAGCTGGTTTTGACTCGCCTTGTCTTACGGTTTTCGCGCCGTTCCGGCGCTGGCCTCGATCAAATCTTGCACCGGCGCAACCATCATCAATAACAAGTCGGCCTTGGAACTTTTCGCGCGTTCGAGCAGTGCGTGCTGTTGCTGTCTCCAATCGTCGGGCGATGGGGCTGATCTGTCGAGATAGTCGAGTGCGAACAAGCCGGATGAGGCCACGGTCGAAAGATCTTCGGAGAGAGGCGCGAGTTCCTGAAGCAGGAACGACTGTTTCAGCAGAGGGTTGAGCGCGGCGTCGTTGTCGCGCCAGGTTGTGAGGAGCGTCCGGATTTTCGTTTCTGCGGCCTTATCTTTGTAGCCGCTGGCGATATAAGCCTGCACACAGTTTCTGAAGCTGCGGGCCAAATCACTCTCCGGGCGAGCCGTGTCGACCAGGCGGTTCAACGGCGACTGAAAGTCCCAAACTTTTTTCGAACTCTCGATGTTATCCATGCGGGTGTAGTCCTTCACCGGCTCGACGACCTCGGCAAGAACTTTGAGAGCCCCAATGTCGTCGGTTCCGGCCATGCGGTGGAGCGCAGGAATGAGCGACGAGCGGTGAGTGAGACCGAGCCATTCGAGACGCCAGCTCAACTGATCCAGCCGGGTATACATGGAGGCCGGATCTCGTACGTCGGGCGAAGACCACAGGCGCTCGGCAATGGCGGCTGTGCGGGGCCAGATTCGCGAATCGATGTTCTCTGGGCTGATGAACTCGGCCCACATGCAAGCCTCGCCGCCCAGAATGCGCGCCTGTTCTTCCGCGTTCAACGATGCCGCTCCGCCGCTCATGGGATCGACGGCATAATGCCGCTCGGCGGGCCACATCAGGTCGAGGTAATAGCCGAAGGAGAGCAATCCGCGATAACCCTGGCGGGCCGCGCTGGCCAATGAATCCTGTCCGCGCCAGGATTGCACGACGACCGTCTTGGGCAGATCGGGATGCAGCACCTCGTCCCAGCCAATCATGACCCTATGATGTTTGCTCAGGATTTTTTGCAGGCGCTGGTTAAAGTACGCCTGAAGATCCTGGTTCGTCTTCAACCCATGGGCGCGCATGAAGGCCTGGATCTTGGGATTGGCATCCCACTGGTGCCCATCGACCTCGTCTCCTCCGATATGAAGGTATTCGTCGGGAAAAAGCTTGCTCATTCCGTCTACAAACTTGTCGATGAATTTGTAGGTCTCCTCGCGCGTGGGATCTATGGCAACTTCCGGACCGCCCGGCTCGACCTTATAAGGCCCCGGGCCGCTGGCCAGTTCTGGGTATCCCGCGAGAAGCGAGCGGCTGTGACCGGGCATCTCAAGTTCCGGGATGACGCGAATACCGCGATCGTGGGCATAGGCAATCAGGTCGCGAACCTCCTCCTGCGTGTAGTACTGGCCGTTCGAACCTGCCTCCTGAAGCCGGGGGAAACGCTTGCTCTCGAGACGGAAGCCCTCATTGTCGTAGAGGTGCCAATGGAAAACGTTCATCTTCACGGCCGCCATGCCGTCGAGGTTGCGCTTCAGGACATCCACGGGAATGAAGTGGCGCGCCACGTCGATCATCAGGCCCCGCCAGACGAAGCGAGGCTGGTCTTTGATGGTCCCGAGCGGCACGCCGAATCCGGTGGTATTCGGCTGCACCAGTTGTAGAAAAGTCTGAAGACCATGCAGGATGCCGAGGGTCGTGGGCGCGTTGAGGGTGGCGCCGGAGCCGTCGATGATCAACTCGTAGGATTCATCGTCGCTCACCTTTTGCACTTTTCCGATACCGCTCTCGGCATGAACGGCTAGGGTCGCGCGGGGCCCGGGGGCGGATTTTGGGAAGAATGGAATTCCCGTCTCGCGCGAAAGCTCGCCAACGAATCTCTGCACTCCGCGCTCCAGCATGGGATCGCGGAAGCTGGTTACCACGACGGAGAAGGATCGATCAATCGGGAGTTGGCCGCTCTTAAGCTGCACAGATTGGGGCGCGGGCATTACATTGGTTGCCGGCTGCGCTTGTGCCGAGGCTGAGAAAGACCCGAGAAGGAGAATGGCGCTGGAAATCATTGGGATTCGCATGGCGTTTTGGATAAAAGGGAACTGAGCAGTGTAATTCATGGCCTGGGGCTGGCGGTCGGTGGTCGTTAATGGAACCCGCGCCGCCTAGGCCGCCCATGGGTCCGTCATCTCAAGCCTCCATAATTTGGTTACTTCGGCTTTGTGACCGGCCTTAGAAATCCTGCATCAAACCATCTATAATTGAAAAATATCCCGGTTTTTGGGAACCCCTCGGTCACGGCGGAAAAGCAAATTATGTCGACGAAGTTGAAGGTTTCGATTCTGGCCAGTTCGCTGGCTATCCTGTTATTCACGTTTGTGGGCGGATTTGTGAATGTGCGGGCGTCCTCGAACGATGGCGCTTACCGGCAGCTCTCCGTTTACAGCGAGGTGCTGTCGCGTATTCGCGGCGATTATGTCGAGGAGCCGAATATTCCGGGGGTGACAGAGGGCGCGCTGCACGGGCTGCTCGAGTCGCTGGACGCGAATTCCAGCTACCTGTCGGCCGCGGAGTACAAGCGCTACAAGGCGATGAAGCCCGAGGGTAAGGCAAACATCGGCGCGGCGGTATCGAAGCGCTTTGGGTATGCCGACGTGGTGGCGGTCATTCCGGGCGGGCCAGCGGATAAGGCAGGCATCGAGAACGCCGATATTCTGGAATCGATTGAAGGCAAGAGCACGCACGACCTGTCGCTGGCGGAGATTCGCACCATGCTGGTCGGCGAAGTGGGAACGACGGTGACGGTGTCGGTAGTGCGGCCGCGCAAGGCAGAGCCGACGAAGATTGTAATCACGCGGGATATGGTGTCGATTCCGCCGGTGGAGGATCAAGATGATGGCCGACGGTGTCGGCTATGTGAAGGTGGACGCGTTCCCGGCGGGCAAGACGGAGGAGATTGCCGCGAAGATTCGCGAGCTACAGAAGCAGGGCGCCAAGAAGCTGGTGCTGGATCTGCGGAATGCGGCGAGCGGCGAGGAGTCTGAAGGGATTGCGACCGCCAATTTGTTTTTAGATCACGGAACGATCACTTACTTGCAGGGACAGAAATATCCGCGGCAGGCATTTAATGCTGACCCGGCCAAGGACATCACCAAACTGCCGGTCGCGGTGCTGGTGAATCGCGGGACGGCCGGGCCGGCCGAGATTGTGGCGGCGGCCATTCTGGAGAATGCGCGCGGCGACGTCGTCGGCGACAAGACGTTTGGCGACGGCTCCGTGCAGAAAACGATCGAGATGCGCGACGGGGCCGGGCTCATTCTGTCGGTGGCGAAGTATTACTCGCCGAGTGGGAAGGCGATTCAGGATGCGGCCGTCACTCCGAATGTGCTGATTGCCGACAATAGCGACGACGATGGCGGCCTGCCGGATGATGACTCGACTCAGTCAGCGCCGGAAGACAAGAATGCCAAGCCGAAGAATCAGACGGACGACCAGTTGAATAAGGCACTGGAAGTTTTGAAGAATCGAGAGTCGAAGGGGTAGATAGTCTGATTTAGTTTGCATGGATCGCCCGCTTATTGCGGGCGATTTTTTTGGTCACTGCCTCGGACGAGGGTACTGAGTGTAATGGGGATGTTACGCCAACTATGCCGCCCTCAGAGGGGCAAGCAGCTAAAATCAAATCGTCTGCGATGAAAATGCTCTGGTGCTGGCGCTGCAAGATCGAAGTGCCGATGCTTGACGATGATGAGTACCGTCAAGTGATGTCCTTCCGTCCCACTACCGAGCGTAATCTTCAAACAAGATTCAAATCGATGCTTGCGGAGTACGAACGCATCACCGGATTCCGTGAGACAAATCCCAATGCCGTATTTCACCATCGTCTTTCAGGCTATGGGCCTCCATGTCGGTACTGTGGGAAGCCCTTGAGAACACCGCAAGCGAAGCTCTGCGGCTCTTGCATGAAGCTGGTGTCGTGTCAGTGAGTGAGATCGCGAGTTACGACAGCTAGCGGAGTATCCTCAGATGATGCGCCGCGCCAGACACAAGAACCCTAAATCTCGCAGCCACCCAGCGACGTCAGACCCGAAGATGAATCTTCCCGACGAGAACGGGTGGACACCGTTGATGAAAGCGTGCAATCGGGAGTCACTCGACCATGTAAGACAGCTCATCGTAGCAGGAGCGGGCGTACACAAAGGGGACGCCGACGGCTTCGGACCGATGATGTGCGCTTGCGTAGAAGGGCGCGCTGACGTAGTGCGCTTTCTCCTCACCTACAGTGCAGCGGTTGACAGGGCTGATGAGCAAGGGCGAACGCCGCTGTCGTGGACGGTCACAAAAGGTGATTTTCACGAAACAGCAGGCGCCCTGATTTCAGCAGGTGCCGACGCGAACCGCCCTGACAAGGACGGATTTACACCCCTGATGAGAGCCGCGTTGCTTAGCAACTTCCGTGTTTCGAGCTTCTTATTCGCAAAGGCGCGAACGTAGCTCAGGTGAATGCCTACTGGGGCAAGACCGCGCTGGAAATGGCAATTGAACGCGGCTCCGACGAAATGAGAAAACTTGCTGAGAGTGTCCGCCGCGGACAGAATCGGCGTTAGCGATCAACTGTCGAAAACAAGGCGATTTCACTCACTTGCGGTTGAGCCGATACATTCAATCTCGCTTGCGTCGATTCTCAAGTACCATCCCGATTCCCAACGCCGCAGGAATCCCTACAAACAACCCGCCGAAGATACAGACATACAGAAGGGGTGACTGGGACTCTCTTGCACCCGGCAAAACCAGCACGGCAGCGATTAGTGCAAGAACGATGAAGCAGATGCCGACGCTCGTACGAACGGGTTTTCCAGTGACTCTCATTTCGGTCGGTTTACCCGATGCTAGCTCAATTTGATGAATGGCGAAAACAGGCGTTCTCGCTCAATGACCCTCGGAAGTGGCTGACTCGGCAAAACGGTCAATGATCGCCCAGCACGCATCGAACACTCCGTCACGACATCGTCGATTCGCTGTTTCAAGCAATTTGTCCTTCTCCCGGAGGACCTTGCGATCCCAAAGCAGACGTTCGGACGTCTTTGGCAATCCCTGTACTTCCTTAAGGTATTCATCGAAGATTATAGGTAGTCCTGTTTCATAAGGTGCAAGCCAAAGCAAAGTACGCTGCATTCGTATGCAGCCTGCTGGAAGCCCGATCTCGTATGTCAGGATAGATCTGGCTACGGCGACGACCTTCCGCGCCGCGGAGTCTCGTTTACTAGGATTTGCCATCAAGTAAGTTTATCGCGTAGCCAACAGCGAAAGCAGTCGAACTCGTAGCTGCTGTAAGCAGGCGCTTGCACAAGCGCGCGCTGTTTCTTAGTCGTCTCGCCGCTTCAAATGCCCTGTCGTTCGCACCCTTTCACCGGCTTTTTTGAGCTATGCTGAATCTATCTCCTCATGAAAGTCGTGATCCAGCACCCCCCTCCGGTCGAAATTGGCGGACGGAAATTTGTCTGGTATGGCTTCTTTGGATTGCTCGTGCTCCTCGCGGCCTTCGTGGGCGCGGCTTCCGGGCTCATCCTGGTTTACTCTACCGACCTTCCTCAGGTTGAAGAACTCGAACATTACCGGCCTAGCTCCGTTACCGAGCTTTATGACGGCGCGGGGCGCGTGATCGGAACATTCGCCTTGCAGCGCCGGGTAGTCGCGAGCTATGACGACTATCCGCAGGTTCTACGCGACGCTCTCGTTTCCATCGAGGACAAGGATTTCTATACGCATTCGGGGATCAACATCTGGCGCATTGTCGGTGCGGCTTATCGCGATATTGAGTCGGGCGGAAAGGTGCAGGGGGCTTCGACTTTGACCATGCAACTGGCGCGGAATCTGTTTTTGTCGCCGGACCGCTCCTTCTATCGCAAGGTGCAGGAGTCTTTGCTGGCGATCCAGATCGAGCGCCGATTTACCAAGCCGCAAATCTTCACGCTTTATGCCAACCAGATTTTCCTCGGGCATGGGGCTTATGGATTCGAGGCGGCGTCGGAGTATTACTTTTCGAAGCCTGCGAAACAATTAAAGCTCGAAGAAGCCGCGCTGCTGGCGGGATTGCCGAAGGCTCCGCAGTACTATTCGCCCATTAATCATCCCGAGCGCGCTGCCAAGCGGCGCAACCTGGTTTTGAACTCGATGCTGGAGGATGGAAAGATCACGGCGGCGCAGGCGGCGGAGGCGAAGGCGATGCCGATCGCGCTCAACTTGCAGAAGGATCCGAATTCGCTGGCCCCGCATTATGTGGAGGAGATTCGCCGGTACCTGGAAGGGAAGTACGGCTCGGATCAGGTCCACGAAGGCGGCCTGCGCGTTTATACGTCGCTCGACGTGGAGATGCAGAAGGCCGCGCGCGAGGCGCTGCTGGATGGGTTGGCGGCTTATGAGCGGAGGCATGGCTGGCGCGGAAAATTGGTGAATGTCGTAGCCGATGGTATGCCCGTTGAAAAGTATGTGGACGCGGATTGGGATGATGAGGTCGATGTTGGCGGGTATGTGCACGCCGTGGTGACGGCGGTCTCGCCAGCCGGCGCGCAGATCAAGTTTGGGACGCACACCGCATCGCTGGGCGCGGCGGATGTGGTGGGATGGGCCGCGTTCAAGGGTAAGGTAAAGTTCGATTCACTGCTGAAAGTCGGCGACATTGTTTATGTGAAGGTCTTGGCAATGGAAGCGGGTGGCCGCGCGCATGTGAGTCTGGAGCAGGATTCCGGCGTCGAGGGCGCGCTGGTAGCGATCGACAACGCAACTGGGGAGATCAAGGCGATGGTCGGCGGTCGCGATTTTAATCTGTCGAAATTCAATCGCGCCACGCAGGCATTGCGTCAGGTCGGGTCGTCGTTCAAGCCTTATGTTTATACGGCTGCCATTGACGAGGGCGCAACTCCGGACGAGACAATTGTCGATTCGCCCACTACTTTTCAGACCGCTTCAGGGCCGTACACTCCGCACAACTATGACGGCAAGTTTGAGGGAGCGATTACTTTGCGGCGAGCTTTGGCGCAGTCACGGAACATTCCGGCGCTGAAGCTGGCAGATAAAGTCGGGATCAAGACGGTGATCGAGTACGCGCACCGGATGGGAATCACCGAAAATATTCCGGCCTATTTGCCGGTCGCGCTGGGGTCGGCGGAAGTGACGCCGCTGGAGCAGACTTCGGCATTCAGCGTGTTTCCGAATGACGGGCTGCGGGTGGCGCCGCGGTACATCACCAAGGTGACGGATTATGAGGGGCGGATATTGGAAGAGGATTATTCCGACGCCAAGGATGCGATCTCGTCGCGCACGGCGCGCATTATGACGAGTATGCTGCACGAGGTTGTGCTGCACGGGACGGCGGTGGCCGCGGCCAAAATGCCTTATCCGCTGGGCGGAAAAACCGGGACTACCAACGACTTTACGGATGCGTGGTTTGTGGGATTTTCACCGAATCTAACCTGTGGAGTGTGGGTCGGGTACGACGAGAAAAAATCTTTGGGCGAGAAAGAGACGGGCGCGCGGGCGGCTTTGCCGATCTGGATGCAGTTTATGAACGCGGCGCTCGCCGGGAAAGATGCCGGTGCATTTCCAGCGGCGCCCGAGACGCCATCGGCAGTGGCGCGCAAAGTGGATACTCCCGATGTGGCGCCGGGGGACGGAGAGAGCCACTGACGCTCAAATACCTGGCTCGCGGCGAAAAGCTAGTAGTCTAGAGCCATGTCCTTTCACTCTGGATTCGTCTGCATTCTCGGCCGTCCGAATGCCGGTAAGAGCACGCTGCTGAACGCGCTGGTGGGTGAAAAACTCGCCATCATCTCTCCGAAGCCGCAAACGACGCGGAATCGCATCCTTGGAATCGTCAACGTTCCGAAGAAAAAGGGGCGCGACGCGGGCCAGATCGTGCTGATCGATACGCCTGGGGTGCACAAGTCTTCGTCGTCGCTGGGGCGCAAGATGATGTCCGAGATACGCGAGGCGCTGGAAGGTTGCGATTTGATCCTGATGCTGGTGGATGCGCACCGGAAGTGGGATCGCGATGACGCCTTCGTGCTCGATCTGGCGAAAAAAGCCGGCACGCCGGTTTGTCTGCTGCTCAATAAGATCGATCTGCTCGCCGACAAAACCAAATTGCTGCCGCTGATTGCGGAGTTCCAGGCGCTGCATGACTTCAAGGAAATCGTTCCCATCTCGGCCCTTAAGAAAAAGGGCCTCGACGAGCTGCTCGCATGCGTCATAAAAGCGCTTGCCGGCAGGACCGCGCTATTTTGCGGAGGATGAGATTACCGATCAACCCGCCCGATTCATGGCGGCGGAGCTGATTCGCGAGCAGGTTCTGATGCAGACGCAGGAAGAGGTGCCGCATGCGGTGAGCGTGATCGTCGATCAGTATGAAGAGGGCGCGAAGCTGGTGCGTATCGCGGCGACCATTTTCTGCGAACGGGATGGGCAGAAGGCGATTCTGCTGGGCAAGGGCGGGAAGATGTTGAAGTCGATTGGGACGGCGGCCCGGCTGGGGATCGAGAAGATGGTGCGGACAAAAGTTTTCTTGGAGTTGTTTGTAAAAGTGCGGGCGGGTTGGCGGGACTCGCGGTCATTTGTGGAGGAGCTGGATTGGAGGCGCCAGTTGGCGGGAATCAGCGGCGGGTCGCAGGACTGAAATTTTGGTTGCGCCGCTAGAAAGCCGTCTGTTCAAGGGATGGGGCTGCTTTCGCGCGCCGGGGGCGATGTTACAGATTCCAGACAAGTTCCAAATAGTGTTGCATCCCGGCTTACAAATACCTACAATCCTCGAACGCCCTTGCGCATCCTAATTCCTAGGGCCGCAAGCTTGGCCGCTAAATCCTCAGCTCGCATGACGGACTCTTCACCTAACGAGCCGGCGTCGTTCGATGGCGCCGAGCAAAGCCATTTCGTCCTCAAGCTCAGCGTCTCTCTGAGCGCGGACCGCGATGCCGTGGACCCAGTCGTGCGCAGCGTCATGAAAGTCGTGCGGGAGACGCAATGCGCCACCGGCCGCGAAGATGACATCGAATTGGCGCTGACCGAAGCCCTGGCCAATGCCGTGGTGCACGGGGCGAGAAGCGACCCGTCGAAGGTGGTCGAATGCGATGTGGCGTGCGACGCGGAACGCGGGATGCTCATCGTGGTGCGGGATCCGGGACCCGGGTTCGATCCTTCAAGGATTGCCGATCCTCTTCATGGGGAGAATATTTATTCGCACCATGGGCGCGGGATTTTTCTCATCAATCAACTGATGGATGAAGTGAAGTTCCATAAGAATGGAACTGAGATCCACATGATTAAGAGGTAGTTGGAGCGACTCGGTTACTGGTCTCCGGTCACGGGTGACCGGCGGATTGAATGATCCTTCTGTGACTTGTCGCCGGTGACCTTTCCTTCCTATTCTTTCGCCGCGATTCCCAGACTTTTCATTTTTCTGTAGAGATGGCTACGCTCCAGGCCTAGCACTTCCGCTGTGCGACTTATGTTTCCATGATTTTCGTCCAATTTTTTTAGGATGTAGTCGCGCTCGTAGGCCGCTCTGGCTTGGTGCAACGTCGAGCCGTCGCCTGCGCCTGCCCGGCGGGTGCCATCCCGGTGGACCAGGGGTGGAAGATGTTTGCGCTCGAAGCGCGTCGTCGTGGGATTCATGATCACGATACGCTCGATTACATTGCGCAATTCGCGCACGTTGCCGGGCCAGGCGTAGCGCATGAGCGAGTCGACGGCGTCGTCGGTGATTTCGCGCGGGCGGCGGCCATAGGCGGAGGCGAATTCCTTAAGGAAATGGCGAGCGAGCAGCGGGATGTCTTCCTTCCGTTCGCGCAGCGGAGGGACTACGAATGGGATTACGTTGAGGCGGTAGAAAAGGTCTTCGCGAAAATTTCCCTTGCCGATCTCTTCTTCAAGATCCTTGTTGGTGGAAGCGATGACCCGAACGTCGACCGTCACGGGATCGTCACTGCCGACCGGGACGAAGCGCTGCTGCTCGAGGGTCCGCAGAACTTTGGACTGCGTCTTCAGGCTCATGTCACCAACTTCGTCGAGAAAGAGCGTGCCGCGATCGGCGCGCTGGAATTTCCCTTCTTTGTCGCTGGTGGCGCCGGGAAAGGACGACTTGCGATGGCCAAAAAGTTCGCTGTCGATCAGGTCCTCGGGAAGCGCGGCGCAGTTGATCTCGACAAAGGTTTCGTTCTTACGGAGACTCTGCGTGTGGATGGCGTGTGCTACCAGTTCTTTGCCCGTGCCCGATTCGCCGTAGATCAGGACGCGGCCGTTGGTGGGCGCCATAATCGCGATCTGCTGGCGGAGCGCTTTCATGGGAACGCTGTCGCCGGCGATGACGCTCTTCGATTGGAGTTGCTTGCGCAGGTCGAGATTTTCGTGGCGGAGGCGGCGGGCCTCGGCGGCGTTTTTTACGAGGATCAGAGTCTTTTCCAGCGAGAGCGGTTTTTCGGCGAAGTCATAGGCGCCGAGCTTGGTGGCGCGGACTGCCGTCTCAATGGTGCCATGGCCGGAGATCATGATGACTTCGGGCGGGTCGTCGAGTTGACGGATGCGTTCGAGGACTTCGAGGCCGTCGATGCCGGTGAGCCAAACGTCGAGCAGGATGACGTCGAACGTAGACTTGCGGAGCTGATCGAGGCAGTCTTCACCGCTCGGGCTGACGCCGGTTTTGTGGCCTTCATCTTCGAGGATGCCTTTGAGAGATTCGCGGATGCCGGATTCGTCGTCGACGATGAGTATGTGGGACATGGTGGTGGCGCGAGCCACAATTCATTTTAGGCTATGCGACGGGGGCTACCACGGTTTCTACCGCGACCGGCAACTCGATCACGAAGCGACTTCCTACCGGCTTGTTCTCTTCTACCCGGATGGAGCCATTGTGGTCTTCCACGATGCGGCTGACGATGGCGAGGCCCAGACCGGTGCCACGCTGTTTGGTCGAAAAATACGGCAGGAACAGACGCTCCTTCACGTCGCGCGAGACGCCGTGTCCGGTGTCGGAGACGGCGAGTTCGACTGCGTCGCGGCTCGCGACCAGCGCCGTCGAGATGGTGATCTCCTTGAGGACGGAGTCGCGCATGGCTTCGGCCGCATTATCGATCAGGTTGGCGACGGCGCGCTTGATAGCCTCGGGATCGGCCATTACGGCGGGTAGCTCGTCGGCAAGGTGCGCGTGGACGCGGATGCCTTCAAGGCGTCCGGTAAAGAGACTGAGCGCGTTTTCGACCAGCTCGTTGAGGCTTGCGGGCTGCGGGCGTGACGCAGGGAAGCGCGCCAGGGTGGAGAATTCGTCGACGAGATCGCGAACGGTTTCGACGGCATTGCTGATCGTGGCCGCGCAGGTGCGAATGATTTCGAGCGAGCCGGCGTCGGGCGCTGTGTCGCGCGCGAGGTGGCGCCTAATGCGTTCGGCGGAGAGCGCGATGGGCGTCAGCGGGTTCTTGATTTCGTGGGCGACGCGGCGGGCGACCTCCCGCCATGCGGCCTGCTTCTGGGCGCGAAGCAGGTCGGAGAGGTCTTCGAAGACGAGGACATAGCCGAGGCGCTTGGCGGGATATTCGAGCGCCGCGACTGTGACCGCTAAATTGAACTTGGTGTGCGGGAGAGCGATTTCGAGATTCGCAGCGGTCAAGCCCATGCGATCGGCACGGCGCAGAAGCGTTTCGAGATCGGTGAGCAGGTCGGGGGGCAGGAGATCGCGCAGCGGACGATTGATGAGCGCCGCGGGCGTCGCGAACTCCGGGTGTTCGGGGTGAAACATGCGGGTGAAAGCGGCGTTGGCGAGCGTGACGCGATGCACGCCGTCGATGGAAACGACGCCGGTCGGGATGCTCTCGAGAACGGTTTCGATGTAGTGGCGGCGGCTTTCGAGAGCCTCGTTGGCGTCGCCGATTTCGCGGCTCGAAGCTTCGATCTGGCGGTGGCTGGATTCGAGCTGCTCGGCCATGCTATTGAAGGACCGCACCAGTTCGGCAAGTTCGTCGGTGGCGCGGATATCGACGCGGTAATCGAGCTGGCCTTTGGAGATGGCTTCAGTGCCGGCAGCGATGGCGGCGACTGGACGGTTGACTAACTTCGAAAGGAAAAGCGCGAGCCAGGTGGAGGCGAAAAGCACGAGAACCGTGAGAAGAAGAAGAAAACCGAGGTAGATTCGCCGAACCAGTTTGCGCTGGCGGGCGAGTTCGATATACCGCTGCTGGCTCTCCTGAATCTGGCGGGCGGTCTCGGCAAACTTGGGTGGCAGCGGCATGGCGACGAGAACCGCGCCGCCGCTCATGGGAGCGGCTCCGACTACGTATTCGGTTTGTTGCCACTGAAAATGCGGGTTCTGCCCGCGCAGAGCTTGCGCGACTGGAAAAATGGTTTTCATTTGCGGCCACGCTGCGGGCGCGTTGAGCGCGGCTTGCGCCTCGCCGTCGACGATGGCGACGACGAATCCGCCCTGCAATGTAGGGAGGTGCTCGCGGAGTTCGTCATCAACCGCGGAAAAATTCCGGCGCCCGAAAGCCAATTTGAATTCCTCGGACTCGGCGATGGACTGCGCCTCCACCGTGGCATTGAGCCCGGCGTAATCGAAGAGCAGCGAGGACATGGCCGCGGTATCGGCGCGGACCTCTTCGACCGGCTGCGAGAACCACTTGTCGATCGATCGATTCATCAGCCCGTAGGAGAACCAGAACATCGCGATGACGGGCAGGAACGAGAGAAGAAGATTAACGACAACAAGCCGAGTGCGGAATTTCGATCCGGCAACTCCGAGGCGGCGCTCGGCGAAGAGCTTGAGGAGATTGCGTCCCAGCACGAAGCAGAGCGCGACGAAGGCGGCGAAGATAAGGCCGGTGAGCGTGGCGAAAAAGTAGAGTTGCTGGTTGGTGTCTGGGCTGATGAATTTCAGGTTGAATGAGGCCTGCGCAACGAGAATGGCGAGCAGCAGGAAGGCGGCGATGGTCAGGGTGATGACGGCCTTGCGACGGCCGGACGGCCGGGTTTCATCGCGAGTTGGATCCACAAGAGCCAAGGCTAATCTTGCCGTCGATGACGAGTAACCGGCGGACGGAATGGCCCCATTATAGAGAGTCGCTAGTCGCTGGTGGCTAGATTTCGCGGGACGGCCTCGTCGACGCGAGCATCTCGTTCTGAGTGCGTGCCGATCGGTTCGCGGTAGGTTAGCGGGGCCGGTAGATGAGGCCGATTACGGTGCCGACCACAACCCACTCCACGAAATAGGCGATCGATTGTTGCACCGTTAGCATTATGCCGATCTGCAGGTCGACATAGTTGTGCACGACAAATGAACCGATGGCATAGACGCCGACCAGAGCGCCGAAAAGAGCGCCCGAGCGCACGCCACTGGTGGCGCTTCGATCGAGCATGGCGTAAATCACGGCGAGCGCGACAATCGCAATGAACATGAAGACCATGCCGACGGGCATCACAGCTTTGATTCCCTCTTGCGGCCGGTAGACGTTGGGATACTTCAGGAATTCGGTCTTGAGCGACGGGACCAGGACGAACGAGAGGCCGCCCACCACGAAGTAGGCCACAAATGCGCCGAGGGAAGCGAGAGCGATACGCGCGAAGTTCATGAGCAGTCCTTTAACTCTTTAATCCTCTGGCAACACGAAGCTGGGCCGGGTGTGCTGGCTCAGGCAATCGGAACGCTACACCAAAACCTGGTTTGCGAGCAGCGAATCGAGCTTGTCGAAGGATTCGTTGGTACCGTTGGACACCGTGTCGCGGATCATTTGGCTCGGGAAGCCCACCTGGGTCAAGGTTAATTTCGTCTGTGCGTTCGGTAGCTCGATAAACTCGACGACGACGCGCGTGGTGGTGGGTCCAAAATCGGCATGGTAGGCGATCTTCTCCGGCTCGACGATCGCGTCGTAAACACCTGTGTAGGTGAACTCGCCGGCGCCCGCGATCTGCATAACACAAACGAAGGAGCCGCCGACGCGAAAATCCATGGAGCATTGGACGCGGGTCGTGTCCTTACAGCCCCACCATTGATCGAGCCGATCGACCTGCTTCCAGAACTCAAAGACGAGCGAACGCGGGGCGTCGAAAATGCGGGTCATTTGCAGGCGATTGTCGTCGACTTTGATTTCGGATTTCATCGTTCTTTCTCCTGATGACGAGGCGCTTGAGATTGGGCGGCGCGGAGCAACTGGTCGAGCCGGTCGAAGCCGGAATCCCATCCGGCTGCGCACTGAGCGATCCACTGGCGGGCCTCTTCGAGGCCGGCGGCGCGGGCGCGGATGAGGTGTTCGCGGCCGTGGCGCTGGCGTTGAATGAGCCGGGCGCTCTCGAGCACGCGCAGATGACGCGAGATAGCCGGCAGGGAAATGCAAAAGGGCTTGGCCAGTGCGGTAACGCGGCTTTCCCCATGCTGGGAAAGATGGTGAACAATCCGCCGGCGAGTCGGGTCCGCGAGGGCCGCGAAGACCGCCGAAACTTGTTTCTGATGGTTAACCACGGCGTTAAATGTAGGACGGAGCGGTTTGCATGTCAAGGAAATAGTTAGCCTGTAGGTTAAATATTGTGGGGCAGGGGCTGCGGTACAGTCGAAGCGACGAAAGCTACCGCGCGACGTTGACTGGGCGATCAAGGCTTCGGCGGTTGGAGCCAATTTAACGCTTGGAGAGAAAGACCTCGCGCATCGCGAAGTAGGCAGGCTTAGGCTGGTAGTTGCGATCGAAGAGCAAGGCTGCGCCGCGGGTTTTCCTGGTGTGCGAGCCGATCCATGAGTATTTGTCGGTGAATCCCCACGTCTGAATGGCGGTGCACCCGGGATGGGCGAGACAGGCCTCGGCGATCTGGCGATAGATGTCCGCTTGCTTTTCGAGATCGGATGGCGTGGCGTTGCCGCTGGCGTCGACCGGAAGCGAGACGTCGAGTTCGGTGATGTGGATTTGAACGCCCAGAGCAGTGAAGCGCGCGATGTTGGCGGAGATGGACGCGATGTCGGGCGGCTTTTCGATGTGCATCTGCAGTCCAATGCCGTCGATGGGTACGCCTTGCTCTTTGAAGTCCCGGACCATAGCGTAGATGGCGTCAGATTTTTTGTTGATTTCGTCAGCTTCGGCTTCGTTGTAGAAAAGGAGGGCTTGCGGGTCCGCTTCGCGGGCCCAACGGAAGGCTTGGGCGAGATATGCCAGCTTCGAGCTCTGAGCTTCGGGCGTTGAGCCAGCCTGGTCCGCAGATGCTTGCGGCCTCGGACTCGACTTCGAACCGGGTGATTCGGTGATGGTCATGCCGGACCAGATCGTGTTGCGTGGCTCGCCGGTGCGCGGACCTTCATCGAAGGCTTCGTTGGCTACGTCCCAGGTGAAGATCTTGCCTTTATAGTGGCCGACTACCGTTTTGATGTGGGTTTCGAGGAGTTGCCTCAGTTCTGAAGTCGTGTATTCACCTTCGGTTAGCCATTTCGGATTTTGGCGATGCCAGACTAGCGTGTGTCCGCGGACCCTCATGTGGTGGCGCTCGGCGAAGTCGACGAGTTGATCGGCCTGATGAAAATCGTAAGTCTGTGGGTCGGGCCGGAGGGTCTCCCATTTGAGTGCGTCTTCGGGTTCGAGCATGTTGAACTCGCGGGCTAGGGTTGCGGCGTAGGCAGGCTCGGAGAGATTCGCGGGACGGACGGCGGCGCCGATGAGCAGGTGGGCTTGGTCTCCGGCTTCGCGGAGAGTGATGGAACGCGGATTGGCCGCGAACGCAAGGGACAGAGCCGCCAGGCATAAGGTCAGTCGGCGAATTTTCAAGTTGGCTTTCATGAGAATGACGTTGCAAGGCGAGCTGCCTTCGGGACATCTGCAAGCCGCCATCATTACTCTGGAACTACTCTGCCTCGGGAAGGAACCTCTTTAAAGGACAGCCCTCACACTCCGGTTGTGACTTTTTGCAGTAATTCTTGCCTACGCCTACGATCAGGCCGTGCATCTCGTTAAAGATCTGAACGTCTGTTTCCCGTTTTGCAGCACTCATCCTGGAGGGCGAGTGGCTCGAGTTCTCGGGACCGCTCCCGGAACTGGAAGCGCGTTCAAGAACATCTTGCGCGAGCGGGCGCAGGGCGCTCTCGAAGAGTTCGCGGATTTCCTCGTAAGTTGCGCCGGCATCAATCAGGTTGTGACGGTCGAGGATGCGGCGAGTGTAGGCGTCGACCACAAAAGACGGATGGTTGCCGCCATATAAAAGGATGGAGTCGGCGGTTTCGGGCCCGACGCCGTTGAGGGTGAGGAGCTGTTCGCGGAGTTTGGAAGTCGGCTGGGCGAACATTCGGCTCAGCGATCCGCCGTAGTTTTTGTCGAGAAAACTCACGAAGGTCTTCAGTCGCCGGGCTTTCTGCCGGAAGTAGCCGGAGGAGCGGATCAGAGTTTCCAGCTTTCTAACGGCGTTCGGCGAACGCCACTTACAGTCAGTACTTTGGCGCGACGCAGGCTTTGCAGGGCTCGTTCGACATTGGTCCACGAGGTGTTTTGCGTTAGGTAAGCGCCAACGATCACTTCGAAAGGGGATTCGGCTGGCCACCAGTGCTGGTGTCCCCAGGCCGCATAGAGGGTGCGGAAGTAGGTACGGATTTCGCGCTCGGTGTTCATCGGTTCGAGTTGTGCAGTCGATGTTTCGGAACTGCGAAGAGCTTAAACCAGAGGTGCACGGTAACACCGGAGTTTTCCGCTTTCGAGTTCGTCCTCGCCGAAGCACGCGCGCCTTACCAGTTCGCTCGAATGGGCGCGGGTTCCGAACGGCAGCCCTGGCGGGCCGCTATGCGTGCGCGAGCGCCAGTTCCCATGGGGTGTTGGGCGTGTTCAGTGCTCTCGATCACTTTACTTCTACACCGAAGAGCATGATCGGTTGGGTGACGAAAAGCCCGCATTCTTAGGATTTCCAACCTTCACGACCATACGGTTGCTCGCTCACCTGGATTCGCTGGTTAGTACAGGTACCGAAGTTACTTTTTAAGAATGCCCATTGGGTTGACAATTTATGTCAGTGCGAGCCATGTCCGTTGAATCCCCTCGGAAATCAGCGGTTTCGCATGCTCCGCGTACGCGGCTGACAGGAGAGATATGTCTCAGCGGCTGGGCGACCTGCTTGTAAAAGAAAAGGTCATTACCCCAGAGCAGTTGGAACAGGCGACCAAGCTCCAGAAGGAGACGCATGTCCGTCTCGCGTCGGCGCTGGTGAAGCTTGGATTCCTTTCCGACGAGGACGTCACCAACTTCCTGTCGCGCCAGTATGGCGTGCCCGCCATCAATCTCTCGTATTTTGAAATCGATCCCGCCGTCATCAAGCTGATTCCCTACGAGACCGCGAAACGTTATCAGATTCTGCCACTGAGCCGCGTGGGCGCGTCGCTCACGATTGCCATGGTGGATCCGACGAACGTCTTCGCCATGGACGACATCAAGTTCATGACCGGCTTCAATATCGAGCCGGTGGTGGCTTCGGAAAGCTCCATCGTCGAGGGCATCGACAAGGCGTACGGCACTTCGAAGGAAGAAGAGCTCGAGTCGGTGATGCAGTCGATCAACGACCTGGGTGACGCCAGCGACATCGAGGTCCAGTCCGAGGAGCAGGAACTCGAACTCAAGGAACTCGAGAAAGCCGCCGACGAGGCGCCGATCGTCAAGCTCGTGAACCTGGTTCTGACCGACGCGGTGAAGCGCGGAGCCAGCGACATTCACATGGAGCCGTACGAAAAAGAATTCCGCGTGCGCTTCCGTATTGACGGTGTGTTGCAGGCGATCATGACTCCGCCGTTGAAGCTGCGCGATGCCATCATCTCGCGCCTGAAGATCATGTCCAAGCTCGACATCAGCGAAAAGCGGCTGCCGCAGGACGGCCGCATCATGCTGAAGATGCAGATCGGCGGAAAGAAGAAGCAGCTCGACTTCCGCGTTTCGACCCTGCCGACATTGTGGGGCGAGAAGATCGTGCTCCGGTTGCTCGACAAGGAAAACCTGCGGCTCGACATGACCAAACTTGGCTTCGAGCAGGAGTCGCTGACCAAGTTCCAGAAGGCGATTTTGAAGCCTTACGGCATGGTGCTGGTGACGGGGCCCACGGGATCGGGCAAGACCAACACTCTGTACTCTTCGATTTCGCAGCTCAACCAGCCGGACACGAACATCATGACCGCCGAAGACCCGGTGGAATTCCAGCTGGGCGGCGTCAACCAGGTGCAGATGAAGGAGCAGATCGGCCTGAACTTCGCTACTGCACTGCGTGCCTTCCTTCGGCAGGACCCCAACATCATTCTGGTCGGTGAGATTCGAGATTTTGAAACGGCGGAGATTGCCATCAAGGCCGCGCTCACGGGCCACCTTGTTTTGTCGACGCTGCACACGAATGGCGCGCCCGAGACGATTACCCGCTTAATGAACATGGGCATCGAGCCGTTCCTGGTGGCGACCTCCGTACACCTGATCTGCGCACAGCGACTGGTGCGGCGCATTTGCAAGGACTGCGCGGAGCCCGTCGAGATGCCGCCCCAAGCCTTGATCGACGAAGGCTACACACCGGAGGAATCGAAGACGGTAACGATCATGAAGGGCAAGGGCTGCGCCACCTGCAATAAGACCGGATACAAGGGGCGCACCGGTTTGTATGAAGTCATGGAAGTCGACGACGAGATCCGGGAACTGGTTCTGGTGGGCGCATCGGCGGTAGAGCTTAAGAAAAAGGCAATCGAACGCGGCATGATCACGCTGCGCCGCAGCGGATTGATCAAGGTCGCACAAGGCTGGACCACACTCGAAGAAGTGGCTCGGGAAACGATCCACTAGAAACGGCAGAAGGAAAAGAACAACTATGGCACTCACGTTAAGCGATTTGCTCCGACGCATGCTGGAGATGGGAGGAAGCGACCTCCACATCACCACGAATTCGCCCCCACAAATTCGCGTTCACGGCCACCTCGTGCCACTCGATCTGCCGCAGCTCACGCCCGCCGAGACCAAGCAAATGGCCTACAGCGTGATGACCGACTCGCAGAAGCACCGTTTCGAAGAAAACCTCGAGATGGACTTTTCCTTCGGGTTAAAAGGTCTGGCTCGCTTCCGCGCCAACGTCTTCAACCAGCGCGGCGCGACCGCCTGCGTCTTCCGTCTGATTCCCTTTGAGATCAAGTCGTTCCACCAACTCGGGCTGCCGCCCGTGGTCTCGAAGCTCTGCGACAAGCCGCGTGGGCTGGTGCTGGTCACGGGACCGACGGGCTCGGGCAAGTCGACGACGCTCGCCGCCATGATCGACAAGATCAACACCGAGCGGCACGATCACATCCTCACCATCGAGGATCCGATCGAATTCGTGCACATGAACAAGAACTGCGTGGTGAACCAGCGCGAGTTGCACTCGGATACCAAGAGTTTTACGGACGCGCTGCGCGCCGCGCTTCGTGAAGACCCGGACGTAGTCCTGATCGGCGAAATGCGAGACCTGGAGACGATCGAATCGGCTCTACGCATCGCCGAAACGGGCCACTTGACCTTCGGCACGCTGCACACCAACTCCGCGTCTTCGACCATCAACCGAATTATTGACGTCTTTCCGGCGCACCAGCAGTCGCAGATCCGCGCCCAGCTCTCACTAGTGCTGGAAGGCATCATGTGCCAAACCCTCGTGCCGAAGGCCGACAACAAGGGCCGGGCCATGTGCATGGAGATTCTGGTGCCGAACGCCGCCGTGCGCAACCTCATCCGCGAAGACAAGATTCACCAGATTTATTCGGCCATGCAGTCGGGGCAGGACAAATACGGAATGCAGACCTTCAACCAGTCGCTGGCGACGGCCTATTTCCAGAAGCAGATCACACTGGAAATCGCGCTGACGCGTTCCAGCAATCAGGACGAGCTGCAGGAGATGATCTCGCGCGGCGCGAGCCTGTTGAATCGGCCGGGGGCGGCTCCGGCGCGAACTGCGATTCCGGCGAAAAGATAGAGGAAGAAGTAAAAGTTCAATCGAACATCAGGAGAAACGGCCATGCCGGTTTTTACATTTTCAGGGAAGACAGCCTCGGGCGAAAAAGTACAGGGCGAGCGGATGGCGCCCAACAAGGACGGACTCGCGGCCCAGCTCCGCAAGGAACGGATCACGCCCGGCTCGATTCGAGAAAAAGGCAAGGAATTTTCCCTGCCGATGTTCAAGGGCAACAAGGTCAAGGTCAAGGATGTGGCCGTCTTCTTCCGCCAGTTTTCCGTCATGATCGACGCCGGCCTGCCGCTCGTCCAGTGTCTGGAAATTCTGGGCGCGAATCAGGAGAACCCGAACTTCCAGAAGACCCTGCTCGGGGTAAGGACCACCGTCGAAGGAGGGTCCACGCTGGCCAATGCCATGCGCCTCTATCCGGTTATCTTCGACGACTTGACCACCAACATGGTGGAGGCGGGCGAAACGGGCGGCATTTTGGACCTTATCCTCCAGCGGTTGGCCATCTATGTCGAGAAAGCGGTCAAGCTGCGCGCAGCCGTCAAGTCGGCATTGATCTACCCGGTCGCCGTAGTCTCGTTCGCGCTGTTGATCGTGGCCGCATTGCTGAAGTGGGTCGTGCCGATTTTCGCGAACCTCTTCGTCGGCCTCGGGGTCGCGCTCCCGCTGCCCACCCGTTGCGTTATCGGCCTGAGCAGCTTTGTAGGCCACTTCTGGTGGTTCTTCATCGCGGGCGGCGTCGCCCTGTACTTCGGCGTGAAGCAGATTCGAAAGCATCCGCGTGGCCGGTATCATTTTGACGCCATGCTGCTCAAGTTGCCCATCATGGGACTGCTGCTGCGCAAGATTGCAGTCGCCCGCTTCACTCGAACTCTCGGCACGTTGATCACCTCCGGTGTTCCGATTCTCGAGGGCTTGGCAATCACCGCCCGCACCTCCGGGAACGCCGTGCTGGAAGAAGCGCTGATGAAGGTGCGCAAGGCGATCGAAGAAGGCCGCACCATTGTCGATCCGCTGCGCGAATGCGGCGTCTTCCCGAACATGGTCACGCAGATGATCGGCGTCGGCGAAGCGACGGGCGCGATGGACGCGATGCTCCAGAAAATCGCCGACTTCTACGAAGACGAAGTGGACGCGGCGACGAAAGACATGCTGGCTATGCTGGAGCCGGTCATCATCGGCCTGCTCGGCATCAGCATCGGCGGCATCGTTATTTCTTTGTACATGCCGTTGTTCGCGATGATCGGAAAACTGGCGGGATAGTGAGCCGTCGTTGGTCGTTCGTGAACCGTCGTCAGGCGCAATGCCTCGCACTGGCGACAGACCGCTAACGACCGACGACCAACGACGAACGACGAACGACCGACGACGAACGACTAACGACCGACGACGATTCCATGCACTCCACAACCGACGACCGCAACTGGCTGACCTGGCTGGTCAAGGTGCGCATGCTGATTCTGATGGTCCTGCTCGTCATCGAGCTGGCCGTCATCCGCCTGACGCCTAGCCCCGTGCCGGTCGTGCCCTTCCTTACCGGAATGGTGCTGTGGTTCGTGCTCTCCCTGTTTTTCCTCTTCCTTGTTACCGTGTGGAACGAGACGCGTCTGCAGGCCATTCTCCAGGTGCTCGCCGATATCGCGATGGTGACGCTGGTGGTGCAGCTCACGGGCGGGATCGAGAGTTCGCTGAATTTCCTTTACCCGCTAGTGATTGTCGTGGCGGCCATGCTGCTGCCGCGGGGTTGGGCGTACCTGAGCGCGGCGCTCGCCTTCATCTTTTTTGCCGCGGTGCTCGAACTCGCCTACTACGGAGCGATTCCGTCCTACTCCAGCGGCCACCCGAAGCTGAAGGCGCTGCAGGTGGTGATCCTGGTCAACCTGTTCGCATATTTTGCGATCGCCTACCTGGCCGGGTTGCTCATGACCAAGCTGCGCCAGGTGGACGTGCAACTGAAGAACGCGAGCGGCGCGCTCGAAAACCTACAAGCGCTGCACGAAAATATCGTGCAATCGATGAGCGGCGGCGTGATCACGACCGGGCCGGATGGGCGGATCACTCTGGTCAACCGGGCGGCTCAGCATCTGCTGGAAATCTCTGACGAAGATTTGTGCGGGCGTTCGGTGGGAGAGGTATTTCAGGATCCGTTGCCGAGTTTTGGAGCCCGTGGTGGCGCGGAGGTGCGCTATTCGACCGCCAAAGGATTTCGCAAGACCTTCCGCGTCATGGTTTCCACTTTGAACGATCGCGGGGACGCAGGTTTCGTTTACACATTTGACGACCTCACCGAAGTGCGCCGGCTGGAGCGGGAAGTTCGCATGCAGGACCGGCTGGCGGCGGTGGGACGACTGGCGGCGGCGATCGCCCACGAGATTCGGAATCCGCTGACCTCGATTGCCGGTTCAGTCAGTATGCTGTCGGATGCCCCGGCCTTGAGCCCCGAGGAGAAGCATCTGCTCGGCATCGTCATCCGCGAGTCGGACCGGCTGAATAACATCATCACCGATTTTCTCGCCTATTCGCGCGGCAAACAGTATCGCTTTGAGCGCGTGAACCTGGTGCCGCTACTCGAAGACACGCTCACGCTGATCGAGCACCGTCTGATTGCCGAGGACGCGAAAATCCGGGTGGAACGCCGCTTTCAGGAGACCGAAGCCTGGGCCTTGGCCGATGGCGACAAGATCAAGCAGGTGTTCTGGAATTTTGCCGAAAACGCCGTGCGCGCCATGCAGAAAGAAGGAGGCAAGCTCACGGTTTCTCTGGTCGAACGCGATTCGGACTGGGAGATCAGCTTTGCCGACACGGGACCGGGAATTCATCCGCAGCAAACGGAGAAAATCTTCGAGCCGTTTCAGTCGAACTTCGAAGGTGGCACGGGCCTGGGGCTCGCCATCGTGTACCAGATCGTGCAGGCGCATGAAGGGAAAGTCTGGGCACGGTCGGAGGTCGGCAAGGGCACAAGCTTTGTGCTGCGACTGCGGCGCATGGATCGGACGGAATCTGAGACCACGCCGGACGACAGCAAGATGGCGGACGAGGCCGGCGAATCGAGATCGGTCGAGGCGGCCATAGCCAGCCTCGGAGGTGCGAAGCGTGGGTAGCATCCTCGTCTGCGATGATGAGCGCTCCATCTGCGAACTGCTCGATATCGCGCTGCGCCGGGACGGCCACAAGGTCGAGACGGTGACAGGCGGCGATGCGGCGCGGCGCAAGATCGATAGTGCGCTCTTCGACGTCATCGTAACGGACATCAAGATGCCCGGGGTGGGCGGGGTCGAGGTCCTGAAGCATGCCCACCAGGTATCGCCGGAGTCGGCTGTGATTCTGATGACGGCGGTCGATGATTATGAAGCCGCCGTGGAAGCGGTAAAGGCGGGCGGCGCGACCGACTACATCCGCAAGAGCACCGGGCTCGTCGACGAAGTCAAGCTGGCCATCGCCCGCTCGCTGACCAAGGTTTCGCTCAGCCGGCAGAACTTCGCGTTGCGGCGTGACGCGGCGGCGCGGAACTCGCTGGAAAATATAATCGGCATCAGTTCGGCGATCGAGAAGCTAAAGCAGACGATCCGCACCGTCGCCACCACCAGCAGCACGATTCTGGTCTACGGAGAGAGTGGGACTGGTAAAGAGCTGGTCGCGCGGGCCGTGCATACCTGTTCACCGCGCGATGCGGAAGCGTTTGTCTCCGTCAACTGCGGCGCGTTTCCGGAGACGCTCCTGGAAAGCGAATTGTTCGGCTACGTGAAAGGCGCGTTTACGGGCGCAAGCCAGAACCGGCGTGGACTGTTCGAAGTGGCCGACCAGGGCACGATTTTTCTGGACGAGATCGGCGAGATGACCATGCCGATGCAGGTCAAGCTGCTGCGCGTACTGCAAGAGCGCAGCGTGCGTCCGGTAGGCGGCACCAGCGAGATGGCGGTGGACGTGCGCGTGATTGCCGCGACCAATCGCGATCTCGACAAACAGGTGAGCGAAGGGACGTTCCGCGAAGATCTTTATTACCGGTTGAATGTCATACCGATTCGCGTGCCCAGTTTGCGCGAACGGCCGGAAGATATCCCGCTGCTGGCAAACCATTTTCTGAAAAAATATGCGCCCGGGGCGGGCAAGAGCATTCACGCGATGGCTCCGGCTTCGCTCGATGTCTTAAGTGGCTATGACTGGCCGGGCAACGTGCGCCAGCTCGAAAACACGGTGGAGCGGGCGGTTGCGCTGGAATCAAGCGGCGAATTGCACGTTGAACTGCCGGTGGAGCGGCCCAAGGCGCGCGCGGTCGCGGCCGGAGCGGAGACTCCATTTGCGGTCGCGGCGGGTGCGCTTCTGCCCGAGGGGCAGAACATGGAAAACTACGTGGCGCAGATCGAGCGCTCGCTCTTGCAATCGGCGCTCGGACAGACCCATGGCGTGCAGGTAAAAGCAGCGGAGCTACTCGGTATCTCCTACCGGTCGTTCCGGCATTTGATGAAGAAGTACGATCTGTAAAATTCCCCACCGAGCCGAGTCTTCCGCGAGCCGGAAGGAATTGGTCGGGGCGCGCGGATTTGAACCGCGGACCCCCTGCGCCCAAGGCAGGTGCGCTACCAGGCTGCGCTACGCCCCGACATACTTGCTAAATCGATTCTAAAGTACTTTTGAAGTTTGTTTCCAGTCCGACTTCCAATCCATGTGCTAGCTGAGAGTTTTTTAATCCTTCACGATTAGCCCCTCCTTTCTAAAGTTCCCCGGTGCGCGACCGATAACTCAAGTGATTGGATTGAACGCTGGTCGGGTCGTAGTGCGCCGTGACCGGTGGTCCTGGCAACAACCGCTAGCTGCGCCGGCGTGGCGGCAAACGGTTCCATCGCCTCGTACGACGCCGCCATCGGGCCAGCGATTTGGCGCGATACATCCGAGCGTCTTCGTCTCCAACCAACCGTCATTCTGGCGCGCAGCGTGCTGACAACAGAACTTATGACAAGAATTTCAGATTCCCTGGGCGACCGGGTACCGGCACTGGAATGGCGGCGCCCCGATCGGAATCAATCGTGCCGGTAGCACTCGACCAAACCGGAGCCCAGTGCTGCATCCGTTTGGAGGGTGAGGTCGACATCAGTTCGGCGGCGGAATTGAAGAAGCTTCTCCTCGAGGCATTGGCCTCCGGCAAAGACCTGCGTGTGGACCTCTGCCAGGCCACCGCACTGGACGTCACTGTTTTGCAGTTGTTGCTGGTGCTGGAACGCGAAACCAAAAGGTCGAAGGTCAACGTTGTCCTGGCAGCCGGGGTGCAAGAAGATTTCTTCCCCCTGCTGGCGGAAGCAGGTTTTGAGAACTTTCCAATCCCCATCGAACCAAGAACACAGACCGAATGATCGACAAGTACAAGCAGGCGTTCCAGGAAGAAGCGCGCGAGATTCTCGTTGAATTGGAGGCTGCGCTGCTGGCGCTCAACGAGAGTCGCGGAGACACCGAGTTGGTGGGACGAGCCTTTCGTGCTCTGCACACCATTAAGGGCTCCGGGGCGATGTTCGGCTTCGACCAGCTGGCCGCATTTACCCATAATCTCGAAAACGCCTTCGACGAGGTGCGCAACGGGCGGCTGGCCATTACCTCGGAACTCATTGACCTATCCCTGCGCGCGCTCGACCAGATCAAGACGATGTTGGAGGACAGCGACGGTCGAGGGAGCGACGAGACCACCGCCCATGAGATTCTCGCCAAGCTGCGGGTGCTTACCGGAAAAGAACAGAAAGAGGAAAAAGAGGAGAAAGCGGAAAAGCAATCTCCGCCCGCCGAAGTGGCGGCCACTGCCGTTCCCGCTCCTCCCCCCGCCGAGCACGCCTGGCATATTCACTTCTTTCCCGGTCCCGATCTGCTGCGCACTGGCGCCAATCCACTTTTGCTCTTGCGGGAATTGAAGCAGATGGGCAGCCTTCAGGTCTCGGTCGATACGGCCGTCCTTCCGCCCCTGGCCGACCTCGATCCCGAGCGCTGCTATATCGGCTGGGACATGGTGCTGACGACCGCCGCCGCGCGGCCGGCGATTTCCGATGTCTTCATTTTTGTCGAAGGTGCGTGCGAGCTGTCAATCGAACCGGGGATGGTCCCCGCCTCCGCGTTCGTCGCCCCGGACCCTTCCCTTGCCGAATCTTCCGTCGGCAGTTCTTCAGTCAACAGTTCGGTGGCCGGCGGGTCTTCGCCGGATGCTTCTTCGGGCGCGGTGGCCACGGCAGCCGAGGCCGCCAAACCAAAATACCCGTCCTATGGTCGCCGCTCCTATGACACTCCGGACAATGCGTCGAGCATTCGCGTTCCAGCCGACAAGCTGGACCTCCTGGTCAATCTGGTCGGCGAGTTGGTGACGGTGCAGGCCCGGCTGGCAGAACTCGCCGCCCGCCGCGAAGATCCCGATGTGAGCGCCGTGTCGGAGGAGATCGACCGGCTGACCTCGGCGCTGCGCGAGAACTCGATGAACATCCGCATGCTCCCCATCCGCGGCACCTTCGAGCGCTTCCGCCGGCTGGTGCATGACCTGGCGCGCGATCTTCACAAAGAGGTCGAGTTCACGATCGAAGGCGCCGAAACGGAATTGGATAAGACCGTGATCGATCAGCTGGGCGATCCGCTGCTTCATCTCATCCGCAACAGCATGGACCATGGCATCGAGCTGCCGGAAAAACGGACGGTGGCCGGCAAACGTTCGACTGCCACCCTCCACCTTTCCGCCCGGCATTCGGGAGCGAACGTGCTGATTTGCGTGGCCGATGATGGGGCTGGAATCGACGCCCAGGCGGTTCGCGACCGCGCCGTGGAGAGAGGGCTGGTCGCTCCCGAGGCTCAACTGACCGAGTCGGAGATCTTCTCCCTGATTCTGTCGCCTGGTTTTTCAACCGCCAAGCAGGTTACGGATGTGTCGGGCCGCGGGGTCGGGATGGATGTGGTGCGGCGCAATATCGAGGCGCTTCGCGGAGCCATCGATATCGCCAGCCAGCCGGGCGCGGGCACCAACGTCACCCTGCGGCTGCCCCTTACCCTGGCGATCATCGACGGACTGCTGGTGCGAGTGGGCCATGCCTATTTCGTATTGCCGTTGGCCGCCACCCTGGAATGTATCGAGTTGACCCCGCAGGATATCGAGAGAGCCAATGGCAAGCACGTCGCCAATGTGCGCGGCGAGATTATTCCCTACATCCGCCTCCGGGAATATTTCGGAATCAAGACCGAGCGGCCGGAGCGCGAGCAGATCATGATCGCCGAGACCGACCATGGCCGCTACGGTTTCGTGGTCGATCAAGTGCTCGGCGATCATCAGACGGTGATCAAGAATCTCGGGCGCTTCTATCGCCACGTCGCCATCGTGTCGGGCGCCACCATTCTCGGCAACGGAAGTGTGGCCTTGATTCTGGACCCGCATCGGCTCGCGCAGGAAGCCATCCGGACAATGTCGATCCATCCTCGAAACGACCGTCGGAGTTCGCATGCCGCGGCGCGGACTGTTGCTGTTTAAAGGGGAGCCGATAAAGACAGATAGGCAGAAAGACGAAAGACAGAAAGACGGAAAGATAGAGGGAAGCCAGATCCGCCAGGAAGATTTGGCCCCCACACCCGGTGGTCGGAGGTTCTTCGGCCGGGGCAGGGCGAGAGACTTCACAGACGGCGAACCATGACCTTTTGTACTGAGTAGGTTCAGGGATTCAGACGATTGAAAAGATAGAGAAAAATCTTAAATAAGGAATTCAACATGAAGACGGCGCAAAAGGAAAAGAAAAGTGACCGATCCGCGGCGGTCGGCCTGGCACAGATGCAGTCCATGATGGACAGCCTGCCCGTTAACGTGATGGTGGCTGACCTGGATTGCAAGATTCAGTATCTCAATGCTGCCTCGGTTCGAACCCTGCAGACACTGGAGAAATACCTGCCAGTCAATGCGTCGCAGATGGTCGGCCAGTCGATCGACATCTTCCTGAAGGATCCGTCCCAGCAGCGGAGGCTCCTGGCCAGTGACAAGGACCTGCCGTACACGGCGCTGATTCAGTTGGGCCCGGAGCAGCTCAGCCTGGCGGCGAGCGCGGTCTATGACACGAACCGGGAATACTGCGGCGCCATGCTGACCTGGGAAGTGGTGACCGAAAAACTCCTCACGGAAGCCGCCAACATCGACTATGCGGGCCAGATCACGGCCCTTGGCAAATCGCAGCCGGTGATCGAGTACACCATGGATGGAGTCGTGATCACGGCCAACGAGAACTTCCTCAAGACGGCGGGGTGTTCGCTCGCCGAGATCAAGGGCAAACACCACAGCCTGTTCGTGGACGAGGCCTGCCGGCGGAGCCCGGAATACCGCGAATTCTGGGCCCGGCTGAACCGGGGTGAAGCCCAGGTTGGCGAGTTCCAGCGCATCATCAATGGCCGGGAGCTGTGGCTGCAGGCGTCCTACAACCCGATCGCGGACGGCGCCGGCAAACTCTGCAAAGTGGTCAACTACGCGAGCGACATCACCGCCCAGAAGAAGGCGATCAACGGCATGATGGCCGACCTCGCGGCGCTTTTGAAAGAAGTGGTGGAGGGCAAGCTCTCGACCCGCGCCGATCTCAGCAAGCACCAGGGGGAGTATGCCCGGATCGTGCAGGGAGTGAACGATACGCTGGACGCGGTCATTGGGCCGCTCATGGCGATGCAATCCGATGTTGCCATGTTGTCGCATGCGGCCGTCGAGGGTCAGCTCAACGCGCGAGCTGACGTCAGCCAGCACAAATTCATTTACGCGGAGATCGTGCGTGGTGTGAACCAGATGCTGGACGCGATCCTGCTGCCGATCGGCGAGGGCAATCGCATTCTGGCCCAGATCTCGACCGGCAAAGTCGACGAACTGATCGCGCAGACCTACAAGGGCGACCACGAAAAGATGAAGCAGGCGGTCAACAACATTGCCATCGTGGTGCAGAACTTGCAAAAAGAAATGGCCCGGCTCACCGAGGCTTCCAAGGACGGACAGCTTTCCGACCGCGGCCAACCGGAGCAGTTCCAGGGATCGTACGCGGAGATCGTGCGCGGCGTGAACCAGATGCTGGACGCGATCCTGCTGCCGATCGGAGAAGGCAACCGCATCCTGGCCCAGGTCTCGACCGGCAAGATCGACGAACTGATCGCCCAGACCTACAAGGGCGATCACGAAAAGATGAAGCAGGCGGTCAACAACGTGGCGTTGGTGGTGCAGAGCCTGCAAAAGGAAATGGCGCGGCTCACCGACGCTTCGAAGGAAGGGCAACTTTCCGACCGCGGCAAGCCGGAGCAGTTCCAGGGAGCGTATGCCGAGATCGTGCGCGGCGTGAATCAGATGTTGGACGCGATCCTGCTGCCGATCGGGGAAGGCAACCGCGTCCTGGCCCAGATCTCGACTGGCAAAATCGACGAACTGATTGCCCAGACCTACAAGGGCGATCACGAGAAGATGAAGCAGGCGATCAATAACATCGCCATCGTGCTGCAAGGCTTGCAAAAGGAAATGGCGCGGCTCACCGACGCTTCGAAGGAAGGGCAGCTTTCCGATCGCGGCAAGCCGGAGCAGTTCCAGGGTGCCTATGCCGAGATCGTGCGCGGGGTTAACACCATGCTCGATGCGATCCTGCTGCCGATTGGGGAAGGGAACCGCATTCTCACCCAGGTCTCGAACGGCAAGATCGACGAACTGATTGCCCAGACCTACAAGGGCGATCACGAGAAGATGAAGCAGGCCATCAACAACATCGCCATCGTCCTGCAAGGCTTGCAAAAGGAAATGGCGCGGCTCACCGACGCTTCGAAGGAAGGGCAGCTTTCCGATCGCGGCAAACCCGAGCAGTTCCAGGGAGCGTATGCGGAGATCGTGCGCGGGGTTAACACCATGCTGGATGCGATCCTGCTTCCGATCGGCGAGGGCAACCGCATCTTGGCTCAGATCTCCGCCGGCAAAATCGACGAACTGATTGCCCAGACCTACAAGGGCGATCACGAGAAGATGAAGCAGGCGATCAACAACATCGCAGTGGTACTACAGAGCTTGCAAAAAGAACTTGCCCGCCTCACCGACGCTTCCAATGCCGGGCAGCTTGCGGAGCGCGGAAAGCACGATCAGTTCCGGGGCGCTTATTCCGATATCGTGCGCGGCGTGAACTCCATCCTCGAAGCGGTGATTACTCCCTTGAACTTTACCGCTGGCTACATCGACCGGATCAGTAAAGGGGACATTCCGCCGCAGATCACGGACACCTACCACGGCGACTTCAACAACATCAAGAACAACCTGAACACGCTCATCGTCGCCATGAACGAAATCACCAAAGCGGCCGAAGAGATCGCCAGCGGCAATCTCGCGGTCAACGTTCGCGAACGTTCTCCGCAGGACAAGCTGATGCAGGCCCTCAGTTCGATGGTAGGCGGGCTGACCCAGATTGTCTCCGACATTCGCGGCATTGCCGGCGAAGTGGCCTCGGCCAGCCAGGCCATCAGCACGACATCGGTCGAGGTGTCGAAAGGAGCGAGCGCCCAGGCGGCATCGGCCGAGGAAGCCTCCTCGTCGATGGAGGAGATGGTCTCCAACATCAAGCAAAACGCCGATAGCGCGCAGCAGACCGACAAGATCGCCAACAAGTCGGCGGTCGACGCGCAGGAGAGCGGCAAGTCGGTGCTGGAGGCGGTGTCGGCCATGAAGGAGATTGCCAGCAAGATCTCCATCATCGAAGAGATCGCCCGGCAGACCAACCTGCTGGCCTTGAATGCGGCCATCGAAGCGGCGCGCGCCGGCGAACACGGGAAGGGCTTCGCAGTGGTCGCGGCGGAGGTCAGGAAGCTCGCCGAACGCAGCCAGAAAGCGGCGGGCGAGATCAATCAGCTCTCCGGCACCACCGTTAAAGTCTCGGAGAAAGCGGGCGAAATGCTCGCCAAACTGGTGCCCGACATCCAGAAGACGGCCGAACTTGTGCAGGAGATCACGGCCGCCAGCAAGGAGCAGGACACGGGCGCCGAGCAGATCAACCAGGCCCTGCAGCAACTGGAAAAAGTGATTCAGCAGAATGCGTCGGCATCCGAGGAGATGGCCTCGACCACCGAGGAACTGACCGGCCAATCCGATCAGTTAGTCAGCGCGCTCGCCTTCTTCAAGACCGGCAACGAGGACCGCAGCACCACCGTCCGGATTCCGGTCTCGACGCCCGTCAAACATGCCGAGCCGGCCGCTGCCAGGTCCCCCAGGCCGGGCGGCCATGCGGCGCCGGCGGGCAAGAAAGCGATGGCGGCCAAGGCGGGCGTCAGTCTCAACCTCAACGACAAGGGTGACGACCTGGACAAGGAATTCGAGCGGTTCTGAGGGCGGCGGGCACCCCCGCCGAGGGCCGATGCGGCCACCAATCAACCGGAAAGGATTTGCGTATGAGTGTTGCCGAAATCACCGAAACCCGGCAGTACCTCACCTTCAAGTTAGGCAACGAGGTCTTCGCCACCGATGTTGCCAAGGTCAGGGAAGTCCTCGACTTCACCACCATTACGGAGATTCCGCGCACGCCGGACTTCATGAGTGGAGTGATCAACCTGCGCGGCAGCGTGGTCCCGGTGGTGGACTTGCGGCTGTGTTTCGAGATGTCAAAAACCGAGAAGACCCGGAACACCTGCATCGTGGTCGTCGAAGTTTTACTGGATAACGTGGCCACCGTGATCGGCGCGCTCGCCGATTCAGTGGAAGAGGTTATCGATCTGGAGCCTGACCAGATCCAGCCTGCGCCCAAAATCGGCACCCAGATCCGGACTGACTTCATCAAGGGCATGGGCCGGCGGGAGACCCAGTTCATCATGATTCTCGACATCGATCGCGTGTTTTCCGCTGAAGAGTTGACGGCCGTGCGCGGGGTGGACACGGGAAAACCGGGCGCCGAGGCGGCCGACGCGCAAAGGAGCAGTGCGTGAGTCTCGCGCCTTCACGCCATGAGTTCCCACGAAGAGAACCTCTCCAATGCCGATTACAGCCGCCTTCGCAAGCTGATTTCCGCCGAGTCGGGCATCAATCTCAGCCCGGATAAGAAGATGATGCTGGAGCTGCGCATCCGTCGGCGCCTGCGCGGCCTGAATCTGAACACCTACTCCGAGTACTGCGAGTACCTCTTTGACGGCCGGAACCACCGCGATGAGATTGTCCAGCTGCTCGACGTAGTGACCACCAACAAGACCGATTTCTTTCGGGAGCCCGATCACTTTGACTATCTGGCCAACCGCGCCGTCCCCGATATGGTGGCGCGCAATGCCAGCGGACGACCCTTATTGGTGTGGAGCGCAGGCTGCTCGAGCGGCGAAGAGCCCTACACCCTGGCCATGGTTCTGAGCGAATGCTTGCCCGCCGGCCTGCGCTTTCGAGTGCTGGCCACCGATATCTCCACCACCGTGCTGACCAAGGCCAGCCGCGGAGTCTTCAAACGCGAAGTGGTCGCCCCCGTGCCCGAGGAGCTGCGAGAGAAGTATTTCATGCGCAGCCGCGAGCCTGGCTCCGACCTCATGCGGGTTGTTCCCGAGTTGCGGAAGCTGGTGGAATTCCGCCGTTTGAATTTCATGGATACCGACTTTGGGCTTTCCGACAGGGCGGATGCGATCTTCTGCCGCAACGTGATCATTTATTTCGATCGCCCCACCCAGGAGCAGATTCTGCAAAAGCTGACCCGGCAACTGGTGCCCAGTGGATATCTCTTCATGGGCCACTCCGAAAGTCTGCACGGGATGGATCTGGCGCTGACTCCCGTGGCGGCCGCTCTCTACAGGAAGAACAGCGATGCTGGAACTTAGAGGCAAACTCCCCGAGATCTACCTGCTGCCGGGGGAATTGCATCTCGCCCGCGAACCGGCCGTGATCCGCACCATTCTCGGTTCCTGTGTGGGAATCACATTTTGGAGCGCCACCCTTGGCATTGGAGCCTTGTGCCATTCCCTCTTGCCCAGGCGCCCGGGGAGTTCACCGGCCGGCGTAAAGCGCGAACAGGGGCACCGCTACGTGGATTTCGCCATCCGCGACCTGGCCCAGCAGTTTGACCGGCTGGGCGCCCGTCGCGAGGACGTGCAAGTCAAACTGTTTGGCGGCGCCGATGTACTGGCCGTAAAAAACCACAGCAAGCCCACCATCGGAAGACTGAACTGTGAGGCTGCGATCGAGATTGTGAAGGCGGAAGGTCTTATCGTGGCCGCCTCCAGCCTGGGTGGCAATGCAGGCTTGAACATCCGGTTCAATACCCGCACCGGAGAGGTGCTCCTGCGCCGCCTGGCCCCGGTGGTGTTCGAGGACGTCATGGACGAATACGACGAATTGTGATGGACGAAGACTTAGACCGGCAAGTTGAGCGGGGAAGGACTCTATGAGCAGGAACAAAATTCGCGTTCTGATCGTGGATGACTCCGCCGTGGTTCGCCAGACCCTGAGCGATGTGCTGTCCTCCGATCCCGAGATCGAGGTCGTCGCCACTGCCGCTGACCCATTTGTGGCCGCCGAGCGCATCCGCGAACAGATCCCGGATGTCATCACCCTCGACATCGAAATGCCGCGCATGGATGGGCTGACGTTCTTGCAGAAGCTCATGTCGCAGCACCCGATTCCGGTGGTGATCTGTTCGAGCCTCGCCGAAGAAGGCGCGCAAAGCACGATGCAGGCGCTGGAGTATGGCGCGGTCGAGATTATTACCAAACCGCGCATGGGCAGCAAGCAATTTCTGGAGGATTCCCGCATCGCCCTTTGTGACGCTGTCAAATCGGCGGCGGCGGCGCAGGTACGCCTCATTCGTCCCAGTAAGAAGGTCCAGCCCAAACTTACCGCCGATGCGATTCTTTCTCCGGCTACCCACGCCATGGCGGAGACGACGGAAAAGGTTGTCGCTATCGGTGCTTCGACTGGCGGAACGGAAGCGCTCAAAACCTTATTGGAGACGCTTCCTCCCGATGCGCCCGGTATTGTCATCGTGCAGCACATGCCGGAACTGTTCACCCGTGCCTTCGCCAACCGTCTGAACACCTTGTGCCAGATCACCGTGAAGGAAGCGGAAACGAATGACACGGTTCTGCGCGGACGCGCCCTGATCGCGCCCGGCAATCATCACTTGCTGCTCAAACGAAGCGGCGCCCGTTATTACGTCGAAATTAAGGATGGACCTCTGGTCTGCCGCCATCGCCCCTCGGTGGATGTCCTGTTTCGTTCCGCCGCCCGTTATGCCGGACAGAATGCGGTTGGCGTGATTCTAACGGGCATGGGCGACGACGGCGCCTGCGGCATGTTGGAGATGAAGCAGGCCGGGGCCGTCACGATTGCCCAGGATGAAGCCACCTGCGTGGTTTTCGGAATGCCGAAAGAGGCCATCAAGCGCAATGCGGTCGACAAAGTGCTCCCTTTGGAAGCCGTGGCTGGCGCGATTCTAGTGCACGCTCGATGACGGAACGGAGGTGATGACCATCGCGACCACAACCCAAATCGTTCCCGTCGTCGAGAAGGCCATCGGCGAACTGGAGGAGATGGCGCGCATCGTCGAGGCCGGTGTGGCCTCTGCCGCCACCGCGTTCAAGGGATTGGCGGATCACTCTGACGCCGTCCTCAATCTGGCGGGAGCCATCGTCTCCTGCGTCGAGAGTGAAGAGGTTGCCTCCGTCCTCCCGCGTGTGCAGAGCCTGGGTGCCGCCGCCAAACAGTTTATCGCCCTCCGAATCGAGGCGACGGCTGGGATTTTGGAGACGGTAGCCCGGGAGGTCAAGCTGCTCGACCAACTTTCCGAAGTCGCCGGCCTGCAGGAGGGAACCGCTCTCGAAATCAAGGCATTAAGCGTTCTCACCAATATTGAGGTCGCTCGCATCGGCACGGTTGGCGGCGGCTTTCGCTACCTTGCCAACGAACTCGCCAATTTTTCCAAATCCGTGATCGAAGACACCCAGGTTCTCGCCAGCCAGACGAACACCCGCCGGGCTTCCGTCAAAGAGACCCGAGTTCTGCTCGCTACCGAACTTCCACACATGCGGGAAGAACTGGCGCGCATCGAGACCGGCCTGGGGAAAGCGCTGGAGGACGTCGATGCCAGTCTCTCCGAGCTCTTGCGCGCACCCATGCAATTCCGAACCGGTGTCGAAGATGTCGCCCACCAGATTAACGGTGTCGTTTCGGCCATTCAGAATCACGACATCAATCGCCAGATGAGCGAACACGTGCGCGAGTCCCTGGCGCTCATCTCCAGCAGAATGCGGGATGCCGGGGAGGGAGAGCGCGAACTCGCCCAAGAACTTCCCCTGGCCTATGCCGGCCTGGCCATCCAGTCCTGCCAATTGAGAACCATCAAAGACGCGGTCGCCGACTGGACCTCCCGAACTCGCACGTGCAGCCAGAACATCCTGCGGGTCAGCGCCGCGGAAGTGGTTGGAATTGGCCCCGTCGTGCTCGAGCAGGAGCACAAACTCTCCCGCCACCTCGCGCAAATCGAACACCTCGAACACCAGAGCCAGGTCTACAGCCGGAAGATTCAACAGAGTCTCGCAGGCCTTTCAAATCTGGCCCAGTTGGTCGGTGAGCATCTGCGAAGGTCGCAATCGATTCGCGACCGCCTGCGGCTGCTCGCCTTCAATTCCATCATCGAGGCCGACCACTTGGGCGTACAGGCGGGGGCGATCCTGGCCATCTCGCAAAGCATCAAGGAAATTTCAGAGGCCTGGGGCCGGGTGACGGATCAATCCGAACAGGCCAGGCAACAGATCCAGAGCCTGGTCGAGCATACCAATACCGTCCTCGAAGCCTTTTCCGACGCCGCCAACCAGGGATTGCAGGAAGCCGAGGCGAAGACCCGAGCCGCGCTCGACGGCTTGCGCCAGGCCGCGGAATTTGCCGGCCAGCAAGCGCACGAGATGCAAGCGGCCACCGAACGAATGCAGGCCAAGGTTTCGGAGGTAGGCCGCGCCGGTGAATTGCTCGACGCCAGCTTCAGCCGCGGCTACGCCGCTCTAAACGAAATCGAGGAGCTGACACAGCAACTGGAGAGCGATTACCCCGGAGTCAAGCATCAATACGACGCCGCTGAGGCCGAGCGTGTGTTCGCAGCTTTCTACACGACGGAACTGGAGCGCGAAGTCCTGCGCGCCTTTCTGACCGGAGGAGCTTTGCCGGTCGCGCAAGCATCAACGGCCGGCAATAGCGTGGAACTCTTTTGACCTGCAGTTGTTGGACCTGAAGTCTGTACTGAACGGGCGTCCGCGTCGCAAGCGCCGGAACCCCATGAGGCGACAACATGAGACGAATCTTAGCGGTCGACGATTCAACCAGCATTCGGCAAATGCTCAACTTTACCTTGAACAAAGCGGGCTATGAGGTGGTCGAAGCGGTCGACGGCAAAGACGGGCTGGCCAAGGCGGGCGGCGGTAAGTTCGATCTCGTCATCACCGATCTCAACATGCCCAACATGGACGGCATTCAAATGATCGCTGCCGTGCGCCAGTTGCCGGGATATTCGTTCACACCGATCCTCATGCTGACTACCGAATCGCAGGCAGAAAAAAAAGATGCGGGACGCAAGGTGGGCGCGACCGGATGGATCGTGAAACCGTTCAACGCCGATCAGTTGGTTGCCGCCGTACAGAAGCTGGTGAAGTGAGTGGCGCAGTAAATCCAGATGGACTCCAATATAAAACTCGCGGCTCTTGATTCCACGTTGCCGGATTCTGCGCTCCCGCAAACTCCCACGTGGAGCTCCGCGCCCTTCCATAAGCAAGTAATTCTGGCGGCCATCTTCTTCGTGATGCTTCCGGTTTTGGACGCCGCATCAACCGCCTCGCAATCCTGGGAGGGTGCGCCCACCTGGTATCTGCCCATCGGCTTGATTCTGGCTCTCATGTTGTGCGCTGGCCTGCGCTACCTGCCGCTGATCTTTCTGGCCAGTATGGTGGTGGCCGTCGTCCATGAGCACCGGGCGATCACCGCTTGGTCTTTGATCCCCGAATCTACCGTCGCCTACTTCGCCTACATCGTCGCGGTGATGCTCCTCCGAGGCCGGTGGCGCATCCATCCCAAGCTCAGCAATCTGCGCGACGTTGGCCGGTTCGCGCTGATTCTTTTTTCGGCGGCGATTCCCGCCGCCTTGTTCGGCACCTTCTGCCTGCTCAAAGATGGCCTCATCCGGCGCTCCGCAGTGCTCTCAACCGCGCTCGGATGGTGGGCGGGAGATGCGACTGCGATCGTTGCTTTTACTCCCTTCCTCCTTATCCATGTTGCGCCGCGGGTCAGCTCCTGGCTCGGTGCCGCGCCCGTTTCTGTGCCAGCGCCGCGCCCATGGCGTCATCCGAATACGCTCCAGAGGGTGGAGCATGCGGCTCAATTCGCTTCCATTTTGGCGGCCATCTGGGTGGTGTTCGATGTTCCGGCTGCGATCCCCTATCAGCCTCTTTATCTCCTCTTCATCCCGGTGATTTGGGCTGCGGTTCGGTACGGCATCGCAGGCGCAGCGCTCACCACCTTTGTCATCAATCTCGCCATGATGTTTGCCGCCTGCCTGACCCACGCCTCCGGAGAAGGTTTGCCCCGGCTTCAACTCGCGATGCTGGCGCTTGGCCTGACCGGGCTGTGCGTGGGAGCGGTGGCTACCGACCGTAAGCGTGCCGACCAGGCCATGCGAGAGAGCCTCGTCATCAGCGAACGAGCCCTGAAAGACCTCGCCGATCAAAAATTCGCGCTCGATCAGCACGCCATCGTGACCGTGACTGACGTCCAGGGAACAATGACTTATGTGAACGACCAGTTCTGCAACATCAGCGGCTATGGCCGCGATGAGCTACTGGGGAAGAACCAGCGCATCCTCAACTCCGGCTACCATTCGAAGAGTTTTTTCCGTGAGCTGTTTCGCACCATCGCGCGCGGCAAAGTCTGGCACGGCGAGGTATGCAACCGTGCCAAGGACGGTTCGCTCTATTGGGTGGATACGACCATCGTGCCGTTTCTAGGGGATCACGGCAAACCGGTTCAGTATGTCGTCATCCGGACCAACATCACCGAGCGCAGACGGGCGGAAGACGAATTGCAGCGCAGTGAGGCCTACCTGGCGGAGTCGCAAAGGCTCAGCCATATCGGTAGCTGGGCTTGGAATGTTGCCCAGGGGCAGGTCGTTTTCTGGTCCGAAGAACTCTATCGGATTTTTGGCATGGAACCTGGAAAAGTACCCGTCATGCCACAACAAGCCGAGGAACGGATTCACCCGGAGGATTTGCCGATTTTCCATCGCATCTTCAGCGAAGCGATGGTTGAAAAAAACGCATATGAAGCGAACCTTCGGATCGTTCTTCCGGATGGGTCGACGAAAGCCATCCACAGTGTCGGCCATCCAGTCTTCGACGATGCCGGCCGCCTCGTCGAGTTTGTTGGCACCTGCATGGACGTCACCGAGCGCAAGCGCGCGGAAAAGGAACTTCGCCTCGCCCAGTTCTCCCTCGAGCATGCTTCGGAGGCCATCCATTGGGCGGACGCACACGGCCGCTTCGTCTATGCCAACCAGGCGGCTTGCCGTGCATTCGGATGCACCCTCGCAGAACTTCTCACCCTCTCCGTTTCGGATATCTCTCCACAGTTCCCGAACGAGAGTCTGGATCGTTTTCTGGGAGGATCTCAAAGCGCGGGGTTCAGTGACCCTCCAAAGTGTCCACGCGACTAAACAAGGGCACCTGTTTCCAGTCGAGCTAGCCGCGACCTACGTGCAGTTCGACGGAAAGGAATTCAGTTTCGCCATCTCTCGCGATATTACCCAACGGAAATTGGCCGACCAGGAAATGCGCCAGGCCAGGGAAGCCGCCGAAGCGGCCAACCGCGCCAAGAGCCAGTTCCTCGCCAACATGAGCCATGAGATCCGCACTCCGATGAATGGCGTGATTGGCGTTGCCGGCCTCCTGCTCGATACCCAACTCACGCCCGAGCAGCGCCAGTATGCCGAAATCGTCCGCAGCAGTGGGGAGGCTCTGCTGGCCGTCATCAACGATATTCTGGATTTCTCCAAAATCGAAGCCCGCAAGTTGACTCTGGAAACCACCGACTTTGATTTGAGTACCGTATTGCGAGATGCGACCGCATTATTGGCGATCAAGGCCTCGGAGAAGGGGCTAGCGCTGACCTGTGAACTGGAACCGGGCATTCCAACCCGGTTGCGCGGCGATCCGGGCCGCCTGCGTCAGATCCTCGTCAACCTCATCGGTAACGCGGTCAAGTTCACTCCGCAGGGCGACGTGGTGACGAGCGTGAAGAGCGAGATGGAAGATGAACGCACGGTATCCCTCCTCTTCTCGGTGCAAGACACGGGCATTGGTTTTCGCCAGGAACGAGCCTCCAGTCTCTTCCAGCCGTTCGTGCAGGACGATGCCACAAGCACCCGCCGATTCGGCGGCACCGGACTCGGTCTGGCCATCACCAAGGAACTGGTTGAACTGATGGGAGGCCAAATCCGCGTCAAAAGCGAAGAAGGGAAGGGCTCCACCTTCTGGTTTACGGTTGCATTTGAAAAGCAGGCGCAATGCGGCGCAATGGCGGCTGTGGCAGGTGGAGCGCCGGTAACGGCGCGTGCCGTGTCCCGCGAGCAGCCGGATCGAGTCTACGACAAGACACGCATGCGAATCCTGGTTGCCGAGGATAATCCGACCAACCAGGAAGTGGCCCTGGCCATTCTGCGCAAGTTTGGCTATCGCGCCGATGTGGTGGCCAACGGCGTCGACGCTCTCCTGGCGCTCCGCGAAGCCGATTACGACGTTGTCCTTATGGACTGCATGATGCCGGAGATGGATGGCTACGAGGCTACACGGCGCATCCGCGACAGCGCCAATGGCGTGCGCAATCCCGCCATTGCGATCATCGCCATGACGGCGGATGCGATGAGTGGGGACCGCGAACGATGTCTGCAGGCTGGGATGAATGATTACCTGGCCAAGCCGGTTGAGCCGCATGCGCTCGCCGCGCTCCTGGAAAAATTGCTGACCGAATCCGGCGCCCGCGGCGAGGACAAATCGGCTGACGGTCCAGCTTCAATCCACACCTTCAACCGGGAGAAACTGCTCGCCCGCCTCATGAACGATGAAGTCCTCGCGGGCAAAATCATCGCCGGCTTCCTGGAGGATCTCCCTCGCCAGTTGTTGGCACTGCGAAGTCACCTGGAGAAGGGCGATGCGCCGGGCGCACAGATGCTCGCCCACACGCTCAAAGGAGCTGCGGCCACGGTTTCCGCCGAGTCCATGACGGAGTTCTGCCTTGAAGTGCAGAAAGCGGCGGGCGCAAACGAAATCGGCGTCGCTTTGGCGGCGCTGCTACGGCTGGAAGAAGAATTCGAACGGTTGCAGGTAGCACTCAAGCAGGCCGGGCTGCCGGCATTGATTACAGGAGGAACTTAAGCACATGCGCACATTAATCGTTGAAGATGACTTTACCAGCCGCCTTCTTCTCCAGACATTTCTCTCGCGCTATGGCGATTGCCACGTTGCCGTCAATGGCAAAGAAGCCGTGGCCGCATTTTCCCTGGCGCAAAACACCGGGCAACTTTACGACCTGATCTGCATGGATATCATGATGCCCGAAATGGATGGCCAGGCTGCGATCAAAGAAATCCGCAAGCTCGAAGAGGCCGGAGGCACCCTTTCCACGAACGGCGTAAAGATCATCATGACCACCGCGCTCGACGATGTGAAGAATGTGATGCAATCCTTCAAGTCATTGTGCGACGCCTATCTCTTCAAGCCGATCGATACCGCAAAATTGCTGGCCCACATCAAGGAGTTTCGCCTCGTTTAGATTGACCAAAGACGGCTATTGCCAAATAGCAGATTGAAAAACGAAAGATGTGCAGCGCCTTCGCGCCCTCTCGCTCATCTGGAGCGACCGTGGCCGACTCGGCGTAAAATGGTCATCTTCCTCTCCACGCTGACGCGTGGAAGATGGGAGCTGCCCAATGCCCCACGCCCGCCTTGATCTCCCGGAATGCTGGCCCGCGCTGCCCCTCGACTCGTGGCAGGACACCTATGCGACTCTTCACATGTGGACCCAGATTGTTGGCAAAGTTCGGCTGCGCCTGACTCCGCTCGTGAACCACTGGTGGAATGTTCCCTTCTACGTCACCAGCAGGGGGCTGACCACCTCTCGAATCCCGTATGGTGCGAAGTCATTCGAGGTCACGTTCGACTTTCTCCGGCACCAACTTGTACTGGAGACGAGCGATGGAACAGTAAGAACCCTCCCGCTCGTGCCCATGATCGGTCGCCGAGTTTTATGGCTCGTTCATGGAAATGCTTCGTTCGGCGGATATCGACGTGAAAATCTGGCGAATGCCCGTGGAAATCCCCGATCCCATTCCCTTCGACCAGGATCGGACGCATCATTCGTACGATGCCAGATCAGTGGGAAAATTTTGGCGAATTTTGTTATCGGCAGATTCCGTCTTTCATGAATTCAGATCTCGCTTCATCGGCAAATCGAGCCCGGTTCATTTTTTCTGGGGAAGCTTCGATCTCGCGGTCACCCGTTTTTCCGGTCGCCGCGCTCCCGCACGCCCAGGAGCCGATGCGATAACGCGCGAAGCCTATTCGCACGAGGTCAGCAGCGTCGGTTTCTGGCCCGGCGGCGGTGATGTCAAAGAAGCCGCATTTTATTCCTATATGGCTCCCGAGCCCGAGGGATTCAAAGATGCCGCGGTTCGGCCCGGCGCCGCGCACTATGCCCCGAAGCTAAGCGAATTTCTCCTGATGTACGAAGACGTTCGGAAGTCCGAATCGCCCACAGCCGCGCTCCTCGATTTTTGCCAAAGCACCTATGAGGCCGGCGCAAACCTCGGCAACTGGGATCGCAGTTCGCTCGAGCGACCCCAAACCTGACGGCCCGAACCGAAAGCCCGAACCGAAAATCTGAACCGAAAGTCTGAACCTCCCCTCTCGCCGCTGGCGCTCGAGCCTTGCCCTCCGCAACTTGCCAGAATCCAGGATGCCTGGAGTAGCATCTCATTCTCCTGTCGAGAAAGCTTCTGTCCCTGGGGTTAAGAAAAAATCAAGGAGACTCTCCTTTGATGTTCAGTCGCCATCGCCGTCACTTTTGCCTATTGGGCGGCCTGCTGATTTGTGCGGCAGGCATTTCACACGCGCAAACCGAAACGACTCCCCCTTCCAGTAGTCCGGGTCAACCGATCCCCGGAACGGGCGGCGTGAGTTCCTTTGCGGGCAGCGTGCCACAGAAACTCGTTCCCGGAGTTATGCCGCTTTCGCTGCGAGACGCCATCGACCGGGGATTAAAACAAAATCTCGGCCTGTTGCTGTCGAGCGCGGACATTCGCTCGGCGCGCGGGCAGCGCTGGGAGCAACTCAGCGCTCTCCTCCCGCATGTCACGGCGGACCCCTATGTGGGGGAGTCGAAGATCAACATCGACGAGGCCGGATTCGCCGGCCTGGCGAGTTTGTTTCATATCTCGCCCTCGATCGGTCCTTTCTCATACTTCGACGCGCGCGCCAATGTGACCCAAACTCTATTCGATTGGAAGTCGATCAACGCCACCCGCGCAGCCGGAAAAAATTTGAAGTCCGCCGACTATACCTTCAAAGACGCGCGCGACCTGGTTGTGCTCGCCGTTGGCTATACCTATTTGCAGGCGATCGCCGATGAAGCCCGGGTCGAAACGGCCGACGCGCAAGTCAAGACGGCAAAGGCGGTCTACGATCAGGCGGCGGATCAGGTGAGCGCCGGCACCTCGCCCGACATCGACGGCCTGCGTGCGAAGGTCGAACTTCAGACTCGTCAGCAGCAGTTGATCCAGGCGAGGAATAACTTCGCCATCCAGAAGCTGACTGTCGCACGTGTCATCGGTTTAGCGCCGGGCCAGGAATTCGAACTCACCGATAAATCTCCCTACCAGCCCTTCGATGGCATGACAATCGACGAAGCCTTGAAGCGCGCCTATGCCTCCCGGTCGGATTATCAAGCCGCCATGATGGACGTGCGCGCGGCGGAGTTCACCAGAAAAGCCGCCATCGCCGGCTATCTTCCGTCTCTCTCCATGAATGCCGATTATGGCTTGGGTGGTGCGCATCCCTCCACCGCCACGCCGGTTGCCGACGTGCGCGCGACCCTCTCGATTCCCATCTTTCAGGGTGGCAGAGTTCACGGCGATGTTTTGCAAGCCGAGGCGAGACTCGATCAAAGCCGAGAACGACTGGAGAATCTGCGTGCGCAAGTCGACGCCGATGTTCGCACCGCATTGCTGAACCTCCAGTCGGCGGCGGACCAGGTAAATGTCGCGCGCAGCAATATCGATTTGGCGGAACAAACCTTGGTGCAATCGCGCGATCGCTTCAGCGCGGGCGTCACGGACACCGTGGAAGTAGTGCAATCGCAGGAGGCTGTCGCCAGCGCCCACGAGCAGTACATCTCGAGTCTCTATAACTATAATTACTCAAAAATTTCGCTCGCCCGAGCGTTGGGACTTGCCGAACAAGGGGTCAAAGAATTTTTCAAAGGACAATAAAAAATGGCGGAAGAAAACCCGACCGGTTCCGTGTCTGAGACAGGTAAGGAACCCGCAAACAACAGTTCCCCGGTGACGGAAAGGCCCTATACGCCGCCCGCGCGGCGCAACGCTCATCGCCGCAGAAACATTCTGATTCTGGTGGCCGTTCTGGTCGTGATCGTCGCCGGAATATTCCTCTGGCGCTATCTGAGCAGCTACGAATCGACCGATGACGCGCAAGCGGATCTTCATCTCTATCCCGTCAGCGCCCGAGTTTCTGGGTATGTCATAAAGGTCAACGTGGACGATAACCAGTGGGTGCAAAAAGGCACCGTGTTGGTGGAGATCGACCCGAAGGATTACGAAGTCGCGGTTGCGCAGGCGCAAGCCAATCTCGTCAACGCCGAAGCCACGGCCCAATCGCTGAACATCACGGTCCCCATTACTTCCGTGAATTCGTCAAGCCAACTTAGATTCACCGCCTCTGGCATCGAAGACGCGAATGCTGGAGTCGTCGCGGCCGAGCGGCAACTCACCGCCGCTCATTCCCAGGTCGAATCTGCCGAAGCGAACGATATGAAAGCGCAGGATGATCTTCGCCGCTACAAGTTGCTCGTCGACAAGCGCGAGGTGTCGCAGCAAATCTACGATCAGGCACTGGCCGCGGCCAAGTCCAGCACGGCGAACGTTGCCGCCGCCCACGCCAGCGAATCCGCGGCGGAGGAGTACGTTAAGCAGGCCAAGAGCCGCCTGACCCAAGCCCAAGCCAACCACCAGTATGCCGAGACTGGCCCTCAGCAGGTGTCATCGACGCAGGCTCGTGTGCGTGCCGCGATTGCGGATGTCGAGCAAAAGCGCGCTCTCCTCGAGCAGGCCCAGTTGAATCTCAGCTACACGAAGATCGTGGCCCCCGTCACCGGAGAAGTGAATAAGTCCGTAGTCGTCGGCATGAACGTGCAGGATGGGCAACAACTGCTTACCGTAGTTCCCCTCGATGAAGTCTGGGTCACAGCCAACTTCAAGGAGACGCAGCTTAAGCACATGCAAGTCGGACAGAGAGCGGAGATTCACGTGGATTCGACCGGCCAGACTCTGAAAGGCCATGTCGACAGTATTGCTGGTGCCACTGGCCCGCTCTTCAGTTTGCTTCCACCCGAGAATGCCACCGGAAACTACGTGAAAATCGTCCAGCGCATTCCGGTCAAGATCGTTCTCGAGACCGGCGAGAATAAAGATCGCCGGCTGCGGCCCGGTATGAACGTGGTGCCCGACGTCTATCTCAAATGAGCGCCGCCGCAATCACACTCGATCAGGATGTTTGGCGGCCTAAGTACAATCCCTGGCTGATTGCCGTCGTTGTGGCGATGGCCGCATTCATGGAGGTGCTCGACACCAGCATCGCCAATGTTGCTCTGCCCTACATGGCTGGCAATCTCGGCGCCAGCAATGACCAGAGCACATGGGTGCTGACCTCTTATCTCGTCTCGAACGCCATCATCCTCCCGATCAGCGGCTGGCTCGCGGGGGCTCTGGGACGCAAGCGCTTCTTCATGGCCTGTTTGACCGTTTTCACCATTAGCTCCCTGCTCTGCGGCATCGCGCCCAGCCTCGGATTTCTTCTTTTCTTTCGCGTCTTGCAAGGCGCGGGTGGCGGCGGATTGCAACCCATGGCTCAGGCGATTCTCGCGGACACCTTTCCTCCCGAAAAACGAGGCCTGGCTTTTGCCCTCTACGGCATCACCGCCATCATGGCCCCCACCATCGGCCCGACCCTCGGTGGATGGATCACCTTCAACTATTCCTGGCGCTGGATTTTTTTCATCAATCTTCCCGTCGGCATATTCACATGGTTCTTGGTGCGGCGCTTTGTCGAAGATCCTCCGTATTTAGCCAAGCTCAAGTCCGCCGGGGTCAAGTTGGACTACATTGGCATCGCTCTGCTGGCCCTCGGGATCGGAGCTCTTCAGGTGCTGCTCGACAAGGGCCAGGAAGATGACTGGTTCGGTTCGCGCTTCATCACTACTCTCATCGTCGTTTCCACCGTGTCCCTGATCTCGCTCGTCATCTGGGAGTTTTATCAAAAGACGCCCGTCATCGACGTCCGCATGTTCAAGAACTTTAACTTCGCCAGCTCGAGCCTGATGATGTTCATGCTGGGCATCATGTTGTTCAGCAGCCTGGTTCTGATGCCGCAGTTTCTCCAGACTCTCGTCGGCTATACCTCGGAACTGGCGGGCCTTGCTCTTTCGGCCGGAGGCGTCGTCTTGCTCATTGAGATGCCCATCATGGGCCAGCTTACGACCAAAATCCAGGCGCGCCGCTTGATTGCTTTTGGCTGGCTCGCTTTATCGATCGCTATGTTTTATTCCACCCAGCGCATCGACCTGCAGATCAGTTTCAGTGCCGCGACGTGGTTGCGCATCGTGCAGGTCATCGGTCTCGGTTTCCTCTTCGTGCCAATCACGCTCGTGGCGTACATTGGAATCGCGCCCGAGAAAAACAATTCGGTCGCCGGAATCGTTAATTTCATGCGCAACATGGGTAGCAGCGTGGGAACGTCGATGGTCACCACGCTCATTGCCCGTCGCTCGCAATTCCATCAAGCTCGTCTCGTCCAGGACATACGCGTCGATAGCGCCAATTTCGCGAATGCCTCTCGCGGCCTCGCCCAGCACCTCGCAATCGCCGGCGTGGGCAAGCACGAGGCGCAGTTAACCGCCTACGCCCAGATTTATCAGTCCCTACAGGCCCAATCCGCAACTCTCGCCTACATCGATACCTTTAAGGTTCTCGCTGTGGGCGCTGGCATTATGTTCTTCCTGTCTTTTGTTTTGAAGAAAAATGATCCGGGCGGAGGCGGAGTTAGAATCGCGGAGTAGGCATCGCGGAGTAATCTGGCGCAGCACAATTTGGAGTTATGCTGGAAATCAATCTCATCTTCTGCCCCATCGACTTCTCCGAATTCTCGATCCGGGCCTATCATCATGCGCTCTCGCTGGCTGAGCACTATCGCTCCCGGTTGGTGGCGATCCATGTCGTCGAGCTTTGGCGATATCCTTACGCTGACTATGCCGCCTCCGTGGGCGACTATGAGAGGTTCTGCCATGCGCTTCGCGATGGAGGCAAGGCGCAACTGCGGGAATTTATTAAGAAGCACGTCCGCCCCGGAGTCGAACCGGAACTCCTGATCCTCGAGGGCCGCGCACCCGATCTGATCCTTTCATCTTCGCGGGAGCGAAACGCCGATTTGATCGTCATGGGAACCCACGGCCGGCGCGGTTTTGACCGCCTCATGCTTGGGACGACCACCGACCGCGTGATGCGCCGCGCCCGCTGCCCGGTCTTGGGCGTATGCCAGGCGCCGCCAGAGATGACGGCCGCCAGTGAAGAAAGCCACCATCCTCATCGCTTGACGCGCATTCTTTTCTGCACTGATTTTTCGGAAAATTCGGAGCAGGCTTTGCGTTACGCGATTTCTGCGACAACTGAGTACGATGCTGAACTCACACTGCTGCATGTGCTGGAGAAGACCCCGGGATCCGCCAGAACCGAGGAAGCCATCGCGGCCGCGTCCGAGCATCTCGATAGACTGATTCCAGCGGTGGACCGCGGAACTCTCCGGATTAAGACGGCCGTGCGAGTCGGCGAGCCTTACGCTCAGATCATCGAATTTGCCCGGGAGGCGAAAATCGACACCGTGATCATGGCCGTGCGCGGTCGCGGGGCCTTGGATCTCGCGGTGTTCGGTTCAACGACCTATCGGGTGATGCAGTTGGGACCGTGCCCGGTTCTTGGCGGTCCACATTTAAAGTGAGTTTGTTATGCCGATGCAAACGATAAAAATTGTTGCGATTGAACGCGAGTATGGATGCGGCGGAGGCGAGATCGCCCAGTTGCTCGCCCGGGAACTGGGCTGGAAGCTGTGGGACCAGCAACTGACGGAGGAGATCGCCCGGCTCGCCGAATGTCCGAAGTCAGTCGTGGAAGTTCGCGAGGAGCGAACCGATCCCCTCTATTACCGTCTCTTCAAATCCTTCCTGCGTGGCAGCTACGAGGGAAGCATCAACGCCCATAAGCTCAAAGTGGTGGATAGCGAAAGCATTTTGAGAATTACCGAACGAGTCGTCCAGCACGCCGCGCAAACCGGCAACTCCGTCATCGTCGGCCGTGGCTCGCAGCATTTCCTCCAGAGCCGCCCGGATACTCTGCGGCTGTTTCTTTTCGCTCCTCGCGAAGATAAAGTGCGGCGTTTGCTCGCGCGTGGCAAGAGCGAGCAGGAAGCCGAAGAGCGCGTCGATACCGTCGACCGGGAGCGCGCCGCCTTTATCCAGAAGTACTTCGGCGTCGAATGGCCGGATCGCGCCATCTATCACGCCATGATTAACACCACCATCGGCGATCGAGCGGTTGTCAATATGATCATAGGTTTTATGAAGACCTTCGACGCCAAACTCACTGCCTGACGCCCAAGCCCCGGATCGGCCAAGCTGCCAGCCATGGGCCGCGCTCGCCCGTCGCTAGCCCGATGCCCGCAACCTCATGATTCTCTAACGTCTATCCGCTAGTTCGACGTGACGATAGTGACACTCCCCCAACGTGCACTGGGTCTACTAGCCGGGATAGCGCTATAATTTTCTCCGACGTCATGTCCAGTTCACGCTACGCACTGGTCAGTTATGTGCGAAATCCTGTAGGGCAATTTGTAGAGACGCTCCGCCGGGAATTGCATCCTTACATGCCGCACATGCCGGCCCACCTCACCATTCTGCCTCCACGCGAACTCTCGCGCAGCGAGTCCTCCGCCCTCGAATGCCTCGAAGAGGCCTGCAGCCAGGTTATTCCCTTCGACGTGGAATTAGGCAATGTGGAAACCTTTCTGCCCACCACGCCCACCGTCTTCATTCAGGTCCAGCGAGCTGCCTACCGCATGCGCGAGCTCCACGATCAGCTCGGCAAGATGCTCTGTTGCGATGAGAACTGGCCCTACATTCCCCACCTGACCATCGTCAAAACAGAACGGGACGAAGACGCCCAGCGAGCACTCACAGTTGCGCGCGAGCGCTGGGCAGAGTTCCCGGGCAAGCGCCGCGTTCATCTCGAAGAGCTGATGTTCGTGCGTGAGTCCGACGGCCAGTGGCAGGATTTAGCCCCTGTTCCCCTGGGACGCGGCCAACTGTCGTCGCGCTCTTGAATTCACCCTTCCCACGCCCCGCCAAAACCCGTTAAAACCCGGTGCTGACGGGCGTTTTCATGCCTCGGAAGTCCATGTACTTCTCCGTGGTTGCCAAGTCCATTAGCCGGATTACTATGGATTTACGGGCTCAATTCAGCGCCGGATCCCAGGCTGCGGGTTGATCGAATAACGATCGCTATTAAAGATCGGTTATCGAGATCGAAAGATCGGAAGAGCGTCTATGCAAATTGGGGTTTACGGATCCGGCTACCTCGCCACCGTCATTTCTGCCTGCCTCGCCGATTTCGGCACGCCCGTCTGCTGCTGCCACGCCGACGGCACGCAAATCATGGAAGTTGCCAAGGGCAACATTCCTTTCTACGAAAAAAATCTTCAGGAAGTGATTCGCCGCAATGTGCGCTCCGGGCGGCTCGTCTACTCGGCCGATCCCGAAGACCTGGCGCGCAAGGCGCAAGTGATTTTCTTGGCGGAAGATTCGCCCGAAGGCCTGGAAGAGATTGCCATTCGTCTGGCGCGCTCCGCCGGAAGGTTTCAGGTGTTGTCGGTCGTCACGCCGGTGCGCGTAGGCTCGACCACCCAGCTTGAGAAGTCGCTGCGGGCGGGCGGTCTGAAGAGCCTGCTGGTTTGCCAGCCCATGTTCTTTACCAACGGCTGCGCCGTCGAAGATTTCAACTGGCCGGATCGCATCATTCTTGGGACAGCGTCAAGCGAAGCGGTCAGCTCTTTGAAGCAGATTTTTCATCCCCTGGTTATGCGCGGCGTTCCTGTGCTGGTCACCAACTACGAAACCGCCGAACTGGCGCGCGAAGCGACCACCGCCTTCGTCGCCACCAAGATTTCCTTCATCAACGAAATTTCCAGCCTGTGCGAGCACGTCCACGCCGACGCGGTCAGTCTCTCTCTCGCCCTTGGCCTCGACAAAAAAATCGCGCCACGCTGCCTGCAACCGGGCGCGGGCATGGGCGGAATATTTGCCCAGAGCGACATGGATTCCCTGACCGAACTGGCGCAGTACAATCACGTCGACCTGAAAATTCTGAACGCCGCCCGCGAGGTGAATCACGACCTGGTCGAGCGGTTGCTCCAGAAAGTCGCCGGCGCCATCGACACCGTCAACAACAAAGACGTCGGTATTCTTGGCCTGGCCTTCAAGCCCAATACAAATTCCGTCGCCGGATCCGCCTCGGTGCAACTAGCGCAAACTCTGCTCTCCAAGGGAGCGCGCGTTCGCGCCTACGATCCAGTTGCGATGTCCGAAGCGAAGCTCCAGCTTAACGGGACCGTCAAGTATTGCGAATCACCCTACAGCGTGGCTGAGGGAGTCGATGCCCTGGTCCTCGCAACCGGCTGGCCCGAATTCCGCACCCTCGACTTCACCAAGATCCGCCATCTGGTAAAGCGTCCAATCATCATCGACACCAAGAACCTGCTCGATTCCTCGCGCCTGCGCGCCATGGGCTTCCAGTACATGGGCGTGGGACGGTAGTGCGTTAGCAACTTTTGTCATCCTGAGCGCAGCCCGGTGAGCGAAGCGAGCCGCGCGCAGTCGAAGGACCCCTGCACGCTGAACGGCACTCTCTGCTGACGCCGGGAATGTTTCCCAAACTGCCGATGAGCCCGCGTGAATCAACCCTGCAGCAGTTGCTATAATAGGTCTCTGCGGTGGGAGTAGCTCAACTTGGTAGAGCATCGGACTGTGGCTCCGACGGTTGCGGGTTCAATTCCCGTCTCCCACCCCAATCTCAGCGCGCTCCTGTAGTCCGTTCCTGCCTTTCCCACCGAGGTCTTGTTCATGTCGCAACGCATGCCCGCCATCTTCTTCGGCCACGGAAATCCAATGAACGCGCTCCTGCGCAATCCTTATACGGAGAAGTGGAATGCGATTGGCCGGCGCCTCCCGCGTCCCAAGGCGATTCTCTGCATCTCCGCGCATTGGTTCATTCAGGACGCGGCTGTCACCATAAGCACGGCCCCGCGCACCATTCACGACTTCGGCGGCTTTCCGCGCGAACTCTATGACGTAGAGTATCCCGCTCCCGGAGAACCGGATCTCGCCGCGCGCGTTCAAAAACTGCTCGCGCCGCTGCCCGTGCGCTTCGACGACCGCTGGGGGCTCGATCACGGCGCCTGGTCCGTTCTTGGCCACGTCTATCCAGATGCCGACGTGCCCGTCGTTCAACTCAGCATCGACGAGACGCAGCCGCCGTCGTTTCACTTCGAAATTGGAGAGCGTCTGGCCCCTTTGCGCGACGAGGGCATTCTCATCGTCGGCAGCGGCAATGTCGTCCACAACCTCCACGCCTATGCCTGGGGACGCCACGCCCAAGAGCCTTACGACTGGGCAATTACATTTGAGAAAAGAGTGCGAGAGCTACTCCAGGCTGCGGAGTATCGTCCGCTCATCGAGTATGAGACCAAACTCGGACGCGAGGCGCTGCTCGCGGCGCCGACTCCAGATCATTATTTGCCTCTCCTCTACGTTGCCGGAACGCGGATAGCATCGGAGCAAGTGACATTTCCAGTCGAAGGCGTGGACGGGGGATCGATTTCGATGTTGGCGGTAGAAGTAGGCTGATGGGCCAACGCATGCGAGTTTGTCAGCCTCGATGAGGCGAACAAAAATCCTGGAAAGATGATGCGGCAAAGCAAAGCGGCCGACCGGTTATGGTCCGCCGCTTCTTGTTTATCTGCCGCTCCTTGTTTATAGGTTGCCAGGTTCAGCAGTCACGCTCTAGTGTCGTTCGCCGCCACCATGAGACCCGCCGCTATGTCCGGCTGCTGCATGCGAAGCGCCATGAGACGAGCCACCATGCGATGCGCCGCCACGTGCCTGCGCGGTATGCGAGGCAGAGGGCCGGCTATGCGATGCGGTCGTATGCGACTGCGTGGCGGATCTCCCGCGAGACCCGCTGTTGTGGCTAGCGACTTCTGATCGGCCACTTGCACGATTTTCCCCGTGATAGCCTCCGCCGCCTCGTTGACCCGCCACATACCTTCCGCCTCCGCCGCCGCTGAAGCGATGGCCGCCCCAGCCGTGGCCGTAGCCCCAGTTCGCCCAGGGCCCCACGCCGAGGAAGATGCCGTTAAAGAAATAACCCGGTCCATAAAAACCCATGGGTGCGCAGGCATAGGGAGCGTAGTCGTAGTAACCATAGGAACAGACGGGCTGAATGCCGATGACAATTTGCGCATTAGCCTTGGGCGTCAAAACTGAGGTCGCCAGCAAAGCTATCGTGCCGGCCAGAAACATACTGCGGATTGCAAACTTGTGAAACGCACTCTTGACTCGCCTCATTTGGATATCCTCTTGGAACTTCCATTTCGATTTGAAGGTGTATATCCACTATGAGGCGCTTGCTGGTAGATAACTGAGCAATACAGACCATGAAGGCAATGATTGACTAGAGCTTTATAAGGACGCAAGCAGGGACGCTGAAGATTGGGGGGGGCGTTCAACTTCGAAACTGGTGGTCGGGGCGGGTGACGGATCAGCCCACGGGCATCACGGTATCGCGACTTCGCTTTCTCCGCCGCAGATTTGGAGTCCAGGCGCGCGCGGCCTCGGAACGTGTCACGTTTCCCTTTGCAGGCGTGGATGGCAATTCGATCTCAACATTGGCAGTTAAAGTGAGGCAAGCCAAAGCTCGATGGAAGATCTACCGGCCTTCAGAGATCCCGAGCTTCTTCAGGATCTCTGCTGTTGTGTACCACTCGATCCCCGCCGCTTCGAAATCGTTGTCATTCGACCACAGAGGCAATTCCGTGTGCAGCGCCAGCGCGAGCACGTCAACGTCATCCGGATCCCGCCTTCCGATGAGTCGCCGCGCCCGAGAGAGCACGCGAGAGTAAACCGCCTGCTCGACAACCGTCACCGGCAACGCGGCAACAGCCAATAACAATGTATCCATCGATAGCCGCCGCTTCCGCGCCAGAATGACGGCGTACTCCTGCACTTCGGACAACGCCACTTCCGGGGTCAGCAATTCGTCGATCGCGGGATGTTGGAGAACAGCCTTCGCTCGGCCACCTAGGACGGCCGACAGCAGCACATTAGCGTCGGCGACGAGTTTCACGTGTACTCTTCTCGCGTATACGCTTTTCGTTCGTGCTCTTTTTGCGCGTACGCTTTCGCCACGATTCGAAGTCGGCGACGATCTCGTCTTCCTTGACCCCGCGTCTCTGCAGTTGCCGCGCCACCGCCGAACTCAAGACTGCGAACAATTCGCGTTTGAATTCAATCGGAAGACTAGCCTCCGGCCGCGGAAAAAACACCCCCGCCAACCGTCCCCGCCGGGTGACAAGGATGGGATCCTTCGAGCGCAGGTACCCCGTAGCATTGTCCCGAAACTCGCGTACGGTACTGATTTTCATGTGGTCACCCTGGTGACCATTATACCGCAAACCAGAATCGCCTATCCCTCGACTCCCTTTGCTTTCATCAGTTGGCCGTATCTCTGGTCGTACAACTCTCCTACCTCGAAGGCAGGTTTCAGGGCACTTAACGGCGATCTGGCGACTGAAAACATCGGTAACTATCCTTTCGCCCCTACCACTTCCTTCTCTCGCGCCGCATAATGCGAGTCCACGTAGTCATCCAGGATCTTCATGAACTCCGCCACAATCTTGTCGCCCTTCAGCGTAGTAAACAACCGTCCATCCACATACACCGGCGCCTTCGGCTCTTCAAATGTTCCCGGCAGCGAGATGCCGAGATTCGCGTGCTTTGACTCGCCGGGCCCATTGACCACGCAGCCCATCACCGCGACCTTCATCTCTTCGACGCCCGTATAGCGTCCCTTCCAAACCGGCATCGACTCGCGCAGATAACCTTGAATCTGCTGCGCCATCTCCTGGAAGAACGTGCTGGTCGTCCGCCCGCAACCGGGGCAGGCCGTTACCTGCGGCGTAAAGCTGCGAATGCCGAGCGACTGCAAAATCTGTTGCGCCACTCGAACTTCTTCCGTCCGGTCGCCGCCCGGAGCAGGCGTAAGTGAAACGCGAATCGTATCGCCGATGCCTTCCTGCAACAGCACGCCCATGGCCGCGCTCGAGGCCACAATGCCTTTCGCGCCCATCCCGGCTTCGGTCAATCCAAGGTGCAGCGGATATTCACACCGCGCCGCCAGTTGACGGTAGACATCGATCAGGTCCTGCACGCCGCTCACCTTTGCGCTCAAAATAATCTGATCCGGCCGCAGCCCGTACTGCTCGGCCAGCTTCGCCGAATTCAGCGCGCTTACCACCATCGCTTCCATGGTCACTTCGCGCGCGTCTTTCGGTTCCGCCAGGCGCGAATTCTCATCCATCATCTTCGTCAGCAGTGACTGGTCGAGCGAGCCCCAGTTCACGCCAATCCGCACCGGCCGCTGATACTTCACCGCCACTTCAATCATCGTCCGGAAGTTATCGTCATTCTTGCGCCCGACGCTGACGTTGCCGGGGTTGATGCGGTACTTCGCCAGCCCCTCGGCGCACTCTGGATATTTGGTGAGCAGCTGATGCCCGTTGTAATGAAAGTCGCCAACGATGGGAACGCTGACGCCCATCCGCGCCAGGCCCTCGACAATGTGCGGGATCGCCTTCGCCGCGTCGTCATTGTTGACGGTAACGCGCACAACCTCGCTACCCGCGCGCGCCAGCGCCGCCGTCTGCTTAATGGTTCCGGGAATATCCGCGGTATCGGTGTTGGTCATGGATTGCACCATAACCGGTGCACTGCTGCCAACGCGAACTCCGCCAATGGAGGAGGTAAAGGTCTTTCTACGCACAATTTCAGCCATAACTACTTCTATTTTAGCAGTTGGCCCGCGAATACATCCCGCTTTGCCGCTGATTTCCTTCCGGTACCTCCGCGTCCTCGATGGTTGACGCTCTTCGCTTTGGCCAGTGGGTCGGAGCCCCCTTCGTGTTGCCCCGAGGTCCCGCTCCGGGCTTGGGTCACAGGTCCTTGACAATCGCGAAAAATCGGAACTAGCATCCGAAATAGCCCTATTAAAAGCTTTTAATAAATCGCGAGGCAATTCACCATGGTGTGTCCTTCGAAGTCATTTTCCCGTTCTCTTATTGCCCTGGTTGTTCTGGGAATTCTTGCCGCCATTCCCGCCGCCGCCCAGTACAGCAGCGGATTCGAAGCGACCGTCACCGATCCCACCGGCGCCGCCATCCAGGGCGCAACCGTCACCGTCACCAATCAGGACACGCAGGTCCAGCAATCCGCGCTATCGAATGGCGAGGGATACGTCCACCTGCGAAATTTGCCGCTGGGCATGTACCGCGCCGAAGTCAAGGCGCTGGGCTTCAAGACCTGGGTTCAGTCTGACATCAAGCTCGAGGGCGGTCAGGTGCGCACCCTCTATCCCAAGCTGGCCATTGGCGAACAGGTTACCAGCGTGGTCGTCACCGCCGAAGCCGAGACCGTCGACACCACCCACGGCAACGTCGGCCGCACCCTCGAGCAGAAAACGGTGCAGGACTCTCCCATGATTGGCGAGAACATTTATGCTGCCGTCGCGACCCTGGCGCCGGGCGTGACCGGACTGGGAGATGCCTCGGGTAGCATCGGCGCCGCAGGCTCCATCGGTGTCACTCCCTTCGCCTCCGAAGCCGGCTTTCAGATCAATGCCGCCGGCCAGCGTCAGGAAATGAATGAGTACCAGGTGGACGGAACGACCGTAAATGGCAACTCCCGCGATGGCGTCGTCAATATCACTCCCGAGCCGGATACCGTCGCCGAAATGAACGTGACCGCATCCACATTTTCCGCTGATAAGGGCGTCCAGAGTGGCGCTCTGATTGAGATTTTTACAAAATCAGGCACCAACAAATTTCACGGCAGCTTGTCCGAAATGCACTTTGACAATGTTCTTTCCGCGCGAACCGAATTCCAGACCTCCGTCGCAAAAACCATTCGCAACGATTTCGGCGGAACTCTCGGCGGCCCGATCTTCAAGAATAAGACCTTCTTTTTCGGTTCCCTGTTCTGGATGAAAAGTATTCTCGGAGGCGTCGACACCGACATGCTGGAGACGCAGGATTTCGAAAACTACGTTATCCAGAACTATCCGAATTCCATGGCCACCCGCTTTTTCCAGGCCGCCCCGCCGGCTGTCTTCGGCAATCCCAACACCTCACCCTACACGATGACGGTGGGATACATCGAACAGAACTATCCCACCCCCTACACCCCACCCAATATTCCCACCGACATGATTGCCGAGGCCTACACCACGATCCCGACCGATGCCCTCAATAACGGATTCCAGGGACACCTGCGCATCGACCACAACCTTCGCGGCGATACCGACAAGCTCTTTTACAGCATGTTCCGAAATACCACACAGGGCGAGAATGTCGACCCTCGCCCCACCTACTCCTACATCAATCCCAACTCCACTCTTTACAATAAGGTGGATTACCTGCACACATTTTCCCCGACCGTACTCAATGAATTCGGCGTTGCCTACAACCGCTTGACCGGAAGCCAACCGGCCAAAGTGCCGCTTTTGCCCACTGCCGGCGTCGAAGGATTAGACGATGGCTTCTGGCAATGGGGACCCTCCGGTTGGATCCAGAACAACTTCCTCGTACGCGACAGCATTACCTGGACCCATGGTCCTCACAGCTTTCACTTTGGCATCGACATTCACCGCCTTCAGGATATGGATAACTTCACCAACGGCGAGGATCGCCCCTTCTTCTGGTTTAACAATCTCGTCGACTTCGCTGCCGATCAACCCGCATCGCAAAGTGGACCCATCGTCGACGTGCAAACCACTGGCGTGGCGCACAACCTCTATCAGCGCGTCCTGATGCTCTACGTCGCCCCTTACGCGCAGGATGACTGGAAAGTGAACCGCCGCCTGACCTTGAACCTGGGCGCGCGCCTGGATTATTACGGACATCTTTCCACCGTCGAGAACGGCCAGCAGCCCATCGCTTTCTTCACTCCCGGCACGGGCGCGACCTTCGCCGACCAAGTTACGAATGGCAGCATGCTGGTTCGCGGCAGTAACGGAATCGCAACCAAATCCGCGCAATACCGTCTCGCCCCCCGCATCGGCTTCGCTTGGGATGTCTTTGGCAACGGCAACACCGCCCTTCGCGGTGGCTATGCCGAATTCAGCAACAAAGTCGGCGAGTACTCCTATGTCAACAATATGCGCACTAACCCGCCGAACTATGCCGACCCCTATGTCAGCATCTATACTCCCGGCGTCACCTTAAGCAGTTTCTCTTATGGCATTAGCAGCTCTACGCAGCAGGGTGGCGCACAGGGATTCGCGCCCCCTCCCGGACTCACTTATATAGTTACTCCCAATGGCGGCCTGGTCGGATCTCAGATCAGCGTGGGCGGCATCGATCCAAAACTAAAACCTCCCTTGGTACATAGCTGGGCCCTCGGTCTTCAGCACCGGGTTGCCGGCTTTGTCCTCGAAGCAACCTACATGGGCACAGCCAGCCGCGACCTCTTCATTCAGACCGACGTCAACCGCTTCGCTGGCGATTTGATTCTGAATCAAGGCAACCAGGATCGGCTCAACCCCACTTTTGGGGCGGTTACCTACGGTCGCTCCATCGGCGTGGCGAATTCCAATCTGGCCGCCTTCTCTGTCTCCAAGCATTTCACCAGGAGATGGACTGCGCACGGAATTTACACCTGGGGCAAGTCGCTCGATTACACCAGCAGCAACGATAACGACAACGGAAACGGCGGCGCCGAAAATATCTTCGACGCGGAACATGTCAGTGCGCAGTATGGGCGCGCAAACTTCGATTCGCGGCAACGCTTCTCCGGCGATTTGGCCTGGGACGTTCCCGGCGTCGGCAACGGCTTTGCCCATAAACTCACCAGCGGATGGACGGTAGCTCCTGTAATCATTTTGCAGTCCGGCCAGCCCTTCACCGTATACACCAGCGCCGCATTTGGCCCGGTGTGGAACGATCCCTCCTGCTACAACACCATAACTCCGAGTTGTCAGGTGGTCGGTAACAGCGGCGGCGACTACAACGCCGACGGCTTCGACTACGACATGCCCAACGCGCCCGCGTTCGGAAACCACATCAGCGGCGCCAGCCGCTCCCGTTTCCTGACCGGTCTGTTTCCCGGCACGCCCGGCGCGGAAGAAGCAGCCAATTTCCCGGTTCCCGCTCTCGGACAGGAAGGAACTTTGGGCAAGAACACCTACGACGGCCCTGGCTTCGCGGTCGTTAATATGACCGTCGAACGAAGCTTCAAGCTGCCTAAATTGGGAGAAGGGGGATTGTTCGAGTTACGTGGAGAATTTTTCAACCTCTTTAACCGCGTCAACCTCACGGCTCCGATTAGCGATCTAAGTTCGGGCGACTTCGGTACTTCTCAGGGCCAGTCGACGCCGCGCCAGATCCAGATCGTGGCCCATATCCGTTTCTAAATCTAAATGCGGGGACAGACGGGACATTCCCTAATTCTCAAGCCACGAATGTACGTCCCGCCTGTGCGCTATCGCCGGCAGGCTTCTTGGGTCGGCCCGCCTTTCGCGCAGCCAGGGGACGCTGTGTCGATTCCTCCAACGCCGCCACGAACTCCTCTGTCCCCAGCGGACGTCCCGTGTACGTCGACCTGCGTATTTCGCTTATCTCAGTGGGCGTCTCCGCCACCCCAAGAAACGCAGCCCACTCGGCCGCCGCCCAGCGTTTCCGCCATCGTTCCATCTCCAGCATCGCGTCCGGGCCCGTCGTCCCACAGTGTGTTCCCGCGCTCGACCATCTCCACCTTTCCGCCGTCACCACCATCCCCGCGCGCACCGGATTCAACTCCACGTAACGCAGCGCCCTCCACAGATGCACCTCATCCAGCGGACAGGAATAGAATCGCCCTTGCCAGACGTGGCCGCTCGACGACTGCCGCGCATTCCAGTACGCGGCATAGCATCCATGCGCCTGTTTGAGCGCTTGCGCAAGGGCCTCCGGACGCCGCGGAACCGCGATCAAATGCACGTGATTCGGCATCAGACAATACCCCAGCAGCGCTAGACCATGAAGTTGCGAATACCGTTGCAGTAACCCCAGATAGGTCGCGCGATCCGCCTCGCTCGCCAGAATCACTTGTCGAGCATTGCCCCGCTGCGTAACATGATGAGGGACGTCCAGCACGACGACGCGCGGGAATCGAGCCATTCCTGAAAGTTAGCAGAAATGTCCCGCCCTGCCGACAGGCTTTCTAGATTTTCGACGCAGAGTAGGAACTCGACATTCCCAGATTGGGCCAAAAGACTTGGGGAATCTCCCGTCTGTCCCCGCATTGTCCGTCTTGACAACCCATCGAAACCACGTACAATTGGCTCGACTTTTCTCGCTGTTTCCCCAGGGTAATCCAAAAACGGTTTCTGGCAATGAACGCATTGGAGCGCGTAAGGCTCACTCCACTAATGGAGCGGACCAGTGGACGACCAGAAATTGTCATAGCGCTGATCGACGGGCCGGTCCTTATGCAAAACGCAGCCCTCTGGAGCAAAAACGTTCGGCAGCTAAATGGGAAGCTGCCGACGACGTGCGAGCAAGCGAGCAGCTCTGCCTGCATGCACGGCACCTTTGTGGCGAGCATCCTTGCGGCCAAGAGAGGTTCCGGAGCGCCAGCCATTTGTCCCGATTGCACTTTGCTCGTGCGGCCCATTTTTTCCGAGGCCAGCCAATATGGCGTACAAATTCCGAGCGCGACCGCCGGCGAACTCGCTGAAGCAATCGTCGATGCCGTCAATGCTGGAGCGAGCATTCTGAATCTCAGTGTAAGCCTCGCGGACTCTTCGGCGCATGGTAAGACCCAACTGGAGCAGGCTCTGAACTATGCCGCTGCGCGTGACGTTGTAACTGTCGTGGCGGCTGGAAACCAAGGGATGATTGGAAACTCTGTCCTGACGAGCCATCCTTGGGCGATCCCAGTAATAGCATGCGACGATTCGGGGCGCCCGCTTGTGACTTCAAATCTAAGCGCATCCACCGGGCACAACGGCCTCGGTGCCCCAGGGGAAAACTTACCCGTTATAGGCCCCGGCGATGCGATCTCCAGAATCAGCGGGACAAGCGCAGCAGCTCCGTTTGTAGCAGGGACCGCCGCCCTATTGAGATCGGCATTTTCCCGTGCTACCGCTACAGCGATCAAGACCGCGCTAACACACAGAAAAATGGGCCAACGACGCAGATTGATTCCTCCGTTGCTGGATGCGTGGGCGGCCTATCAGCTTTTGGCAGGCACGGCTTAGAGTCATCCCGGAGTGCGGACATGGAAAACCAGAACACGAATAAAACGACTTCGACTGAGAGGGAGCCGTTTAGAGTGCGGCTGCCCGGCTTTCTCATAGAAGAAGAAATCGGATTAGGTGATGTTTTCAAGCGAGTGACTTATGCGTCGGGAATCAAGCCCTGCAACGGTTGCGAGAAACGCGCAGCCACCCTAAATAGTTGG
>CAWJFC010000022.1:0-169336 GCA_963841945.1 uncultured Acidobacteriaceae bacterium
GACAGGGCAGCGTTCTAACCAACTGAACTACGTCCCCCTACGATCTGCTGTCATTTAGCGAGCAATGACACGGAACATCTGTCCATGTTCCGTTCTTGATCTTAACAGACGGAATTCTGATCTGTACAGGCATGGCGCGCGCAACGGGCCATCTCCGCGAATCGCGCACCTGGTCTGGAAAGCGCAGCGTCAGAACGCCACCCGCGTCATTACCGCCGACACTTCCCTTTCGCTTGCGTTTAACGAAGAATAGAGGGATTCATGGCTGAACTTTCTCTCAAACCGGGCGATCTCGGCGCGGGCACGGCGAAGGCCATCGAGGGCTATTTCAACGTTGCGCTCTATCTGCTTGTGCTGAGCGGGTTCGTGATGCTTGCTTCCACCGGGGGCCTTGACTTACCTGCCGTTACCGGCGTCGGTTTGGCGCTGCTGGTTCGCGGCGGCCTGCTTCTTACCCGACGCGAATTTCAGATTCCCGAAAGTTGGACAACCTACCTCACGCTCGTCTACGTCGTCATTTATTTTGCCGACTACTTTTTCCTCTCGGGCAGCTTTTTGACGGCGTCCATTCACCTGGTACTGTTCCTCATCGTGATGAGGCTCTTCTCCCTACAGCGGCCGCGCGATCATTATCTGCTCGCCGTCCTCGCTTTTCTCATGGTGCTAGCCTCGGCGGTACTTACCGTGGGCAGCACTTTCGTCTTCGCATTTGCGGGATTCCTCTTCGTCGCGATTCTCACCTTCGTGCTGATGGAGATGCGCCATTCGGTCGCCGGGGACGGCGGTACCCAAAATGAGGGCCTCAGATCGCAGCAAGCGGTCGCGGAAGTTCCCGCAGGCGGGACCTCTCATCGGCGGATGGCATACAGCCTGGTCGCCATCGCACCCGCGCTCATGATTCTGATTCTCGCGGGCGCTTTCCTCATCTTCTTTTTTCTGCCGCGCATCTCGTCCCGTTATCTGACGGCCTACGCTCCAACCAGCGATGTCTCAACCGGCTTTTCCGATCACCTGCAACTCGGGCGTATCGGCCAGATCCAGCAATCGAGCGCGGTCGTGATGCACATCGAAATCGCAAACGACACGCAAGGACTCTACGATTTGAAGTGGCGAGGCGTCGCACTCAACAAGTTCGACGGACATAACTGGACCAGTTCGTTTGGAGTCACGCAACTTCCGATCACGAACTCTGGAACCTACCGGATCGGGCGGGGCGATCCGCCGGGATCAATGGTCAATCCACGGCGGCTGATTCACTACCGCGTTTTGATGGAGCCGATCGGAACGAATGTTTTTTTTCTGGCGGAGCGGCCGCGGCTCCTTTCCGCAAATTATCGTCCTGTGACCATCGACGATGCCGGCGCTGTTTACAACCTCGATCAGGAACATCCGATCAGCCGGTACGATGCCGATTCGGAGATGCCGGAGGTTGATGCCGACGCGCTTAGGCTTGCCGCCAATGCCCTTCCCGCAGGTGCTGAGTCGTATCTCCAACTGCCGCCGATCGATTTGCGTGTCTCGCACCTGGCCGAACAAATCACCTCTTCGGCCCCCAGCAACTACGAAAAAGCTCTCGCCATCGAGCTATATCTGCGTACGCATTTCGGCTATACGCTGCAACTAGGGCGCGCGCACCCGCAGGATCCTCTGGCCAATTTTCTATTCGAGCGCAAGCAGGGCCATTGCGAATATTTCGCCAGTTCGATGGCTGTGATGCTGCGCACGCTTGGCATCCCCTCCCGCATCGTCAATGGATTCCGTGGCGGAGAATTTAACGATCTGACCGGCCAGTATGTCATCCGCGCGAGCAACGCGCATTCCTGGGTAGAGGCATTTTTTCCTGGATTCGGCTGGATCAGCTTCGATCCGACTCCGGCCGCGAGCCTGCCCACCCACACGGGCTGGTCGCGAATTCAACTTTATTTCGACGCGGCCGGATCATTCTGGCGCGAATGGATCATCAATTACGACATCGGCCACCAGCGCCAGCTCAGCCGCGACGCGGCCCAAAATACTCGACATTTTCTCGACGATGCCCGTCGCTGGATCGAGGAACAACATCGCGCGCTTCTTCGTTCCGCGCGGCGCGCGCATCATCACATCTCGAACTTCCCTGTCCGATGGATGGGCGGCCTGTTTGTGCTATTGGTTGCGCTGCTGATGACGCTCAACTTACGCCGTGTAGTTCGCGCTCTTCGAGCCCGCACCTTGCGTGCCAATCCGCGGCGCGCACCACGCGAAGCGGCCGCGCTCTGGTATGACCGCATGGTGTCGCGCGTAAGCAGGCTGGGCTGGCGGAAATTGCCCTCCCAAACTCCGGCCGACTTTGTTGCCGCCATCCACGAGCCTGTCCTGAGAACGAAGGTTGCGACCTTCACTCATCATTACGAGTCCGCTCGCTTTGGACAGTCAACGGAAGACGCAGAAAAATTGCCTGAGCTTTTCGAGGAGATCGCCGTCGGGGCGAAAGCCTCAAAGAAATAAATGCGCAGATGAAGGGCTGCCCGCTCGCAGCTAAGGGCTGGAAAAGAGATCAGCTAGAAGCGGTGCACAATGCCCGCGCCGACATAATAGTTATGCTGGCGGCTGCGATCGGTATCGACATTGTAGGAAGGCTCGCCCGAATAGAAGTCGCGGGCCTCGGCGCGCAATCCCCAGCGATTCCAGAACCACACATCCAGTCCCGCTCCGAATTGAACCACTCCGGTATTCGTTCCGGTTGGGCCGGCGTTCGGCCCGTAAAATTCATTCACGGGCGCATAACGAAAGCGTCCATAGCCTCCGCCCACGCTGACCCAGGGGCTGACGCTGTCATTGGCAAATATATTCGCCCGCACCGACGGCGTCACAAACAACGCTCCAATATCTTTCGGAATGTCGTTAACCGCGAGATTCATATTCATTCGCGGATAAATTCCGACGGGCAGTTCGGCCCGGATGCCGAAGATGCTGGCGGTCTTGAGCAACCGGCTGTAGTTGAATGCGAACGCGATCGGATTGCCGAAATGAAGCGAGGGATTGAACGAGAGGCCAGTGTTGTAAACCGTCTGCGTGCTGACAAATTCTGTACCGACCGTGGCCGAGACGTCGTTCTTCGGCGGAAAGTAGCTCATCTGTGCGCACGCGCTGCATGCGAGCACGATGACCGGCGCAATCGCGGAAAACAGGCGTTTCGCAGACATCACTCCTCCGGAGAATCAAACGGCTACTGTGTTGGATTCAGACTAGCACGCGTTGCGCGGCCTACCGATATAACGGAAGTTACCCTCGTGATACCCATGCACTAGTAGCCGGAGCCGAGGGAGGCGAAGCGCCGGAATGTTAGAATTGATTAGATTGGAAGCCTGCAGATAATCTCCCAGTGCCTCTTAAGAAGAACACTCTAGTAAACGTGGGATCTCCCACTACGACCGCGCTCGTCGAAGAGCCCCGTCCAGCCGCACCCCTGCGTCTCCCTAAAGTCGGCTTCGTCAGCCTGGGCTGCCCGAAAAACCTCGTCGATAGCGAGGTGATGATGGGCCTGCTCGCTCAGGCCGGAGCCCAGCTCACACCCTCCGCGGAGGACGCTGATGTCATTGTGGTTAATACCTGCTCGTTCATCGGCAGCGCCCAGCAAGAGTCGGTTGACACGATTCTCGAAATGGCCCGCCATAAGTCCGGTGGCAAGGCAAAACGGCTGGTGGTCGCAGGGTGCCTGGTGGAGCGCTTTCGCGATGAGATTCGCAAGAATATTCCCGAAGTAGACGCCGTAGTCGGTACGGGCGAACTGGAGAGTATTCTGGCCGCCGCCGGCGTGGCCACATCATCCGAATCCAACAGTCCCTTTAAAATTCTGACTTCGCGGTCGGAAGGAAACCATCGCCGTGAGCAAGGCCGATTCGAACGCAATGCCTGGGACGGTGCCGTCGCCGATCTCCCCAACTATCTTTACGACGACCACACACCGCGCGTGCTCGCCACGCCCAACTACACGGCATATATAAAGATCGCCGAGGGCTGCGACCATCCCTGCACGTTCTGCATCATTCCCCAGCTTCGCGGCCAGTTTCGCTCGCGACGATTTGAATCCGTGATTGCCGAAGCCGAGAGGCTCGCGCAATCAGGCGTGCGCGAAATTACGCTCATCGGCCAGGATACAACTTGTTATGGCGAGGACCTCGGGCTCAAAGATGGCTTAGCGTTGCTGCTGGATAAACTGGCTGGCGTCGAGGGCCTGCGCTGGATTCGTTTTCTGTACGCCTATCCCAACAAGATCACTGGGCGCCTGCTCGACACCATCGCCGCGCACGACAACATCTGCTCCTATATCGATGTGCCCCTGCAACACGCCTCCGCCGGCGTCCTGAAGCGCATGAAGCGCGGAGGGGGCGCCGACTTATTTCTGCGCTCGATCCAGAAAATTCGTCGCGCGATCCCGGGCGTGACGCTACGCACTTCATTCATTGTCGGCTTTCCGGGCGAGACCGAAAAAGAATTTGAAGAGCTGCGCAGCTTCGTCCAGGAAGCCTCCTTCGACTGGATGGGCGCGTTCGGCTACTCCGATCAGGAGGGCGCGGCTGCATTTGCCGAGGGCGAAAAGCTCTCCGCCCGCGAGATCGAGAGCCGGCGCAAATCGCTGATGTCGACGCAGAAGAAAATCAGCAAAGTGAAAAAGAAAGCCCTGATTGGCCAGGAGTTTGACCTGTTGCTGGAAGGCCCATCGAGCGAATCCGACCTCCTGCTCGAAGGCCGCACGGCGATGCACGCCCCCGAAATCGACGGTAAAGTCTTCGTCAACGACTATCCCGGAATCGACTCAGGCGGCGCGCCGCAGGAAGGCGAATTCTATCGCTGCCGTATCACCGCCGCCCATGAGTATGATCTGGTCGCGGAAATCATTTAGAGTCAGAAGTCAGAGGCCAGATTGCGGAAGTGAAGTAAGGATCAACCGAGCCGGGTATCTTACGCCTGCTTTCGCAATTCTGACCTACCATTCGCCCCATGCCGCGCAAACATCCATCCAAGCTCCGCTGCCCGATCTGCAAAAAGCCCGCCACGGCAGGCTCGCCCGACTTCCCTTTTTGTAGCGAGCGTTGCCGCTCGGTCGATCTGGGCAAGTGGGCCACCGGAGCCTACGTAATCCCGTCAACGGAAACTGACGAAATCGAAGACGCAGTCCGGCCGCAGAGTCCTGACGACGAGGACGAAAACTAATGTCCGAGATCGACAAGCCTGCCCTGGTCGCTAGCGGCAGCGACTCGCCGACTGGTGCGGCGGCCCGCCCGCGCACGCCGCTCTGGGCAACGATAGTCGCAACGTTCTTCGGCATCGGGCGTGGCAAACCCGGCCCAGGCACCTGGGCGTCGGCCGCAACTGTAGTTCTCTGGTACCTCGCGAGCTCTGCAATCCCAGCCGCGAACCGGACGGTCGCCACTGTCATCGCGGTCGCCATTGTCACTCTCGTCGGCATTCCGGCTGCCACCCGAGTGGCGCGTGGCTCCGGCATCAAAGACCCGCAATTCGTCGTCGTCGATGAAGTCGCCGGGCAACTGATCGCGCTCATCGCCGTTCCCCTAGCCTGGAAATCGTTTCTCGCGGGCCTTATACTCTTTCGTGTCTTCGATATCTGGAAGCCGTTTCCAATCCGCCGGTTGGAGCACCTTCCCGAAGGCACCGGCATTATGCTGGACGACTTGGGCGCAGGATTTTACGCCCTCATGATCATGCATCTTCTGCTGCACTTTGATCTTCTAACAGGATAGAAAGAAAGATCGAAGAAGGAAGCTCCCTCTCCCTCGGGCCAAACTCATGAGTATCTCCGACCGTCTGCTCGGCAAAAAATCGGTTAACGGCAAGCCGCACATCGAAACGGTGTCTCCCAGCCTCGCCCTGCCCGGAGGTGAAGTCCGCATCATCGGCAAAAGTCTGCGGCCCGCTGAACTGCGCCGCCCCAGCGTGCGCTTTGGCGAGGTCGAAGGCTCGGTCCTCATCAGCTCCGACGATTTTGTAATTGCGCGTGTGCCCGAAGGTGCCGCCTCCGGTCCGGTCGTGGTCGGTACCAACGGACATGTCAGCAATCCCCACAACGTTAAAGTTGCCGTCCCCATCGCCGGCGACGTGAATCCAGTCGCGAACCCAGCCATCGATCAAGACGGCAATCTTTTCGTCACTTTCTCCGGATCGCGCGGCCAAAAAGTTCCGGTCGCGATTTACAAGATCGACGCCAACTACCAGATGTCTCCGTTCGTTACCGAGATGATGAACGCCACCGCCCTCGCCTTCGACCGCGAAGGGATGCTGTACGTCTCATCGCGCCACGACGAAACCATTTACAAGGTCGCTCCCGACGGAAGCGTCTCGTCTTACGCCGAAGGCATGGGCGTGGCAACCGGCATCGCTTTTGACCGCGACGAAAATCTCTACGTCGGCGACCGCAGTGGCACCATCTTCAAGATCGCCCGCGACCGCCAGATTTTTGTCTTTGCCACACTCGAGCCCAGCGTTTCCGCTTATCACCTGGCCATCGGCCCGCAAGGCGATCTCTTCGTCACCGGCCCAACCACCTCTAGTTTCGACTCTATATATAAGATCGATCCACACGGTAGCGTGTCCGTCTTCTATCGGGGCCTCGGCCGCCCGCAGGGCCTGGCATTCGACCTCGAAGGCAATCTCTACGTGGCTGCGTCGCTGGCCGGGAAGAGAGGCATAGTCAAGGTAACGCCACAAGGCGACGCCCACCTGGAAGTAGCGGGACAAGGCTTGGTAGGCCTAGCGTTCGCGCCCGGAAAATCTGCCGTCCTCGCCACCCACGGCGCGGTCTACAACATTGGCTGGAATATCGCGGGCCTGCCGCTCCCGCCAGTGTAGTTCGCTCACGTGGTTCTATTCACTCAACCAAACACTCGTGAATTTTATGGCCAGTCCTGCGCTGCATGGTAGATGCGGACAATTTCCAGATTCTGATCCTGGATCCGATAAACGGCGATATAAGGCAAGCCTGCAAACACTAGTTCCCGAGTTCCATCGATCCGTCCGTTGCGGCCGCGCCGCGGGAAATCGACCAGCTTGCTGCATCCCTCATAAAGGGTGTCCGCCACCTTTGCGGCAGCGTCAGGATTGTCCCTTTGAATGCGGCGAATAATGTTGTAGAGGTCTTCTGTGGCGGGAGTAGTCCAGCGCAGGCGCATTATGGCCGGAGAATCTGTTGAATCTTGGCCCCCACTTCGTCGTGCTCAACAAAATCGCCGCGATCGGCAGCCGCCAGTCCCAGATTGACAGCCTCAATAAAACGGCTGTCGTCCTCAAGGTAACGGCTCAAGACCTGCTGCGCCAGTTCGTCGGGCTTCAGCCCCCGCTGCGCCGCGATTTGCGCGAGTTGCTCTTCCTTTGCGGGCTGAAGTCGCACTTCCATGCTCACAGTCTAGAAAGGTTCATGGGTGCTGTCAAACATCACATCTCCTGAATCGGTCGGCGCCTTCCAACTGATACTCTGAAGCAAAGCCTCAGGAGATCACAACTTTTGCCGCCCATAGTCAACGCCCAGGAGATCACAAAATCCTTTGGCGCCAATCCGCTCTTCCAGAGAGTTTCCTTCACCATCTCTGAAGGAGACCGCATCGGCCTCATCGGCCCGAACGGCTCCGGCAAATCCACTTTGCTCCGCATTCTCGCCGGCCAGGTCGACACCGACTCCGGCGAAGTCTCCATGCGCAAGCGCACGCGTCTGGCCTACGTTGAGCAGGATTCCCGCTTCCCTGCCGGCGCCACCATCCGCCAGGTAATCGAAAGCGCGCTGGACGGCGCCGCCGTCACCGGCAGCGAGCGTGGCGCCCGCTTCGCTGAGACCCTCGGCCGCGCCGGCTTCGACGATCTCGAGGCTCAAGCTGCCAACCTCTCGGGAGGCTGGCAAAAGCGTTTGGCCATAGTCGAGGCTCTCGTACAGCATCCCGACATTCTCCTCCTGGACGAGCCCACCAACCACCTCGATCTCCCCGGAATCACCTGGCTGGAGGACCTCCTCGAAAGCGCGTCCTTCGCCAGCGTCATCGTCAGCCACGACCGTTATTTTCTTGAGAACGTCACCACCGACATGGTCGAGCTCAACCGCATCTTTCCGGACGGCTCTCTCCGCGTCCACGGCAGCTACATCAATTTCCTCGAGAAGAAGGAAGAATTCCTGCACGCCCAATCCAAGCGTCACGAAGCGCTCGAAAATCTGGTCCACGGGGAAATCGAGTGGCTCCGCCGCGGCGCCAAAGCTCGCACCCGCAAGTCGAAGGCCCGCATCGGCAAAGCCGGCGACCTGATGTCTGAACTGGCCGACCTCAATCAGCGAACCCGCACCGCCACCGCACAAATCGATTTCTCCGCCACCGACCGCAAGACCAAGCGCCTGATCGAACTCGAAAACGTAGCCTGCACCATGGGCAACCGTCAGCTCTTCGATAACTTGAATTTCGTTCTCACCGCCGGCATGCGCGTAGGTCTGGTAGGTCCAAACGGCAGCGGCAAAACCACTCTTCTCCGCCTCCTGCAAGGCGATCTCTTTCCCACCGCCGGCGAAATCCGCCGCGCCGACTGGCTCCGCATCGTGTACTTCGACCAGACCCGCACCCTCGACCCCGACGTGACCCTCCGCCGCGCTCTGGCCCCGGGTGGCGACTCCGTCATCTATCGCGATCGCGTAATCCACGTCGCCGGATGGGCCGCCCGTTTCCTCTTCACGGGCGAGCAACTGAGCCAACCTGTGGGCCGTCTTTCCGGAGGCGAGCGCGCCCGCGTCCTGATCGCGCAACTAATGCTCCAGCCCGCCGACATCCTCCTCCTCGACGAGCCCACCAACGATCTCGACATTCCAACCCTGGAAATCCTCGAGGAAAGCCTGCTGGATTTTCCCGGCTCGTTAGTCCTGGTAACTCACGACCGCTACATGCTCGACCGCGTATCGACAATCGTGCTAGGCCTGAACGGCAAAGGCAGCGCCGAACCCTTCGCCAGCTACGCGCAGTGGGAAGCATGGCAGGGCCAGCGCTCGAAGTCAGAGGCCTCACAATCGGGCGGAGCCCCGTCATCTTCGCGGGAGGCATCGAGTACCACATCGGCAGTATCTACGAAGAAAAAGCTTTCCTACCTGGAAGCCCGCGAATTCGCGACGATCGAGCAGCGCATAGAAGAAGCCGAGCAGTTAGTGCAATCTAAACGCGCGGAGTTAGAAGACCCAGCCAACGCAACCGATGCCGCGCATTTAGTCAGCGCCCAGATCGCACTTGATGCGGCGCAGGAAGCGCTCGATACTCTCTACGCCAGATGGGCGGAGTTGGAAAAGAAAAGCGGCTGAACGGCGCGCGCCTTTCGGCTGCGGGATTCACATTTATGTGGCGCAGTGGTCCACGGCTGATGCCAAACAGTTCTTTGTTTAGTTAACACTGCCCGAATCCAAATCGCCGGGGCCCTCCTCAGGCCCGTTCTGGCGTGTTTCACCGTCGCGATGTGCTTCCATCCCCCAAAGAATCGTCTCCTGTACGCGCTTGGCAACTGCCTGGATCTGCTGCTCGAGAGTCTGCGCCGGGGAGAGCGCGATGTTCTCCAACGGCTCCGCGGAGAGGCTCAGCGTTCCAGACTTTCACCAGTTGCGTGACATTCTTCATCTGCTCCCCGATCCGATGGAGCATGATGCCGACCCGCAACATGTCCGTCGAAGCGACTACATAGATCCGGTCGGTAAAGCCATCGCTCGCCATCGGCGGCAATACCAGGTCCTTATCCACATAGATACAGCCGCGCATCGTCTCCAGCACCTGCAGGCACACTTCCTTCCAGTTCCCTAGAGGCGGCGAGATGCTGGGCTTCAAATCGGCCCGCACCAATACGAACGATGGCCGCAGTCTTCCCTTCTCTGTGATCACCGGAGCCAGCAACCGCGCGAGGGAATACACCGGTAGATGAAACGAAAATGTCGTGCCACTCCCAACCTCGCTCGCCGCCCACATACGTCCGCCATGCAGCCTCACGATTTCCTTTGCCAGAAATAGTCCGAGTCCTAATCCCGTACGGTGGCCCTCCATCGCGTCGCCGTCTTGAAATAGGCGCTCGAAAATGCGCGGCAGGGCCCCCGAGCTAATACCCTTGCCAGAGTCGGTCACCGAGAGGTAAACCGCGGTCGGGTCGGTCTCAACCATGGAAGCTCTGACCTGTACCGATCCTTTTTCGGGGGTGAACTTGATTCCGTTGTCGACGAGATTGACCAACACTTCGAGAATGCGGTCCTGATCGGCATAGACCAGCGGAATCTCCGGATCGACAGTGGCCTCGAGTGAAATCTGTTTCTGCTCCGCGGCCCGCCTCATCATCGAGAGCGCGCGCTCGATGACTTCGCCGATCGAGATGCAGCGCGGCTCAATCCGCATTTGGCCGGTGTCGGCGCGGGTGGCTTCGAGCAGATCCCGGATCATCGCCTGCAGTTGCGTAACGCTTTTCAGTGCGGTGCGCAGATGATTGCCCTGCTCACCCGAAACCGGCCCTGAAAGTCCGTCGAGCACCAACGATACGTACTGATGAATGGAGGTCAGCGGCGCGCGCAGTTCGTGCGAGACATGCGACAGAAACTGGTTCTTGAACTCCAGTTGCTGCTTGCGCGCCATGTCGAGCGAGCGCAGCAGCCCTTGCCGTTCGATCGCGTACCGCACCGCGCGCTCCAGCTGCTTGCTGGTGATGTCGCCTTTGATCAGGTAATCCTGCACACCCTGATGTACGGCCTTCATCGCCAGCACCTCATCGTCCTGACCCGAGAGAATCACAATCGGAACATTCGGCGCCTTCTCAAGCACGCGCCGGAAGGTCTCAGCGCCGTGGCTGTCGGGCAGATTCAGGTCCAGCAGAACGAGCGATGGCGTCTTCGTAGCCAGCGACTTCAGCGCGTCGGCAAGCCGCGGCACACAATCAACCCTCACCGGCGGATCGGTTTCCACCAGGCGTAGGCGAACCAGGTCCGCGTCTCCGGGATTATCTTCAATCAGCAGAACATTGGCAGGGGATTCCATCATGGTCTCCGTCAGGCAATAGCGTCGGGTTGAATCGGAATTATTGCGCGGGCCGACTTCTGATTCAGGTGTGGACATAGTTCGAAATCAGTTGGGCAAAGGTACGGACCGGGCGCGAATACATGCGCTTTTTTTCGCGGGTGAGGGAACTTTCAAAAGATCGCGCCCGGTATGCGCCGACAAACACAATGGCGCACCCTCACTGTGGAATCCATCGGTGAGATCAGCATCTGACTTGACGCGTGAAAGACCAATTGCGCTAGCCGATAGACAAGAAGGTCGTCCAGCAGGCGTGTACCAAAAGGCCGTGCTGGCCGGCGCCGAAAAATTCGGGACGTAAGAGGTTGGGAGTCGGTTACTTCTTGTAAATCGCGGGCTGCGGACCCTTTTCCAGCGTCCTGCGGTCCCAGATCATGCCATCGCGGGAGTAGTTCGCGAGCTCGAAATCCTGTGTCAGTTCGAGCGCATCCGTCGGGCAAGCATCTTCGCACAATCCGCAGAACATACAGCGGCTCAGATCGTAGGTGAAGTTGGTAAGTTCTTTGCGGCGAGTTTTCTCGTTGCGCTCGCTGGTAACCACAATGAGATGCTCAGGACAGGCCAGCGCGCACAGGTCACAGGAGATGCAGAGAGTTTCATCGGTGTCGGGATTGACATTGAGCCGCGGCGCGCCGCGATAGCGCTCGGCAACTTGCGGGCGCTCCAGCGGATACTGCTCCGTGTAAATCTCCTTAGGATGCTGGTAACGGAAGGTCACCCCGAGTCCCTGCATCAGGTCGACGAGGAAGACTTTGCGCAGAATCTCTGTCATTCCCATAACCCGCATAGCATACCACGGGCCGGAAGCCAGAAGAGTGAGCGGAATCACTGCCCTTCATCGACCAGGCGGCGAGGCACCCAGGGTCAGAAGCCAGATGGCGAAATGAAGAAGCCGTCACTCCGCAATCTAACCTCTGACCTCTGCAATCTTGCTAGTTGACCTGCTGCTGTATTGATGTGTACGAGTTCGGCAGATAGTTCGAGTCGCCCACGTATTTGACGGTCACCGTGTGCAGACCCGCTGGAATGGACGAGGTCGTCAGTTGCGCGACGCCGTCTGCCAGAGGCACCGACCCATAGTTGACGCCATTGACGCTAAAGCTCACCAGCTCACCGTCAGGCGGCGGTCCCGCGATCGACGTGACCTTAACCGTAAATGTCACAGCCTGACCGTAGTTTGAGGGACTCTGAGACGACGTCAGAGTCGCATACATCTTCGGCGAAAGAAGCTCAAGTCCTTTGTTGGTGGAGAGTGCAACCACACCGTAGTCGTTCACCTCCACCGAATAGGGTTGCAGCGACTTGGGCAAGCCCGCCAGGATCGTCAAGTCCTGCATGCCGCCAGTCGGCGTCCAGAGAAAAGCATGCAGAAGTCCATTGCCTGAACTGGTCAGCGATGTCCCCACCACCCAGCCATTCTTGTTGACGGAAAGCGCGTTGCTGGCCGTGCCGCCGAGTGTGCCAAGGTCTTGCATGCCGCCCGATTGCGTCCACGAGAATGCATGCTTGTATCCTGCCGCATTTGGTGCCTGGCCAACGATCACACTTGAATCATTAATGGCGTGAACCAATGTCCCAGACCCGCCAATGTTCTGCAGGCCGTCCGACTCGGTCCAGGAGAATCCGACGGGGAAAAGACCTCCATTCGGAAAGTAGTAGCCGACCACTTCGTTCGACGAGTTAATGCCGGTCGCGGTCGCGCCCCCAACGTTGGTTAGGTCGGGCGTAAGATCCTGCATGCCTCCGGACTGAGTCCACAGGAATGCGTGTTGCTGGATAGCGCCAGTGTAGGAAAGGCCGACGACGGCTCCCGAATTATTGATCGCGGTCGCCACGCTCAATCCACTCCCCAGCGAACCAAGCCACTCGGTTCCTTGCCCGGGTTGCCAGATGAAAGCCTGCGAAAGACCGGAACGATTGGCGGCGCCGGCAACCACCCCGGAATCGTTGATCGCAGCCCCCACACCGGTGGCGCTATTCATCGCGAGGTAGTTGAAACCGGTGCTCCGGTTCCAGACCGAGATATCCGGCGATGCTGTTGTGCCGGCATTGGCCAGAGCCTGGCTCGAATTGTTGAGCGCGGTTACCGAATTTCCATTGGCGCTCGTTGCCTTAATCTCGTTGAACGAAACCTGGCCCAAACTGAAGACCGAAAGCGCCAAGGCGAAGCAGCCGGTCAGCGCGAAACTCTGAACATTTTTCACGGAACGTACCCCCCAGGCCAGCGCATCCCTCAGATAGTCGAAAGAAAATCGTCGGCGCCGCCTCCCACATGAGGGTGCAAACTGCTTGCCGTTTTGGACTTGGAGTTTTAATTCGGAAATTGTTCGTATCCTATTGAAAGACCATGGCTTGCGATAGCATGACAAGAAGTGTCAAGAAGCGTTCCTGTTCCCGTCTTTTTCTCCTCGACAAGACGAAGTGGAAGACAGTTTCCCAGTAATCAGTCGAACGTCACCCCTGTCAGGAATCCCCATAAGCACCACCAAAACGCGATCTCGAGGAGTCACATCCCTTCTGGCGTTGGCCCGGCTGAGATCAACTATCGCCTTCCCCACCACGCACAAGATTCCGCTACACTCAGGTTTGCATCGGCTGTTCTTTGCTATGTCTCAGACGCAGTTGATTTCCAGAACGATGACGAAATCTTGCGATCCAGCTACCTCCGACGAACTCTGGATGGAAGAGGCCCTGCGCTCCGCGCAGCGCGCGCTGGAGATCGGCGAAGTGCCGGTGGGAGCTGTTGTCGTCTGCGGCGATCGCGTCGTTGGCCGCGGCTGGAATCGCAATCTCGCCGATAGCGATCCGAGCGCGCACGCCGAAATCGTCGCACTGCGCGAGGCGGGTCAAAACGTCGGTAACCATCGCCTCGGCGACTGTGAACTGTTTGCTACAATTGAACCTTGCGCAATGTGTGCAGGAGCGCTGATTCATGCCCGCATTCGTCGCCTGATATATGGCGCGGATGACCCGAAAGCAGGAGCGGTTCATTCCGTTCTGCCAGTCATCAATAACCCCGGCTTGAATCATCGGATGGAAGTACGCGGAGGGGTGCTGGCAGGTAAGTCGGCCGAGATTTTGCAGGAATTTTTCAGGAAACGCCGTTAAAGGGTTCCCGATTTTACTGAAGTCGGTCACTGAAAACTAACAGCGTACTTCGGAGAGGTGCGTGAGCGGTTGAAACGATCCGCCTCGAAAGCGGACATACCTTAACGGGTATCGTGGGTTCAAATCCCACCCTCTCCGCCATATTTTCAACAACTTGAGACTGGCCCCGTGATCCGCTTCCCGTGATCCGTTAAGTGCCAGCCCCGCTTATTTTGCCGCTGCAACGGCCATTTCATTCGTCACAACATCCCCATATGTGTTCATCGTTGTTGTAATGGACGCATGGCGCATTAGCTTCTGTTGCACAGCCATCGGCGTTCCCACCGCGTCCAGCCAAGCCCGGTGAGTGTGCCGCATCGCGTGCAGGGGAAACGTGCAGGATTCCCGCATCTGACGCTGCCCTTCCAAACAATCGCAGCACCATTGGATAGGACCACGGCAGTCGGCCAATCTGGTACGGTGACGCAAAAATCCAGTCCCTTGCCCGGAAAACTGCGTTGTTTGCTTCCACGCTTTCAGCAGTTGAGCAGCCCGGCATCCATGGTCATCCGCCGCTGTGACGTTTCTGTTTTCACATCGTCCACATGCTGCCGGACAATACCCCGTTCCACGATGAGCTTGCGTTTAGCCAATCCACATCGGACCAGCGCAGCGCCAGGCACTCGCTAATGCGAAGCCCCAAGCACACGCACATAAATGCGATGGAGCGAAATGGTTCCCGAAGATGAGCTACAAATTTCTGAAACTCTCCACGGTTAGGCTGTGCGGCTTTCTTGTCCGTTTTGACGCACCTTTCACGGTAACCAGATCCATCGGGTTGCGCTGCATTGGCACATCACCGCGCCACGCTGCGAAGTCCCAAAGAATGCTGAGTAAGCCTCGAATGTGCGCCCGGCTCTTAGGCGTCAAGGTTAGCGATTGCAGCCACAACTCAACAGGACGCGCTTGCACGGCCGTAATTTCACAGTCCCCCACTTCGGGACAATGTGATTTTTGAGCCATGCGTTATAGCCGCGTTTTGTGCTGAATCGTTCCGGCATTTTCTCTGCCTTGTATTGCCCGACCAGAGCGCTCACGGTCGGAGCTTTAGTGCCGCTATCTTGCGTCGGTGATTGTTTGACTGCCTGCCACGCCGCTGCTTTGGTCGGGAATTCTTGCTTGGTGCCGATGGTTTGCGATTTTCGCTTGCCGTTGACCCATTGCAAGAATCTCCATGTGCCGCGTGATCTGTCGAAAACTACGCTACCTGTCTTGTGCCGTTCTCTCAATTCAATCCTCCAGTTGTCGAGAGCACGGCTGGCGAGTGCATCGTAGCATCAAGATCGCTGCGAAGGAAACGCCATGTGATTCTCTTGGAACCGGAGAGTACATAGCCCTTGACATGTCCCTGCCTCGCCCATGCAAGCACGGTGCGAGGCATGACACGTAGATACTGAGCAGCCTCGTTGGCTGTCAGCCATTCAGAATTTTGATTGGTCATAAGATCGCGCGCCGGTGTGGAACCGGGCGACTACGATTTACTGGATTCACTGCGGTTTGATGTGGTCTCGGTTAAGCTGTCGAATTTCCTGAACCTCTGCGGCAGTGAGTCCCCTGCCTATGGTGCGCCGCGCACTCCAACCCTCTCGGGAGTCATACTCTGCGAAGTCAGGGATAGCGTGCACAGTGTGCAGACCTGTCTGGGAATCCAAAAATGGCCGCACCACTTGCATGGGCTTCGCCCTTGATTTCCTGCTTCTGATTAAAAGAGTCTTTAGAGGGTTGAGGGACACTAGGGAGTTCTACGAGAGATTTTTTACAGAGGGTTTTACCAGAGCTTTTATGTCTGGGTTTCCAGACAGGTATTGTCTGGGTTTCCAGACAGGGTTGGTCTGGATTTCCAGACAGGTTCCTGTCTCGGTTTCCAGACTGGTACCTGTCTCGATTTCCAGAAACTGGTTACAGCCCTTCAATCCGTGCACTTTGATCGACTCTTCATGACTCGCAATGTGGTAGATCGTCCCCGTTTTTTTCCCGGTCTTAGGATCGAAAATGCCCCCGCCTGTTCTGACGAGCCAGCCACTCCCAGCAAGTTGCTTTATCAGATGTAGGCTAATCTGTCCTGTGGCCGAAAATCTAGCAGCGATGTCCCTGCCAGAGCATACGAATGGGCGAATTCCGCCGTGGGTGAGACGCAAGCAATCCTCTAGCAGTCCCCATTCCTCAAGAGATAGGTGCTGCCTTGTGCAGCATCGTGTGAACCGTTCGGCGCTATCCACGGCTCACCTCGGGCGCTGCTGCCAGAATCTCAGCTACAGCGGTGAGCACATCGGGTGCAAGTGTTCCGAGAATCATGGATTGTGTTCTACGAGTGATGCAGCCAGTTTCGCGGGTGAGTTTGCGAAGGGCATTGATCTTTGACACGGCATCTTCGACTTCTGCGGTCGGTGCCATACGTGGGGTTTGCATTTTCGTTTTTTTCTCTTTTCTGTTCGGTTGTGCGTTGCTTTAGGATTTTCTGTTTGTATGTACGTAATGGATGAACCTCAGCACAGCGGCAGTAGCAGCAAGCCCGGTTGTGATGAATGCGAGAGCGGCTAGGATTGTGAAGGCTTGCATTGTGCCTCTCGCATTTTCTTTTGGTTCGCCTCAATCCTCGCGCTGACGTTTTCGGCAACGGTTTTGCGCCGTTTCTTGGGTGCTCTCATGCCGTCACCTTGTGTTGCCGTTGATGCACGAATGCATCTAGATCACTGGTGGAATCAACTGCCCCGCCGACTTTCAAGGACGTGAGTTTGCCCTGCCACAGCCAAAAGCGAACCGTCTTAGGTGAGACTACAAAGAACCGTGCTGCATCGTTGACGGTTAGCAGGGGTTCTGCTGAATTGAATGTCATGATTAACCTCTCGGAAACGAATTACGAATGTTGGACCGTGCTCGCCGTGTCGCTGCTTCTTGCTGGCTCATTGAAGGCCCACCGCCCGACCGTCGCCAGCCTTGCATCATTTTGTTATACGCTTCTGAGACAGACCGGCTGCGAGGGGTGATCCTGAGTTTGTGATCTGTGGATCCTCTGAGGGTTTCGGGGTATCAATGGTTTGGAGTTAGGGTCAACGTAATCGCTGAGCAAACGCCGGTCCATGTGTGAGGTGCCGGACTTCGCTGCTGGCGGTGCATCTTGCCGCACGGCTGGCCGTAAGAGTGTCGCACCTGTCGATGGGAATTGATCGTTAGCGCCGTGAATGTAGTTGCCGCAAGAACGGAACGGCACCGTCCTTGAATTTTTCTGCCCATGTGCGATTGTCCTGGGGTTCGACCGGTGCCGGTGCGAGCTTAGGTTTCGGTGCTGGCGGTGCCGGTGCCGTGGGCTGCTCAGGATGGCAGTAGCTTCTCCACATCTGCCCGGTCGAAGAAAACAGCGGATGCAAATCTCTCGGCTCGTACTTTTTCAAATTTGATCTTGCCGGACAGCATCAATCTGCCCAGCGTTGCAGGGGAGATTTTCAGGATGCCGCATACTTCTTTTTCGTGAGTTTGTCTGACATTGGTTTTCTCCTAGTTTGTGCAAACGGGCCAGACTCTTGCGAATCGAGCCCGCCGCATTCACCTCCGTCCGGGGTTTATCGGAGTTGGGGTGAGAAAGTCTCGGCTGTGATGTTTAATGGGGTGCAGTTTGCAACCTGTCGCAGCACGTCGCTGCGCACTATGCTCACAGCCGTCCGCACAACCTAAGTCAGAGTTAAGTTGCGCGGGAACCTTTTTGTAACTCACGCTCTCGCCAGTCATGTGGTTTGCTTCGACGTGAGTTATCTGACTCGGCGCACCGTCTTTTCCGCCGCGTGAACTGCGAAAAAGCCACGGCGCACCCGGCACGGTGTTCAATTTTGCTTTGAATTCGCGCATTGCCCTTGAGGTGGGATGGCTGATTAGTTCGCCCCGTCCTCGGGTCAATCGGTCTTCCCCCCGAAAGCCCTTGCCATCTTCGGAGAAGTTACGCGAATTTTTCTGACCGGCCATCTGCGACCGTGGTCCTTTGTCGCTGCCTGATGCCTGCCGCAGAGCATCGGTCACGCCATCTCGCACAGGCTTGCGATGGTCACCCGCAGTACTGCCACAGATCGTCTTTCGGTCAACCGGTACGACGGTGACGGGTCGCACTTCCGAATTCTGCGAAGAGGCCATGCCGGAATTGATTGAATCAGCCGATGGGCTGCTCGCTAGTTTGGCAGGACTGGCCGCTGCAAGGCTGGCGGGATTGTCCGCAATCTCTCTGCCGATGGGCATTCTCGATGCTGATAGTGTCGGCGATGTTCATGGAACTGGTAACAGTGCTGGTTTTGCTCATATCAGAAATTTCCTCGATTGCTTCGCGGTACAAGGTTGAAAACTTTAACCGCGTCTTATGCGCCCGAACGATGGCATGGGCGATTTGCTTTGCTATTTGTAGGCTGCTCATAATTCAGGAGGGCGGGGGGAAGATGGCAAGACTTCGCTCGTGCCAGCATGAGGCCCTGAGGCCGGTCACCCGCCCTTCGCGCAACGACTTTCGGCGTTGCTATCGTCGGCCACATTCCCGTGTAACCGACGAATCTTGCTTACTTGCGAGAAAGGATCAAATCAACTGCGGGACTGCCCCCACTTGGCGAGCAGAGCGGCCTGCACACCGCGATCCATAGTGAGCCATTGACGGGCAGTCAAAGTGGCGGGATCGAGTCGCTGACGGTGAACGTTAAAAAGTTGTTTTGGTTTCGCCACTTGGTCACCGCCTCGCCATGATCTTCTGGCAAATTCCGACCGCACCTTTACCCCAGCCCGCGATGGCCGCTGACTTTTCAGCCGGTGTGAGGGTGAGCCACGGAGCTGAGTCAGTTCGGTGCTGACTATGGTCGGCTTTACCACGTTGACCGCACCGGGACTCTTTTCATTAGCTGGCAGCGCATTCCACGCTGCAAATCCGTGCTCGGCAATAAATTTTGACTTGGCATCTTGGGGAATGTCGCTCTTGTAGCGGATTTCCCCGGCATGGCCGTAAAAATCAGCGGGATTTTTCTCAAAGAAGGATTGCAGGAGTTGGCCGACATTCATTACCGTGTCACCTTGGCAGACTGATAGGTATCCGTTTGCATCGGTCACGGTGTAACCCATCCCCTCAAGTTTGCTATAACGCCTTGGGCGTCTCGTACCTTGAGGCCCATGACTGCGAACCCTTGTGCTACTGCTCTGAATTTATCGATCATTGTTTTTCTCCGTTGGGCCGCATTTGCAAATTCTGCATGTAGGCAGCGCGAAGGTCGCTGACTTAACCTTCGAGGTTTTCAATCATTCGGGTTAGCAGACGTTCCAGTCGGCCCCATCCTGCCCGTTCTTTCACGAGTATCCGACGTGTTATTTTTAGGTCTGCTCGTGCTGTATCCAAGGGTGACGGGAATTAGACTGATTGCGGGGTGAGTGCTTTTGGCATATTTGGTCTCCATTGCCGTGAACGCAAGCGGATAGCTGGCCGTTGGCGCATGGAGGGGCACCACAGCTATCCGCTTACGCTTGGCTTTGATTTTGGGATTGCTGCCTTCGGAGGACCCGAAGGCACAGTAGAGGCTTAGCTCTACTTACACTTCTAGTATAACACACTTTACAGCGATTTTCAACACTTTACCGCCCGAGTCAGCATAAATTAATGAAACGAAGCTAAATATAAATTGGGGAGCATGTGTGACTAAGTTGGTCACACATACCGCCATGTGTGGCCAAGTTGGCCCAGCATACCCTAGTTTACTATCTTGCCATTAGCTGACACCGGCATAATCATTGGCATGATCGGACAAGTTGTCCGATCATTCCCCAGCTAACACGAGCAGTGCAGTGGTCAACCATAGATACCTGGTTATAGCTGAGCGTGCTCAGCACTACAGCTTATGATAATTTTCTTTCACATACATTCCAAAGTACTTACCGTTGCAACCTATTGACACATGGAGAAGCACGTGTTTATGCCCCTCCTAGGCCGCCGGGGAAGCACAGAGCAGTGCAATGGTCAATTAAGTGAGGTGTCGCTAACTTCACAACTGGTAGCCACTAATTTTCTTTCACCTGAGTCCAAAGCACTTACCGTTGCAACCTCTTGACACCTGCGAAACTGTGCTATCGAGAGCTAGGCATGTCTGTGTCTACACCCTCACTAGGGCTGGCACCGCCCAGCCAAGTCCTAGCATGCACACTATACACTTGTGCCGGAGTTAGTCAGAGCGGTGCAATGGTAAACCGTGGGATATGTCTATGTCATTCCAATGATCTTGGAGTGATAGTTAGTAATTTTCTTTCACCTACATTCCAAAGCACTTCTTAGGAATGTGGCAATGCTCCAGTAAGTACTTGGAGCATACCCTGTAGACACCGCCAAGGGTACCTCGGCCTAACTGTGGGACGTGTGTACAAACTTCGACACAGCTACAATGTAGACAGCACCGCAAGGCCAAAGAAAATGCGGAGCACCGGCACCACTGGATCACCATCGCTGCTGCCCTACCATACTATATCCCAATAGAAACAAGCCCTTAAGCAGTGATAAGTCCCTCGCTGTTCCAATCCTGATGTGTAAGTCCCTGTCATTGCATCACGATTTGAAGGACTCGAAAATCTAAAAGAGTTAGCTAGTCGTAGTCCGATGCAGCCTAGCCCTAGCCGTGTGAATCTAGGCTATAAGACAAGTGCACACAGGATTCCTCTTACTAAGTCCAATGGATCGTGTGTAAGAAGAATTAACTTGACAAGTTCTGCAAAGGCTCTTAGATTCCACTTGCACATGGAGGTGTTGCACTCATGAAAGTGGCTTATAGAAGGGTTTCGACAGTTGAGCAGAACACAGCCCGTCAGCTAGACGGTATGGCATTCGATAAGGAATTCACTGATAAATGCTCTGGTAAGGACAGGCTTAGGCCAAAGCTAGCCGCTGCACTGGCGTTCTGCCGACAGGGTAAGACGCTAACGGTACACAGCATGGATCAACTAGCTAAGAACGTGATTGAGTTACTAGGGCTAGTCAAAGAACTGACGGACAAGGGAGTGACAGTCGAGTTCATGCATCCTTCTCACCTCGTATTCAGTCCGGGCAAAGAAGACCCAATGAATACGCTGCTACTGCAATTGCTAGGTGCTGTCGCTCAGTTCGAGCGCAGCCTGATCCTCGAACGGCAACGGGAAGGCATTGCCATTGCCAAGACGCAGGGCGTTTACAAGGGACGAAAGAAGTCACTGACGGCAGAGCAGACGGCAGAGCTACCAGACGTGCCGCAGCCGGTGAGCAGAAGATTGATCTTGCAGAGGTGTTCGGCATCTCGCGGGAGTCGGTATACACTTACCTGCGAACGTAGGGATGATTGGCAAGGGGGTACACGCAAGGCCCTGTCAGCAATGGCAGGGCCTTTTGCGTTGCATGGGCTGCGATACCTTGGGGATATGGGAGGAACCTCCGGGTGGGGAGGTTGCCTGCCCTATGCTGGGGATGATCCGGTAACTTACCGGAACATGCACTGGGGATGTGCATCTAAGTTGGATGCACATGGCCTGCTAGACACGGAAATGCAGCGTGCAATGGACAGGGCAATGCTGGCATGCCCCAAGGCAGCGCAGAACGCAGAGCAAGCACAGCTATGCTCAATTGTGCTTATTTTTACTTGGTCGGAGTGAGTGAGTAACGACATGAGCAACGATAGAGTGGAGTGAGCAACGGGGATGAGCAAGCATGAGCAGGCGGGCGAGTGGTCAGTGAGCAGGCAGTGAGCAACGGAGAAGGTTACGATTTTAAGACTCTCGTAAGGGCATCCGGTAGATGCAAAGCCGACGCAGAGCCGATGCAATGCAGAACCCAACCGGACAATCTAGGGCTAGGCTCTGGGGCTACGCGAGGCACTAGGGTGTGCTCCTGCCTCTTGGGACTATGACACCGGGGAGATGCTAGGGCTAGGTGCTAGGGTTAGTTCTCTTTGCGGCTCGGAAAAGCGTGTGCACAATATACGTTTTGTCTACAGGCTGGGACTCTAGTGCATCATGCCTGTAGACTTTTGCGCCACGTTGCCCTAGGACGCATCGCAGAATGCGGGGTAGCCGGTGAGTCGAAACAGTGTCTACAGTTTCGTGCTGGGTCAACGCTGCGACGCCATGAGTAGGCGGGGAGCAATTCTCTACTTAATCCGACCTTTAATTGTGAGACCCTTCTTTTGCAATGTTGCTAGGAATAAAACGCCATATTCAATCACGATATTCCTAAAGAGGCGAGCATATTCGCGCTCGGCAACGAGCGGGTGTATAGCCTCGTCGCTGACTAAGGTGTACAGTGCCGTGATGAACTCTTCATCTTTGGCCGTTATAACGTTATGTTGACGGAGAAACTTTACCGCAGCCCCCCACTTCGACGGGGGGACATCAAGTAAGCAGAGCATAACGGGCGACACGATTGAACATGAAGGTCTTCGAGAAAACTGCGCAAATGTCCAAGGCAACTCTTTGAGATCGAATGCACTGGATGCGGTCCCGTACAGATTCTCGGCCTTCGCAAGTGAGGCAATCAGGAGAGATCGAATCCGAGACTATCAAGGAAGTCGATCACTTTGGTTTTATCGTTTTCAATTTCCAGATTTGTTGTCTGCTGCAGTGCACCTTTCAAGTAAAAAAAACGTGCCTGCCGACATTGACTCAGAAAAGCATTGATGGACGTTACAAGTTCATTGCCTCGTTCCGAAAACCCATCTTTGTACTTCGGATTGGTGGTGACTTGCTGGCTCCGGGTGGTTCGGGTACTCCACGTTTGCAGCTCTGAACGTTCGAGAATCCCTTTGAGCGCCGTCGGCATTACTGCCAAATCAGCGTCACTAAACAGATTGAAATTTAAGGAAATTATCTCCTCTAACTGAATCATCGCTAGCACAGCGCATGTGGTCGGCAGTTCGATCTTATCGAAAGCGGTTAGAAGAACGTCTCCGAAGCTGTTCCGAATACAGCATTCAACAACGAGAGGTAGTCCGCTGACCCGCCTTTGCCACACTGGGAAACAATTTCTTGTAGTCGGAGCTGGCACGCCATTTGTTTGTATCAGGGCGTTGACAAGCCCCTCGAGAAAAAGACGTCTTTTAGCCAGGGATAATTGAGCGAAGATCGCCATGAGGAGGTTGTAGTTCGTACTGTCCAACTTCCACTGATTCGGATTCTCGTAGACTTCTCGCGGTCGTTTCTTCCTCATTCTGGCAAGCGCGACTATGCCGCCCACGGATGGGTTTGCGAGCTTCATCCTAGCGTCCATGTCCCATTTCAGCTCTTCAGGCCAGTCGCTTGAAACATAGGCATAGTTAAGTGTTGGACGAATCTGTTCTTCATCGATAATCATGAACGCTTGGTCGAGCGCTTGCTGCAATTCCATCCGATGAAGATAGCACTAACCTGTCCGCAGTTTCCATGCGCGATTCTAAAGAGACGCCAGCAGTCGGAACATTGTTCATGTCCAGTAGCCAACCGCACTCACACTCGCTCACAATGGATTGTTCAAAGCGACGAGCATTTGGGTGATCCGTTTGTGATCCGTTAGCGCGAACTACTACGTACTAATATCAATTTTCAGTGCCAGCCGTTCTCTCTAAGTTGTAGTAACTACGTTTCGGCGGGGGTTCAAATCCCACCCTCTCCGCCATATTTTGTAAGTCCTGCTTTGCTCCCGTGATTGCAGAAATCGGGATGGAACCATAGACAAGCAGTTCTAAAAACGCCTGCCAACTGTTCTGGACCGTCTACGGGCTGCCCTTACATCCGAGTTCGAGCCGAATCGTCAATATGCGGAGCTGGCGAATCTCCGCCCCAGGGAACCTCGAGGCGAGTGATCATCGACTCCACAGATTTTCTGGAACCGGGCGGCTATAGCCTTCTCAACCGTTGGGCAAACAGCTAAACGAGAACCTTCTCGTACTCCTCGTAGGCGCCTTTGAAGTCCGTGATCTTATCGTTTTCAAAGTGCCAGACTCGGGTGGCAACCTCGTCAATCAGATCCTCGTCGTGCGAGACCAGGAGGACCGTTCCCTGATAGCGCTGGAGGGCTATGTTCAGAGCATTGATCGATTCGAGATCGAGGTGGTTCGTCGGTTCATCGAGCACGAGGACGTTCGGCTTTTGCAGCATCAGCTTGCAGAAGAGCAGGCGGGCTGCCTCGCCGCCCGAGAGTACGTCGGTCTGCTTGCTGGCATCGTCGCGCGGAAATAGCATCTGACCCAGCAGGCCGCGAATTTCTTCGGTCGCAGCCCCCGGATCCCACTGATGAAGCCATTCGAGCACGGTCATCCCCGGCTGGACCAAAGCCCTATGGTCCTGGGCAAAATATCCCACCGCCGCCTCGTGTCCCCAAATGACCTTCCCGTCACTCAAGAAGGGTCCGTCGTACCCGCTGGTCTTGCGTAGTTCGGACTCCGAAACGGTTTCGGAGTTGGCGAGGAGGGCGTTCACCAGAGTCGTTTTGCCGGTACCGTTCCGGCCCATCAACGCAATTTTTTCTCCGCGCAGCACGCTCGCCGTAAAACCGCGAATCACCTCTGTTTCGCCGTAGGACTTCGTGACGCCTTCTATTTCCAGGATGTGTTTGCCCGAGGGGCGTTTCGCCTCAAACTTCAGATAGGGCCGCTGGATGTTCGACTTCGCCAATTCCGTTACCTGCAGCCGCTCCACTTCCTTGCGCCTCGACTGTACCTGACTCGAGCGCGTGCCGGCTGAGAAGCGCGCGATGAACTCGTTCAACTGGGAGATCTTCTTTTCGCGCTGAAAATTCTGCGCTTCGATCTGCGAGCGCACCTGCGTCTTGGCAATCACCATGTCGTCATAGGTACCGGTGTAGGTGATGATGGTCTCGTAATCGATATCGGCGATGTGCGTGCACACTCCATTGAGAAAGTGGCGATCGTGCGAGATAACGATCAGCACGCCTTCGTACTGGTTCAGAAAATTCTTCAGCCAGTGGATCGAATCGAGATCGAGGTGGTTGGTCGGCTCGTCGAGAAGCAGCGCCTGCGGATTTCCAAACAACGCCTGGGCCAGCAGCACGCGGACCTTTTGTCCGCCCGCCAACTCTCCCATTTTCCGTTCGTGTAACTCATCGGGAATGTCGAGACCTTGCAGCAGGATGGCCGCGTCACTTTCAGCGGTATAACCATCTTCTTCGCCGACGATGCCCTCTAATTCGCCGAGCTTCATGCCATCGGCATCGGTCATCTCAGACTTGGAATAGAGCTTCTCGCGTTCTTCGAGGGCCGCCCACAGCCGCTTGTTGCCCATGATGACCGCATCGATCACTCGATACGGATCGAAGGCAAACTGGTCCTGGCTCAGCACGCCGAGCTTCCGCGGACGCACGATCGTCCCTTTCTGCGGCTCAAGCTCTCCGGTCAGGAGCTTCATGAACGTCGACTTCCCCGCACCGTTGGGGCCGGTAAGGCCAAAGCGTTTTCCCGGAGCAAAACTGGTGGAAACGTCGTCAAACAGAACTTTAGCGCCATAGCGCATCGACACATTGCTAACTGAAATCATAGTTTGTAGGAACTGCGGAAATTGCCCTGCGGAAATCGCAAATCGGAGGGAAACGCAGTGTTGTTATCAGAATATCATGCGGGTGAACCGAACTCGACTCTCGTAAACCCTTTTCGCATCTCGCTAGTCCTTCCAGGGCGAATCCAGTGGTCAACGTCCGCTCCGCAAGAAGTACACTTGGTTGGTCCAGTCCGTTCCCCCGGCCTCGTCTACGAGCGAAATCAGGGCACGGACTAGCCCTCCAATGTCCGCCGGCGAGATCGTCTTTTCATCGACAAATATCACACCGCCATGGGATCGCTCTTCCTCTGCCCAGAGTTTTAACAATGGAGAAATTGTCCTGCGATCATAAGTAACCAGGGTCAAGTGTTGTTTCGCTGCTTCGAACAGACAAACGGAATCTTCCTTCCCAAGGAAGTTTCCACTCTCCCACTCCACCATGGAGTGGATAACTATTGGGTGGATAAGTGACGATCGATTCCGGCGTTGAACACCCTTCGCTACGTCTGGGGAGATGTGCTCATCTAGAAGAAGCCTGAGCATTAGCGCCGCTTGGTCTGTCTGGCGGCAAAGTCGACCGCTTGGGGAAGCATGCGCTTTAGGCTGTCGAAATCAATCGAATCGTTCTCCGCTATCGCGTCGTTCACCTCTTCGGGGAATGCCTCTGAATAATTAAGGGCAGCTCGAACCTTCGCTTCAGGCGATTTCAGATGCTTGGCCACCTCCCTGACATTTCCCTTGTAACTTCGAAGAAGCAAGATGACCTCCCATATCGCCAGGGTGCTGCCTTGGATATAGGCTTGCCTGCCAGCCGGTGAATCGCGAAAATCCAGGAAGGCAAATTCCGACCGCCTCAAGCCCTCTTCCACCAGCCGCGCGCTGGCATCGCTCGGCGTCCAGCCGTGCCGATGCGCGATGCGCTTCAAGCGTTTTCCGCTCTCCACTGGCAGGCGCATACTGAGCACCATGGTACGCGATTGCTTCATCGATCCTCCGGGTGTAACTGTTGTAAGCATTGTATCACTTTGAAGGGAAATGGCGACTGATTCAAATCCGCCTGCTTGTAGACGGCTGGCCCGGGCTTCGATTTTCGTTCCGACCACCACCACAGCGGGTGCCCCGTTGCTTCGCGCACTTTGCGAAGCGGCGGGTACCACAAACGCCTCCACCGGCGAAGCTACGCCACCCGATCCCGGAACGAAATCTTCCCCCATCCTTCATTCATCCTCACCGCCCCGGCCTCTCCGAATAGATAGAATCGATAACTGCTCCAGCGCCACTGCTCGGGCGATTCCACCAATCCCCGCCGCACCGGATTCCGATGCATATACCGAACCTTCTCCACCCGCTTCTTCGTCGTCCACACGTTGAAATCATAGAAGCGCGCCTGCCAGAACGCCCGGTGTTCGGGTTCGTCGCCGAACAGATTGCGCTGGTACGGGTGCCTCCGTTTGCGCTTGGGCAACAGCGCGTGAGCCGTGCGCTGCTTCAACACCTGCATCGCGGTTGAGGGAGTTCCAACTTCAGGCTCGCTTATAAGTAAGTGGATATGCTCCGGCATCACGACATATCCGACCACCACAAACTGGTAGCGCTGGCGCGTCTCTTCCAGAATCGAAAGAAACCGGTCTCGGCTCCGTGCCGAACCAAGCAAAGGCAATCGCCGGTAACACGAGCAAGTCATAAAGTGCAGGTGATGAGCACCATAAGTGCGATGCAGGCCGCTGGGCATGACAAATCCTATGGTACGAGCGGCATCGTGCCCGCCCTTGCAAAAAAGCGCAAGAGCGGGGCACCCAGAGTTCCGGAACGGGAAAGAGAGGGCGAGACAAAAGGGTGGGGCACCCGGCTAACAAGTAACCGAGCCACGTTCCAAAGAGCGCCAGCGCGATGTCAAACAGCTTGTCGGTGAGAAGATGCTCCAAAGGTGTCATGATGATTTTAGAAAACATCCTCCAACCTCCAAAAACCAGAAATAGGGTAATCAGGATGGCGGCGACTTCACTCCAGACAAGTATCCTCTCCGTTTTGTCTGGCATGTTTTTATGGGACTAATGTGTGCCGTGCCTTGAGCTTTGATGGGGTTGGCGCGATCATTTTTTCGAGACGAAGAAGTCGTATTCCAAATTGCCAGAGCTTGATCTTTATTCCGATGCCACAGATGGTACGCCGACGACACTCCAGAAATCCAGCCTAAGTGGTCTAATATTACCCAATATGGTCGCCACTCTTACCGCCAAAACGCTGTCGAAATTTATCGAGCGGATCAGGCAAGTCAGAGCCGAATGGAAAGACAAAGACGGTGAACCCGCCCTTTGGTTTCGCGGATCGCAGAGTGTCTCTTGGCGTCTCATTCCAAAACTCTATCGTTCCAAAAAGAGCGCCAAAAAGCTGCTGGAAGATGAAGACGAGATTCGCGAAGAATTCGTAAGGCGTGCACCGAGTCTGACGACATATAACCCGCGCAACGCGTGGGAGTGGTATTTCCTCATGCAGCACTACTCCGCGCCGACCCGTTTGCTTGACTGGACCGAAGACCCACAGATCGCTTTGTATTTTGCACTGATGGAAAGTGAAGGCTACCAAGATGCGGCTGTTTGGGTCCTTGATCCGTGGCTTTTGAACAAACTGGTGCTTAAGGTTGATGAGGTTCTTCCACCCGGATCGGATGGTCTTGCAGATCGTGACCGCCGCAAGTATGAACCGTGGCTTCCAGATCGGTTTGACGCCAAGAATCGTTTGAGGAAGCCGTTGCCTGTGGCGATCTTTCCGAACCAGTTTGATCGCCGCATCGCAGCGCAGCGATCCTGCTTCACAGTGCATGGTCTTAAGAAAGACAGCCTCGATGATCTGTTTCCAAGAACGCAGAAACTCTTGGCGAAGATCGTGATACCCGGATATGCGGTGGGCAATGTTTTTGACGATCTCGAAGGAAGTTTCGTCGATGAGGCGACGATTTACCCTGACTTAGAAGGACTTGGAAAATGTGTTGCACGATGGACTGGAGACGCAGACCCGCTGCCGCACGAAGAAATGTACACCCGGTTGAAACCATCACCGCTAGAGGGAGTGGGCATTTTCGCCATTAAGAAAATCAAGAAGGGCACGATCCTTTTCTCTGGTGATGCGGATGAAGTACGCTGGATAGACGCAAGTGAGCTGCCACGGAACAAAGCCTTGCGAGAGTTCTACAAGCGATTCGCTATAGTCAAGAACGGCAAGAACGGAAAACCCAAGCGGTATGGATGCCCTAGGAATTTTCACCGTCTGACGATGTCGTGGTACATCAACGACCCGAAGCGCGGGGAGAAGCCCAATGTCATCTGCGACGACACCTATAACTTCCGAGCGGCGCGGAATATTAAAGAGGGGGAAGAACTGACGGTTGATTCGACTACCTATAGCGATCACGCCAAAAAGGCTAAGCCCAAATGAAACTCGGGGACGAAACTCGGGGACGACGAAACTCGAGGACAGACGGGACGTTTACGTCACTTTCGACGTGCGGTCCAGCCCGCCCGATTTGAAACCGACCAAAACTGTTGTGACTCGCATCCTTGCAACGACAGCTGCGGCTCGCGAAACTCCCGACAGGGCCCGTGGTGCAACGGGTAGCACAGCTCTCTGTCAAAGCGCAGATGCGGGTTCGAATCCCGCCGGGTCCATTCTCCGTTCTGTGGAGAAGATCTATACCGGGGAGAGAACGCAGAGATAATCTCCCCGAGTAACTTGACATTGTTTCCACCACCGCCAATACTGTAAGTTGACAGAGAGCTGCACCACGTTCTTAATGACCCCGGCTACCCGGGGTCATTTGCGTTATCACCATTGCGGGGCGTGGGGGACAGACGGGACGTACCCCGTTTTCTGAATTTCCTCGGATCCCCCCGCCGAACGCCCGAGGTCCGATGCCGCTTCCCTACTCTTCCGAAATCTCGCCTCACCTGCATGACGTGTCAACTTGACAAAATCCCGCCCCAGAAACCCCCTGAAACACCCAACGCGAAGTGAACCAAAAGGAGTAAGTCCTCTACGCTCAAATACTTCGCTGTAACTGCCTCATTCCAAATACGCGAATCAGAAATCCGCGCTAACTCCAGCATTTTCTTATGTCCTGCGAAGCTCAATCAGAGGGCGCAATCACCAGTCAGTAAACATCCATCCCACCAAAAATCCCCAATTCGCCCACTTTCACAAGGGCCCGAAACTCAACTTTATTTTGTTCGTATATTATTCGCCACGCTCTCACATTTTCGCGTCGCAAAAGTCCTTGACTTAGCCGCCCGAAAAGCCCAACCATAAAAAACAGAGCGAACAGGCGCCCAGCCCGATTGCTTCTTTTAAAAACGCGATTTTGGTTCTTTGAAACCCAGTTTGGTTGTTTGAAAAAAGGAGAGACAGACTCGAGACACAGGCATCCCCTCCAGGCAGACGCCGTGCAGCCACCGACGCAGGCAGAACGACCAATTAGCGCGAAATCTGGAGCATAACTCCTTATTCCGGCGGACTTTACATATAAGTCTTTATTCCTTAATACTTTGCGGAGTAAAATCCACAGAATAGGCCGATTTTGCCAGCTAACATTATTGTAATCAATACTTTGCCCCTAAGCCTCATGCGCTCAAGACTTTGAGAGGAATTTCTCGCTAACTCAATGATTCTAATAGACCACGGTAAGGGGGGGAGGGGGGGTACCCCCAATGTCCTTGACTGGGACCGCCAGACGAACGAACCGCTGTGGCGTGTCAGCGTCGTTTGCGGATTCGCGACCCCAACGCCTGAAGCAGAGACTGAAAGTCCGGCGGCGGCTCGCAATCAAAGGAGACGCTCTCTCTCGATCGTGGATGAATGAACTCAAGGTGCGCTGCGTGGAGAGCGACGCGAGTAATTCGCTGCTCCAGCGCTTCTGAGGGGTTGTACTTTCTGTCGCCAATCACCGGGTGGCCGATCGCCGAAAACTGCACCCGGATTTGATTCTGTAATCCCGTCACCAGCGAGACTCGGACGAGCGATGCGCCGCGCAGGAGACCTTCGACGGAATAGCGAAGTTCAGCGCGCGCCGATTTTGGATCGCTTCCTTTGGCCACTCTTTGAAACATTCCTTCCTGCCGAAAGTGGTGAACCAGTGTTCCCTCTCTAACCCGGAGATGCCCGCGAACGACGGCGAGATATTGCCTCACTGGAGTGTGGCGGAGAAACTGCTGCACAAGCGCTTCTCGATCCGGCCAGCTCTTTGCAAAGAGCAGAATCCCCGACGTGTAACGATCGATACGATGTACGACATAGGCCCGTTGCCTCTTTAATTTCAGTTGTTCGGAGAGAAGCGACAGCGCAGATGGGGCATGGGAGTCCTCCGCCGGCACCGCCAGCAGCTTCGCCGGCTTATTGAGAACGACAATTGCATCGTCCTCGTAAAGGACGCAAAGCTGCCGCCGATCCTGCTTTCCCGAACGGCGACCGCCTTTGGGTGGAAGTTTCTTCATTGCTGAATGCGATTGCTGAATGCGATTGCTGAATAACGATTGCTGAATGACGCATCGTGCCTTTACCAGCACGCTGCATAAACCGGCTGATGAAGCAGCCCCTGATGATTCATCGTTATGCTACCAACATCTGGTTCGGTTGAGAGATCCATTGTCATCACGAACCCGCGAGAAATGCCGAGTACAGTCACTTGTACGGTTTGCGCGTTGACCCGTTAAACAGGCATGGTTCATCTCTGTGGAGCCTGTTCGTGGCAAATTCGTTGTGTCCGGGGCAGGAGAAGCGGTACTATTTGCGCAAACAGGGGTTCAGTTCGGAAATTCCCGCTAGGTTTGGCAGGTGACGCAGAGGCTTGTCTCGTGACGCGTCGCACCACCGCTATACCCAACTGCGGCATAACATAACGAGGCTAAATTCTCGGGGATCGAGTAGCGATGCTGAACGAAGCGACGATTGCAACTTTCAGAGCCAGCTTGCACGGAGGGCTGATCGAGCCCCACGATCCGAGTTATGACGCGGCTCGCAAGGTGTACAACGGGATGATCGACCGGCGCCCGCGACTGATAGCGCGCTGCGCCGACGTGGCCGACGTCATGTCGGCGGTGAAGTTCGGCCGCGAGCAGAATCTGACGCTGGCTATCCGCGGCGGCGGGCATAACGCGGGAGGATTGGGAGTCTGCGATCACGGATTGGTAATCGATCTTTCGCCGATGAACTATGTTCGCGTGGACCCGAAGAAGAAGACCGTGCTGGCTGGCGGTGGCGCCCTCTGGCGCGATGTTGACCATGCGACGCACGCCTTCGGTCTCGCGGTCCCTGCGGGCATCATTTCGACGACCGGCGTAGCAGGATTGACCTTGGGCGGAGGGATTGGTTACTTGACGCGGCGCTACGGCCTGACGATCGACAATCTGCTAGCCGTCGAAATGGTGCTGGCCGACGGGCGATTTGTCACCGCCAGCGCCAAGGAGCATTCTGACCTGTTCTGGGCGGTGCGCGGCGGGGGTGGAAACTTCGGCGTCGTGACCTCGTTTTTGTTCAAGGCACAACCCGTGCACACCGACTACGGCGGGCCCATGCTGTGGCCGATGGAAGATGCGGCGGAGAGACTGCGTTGGTACCGCGATTTCATCGCGAAGGCGCCCGATGACGTCTATGGTTTCTTTGCTTTCCTTACCGTGCCGCCGGCAGTTCCATTCCCCGAGCATCTGCACAACAGGAAGATGTGCGGCATTGTGTGGTGCTACTCCGGACCGATCAAGAAGGCAGAGAAGGTGTTCAAGCCGATCCGGAGCTCAAAGGCTCCGGCGCTCGATATGGTTGGCCCAATTCCACATCCACTACTTCAAAGTATGCACGATGGTATTTATCCGCCCGGGTTGCAATGGTACTGGAAGGCGGACTTCGTGCGCACCCTCCCCGACGAAGCCATCGCACTTCACGTAAAACATGGGGCCAACTTGCCGTCGATGCAGTCGACCATGCACCTATACCCGGTCAACGGAGCGGCGAGCCGCGTCAACAACAAAGCAACGCCGTGGTGTTACCGCGATGCGAAATGGGCGGCCGTGATGGTCGGAGTCGATCCGGATCCCGCGAACAGGGAGAAAATCTCCTTGTGGGCGAAGGAGTATTGGAGTGCGCTGCATCCATATTCTGCAGGTGGCGCGTACATCAACTTCATGATGGAAGAGGGCGAAGACCGCATCCGGGCGACCTATGGCAAGAATTACGACCGTCTGGCGAGGATCAAGAAGCGTTACGACCCGGCAAACCTATTCCGCGTGAATCAGAACGTTAAGCCGAAGTGAAGGAGCCCCGGCGTCAAAGTCCCCGTTCGGAACGCAGACTGACCATCAAGACGCCCATTTGTTCTCAATTTTCGGCGGGCGCTGCAAGGTTTGCATCACCACGCAATACTGCTCTGTTTTCGTCCGCAGCGCGCCCAACTGCTCCGCCGTTGCCTGCGGAGCGCGAACGTCGAAAGTGACTCGGATCTCCTGAAATCCGACCGGCACGTCTTTCGACAGACCCAGCGTACCCTGCAGGTCCAGATCGCCCTCGACCATGACGTTGATGGCTTCGGTAGGGATTCCCATGGCGGAAGCTACCATTTGGCAAGTGATCTGCGCGCAGGCAGCCAGCGCACCCAGTAGCAGGTCTCCGGAACAAGCACCCGTCCCTGCTCCGCCCACTCCTTTGTGAGCTTGGGCGTTATATATCGCCCGCCCCAGGTCGATCGAGCAGGAGACGGGCGCCTCGGTCTGCTTGCCGTGCGCCGTCAGAGTAATCCGGGAACTTGCCGGGTCTTGTCGGTACTGGTCTTTTAGCGGCCGCTGCACCGATCGAATATCCATGAACTGCCTCCGAAGTGTGGGTTATTATAAACGCACTCCGGGGTTTCGACCGCAGAGTCCATTGCGATCGGAGAGTCCAGAGCTCAAAGTTCATAGCGCGGCGGCGAGCGATCAATTCTTGGCCGGTCGACCGCCGCGTCAACGAGGTTGATGAACCTGCCGCTCATGCCAGATTCCGGGTCGTGCACCTTGTCGCCGGGCACGCGCTTTGGGAATTACGAGATCCTTCAGCAACTGGGCGCCGGGGGCATGGGAGAAATATACCGCGCCCGTGACACCTGCCTCGACCGTGAAGTCGCCATTAAGACGCTTTCCGTGGAACGCCTTGCTCAACCGGAAGCCCTGGCACGATTTGAAAAAGAAGCCCGTTCCGCCAGTGCGCTCAATCATCCCAACATCGTCACGATTTATGAGCTGGGGCATGTAAACAGCACACGTTACATTGCCATGGAACTCGTGGACGGCGAGACGCTGCGGCAGTCGCTCGCCTCTGGCCCGATTTCATTTCGCAAATCGGTCGCCCTTGCGGCGCAGATTGCCGACGCTCTCGCCAAAGCGCACGAAATCGGTGTCGTTCACCGCGATTTGAAACCGGAGAACCTGATGGTTTCTGTCGACGGTACGGCCAAGGTGCTGGATTTCGGTCTGGCGAAACTGCATAGGCTCGAACACACCCACAATTCGGATGCGACCACCGCCGTTACCGAGCATGGAACGTTGATGGGAACCGTGGGCTACATGTCGCCCGAGCAAGCCACCGGCAGCGATGTCGATTTTCGTTCTGACCAGTTTTCCTTTGGATCGGTGCTCTACGAGATGGTCACCGGGCTTCCCGCGTTCCGCAAAAAGACTCATGCGGAAACGACGGCGGCAATCCTTCGCGATGAGCCCGAGCGCCTCGGCGCCAAAATGCTTCAGGCGCCCGCTCCTTTCATTTGGATCGTGGAGCGGTGCCTGGCCAAGGATCCGAAAGATCGCTATGCTTCCACCCGAGATTTGGCTCGCGACCTCGCCGCGGTGCGCGACCGCCTCGACGATGCGCCTGCCTGCGAATCGGAGCCGCGCCCCAACAACCTGCCGCTGCAACGCACCGCATTCATTGGACGGGAACACGAAACGGCTGGTCTCCGTCAGCTCCTGAGCCGCGTGGACGTACAGCTTGTGACCCTCACCGGTCCGGGCGGCATCGGGAAGACACGGCTCGCCTTACAGGTGGCGGGTGAAATCGCCGACCAGTTTCCAGGCGGCGTGTGCTTTGTCCCTCTGTCCGCGATTGGCGAAGGTGGTTTGATCGCTTCGACGATCGCGCAATCAGTGGGCGTGCGCGAAACCGGAAATAAGTCGCCGCAGCAAAGCTTGATAGAGTACGTGGGCGGCCTGAGCCAGCCGATGCTCCTTTTGCTCGACAACTTCGAGCACCTCGTCTCCGCAGCGCCGCTTGTGGCGCAACTGCTGACTACTGGCCCGAAACTCAAGGTCGTGGTCACAAGCCAAGCGCCGCTTCATGTCTACGGTGAACATGAGTTTCCTGTGCCGCCGCTCGCGCTGCCCGATTCTAAGTCCATTCCGCCGCTCGAAGTGCTTTCTGCCCTTCCGGCGATAAAGCTCTTCGTGGAACGTGCGCGGGCGGTAAAGCACGAATTCGCATTGAGTAGGGAAAACGCCCCCGTGGTCGCGGCCATTTGCGCTCGTCTGGACGGTTTGCCCCTCGCCATTGAACTGGCCGCGGCCCGCATCAAGCTGCTTTCGCCGTCAGCCATGCTGACTCGTCTCGAAGGCCGCCTGAACCTGTTGACCGGCGGCGCTCGCGATCTGCCGAGCCGGCAACAGACTCTCCGCGGCACCATCGACTGGAGCTACGGGCTCCTGAATACCGCAGAGCAAACTCTGTTCCGCAGGCTCTCCGTATTTGCCGGTGGATGCACGCTGGAAGCCGTGGAAGCCGTGTGCGACACCAAGGGCGACCTCGGCCTCGACATACTCGACGGCATGGCTTCGATGGTCGACAAAAGCCTGGCACAGCAGGTGGAGCAGTCAGATACAGAGGCCCGGTTCCGGATGCTTTCGACCCTACGGGAGTATGCCCTCGAACGCCTGGCCGAGAGCGACGATGAATCACCGACCCGTCGAGCCCATGCCGCTTATTTCCTCGTGCTTGCCGAAGAGGGTGCCGAGAACATAGCCGCTCAGCCCGAATGGCTCGATCGTTTTGAACTTGAACACGACAACTTCCGCGCCGCGCTCGATTATCTGATCAAGACAGGGGATGCCGACTGGGGTCTTCGCATCGGAGCCGCCCTGTTCCGCTTCTGGGAAACACGAGAATATCTTACGGAGGGCCGCGACGCCATTGCCAGGATCTTGGCGTTGGAAGGAGCCGCAGCTCGTCCGAAGCTTCACGCCCGCCTGCGGTTCGCTGCCGGAGTTCTGGCCAGCGAGCAAGGCGATTACGTCCCGGCTCAACAGATGTTCGAAGATAGCCTCGAGACTTGTATTCAGCTGAACGACAATCGCGGCGTTGCCGTCGCTTTGAACGCCTTGGCCGTCATTACTCGTGATCGTGGCGAGATCGCCGCCGCCTCCGCACTCTTCGAGCGATGTGTCGCAATTTGGAAGGACCTTGGGGATCCCGCTGACATCGCCCGAGCCCTCAGCAATCTCGCGAGCGTGATGAAGTTGCAAGGCGAATGTGAGCGCGCATTCTCTCTTTACGAGGAGTGTCTAACGATCTTCCGTCAGGTTGGGGATCTCGCCGGTGCCGCCTGGACGTTGAACTACCAGGGCGACGTCGCGCGGGAAAAAGCTGACTTCGCGGCCGCTCGTTCATTTTGCGAACAGAGTCTGTCGGAGTTTCGCCGACTGCGTGACCGCTGGGGAATTGCGAGCACCCTCTCTGATTTGGCAAGCTTAAGCTGCGATCAGGGTAACAACTCGGAGGCTCGTCGCCTTTACGGCGAAAGCATCAAGGTGTTTCAAGAGTTGGGTCACAAACGCGGCATCGCAAGGGCGCTAGAATGTCTCGCCGTAAGTGCCGCGGCGCAGTCGAACGCCGAATTATCGCTACACCTGGCAGGAGCGGCCGCTGCGCTTCGGCAAAGATTGGGCGCTCCGCTCACGCCCGCAGGGCAGCCCCGGCTTGAGAAGGCCTTGGAGTTTGCGCGCCGAACGCTCGGCAATACTGCAGGAACGGCGTGGATGGAAGGTTGGGCGATGCCGATCGAGCAAGCAGTCCACGAGGCGCTTAACTGCGACGCGGCAGGTCCTCAGACTCGAAACTCTGCTTAACTCAATTTGCAGTGCTGGGATCGATCAGGCGCCGCACTGCTGAGATGCGATTCGCTGGAAAACCTCCGCGGCGTGCGTGTTCGCGAACCGTTTCCTCATCCGGCGCGAGGTAAACACAATAGACCTTATCGCCGGTGACATAGGAGTGGAGCCATTTGATCTCCGGTCCCATGTCCTTCAGCACGCCTACCGATTTTTTGGCCACTGCCTGCAGTTCCGCATCCGACAAATTACCCGCGCCTGGGATTTCTCGCTCGATTACGAATTGGGGCATGACCACCTCACAGACGAACGATGGTAGCAGATTTTTCGCGCGAAAGTGGCATCCCCCCTGCCATACAAAATGTGATTCGTCGTGGTAGTGATCGAAGCATGCCGCATCAGCTTCTGCTGCACAGCGATCACCCTGCCGTTGGCATCAAACCAACTCCAATACTTGTGCCGCATCGTGTGAGTTCCTATCGGCCCGATACCCGCCGCAACAGTTCTCTCCCGGAAGATCTGCAAGACGCGCGGATAAGACCATGGCAGCCTGCCTGATTGCACAGGACTGGCAAATATCCAGTCGTCTTCCGACCGAAAGTTCTATCTCGCTATCCCTACAATTAAGCTGCTTGGCCCAGGTAGGTTGATCCGTTCCACCTCGCTGAATCCCGCATCTTTCATCCAACCGGTATATTCCGATTCGTTGTAGCTCGCGCCCGCATCGGTGCCCACCAACATGTTCAGTGAGAACAGAGCCGCATGTTGCGGCCCGGCCTTGTCGGGATTGAGGATGAAGTCCTGCACGACCAGGCGGCCATTCGGCGACAGCGCCTTTCGGGCACGACGAAAGATCTCCCGATTCTGCTGCTCCGAGAACATGTGGCAGATCGCATTCAACATGATCAAGTCGTAGCCGGAACCAAAGTCGTCGACCAGCATGTCTCCCGCTCGAACGCTGACCTGTCCCGAAACGCCCGCTTGGCGGACGTATTCAGCGGTGAGCGGCACGACCTCCGCGAGATCAACGATTTCGCAATGCACAGTGGGGCAGGCCTTCGCGAATGCGATGGAATAGGCTCCGGAACCGCCCCCGAGATCGAGGACCCGTCGAACACCGGTTGTGCCCAGCGCCTTCACGATCAGCGGGGCGCGATCCTTGGCATGGCGTTGCATCCCGGCAATGAAGTTGTGTGTCCATTCGGTAGTGTCGCGGTCAACAGGCATGCGGGTGCCGGCGCGCACAGCGTCGGTCAGTGTGCTCCAGCGATGCCAGATATTGGCAGTGTGCAGCAAACCATCGCGATGGTTGTCTTTCGAGCCTTGGACAAAGAAACGTGCCGACTCACGGGTGTTCTGATAATCGTCACCACTCTTTGAGAGCAGTCCCAGGGCGACGAGCGCGTTGAGCAGCATGCCTGCGGCGCGACCATTCGCGTGAATCCTCTCGCTGACCTCGTCCGCCGTGGCACCATCCCCGACGGCAGTAAAGATGTCGAGTTCGAGCGCGGTAAGAAGGCAACGACTGGGCATAAAGCCGCGGATCATCTGCTCCAGGTGATCGGGCAATACTCCCGCCTTGTCGCGGGCGGCCATCGCGGCCCGGAACTTTACCTGATGTTCCTCCGCCATTGCCTTCATCGCCGCGCCCTCACTCCATACCAGACGCTCCACCGCCCTGCCATCGCGCAGGTGCACGCCCACGATTTCAGCCACATCAGACGGCTTCACGTGCCGATACCACACCCCCTCGGGATAGACGACCATCACCGGACCTTCATCGCACAGTCCCATGCAGCCACAGGTTGTGAGTTGCACATCGTGATCCAGGCTGCGCGCCTGCGTCTCGCGATCAAGAGCGTCCAGCACCTCGAACGAACCACTAGCGGCACAAGAGACGACTCCCTCTGGCTTTTGCTGCGTACAAACGAAAAGATGAAAACGAAATGGCTCCATCGCAATCTCCGACCGGACATCGTCCGATTTTTGTCCGACTATCAATTGATGGTAGTTCTTTATCTGCGGCGCTGCCATCACCGGCAAGCTTGTTGCCTAACGAAGGGAGGTTTTCGCAAGCGATGCATGCTAAAATCGGTTTCAGGTCTGCTTGATGCCCAGATTATCCCAGGCTTGATTTTCTCAGGCTCGATTTTCTCAGGAAGGTTCGATTGAGTTGGCAGCCTGAAACGCCGTTCGACAGCCTTGAGAGCACGCATGAGTATGTGCGTCTGCTGCTCGAAACTATCGCCGAAGCAAAGGGTGAGTTAGCGGCCGACGTCAGCGCCGCCGAGAAGAAGCCCGACCGCCGCCTGGAGGCGCTTCGTATCGTCCAGTACAAGCTCGAGAAGTTGGATAGCCACCTTCAGTCTAGTAGCCGCCTGTTGAACGACCTCCGCACCCTCCGCCGCCTGTTGCTCGAAGAAAGAGCCGCCGTCCTGAAGCGCACCGGAACCGAAGGGTAAGTCGCTTGCCCCCGCCGACGTTCCCGCTGGCGCCGAGATCGGCTTAGGCCCGCAACTTCTCAGCAAACTTCTTTTCCAGCTTTGCCAGCTTAGGCGAGATGACGAACATACAGTAAGGCTGCCGCGAATTCTCGTTGTAATAATTCTGGTGGTATCCCTCGGCTTTATAGAACTTCGACGCCGGTTCGACCGTGGTCACAATCGGATCGGAATAAACCTTCGCGGCGCTCATTTCGGCAATCACGTCCTCGGCAATGCGCTGCTGCTCTTCATCTTCAGAAAAAATCACCGACCGATACTGCTCCCCGGCGTCGTTTCCCTGCCGGTTGAGCGTAGTCGGGTCGTGCACCGTGAAAAATACATCGATCAGCTCACGATAAGAAATCTGGTCAGGGTCGAAATGGACCCGCACAACTTCCACGTGCCCGGTATCGCCCTCGCAAACCTGGCGATAGGTCGGATTATCGACGTGCCCACCCATGTAACCGGACTCAACATGACTGACGCCAGTCAGACGCTGAAAGACGGCCTCAATGCACCAGAAACATCCACCGCCGAAGGTTGCAATTTGCTCTTTTGCCATGAGGATTGGATGCGCGTACCGAAATGAAGTTCCACCCTATTCCTGCCGCCGGATAACAGCCCCAAATGGACACAGAAATTCAGGCGCCACAGAAACTCGCCACAGAAACTAAAAACAAGAACTTGATTTTCTCTGTGTCTCTGTGTCTCCGTGGTGAAATCGGCTCCTAATTAAACCGACACCGTAAACGAAGTCTCCGTCCGCGTAACCGGCCGGTACAGCGTGTCCCGCTCCACCGGCTCGCGGCCGGCTTCCTTGATCAGACGGATAAGATCCTGCCGCCGCAGCCCTTGCGGTGTGGTTGCGCCGGCATCGTGATAAATCTTTTCTTCGACCACCGTCCCATCGATATCGTCCGCGCCGAAGCGCAGCGAAATCTGCGCAATCTTCGGCGTCATCATCTGCCAGTAAGACTTAATGTGCGGAAAGTTGTCGAGCACCAGCCGGCTCACCGCGATCTGCTTGATATCGAGCATGCCGGTTGTCGTTGGCAGATGTTCCAGCGGCGTATTAGCCGGATGAAACGCCAGCGGAATAAACGTCTGAAAGCCGTGCGTTTCGTCCTGCAGCGCGCGCAGCTTCAGCAGATGATCGACGCGGTCTTCATCGTTCTCAATGTGGCCGTAGAGCATGGTCGCATTTGATTTCAACCCGATTTCATGCGCTGTGCGCGCCGTATTCAGCCAGTCGTCGCCGTCAATTTTGTGATCACAAATGATATGCCGCACGCGATCAGAAAAAATCTCCGCGCCGCCGCCGGGCAGAGAATCCACCCCCGCTTCTTTCATCTTCTCCAGCGTTTGGCGAATCGTCAGCTTCGAGCGTTTCGCCAGGTACGCGACCTCGACCATGGTGAAGGCCTTCATATGCACCTGCGGAAAGCGCTCCTTCAGCCCGGAAACGAGATCGAGGAAATACTGAAACGGCAGGTCGGGATGCAGCCCACCAACGATGTGAAATTCGGTGATCGCCTCGGTGTATCCCGAGGCCGCAATCTGGAATGCTTCTTCGAGCGCCATCGTGTAAGCGCCGGCCGCATCCTTCTTGCGACCAAAGGCGCACAACCGGCACGCCGCCACGCAGACGTTGGTCGGATTGATATGGCGATTGACGTTGAAGTATGCAGTGTCGCCATGCATCCGTTCGCGCACCCAATTCGCGAGCCAGCCGACGGCAAGAATGTCGGCGGTGCCATAGAGCGCAAGAGCGTCAGCCTCGCTCATCCGCTCGCCCGCAAGAATTTTGTCCTTGATCGCGTAAAGCCGGGAATCGTCCGTTTGAAATGGATGCGTGCTGGCCATCCTTGTAATGATAACCCAGCTCAAGGACAGCCGCGCCAGGTCTCAACATCGTCTTTGGGGGCGACCCGCCCGCGCTTTGCATGAAGCCATACCCTAATCCACTGATCTACCCTCCCCCTCAATTCGGCATCGTAAGGGTTGATGACCAGGCCATACCGTCGGCTCAATCTGAAGTCGCCGCTTCGCAGGAGAGCACCTATGTCCAGAATTCTGACTGCGGTTCTCACAGCCGCATTTTGTTCGATCGTGTTGTTCGCGCAGCAGCCTCCCACTGGTGAAACCACTCCGCCTGAATCCCAGGCGTCTACCCCAACCCAGACCGAACCTGCACCCAATTCCGCGGCACAGTCAGCTCAATCCGGGCTCGTCGCCAGGATCGCGCCGGGGAGCATCATCCCGGTGCAACTCCTGAAGACCGTCGATGCCAAGAAGGCCAAGTCCGGCGATGAAGTCATCGCCAAGGTGACCGAGGACCTGAAGAACACCTCGGGCGCGGTCGTAGTCCCGAAAGACACAGAGGTTGTCGGGCATATAACCGAAGCGCAACGCCGCAGCAAACAGCAGAAGGAATCCGAACTGGCGATCGCCTTCGACAAAGCTATGCTGAAGACCGGCGGGACCGTGCAGGTTCCAACGTCGATTCAGGCGATCATCGCCTCACCCAATCAGGACAATCAAAATTCCAACCCGAGCGCGCAGAGTTCTTCGCCAGGCTCCGGTTATCCCGGCGGGATGCCAGGCGGCGGAGCTGTGAGCCCCGGAATGCCCGGCCAGCCGGGCGGTTCATCGCAGGGAACCATGGGAGGCAATGCGCAGATGCCGCCCGCACCGACCGAACCCAGCGACACAAGTTCCACAAAGAGCACTCAGCCAAAGATCACGGGGGACACTAAGGGAGTGGTGGGAATTTCGAACCTGAGCTTGTCCACCGTCGCAAACGCGCAACAAGGTTCAGTAATGACCTCGGAGAAGAACAACGTAAAGCTGGAAAGCGGAACGTTCATGCTGCTGCGTGTCGAGTAGGTGCCTTGAAAGAACGAGCGCGGCGCTTTATCTGTATCTGCGAATGAGCAAATCCGCGGCAACGAAGACGAAGAACACGACGGAGATGACCCCATTCATTGTGAAAAAGGCGGCATTCAGCTTGCTCAAATCGTCGTGGCGCACGAGCGAGTGCTCATAAGCGAGCAGCACCGCCACCGCAAACACTCCGACGAAGGCTAGTTTTCCCAAACCGAAGACAACCACCAGCGCAACCAGCAATCCCAGCATCAATAAATGAAAAATACGCGCCAACCAAAGCGCCCGGTGAATTCCAATGTGCCGAGGAATTGAATGCAAGCCGTGGTTGCAATCGAATTCCTGATCCTGGCAGGCATAGATCACATCAAACCCGCCCACCCAAAACGTGACGGCGGCGGTCAGCAGCAATATCCGCGGATCGAGCGAGCCGCGCACCGCAATCCAGGCGGCTGCCGGGGCAATGCCAAGAGCGAATCCTAGAAGCAAATGCGACCACCGCGTGAAGCGTTTGGCATAGGAATAAAAAAGCACCACCGCCAACGCGACCGGCGACAGCCAAAGCGTCAGCCGATTCAGCTGCGAGGCGGCCAGCACAAAAATCGCGCAGGCAATTAGAACGAAAGTAGTGACAAATCCTGGCGTCAAAACGCCGGCGGGCAACGCGCGAGTAGCGGTTCGAGGATTGGCCGCATCGATCGAAGCATCGGCCAGCCGGTTGAAGGCCATCGCCGCCGACCGCGCCGAGACCATGGCCACCACAATCCAGCCCAGTTGACTCCAGGCCGGCAGCCCGCCCGCAGCCAGCATGGCGCCGCACAGCGCAAAGGGGAGCGCAAAAATCGAGTGCTCCCACTTGATCATCTCAAGGGTGATCTTAAGGTTGTGCAGAAATCCCACGGCAATATTGTAGAACAGAGGTCACACAGTCGCCTCGCGCCAGGGACTCAGTCACGCATGTCGATCGCGACATTTACCCGTCCCCAATTGGCCGTTCGGACAACCCAACAACATGTACCTCTAATTTCCGCGCTCAAGCGTTGTACAAACTACAATCGGTGGACGCTGCCAAGTCCAGACCAGTCTGAAAAGGAGACCATCCGTGACTTACAAACGGCTTTCCCCCGCTGTCGAGCGTGTCGTAATCCTAATTGCGCTTGCTTTCGCGGCGCTCGCCTCCAGCCAACTCCACGCACAAACTTTCAAGGTCTTGTACGGCTTCACTGGTGAAACCGACGGCGCCAATCCGCTGGCCGGTTTCGTCGCCGACAATGCCGGCAATCTCTATGGAACAGCCAACGCCGGAGGGGCCTACGGAGCGGGCATAGTTTTCAAGATCACCCGCAAGGGTCAGATGATCGTCCTCTATAACTTCACGGGCGGGACGGACGGGGCCAATCCCGAAGCCAGCTTGCTGCGCGATCACACCGGCAGTTTCTACGGCACAACCAATGCCGGCGGCGCCTTTGGCAATGGAGTCGTTTTCAAAATGACGCCTAAGGGGAAAGAGACCGTGCTGTACAGCTTCAAGGGCGGAGCCGATGGCGCGAATCCGGAGGCCCGTCTCGCAGAGGATGAGGCTGGCAACTTCTATGGAACGACTTTTTCCGGAGGCGCTTCCAACAGCGGCACTGTTTTCGAAGTCACTCGTAAAGGCCAGGAGACTCTCCTGCACAGCTTCAGCGGTAGTGACGGCGCTAATCCGGTCGCAGGCGTCACGTTCGACAAATCCGGCAACCTCTACGGCACCACCTCCGTTGGCGGACTCTATGGAAATGGCAACGTATTCGAACTGGCAAAGTCGGGTTGGACCGAGACGAGCCTGCACGACTTTCAGCTTGGAAGTGACGGCGGCGTGCCCTACGGCGGTCTCGTCTTTGACGCCTCCGGCAACATCTTCGGCTCGACAACGGACGGCGGCAGTTCAGGGTCGGATGGCGGCGGCACCATTTTCGAACTCACGCCCAACGGCACAAGCTGGACTTTCAACACAATCTACGCATTGGCCGGTTGGGGTATCTCCGGGACCTTCCGCGACCTTCTCCTGGACGCTTCCGGAAACATTTACGCCACCACGCACTGCGATGGCGCTTATAATGCCGGCACCGTATACAAACTAACTAACTCTGAAGGGATCTGGTCTTACACGGAACTCTACACGTTTACCGGGGGCAGCGACGGCCTTTACTCGTTCAGTAACCTCGTCGCCGACAAACAAGGCCATCTTTATGGCACGACAAACCAGGGCGGGTCAGGCTACGGAGTCGTCTTCGAAGTCACCCCATAGTGACGGTGGTGGTTTAATCACGTGCAGATTCAGCTGGCTCGGTTGCGATCAACCGGGCCAGCTTTTCACTAGAACGATCCACCGACTTTCGCAATCAAAGGCACAAACCGGCATCCCTCCAACACCTGAACATCGCGCTGGCTATTTCGTTTCCTGATCAGCATCAACTCCTGCATCGTTGCCGAGCCCACCGGAATGACCATGCGCCCTTCGGGGCTGAGTTGTTCGAAGAGCGCGGCGGGCACTTCGCTCGCCGCAGCCGAGACGAGAATTGCATCAAATGGCGCATGCTCCGCCCAACCAAGACTGCCGTCGCCAAGCTTGATCGTCACATTGCGATACCCAAGCCGGATAAGCGCGGCCTCCGCCGATTTTGCCAGCGACGCGTGCCTCTCCACTGAAAACACTTCGGCGCAAAGCACCGCCAGGAGTGCCGTAGCATATCCCGAACCGGTACCCACTTCAAGCACACGATCCGTCGGCTGAAGCGCGAGGTGTTCCAGCATCGCCGCCACGATGTAGGGCTGCGAAATCGTCTGTCCTTCGCCAATCGGCAGCGGATGATCTTCATAAGCATCCTGCCGGAGCGACTCCGGCACAAACTCATGGCGCGGCACGGTACTCATCGCATCGAGCACGCGCCCATCACGAATGCCGCGCCCGGAAAGCTGATCGCGTGCCATTCGTTCACGCGCAGCCGGAAAGGAATTCCGTAAAAAGTTCATGAACCTGGAAACTCGTCGTTCGCCCACACCCACTCGTCAATTCCGATGGAAGCAATCCCAAATGCAAGCCCGAGCAAAATATCGAAGTACTAGTGATTAGCTCGAAACTAGTAGCTCGCAAGCTCAAAGCTGTTTCAGTACGGGCCAATAATCCCGCCAATATTCCGCGAGGCCGGCACATTGGCACCGCTTCTCTTCCCTTGCGCCTCAATCATGTCGAGATACTTGTAAGCCGAGCCGGTGTTGAACAGTACCACCTTGTCTTCCGCGCGAAGAAATCCGCTGGCACGCAGCTTCTGATAAGCCACCAGCGAGGCCGCACCTTCGGGCGCCGCAAACACTCCTTCGACGCTCGCCCAATGTCGCGTGGCCGCAAGAATCTCTTCATCCGTCGCAGCCACCGCCGTCCCGCCGCTCTTCTTCAGGATGTCGAGAATCAGGTAGTCTCCATACGCCTTCGGTACACGCAACCCGGCCGCAAAGGTCAAAGCGTTCTGCCACATTTCGCTCGCGCTCTTCCCTGCCTCCCACGCCTTCACGATGGGCGCGCAGCCCGCGGCCTGCACGGTAATCATCTTTGGCCTTGCCATGGCGCCCGCGCCTCTGCCACCAATCCAGCCCAACTCCTCCATCTCGTCAAACGCCTTCCACATTCCGATCATGCCCACGCCGCCGCCCGTGGGATAGACAATCGCATCCGGCAGCTTCCATCCCAGTTGCTCGGCGACCTCGTAGCCCATCGTCTTCTTGCCCTCAACGCGAAATGGCTCCTTCAACGTCGAGACATCAAACCATCCGTCTTCGCTCTTCGGCCACCCATCTTTATTTATGCGCTCGGCCACCATGCGCCCGCAGTCGCTGATCAGGCCATCCACCAGCGTGAGGTGCGCGCCGAAATAATCGCACTCCATGCGATTCGCCAGCGGCACATCCTTCGGCATGAAGATATGCGCCTCGATTCCAGCCGCAGCCGCATAAGCCGCCAACGCTCCGCCAGCATTTCCGGCCGAAGGCGCGGCCAATTTCTTCGACCCATAGTGCCGAGCCATCGTGACCGCAGCCGACATGCCCCGCGCCTTAAACGATCCCGTAGGATTCAGTCCCTCATCTTTAATGAAGACATTGGCAAATTCGCGGCTGGGAAGCATAGGCGTGAAGCCTTCGCCCAAAGTCACCGGCGCAGCATCAGGCAGAACCTCCGCATAGCGCCACATCGAAGCCACGCGGCCGCGCAAATCTTCAGGCCGCAACTTCCCTTTCAAACTGGCGAAATCGTAGCGGACATAAAGCACACCGCCATCCTTCGGACATATATTTTGTGGACGATCCGCGGAAAGATGTTCTCCGCAACGAGTGCATTCAAGATAGGAAATTCGCATCGAGGGAAGGATAGCACCGCCTCAACGTAGAGATCATTGCCGCCAAGGAATCTGCTGGAAGATCTTGCGCAGGTGAGAACCACGGGCCGGATTTACCATTTCCACAAATCCCACGCGCCCCTCAAGATGCGCTCGAAATTGCCGGTGCGCACTCAAGTTCTGACTTTCCGGACCCAACCGAACGCAATTTGTGAGTATCGCTTTGAGGCGATCAAAATCGCATCTCTTGACGTTGATATGGCGATTCACGACCACGCCAGCCAGATGCTGCCGGACGCCCCGGCGCATGATCCGAGTCTTTCGGTAATTCGCGCCGAAGCCCTCTTCGATCAAGATCGCCGCGACGTGCGTCGAGAAGCGCTCAATGCGCCGCTCGAATTCCGCATCGCCTGAAAATGCCAGATCGTCGGCATAGCGAGAATACTTTGCACCCGTCGATCTCGCCAGTCCCATAAGCCGACAATCCAGACGATACGTAAGGAGGTTCGCCAGCGCAGGCGACGTCGGCGCGCCTTGCGGCAAATGCGGTCGCGAATACAAAGTCCTCACTTCTCGCAGCTGATCGAGATCGGTGTTCTGCCCGCAGTTTTTCCATGCGCATCGAGGTACGGCGTTGGTGCAAATTCCGCCCAGCAAATTGGCGACGGATTCGGGGTAGCCCAGGGTTCGAAAAAAACTCTGCACACGCGCCGCCCGAAACGACGGGAAAAAATCCTTCAAGTCCATTCGCAAGATGATCTGCTGCCCCACGTGCGGCGCAACAAATGATTTGATCGAACGCCCTTTGACGAACCCATGCGCCGCCGGATGCACAGGAATATTTTCCAGAATGCCGCTCAGAATCTGCCTCTGGATCGCCCTCAGCCGGGTCTTCGGCGCTTCAATCAACCGCATGCCACCATCACTCTTCGATACAACCTGATACTTATAGTGATTGAGCCGCGAGTTCCACTCGCGTGAGGCCAGCCCTTTCAAGTCGGCAAACCACTGCTGTTCACGAGCGTCAACTGCCAGCCACTCCGCTAGTGCTCCCGCCGACTCGATAGGAGGAACCTCCCAGCCCGCCGCCGGCCCAGCGGGCTGCATTCGCTGAGGACCGGTAACCCTGCTGGCAATTGTCAACTCATCGGAATATTTCGACGAGGCGCGCAGAAATCCCTGGTCACGCAGGAGAAAGGCGATCACGTCGCGCCGCCGGGGGCGCGTTCGGCCAGAAAAAAACTCGATGTACCGTTGCGCGAGCGGAGAAAGCCATCGCCAGCGTCTGCCTAACGTCGAAGCGCCGCGAGCAACAACCTGGGAGGTTGTCATCTCACCGGCCACAAACGAGGCCGCCAGTGCTTGCACAAGGGAGGAATCCGGCATGACAAAAGCGGCGAAACACTCCAACGAGTCGCACTCTGCGTGAGCAGTTCTGCGCAGTCGCGCAGTCGAGCTCACGCGACGGATTTCCAGCTATTCACATTCCCCTGGGGTAACCCCAGAGAGGCCGAATCGAACCCGAAAGCCCGATCAACCAAGCTTGGAGCACTCCGCCGCCGAGGAAATAGTAGCAGCATTGCGAAACCGCTTCGCGATGGCGTAAACGCCTGGATCGACCGTCACGCCGGCACCCTCTTCAAAAACTCCCCCGCCCGCCTGAACCACGGCCGCTCTCTCCGCCGCAGATAACCCGGCATCGACGGTTTTTTGTCGAGCACCTTCTGCGCCCACACCCGCGCCTCGGCCTTCTGACCCTCCGCAGCCAGCAACTCCGCAAAATTCAAGTAGGTCTCCGACAAGGTCGACGTCACCGTCACCTGCCGAAACAAAGCCTCCGCTCTTTCCTTCTGTCCGGTCAGAGCATACGCATGCGCCAGCAGTCCGGCGGCTCGCTGAAAGTCATAATCCGCCTCTTTGTTCACCACGCGCTCCAGGTCCGGCACGGCCGCGGTCGCATCGCCCAGCGCCAGCGCACAAACTCCACGACGATAGAAGGGATCGAGCGTATCAGCTCGCGCCGCAATCGCGCGGTCAAATGCCGCTCGCGCGGGCGCGAACTTGCCGTCGTCCATGTAAAGATCGCCCAGCTCTTCGTAATTTCCGGCGGAAGGATTGTCGTGGATGGCCGCCTCCAGTTCCGCAATGCGCTTGCGCCGCGGAAACACTTTGAAGGATTGTCCCAGCAGGCCGATGTCAGGGAGGGCCTCAACAGCCAGATAAATGATAGCGCCGAGCGGCCCGAGAAACAAAATGATAAAGAGCCAGTAAGTGTCGGGACGCCGCCGAATGAAATGTATGATCGCCATTGCGATAAGCAGAAAACTCCACGGCGATGCCAGGTAGCCTAAAAATCCCATGTCTTATGCCTAACGAGAGCTTACACACTTGCCGTTTTGCGGGAAAGTAACCGGCAGGTTGTCAGCCGATTTAAGGAAATTCGGGTGGAACCAGAGAAGGAATTGATGCCGCCAACTAACGATCAGAAGCGAGACGATGTGAAAGCAGACGACGAGAAACAAATCGAGCAGCTCTATCACACCGGCGATCAGGCGCTCATGACCGCCGACGTAGACGTTCTAGCCATTATTCTCGCGGACGATTACGTTCAAGTCGACCCGACAGGCAAGCCGCAAACCAAGCAGACCATCATCGACAACTTCCGCGCCGGCGCAATTCGCTACCCATCCATCGTTTCCACCGGACGCACCGTCCGCATCTTCGGCAACACGGCAGTCGTTCACGGCTCCGAATCCGACGAGGTCGAATCCGCGGGCCGCCGCTTCCACGCCGACTACATCTACCTCGACGTATTGCTCAAACGCGACGGCCGCTGGAAGCTGGTAGCCTCTCAACTTGCCAAACCTGCGGACCAGTAGCAGAGATGAAAAACGAGTTGAAGACCAGATTCCAGGATCAGGGAGAGATTGGAAGGGAGGAAGCAAACTCCACTGAAGCCTTCTATTCAGTCGCAGACGCGCGCAACCGGTTCTGCCAGTGCGACCACACAAACCAGACGAATCCAGTCACCAGCAACACGCCGATGACGGCGTCCATTTTGTGAAAATACTGGCCCAGCGATCGCCAGTTCTGGCCAAGCTTCATACCGAACCAGGCCAGCGCCAGGCACCACGGCCACGAGCCAAGAAACGTGTAGATGTGGAACTTTCCGCGTGGCATACGCGCCACACCCGCCGGCAGTGCAATGAACGTACGGATCACCGGCAGCAACCGCGCGATAAAAACGGCCATCTCGCCCCAGCGATCAAAAAAGCGGTCAGCCCAGTCAAGCTCGCGCCGTCCCATCAAAATCCAGCGTCCATAGCGTTCCACCAGCGGACGCCCTCCATAACAACCAATCTCATACGCCACCAGCGACCCAAGATTGCATCCGATCGCACCCGCCGTTGCCACCCACAAGAGCTTCATCGTCCCCTGGAAAACCAGGTACCCCGCGAACGGCATAATCAGTTCGGAGGGTAGCGGAATGCACGCAGACTCGATCGCCATCAGAATCGCAATCCCGGCATAGCCGGTCGCCGCTACAAGATTCGAGATGAACACGAACAGGACGGCTAAAACCTTCTCAGTCATTGAGGACTCATCGGATCATCAGGTGATCGGGTCATCCGGTCATCTTAAACCACTTACGAAATGAAGGAGACGGCCGGGCGATATCTACTGATTGGGGAAATTCAAAGTAGTAGGGTTGCGATGGCCCGATGGCCCGATGACCCGATCAAAAGGCCCCTTCTTGTGTAAAGGTAAATCCCGGCAGCGCCACTCCATCCGGCGACTTGGCAACCTTGACCTTCACTCCGGGAACATTCGGCGCATTCACCTCTGCGGGACGCAACACGGCATACTGCGTGAACACTTCGCTGTAGACTTTCGTGACCAGAAAATCCTTGCCGCTCTGGTCCTGGCGCCACACTTGCCCTAGTTTGATACTCTTCACGGCCACGATTTTACCTTCGTTTCAGACTACTCACCGGCCAACGGCGCGTCAATTCCCCAGAGGTTACCTTTGTCCTACCCTTGCCATAACTTTGTCTTAACTATGATTCGCGCAGCACGCTCATGCCGCCTTCGCCGTCAACACTGGCACTCGCTTTGATACCATGAATCTTCTCAGGAGAACAAAATGCCTCGCGGATCCATGCCGCGCCAACCCAGTCGCAGCGGACGCCAGGATGCCGTGCGCGCTGCGAAGCCCATCGCCCTGAACAAAACGAAATCGCCGGGTCGCCCACCGGCCAAGGTAACCGCATCACCCCCACGCCCGCGCAATGCTTCATCGCCAAAAAAGAAATCCGGCTACAATCCTGTCAGTCCCGAGCGCGTCCGCGCCATCATCGCCGGACTCGACCAGATGTATCCCGGCGTGACGTGCGCGCTCACCCATCGCAGCGCCTGGGAACTGGTAGTGGCCACGATTCTCTCCGCCCAGTGCACCGACGTGCGCGTCAACATGGTTACGCCCATCCTCTTCGAAAAATATCCGACGGTAAAGGATTTTGCCTCGCTCGAGCCCGAGCAACTCGAGCCCGACATCCGCTCCACCGGCTTCTTTCGCAACAAAGCGAAATCGATAGTTGGCGCGGCCCGCAAGATTGTTTCCGATTTCGGCGGCCAAGTGCCCGACACAATGGATGAACTGTTAACGCTCCCCGGCGTGGCGCGGAAAACAGCGAATGTCGTTCTCGGCACATGGTTCAAAAAGAATGTTGGAGTCGTGGTCGATACGCACGTGACGCGCATTTCTCGGCGCCTGGAACTAACGCGCAATGAAGACGCGCAGAAAATCGAGCAAGACCTGATGCGTATCGTTCCGCAGGACCGCTGGACAGATTTTTCTCACGAGGTAATCTGGCACGGACGAAAGCTCTGCATCGCGCGTAAACCGAAGTGCGCCGATTGCGCGATCGAGAAACTCTGTCACGCCGCTGATAAGACCTGGTCCACAGTAGAAATCCACAAGGACGCAAGACCCTAGTTGAAAAGGGCTGCCAGGTTTTTATAAAGGTGTCATCCTGAGCGCAGCGAAGGACCTATGCATTTCTAGCGAGGGACGCTCTCGCTCAAAGTAATACTCTGGCGCGGAGATGCTAATCCCCCGTATACGCCAGCTCGACAACCGTGCAGTCGTCGTTCAACGGCGTGCCGCCACAAAAGTCCGCGACCGCCGAAAAAATATCTTCCATCGACGAACTCTTGCCCGCCACCTTCTCCAGTCGCTCGCTGTCAAACATATCACCGCGCGCATTTTCGGCTTCGGTCACGCCGTCCGTCACCAGAATCAGGCGATCCCCGGCTTCAATTGACAGCGATCGCTGGCATAAGTCGCGTCCGCCAGCAATCCAACCGGCAAGTTCCCATGCGAAGGCCGCAACACCTCGTTGCCGCAAATCCAGACCGGCGGCACGTGCCCGCAATTCACATATTCCAGATCGCCATCGTTGCGCAGGCGCGTGATGATCATGGTCGCGTATTTTTCACCAATGTGCTTGTAAGTGAAAAAACGATTGACTGCCGCCACCACCTCCGTCAGCGGCATTCCGGAAATCAGCTGCGAATACACCATGCCTTGCAGAATCGAAGCCAGCAGCGCCGCCGAAACTCCCTTGCCGCTCACGTCCGCCAGCACGACCGCCAATCCTTGCGGCGTATTCACGGCCTCAAAAAAGTCGCCGCCAATCTCCTTACAAGACATGTTGCGCCCGCTCACGCGCGCAAATGAAACCTCGGGCAGCGTTACCGCCAGCAAGCGCTGCTGGATCGACGCCGCAATCGACAACTCTTGTTGATACCGCCGTCCTGCTTCTTCCGCCTGCACGAGCCGGGCATTTTCGATCAACTGCGCGGCTTCGGTCGCGATCGCGCGCAAAATGTCCTGGCTCACGCTCGTGATATCGCGCGAAGCAAAACGCGAATCCACATAGAGCGCACCCATCACTTCCCCGCCGCTCTTCTGTTCGCCGCGCGTGGTTTGCACCATGGGCTTGCGCAAAGGCATGCAGATCACTGTCCGCAGATCGAAAGCGACTACGCTCTGCCGCTCTTTGACCCCAAGGTCCTGGCTCGTGTCCGTCACCAGATATTCAGAATTCGAAGTTAAAGCGCCTTCGAGCACCGAGCGCGAGATCGTCTTGTCGTCGAGCAGCGGCTCACCTTTCGAATTCCGTCCGGCCGCCAGCGTCAAGAGCCCGCTGCTCTCGCGCAGAAAAATGTAGCCGCGTTCCGCGCGCGTCAGCTTAAGTGTCGCCTCCAGAAGCGTAACCAGAATTTCGTCCAGCACGCCGATGGTATTGAGCTTGCGCGCCGCCTCCATGAAGAGCGTCAGCTTTTCGAGATCGGTCGCCTCGGGGGCAATCTGAATCCCCGAAATCTGGCTCAAGAATTCGCGCGCCGTATTCGAAGTCGTATGCAGCGGATGAAAAATCAGATAGGCCACATCGCGCGCGCCAAACTCCAACCGGTCATTGCGCTGCAACTTGTGCCGGTCAACCCGCTCGCCGTTGACGAAAGTTCCGTGCTTGCTGCCCTGGTCGACGACAAAAAACTCGCCATTCTCAGCCACAATCGACGCATGCTCGCGCGATACGCGCGGGTCGGCGATCACCAGGTCGCGATCCACCTTCCGGCCCACTGTATAAGGTGTGTGATTCAACGACAGCGTCTGCTGCTCGCTTCCCTGGACGTAGATCGCTACGGGAAAGATGCTCGAAATTCCGGAATGTGACGATGCCGACATTTACGATGATTCCCCAGTCAAACTGTGCTCGGTAGACGCTCGACTCGACTTCAGCCGCACGACCCAGCGCGGTTCACAGCATTCTACGACGTCGTCGGCTCCATCGATACGCCAAATGTCCGCTGCAGCCCGCACGATAACATTACGCCCACAACCGCCAATGGACTGAGCAACAGCGTCCACAGCGGTACCTGCAACCACCGCTCCACCACCGCGAGTGGCAAAATAAAAGATAGCGCGGCCAGCACCATACACCATACCCATTGCCAGCTAAACACGCCAGCCGTGATGACAATCAGCACCCGGCTCCCCAAACCCTTCGCCCAGATCGCTCGCCGTTCCCGGAACATCATAATCAACGCCGGCACAAGCAGTGCCTGATTATACGGACCATAGGTCGGCACGATGAAAACCGTGACGGCCAGGACCAGGCTCAGGGTGAAGGCAAACCCGTTGCTCTCCGCAGGCTCCCGCCGCTCCCGCCAGCCGATGCCGATCGCCACCGCCAGCGTCAGCACTTCCACAATGCGGCTCCACGGATAGCCCATCTGCAATTGCATCACTGACATCTCTCCCGTGTAGTTGTGATATTCGCGCATCGCTTGAAAAAACCGTCCAATCCAATCCGGCAGGTACCATTCCGAAGCCGCCAGCAGAATCGTCATCGATATCAAAAACGATGTGAGCCACCGGTAGCGACGTCGCCAGTCGCCCATAGTCCAGATCGCCAGCCATAGCAATACCAGCCACACCAGTTGCGGCTTGATCGTCGCCAGCGCAAGCAGAATGCCGGCCGGCACCTGGCGGTTCGCAACCAGTAGCGCCATCGCGCCCGCCAGCAGCGCGACCACCAACAGTGTCATCTGCTGCAGCTTCAAGCCCTGCATAATCGGGATGCTGCCCAACATCAACCCTAGAATCGCCGACCTTCCCCCACGGAGAGACGCGCCACCGCACCACGTAAAGCCACAGCGGGACCGAGATCACAGTAAGTCCCAGCAAAACGTAAAAGAAAACCTTTCGCACAATATCAAACGGCAAGTCCAGTGTGGGCGCCAGCAGGAACGCCACGTACACCGGGTAATAAAATCCCTGCTGATAATTCTCGGTCGCGCCCGGCTGGTCGGGATCAAGCACGCGCCCGTAAAAGCCCTTCTGAATCTCGCGCGTAACTTCGATCGTGTACGGGTCACGATGGTGCAGCAACAGCTCTCGTGTGCCCACCCAGCGTGGATAGAGATCGGAATGGATACCGCCCAGCGTGCCGTGCGCTGCCGCATAAGCGATCTGCTCCGGAATGACTACTCGATCCGCATAAAGCCAGGTTCCCGCGGCACAAAACGCCGCTGCGACCACCCAGAACAATTGTCTTTCGAGAATCGAGCGCGCTCCCATACTCAGGCCGGCTCAACCACTGGCGCCCGGGTTGCGAGCAGCCGCACATACATCCATAGGACCAAAAAACCAAACCAGAAAAATTGCCCCGCCACCGAGTTCAGGTAAATATAAAAAGGAGTCAGGAAGAAGACGAATAAAAAGAAGGCTCTGTCCAATCCAAACCCGCCGCCTCTCTCGACGAGAGCCGATCCCAGGAGAAAGAAAACGATCGGAAGCAGCAGGAGCAGATCATAGGACAGCGCATGGAAGCAAACCAGAATCGTGGTGGCGCTCGCCAGGCAAAATATGTACACCAGCGAGTCCTGCCCATAGCGGATGCGCCTCGCCGCGGCGGCGAATACCGCAATCGATGCCACCGCAATCGCCGCTCCAGCCACTGGCTTTGGAAAATGCCGCAGCGCGGTTCCAAGAATTCCCCGCAAATTTGGCACCACATGAGCGCCAAAGTTGCCGACGCGCATTTTCTCCACGGACATTACAAATCGCAGATAAACCGCCGGCCATCCCCACCCCGAAACGGCTGCGGAAACTCCGAACACCGCGACCGCCACCGGAATAAAACCCAGCATGACCCGCCATCTGCGCACCGCCAGCAATAACACCAGAGGCACCGCCAGATGGGGACGAAACAAGCACGCCCCCAGGCACGCTCCTGCCATGATCTCCGCATTTCGCTCCAGGCACATCAGCGCCATCACGGCCAAGAATGTTAGAAGAATGACGTCCTGCCCCTGCAGTAGCCCGTTGATCAAGGGAAAATAAGACAGCATGGCCGCCGCCATCAGGAGCGGAGGAATGCTTTTGATCGTCGGATAGCGCCGCAAACAAATTGCCATCGCAGCCAGCATGCTGGCATTCAGCGCAGTCCATACAAGGTATGCGGGCCAGAATCCCAGCCGCGCGAAAGGCGCAAATAACACCGCTTCGAACGGCGGGTGATTGTAGGGCAATGCGAAATGCCGGATCGGCACGTTCGCGGCAAATGTCAGTTGCGTGCGGTATTCGTCGGCAATGTCATAAAGCTTCTCCGCTCGGCCCTCCCGGAGATCCTTCCCCGCCCCATAATAGATAACGAAATCCTGGTAGCCTTCGCGCAACTTCGGCTCTGCTTTAACCAGCATCCAGATGTTGCAGCACGCCATGGTGAGCAGATAAGCCGTGACGCGGAACTTCCATCTCCGGGCAGAAGCGGTTGGGATCATAGTCGATTGAGCGACGACTGATTCTATAATCCCGCTTGACCTTTATGCCGCCATTTTCCATGCGCAGCAAGCAACTGCTTTTTGGCGCCATCCTCTTCCTCGGATTGCTGGCCATGACCTCGCGGAGTGCGACTGACCCCGATCTCTGGTGGCATCTTCGTACTGGACAGTGGATCGTCGAAACCGGTCACGTTCCTCACACCGACCCCTTTTCCTTCACCCGCGGCGGCAGCCCGTGGGTCTCCCATGAGTGGCTGTCTGACGTCCTGTTCTACGAACTTTGGCTTCACGGCGGTCCCGGAGCGCTCATCGTTTTCTCCTCCATTGTCACCTCCGTCGGTTTCCTGCTCCTTTATTCAAGATGTCCCGGAAAGCCGCACTGGGCCGCCGCTCTCGCCGTTCTCGGCGCACTGGCCTCCGCTCCAAGCTGGGGAGCGCGCCCACAGATGTTTACCTTCGCGCTCGCCAGCCTGCTGCTCTGGCTGCTCGAGCGCGCTGAGAACCGTCCTCGTCTTCTTTTTTTCATTCCGCCGCTCTTCCTTCTCTGGCTGAACGTGCATGCTGGCTTCGCGCTCGGCCCCGCGCTCATACTCGCCTATACGGTGGGGCTCATTTGCGAGTCCATGGCCGGCACCCGGCAAGAATCTCGCCCCATCGTCACCCGCTCCCTCCTCGTTACACTGGTTTGCCTCGCCCTCGTTCCGCTGAATCCTAGCGGCGTCGCGCTCTATCGTTACCCTCTCAATACCCTTCGCTCGTGGGGCATGCGCACTTTCATTGTGGAGTGGAAATCCCCCAACTTTCATCAGCTGCTCTACGTCCCATTCATGCTGGTAATACTGCTCCTCTTTGTTGCAGTCGCCTATTCCCATTCGCGACTTCGCGGACGCATCCTACTTCCCCTGTTCTTAACCGCCGCTGCCGCCCTCGATGCGGTTCGCCACATTCCGATTTTCACCTTGCTCGCGATCCCGGTCATCGCCGCCGCTCTCCCCATTCCGCGCTCACTTCCCGCGCTCTCGCCAACGCCGCGAGCGGCCTATTTGACACGCCACCTCCGAGGGCAAGCCTTCTGGTACTCGGCCGCTATGGCGCTGCTCGCCGTATTTGCCATCCTGCGTTGGATCGACCTCACCCGCGAGCAACCCTTACATGAGGCCGCTCTCTTTCCAGAAAAAGCAGTCGCCTTCCTGCAAGCGCATCAGACCTCCGACCGCCTCTTCGCCTATTACGACTGGGGAGGTTATGCCATCTGGAAACTGGACTCGCAATATCGCGTCTTTGCCGATGGTCGCGCCGACCTCTATGGCGACGAAATCCTCCGCCAAGCCATCGAGACCGTCCCCGAAATCCATCACGAATGGGCGGCGATACTCAATAGGTGGAAGGTGCGGACGATTCTCGTCCCGCCGAACCTGGCTTTGTCGCAGGCGCTACTTCTCGATCCCAACTGGACCACTGCCTATCGCGACCGCCAGGCCATCGTTTTCGAGCGTGTTTCACCCGACTAGCGCAACCGCTCAGCTATCGGTCAAACCCCTTGAAATCTAGGTCTCTGGGATGTGAAAAATATGTATACTACTCGCATTCTGAATCTGCGAATCTTGGCGGCAAATTGGAAATCAGTCTCTCTCGCCCGGATCATGAGATCGATCCTGTTTCCGAGAGACGTTTTTCAAGCAGCACTTCTCGCGGGGAACGCGGGCGGAGTGACAGCTCTGACGCGATCTGCCTGGCGGGTTTCGCAGTTTCCGAACTTGCTCCACATTAAGAGATCCGGTGTCTATCTCAGGAATTCTCACCACAAGTCCGAAGGAGAATTAAAATGTCGAACTTGCTTAGGGCTCTATGGCGTGATGATGAAGGACAGGACATCGCCGAATACGCTGTAATGCTGGCGGTTATTCTCGTGATCGTGATCGGCACCGTCAGTCTGATCGGTTCGAACGCCAACAACGTCTTTTCAGAAGTCGCCAGCACTATCCAGTAATCACGTTGTCTGGCAGGCGATTTCAGCTCTACCCGATATTCTGCACTGGCACGCTTGGTGTGCGATGAACGGTACCCACTGGGTCTTGCTTAGGGAAATGGAATGAATCGAAGTCGTCTTTTGATGATCGGTGCTCTGGCCCTCGCGGTCGGGCTGCTCGCCAGCTATCAGGTCCTCAACATGCTGAAGGGGCAGCAACATCCCAATGAGCAGATGGTGCAGGTCGTAGTCGCAGCCACCGATATTCCCATTGGATCGAAACTGGCCGATCACGACGTCACCACCGTCCCACTTCCACGGGGCAGCGTGCCTTCGCCTCATTACGAGCGTGTTTCCCAGGTCCGTGGGCGCGGCGTCGTCCTGCCCATCAGTAAAGGGGATTTCATCCTGCCCGACAAGCTCGCCGCCGAAGATGCAGGCGCCGGTCTGCCTTCACTGATTCCTCCGGGCATGCGCGCCGTCTCCGTGCGTGTAAACGACGTGGTCTCGGTCGCCGGATTTGTGCAGCCCGGCACGCGCGTCGATGTCATGGCCACCGGTCTTCCCGGAGCTGGTAACGAAGCCCAAACCACCACCGTGCTCGAGAATGTCGCCGTCATCGCCGTCGGCCGCAGCCTTCTGGATCGTATGGGTTCCGGCGAACCGGTCAACGCCGCCGTCATTACCTTGCTCCTCTCGCCCTCGGACGCGCAGCGTCTGACACTCGCCTCCCAGGAGGGCAGAATTCAGTTGGCCCTGCGCAATCCACTCGATACGCGCAAGGAAGCAATTGCTCCAACCAAGGCAAGCTCGCTGACTCCGACCACTGAGTCCGCGGCTCCCGCAAAACCTAAGCTTCACAAGGTGACTGAGAAGGTCGCGCCTCCGCCTCCCGCCCCTTTCCAGGTTGAAATGATTCGGGGCGGAAAACGCGAAGAGACCAAATTCAAACAGGATGAAACCCACTGAGCCCTCAAATCCGCTCCCGTGCACGCGGATTCGTGATCCTAAGCTGGCTGCGGTTTCCTCGCCGAGGTTCGCATTCATGAAGTCCTTTCTGCCCTTTACGGTCGCAATGCTGCTGGCGGTAACTTCACTTTCCGCTCGTACTGGCGGAGCCACTCCAACTCCGTCCGGCCAGAGTACCGACCCCGCCGGCCAGACAGCCGCCACCACCAGCGCTCCCGAAAACTCCGGCGCGGCGCCGTTGCGCGTCATGGTGGGCAAGTCGCTCCTCATTAACACCACCGAGCGGCTCAAGCGCGTCTCGGTCACGGATCCCGCCGTTGCCGATGCCCTCGTTGTCACCCCCACCGAAGTTCTCGTCAACGGTCTCGCGCCCGGCGAAACCTCTCTCCTCATCTGGGACGAACTCGAGCGCTCGCGCAGTTTCGATCTCCGCGTCGACGTCGATATCACCGCCGCTTCCGAAGAAATTCATCGTCTCTTCCCGAATGAGCAAATTCAGGTTTCGCCCTCGCGCTCCGCTATCGTTCTCTCTGGCCACGTCACCACCGAAGATGTCGCCAAGCACGCCGGCGCTTTAGCCACCGCTTATTCCAAGAACGTCATCAACGTCCTCACCTTCGGCCCGGTGGGCGCCGATGAGGTCTTGCTTGAAGTAAGGTTCGCGGAAGTCGATCGCACCGCCATGACACAGCTTGGCATCAACATGTTTTCGACCGGAGCAGGAAATACGATTGGCAACATCACCACTGGCCAGTACGGCGGCGTGACGCCGACCGGAATCACGGGTACCTCCGGTGGCGGCACCATCCCCACCTCCTCCGCCGGCATTACCAACTTCCTGAACCTCTTCTTCTTTAATCCTCAGACCAACCTGGGAGCGGTCATCGAGGCATTGCACTCGAAAAACCTGCTCCAGATTCTCGCCGAGCCGAACCTTGTCGCCCTCAACGGAAAGGAAGCCAGCTTTCTCGCTGGCGGAGAGTTTCCCTTCCCCGTAGTGCAGCCAGGCGCAAACGGCGTTGCGACCGTCACCGTTCAATTTCGCGAGTTCGGCGTCCGCCTCAAGTTCACTCCGGTGATTCAGCCCAACGGCAGCATCCATCTGCACGTCGCCCCTGAGGTCAGCACCCTGGATTTCGCCAATTCCGTGACCGTCTCTGGCACGACCATCCCTGCTCTGAGCACCCGCAAAGCTGATACTGAGTTCGAACTTCAGGATGGCCAGAGCTTCGTCATTGCCGGATTGATCGATAACCGCGTCACCGACGTCGCCAATAAGATTCCGGGGCTCGGCGACATCCCGATTCTCGGCGCTTTCTTCCGCAGCAAGAGCGCGCAAAAAAGTAATTCCGAGCTGATGGTCCTGTGCACCGCGCGCCGCATCTCGCCGACCGCGGAAATGCCGAAGGGGCTAGCCATGCCTGTGCCTTTACTCGATAAGACCGAGTTCGACAAGAAGAAGCCCTAACATCGAAAGACCAGGTAAACGCCGGTGAAACAGAATGAAGCGGGTCGTAACCCGCACTAAGAGCTATCTACAGGATTTCCCCCTATCTCGTCTCTTCCCTCACTAAAACGCACCCGGATGAGGCATAATATTTGGGCGCTTCAGCGCTGAGTCACCGGCTAACCCGACCATCCCCAGGGACGGGTTGTTGAGGTTGTCGGATAGGCCTAGGGCTATTGGCTTTTGACTGGATGTTATGCCCGAACTTTCCGTTGCAATCTTCGCCACTGACAACGATCAGCGCGCCGTCCTGCAGGTCCTCGTGGATGGCACCAGCGTCGCCCGCACCGTTTACACGAACTCCACGCTGCCTCTCTCGGCGAGCGATCCCGTAATCCGAAAGACTCAGGCCTTCTCTCCCGACGTCATTCTCATCGACCTTTCCGCCGACGCCATCGCCGGAGCTCTGCGCGCCGTCGAGTTGCTTCACCAGGAACTATCGCATGCCGCGATCTTCGTCGTCGGCCCCATGACGCAGCCGCAGCTCATCGTCAGCGCCATGCGCGCCGGTGTGCGCGAATACCTCGAACGACCCCCGACCACGACCGATCTCCTCGAAGCCTTCGTGCGCCTCACCTCCACCCGCCGCAAGCCGGGGCGCGAATCGGCCCGCGGCCAGGTCTTCACCATTGTCAATGCCAAGGGCGGCAGCGGAGCCACCACCACCGCCGTCAATCTCGCGCTCGCCTTGCATTCCATTCACCCAAGCACCGCATTGATTGACCTCGCGTCTCTTGGCCACTGCGCCCTGCACCTCAATCTCAAGCCCGCCTTCACCATCTCCGACGCGCTTACCAATCTTCACCGCCTCGATACCTCGCTCCTCGAGAGCTTCATGGCACGCGACGAACGCGGCCTCCGTGTCCTGGCCGGACCCTCAGTTCCCGCTTCCACCGAGCCCTCGGCCTCCGACTATGCCCGCCTGTTCGACATGATTGCCGGTATGTTTCATTACATCGTCGTCGATGCATCGTCGCGCCTCGACAGCGCCACGCGCCTGGCCAGCAACCTCTCCGAGAGGATTCTTCTTATCGCTCACGCCGACGTTGCCTCGCTCTGGAGCGCCGGACGAGTCTCACAATACCTCGGAGAAAGCGGTTCCCGCGACCGCTTTGCGCTGGTTCTGAACCGTTACCGCAAGGTGGGAGGCTTCAACGAATCCGAGACCGAAGCCGCCATCGGCGCTCCAGTCCTCTGGCGAATCCCCAATCAGTACTTCGTAGTCTCCACTGCCATCGACCGCGGCATCCCGTTGATGCAAGGCCCAAACACTGAGATCGCCCGTTCCATCACCGGCCTTGCCAAAGTCCTGACCAAAGACGACCTGGAGGTAAAACGCAGCGCGTGGTCCCTGTTTAAGACGGTTTAGCGCTTGCCGCAAAGTGACCAAAGTCCCACCTGCGCCGTAGGATTTTCCTTTCGTGAAACGCTGGTATGCTTATGATTAACAGTAGCCGTAGGCGCGAAGCTCGCGGCTCGTAGCTAAAAATGGCCAACCTCCAAGCCTTTGAGCGCAGCGAATATCAGCAGGTAAAAGCCGACCTGCACCGCAAGATCCTCGACCGCCTCGACCTCGAAAAACTCGGCCGCACCACCGGCGACGCCGCCCGCGAAGAGGTCCTTGTCCTCATTCGCAATTCGGTGAACAGCGAGGCGGTTCCCCTCAGCTTTGCCGAACGCGAGCGCCTCTCCCGTGAAATCCTCGACGAGATCTTCGGTCTCGGTCCGCTTGAGCCTCTGCTCAAGGACCCCACCGTCTCCGATATCCTCGTCAACAGATTCGATCGCGTCTACGTCGAGCGCGCCGGCAAGCTCGAAATCACCGGCCTCTCGTTCAAAGACAACCAGCACCTGATGCAGATCATCGACCGCATCGTCTCGCGCATCGGCCGCCGCGTCGACGAGTCTTCTCCCATGGTCGATGCCCGCCTCCAGGACGGTTCCCGCGTCAACGCCATCATTCCGCCACTCGCCCTCGACGGCGCGTGCCTCTCGATCCGCCGCTTCGGCCGCGATCCCGTTACCTGGCGCAACATGATCGAGAATAAAACCCTGACCGAGCAGATGCTCGAACTGCTCTCCGCCATGGTCAAGGGCCGTCTCAATCTGCTCATCTCCGGCGGCACCGGAGCCGGGAAAACCACGCTCCTCAATGTGCTCTCCGGCTACATCCCGAATTCGGAGCGCATCGTCACCATCGAAGACGCCGCCGAACTTCAGCTCAAGCAGGAGCACGTCGTCCGCCTCGAAACCCGCCCGCCCAACATTGAAGGCAAGGGCGCGGTCCGAATGCGCCAGCTCGTCATCAACAGCCTCCGTATGCGCCCTGACCGCATCGTGGTCGGCGAGGTGCGTGGCGAAGAGGCCTTCGACATGCTTCAGGCCATGAACACGGGCCATGAAGGGTCGCTCACCACCGTCCACGCCAACTCCCCGCGTGATGCCCTGAACCGCGTCGAAAACATGGTCTCCATGGCCAACCTCAACATTCCCGAGCATGCCGTCCGTCAGCAGGTCGCGAACGCCATCCACGCCGTCGTCCAGATCGCGCGCCTCTCCGATGGCTCGCGCAAGGTTCTCACCGTTTCAGAAATCACCGGCATGGAGAAGGAGTCCATCACCATGCAAGACGTGTTTATCTTCGAACGCACCGGCATCGATGAAAGTGGACGGGTTCGCGGAGTCTTCCACGCCACAGGCCAGACTCCATTTTTCGCCGAGCGCCTGGCCACCGCTGGTTGCCGTTTAAATCCCGCAATTTTCGAAGCACGACTGGAGGTCTAATCCTCGGCAATCCGCCTTCATACGTCTGATCCGAGGCAAGGAAGTTTCCCGGCATCTACCCGCACTCTTCCAAGCTATACTTATCCCAAACCACAAGCCCCATGCCTTACCTCATCGCGATCTTGATCTTTGTCGTCGTGACCGTGCTGGTCTTCGCCGTCACGTCGCTATTCGATGAGCGCAAAGCTCAAGCCCGCATTCTGCGCGACCGGCTAACCAGTCCCGAGAAAGCCGGTGGCGGCCCGCTCGAACTCGCCCTCCTGCGCGATGAGATGCTGAGCCGCATCCCGGCCTTCGATACCCTCCTGCGCCGCTCCGAGCGCGTCTCGCTGCTTCAAAAGATGCTCGAGCAGGGCTCGGTCAACATCCGCGCCGGCAATTTCATCATCCTCTGCTTCGCCTCGGCCATCATTCTCGCCATCGTCGCCATCGTTGCTGGCCACAACATCATCTTCGGATGGGCTGGACTGCTCCTCGGCTTTTTCATTCCCTACGGCTACGCCTCGCACATGCGCTCCAAGCGCTTTCAGAAATTTGAGGAGAAATTCCCCGAAGCCATCGATACCCTCGCCCGCGCCGTGCGCGCGGGGCACGCCTTCACTACCGCGCTTGAAATGATCGCCACCGAATTGGCCGAGCCCGTGGCCAGCGAATTCCGCCAGCTCTACGAAGAGCAGAAGTTCGGCCTTCCCGTCCGCGACGCCCTCGTCAATCTCACCGAGCGCGTGCCTCTCGTCGATGTCAAGTTCTTCGTCACTGCCGTCATGCTCCAGCGCGAGACCGGCGGCAACCTCGCTGAGATTCTCGATAACCTCTCCCACATCATCCGCGAGCGCTTCAAAATTCTTCGTCAGGTGCGCGTGCACACCGCCCAGGGCCGCCTCACCATGGTCCTGCTCATGGCGTTGCCTCCGACCATCGTGACCTTCATGCTCATCCTCAACCCGGGATTCATTCAGCCCTTGTTCTCCGATCCCTTGGGCCACACGCTGGTCGTCGCCGGCGTCACCCTGCAAACGCTCGGCTATTTCGTGATCCGCAAGATCATCAGGATTCAGGTGTGACCATGCCGATTCTCCTCGCCGTCCTGGTCTTCCTGACGATCACAATCGTGGTGTTTGCCTTCGCCGCCGCCACGGTCGCTCCCTCCTCCGTCCTCGGCGCGCGCCTGCGCGAAATCGGCTGGCAGCGTGCCAAGCAGCAAGACAAGCCAGCCATCCGCGAACGCATCGAGCAAGCCCTCGACCCGCTCAGTCGCGCACTCCCCATCTCGCCCACCGATGTTTCAAAAACGCGCGCCTGGCTCATTCAGGCCGGCTATCGCGACCAGCAGCACGTCTCGATCTACCGCGGACTGCGCGTCCTTTTCGCAGCCCTCGGATTCCTTATTGCCTTCCTGATCTCCGGATTCAATTCGCCTTTTCTGCTCGGCGGCCTCTTCGGCCTCGGTTTTTTCATCCCGCGATTCCTGCTTAAACGCAAGATGCAGGAGCGCCAAAAGCGGATCCGCCTCGGCCTTCCCGACGCGCTCGATCTCACCGTAATCTGCGTCGAAGCCGGACTCCCGCTCGATCAGGCCCTGACCCGCGTCGGCAACGACCTCAGTCACGCGCATCCCGAACTGGGCGACGAATTCCGCCTCTTCGATCTCGAAATCCGCGCCGGCAAGCCGCGTGTCGAAGCACTGCGCAATCTCGCCGCGCGCACGGGCGTCGAGGACGTCCGCTCACTCGTCGGCACGCTCATTCAAACCGACCGTTTCGGAACCAGCGTCGCTCAAGCCCTACGCGTCCACTCCGATTCCCTCCGTACCGAACGCCGGCAGCGCGCCGAAGAGCAAGCCGCTAAGACGACTGTAAAAATGATCATCCCGCTCGTCCTCTTCGTGATGCCCTCGCTCATCTTTGTAACTGTCGGTCCCGCGGTAATCCAACTCCTGCGCCTTCTGATGCCAGTAACCAGCGGCCCACACCGCTAGAGCTTTAGATCCTCAGACGCGCGACGACAAACGCAGCAGCTGAATTAGGAATGCCAGCGGGGAGAAGTGAATTCGACGCGGCCCTTTACGCGGCGTGAGCCGTCGGAATCGGATGCTCAAAGATTATGTCGATCTGGTCCCCAAGCAGAGTGGAGGATTCGCTGATCGTCCCGGTCGGAAGTTCAAGCACCGACGTCGCTTGAATGCGCACCGCCGCCATCCGCCAGGGTTTGAGATCTTCTTCAAGATGGATCACTTTGCGATCACGATCGAGATAGATGGCATCGATGGCAAAGCGCATCGCGAAGGTGTGGATGCCGTGACAGGGACTGATCAACAGGCCCCGGCCAGGCGGAAAACTCGCGGCATTGCTCGCCATCAGGCCGCGAAAACGTGACCAATGCGTCTGTGCGATGAGGAGATCGGTGGCCAGATAAGTGGAGCGAGTGCGGTTAAAGGCGCGCGCGTTAGGGGGTGGCATGGATGCGATCTCTTGGGACGTGGCTCTGGAACCTGGCTCCTGGAACCTAATTAATGTATAGCGGAATCGATCTGGAGGGCGGCAAGAATGATCGCTCTCAATTCGCCCTCTTTCTTGCCGATTTCTTCTGTACGCTTTTCTTCAGCGCGTTCTTCTCCCGTGCGTTCTCGCCACGAACATTCTTCTTCAACGAAAACTGAAACTCATGTCGCTTCATATCCACCCGCGCCCCGCGAAACGTCACTCCCTCCATGCGTAGCCGGAATCTCTGCTCCGCGCCACTCTCCCCCGGCAACTTGATCGCACCTCCCGACCCCACCACTCGCTGCCACGGCAATCCCGGAACCTGCCGCAAGATCCGCACCACCTGACGCGATGCTCCCGGCCATCCTGCCGCGCGCGCGATCGCCCCATAACTGGAAACTGTCCCCCCTGGCAGCCTGCGAATCACTTTCACGACGCGCGCCCGCCGCTCGTCCGCGACCTTCTCATCGCCGCTTTTCCCCACCCCCGCCCCCGTGCTTCGCCGTCCTCCAGCCATGCTCACGCCGCCTGCCTCATGGTAATCTGGTGTGGCTCATACAAAAATTTACAGAGCCCTGCGGAACCAGCAATTACCATACCCGCATCACACAAGCTGGATCGCAAAATATAGTCTGATCGCAACAAAACTGTCTCGGAGAGAGTTTCTATGCCCCGTCTGTGGAAAGCGCTGTGCCTGGCTGCGGCGACCACCGCGCTCGCGCTGTTCGCCATCAGTTGTGGTTCCGGCGGCACTTCCTATCGTGTCATCAACGCCATCGCCAATTATAACTACCAGTCTACCGGCGGCATGGACATCGCCATGAACGGATCACTCGTGTTCTCGGGCGTGCAGTTCACCAACGTCAACCCGCCCGGAAAAGACAAATATCAGTCAGTCGCGTCCGGCAGCGATGCCCTCGACGTATACGCGCACGGCGACGACATCAACGGCGGGACCCCATTCATCCAGAGCGCCTTGAGCTTCAGCGGGCGCACCCAATACACCGTCATGCTGATGGGCAACAACCTCAATAATCCCTACGTTGCCCAGCCTTTCACAGACGACAACTCCGTGCCTGCCAGCGGCAATTTTGAATTTCGAGTAATCGACGCATCCAGCAACATGCCCTCGACCGTCGACATTTACATCGTGGGCTCCGTCGCCATCGTGACAGGCCCTAATCCTCCGCAGCCAAATGCCAGCCTCACTTTCGGGCAGGCCAGTCCCTACGTGGCCCTCCCCGCCGGCACATGGTGGCTGGTCGTCACGACCCATGGCGGCCATTTCCCCATCATCAACCCCAACTCGTACACGCCCACCGCCCTGCAAATCAGCACGATCGTGCTCATCGATGGCGTAAATGGTTTCGGCATTGGCTCGCCCTTCGAATACAGCGACCTGAATTGATTTCGGAAATAGCGCAGATTGCAGATCGAAGTTGCCACAAAAAACGACGCTGCCACAATTGCATCAATGCTGCGAAGGACGCCGCGTAGTTCCGCGGCTGCGTCGTCCTACCCGAACGGTCCTACCCGAACGAACGGGCCGCCGTCTCTTCGTCGTTGAAAATCTCGAAGATCGTCACCAGCTTGGTTAATTGCAGCAAATCGCCCACGCGCTGGCTCAGGCTCGCCAGTTTGATCGTGCCACCCGCGTTCCGTGCCGTGGTAAAAATCGAAACCAGCGTCCCCAACCCGCCGCTATCGATGTAGTTCACCTCATGCAGGTTCAATACCACTTTCGGCGATTGCGCCAGCACCTTTTTCACCGTTTCCCGCAGGCTGGCTGACTCCTCGCCAAACACCAGCCGCCCGCTGCAATCTACGATCATCGCGCCATTGACAGTCCGCGTGCTCATTCTGAGTTGCATATTCCCTCTCCCCCAATGCGAAAATCCGCAAAAATATTACGAAAAACTCATCGCAAAACCATACCCCGCCAATTAAAACCGCGCAAGCAATTTGACCCGTGGTCCGCATGCATGCTGGTTCAGTTTCTCCAGCACAGAGTCATTCGGTCGTGTAAGCAACCAAGCGCCATTCTCGCTCTTGCGTTGTAAAGATTCCTCCGTGACTCCCTGTCTCCGTGGCGAAAACGCGCCCGCTACCGGCTCAATTTCTTCCGCTCGCAAGCATCCACGATCTTCGTCGGATTGATCGCGTCCTTATCGATCTGCTCCTCCAGAATCTTCCCGTCTTTTCCAATCAGGAAATTCACGCGACGCGCTGCTTTGTATTTGTCCAGGTAAATGCCGTACTGGCGAGTAACGTCTCCGCCCCAATCGCTCAGCAAGGGAAACGTCACTCCAATTTGATCGGCAAAAGCTTTATTGGCAAAGGGGCTGTCCATGCTCACACCCAGAACCTGGGTGTCGGCCGCTTCCAGCTTTTGCAGTTGCTGCTGGAAGGCCTTCATCTGCGCCGTTCAACCCCCGGTAAAAGCAAAAATGTAAAACGCCAGCACCACATTGCTCTTGCCGCGATACTGGCTGAGCGAAACATCCTTCAGATTCGATCCGTCGAAGTACTGCATCTTGAAATCGGGCGCTGTATCGCCGACCTTCAGCTTCATCGGCGCAGGCGCAGGCTTCTTCTCCTGCGCACCAGCCCAGGAGCTGAACAGCGCGGCGACAACCAGGCAAGTCCCGGCAACCGTCACACAAACTTTCTGTTTCATGGACACCCCTCCATGGAGATGTCATCCAGCCTAACCTGCTCAGCGACCCCGGTCAAAGTGGCAATCGTTTATGCGGTGTCCACGTAGTTAATTTCTGACCACGGGCGCTGGGAGAAAAGCCAAACCAGAAACAAGCGCCAGGGGGCCCCCCAGTCAAGCACGGGCCGTCAAGGGTTTAGCCAGCCGTTGCTTTCTCCGTGTCTCCGTGTCTCCGTGGTAGAAAATGGCTGTTTTCACACTGCATATTCCACACGACAAGGTCTACAATGAGCCCGGGCCCTGATCGGATCAGATGAGCATCCAAACTCTGAACGATATCCTTTCGACCGTCTGCTCCAGCCACCGTGACCGCGTCATGCTGTACCGGCAAGCGTCCGGGTGGCAATCCATCTCATCCTCAGACTTCTATCGCAGCGTCGTCGGCCTGAGCCGCGCACTCGCCTCCTGGGGAGTTCAAAAAGGCGATCGCGTCGCCATTCTCAGCGAAAATCGCCCGGAGTGGACCATCACCGACTTCGCCGCCCTCGCCCTCGGCGCCGTCACCGTCCCCATCTATGCCACCCAGACCGCCGACCAGTGCGCCTTCATCCTCAATGATGCCGGCGCACGTATCGTCGCCGTCTCCACCCATCACCAGCTCGAAAAAGTTCTGAGCGTCCGCAGCCAGACCACCCTAGAGCGAATCCTCGCCATGGATCCAATCGCTCAAATCGGTCCGAACGCTCCAGTCGCTCCGCCGGATTCGCCGCCTTCGAGCTCCATCATCTCGATGGGTGAGTTCATGCAACAAGGCCCCAGCGCATCCGATCCCGACTTCGACGCCCAAGCGCGCGCCATCACGCCCGACGATCTCGCCACCATCATCTACACCTCCGGCACAACCGGCGTCTCCAAAGGCGTCATGCTCACCCACGGCAACATGGCTTCAAACATCGCGTGCTCTCTCGACGGCTTCAACCTTCGCTCGAAAGATGAACTCAGCGTCTCCTTCCTGCCGCTCTCGCACGTCACCGCCCGCCACGTCGATTTCGCGCTCCTGCATCGCGGCGTCACGCTCGCCTATTGCCCGGAAATCACGCAACTTCCCGTCGTTTTGGCCGAGATCAAGCCCACCATCTTCGTCGCCGTCCCGCGCGTCTATGAAAAAATTCGCCAGCAGGTGATTCTCAGAGCCGCGACCTTCCCCAAGAATTCCATCTATCAATGGGCCCTCCACCAGGGCCGCGCCCATCGCGATGAAATCCTGGCCGGCGTTCAGCCGAAAGCGCGCAAATGGAAGCTCGCTAGTCGCCTCGTCTTCTCCAAAGTCCGCGCCGCCATGGGCGGCCGAGCCGAAGAATTCATCTCCGGGGGCGCGCCGCTGGGTCGCGAGCTCGCCGAGTGGTTCGCCGACATCGGCATTCAGATCCACGAGGGCTACGGTCTAACCGAGACTTCCCCGGTTATCGCAGTGAATACGCCAAAAGCAAACAAGCTCGGCACCGTAGGCAAACCGCTGGCCAACGTCGAAGTCCGCATCGCCGATGACGGCGAGGTCCTCGTCCGTGGCCCGTCGATCTTTCAGGGATATTGGAATCGCCCGGAAGAGACTGCCAATGCCTTCGTCGACGGATGGTTCAAAACCGGCGACATCGGCAACCTCGACGCCGAAGGTTATCTCTCCATCACCGATCGCAAAAAAGATCTGCTGAAAACGTCCGGCGGAAAATTCATCGCCCCACAGCCCATCGAAAACGCCCTCAAGTTAAGCCCACTCATCGGCACCGCGGTCGTCCTGGGCGACCGCCGCAAATTTCCCTTCGTCCTCATCGCCCCGCATTTCGCCGTGCTAGAAGAGTGGGCGCGTACGAACAAAGTAACCTTCGGCACGCGCGACGACCTGGTCTCGAATCCCAAGGTTCAATCTCTCTACGAAAACATCGTCGAAGAAATCAACCGCAACCTAGCCCGCTTCGAAAAGTTGAAGCGGGTGCTTTTAGTCCCCGACGAATTCTCCTGGACCGACGGCACCCTGACCCACACTTTCAAAGTCCGTCGCCGCGGCATCGAAATCCGTTACAAAGACCAGATCGATGAGATGTACGCCAAGGCCGAAACCGAGTTGCCCATCGCCAAGCCTTGACTTGAGCCCCTGTCACATCGCGACGTGAACTTTGTCACCGAATCTTCGACAAGTTCGGTTTACAATTTCCCGGATTTAATTTCCCCCACAATGGCTCGCCCGGCTGACTCTCAGGCCGCAAGCGCAAAGCCGCCGTCCAGCAACTCATAATTAGCTTCTACAATGCAACTAATCAGGAGGATTCTCCCCATGCGTTTGAAAACTTGCAGTTTAATTGTGACCCTTGCGCTCATGAGCTCATGCCTGATCTTCCTTGCATCCAGCACTGCATACGCACAAATGACGGCGGGACCGAACCGCCCTGCGAGTGTGCCCGCCGGGTACATAATCACGCCCTTTGGCTACTTCCATCCATCGTGCTTCCGCCGCCTGGCGCAAAGAGAGACTGTGCTCACGGATTCCCACGCCATCCTCCATGCGGATGGAACCATCGAGAACGTTCCAGCCTGCGCCTATCCGCGTTACACGGCTCGCGGCGAAATGATCGCCGCCGGCGCCAAGGTAAAGCCACCCGCTATCGGCCATAGCTGGATCGTAGATGGAGACGTCACCACCAATTCGTCGTACGGTGAAATTGTCGCAACCTGGCCGGTACCGCCGGCGCCAACCTCCTATGATCGCCAGACGGTGTATTTTTTTCCTGGCTTGGAGGACGCGAATGACATCGTGAGCATCATTCAGCCCGTGCTGGGCTGGGATGCCGATTTTGCCAAGGCGTGGAGCATCGCCAGTTGGAACTGCTGCTCCGGCGACATCACCTATGAGAGCACGCCAGTGCATGCCAACACTGGCGATAGCATTCTCGGGACCACCGTTTCCACCTGCGCCGCCGGAACCCTTTCCTGTCCCACCTGGAACATCATCACCACCGATCAAACCACCGGTGGAAGCACGGAACTCGACAACTCCTCCAGTGAGGGCCAGACCTTCAATTGGGCCTTCGCCGGCACGTTGGAGGTTTACAGTATCGACCAATGTAGCGATTATCCCCCCAACGGTTCGCTCACTTTCGATGTTGCCCTCTATGACTACAACTTCGTGCAGGTTTCGAATCCAGCATGGTCGATCACGGATTGGGCCCGGGGCCTCAACCCGCAATGCAACTATGGGGGGCAAGTGGAGCCCGCCCAAGTGACACTTACCTACGGCTCTGGAGGCGGCGGTGGCCCCGTCGTCACCCTCGCGCCGACATCATTGCAATGGGGTAAGGTCGTCGTCGGCGCTACCAAGGGCCCTCAGAAGGTCACCCTTACCAACACCGGAGGATCGGCGCTAGTCATCTCCAGCATCGCCACCACCGGCGATTTCGCTCTAGCTACCGTCAAAGCGACTAAGAAGATAACTCCCTGCATCAATGGAGTCTCGGTGGCTGCCGGCGCCAGTTGTGTCCTCAAAGTCACTTTCACTCCCCTCCAAACCGGACCGCTCACCGGCGACGTCACTTTTACCGACAACGCCAGCAATAGTCCGCAGCAGTTACCGCTGTCCGGAACCGGCAAAGACTAACCGAAACTGAACCAGCGGGCGGGACTCGTCCCTCGTGACTTGTCCCGCCCTCTTTTCTCCGCGCAAATAAGCCTGAACTTTTCAGCAATATTTCCCCGGGAGCCAAAAGCTGGTTGTGGAGCAGGCTTTGCACAACTCCATGCTCTTGCATTCGCGGTCTTCTGCGACATGAGCAATTGGCCGAGCAACAGATGGCTTCGAGTCGTAAGCAAGACGTAGAAAAACTCTTGACTTAAGAAACCCATCGTGGACAGGCTAGATATATCTCGACGCAAAATGGATGAATGCGTGAGACGAGGTCAGTCGGCCCGGCGTTGATGAAAATAAGTTATTTGCAATCAAGACTTTGACGGGAGTGTCGACTGTAAGCATCTGATTCTAAGGAGAAAGAATCAACGCCCATCGAGCTAAGTCATTATTATTGAATACTTTACCTATAAACCACGCGTTTTTAATACTTTGGCGGGAAAAACTCCGTAAAGTATTGATTCGACGAGATGATGAAAAGGGGGAGGGGCCCCCATGTACAAGAGAAAAACAGCGAATTTGCAAGGACCTAAGAGCTCCGTTCCGTTGCTGCGTACAATCGGACTGAACTTCAGCAATCCTGCTTTCCATTTCCGCAGTCAACATTGCCCCTAGCCTCACACAACATGATCCGCCATCGTCGCCGTACAATATCGGCATGACGGACTCATTCATCATCGCAGGCAAAACATTTCAGTCCCGCCTTCTGGTTGGGACTGGCAAGTATCGATCTTTCCAGGAAACCGCGCGCGCCCTCGAAGCGAGCGGCGCGGAAGTTGTAACGGTCGCGGTGCGCCGCGTCAATCTCGACCGCAGCAAGGAATCGCTCCTCGATTACATCGACCCCAATAAATATTTCCTATTGCCCAACACTGCTGGCTGTTACACCGCGGATGAGACCATCCGCACCGCCCGCCTGGCCCGCGAAGCCGGTCTCTCCGACTGGGTAAAACTCGAAGTCATCGGAGATCAGGCCACGCTCTTTCCCGACGTCCAAGCCACTCTCGAAGCCACGCGTACGCTGGTAAAAGAAGGCTTCACGGTCATGGCCTACACCTCCGATGACATCGTCTTCGCCAAGCGCCTCGTCGATGCCGGAGCAGCCGCGGTCATGCCGTTAGGCGCCCCGATAGGCAGCGGTCTCGGCATTCAGAACGCTGCGAACCTCCGTATCCTCCGCGAGCTGATCACCGGCGTTCCCCTGATCGTCGATGCCGGAGTGGGCACCGCCTCCGACGCAACCATCGCCATGGAACTCGGCTACGACGGCGTCCTCATGAACACAGGCATCGCGGGCGCCCAAGAGCCAGTCCTGATGGCCGAAGCCATGAAGCACGCAGTCATCGCAGGAAGGCAGTCGTTCCTGGCGGGCAGAATGCCCAAAAAACTCTACGCAACCGCCAGTTCACCGCTCGAAGGCGTGGTGCGCTAGAAGTTTGATCGCAAAAGGAAAAGGGCGATCAAGAAAGATGATCGCCCTTGTTCGTAAATTCTAATTTTCCGTTACAGCATCTTCACGCTGTCAACGTGAATTTTGTCTCCGGTAATATGTCCGGTCACCGCAACGTGATGGCCGTAGTGATCTTTCAGCGCATCGGGATTTTCGACCTGAAGAACTTTCTTATCGCCGTCAGTGACGACAACCGGAGCTGCGCCCGCGGCAATGCATTTCTTGGTGCATTCTTCGCCGGCGGCGTTTGCGCCTTTGGCATTGCACTTGGAGTCGCTGATCCAGCCATTCACAGTCTGCGAGCCGGCGGCAAACGACACGGAAGCAAACAGCAGAACGAGCGCGAGAGCCACCAACAATACAACAATTTTCCGCATAACCATCCTCCTCAGAATAGCCCCACACGAATTGCTTTTCTTCAGAACTCTAACACAAGCTCCAAGCTCTCAGCCGCAAGCAAACCCGGTCACCGGTGACCGGTCACCGACACTTCGTTAAAGTCTTTTTATTTCCTCGAAGGTCTTTGTGTGGGCTGAGAGCCAGGAGCTAATTCTTCGCTCTTCCAAGCGGCGGTTTCGGCGCAGGTGCGGGAGCGACGAAGACCACCTCTCCCTTGCGCGTGTAATGCAGTTGTTCGCGAGCTTCCTTCTCAATCGCGTTAGGATCGGACTTAAGCTGCTTAATGCGCTCGGCGAATTGCGCATTCTCCTTCTGCAACCGGTCAACCTCGCTCTGCAGCTCCTGCATCTCCGCGCGCTTTTGCCGGTAAACGACGATTCCGTTCGGTCCCAGCATCGCATGCAGAACGATTCCACCGATAATCGCAACCGCCAGAATCGTGCTCAGCTTTCGCCATTCACGCGCCAGCCAGCTCCAAACAGGACGACTCTGTTCGATCCAGCGCGCCGCATACGCTTCGGCTCGCGGAGCCTGTTCCATAACAGCGCGCAACCCATACTCAGGGCGAGGCAGGATTCGTGCGCGCGTCTCTGGTCCTAATCGAAGATCCATGCTTTCGCGGCCGCGCCTAACTTCGCAAGCCCTTCCTTACTGCGCGCCTCGCTGTAGACGCGCACCACCGGTTCCGTGCCGGAGAGCCGGTAACAAACCCACGACCCATCGGCGAGGACCAGCTTCAATCCATCGGTTCGCACGACCTTGGCAACTTTGCTGCCACAGAAATCGTCCGGATCGCCACGTAACTTCTCAGTAAACTTCTGTTTCACCTCAGCCGTCAAGCGGAAGTTCTCCCGCAGCGGATAGAAGGAACCAACTTTGCCAAATACTGCCTGTAGTTGTTTGCCAAGCGACGTACCACGCCTTGCGACCATCTCACAGCACAGCAATCCCGCAAGCACGCCATCTTTTTCCGGAACATGTCCGCGAATCGAGAGACCCGCGCTCTCTTCGCCGCCAATCAGAATCTTGTCCTGCTTGATCAGTTCGCCAATATATTTGAAGCCAACAGGCGTTTCATGGAGTTCAATTTTGTAGTGATCGGCAAGCGCGTTAATTAGGTTCGTCGTGGCCACCGATTTGCCTACGCCATTCTTCCAGCCGCGTGTTTCAACCAGATAGTCGAAGAGCAGCGCAATGATGTAATTCGGCTGAAGGAATGTGCCATCTTCGTCCACAATGCCGAAGCGATCGGCATCTCCGTCGGTCGCAATTCCGATCACAGCGCCACTTTCGCTCATCTCGCGGCGCAAGTCTTCCAGCAGATGATCGTCCGGCTCAGGCGCGTGTCCGCCAAAAAGCACGTCGCGGAAATCATGCACCGTCGAAACTGGAATGCCGGCGTCCCGCAGAACACCATCGGAATAGCCGCGAGCCGCGCCCCACATCGGGTCGAAGGCAATCTTTATGCCGGATTTCTTGATCACTCCAAGGTCGACGATTTCGGCAAGGCGCTTGAGATACATTCCGCGCGGATCGAGTGCCTCCTGATTGGCCTTCGTACCGCGCGGAGCCTGCGGATTTTGATCGTATGCGGCAATCTCGGCTTCGATGGCCTTTGTCACTTCCGGAAGTGAAGGCGCGCCATCGGGCGTGGAGAACTTGATGCCGTTATATTCCGGCGGATTGTGCGAAGCGGTGAAGTTGATTGCGCCATCGGCCTTCGACTGAATGACGGCATAGGAAATCGCCGGAGTGGGCGCCGGCTCGGCGATTGCCAGCGGCGTGATCCCGTAGCTCGATAGGAGATCGGAAGCCATGGCGCAGAATGTCTCGCCCAGGAAACGCGGATCGCGTCCGAGGATCACCTTGGCGCCACTCGGCTTTTGCGATACCACATGGCGCGCAATTCCATGTAGGGCGCGCTGTACATTAGCGAAGGTGAACTCCTCGGCCATTACGGCTCGCCATCCGGAGGTGCCGAACTTGATTTGGGTCGTCATCTTTGCCTCGTATAAAATGCAGCTCCAAACTTCTGCCCAGCCATTTGTGCCCAGGCTCTCAGGTCCGATTGCGAGCCACTTTCTCTGTAACCGCGTTCGAGAGTAAAGTCTGGTGCAGTGTCCTAATCGATCTCTCAAGCAACGCACGATTTTATATGACTGACAAAAGAGTTGTTCTTATAACCTGCGGCTCGCTCGAAGAAGCACGCAAGATTGCCCATGCACTGGTGGAGCGCAAACTCGCGGCGTGCGTCAACATCATTCCCGGCATAGAGTCCATCTACCGATGGAAAGCGGCTGTGGAGACCGCGAGTGAGTACTTGCTGATCGTCAAAACTACAGCAGATGCTTTTGCTTCGTTGCGCGGGGCGCTCGCTGAGTTGCATTCCTACGAAGTTCCGGAGTGCATCGAGATCGCCATCACCAATGGCAGCGCGGATTACCTCAAGTGGTTTGAAGAATCGATGATTTAAGTCGGCTCTGTCAGATCGCCGCCAATGCCTGATCGAGATCGTTGAGAATATCGTCGACGTCTTCAATGCCGACCGAGATGCGCACCATGCCGTCGGTGATGCCAATCTTGCGGCGTCCTTCTTCGCCGAGCGCGGCATGCGTCATGGTTGCGGGATGCGAGATGAGCGTCTCGACTCCGCCGAGCGATTCTCCCAGCGAGCAAATGCGCACCTTGCGCAGCATCTTATTCGCATTTGCGAGCGAGCCTGTTTCAAAGGCAATCATGGCCCCGAATCCCGTCATCTGGCGCTTCGCCAGTTCATGCTGTGGATGGTCAAGCAATCCCGGATAGAAGACCTTCTGCACTTTGCCATGTTTGGAAAGATAATCCGCGACCTTGCGGCCATTGCGGTCGTGCTGCAACATGCGCACGGCGAGCGTTTTGACCCCCCGCAAAATCAGGAAGCATTCGAATGGAGACATAATCGCGCCCGCGCATTTCTGAAGAAAAGCGAGCTTGTCTGCTTGTTCTTGTTTCGTGCAGACAACGACTCCGCCCAAACCATCACTGTGGCCGTTGAGGAACTTCGTGGTCGAATGGATGACCAGGTCCGCGCCGAGTTCGATTGGACGCTGGAAGAACGGCGACATGAAGGTGTTGTCGACAACGACTTCGACTCCGTGACCATGTGCGATCTCACTGACCGCACGAATGTCGCACAGCTCCATGAGCGGATTCGTCGGCGTCTCCAGAAAGACGAGGCGCGTGTTTGGTTGCAGCGCTTTCTTGATCGCGTCGAGATCGGAGGTATCGACGTAGCTGAAGGTGAGTCCGAAATTGACCAGCACCTGATCGAAGAGCCGTGGGGTTCCGCCGTAGAGATTGTGGCCGGCAACGATGTGGTCTCCGGCTTTGAGCATGGTTGCGACCGCGTTGATCGCGGCCATGCCGCTGGCGAAGACCTTGGAGGCGATTCCGCCTTCGAGCGCGGCGAGATTGGTTTCGAGGCGATCGCGCGTGGGATTGGAGACGCGCGAATATTCATAGCCTTTGTGCTTGCCGATTTCTTCCTGGACGTAAGTCGAGGAAGCATAGATGGGAACGTTGACCGCGCCAGTTGTGGGATCGGGTTCTTGTCCGGCGTGAATGGCGCGCGTGGCAAATCCGGGCTGTTTTGTAGTCAGAGATTGCTCCTCGGTCCACCTTCTTACTAGTTGAATGTAAGCTTTAGTTCGGACACAATGTCAAGGCGTTCTTAAGGTCGAAGCGTTAGTCATCGAGCAAGTTTAAGGAAAAGATCGATTAGTCCAAACGCGAAGAGAGCGAAGCCCACGACTGCGAATATCGGACGAAGCCAGACAGGCACGGGCCAGGTATGACTCCCGCCTCGTCCTTGGGTTCTACCCCAGCCAGTTACGGCTCCTTCGAAGAGAGCGATCGCTCCTGCCAGACAGAGAAAATCGAGCCATGGAATTTCGAAAGCGAACAACAAGAGCAACATCTCTCGCAGTGGGACCATCATTCCATCGCGGCCGCGGCGGCGTAAGGATTGGTACTGGAGTGGATCACAAAAGTCCGACTGAAGCCCTTCGTTTTGGCGAGGAATTCGTCTCCCATCTTTTTCGTCCCTATCCACGGCCTTCAGGCTATCTGGTGGGCATAATCCGTTTAGTTGTCAGGGATGTCCTCTTCCTTTTCCTTGCAGTATAACCCGGAGATGTTTCTGGCAGTCACTCGGCGCTAAACCCGCTCATTGTCGAGCGAAGACGGAACTACTCGTGGCGAAGCGGGCTTTTGGTGAGACACACGCTGCGCGTCTAGATTCCACCTTCAAAGATCTTCTTCGACAGATAGCGCTCGGCCGAATCCGGAATCATGGTAACCACCCGCTTCCCCGGTCCTAGCCGCTTGGCGATTTCCACCGCCGCGTAGACATTTGCGCCCGAGCTTGAGCCGCCGAGCACGCCTTCTTTAGCGGCCAGATCTTTCACCATGCCGAAGGCTTGCGGGTCGGTGACCATGAAGACTTCATCGCAGACGGAGCGGTCGAAATTGCCGGGGATGAAATTGTTGCCGATGCCTTCGACTTTGTGTGGGCCGGCTTTGCCGCCGCCGAGGATTGAGCCTTGCGTCTCGACGGCCACGCAGTAGACCTTCTTGATGCGCTCCTTCAAATAGCGGGCGATGCCGCTGAATGTTCCGGCAGTGCCGCAGCCGATGGTGATGGCGTCGATGCGGCCTTCCATCTGCTCGTAGATTTCGTGGGCGGTGGTTTCGTAGTGGTAGTCGGTGTTGGCGGGATTATCGAACTGAGCGCAGAGAAATGCCGAACTGTCTGTCGCGGCGAGATCGCGAGCGCGCTGGATAGCGCCCTGCATGCCTTCCGAATCCGGCGTGCGCGTGACCTCGGCGCCGAAGGCCCGCATGATCAGAACTTTCTCCTCGGAAAATTTCTCGGGCACGAAGAGGCGAACCTTATAGCCACGATTCACGCCGATGAGCGCGAGGCCGATGCCGGTATTGCCGGCCGTAGCCTCGACGATGGTGCCGCCGGGCTTTAACTTCCCTTCCGCCTCGGCCCGCGCAATCAGGCCGATGGCGGCGCGGTCCTTTACGCTTCCGCCCGGGTTCAGATATTCGAGCTTCGCGAAGATGTCTGCCGCTCCCTTGGGCGCCAGTTTCTTGAGCTGAAGCATGGGAGTTTCACCGACGAGTTTGGTGATGTCGTCGCTGACGCGCAGGCGGGGTGATGCGGTAATCGTAGGCACGATATCAGACTAAGGAACGGTGCGGGAACCGTCAATCAGAGGATTTCGTAATCCTGCAATTTGGTAACCTGGCAATCGGTAACGCCGAATTCTTCCCCGCGGATTTACACGGATTTTCGCGGATCTCTCTTTATTTCTTGTTTTTGTTTTCGGTTATCCGCGCGAATCTGTGGAAATCCGCGGAAAACGAAATGTGACCGAAAATGGCTTATTGCCCGCCGGCGCTCGAGGCTTCCTGCCCCGCGTAGTAACCGCTTCGGGTGCGCACGGTGAGTTTGTCGTGCTTCGACGAATGCGCGTCCACCTTCACCGAACGATAACCTCCCACGCTCTTGGGCGTGGTCGGCTTGTAGCCGATCGTGTATTGGCTGCGGATATCATGGGCCACGCTGCGGCTGATGGCATCCACTTCATCGAGCGTCTTCGGCAGGAAGACAATTCCGCCGGTCTTTTCGCACATGATTTGCAGGGCGCGCTTGGCGTGGCGTGCATGGTCTTCGCCTTCCAGCAGTCCGATGGCATACACCGTCGGGCCATTTTCGGTTTGCAGGCGGCGCACCGCTTGTTCAAGCGTTTCGGTGCTCTCGTTGTCGTCGCCATCGGTAACGACGAAGATCACTTTCTTTTCCAGCTTGGCATCCTGCTTGAGGTGGTTGGCTGAGGCTACCACTGCGTCATACAGAGCCGTGCCGCCACGCGTTTCGATCTTCTCCAGGCCCTGCTTCAGCTTGTTGATGTTGGAGGTGAAATCCTGATCGAGATAGTACTCGTCGTTGAAGTTGACGACGCACACCTCATCGTTGGGATTGGAAGCGCGCACGAGGTTCAGCGCCGCCGCGTTCACCTTCTCGCGCTTCTCGCGCATCGAGCCGGAGTTATCGACCACAATGCACATCGCGACCGGAATATCCTCGTGGCGGAAAGAAGTGATGGTCTGCGGATGGCCGTCCTCAAAGACGTTGAAATTATTCTTGTCGAGGTTGGTCACGATGTGCTGCTTGTTATCGATGACGGTGGCGTGCAGGACGACCTCTTCCACTTCTTTCTTAAAGACGAAAACACCGCTATCGCCGGAGTCGGGATTCTGCTGGCCACTGGGCGAAAGCGGTTGATTGGCGGAGTCGGGAGGCGCACCTTGTCCCGCCTGAGCCGGACTTGCATCAGCCGGCGGCTGAGAACTGGGTGGCGCCGGGTTCACGGGCGGTGTCTGATTCTGATCGGCAGCCTGACTCTGCGGCGCGACCGGCGTGTGTGCTGCCGGTTGCACCGAAGGCGCCGTCTGCGCCGGACCAGCCGCAGTCTGCGAGTAGGCAAAAAGAGTTAGGAACAGGAAAGTCAGCAGAACAAGGTTATTCCGTCGGCGCATAGTAACCAGTCTTCGCATACACCCGTAGCGGCGGCAGTCCTTTAGGCGGATTCAGCTTTACTTTGATCTTACGCCATTTGCCGTCGTGGCCCGGGTTCTTTGGACGGTATCCGAGGACATATTGGTTGCGTAGCTCAATACCAATTTTTGTAGAGACGTCAGCTAAGTCGTTAGGGTTGTCTATGGTAAAAGCGCGTCCGCCGGTCAGTTCGGTAATCTCGCTCAGCAGGCCGGGGCCAAGGCGCTCTTCCTCGGTCGGAAAATAATGATCATAGATGCCGATGGCGTAGATCAGCGTATCGGCTTCTTTGACCATGGAGCGAATCTCTCCCTCGGTGTAGCGGCTGTGGTTGTCACCGCCATCGGAGATAATCAGCAGCGCCTTTTTCGGATACTTGGCCTGGCGCATTTTGCTGATGCCGAGATAGATGGCGTCGAGAAGCGCGGTCCGGCCTTTCGGGATCGTATAGACCAGCTTCCCCTGAATGTCGTCGATCGAGTTCGTAAAGTCGGAGATCTCTTCCGGCTTATCGGCGAAGGTGATCATGAAGAACTCGTCCTGCGGGTTGGCGGTCTTGAAGAACTCGATGACCGCCTCGCGGGCGCGCTCGATCTTGCTGGTCATGCTGCCGCTCATATCGAAGATCACACCGAGCGACACGGGAGCATCTTCGCTGGAAAAGGTCTTGATCTCCTGTTGTTCCCTGCCCTCGAAAAGACTGAAGTTATCGCGATCAAGCCCAGTGACCAGCCGGTTCATGGGATCGGTAATGGTGACGGGAACGAGCACCAGGTTCACATCGACCTTGACGGGCTTGGTGTGGGTGCGCAGCGAGGGGTCGCCCTGCTCGGCCGGATCCTTCGGCGCGGGCGGCTGAATACGCGGCTGGATGTGAACGTCTTCGGTAGAGTTTTGCGCCTGCGCCGGGAGGGTGTAGACGGCAGCAACCATCAGCAGAATCGTGAAAAACGTCCAAGCCGACAACGATTCGCCGCACCGCATAGGCCCTGCTAATCAGCTCAAAATCCGCGCCAGAAGGGTTAACCCGCCACACCCGGGATGACAGAAATCGCTAACTAAGCGGGATAGTAGCACAGTCCGGAAAAAGTAGTGTCACCTTTTTCGCAATATCCTTTTCCGAATACCTAAGATTGCGCGAATCGGATCGTCGGTTGTCCCGCATCCGGGTGTCTGAAACGCCAATGTGTGCCTCCGCGCCTGCTACAATTTCTGCGTCGCTCGTGCCTTAGTTCATGGCTACCATCTCTCCATTTCGAGCCTTGCGCTACGTCGCCGACCGGGTGCAGCTCCGGCAAGTCGTGACCCAGCCCTACGACAAGATCACTCCCTCAATGCAGGATGGGTACTATCAGGCCAGTCCCTACAACTTGGTCCGAATCATCCTGGGCAAGCGTTTTGATGGAGATACCGCGTCCGACAACGTCTACACGCGGGCGGCGGGAAGTCTCAAGCAATGGCGCCAGGACGGAGTGCTGCGCCAGGATGCCGAGCCAGCGCTCTACCGATACACGCAGACGTTCGGAGTTCCGGGCGGAGTTCCGGGGAATGCTCCGGGGGCCGAGGCCATGGCCGAGCGGCAAGGCTTCATTGGGCTCGGCCAGATCGAGGACTACTCCGCGGGCGTGGTTTTTCGGCACGAGCAGACTCTCTCCAAGCCCAAGGCCGACCGGCTTGACCTTCTGCGGGCCACTCGGGCGCACTTCGGGCAGATTTTCATGCTGTATGAGGGGTCAGGAAAGGTGGATGGTGCGCTCTCCGCGGCCGCAGGCACAAACCTGCCGGATGTCGAAGTCACCGACGAGTATGGTGTGCTTCACCGGCTGTGGCGGATTTCGGATCCAGCCGTCATCGCGGCGGTTGCGGAGAAGATGAGCGACCGGAAGCTGATCATCGCCGACGGCCACCATCGCTATGAGACCGCGCTGACCTATCGCAACGAGTGCCAGGGCCGCCAGACGAATACGCAGTTGGCGCAGACGGCTTCGCCGCACGATTGGGTGATGATGACCTTCGTCGACATGGACGCGCCCGGGCTCGTGATTCTGCCGACGCATCGCGTGGTTTTTGGCCTTGCGCAAGCGCGCCTGGATGAGTTTGCGGGAACAGCGCGCCAGTTCTTCAATCTGGAAGAGGTCGATCCCGGAATCGACGCTACCCGCGCAAGCACGATTCTCAAGCAGGCCGGCCATGCGGGGAGCGCGCTTCTCGCCGTTGGCGGCGAGCGCGCATTCCTGCTCCATACTCCAAAAGCAATTGGCACCAGCGTCTTTGGCAATCTCTCCTTGCGCCAGCAGACCCTCGACGTTGTGCAACTGCACAAATGCCTGCTCGAGAGCTGTCTGCATATCTCCGAAGAAGCCATTCGCAACCAGCAAAATGTTCACTACATCCGCGAGGCAGGTGAGGCTCTCGCGCAGGTGCGAAGCGGCCAGGCCCAGATGGCCTTTCTGATGAATCCGGTGCGCATCGATCAGATGCGCAACATCGCCTTTGCGGGCGAGGTGATGCCCCAGAAGTCCACCGATTTCTATCCCAAGCTGCTAAGCGGGCTCACAGTGTATGCGCTGGAGTAGAAGAACAGTTTCCGGTTGCCAGTCCTCAGTTCCCAGTAAAATCAGGTCGTGCGGAAGAGGGCACATTCTTCTGGCGTGAGCCGCACGCAAGGCGATAGCTTTTAGGTGCATGCCCATTATCAAGTCTGCAATCTCGAGTGTTGATTATTGCCATGATTAGGTTATGGGCCGCGGCCTTCGCTCTGGCGGTGATCGTAAGCGTAACGCTTACAGCTGTGATCGTCGCGGCGCCCGACGCTGGAGAAAAACAGCTCTCGATCTACGCACCCGTCGCGACTTACACTCTGCCGGTGCTCGACCGCTCCGGCCGCGAATACGTCGGCCTGCTCGAATTGCTGGAACCGCTGGGGCGCGTTAGCAGCCAGATCTCTGGTCCGCGGTGGAGCATTCGCTATAACGCAGTCGAGGCTGATTTCACGGCTGGCAAGACGCACTGCAAGATTCGCGGGCGGGAGTTGGACCTCGGCGCTCCGTTCCTGATCGAGAATGCCCGCGGATTTGTTCCGCTCGCCTCCATCGGCAATCTGCTGCCCCGTTTTCTGGGCGCCGCAGTCGATTTCCATCCTGCCGGGCGTCGCCTGCTGGTCGGCGATATTGCCATTCAACCGAGCTTTCAAATCGAATCCGGGCCGCCGCCGCGCCTGACGCTGAACTTCACCGCGCCTGTCGACCCGACCATCTCGACCGAGCCAGGCCGCGTGCGCATGCTGTTTAAGCGCGATCCGGTGGTCAATCCCGGCAGCCAGCAGATTTCCTTTACCGATAAGACCATCACGCAGGCGTCTTACTCCGAGTCGAACGGCGCAGCCGAAATTGATGTGGCCGCGACCAACCCGCTGCTGGCCACCTTCAGCAATGGCGGGAAGACCATCACGCTTTCCGCAGCCCCGGCCGCAAACAACGCGACTGCCGCGGCTTCTCCCGCGACACAGGCGGGGTCCTCGCAATCTAAAGTGCCCATCGCGGCCGGAAATGCGCCGGTCATTCGCCGCCCGCTCGTTTTCGTAGACGCCGCGCACGGCGGCGACGAACGCGGCGCCGCCCTCAACGACGGGCTCCCGGAAAAAGATGTAACGCTCGGATTCGCGCGCTTGTTGCGTCACGAACTCGACCTGCGAGGATTCGCGGTGCAAATGTCGCGCGAGGGAGACAACACGGTGCCGTTCGACCAGCGCGCCGGACTGGCCAACACTGGGCAAGCGGTTCTGTACATCGACCTCCACGCGGTTTCACAAGGCAGCGGCGCGCGCGTCTACACCTCATTACTGCCGCAGGAGGGCGCCAGCAAGGGAACGTTTCGCGCATGGGATGGGGCACAGGCTCCGGCGCTCGCCGCCAGCGGCGCGGTCGCGGCCGCGGTCATGACCGAACTGCAAAAAAGAAAGATGCCCGTGCGCTGGTCGACCGCTTCTCTGCGGCCTTTGAACAACGTGCTGATGCCCGCCATAGCGGTAGAACTCGCGCCCAGTACGCCCGGCGCCGACGATGTGAACTCCGCCACCTATCAGCAACAGGCCGCCGCCGCCATTGCAGACGCCGTCGTTTCGGTGCGCGACCGACTCGGAGTGCAGCGATGAGAGGGGAATCGGGTCATCGGGTGATCGGGTCATCGGGCGATTTAACTTCGAAAGCAAATTCACGATTACCTGATGTTCCGATGATCCCAGGGTTCGTTTTTTTTCTCACGTTTGCAAGGACACTATCCCGCAATTGCGACCTTGCGTTTGAATCTAGATGGCCCGATAACCCAATCGCCCGATGGCCCGATTTTTCGAAGGTGCACCCATGATCCCGCGCCATCTCGTCATCAGCGTGGCTGTGATGCTCGTGCTGGTCGTCACGATGGGCCTCTACGCGCGGCATATGCGCCACCAGGCGCGCGAACTCGAACCGATGGCCACCAGCGCTCTTCCGGTCGCTCCGCCTGCGGCCGGTCCCACCGAGACTGTGACGCTCTACGTCGCCGACGATGGCACCGGCGCCCTTCGCCCGCAATCGGCGCAAATCCCGCTTCCCGGGGGACGCCAGCAGCGCGGCGAAGAATTGCTGCGCGCTCTCCTGCGCGTCTATCAGCAGCCGGGCGCGGCCCATCCTCTTTCGCCGGGCTCGGACATTCGGAGCATCTATCTGCTCGAACCGGGCACGGCGGTCATCGACGTGAACTCGGCCTTCGCCGATGAGCACCGCTCCGGCATCCTCACCGAGCAACTGACCGTGAATTCACTGGTGGAAACACTGGCCGCAAACGTTCAGGGAATTCAACGAGTGCGAATTCTGGTGGATGGCAAAACCCGTGACACTCTCGCCGGCCACGCCGATCTGAGCGACTGGTTCGACGTGGCGACGATGGAGCAGGCGGGAAATTAGAAAAGCGACTCCCGCTCCGAATTGAGACGTGCCCATCATCGCACGATGAGTTTCTCTGGCTGTTAGAATTCCTTCAATGTTCTTTCGCAACGATAACCGCGCTCCCGATCAACTCCGTCCCATCAACATTGTTCCCGATTTCATTTCGACCGCCGAGGGTTCGGCGCTCATTGAAATGGGCAACACGCGCGTGATCTGCACGGCCTCGGTCGAAGAGGTCGTGCCCGCATTCCTGCGCAACACTGGCAAAGGTTGGATCTCCGGCGAATACGGGATGCTTCCCCGCTCCACCTTGACCCGCACCGCGCGGGAAGCCGCCAGGGGCAAGCAGAGTGGACGCACCCAGGAGATCCAGCGCCTGATCGGCCGTTCGCTTCGCGCCGTCGCCGACCTGCAGCATCTCGGCGAGCGCACCATCTGGATTGACTGCGACGTCATCCAGGCCGATGGCGGCACCCGTACCGCTTCCATCACCGGGGCCTTCGTCGCACTCGGCCTTGCGCTGCAACGCCTGATCGATGCGGGAACGCTAACTGCCGCACCCATCAAGGATTTCGTCGCCGCGATCAGCGTCGGCATCGTCGACGGTGAGCCAGTGCTCGATCTCAACTACGAAGAAGATTCGCGCGCCGATGTCGATATGAATGTCGTCATGACCGCCGGCAACAAGATCGTCGAACTGCAAGCCACCGCCGAGCACCAGGTCTTCGACGACGCGCAACTTGCAAAAATGATGTCGCTGGCGCGCCAAGGCATCCAAACTCTCATTGCCCGGCAAAAATCCGTGCTGGCAGGACTGGCACTCCGCCAGTGATCCAAGCGAGTGGAACCAAGCCAGTGGACCAAGCGAGTGAACCAGGCGCGTGATCTCCGCAGTGATCCGGGTCACGTCTCAAAGTTCATACACACGTTCGATGCCGGTTTCATTGGCGCAAGCTAAAGGTTAGAATAATCTGTTGTTTCCGCACTCATAAGGAGGATTTATGAAACTTACCCCCGGAAAACTCAAAGGGTTGAAGGCAGTCTCGAACGAACACGGCGTCATCGCCGCAGCTGCGATGGACCAACGCGGCTCGCTGCAAAAGTCGCTCGCCAAAGAAAAAGGCTCGACCGTAACCGATGCGATGATGGAAGAGTTCAAGTCGCTCGTCACGGAGGTTCTGACGCCGCACGCCAGCGCCATCCTGCTCGATCCCGAATGGGGCCTTCCCGCCTCGAAGCGCCGCGCCAAGAACGCGGGCCTGCTCCTCGCCTATGAAAAAACCGGATACGACAAAACCGGTCCCGGCCGCCTGCCCGATCTGCTCACGCATTGGTCCGCGCGGCGCTTGAAAGAAGCGGGTGCCGATTGCGTCAAAATCCTCCTGTACTACACCCCATACGATCCGAAAGACGTCAACGAGCAAAAGCACGCCTGGGTCGAGCGCATCGGCGACGAGTGCCGCGCCAATGACATTCCCTTCTTCCTCGAGTTCGTCGGCTACGAAGAGGGCGCAGATGAAAAGGGCATCGAGTACGCGAAGAAAAAGCCGCACATCGTCACCGAAAGCATGCGCGAGTTCAGCAAGGACCGCTATGGCGTCGACGTGCTTAAAGTCGAAGTGCCGGTCAACATGAAGTGCGTGGAAGGCACGAAGTCATTCACCGGCGAGAAGGCCTATAACAAAGAAGGAAGCGATCGACCTCTTCCACAAGGCGGCGAATGTCGCCACTAAGCCGTTCATTTATCTGTCGGCTGGTGTCAGCAATGCTGAATTCAGCGAAACGCTTGAACTGGCGGGCGAATCGGGCGTCAAGTTCAACGGCGTGCTCTGCGGCCGCGCCACCTGGAAAGACGGCATCCCTGTCTACGCAAAGCATGGCGCCGATGCCTTCCGCAAATGGCTCGAAACCGAAGGCGTGAAGAACATAGAGAACGTCAACAGCAAGCTGAAGGCTGCGACCTCGTGGTACTCGATCTACGGCGTCGAGCCGGCTCTGGCACACGTCTAAGGTCGATTGCAGAAGTAAGAAGTCAGATTGCAGAAGAGGCGGGCTCAATCGAGTGGGCCCGCCATTTCTTTGGACGAGCCTGCCTTGTGATGGATGTCACATCCTTTTTTCGAAGGTCACACACCTTCGCATAGATTTCGCCAAAAATATTTTTTTGGGTAGTGCGACTGGCAAGCGGATGAAGAATGACGCTACAGATAAGCTCTTCACGACGAATGACTTAGCTTCGCCTGAAATTTCGAACGATTTTCACGCGGAGAAGGGACACTGTTCGAGATAGGTTCTTCACCAGCAATGACTTAGGGTCGCCGGACGCCAGAAACGTGCCTAAGGCATGCCTGTCAATGGCATATTGACAATACTGTACGTACATATTGCTAAGTTCACGTAAAGACTGGCAAGTCGCTGAAGGGCGGGGAGTTAACTGCTCGGGCGCCCCGGGGAGCTCTGAAATTGAAGATTAGGATGCCGATGGCACGAAGCCATGGTGCGGCAGGTTTGCGATGGCGGGATGCATTTTCCATTCCCCGAAAAACCTCGAGAGTCGATTTCTTCGGATGTTCCACCCCCCCGGGTTTCCGTCTGCAACTGGAAAGTCAAACTCCATTCGGACTCCCGAGGGTGCCCCGCCCTTGTCGCGTTTTCTGCGACAGGGCGGGGACTTTGACTTTCCCAATTCTGGAAGAACGATGAGGAATTTTAGCTGCTGTGGTCTTCGCAGCCGAGGTTCCGGAGTTACGATGCAGACATGCCGTGGAGCCTGAAACGCTTTCAGGAATCGCGCTGTTTGCACTTTGTGACGTTCAGTTGCTATGGACGCGCTCCGCTTCTGGGCACAGCGCCCACCCGTGACATCTTCGAGCAAACTTTTGAGCAAACGCGGCAATGGTATGGATTCTACGTCGCCGGGTACGTGGTCATGCCCGAACACGTTCATCTGCTGCTGAGCGAGCCGGAACGGGCCAAGCTTTCCGTCGCGCTGCAAATGCTCAAGCAGAATGTAGCGCGTCGCTTGCGCACGCCGGAGGGCGGTCTGTTGTGGCAGCCGCGGTATTACGACTTCAATGTTTGGAGTGAGGCTAAGCGGATCGAGAAGTTGCGTTACATGCACCGAAATCCGGTGAGGCGCGGCCTGGTGCGGAGTTCGGAGGATTGGGCGTGGAGCAGTTTTCGCCACTACATGTCAGGGGTTGAGGGAGTGGTGGAAGTTGAGTCGCAGTGGACGGCGCGGAAGAGAGAACAGATGGGAGTGGTGGTGGGGATGGGAGGTCAAACTCCCCGCCTTGTGTCTGCACAGAACGCAGACACAAGGACGGGGCACCCTCGGGAGATGGAATGAGTAAAAGGGCGCGGCCAGTCCCCAGCACGCCGCTCAAGGAACAACCGCGGGTTATACTTTCCACGTCGGTGTGGCCCACGCCAATCTCTTCATGCCTGACCGCAAAACCGCACTCATCACGGGAGCCTCGTTCGGCATCGGACTCGAACTCGCCCGCATCTTCGCGCGCGAAGGTCACGATCTTGTGCTGGTGGCGCGGAGCGGCGACAAGCTCCGGCAGTTGGCGTCCGAACTTGAAAAAGCACACGGCACGCGCTCGCTCATTCTCGCCGTCGACCTTTCCGATCCGGGCGCCTCCGCATACATCCTCGACCAAACCACGCGCGCCAACATCGCAGTCGACATCCTCGTCAACAATGCCGGCTTCGGTCAGTATGGCTTCTTCGCTGAGAACGATCTCGAAGAATGCCTGCGTCAAATTCAGGTCAACATCACAACCCTGACACACCTCACGCGCCTCTATCTCCCCGGCATGATCGAGCGTGCTCGGACCGGGAAAACGGCCGCACGCATCCTGAACGTGGCGTCCACCGCGGCATTTCAGGCTGGACCGCTGATGGCGGTCTATTACGCCACCAAAGCCTATGTCCTGCATCTATCCGAGGCCATCTCCAACGAACTCGCGGGAACGGGCGTTACTGTCACGTGTCTCTGCCCTGGTCCAACCGCGACCGAATTTCAGGAACGCGCGAAGATCACGGGCATCCGCCTGACCACCTATGGAACCATGGACGCCCGCACGGTGGCGGAGGATGGCTATCGCGCGCTGATGGCTGGAAAGCCGGTCGTGATCTCAGGCTTCAAGAATTGGCTGGTGGCGCAATCGGTACGCTTCGCGCCGCGGCGAATGGTCACCGCGATCGCGCGCAAGCTGCAAGAAATAAAATCAGCGTAGAGACATGGCAGGCCGCGCGTCTCACCGAACTCCAGCTAACTTCGCCTTTTGCCCGGCCACCGCCGCTTGCACCCGACTGTGGTGGCGGCCATAGCCGAAGTAAATAACCATACCGATCGCCAGCCAGATAATCAGTCGCAGCCAGGTGCTGAGAGGCAGGCTCACCATCATGAGACCAGCCACTAGAATTCCCATGATCGGTACGAATGGAACCATGGGTGTCTTGAACGGACGCGGAAGGTCGGGGCGGCGCACACGCAGAATCCATACGCCTGCGCATACGATTACAAATGCCAGCAGTGTGCCGATGCTGACGAGTTCGCCGAGAATGCCGATCGGAATGAGTGACGCGAAAATCGCCACGAAGATGCCGACGGTAATACTCGAGATCCATGGGGTCCGGAATCGCTGATGCACGGCGCCCGCCCATTCCGGCAGAAGACCATCGCGCGACATTGAAAAGAACACCCGCGACTGCCCCAGTAACATCACCAGCATCACGCTGCCCAAGCCAGCGATCGCGCCCAGTTTCACAAGCACGCTGCCCCAGCGCACGCCGGTGTGATCAATGCCGACCGCAACCGGATCAGGTACGTTCAATGTGGTATAGGAAACGACTCCCGTGAGCAGTCCGGAAACAAGAATATAGAGGATGGTGCAAATCACGAGCGATCCGAGAATGCCAATCGGCATATCGCGTTGCGGTTTCTTCGCCTCCTGCGCCGCGGTAGAGACGGCGTCAAATCCGATGTAAGCAAAGAAAATCACGCCGGCTCCGCGCGCGATTCCCGACCAGCCGTAATGTCCGAATTCGCCAGTATTCGGTGGGATGAAGGGATGCCAGTTGCGGGCGGCGATCTCCGGGTTCTTCAGAATGAAGCCACCCGCTATTGCAATAAACGTAAGCACGATCGCAACCTTGACAATGACGATCGCCGAGTTGAAGTTGGCCGACTCCTGAATGCCGATGACGAGGATGACGGTTACGAGGACGATACCAATAAATGCGACCAGATTGAACGAACCGTGCGCGTGGGTGAGGGATCCTGGATCGACGCCGTGGGCTTGCAGCGTGGGTAGGATCGTCGCCAGGCGCTCCCACCGATTGTTGTACATCACCATGTCAGTGCCGGGAGTCGCAGTTAGCGAAGGAGGCAAGTGGATGCCATAGTCCTGCAGGAAGCTGTTTACGTAGCCGCTCCAGCCTGAAGCGACGGTGGCGGCGCCAAAGGCGTATTCGAGGATCAGGTCCCATCCGATGATCCAGGCGAAGATCTCGCCCAGGGTCGCGTAGCCATAGGTGTAGGCCGACCCGGCAATCGGAATCAGCGCCGCGAATTCCGAGTAGCAGAGACCCGCGAAGGCGCAAGCGATGCCAGCCAGAATGAACGAAAGCACAATCGCCGGTCCGGCATACTGCGCGGCTGCCGCGCCGGTCAGGACAAAAATTCCGGCTCCAATAATGGCGCCAATGCCAAGAGTAATCAGGTTCGTCGGACCTAACGCCCGCTTCAGCGAGTGTTCTCCGTGTTCCGCAGATTCATCCAGAATCATTTCGAGTGGCTTGGTCGCCAGCAGATTGGCCATTCTTTCGTCTCTCCTTGAAACCTAAGCGGCGGCGCTGCGGCTGCGCAGCGACCACAAATAGTACACCGGAATACCCAGCAACACGATGATCAATCCCGGCCATGTGTATTGCGGCTTGTAGCGCAACAGCACGATGTCGATAAATAAAGCCATGACGATATAAATTGCGGGCAGCATCGGGTAGCCGATGGCCTTGTACGGCCGCGGCGCATCGGCCTGTGTTCGGCGCAAAACAAAGAGACCGATGATGGTCAGAATGTAGAACACCAAAACCGCAAAAATAATGTAGTCGAGGAGCTGTCCATAGCTGCCCGAGATGCAGAGGATGCAAGTCCAGACCATCTGCACCATCAGCGATACCACCGGCGTCTTATATTGAGGATGCAGGCGCGAGACGCTCTTGAAGAACAATCCATCTTTGGCCATCGCGTAATAGACGCGCGCGCCGGCCAGAATCAGGCCATTGCAGCAGCCAAAGCCGGAAATCATGATGGCCAGCGCCATCAGCTTGCCGCCGCTCGAGCCGAACATCTGCGTGATGACCGCAGTCGCGACGCGGTCTTCGCTGGCATATTGAATGCCACGATCGATCAGGCTTGTTCCCGCCGGATTTCCCACCAGCGGCAGCGCGCCCAGATAAATAAAGTTGCAGCCGATGTACAGAGCGATGACCACGCCCGTTCCAAGGGCCAGCGACAACGGCAGGTTGCGGCTGGGATTTTTCACCTCGCCGGCGGTGAACGTGACGTTGTTCCACGCGTCGGCCGAAAAGAGCGAGCCGACCTGCGCGATGGCAAGCACGGTCAGCGTGGAGACAAGAACGCCTCCGCCCACTTCATGCAGCGTGCCAAGCCCGGAATTCCTCCAGAAATTCGCGCCAAAATTCGCCGCCACAGCAACCGCGTTGCGGCCCAGGAAAATTCCGAAGAGCACGAGCCCGAGCAGAGCCGATACTTTTGCGGCGGTAAAAATATTCTGGATGAACGCGCCCGTTTTCACGCCAAAAATGTTGATGATCGAAAGCGCAATGACTACCAGAATCGCAACCAGGTTCTGCGTATTCAGGCCAACGTCCATGCCGCCCAGCACCATCGGGCCTATGGGAATCTTCGGGACTTTCCAGAGATGCAAAATCCAATGGCTCGATGAAATTGCCGGCCAGAAAATTCCGAGAAACTTGCCGAACGCCACGCCCACCGCGGCAATCGTGCCCGTCTGGATGACGAGGAACAACGTCCAGCCGTAGAGAAATCCCCAGAGCGGCCCGAGCGACTCGCGCAGATAAACGTATTGCCCGCCGGCTCGCGGCATCATCGCCGCCAGTTCGCCGTAGCAGAGCGCGCCCACGATAGTCAGAAACCCGGTGATCAGCCATGCGCCAATCAGCAGTGCCGGCGACTCCGTCTCCCGCGCGATCTCCGCCGACACGATAAAGATGCCCGATCCGATCATCGAGCCCATCACCAGCATGGTGGCGCTGGTCAGGCCTAGCCCCTTGACGAGTTCGGAATCCTGATGAGTGTGCCGCTCCCAGTCGCTGGGGGCGGGCTGACCTGAATTCGGCGGTTGCGGTGGACGGCGAACGTCGCTGCTCACGAATCTCCTGGGTTTGCGGAACAAAGCGGCCCGTTGGACCGCCGAACAGCAACAGCGGCTGTTCCCAGCAAGAACCTTACCTTAATATTCGCAAAAATTCCTCTGCTGATTTGCGCGGATCCCGTAACAAGTCGGATATCACCGCAACGCAGTCCGCCCCGGCGTCGATCACCGAACGGGCGTTCGCGCGGCCAATTCCCCCGATAGCAACCAGCGGCTTGCGCGTCAGAGCGCGAGCACGGCGGACGCCTTCGAGGCCAACAACAGGATCGGGATTCACCTTGCTTGTCGTGTTAAAAACCGGGCCGATGGCGAGGTAGTCGGCCGACGTTCTGTCCGCCTCGGCGAACTGCTCGGGATTGTGCGTCGAGACGCCCAGTAGGCGTGGATTTTCTCGCGATCCAGCGCCGATGATGCGGCGAGCGGCATCGGGAGACAGATCGTCCTGCCCAACATGCAGTCCATCGAACTCGGCCGCCAGGCAAAGGTCGGCGCGATCGTTCATGATGAGTTTTGCGCGTCCGCTCACGCGCCGCTTCAGTTCCCGCGCCTGTTCGAACATCTCACGCGCGTTGCCGGATTTATTGCGATATTGAAGAAGTACCACGCCGCCCGCGGCCAGTTCGGCCGCCGCATTCAGCATCCCTTCGCCGTCGGCGAAGCAGTCGGCGTCGAGAATGGCGTAAAGACGAGGCAGAAGCATTGCTTGCTCACAGTCTAATCTTCTCTGCCCGGGGAAAGCACGGCCCTATATCGAGGCAAAAACAAGTTGTCGCAAACACACACAACCTTGCGGACGCGCTATTATCGCAGGGAGAAAATCGCACCACAAAATTCCTCGCGACGGATTCCAGTGGTGGACAAGAAAGACGAAAGATCGACGGTCGACGAGTTTGTCCTCGAAAAAATTGACACCGTTCCCGAAATCGAGGCCTTGCTATTGATCTGGAATAAACGGCCAAAGGTCTGGTCCGTGAGCGAAATGGCGAGCGCCCTCTACATTTCGCCCGAGGGAACCCAAGCCGTCCTGCGGGACCTCGTCAAGAAAGGGTTGCTCGCGCTCCAGTCGCCGGAGCCCGGCGCATACCTCTATCGCTCGCAGTCGGTGGAATGGGAAGACTTTATGGTCCTTCTCGATCGCACCTACCGTCATGAACTGATTCGCATTTCGAAATTAATCCACGCGAAAGCACCCTCGGCGGTGGAGCAGTTTGCCCGCGCCTTTCGCTTCGCCAAGGAGAAGAGTTGATGGTATCCGCGGTTTACATTATCGGAGCATTAGTGACTCTGACTTGCGGCGTGCTTCTCCTTCGCGGCTACGCCCGGAGCCGCGTCAAGCTTCTGCTCTGGAGCGGCCTTTGTTTCATCGGACTCGCGCTCTCCAACGCCCTGGTTTTCGTCGACTTGGTCATATTTCCTGAAGTCGACCTTTACATTCTGAGGCTGCTGACCGCCGCGCTCGCGATGATGATCCTCTTATATGGGCTGGTTTGGGAGGGCGAGTCATGAATGTTGAATACTTTCTCTTGGGAGTGATCGCCACCTCGTCGATTACGGCCAGCATGTTCTTCTTCAAATTCTGGAAACGCACCCGCGATGCGCTCTTCTTTTGTTTCGGCATCTCGTTTCTAGTCGAAGGGGTGAATCGCCTCGCAATTTTGAAAACCGCGCATCCCAACGAAGCCAGTCCATGGATTTACGTCGTCCGCCTCGCCGCGTACTTAATTATTTTGGCTGGAATCTTGCGCAAAAATTTTGGCCAGGACAGGTAAGCCTCGGCGTGCGTTACCATTAAAGGAAATTATGGCTGCACTCATCGATGCCATCGACGTAAAGCGCAAAACGTTCTTTGAATTCGACGGCACGCCCTTCGTGTGTCTCGAGGCCGAAGTCTCCACGCCCACCGCGCGCGGCGCCCAGACCCTGGTTCGCCTCAAGATGCGCAACCTGCTCACCCGCGCCGTCTTCGATAAGTCATTCAAGGCTAGCGACAAATTCAAGGATCCCGATCTCGAAACTGTCCCGGCCTCCTATCTTTATAGCGACGGCACCGGTTTCCATTTCATGGACCAGGAGAGCTTCGAAACGCTCACCCTTTCCGCCGAGATGATGGCCGATGCTCTGGATTTTCTAGTCGAAGGCTCCATCATCCAGTTGCATAAATACAACGGCAATCCCATCGGCCTCGACTTGCCGCCTCATGTGGAACTGAACGTCACTTACACGGAGCCCGCGGTTAAGGGAGATTCATCGAGCGGCACCGTGACCAAGCCCGCCAAGCTCGAAACCGGCATCGAAATTCGGGTTCCGTTATTTATCAAGGAAGGCGAGAAGGTTAAAGTGTCCACGGAAACGCGCGAGTTCGCGGGACGAGCCTGAGAACGCCGGCCAGATCGAGCGCAGGAAGATCGACGCGAGGCAGATCGTCGCCTACTTGGCAGCTTTTCCCTTCGCCAGAAATCTCTCGATAAATCCGGTATCGATCTTCCCTGCTCGAAATTCCGGGTCCGCCAGAATTCTCCGGTGCAGCGGAATCGTCGTGAAGATTCCTTCCACGATGAACATCTCCAGCGCGCGGCTCATGCGTGAGATCGCCTCCGGCCGGTCCTTGCCGCGCACCACCAGCTTCGCAATCAGCGAATCGTAATAAGGAGGAATCGTGCCCTCGGCATAAGCGGCCGTATCGATGCGGACGCCCGTTCCACCCGGGGGGTTAAACGTCGTGATCTTCCCTGCCGACGGCGTGAACTTTTCCGGATGTTCGGCGTTGATGCGGCATTCGATGGCATGCCCGCGGTGGACGATCGGGCCCTGAAGGACCTCGCTCATCTTGGCGCCGGCGGCGATCATCAACTGGCTCTTCACGAGGTCGACGTCCGTCACCATCTCGGTCACGGGATGCTCGACCTGGATGCGCGTATTCATCTCGATAAAATGCAGCTTGCCATCCGCGCCCATGAGGAATTCGATCGTTCCCGCATTCTGATAGCCAACCTCGCTCAGCGTCTTCGACAAAATGCCGCCAATTTCAGCGCGCAGCTCCGGCGTCACCATCACCGACGGCGATTCTTCCAGCAGCTTCTGATGCCGCCGCTGGATCGAGCACTCGCGCTCGCCCAGGCTGACGACGTTGCCGTGCTCGTCGGCCAGCACCTGAAATTCAATGTGGCGCGGGTTCTCGACATACTTCTCCATGTAGAGATCGCCATTGCCGAAGGCCGCGGCAGCCTCGGACGTTGCCTGCCGAAAGAGCGTGGGCAGATCATCTTCATTGCGCACGATGCGCATGCCGCGTCCGCCGCCTCCCGCGGTCGCTTTGACGATGACCGGAAAGCCCACCTGCCGCGCCCATTCCAGCGCCTCGTCTTCCGACGCAACCACGCCGTCCGAGCCCGGAAGAATCGGCACGCCATGCTTCTTCATCGCGGCGCGCGCTTTTTCTTTTTCGCCCATCAGCCGGATCACCTCCGGCGGCGGTCCAATGAACTTGATGCCGCAGGCCGCGCACACTTCGGCAAAGTTCGCATTTTCGGAGAGCAATCCGTAGCCAGGATGAATCGCATCCACATTAGCGATCTCGGCTGCGCTGATGACGGCGGGAATATTCAGGTAACTCTGCGCCAGTTGCGGCGGCCCGATGCAGATCGCCTCGTCGGCAAAGCGCACATGCAGCGAGTTCCGGTCGGCGTCGCTGTAGATGGCGACCGAACGGATGCCCAGTTCCTTGCACGCGCAGATGACGCGCAGCGCGATCTCGCCGCGATTGGCTACTAGAATTTTTTTGAACATGATTGGTTCAATCTGCGTTGGTTCGTCATCGGCCGGATACTAGCTGCCTGCATTTGAGCCGCGAGCTATGACCTAGAAGCTATGAGCTTGAACCCTTGGGCTTGCTCGTAGCCCGAAGCTCGTAGCTCGTAGCTCACAGTTTCACTTGAGCCGCAGCGCGAACAATTCTTGTCCGTACTCGATGGGCTGCCCGTTGTTGACGAGTATCTTAACCAACTCCCCCGTGGCGTCGCATTCGATTTCATTCATCAGCTTCATCGCCTCGACAATGCACAGCACCTGCCCCACTTCCAGCATGTCTCCCACCTTCACAAATGGAGGAGAGCCCGGCGAAGGCGATTCGTAGAATGTGCCAACAATCGGCGAGCGCACAATGTGAAACTGCTCTTCGGGTTCGGCCTGGGCCGCCGAAACCGAGGCGCTGGATCCGACCCCAGCCGGGGATGCGGCCGCGGGCGCCGCTATGGGAGCAGCCGGCGCTGCCAAGTAGGCGGCCTGCGGGATCACCACCTGCGGTGCTTCCGCCGCGCGCTTGATTTTTACCTTTACATCGCCGCGCTCCAGCTCAAATTCGGCGATGTCTTTTTCGATGAGGAACTCGATGAGTTCTTTCAGCTCTTTTTGATTCATTATGAAATTGTCATCCCGCCTGACGCGCAGGATCTGTATCGATTCCTATCAATTTGTCATCCCGCCGGAAGCGCAGGATCTCTGTCGCACTTCTATCAAGTTGTCATCCTGAGCGAAGCGAAGGACCCATGCATTCGTCTGCGGCCCTGCCCGTTCGTTCAAGACTCTGCCGGTTTTCAGATGCTGAACTCGGCTAAAGGACTACCAGCTCTTTATCGGCAGGCGCCAAAACGTCGCAGCCTGCGCTCGTTACCACCACGACATCTTCGATCCGTACGCCCCCCCTGCCCGGGATGTACGCGCCCGGCTCGATGGTTACCACCATGCCGGGCTCAAGCTTCTGCTGCTGCCCCACAGCCAGACGCGGCGCCTCATGAATCTCAAGTCCGAGGCCGTGTCCAGTGGAATGGGTGAAATACCGCGCCAGCTTCGCCTTGCGCAGCACGGCGCGCGCGGCCTCATCGACCTCGGCCGCCGTCACTCCGGGCCGCACCGCGGCAATCGCCGCCAGTTGCGCCTCCAGCACGGCCGCATACAACTTGCGAGCTTCCCTTGAAGGCTGCCCCACGTGCACGGTACGCGTGCGGTCTGAACAATAACCCGAGAGTATAACACCGAAGTCGCACACCACGAATCCGCGGCGCGGGATGCGCGCGGCGGAGGCGCGTCCGTGAACGATGGCAGAGCGCGGTCCGGCGGCAATGATGGTTGGGAACGACATGCCTTCCGCGCCTTTGGAGCGCGCTTCGTACTCCATGGCGGCAGCAACTTCGACCTCGCGCACGCCCGGCTTGATGGTCTTGCAGGCGATGCGGAAGAGGCTGGCTCCGAGGTCGATGGCGTTGCGGATGAGGCGGATTTCGGCGGCATCCTTGATCATGCGCGCCCGCTCGACCAGCGGAGGAGCGGAGCGGAGACGGGCTTTGCCGCGCAGGAGAGCGACGAGGCGGTCGCGCGCTCCGGCGGTGAGCGATTCGGGCTCGACGCCGAGAATGGGCTGGGAGCGCGCGTGGCGCGAGGCCTGGTGGTAGCGAGGCCTGGTGGCGCGACGTGACGAACTCCGCCGCGGCGACGACAGGAGCCTTGGTGCCAATCACGATGCGAGCGTCTGCGACCTCTTCTTTGGCCTGGGCGATGTAGCGTCCGTCGGTAAAGAGCGTGGCGCTTGCCGGGCCGACGAGCAGAGCGGCGGAGCTGCCGGTGAATCCGGTGAGGTAGCGAATGTTAGGGAGGTGCGTGACGAGGAAGAGGTCGAGCTTGCTGGGAGCGAGTTCCGATTGGAGGCTGCGCAGGCGCGCATTGGGAGCCATGCGGGCAGTTTAGCAGGCGGTTGGAAGAAGCTGTGGGTATGTACCAGATAGTCACGGATACCCCCTCCAGGTGATCTTTGAGAATCAGCGGGTTACGGGGAAATGTCCGCTAGATATTTGAGGAATAAGGGGTTATGTGATCGTTTGGAATCAATATCTTAGGAGGTTTCGCTGTTTGATCTTGAAAACAAAGGAGTTACTTGTTTGATCTTTTGGTATCAGTGGTTTAGGAGGTTTGGTATTGGAGCGAAGGAGTTGGGGAACGTCCACGTCTTTTTGCATTACCCAAACCTCAGCGGCTAAAGCCCAAAACAAAACAGAAGACTTGCCGCAGCGGTCATCCGCTGCGCCACCCAAAAGCATGCTCGGTCTTTTAGGTGCAGGTCCGTCCTTCAAATCCGGTCGTCGGTTTCGGGAGCTGCTTTGGGGGCGCTCCGCAAGAACCTCATCAAGCCGGCGCCGGTGGCCTTCCCCGCGCGCTTCTTGAAAAAGTCGGCCGCAGTTTCCACCACTCCGACCTTCTCAGCTACGGCGACCGCAATCCACTGATTTAGCGAGACCCCATCTTCCATGGCCAGCCGTTGCGCCGCTTTCTTGATGGAGAGCGGAAGTTTCAACGGATAAGTAGCTTTGCTCATGCTTTCACCCTCTTCAACAAATCTCCCGGACGCAACACCGAGATTCTAAATCGTCCGCCGGCCTCGGCGAAGTCTGCTGGCCGCGAGAATTTCCCAAAAAGCGAAACCGCCGGATTTCCGGCGGTTTCTCCGGCTGATCCAGCGGCTGTGCTTTCGTTCAACTCTAAAGCGGTTTGTATGTCCGATCTTTCTAGGTCTGAACTTCCTATGTCTGGACGATGCGCGGAGTGATGAAGAAGATCAGCTCCTGCGTTGAGGTCGAGACCGAGTGATGTTTGAAGAGGTTGCCGAGGTACGGGATGTCGCCGAGCAGCGGAACCTGCTGCACGTTGAGTGAGTTGTTGGTCTGGATGACGCCGCCGATGACAACCGTTCCGCCGTCGGTGACGAGGACCTGCGTGGTCGCCTGCTGCGTGATCAGTGCCGGGTTGTGGAACTGATCTTCTTCCGAGTAGTCAGGCAGCGTATTTTCGACGTCAACGTTCAGGAAGATGGTGCCTTCCGAGGTGATCTGCGGAGTGACGGTCAGGCGGAGGAACGCGTCCACGTAGGTGGTGGTCGGCGGTCCGCCGAGCTGGCCGGTAGTCGTGATCGGAACGCGAACGCCCTGCTTCACGACCGCCTGAATGTTGTTCTGCGTGACCACGCGCGGACGGGAGAGCACTTTGAGCAAGCCGCGCGATTCCGCCATGGTCAGAGCGAAGTCGAGACGGAAGTTGTTGGAGCCGGTCGAGAAGCCGATGCCGCTCGTCGGGCCCGATGCGCCCAGGTTCGAGAACAGCGGAATCGTGCTGCTGCCCGCGGCATACAACGGATAGAGAGGATTCGTAGCGGTTCCGTTATAAGGCGAGAATCCCGGTCCGCCAGCTCCCGGAACGCCGCCGAGCTGCGTGGTTCCATTGCCCCAGCCAAAGCCCAGCTGGGTGCCGATATCGCGGGCGAAGCTGCGCGTCGCCGAAACCACGCGCGCTTCGATCTCCACTTCCTGCGTCTTGCGGTCCATCTGCTGAATGATGCGGTCAATGCCCGGCAGAACGGCCGGAATGTCGGAGACGATAAGCGCGTTGGTGCGCTCGTCGGCGACCACATCGCCGCGCTGGCTGAGGAATTTGCGGATCGTTGGCAACACGTCTTTCGAGTGCGCGTAGCTGAGGAAGCGGGTGATGGTTACCTTGTCAACAGCGAGCGCCTCGGCGTCGATCTGCGCGCGGCGGCTCTCGGCTTCATGTTTCAGCGTGTCGATGGTCGCGATACGCAGAACGTTGCCATCCAGCTGCCGCGACAGGTCGTTGTTCTTGAGCACGATGTCGAGCGCCTGGTCCCACGGCACATCGTCGAGCACGATGGTCAGCGTTCCCCGCACGTTCGGATCGAGCACCACGTTCAGTCCGCTGATCTCGTGGATCAGGCGGAAAAAGTCTTTCAGGTCGACGTCTTTCAGGTTGACCGAGATCGGCTCGCCCGTATACTTGGCGCCGCTGGTGGCCGGCTTCTGCGAGAGCTGAACCTTCTGCTCGGCCGCCAGGTTCACGGCCGGAGTGACCTTGCCGCTATCCTGCATGGCGGCGTTGGAAGTGGTGGCGACGAGTTCGGCGGCCGTCTTGTCGGCAAAGCGGCTGGCGGCTTCTTCCGCCTTGGCAGCCGGTTTGGTGGTATAGGTTGGCTCGATGACGGCAAAGTCGGAGGGCTTGTCGGTCGAGGGCTTGCTGGATGAAGGTTTGTCGGGCGTCGGCTTGTCAGTCCCCGAGGCCGGAGCGGGAATGCTCGGGATGGACGCGGAAGGCGCGGACGCCAATACCAGCTCCAGTTTGGGCGCCGCGACCGAAGCCGTGGATTCCGTCTGGGCGGCATTCACCAGCTTCGCGGAAGCTGCCTTGGGCGTAATCGTCTTCGCTACGGCAGTCTTTGCTACGACAACCTTGGGCTCGGCGGCTTTCGCGGCCGACTGGGGCGCGCTCACCTTCAAGGTGAAAGCGCCGTCGCCATTCGCCACGATCTCGTGGGCAAGGCTGCCGGTCACGTCCAGCACGACGCGCGTGTTGTGCTGCGCGTCCTGCCCGATGCGGATGTCCTTGACGCCGTCCTGGCCGACCGGCACCAGGCTCTGGGCGGTGGCCATTACGGTGTTGGGAAGATCCACGACGATGCGCGCCGGGGACTCGAGCGTCATCACCTTGGGCGCAAGCGGGCCCGTTGCCTTGAATTCGACCCGCAGCCCGTCGCGGTCGCGCGAGACTTCGAGCCGTTCGAGGCTCGCCGTCGCCTTCACCGTAACGTCGGCCGCAGTCGCGACCAGTGCCAACGCGAGCAGCGGAATTATGAGACCCAGCACTTGCTTTCGCATTTCCCTATCTCCCCATGCGAGGCCGTTTCGCCTCCATGTGTGTCTTCAAAGTCGCTTGCCTTCCACCTAGACCGCCGGAACTAGACCGCCGGAATCAGACCGCCGGCGTGGTGATCTTCTTGGTCACTTCCCGGGTAAACGTCTTGCCGAGCCGGTCCTGCAGCGTTTCCTGGAACACGATCGAGTCACCGGTAATCTTCACCACGTAGCCGTTGAAGACCGGATCGTTCTCGTGCAGGAAATACGCCTTGTTCAAGCCGTTGCTGACTACCGCAATGAACCCGTTTTCGCCGTGCACGATGCCGCGCAGATTGATGCTGCCAATCTCGAGGCACTTCTTGCCCGTCTGGCATCCCGAGCCGCCGACGTGCGCCACCACCGGGCTCATGAAGGGATCGCGCTTGCCGTTGGCGTTGTACTTCTGCGACGAAGCGTCTTCGTCTCCCGAGGTGCCATCCGCGGCTGCCTCCGGGCTGCCCACAATCTCGCCCACCTTCTTCTCGGAGGCGGGCTCGACCTTGGTCGCAGCGGCCTTTTCAACCTTGGGCGCAGACGCAGTCTTCTTCGCGTGCGTACCAGCCCCGTGGTGACTCTTCGGGTGGGCCACGCTCGTCGTCGCGCTCTGGCCCGTCGCCGTTTGCGGCGGCGGAGTCTTAAGCGCGCTGTTCGAGGCAGCGGCGGTGGTGGCGCTCACGCCGTTCATGGTCGCGCGCGTGTTCTGAATCACGCTGGGATTCTGGGCCACGGCCAGTCCCGCCGCCAACACCCAGACCGAAATTGCGATCGTCGGCTTCATCCGTCTCTCTCCTATTTCTTCACCGGAGGCGCGGGCTTGGGAGCCGCCGCGGCGCCTGGGTCCAGATCGTGACTGAAATATGTCGTCGTCAGGCAGGTCGCAACCACCGTCTCGCTGGGCGCATACTGATATACGTGCTTGACCTTGGCATCGGACGTCTTGCGCACCGAAGCGACCATCAGATTAGTGACGTTCACGATGCGCTCGACCTTGGTCAGACGGTCGAAGAACCCGAGCATCGAGTAGTAGGGGCCGTCGAACTCCACTTCGAAGGGCACCTCGGTATAAAACTCTTTCGAGACGTAGGGCTTCGACGTGTAGCGCCGCAGCTCGATGCCCGCCTTGCGCGCCTCGCCGCTCACCATGCGCATGAAGTTGTCGATTTCCTTCTCGTCCGGCACGATGCGCCGTTCGATCTCCAGCTGCTGCTTCAGGCTGGCCAGCTGGCGCTCGATATCGGCCAGCTTCGGCCGGTAGGCTTCGAGCTCCGCGTTCTCGCGTATCTTGGCCTGCAGCTTGGTCTGCGCCGCCTCGTTTTCATCGCGCTGCGACTTGAAGACCGTGTAAAACAATCCGCCCGTCACCAGGCCCGCGCCCAGCACCAGCACTCCTAACAGCTTTACTCCGGTTAGCTCGCCAAGATTCATCGCTTGTTCCGCCTTCGGGTATTCCGCCTTCGGGTCTCGCTGCGTTTACGTCTTGCTCTTTTCGCAGGTCAGGGTGAACTGGAACGCCTGCATCTCTTTCACGGTCTCGTCCTGATACGTTTCCTTGATCTCGATATTCTTGAAGTAGCCTGTCTTCTGCAGGTTCGTGATCAGGTTGGCGACCGCGTCGCTCGAAAGCGCCGTGCCGTCGATGGCGATGTTCGCGCCCTGATCCTGCATGCTGTTCAGCCAGACCGCTTCCGTGCCATTGACCGTGTCGCCGATCATGGCCAGCAAGCCCAGCGGGCCGGTCTGGCCGTTGCGCAACTGGTCGATGACGTCCACCCGGCGCTTGTAGGCGTCCGCCTGATGCTGGCGCTCCATGTAGCGCGTCTTGATATCGGCAAGTTCGCGGTTCTTCTGCTCGGCCTTGGCCATGGAGACCGCAATCTGTTTCTTCTCGCGGTCCAGCCGGTACCAGTAGCCACCATTCAGCAGAGCGGCAATAATGAGCACCCCAGCCACCTGCATCATGGGCGAGCCGACGTTGAAGTCCATGCTCGGCATGCTGAAGGCAGGGCCTTTTTTACCTTTCGGTTTCGGGTTCCCCAGCAGGTTGATGCGAATCATAATTTTTCAAAGCTCCTTAGGGCCAAACCCACGGCGACGGCCAACTGGCCGGCGTTCTGTTCCACCAGCTCCGCGCCCGCACCGTCGGCCGGAGCCAATACTTTTTGAAACGGATTGAATAATTCGACCGGCATCGAGAATTCCTGGCGCAGCGCTTCCACCAGCCCCGGCACTTTGGCCGAACCGCCGGCGAGATAGATCTTCTCGATGTGCTCGCCCGCCGCGCTGGCGCGGAAGAAGTCGAAGGTTTTCTGAATTTCGAGCACGATGATTTCGGTTACCTGTTGCAGGATCGGCGTCTTGGCGTCGTCCTGCGTGGTTCCCGGTTTTTTCCCAAGCTTGAGCTGTTCGGCATCGTCGAAGCTGAGGTCGAGTTCCTTCTGGAGCGAGTCGGTGTACTGGTGCCCGCCCACCGAAACGTCGCGCGGGAACAGGGGCGTCGTGCCCTTGACGATGTTGATGTTCATCACGCTCGCGCCCAGGTTGAGCAGCGCGACCACCTGATTGGGCGCGGGCTCGTAGTTGTACTCGTAGCAGTTCTGCAGGGCCAGGGCATCGATGTCCACAATAGCGGGAGTCTTGCCCGCCATCGAGAGTACGTTGGTGTAGTTCAGAATCTTGTCTTTCTTCACCGCCACCAGGAGAACGTCCATCTGCGGGCTGGTCGCGTCGTCGCTCAAAATCTGGTAGTCGAGGTTCACATCGGCCAGATCGAACGGAATATGCTGCGCCGCTTCCTTCTCGATCGTGTCGGCCAGTTCCTGGTCACTCATCGAAGGGAGCGAAATTTTCTTCACGATCACCGAGTGTCCGCTGACCGCCGTCGCCACCGACTTCGATTTGATCTGCGTTTCCGTAAACAGCTTGGCAATGGAACTGGAAACCTGGCCCGAATCCACGATCATGGAATCGACCACCAGATCGGGCGCAATCGGTTCCAGCCCAAGGTGCGCCACCTCGATACCGGTGCGCGTCTTTCTGAGCTCTACCGCCTTGATGCTCGATGAGCCCACATCCAGGCCAACGATCGTCTTCGCTCCAAACATGGCTTCTCCAGGCCGGCCTCGCCGGCAAATCCTACTGCTGTCCTGCCGCTTTCACCGCTGCCTTGGCTTTCTTCTTCGGCATCGGTTCGGTTTCCATCGACTGCTCTTCCATCCATTGATCCAGCTTCGACTTCTTAAACCGCCAGCGATTGCCCAGCTTGAACGCGGGAATCTTCTGTTCGTTGACGTACTTGTACAAGGTGTCGGGACTTACTCCGAGATACTGCGAAGCCTGGCGAATATTCATTACCTCTCGCGACTCTGCCATGACGTTTGCGTCCTCTACAGAATTCAGGTCCTTCACAGCCTTTCTCCTCGTACGTATCGAAGCGGCGCGCAACCAATTCCTCGATACAAATGCGTTCGAGTAGTGTTTTGGTGTCCTGAGCATATCTCAAAGGGATGGAAGGGCCTCTCTACGCCAATTACCTGGTTTTACTGGGTTTTTTAGGGTTTTTCTGGAATTGGAAAATTCCGCGGATGAGGGGGATCTCTAGATATTGTACCCTCAGATCGATTGACCACTTCAGGATGTGGGGGTGACGCGATTCGCACTGGCAGTACCGCGAGCCGCGTAACTAAGGTACTAGAGACGGTACGGAGGTACTTGCACGCCCGCGCAACTCCTTGAAAAAACGGGCTGAATCGACCTTTCGTGCGGAGCCAAATTGGGCCCGAATTCGCGCGATTTCTGTTGCCTCTTCGCTTCGTTTACGGATCATTTTTGCCGACTGTGTCTACGGACTGCTGCTTCCTTGTCATCTCATCGGGCCCTTGCTTGCTCGATCGCGGAGCGCGCGCAGATAATGAAAACCGAGGTATCTCAATTTTGCGACTTCCTTTTTTTATAAGCCGATTATCCGTTGTCATCGTTCTATGCGCGGTTTCTTCCGCGCCTGCTGCATTTGCTGCCGACAGCACCAATTTAAAAACGATTACTCCCGAAGAATTGGTAAGTCTTCTCAAAGTCAAATCTGCGAACTCACCGAAGCCCCTTGTGTTTCAGGTTGGGTCGCACATGCTCTATGACCAGGCGCACATCGCCGGCTCGGAATATCTGGGCGCCGGAAATACTCGCGAAGGCCTCATGCGCCTGAGTGATCGTGTCAGCAAACTGCCGAAGAAAACGTTCATCGTCCTCTATTGCGGTTGCTGTCCCTGGAGCCATTGCCCGAACGTGAACCCTGCTTATGAAGCGCTCGAGAAACTGGGATTCACCAACGTGAAGGTTCTCTACATTGCCAATAATTTCGGCACCGACTGGGTCGATAAGGGATATCCCTACATCAAGGCAGAGTAGGCGTGAAGAAAATCGTCGTCATCGGTGTCGTCGTGCTTCTGGTGGTCGGGTGGCTGGTATTACGCCATCCATCGTCGCGGCAGAAAAACGCCTCGGCCCTTCGTCCCGCGCCCGATTTTTCTTTGACGGATGTTTCAGGCCATCCAGTGCATCTCTCCGATTACCGCGGCAAGGTGGTTATTCTGGACTTCTGGGCCACGTGGTGTGAGCCCTGCAAGCAGGAGATTCCGCACTTTATCGATCTCGAAAGCAAGTACTCCGCGCAAGGCCTGCAAATACTGGGTATTTCGATGGACGACAGCGAGCCGCCCGTGCGCGATTTTCAAAAGCAGTTCAAAATCAACTACCCGCTCGTGGTCGGCTCCGCCAAACTCGCCGACCAGTACGGTGGAATCCTCGGCCTGCCGATCACTTTTGTGATCGACAGAAACGGCCAAATCGTGGCCCGCCATATTGGCGCAACCGATGTCTCGGTCATCGAGGCCGAGGTAAAAAAGCTGCTTCAATCCTGACGCGGCAATAACGGCTTCCTACCCAACGCGCGTGAGCCAAATCACTTCTTCTTTCACTGCATTTCGTTAGCCTGAATAGTCGTCATTCATCGATCTTCACTTGATCTCAAGGTTCACCCTGGATCTCAACCTTCAACCTTGTTCTCAACCTTGATCTGAAAGGTGCAAGGAGCACTCATGAAATTACTGGTCATCGGTTCCGGAATGATGGGCTCGGCCGCCGCCTACGATATGGCTTGCCAGCGCGACGTGGATTCCGTGACACTCGCCGACAGCGACCTGAAGCGTGCCCGCGAAGTGGCCGCGCGGGTTAATCACATGACGGATGAGAAAAAGGTTCGCGCCGTCGGCCTCGACGCCGCCCGCGAAAAAGATGCCGCCCGCCTCATGAAAGGCCACGATGGCGCGCTCTCGGCAGTTCCCTATTTTCTCAATCTTGGACTCGCAAAAGCCGCCATCGACGCGGGTTGCAACTTCGCCGACCTCGGCGGCAATAACACGGTCGTTCGGCAGGAGTTGGCGCTGGCGAACAAAGCTGACAAGAAGGGCGTCAGCCTCGCGCCCGACTGCGGGCTCTCACCCGGGATGGCGTCGATTCTTGGCGGCGAACTTGTGCGGCGCCTCGACGGCCGCGCCGATGCGCTCAAACTTTACGTCGGCGGCCTGCCTGAAAAACCGATGCCGCCCTTTCATTACCAGCTTGTGTTTTCGGTCGAGGGCCTGATCAACGAATATGTCGAGCCCGCCCGCATTCTTCGCAAGGGTAAGCTCATGACCATCGAGGCGCTTACCGAGCCGGAGCCATTCCACATGGACGGCTTCGCGCCCATGGTCGCTTTTCAAACTTCCGGTGGCACATCGACCCTGCCCGAGACGTTCGCGGGAAAAGTCGGTGAGTGCTTCGAGAAGACGCTCCGCTATCCCGGGCACTACGATCTGCTCTGCGAACTCAAAGAGCTGGGCCTGTTTTCGAGTGAGAAGATTCGCGTGGGCAATGCGGAAATCGCGCCCCGCGCACTGATGTCAAAAATCTTCGAAGGCAAGTTCGCGAGCAAAGGGCCGGACGTCTGCATCATGCGCCTGGAAGCGCACGAATCGATCAAGGCGCCCGGCGTACGCGGATTGCTGGGCGGCAAACTCAAGGGGCGAGTCGCCAGCTTCACCATGGTCGACCATTACGATCCCAAGACTGACATGAGCGCGATGATGCGCACGACGGCGTTTCCCGCGTCGATTGTGTTGCAGATGATGTGCTCGGGCGCGATCGCGAAACGCGGCGCCGTGTTGCAGGAGCGCGACGTCGATGCGGCCGCATTCCTCGAGGAAGTGGCTCGCCGCGGCATTAAGATTGAGTATCGGATCGAGTAAGGATGCGGAGGCGGCGACGCCTATCGACATCGGCTTGCCCAAGCTCGAGCCGTCACTGCCGGGGATTTTCTTCACCCATCACCGTGATCTTCGAATCCGTGCGGAATTTCTTGTAGTCGCGAAAAGTTTCGTCGACGTCTTCGTTATACGACTTTAGCAGCGCCAGCCGCGCGTCCACTCGCACGGCGACGTGCTTCGGAAGCCAGACTTCATCGTTGATCTTGGTCTGCTCCGCTTCAATGTGCATGCCCTTGTGGATTCGCGCCAGGAACCAGCCCACAGAAATAGAATCAATGGCAACGATGTCGAGCTTCACCCATTGCGCCTCCGCCTTGTCGATCCAAACGCGCCCTTTGAACTTGCTCACAATTTTGGTGCTGCGGTCTTTCGGTTGATAGTCCGGACGCGGATCGCCCTCGATCACCCAGGTATCGCGCCCATCCAGCGCCTCCGAGCCGACCAGGTGGAACGTAAAAGCATCCGCGATCTCCAGGACAAACTTGCGCGCCTCCTCGCGTTCCTTCTCTTCTTTCTCCAGCCGCTTGCGGCGGCCGCTCTCGGACTCATTCTTGTATTTGTCGATGACCTTCTGAATCTTCTCTTCTTCTTTCTTCGCTTCCTCGACCGAGAGCGGCTTGTCATCCTTGGCGATCAACCGCTCCACCGGTTCGCCATAAACTTCCAGCACTTCGCGCGTCCGCGTCTCAGTCTTCTTTATGTTTCCGCTGCCGTCCAGCCGGTGCTCTTCTTCGCGATCGATGTAGGTATAGTCGCGGAGCCGCTTCTCGTTTTCGACCTCGCGATCCTGCGCATAGCGCAATAACTCGCGAAATTGCGCCTGCGAGATGATCCCGGAAGCGTCGGGCTCAAGCTTGATCGCGGCAGCGGCGGGCGCTTCGGGGGAAGGAGGCTTGGGAATTGACGCAGTCTCCGAAGTATTTGCCGGTGCAGATTCCTGGCACAAAGCAACCGAAGCGACCATCACAAGGGCAAAAAGATGGGAAGAAAAACGCATGCTCGTAATACGTATTGTACGGATGCCAAGGTTCCACTGAGACGCGTGAACTGAGAACTGAGAACCGGGAACTGAGAACTACTTCACCGCCCGTTCCAGCAGTCCTGCCCGATACGACCGCCCGTCCAGCCGATGCAGGCGCTTGGCCTGCGCCGGCGAAATCAGCGGAGTATGCGGAATCGTCAGCAGATACTCCGCCACGAACCAGACCGGCTTGTCAGTGGTCATCCAGTTTAGGTGGTCAAACCGCTTCATGTGGATCGGGCGCGAAAACGTCCGCAGTGAACGGTCGCCGCGCAGATTGAAATAAACATCGAAATAACTCAGAGCCAGTTCACGCAAAGAACGGTATACCGGCTCGCGATACCGGCAGCCCGTGTAATTCGACTTCGCGACCGCGCCCCAGCATCCATCAACCTTATAGACGGCCAGCACATGATCGGTATCGTGCTCGGCTTCAAAATCAATGATGAGCGGCGGATACCCATTGACCCGCAAAGCCGCCGCAGCGAAGAGTGCACCCTCGTAGCAATGCGAAGCATTCTCTGCCAGAACGCATCGCGGCGACCACGCCGAATCCGCGAGGTGATAGGGCATGGCGTCGAGCAGACGCTGAATGCCATGCGGAGTCTTAAGCGCGCGCAGCTTGCGCAGTTCGGCGGGCGTAAAACCCCAGGCGTGATTTCTATCGCTCATTTTTGTGTGCCGGCTCCCCAGCCAACAGTTCCCCCAACTCCTGCGGCCGATCCACCATGACGTCCGGTGCAACCTCCGCCAGCGAATGCGGAGCAAATCCATACATCACACCGCAGGTCCACATGCCCGCGTTGCGACCCGTCAGCACATCGATCGATGAGTCGCCAATCATCAATGCTTCCTCGGCGGCGACTCCGGTCTCCGCCAGGATCGTTTGCACGCCCAGCGGATCGGGCTTCTTGGTAGCAAAGCTGTTCCCGCCGTAAACGCGAACGAAGAAATCCCCCAGCCCGAGCGCGTCCACAATCGCGCGCGACGGGCCGACCGGTTTATTCGACAGCACGGCCATCAGCCGCTGCTCGCTTGGACGGGCAGGAGTATCCGCCCCACACGAGTTGTTGGCCAGCGCGGTCAGCGTCTCCGGAATCCCTTCATACACGGTCGTGTGGTCAAGCTTATGCAGCCGGTAATAGCCAAGAAAATACTCGAGAGCACTCTGAAGAAATGCCTCGTCTCCGATGCCACCATCGGCGATCAGAGCCCTCTGCACCAGCGTGGGCGCGCCATCGCCGACATAGCTGGCAATCACATCTCCACGCAGTTCGGGACGCCCAAAATGCCGCAGCATGGCGTTGACGGAATGAATCAGGTCGAGGCGCGAATCGATCAACGTGCCATCGAGATCAAATACCAGCAGCCGAATCGTCTGCGGATCAAACCGGCGAAAGAAATGAATCATGGACCTTTCAGGATAAACGATAAACGGTGAAGGCCCCGTTAACTTCGAGCCGTGAGCTCCGAGCTTTGAGCTCCGAGCTCCGAGCTTCGAGCCACAACTTGGTCGTCGCTAGAAATATTGCTTCCCGGCCGAGACCTCCGGCCGACCCCTGCTGCATCCAAAAAGGAGCGATTTCAGAGAAAATGTCGCTTACTCGAAGGCCGTAGCTCGCGGATCAAAGCTCGTTTACAATAAACCCCGGCACGGCGTTGTCGTGGGGTGACTGGAAAGAATGGCGACCACCAAAGTAAATCCCAAATTCGCTGAAAAAAACGCGCCGAACAAGTCCGCGGATTATCAGGGCCTCACCCGCCAGCAACTCGTCGACGCCTACCGGATTATGTTCACCTCGCGCCGCCTTGACGATCGCGAGATTCTTCTCAAGCGCCAGCAGAAGATTTTCTTCCAGATCTCCGGCGCCGGGCACGAGGCTGTGGGAGTCGCCGCCGCCTTCGCGCTCAAGTCCCGCTATGACTGGTTCTTCCCATATTATCGCGATCGCGCGCTCTGCCTCGGGTTGGGCGCGACTCCTTATGAAATGCTCCTCGGCGCGGTGGGCGCGGCCGATGATCCCGCTTCTGGCGGACGCCAGATGCCCTCGCACTGGGGGTTTCAGGCGCTCAATGTTGTGACCGAGTCTTCACCCACTGGCAGCCAGATTCTGCACGCCGTCGGTTGCGCTGAAGCCGGCCGTTACTTCTCGCAACATCCCAATGCAACGGCTAAAGTCAATGGCGACTACCGCCAATTTAAGGACGTCGAGTTTCACGGCGACGAGATCAGCTATGTCTCGCTCGGCGACGGCACCACCAGCGAAGGGGAATTCTGGGAAGCGCTGAACACCGCCGCCAATCGCCGTCTGCCGGTCATCTTCTGCATCCAGGATAACGGTTACGCGATCTCGGTTCCGGTGGAGGTGCAGACTGCCGGCGGCAACATCTCGCGGCTTGTTTCCGGCTTCCCGAACTTCCACTTCGAAGAAATCGATGGCACCGATCCGGTGATTGCCTATGCCGCGTTCGCTCGCGCCGCCGAATATTGCCGCTCGGGGCAAGGGCCGTCCTTCGTGCACGCGCACGTGATTCGTCCATACTCGCACTCGCTCTCGGACGACGAGCGCCTCTACCGGCCCGACAGCGAACGCCAGCGTGACGCCGCGCGCGATCCCATTCCCCGCCTCCAGATGTTCCTGCTGCGCGACGGCATCCTCGACGAAAAGGGCATCAACAAGATCGAAACCGAGGTGGAAGAAGAAATTCAATCGGCCACCGATCGCGCCCTCGAGGCCGTGCCGCCCCAGCCCGAAACGATCTACAACTTCGTCTACTCTCCTGACCTCGACCCAACATCGGCCGCGTTCGATACGCACGCGGCCTTCGCCACACCAGAGGCTGGAGCCGACGGTAAACGCGCCGCCGCGTCGCAGCCCAAGACGATGGCCGACCTGATCAATGGCACGCTGCGCGACGAGATGCGGCGCGACGAGCGCATCGTGATGTTCGGCGAGGATGTTGCGGATTGCAGCCGCGAACAGTACGTCAAGGAAAAACTCGTTAAAGGCAAGGGCGGAGTCTTCAAACTGACCTCCGGCCTGCAAAATGAATTCGGCAGCGACCGCGTCTTCAACTCACCGCTCGCCGAAGCCAATATCGTCGGGCGTGCTATCGGCATGGCTACGCGCGGTCTCAAGCCGGTCGTCGAAATTCAGTTTTTCGACTACATCTGGCCGGCGATGATGCAACTGCGCGACGAGCTGCCGCTGATGCGCTGGCGCTCCAACAATGCATTTTCATCACCGCTCGTCGTGCGCGTCGCCATCGGCGGCTACCTCACGGGTGGAGCGATTTACCATTCGCAATGCGGCGAGAGCATCTTCACGCACATTCCCGGCCTGCGCGTGATTTTTCCATCCAACGCGCTGGACGCCGCCGGCCTGCTACGTACCGCCATCCGCTGCGACGATCCCGTGCTCTTTCTCGAACACAAGCGGCTTTACCGTGAAACGTTCGGTCGCGCGCCTTATCCCGGTCCCGACTACATGATTCCATTCGGTAAGGCGAAAATCGTCCAGCCGGGGACCGATCTCACCGTGATCACCTACGGAGCGGTTGTTCCGCGCGCCCTTCAGGCTGCGCAGAAAATCGAACGCGAACACCAGGTCAGCGTCGAACTGATCGACTTGCGCTCGCTCAATCCATTTGACTGGGATACGATCTCGGCGTCGGTGAAGAAAACCAGCCGTGTGCTGATCGCCTACGAAGACACGCTCAGTTGGGGATATGGCGCTGAAATCGCCGCCCGCATCGCCGACCAGCTCTTCGAGCACCTCGACGCGCCCGTCAAGCGGGTAGCCGCGACCGACACATTCGTGGCCTACCAGCCGATTCTGGAGAATGCTATTCTGCCGCAGGCCGCCGACCTGTTTCGCGCCATGAAGGAATTGTCCGAGTTTTAGCGCCCGCTGCCGGCCCGGCTGTTGATACCGGGACGCAGGATTTCTTCCGCCGATCTTCTTGTGCCGATCAACCCGCCTACTTCGTTTTTCGTCCCCCACCCGACCCCGGGAATGAGAATCCCCATGGCCCTCCGCCAAAACAAAGCAGAGCCAGCGCGATGGCGGCCACCGCCATGGGAAACTCATAACCTCCGGGGCCCGTAAGTCCATTTTTGAAGTGAATCTTCCAGATGACGACACACATTTCGATCACCACGGCCAGCGAAAAGAAGCGGGTAAACAGTCCCAGTACGATGGCGATGCCGCCAAAAAATTCGGTGCCCGTCGATAGAAATGCCATCCACCGAGGCAGTCCGAGCGACGCGACCATATCCATATGATGGTGAAATCCGCCAAACACCTTGTGATAGCCATGGGCAATCAGGATGGCGCCCAGGGCGAGCCGCATCACTAACTGCGCAAACGGCTGCAAGCGATTCAGAAAATTGAAATTCAAATTCTCCTCCCATCTTCGGAAGAAATAAGTTGGAAATAAAGGTAGCAGAAATTATCGATGAGATGAATTGCAGGTCTTCGAGGAATCAGGCGGCGCGGGCCTACCACTCCGAGTAGGGCTTCCCGTTGCTGCCAATATGATTGGAGCTGCTCTTTACGCTATAAATTCCGCCGTCGGTCTGTTGCAGCGAGAGAATGGTTTTCTCGTCCTCTTCGGTCTGCCAATCCGGACTTCCGGTGACGTCGTCCGGCACCTTCTGGATGTACTTTGCGGTGACCAGATCCTGCAGTGATTTCGGCGCCTTCTGCTTGTCCAGCGTGTATTGAACAATGCACTTGTTCAGTGTCTCGAGGTTTTTCTTGAAGTTATCCTCTTTGACGGCGCGGATGCTCGCGCTATAGATCGGCATCGCCAAGCCGAGCAGGATGACCATCACGCTGATCGCCACCATCATTTCGATGAGCGTGAAGCCACGTTCGCTCCGTCGGTGCTTCAGCTTCATTTCTGATCTCCGCATGCCTGTTTCCACGACGAGTATGGACCACCCTGGCTCGATTCCGCGTCGGAACCGCTGTACACGCAGGTGATTCCCGGCTCATCGGGGTTCCAGGCGTGCTCGGGATCTTCATTTTGCGTCTGCCAGCTCGTGTTGTTGCCGGTGATGTCGTCGGGAATGGATTTGAGATAGCCCGCGTCGACCAGATCCTGCAGCGCAAGCGGCGCTTTCTTCCTGTCGAGAGAATACTGCTGCACCACATCGTTCAAGATTGCGATGTTGTGTTTCAGCCGGGCTTCCTTGGAACGTGTGATGCTCTGGTTATACATGGGCAGCGCGAGCGCCATGAGCACACCCATCACCAGAACGACGATCATCATCTCGATCAGGGTGAAACCGCGCGCGTTGTGTTTGAGCTTCATTCCCACTCTATATTGGAACGCAAACGGGATCGCGGGCTTGCGCCGCGAATCCGGCGTCCTGGTCGCTACCAGTCCTTATACTTCGTGCCGTCCAGAGCTGTGCCCGTCGACTTGCTGTAAATGTCAAAGACGTTCTGTTCGCCCCAGGAATCTGAATCGGGATCGTCCTGCATCGAACGCAATCCCCATTCGTCCTTGCCGGTCATCGGATCGACCGGAACCCGCCGGAGGAACTTCAGCTTCTTGCCGGCTACGTCCACGCCTTTGACGAGCGTGTCGAGGTCGGGAGGATAGTTATTGCTGTCCACCTTGGTCTGGAACGATCCGCGGTCGGCCGCATCCTTGTAGCGGTCGATCGCGTCGCGCATGGTCCAGAGCGCGCTGCGCAGTTCTCTCTCCTGCTCGCGCTTGTAGGCAATCTGCGCCAGCGGCACAGCCATTCCGGTCAGGATAATCAGAATCGTCGTCGCGACGATGAGTTCGATCAGCGTGAAGCCACGCTGACGCCGCAGGGACCGCGGCCCCGTTCGTTTCATACTGGTTAGATGATTCATCCCCGAACTCGGTCTACTGGATCGTGATTGCAGCCTGCGCTCCGTTCATGGCAATCGGTTGCATGGCCGGGTCGCGCGCGCCGCCGCGCGTGATGGTCAAGGCCGACTGCCCGGCGGATTTCGCCATGAAGGTCAGGGTCACGACCGCCCCCTGGCCTGAAACACCGCCCACACCCGGTGGCCTCGATGCAGTCACCTGGAGCGTTCCGGTCGTGGGATCGTCGCGATGTACAAGGGCGACTGCCTGGCCATCCTGGGAGAGGAAGCCGCCATTGGAAACATTGACCACTTGAAGCTGGTTTGGATCGTAGCTCAATTGCAGGGGCACGGAATACACGTTCTGCGCGCCCGTGACCATGACGTTCACCGTAAAGGTCGCGCCCTTCGCCAGCGTCATGGTGGGAGGATCGATCAGGAACGATCCCGTCGCACTTCCTCCCGGCAACTGCGCTGCGGGATTGGGAATGCCGCCCGGACGAACACCGGAATTCAACGGCGTCTGAGTGGCAACGGTCTGAATGCCCGCGCCCGCATTCGGCTGCGCCGGACGCGATATGGACGCGCCTTGTGGAGTCTGCTGTGGCTGCGCTGCCGGAGCCGGATTGGCAACGGGCGCCGTCTCGACCTTGCTGGAGGCGCGGCGCAGTTCGATTGAATTCGCTGTACCAATATCGAGCACATCTCGGCTGCCGGGAGGCGTTTCGATGCCGCGAATGATGTGCGGCGTCAGCACAAATACGATTTCGTCTTCCTGATGCTCGGTGTTGGTCTGCGAGAACAAATATTTGAGAATGGGAATCTGCGCGAGTCCGGGAATTCCGGTCAGCGCCTTGGTCTGCTGATCTTCCATGATGCCGCCCAGCAGGTTGACCTCGCCATCCTTCAGCCGAATTTCGTGCTCAACTTTGCGCTGCCCGATCACGGGCTGGCTGATGCCGCCAATGCTCACGTAGGACGTGACAGCCGAGACATCGAGCACTAGCTTGAGAGAAACCTCGCGTCCCGCATGCACGCGCGGCGTGATGTCGATATTCACGCCCACATCGATGTACTGAAACTGCGTATTGACGAGCGGGTTGATGCCAACGCCGCCGATACCCGGCTGGAACGAACCAGTTGCCACCGGCACGCGTTCGCCGATCTTGAGCGTCGCCTTCTGGCCATCCAACGCGCGGATCTGCGGGTTTTGCACGATCTTCGACGTGCTGTCGCTCAGCAAAGCGGTCGCCGTCGCCGCCGGAATGGTGACCTGGAAATCGGTCGCGTTGAGCTGGTCCAGCGTATTCAATGTCAGGCCGTTCGAGGTTTGGCCATTGGTGGAGGCGGTGGTCCCGCCGGTGGTGGTCGTGGTGCCTGAAGTGCTCGTCGTATTGACGTTGGGCTGGAGCGCCACCGAAACATTGGTCGGCGGGCTGATGCCCAGGTTCTTCATCTTGTCGCGGCTCACTTCCATCACGGCCACGTCGATCAGCACTTCCGGCTTGGCTTTATCCAGATCGTCAACCAGTTTTTGCGCCAGCGCCACCTGATCGGGCGTGCCGCGCACCACGATCGCGCCCTGCGAGGGCAACTGCTGGATGCGGCTGACCTCCAGAATCGTGCGCATCGCGTTGACTACATCCTGCAATTCGGTAGGCTGCGAAAGATTGGAAAGATAAAAAGTTTTGAGGACGTTTTGTTCCAGCTCTTTCCTCTTTGCGGGATTGTCTTGCGCTACGAAAATCGTATTCGGCGTGATCGGCCGCCAGAAGGTTTTGGTTTCAAAGGAGACGATCGACAGCGCCTCTTCCAGCGTGACTCCGTTCAGTTCGATGCGTACCTGCTTCGGGGTATAGTCGGGATCGAACAGCACATTGACGCCCGCCAGCTTGCCCACCGTCTCATAAATCACATTCGACTTTTCGGTCAGCTTCAGGGTGATGGGGGCATTCGAGATCGGCGCCAGGTCGACCGGACCGCGAGCCTCCGAAAGCAGCTTGCGCAACTCGCCCCCACCGCCGGAGTTCGACGCCTGCGGTTGGGGGTTCGATCCCTCCTGAATCATCTGGATCGTGCGCCTCAACTCCTGTTGCGCGATGAATGAAGAAGGATCGATGAGCAGGGCTTTCTCGAACTCGAGTTTGGCATCCTCGAGTTTGCCGTCATCGCGCATGATCTGCCCGTGGTGCACATGAGAAGCCGCCGCCAGAACCCGGTTGCGCTCGAAAGCCGTACGGAAGCGCAGGTCCTTAGGGCGCATGTCATAGGCTTGCTTGAAATACTCGTAGGCTTTCTCGTAATCCTGCCGGGCCTGCGCGTCGGCGCCCTTCTCATAGAGAGCCTTGGCCTTATCGCCCGCAATTCCCGCGGTGCAAATACACAAAATTGCCAGCAAGAGCAGAGCCGGACGCTTCAGCCGTGTCATCAAACTGTCCTCATGTGAGTTCTCTCGCCGGTCGTCACCGGGCCGTGTTTCAACCTGAAAACCACAACCGAACCGGAGGGATAGGTATCCGACCGGGTCTTTGCCGTCAAAAAGGATTGGAAAACTGGATTATAGCATCGCCTCAATCGGCCCCCGAAGTGATTGGAGCCCAGATGTTTACACTCATTAGTACCTGTACCAAAGGGCCGATTCATCCCGATCAATGCCTACCGGCTCGTGCGACATGTTCCGCAACCGCTTAAGCCATCCGTCAAGACCCGCCGCCCTTGCTCATGCTAACTTCTTGTTAGCAATGGCTAAGCAGACCACCCACCAGACGCAGTCCAACCGGGAGAAAAATCCCCGCCGTCAGCCCACAGCGGCGGGAGAGAGAGATGCCGCCGTCAACAGGAACGCTGGCCATAACTATTTCTTGCTCGAAAAATTTGAGGCTGGCGTCGTCTTGACCGGGACCGAGGTCAAATCAATCCGCTCGGGCAAGGCAAACCTCAAAGACTCCTACGGATTGGTTAAGGATGGCGAGCTTTGGCTGTTGAATTGTCACATCAGTCCCTACGAGCATGGTAGCTACTCCAACCACGCCGCGACCCGCACCCGCAAGCTGCTCGTGCACCACGAGGAGCTGCGCAAGCTCTTCGGCAAGACGCAGCAGAAGGGCTTGACGCTCATTCCGACGCGCATCTATTTCAAGGGCGGCCGGGTAAAGGTCGAGATGGCTCTCGCCAAAGGCAAGCAGCATTGGGACAAGCGCGAAACTGAACGTCGCCGCACCGCCGACAAAGAGGCGCGCGAGGCGATCGCACGCAGCCGGAAGAATTGAGGCTCCCGGCAATGTTGGTTTTCTCCGTGCTGCCACGGTTCGAATGAATGGTTCGAATCACGGGTTCGAATCAATGCTGAATCAAATGGTACGAATCAAGATCAGGACTACCGACAGGCCAGCCGAACAGTTGCGCGCCGGGCCGTTTACCGTGGATACTGAAATCAATCATTCCCGGCTATGAATACAAATCTTTCTTCCGCTCCTCCGTCTGCGATTGAAACCGATTGCCTGGTCGTTGTCGTCCTTGATCAAAGTGAAAAAGATCAGACGAATAGCAAAAAAGATCAGAGCGATAAAGATCATGGAGACAGAGACAAGTCAGCTCCAGCCGTCGCCACCTCTGACGCTGCCATTTCCGCCGCGGCGAAAGACGTCATCGACTCCCGCGAAGTGACGGGCAAGAACTTCGAGACGACGCTTCTTCATCATCCCGCCGGATTGAAAGCCAAACGCCTGCTTCTTCTTGGCGGCGGAAAAGCGAAAACCTTCTCTACATCCGATTTACGCAAGCTCGCAGGCGCCGCCGTGCGGACGCTCAAAAGCAAAAATATTCAGAGCTTCGCTTTCGTCGTCCCGGAAACAGCCGTCCCCGCTGCCGATGGCGTTCGCGCCGTCGTGGAAGGCGCATGCGTGGGCAGCTTCGAGCCTGACTACTACAAGAGCGACCGCAGCAACAACAAAACTCAGAAGATCGAGTCCCTGACCATCCTCGCGCAGGGCGATCCCAAGGCTCTTCAAAATGCACTGGAGACGGGCCGGATCGTCGGTGAGTCGCAGAATTTTGCCCGCGATCTGGTCAACGAACCGTCGAATCATATGACCCCGACCATCCTCGCCGAGCGCGCGAAAAAAATGGCGGCCGAGGTCGGCTTGGGCTGCGAAGTCCTCGGACCGGAGAAGATCAAAGATCTGAAGATGGGAGCGTTCTGGGGAGTCGCGCAAGGCTCCGACGAGCCGCCCGCATTGATCGTTCTCCGCTACGATCCGGCCGGCGCGCCTGCAAACGTTCACCTGGGCCTCGTCGGCAAGGGCATTACATTCGACACTGGTGGCATCTCCATCAAGCCCGCCGACGGCATGGAGAAGATGAAATACGACATGGCCGGAGGCGCGGCCATGATCGGCACCATGCGCGCCATCGCGCTTCTCAAGCCGAAGGTGAAGGTCACAGCCATCGTTCTCGCCACGGAAAACATGCCCTCCGGCAAGGCACAGAAGCCGGGAGACGTGCAGATCGCCATGTCCGGCAAATCCATCGAGATCATCAATACCGATGCGGAAGGACGGCTGGTGCTCGCCGATGGCCTGACCTACGCCCGCCAACTCGGCTGCACGCATCTGGTCGATGCGGCGACGCTGACCGGAGCCATTGTGGTCGCGCTCGGCTACGCCAATGCGGGAATCTTCGCCAGCGACGATCAGATGTACGACCGCTTCGCGCAAGCCCTGAAGCAGGCCGGCGAAAAAATGTGGCGCATGCCGCTCGATGACGAGTACAAAGATCTGATCAAGTCGAACATCGCCGACATGGCCAATGCCGGCAGCCGCTGGGGCGGCGCGATTTTTGCCGCCATGTTCCTGAAAGAATTTGCTGAAGACACGCCATGGATCCACCTCGACATCGCCGGCACCGCCTGGATGGAAGAGCAGAAACCGTGGATCGCTAAAGGGCCGTCAGGAATTGCGCTACGGAGTTTGGTGGAGTTTGTCCGAGGCTGGGGCGCATAGCCGGGAGTCACCGGGCGAGAGACGCCCGTTCATGTGTCCCGTCTTATTTCCGCGGCGGGCAAACGATGGGGATCACCTCTCGGCCGTTTCGCCGGTAAACGCGAAAATCCGTCTCGTCCACCGTTAGCACAGGCATATCGGCGTGGATTTCGCTCATGCGAATGAGGCACAGATCGGCCAGATCGGGCTTGCGATCCCGATAACGCTCGGCCAAGGCGCTAACCTCCTCCAGATTCTTCGGCAACTCGAAGGCGATTTTTAGAAATCCATCGCGGAGCAATGCCAGAACCCGGCTCGGGGATTCAATCTGAAAAGCGGTTTCCGCAAGAACCGCTTCGCAGGTCAACAGCGGCTCGGAGATTCGCCGCCCAATTTCGCCCGCCCACCGATGAAACCGGTCGTCCCGATTCACGAATGCCACCACGAAACCTGTATCGGCGATGGCTCTCACTTTTTCGAAAATCCTTTCCTCGACGAGAGGTCAGGCGGCCCGCTGATCGCGCCGCAATGCCGCATAAATGGCTTCTCCCCGCTGTCCCGCTTCGCGCGATTCAGTTCCTCCCGCACCAACTGGCCTACGGGAATACCCGTCTTACGAGATGTATTCTTGAGCCATGCAGCAAGCTCATCTGTCAGTCGAATTGTAATCGTGTCACCCATAACGCAACATCGTAACACACTTTTGCAACGGTGTTTTACGTTCAATCTTTTTACGTTAAACTAGAGTTACCGGCCGATGGACCTGCTCCAGAAAATTCGCACCATCCCCACCGCACCCGGCGTGTATCTCTACAAGAACGCCGAAGGCGAGGTCATCTATGTGGGCAAGGCGAAGAACCTGCGCTCGCGCGTCTCATCGTATTTCCATGAAGGGCGCTGGGCCGACGCCAAGACCGGCACGCTCGTCCGCGAAGCCGTCGATGTCGATTACATCGTCGTCGCCAACAACAAAGAGGCCCTCGCGCTCGAGAACCACCTCATCAAACAGAAGAAGCCGCGCTTCAACATTCTTCTGCGCGACGACAAAACCTATCCTTACGTTAAGCTGACCCTCGCCGAGCGCTATCCGCGCGTCTATGTTACGCGCCGCCTGCTCAAGGATGGCAGCGCCTATTACGGTCCGTACTTCCCTGCCAATCTGGCCTATCGCATCGTCGATCTCATCCACCGCCATTTTCTGATTCCATCCTGCACGGTCGACTTGAATCGTTTTCACCCCCGGCCGTGCCTGCAGTTCTATATCAAGCGATGTCTTGGCCCGTGCGTGCAGGGATTAACCACCCCCGAGGCCTATCAGGAAGCGGTCCGCGACGTGAAACTTTTTCTCGAAGGCCGGCAGACCGATCTCGTGAAATCCCTGCGCGAACGCATGGCGGAAACTGCCGATGCCGAGGAATTCGAGCGCGCCGCCAAATATCGCGACCTCATTTCGACCGTCGAGCAGTTGCAGGAAAAACAGCGCATCGCCTCCGTCGAGGGCGACGACGCCGACGTCTTCGGCTATCACTACGAAAACGGCATGCTGGCCGTGAATCTGTTTCACATGCGCGGCGGCCGCGTGCTCGATCGCCGTGAATTCTTCTGGGAAGACCTTCCGGAGTTCGCCGCTCCGCAATCAGTGCCACAAGAAGCTGAATATCCCTCCGGTAACCACGTGGGGACAGCCGCCCCCGGCTGTCCGGTCGAGCAAAGCTCGCCCCCGGCCGTCGACATCAATTCAACATCCGAAGCCGAGCCCTCACAAATCAGCCCCACATTCCATCCCGGAGAATTCTTCTCCACGCTCCTCAAGCAGCTCTACCTAGGCCAGCCCTATGTTCCGCGCAACATCTACGCCCCGGTCGACTTCGAAGACCGCGAGGAACTGGAAGATGTCCTGAGCGAACAGATCACGGGCGGCGGCCGCGCCGCGCGCGTGCACATCACGGTCCCGCAGCGCGGCGACAAACGTGAACTGATCGACCTCGCCGGCAACAATGCGAAGCAGTCTTATGATCAACGCTTCCGCGTGCTCAAGCCCAATGCGCGCGCCATCGCCGAAGCCCTCCAGGACGCGCTCGCCCTGCCCGAACTCCCCAAGCGAATCGAGTGTTTCGACATCTCTCACATTCAGGGCGCGGAGACCGTCGCCTCGATGGTTGTATGGGAAGAGGGAAAGATGAAGAAATCCGATTACCGCAAGTTCATCATCAAGACAGTCGAGGGAGTCGACGATTTCGCTTCCATGCGCGAGGTAGTCACGCGCCGCTACAAGCGGCTCTGCGAAGAGAAGAAGCCGCTTCCCAGCCTCATCCTGATCGACGGAGGCCTCGGTCAGTTACACGCCGCGGCGGCCGCGCTCGAAGGTCTGGAGATCATCAACCAGCCCCTGGCCGCCATCGCCAAGCGCGAAGAAATTATTTACGTCTTTGGGCAGGAAGACGATCCGATCGCCCTCGACCATCACTCGCCCGTTCTGCATCTGGTACAGCAGATTCGCGACGAGGCGCACCGATTTGCCGTGACCTTCCATCGCAAACGTCGCCAGATTCGCGACCGCTCCACCGAACTGCGCGAGATTCCCGGTGTCGGCCAGGCAACCACCCGCCGCCTGCTCGAACACTTCGGCAGCCTCCAGGCGGTCAAGCATGCCGACCGCGCCGCCCTCTCCGCGGTGGTTACCAAGAGTCAGGCCGAAGCCATCGTCGAATACTTTCGTGGCGCGGCTTCATAAAAATCGCGGCAGGTGATCGCTCGAGACCGCGCCACTTCCCCACAAAATAATCCGCCACAAATCTTTAGCCCGCGACTTTAGCCCGCTTCTCTAACCGTCGTCTTTAGCCCGCGCGCAGGAATTTTCCGGTCGTGGCATCGATCACGCCGCGGCCCTTCGCATCGTTCATCGAAGTCCCATAGACCACCACCCAAAGCAGCTGTTTGTTCTTGGCATCCCAGTCCAGCAGGTAGAGAATCGGCTGCTTCGGATTCTTCTCCAGAAGCTTGGCTCCACCTTTTTCCTGGGACAGCGTATATGCCTCATCGGAGTCGGCTTCCAGTTGAAAAGACTGGAACATCAAACGCGGAACGTCTGGGGAATACGCCGCCTCCGGAGTTGAAGTCACACCGATCGGCGGTGAGTCCGGCAAGCGACTGCCCGAGCAGGTAAAGACCCGGTACGTCCGCCGGCTGGGCGAAGCGAACCTCGCCTGCCAGACGGTCGCCTTGCCATCGCGACCGTCGCTCTCCGCGTTGAGTACGGACTCCATATGGAAGGGCAAGGCGTCTGGCGCCCAGCGGGCCGCCATGCCGGCCATCTCTGAGAGACACGCCTTGCCGGTGTACAGCACTGGCTCCTTTTTGGGAGCAGGAGCCGATGTGGATGGCGGAGTATTCGACGTACTCGAAGATTGCGTATTCGATGGGCCACAAGCAACCAGGCTCATCAAACTGAAGCCAGTCGCTGCAACTGCTGTACACCAGATTCGTCTCATGTCATGCCTCTTCCTCAAACGGAGGAGCGACACTGGAATGAACTCCCAGGCGCACGCGCAGCCTGTCGTGGGTGCTCACGCACTGCCCCCCGTTTTCCGCACAGATCATACGCCTGCGCCCAAACCGATTCAGTGATTTTTTGCCGAACTTCGAGGAGGAAGTTCGAGGAGAAAGTCGAGGAGGAAGTTGAGGAGTCCGTCCGCTAGCGGCGATCGGCGCTCGCCTTGGTCAGCAGGAATGACTTCACCGCGATCTGGTTGGGCTGCACGCCGACCGGCAGAATCGTAAGCAACGAGTATTCCGAGGGCTCAAACTTCTTCCTTGGCGTCCGCCTTTGGATAACCGCCAGGTCCGACGATCCGGAATCGACCACCAGTACATACTCCTGATTTTGCGAAAGCGCCAGCGCGTCCGGACGCGTACCCACCGGCAGAAACGCGATCACCTTGCCAAGATCGACATCAAAGACCGCGACATTGTTGGACGCAAAGTTTGAAATATACAGCCGCGAGTTATCGAGCGAAAACACGCCTCGCGTCGGCTGCGCTCCGACCAGGTAACTGCCCAGCACCTCATTCGGAGTCGTTTCGATGATCGAGATACTGCCCGCATCGAAATTGAAGGCGACCAGCTCGCCACCATCGGGCTTCAAGGCCATGCTCACCGGCGATTTTCCAACGTCCATGAGCGCTAGCAGTTTGTCGTTCTTCAAATCGATGCTCGCCACCTGCCCCGATCCCGAACACGAGACGAAGGCCTTCGTCGAATCCGGCAGAATCGCAATGTCCTCCGGTTCCAGGCAAATGCTAATGGCGGAGCGCACCGTCAGGCGGGCGGCGTCAATGATCGAAACCGTATTATCCGCGCGATTGCTCACCACCACCGTCGCGCCATCCGGCGAGACCCGGGCCAGCCCCGGATTTGCGCCCCCGCGCAGCGTAGCCACAACCGTCCGATGATCGAGGTCGAGCACGGAAACATTGTTCGACCCCGAGTTCGCAACATAAGCGCGGCGCCCGTCGGGCGAAACGTCGATAAAATACGGCCGCCCATAGACGCCAATGGTCGCGACGACTTTGTTGTGCTCCGCGTCAATTACGCTGACGTTCGCCGAGCCCGAGTTGACGACATACACCTCGTTTTTTTGCGGATTAGCCGCAACTCCGGTAGGCTCCATGCCGACCGCCAGCGTTCTGACGACCGTAAATCCCCGAACAGGGTCCGACGTGAGGTCGATCACCGAAACCGAGTTACTCTTCCCATTCGTGACGTAAGCGTATTCGCGATAGAGCGGCCGGTAGAGGGGAAAAAGCGAGCGCTGGTGAAAGTAATACCAGCCCCCCGCGAGGACGAGGGGAACGCTGACGGCGATGAGAAGAAGTTTACGCACGGGCAGAGGCACTCTTCCGAAGGCAAGAAGATATCAGACGACAAACACTCAATCTTTTGAAGTAATGGCAGCCGCAGGTACACCGGATGCCGAGGCAACACGTCTTCCCAGCACCGCCGCGATCTGCCGCACCTGCCCCATCAGCGCCTCAAACTGATCCGGATAGAGCGACTGCATGCCATCTGACAGCGCGCGGTCCGGGTCGTGGTGCACTTCGATGATCAGTCCATCAGCTCCCACCGCCACTGCGGCACGCGAAAGCGGCGTCACTTTGTTGCGTTTGCCGGTCCCGTGGCTCGGATCGACGATGATCGGCAGATGACTCAGCCGTTGCACCGCTGGCACCACACTCAGGTCGAGCGTGTTGCGGGTGTGGTCGGCAAATGTGCGCACTCCGCGTTCGCAGAGCACCACGTTGTAGTTGCCCTCGCTCATTACGTACTCGGCCGCCATCAGGAACTCTTCCAGCGTCGCTGACATGCCGCGCTTCAAAAGCACCGGCTTGCGGGCGCGTCCGGCGCGCTTCAGCAGCGAGAAATTCTGCATATTGCGCGCGCCAATCTGAATCATGTCTGCATATTGATCCACCAGGTCAAGCGATTCGTAATCGACCGCTTCGGTCACGATCAGCAGCCCGAAGCGGTCGCGAATCTCGGCCATGATCTTGAGGCCGTCTTCGCCCATGCCCTGAAATGAATATGGAGAGGTGCGCGGCTTGTAAGCGCCGCCGCGAAAGAACTGCGCGCCCGCCCGAGCCACCGGCTCCGCAATCGCAAAGGCCTGCTCCCGGCTCTCGATGCCGCATGGGCCCGCCATGATCACAAGGTTCGGCCCGCCGATGGTGACGCCATTGGCAAATTTGAGGATCGTGTTATCGGGCTTCGTATCGCGGCTGACCAGTTTATAAGGCTTCGAAACCCGGATGACTTCCTGCACGCCCGGCAGATCGTCGAGCGCGCCTTGATCGATTTCGCCCTTATTTCCGGTGATGCCGATCGCGGTCCGCTGCGCTCCTGGGATGGAGTGAGCGCGGTATCCGAGCGATTCTATTTTCCGGCAGACAGCGCGCACCTGCTCTTCGGTGGCCTGCGCCTGCATGACGACGAGCATTGTGGACTCCGAGATTACGAGTGTAACGGGCCGCGCGAATCAGGGCAATGGGAGCGATTAACAGTTCGCGTTGCACCGTCCGGCCGCTCACAAGCAGTGCGGACAAACAGCGGACAAGTAGTTCAGACCAAGCATTGCGTAAGAAAACTGCACTCGCAGCGCGCCCGAACACTACCGGCGCTCAGGGCATCGCAGCGACCTTTTCCGCTACCCACTCGCCGACTTCGCGCGTCCCCATCGTCCCGCCTATATCCGAACTCGTCTTTTTCCGTCGCACAGCCTCCAGCACAGCCGCTTCGATCTTTTCCGCTTCTGCCTTCATCCCCAGATGCGCCAGCATCATCGCCGCCGTGAGCATCGCGCCGAACGGATTCGCCACATTCTTCCCCGCCAGCGGCGGCGCCGATCCATGCACCGGCTCGAACATCGACGTCTTTCCGGGATGCAGATTTCCGCTCGCCGCCATCCCCAACCCGCCCTGCAGCGCCGCCGCCAGATCGGTAAGAATGTCGCCAAACATATTGTTCGTCACGATCACATCAAAACCGCGCGGATCGCGTGCCATCTGCATGGCCAGCGCATCCACATACATATGCTGCTTTTCAATCTGGGGAAATTCCGCGCCCACTTCCTTAAAAACCCGCTGCCATAGCCCTCCCGCATGCGTCATGGCATTCGACTTATCGCACATCAACACGCGCCGCCGGGGCGAACCATCCGCCTTCGCACTCTTCCCGCAAAACTCGAACGCATAACGGATGATCCGCTCCACTCCCTTGCGTGTATTTACATCTTCCTGAATCGCGATCTCATCCGGCGTCCCCTGCTTGAATACACCGCCGAGGTCGCCATAAACGCCCTCGGTGTTTTCGCGAATCACAACAAAATCCACGTCCTTCGGCTCGATCCCCTTCAGCGGACACAATTCCGCATCCATCAACCGCACCGGCCGAACATTGGCATACAAATCCATCTTGCTGCGCATGCCCAGCAAAATTTCCTTCGCATGAATATTCGAGGCCACGCGCGGATCGCCGAATGCGCCCACCAGCACGGCATCAAACTCCTGCCCCAGCCTGGCAAATCCATCCGCCGGCACGGTCGTCTTGTCGGCGAGATATCGATCCGCTCCCCAGTCAAACGGCGTAAATTCAACCGCCGCTCCGGACGCGCCCACTGCGCGCACCGCCTCCGGGATCACTTCTTTCCCGATGCCATCGCCGGGAATCATCGCAATTCGCTTTTTCTGGCTCACGGGAGACGAAGATACCAGATTCGAATCCAGTTCACACCCTTCGCGACCCCTTGGGGCGCTTCCGATACGAACATATCGTAAGATTTCCGGTGGTCCTTTTTTGGATTCTCTTCAACCTCTTCGTTCTTGCGATGCTGGGGCTCGACCTGTTCGTCGTCGGCCGGCGCGGGCGCGAACTTAAATTTCGCGAAGCCATCGCCTGGTCGGTTCTCTGGATCGCATTAGCTTTCGCCTTCGCGGCCATCGTATTTTTCTGGCAGGGCCGCACACCGGCATTGCAATTCGTCACCGGCTACGTCATCGAAGTCTCCCTGAGCGCTGACAATCTCTTCCTCTTTCTCCTCATCTTCCGTTACTTCAACGTTCCCGGTGAGCATCAGCACAAGGTTTTGTTTTGGGGAATCCTCGGCGCTCTCATGGTTCGGGGCCTGTTTATCGCCACCGGCGTCGAACTCATCCAGCACTTCGCATGGATCACCTACGCCTTCGGCGCGTTCCTGGTTTATTCCGGAATCAAACTTTTGCGCTCTGGCCAGGAGGAAATCCAGCCCGAGAAAAATCCCGTCCTCCGCCTTTTCCGCCGCGTTTTTTCGGTCACCAAGGAATACGAAGGCGGGCACTTCTTCGTGCGTCGCGGCGGACTCTATGCCACGCCCTTATTTGTGGTCCTGCTCGTCATCGAGACCACTGACATTTTGCTGGCCGTCGATTCCGTGCCCGCCATTCTGGCCGTCACCTTGAACGCCTTCATCGTCTACACCTCCAACGTTTTTGCGATTCTCGGCCTGCGCTCCATGTACTTTGCCCTCGCCGGGATGCTGGAAAAATTCCGCTATCTGCACTATGGCCTATCGCTCGTCCTGATTTTTGTCGGCCTGAAAATGATCGGCGAGCATTACGTGGATGTGCCGACGGAGTGGATGCTGGGCATTGTGCTGGGTGTGCTGGCCATTTCCATCGGAGCCTCCATCCTGAAGCCTCAGCGCGCGTAGCGGCGCCCGGCTATCGTGGTCAGCCCCGCGAATACACCATCCTGATCTATGATTAAAGTTCATGATTCGCGTCCCGGTTACGACACCATCGCGCTCCTATGAGGTCCTGATCGGCAGCGGATCGCTCACTCACGCCGGTGACACTCTTCGAAGCCTGATCGCCGGACGAAAAGCGTTCATCGTTACGGCTCCCCCCGTGAGAAAAAGATGGGCTAAGCCCCTCATGCAGTCTCTCTCCGCGGCGGGGATTGCAACTGTCCTGCTCGAAATGCGCGACGGAGAGCGTGCCAAGCGGCTATCGACTCTCGAAAAATTGGCTGAACTGCTCGTCGCTGCGGGCGCCGACCGCGGCGCAACCCTCATCGCCCTCGGCGGAGGCGTGGTCGGCGACGTCACCGGCTTCCTCGCCTCCATCTACATGCGCGGCGTCGACGTGATCCAGATCCCCACCACCGTTCTCGCGCAAGTGGATGCTGCCATCGGCGGCAAGACCGGCGTCAATTTGCTGGCGGGCAAAAATCTCCTCGGAACCTTCCACCAGCCGCGCGCCGTCTTAATCGACCCCGCGGTGCTCACCACCCTTTCGCGCCGCCAGTACCGCGCCGGTCTCTACGAATCGCTCAAGTGCGGCATCATCGGAGACCCGGGCCTGTTCCGCTTGTTCGAAGAAAAGCACAAACAGATTCTCGCGCGCGATCCGGAAGTGGTTGAGCCGGTGATCGCCGATTCTGTGCGCCTGAAGGCTTCCGTGGTCAGCGCCGACGAGCGAGAGGGCGGCCTTCGGCAGGTCCTCAACCTCGGCCACACCATCGGCCACGCGCTTGAGGCCGAAACCGAATACAAGTCCCTGCTCCACGGAGAAGCGGTCGGCTGGGGCCTGGTTGCGGCAACCTACATCGCACTTTCAACCGGAAGACTCGACAGTGTCACCGCCGGCCGAATTATGAACGCCGTGCTCGGACTCGGCGAACTTCCGCGTATGAACGTGAAAACGGCCAATATCCTCAAGCGTCTGAAGTTCGACAAGAAAACCCGGCAGGGCGTCGTGCACTTTATTCTTCCGCGCGAAATCGGCAAGGTCGAAATCACCAGCGATGTCCCGGAAGCCGCCGTGCGCACGGCTCTCGAGGAGATGCGGAAGCTGGCCCGGAGTTGACCCGTGAGATCGCCCGAAGCATGAACTCAGTCACCAAAGAAAAAGTTGTAGGCGCGGCGCCCGAAGGCGCCTCCGATCGCGACAGCGCGTCCAAGTCGGTACGCGAGATGTTCACCTCAATCGCCCCGCGCTATGACCTGCTCAATCACGTTCTCTCCTTCAACGTCGATCGCATGTGGTGGTGGCGCACGGCGCGGCGCTTCGATCCGATTTTGCAGCGCCCGAACGCGCGCGTGCTCGACCTTTGTTGCGGCACCGGTGACATGGCGTTTGCGCTGCATCGCCGGGCAAAAAGCGCAAGCATCGCCGGAGCCGATTTTTCGCACGCCATGTTGCAGCGCGCCACGGCAAAATCCTCAGCCAACGCGGCAAGCGCCGCCCAAACCACTTCCCTGCGATGGATCGAGGCCGACGCCCTCCATCTCCCATTCCCCGACGCGCACTTCGATCTCGTCACCTCGGCCTTCGGTTTTCGCAATCTCGCCGACTACGATGCCGGTCTGCGCGAAATCTTTCGCGTGCTGGCTCCCGGCGGCCAGTGCGGCATTCTCGATTTCGGCGAGCCCAAAGGATTGATCGGCGCAATTTATCGCATCTACTTCAAGACCGTGCTGCCGCGGATCGGCACGCTCATCTCCGGAGTCAAAGGTCCCTATTCCTATCTGCCCGCATCCGTCGAGCGATTTCCAGCGCCCGATGAAATGCTCGCGCGCATGAAGCAGGCAGGATTCGCCGAGGCTTCATGGACTCCCTACACCTTTGGCATCGCCGGCCTCTATCGCGGATTGAAAGCCTGAGATCAGCCGAAGAGCTTGTAGGAATCGAAGACTTTAGGAAGGGAGCCAGAGAAGCCAGGCCGCGCGCTAAGCGGCGGTTCAGGATGTGCTGGCGACTTTCTGCACTGAGTCGGTATAGGCTTCGAGATTCGTCTTTGAGATCACCCTCTCGTAGTCCGGCCCGAGAAAATTCTTCAGCCGATCCGTATTCATCGTGTATTGCCCGGTCATGTAAGGCACGGCGTCGGGCGGAATCGCCGAAATATTCATGTTCCACAGCAGGCGTAGAATCTGCCGCATGCTCCATCGGCCGGGAACGCGAATCAGGTTCGCCCGGGCCAGCGCAATACATTGCGCGAATGTCATTGCCTCGCCCCGTCCCGCAACGTTCAAAATCGTCAAGCGCTGCGCCTCCGGTTCGCGTTTCAAAATCCACGCAATCAGCCGCGCCATGTCGTCGACGTGGATGAACTGGAGCTGATTGTCCAAATATTTCTTTCCATATGGAAGCATGCACGGCAGCCGTTTGCCTTCCGCCCGCATACGCGCCGCCCGTGCGCCCTTGCCGTTGGGCGTGCCTCGAAATGCCCCCATCAGGTAGTTCTCGACGCTCGCTCCCGCAAAAATGTGGGGACGCAAAAGAAAGACTCCGCAACCTCGCAGCGAGGGCGCGCGGTGCTGTACCACCATGTCACTCTCTCTTTTGTGAACCGCGTAAGGCAGCGTGTGCGCCAGTAATGGCGCGTCTTCGGCAACCGCCTCGGTCAAATCCGGTCCGTACACTGAGACGCTGCTCGGTACCACCAGCTGCCGCACCATGGCGTTCGGATTCGCCGCCATCCGGTTCGCCTCGCTGATCGCCTCCATCACGCGCGCTGTACCGGCCACATTGATCTGCCACATGGTATCGACGTCCAGTATGCCGGTACGCTGTGGATCGATCACGAAGGCGAGGTGCACGACCGAAACCGGCTGCAGCTCTCGAATCAGCTGATTGAGTTGAAGGGTGGAGTCCTCGCGTCCGAGGTCGAGCGGCACGAAACGATCAATGGCATGCGCTTCGGCGGGGGGCGTCAGGTCGACGCCCACCACCGTATAGCCTGACAGCTGTTGCAGAAGCCGGCGGCCAAGATTTCCCGATATCCCCGTTACGAGGATGGTTGGCTTTGCCGTTTCCATCTAGTCGCGATCGTCATCCTCCGCGGGCTTGTTCGGCGCCGGCCTCGGTCCACGCGGCGGCATCGGCATGCCCGGACCGCGCGTCGGCCCAAAATACGCGTCATTGAGTTCGGCGTTGTTCTGGAATTTCTGCATCGCCTCGCGATAGCGCTGCGCGGAAATCGTATTCTTGATCTCCGTTTTCACGCTGTCGAGCGGCATCGTTTCCTTGCTCACCATCTTGTAAATGTAATTGCCGCTGGGATCCGAAATCACTTCGGAAACCTCGCCTTCCTTCAGCTCCATCACCGCCTGGTGCCCCGGCGGAAGGCTGGTGCGGCGAACCTTCTCCATCTTCGGCGGAGGCGGCGTGCCCGGCAATCCGCCGGCCGCGAAGGCCGCTTTTTGCAGCTTCTCCGGATCTTCCCCGGCGATCAGCTGCGTGCGCAGTTTCGCGGCTTCCTTCTTCATCGCCTCTTCGCCCTGCTTTTGCTGCTCCTCGGGCGTGAGTTTCTTGGCGCCGGTCTTCGCCGCAGTCGAGGTCTTCGCCGAATCCTTGTCGTCGTCATCCGTCTTGCCTGCCGCCGCTCTGGCCGTCGCTTTCTTTACCGGCGGCGCCGGCGTTTCGACCCGCTTGGTGTGCGGGACGAAGATCCGGATGAAGGTGGCTTGTTCGAAATTCGCCTGATTCTTCGTGTAGTAATCCTGAATATCCGTATCGCTCACATTGCTCGCATCAGCTTGCAGCGCCTTGCCCAGTTCCTGGGATAGGATCTGCATGCGCGCGAACCGGGTGGCTTGCTCGTAATGCGGCGTTTTGTCGAGTTCGCGCTTCTCCGCGGCCGACGACATGGTCAGCATCCGGGCATACGCGTTGGCCAGCTGGCGCCGCATCGCCGGCGACATTCCCGGCTGGAGCGCGTCGGCCAGCTTTTCAAATTGGGCTTTGGTGATCACGGTCTTGCACGCATCACCGGTTAGCGACGAATCCGTGCAGAAGCCCTTTATGGTCACGACCGGATCGTCAGCATTTACGGTTGGCGGCGGAGGTGCATCGGGCGCTTTTCCGGGGGCGGGAGCAGCGGTTGGGGCTCCGGCGGGAGCGGCAGGGGCAGGCGCAGCGGGCGGGGCGGTTTGCCCACCGACAAAGGTGACCAGCAAAAGGCACACGACGAACTGACGAAACATGGAAACGCGTCCTCCAGGAAGAAATGCGGGAAACATGTAATCCTAGCACGATGCCCCGACACGTGGCAGCACGCCAGGACACCCGCTCTTCGCCGCTCACCGCTCCCAGGGTCACAAAATGCGGCTCGCAAAATCGCGTCACAAAACCCAACAGTTGGCGACAGGGCACTCGATAGAGATAATGACCAATATGCCCGAAACCCAACGCGCCCTCAGCCCGGATTCGATGCGGCGTGAAAAGCGCGCCGTCGCGGGCAATTCGGTTCTCGCCGCGCTCGTCATTACCTCGCTCAAGATTATCGTTGGGCTGACCACCCAGTCCCTCGGCATACTTTCCGAAGCCGCCCACTCCGGGCTCGATCTGATTGCGGCGCTGGTTACATTTTTTTCCGTTCGCGTCTCCGATAAGCCCGCCGATGCCGACCATCAATATGGCCACGGAAAAGTGGAGAGCTTCTCCGCCTTCATCGAAACCGGTCTCTTGCTCCTCACCTGCCTCTGGATCGTCTCGGAAGCATTCAAACGCCTCTTCTTGCATAGCGTGGACATCGAACCGACCCGCTACGCATTTCTCGTCATGCTTCTTTCCATGGCCGTCGACGTATGGCGATCGCGCGCCCTCGGCGGCATGGCGAAAAAGTACGACAGCCAGGCCCTTGAAGCCGACGCCCTGCATTTCTCCACCGACATCTGGTCGAGCGCCGTGGTCATCCTGGGTCTTGCGCTCGTCTGGGCTGGACGAACCTATCACGCCGATTGGTTGCGCATGGCCGATCCAATTGCCGCTCTCTTTGTCGCCTGCGTGGTCGTAAACGTCAGTTGGCGTCTCGCGCGCCGCACCATGGACGCCCTGCTCGATGCCGCGCCCGCCGGCGTCCGTGGACGCATTCTCGATCGCATTGCCGCCGTCGACGGCGTGCTCGAAATCGACCGCGTGCGCATTCGCAAATCCGGCAACCGCTATTTCGCCGACGTTTCACTCGGCCTCGCCCGCAACTTCACCTTCCAGCGCTCAGAGCAGGTCTCCGATACCGTCACCGCGCGGGTGCGCGAAATTCTTCCCGACGCCGATGTCATGGTGCATTCGGTCCCACGCGCCACCCGCACCGAAAATATCTTCGACCGCATTCGCGCCGTCGCCACGCGTCACAACTTCAACGTGCACGACATCAGCGTGCAAGATCTGACCGGAGAACTTCACGTCGAGCAGCATCTCGAACTCGACGAGCGCCTCAGCATGAAGCAAGCCCACGATGAGGTCACCCACCTCGAGGCCGAAATGCGCAAGGAAATTCCGGAGATCACCACCATCCTCACCCACATCGAGAGTGAGCCGGCAACCATCGAGAGCGGCGAGCAGATCGTGCTCGACCCGACCCTCGAAGGGCGCCTGAGGGATGCCGCGAAAGGCTTCCCTGAAGTGATGGATATGCACGAATTTCAGTTCAAGCGCATTCGCGACCGTCTCTACGTCTCCTGCCACTGCACCCTGCCCGACGAAATGCCGCTCTCCCGCGTGCATGACGTGCAGACCGCCCTCGAAATCCGCTTCAAGCAGGACGCCCCCGAGCTTTTCCGGGTGCTCATTCACCCCGAACCGCTCACCGATAATCGCCGGTAAACGCGCGCTGAAGCCGCGCCGTTCCAGAGGTCATCTATGAAAGAGTCCCTGAAGATGGTTACGGCTCAAGCAGCCTTTGTAAAGTGAGGACGAAGATAGTGACGAAGATAGTGAAGAGGAAAGTGAAGATGAAAATAACAAGACCGAGCAGGAAAGACAGGAAAGAGAGGATTCATGATTGAAGCCGCCGTCAGTTGGACCGATAACGAGCGCTACGTCGGCTCGGCCACGTCGCGCCATTCCATTGTGCTCGACACCGCCTCCGACAAAACCGCGAATTCGCCCATGGAACTCGTGCTCATCGCCCTTTGCGGCTGCACCGCCTCGGACGTGGTCGGCATTCTGCGCAAAAAGCGTGAGCCCTTCACCGCGCTCGAAGTGCTCGCCAAGAGCGAGCGCGCCGACGGCTATCCGGCCGTCTACACCTCGATTCACCTCACCTACAAGGTCCGCGGCCAGGTGAGCAAAAAATCGATGGAAGACGCCGTGCGCCTCTCGAAAGAAAAATACTGCTCGGTCTCGGCAATGCTCGAAAAGACGGCCAAAATTACCTACACCATCGAGCACCTTGCGTGAAGGAGGAGACTCATCCTCATGCGCTCCGCGGCTACCTTTACATCGCGAGCGCAGCACTGTCCTGGGGGATCTCGGCCACCATGGGCCGCGCGGCTTTCACCGGTCATCTTCTGCCTGGCGGCAAATCTCTCGGCGCGATCAATCCGCTTATCCTTTCGCAAAGCCGCGTAACGCTGTCGCTGGCAGTATTGGCGCCGATCCTGTTAGCGCGCCGAGGCTGGCCTGCGCTAACTGTCCCACGCGCCGATTTGATCCGTCTTTTTGTTCTGGGCGTTCTGGGTGTCGCCGCGTCCAACTATCTCTATTACGTGGCCATTCAGCGCACCAACGTCGCGACCGCCATCATCGTGCAATACACCGCTCCGGTCTGGGTTCTGCTCTACACGGTGGCGCGTGGCGCGCAGCGTCCATCGTGGCGACGAAGCTCGGCCGTCGTACTGGCCGTTGCAGGCTGCACTCTCGCGGTCGGCCTCGTCGGCTCGGGCGGTTTTCGCATGGATACACTCGGAGTCATCGCCGCCCTTCTGGCTGCTTTCTCATTCGCCTTCTACAACGTCGGCGGACACACCGTCCTCGCCCGCTACGATCGTTGGAAGGTTCTGCTCTGGGTGCTGGTCGGCACGTCTCTCTTCTGGCTGATCGTCAATCCGCCCTGGAAAATCGTCGCCGCCCACTACGGCCGGCAACAATGGGCATTCATGGCCATATTTTCGGTGGTGTCCGTCCTCGTGCCTTTCTCCTGCTACTTCGCAGGACTCCAGCACCTCGAGCCCACCCGCGCCATCGTAGCCAGTTGCCTCGAGCCCGTCTTCAGCATCGTGCTCGCCGCCGTCTTTCTCGGAGAACTGCTGCGCCCCGTGCAAACGCTCGGCATAGTGCTGGTGCTGATCGCAATTGTGCTGATTCAGATGCCGGAACGCGCCGCGCGAGGCGAAGACTTGCTGGTTGAGCCTATGGAGTAGGCGCGGCAATAGCCTCAGCCCCGGTATATATCGTCCTCAGGAACAACGGAGGTAGCTTCAGAAGGAGGTGTCTTCGGTTGGCAGCGAACATCTGGCCGCCTCACTCGATACAGCGTCCAACTCCGATGTCTTATGCCAGGCTCTTTCCCTTCGTTTCCGGCAACTGCGTAGCCATCAAACCAGCCAGCATAAACGCCGCCGCGCACAAATAGAACGCCCAATCCAGTCCCTTAAGATCGCCAACCTTCCCGATCACATAAGGAGATACCGAACTCAGAGCGCGCGCGCCGGTGTAGGTAAATCCCAAAGCGCGCGCCCGCAACCGTGTCGGATAGATTTCGCTGCCAATAATCCCGGAGCCCGAGAAAAAACCGGTGCTGAAGAAGGCCACAACCGCACCGATCAGCAGCAAGGCGCTTTGCGAGCGAGCCATCGCATAAAACGGAATCAGAAGCGCGGCGGCGAATAGATAAAGCACAAAAGAGCGCCGGCGTCCCAGATGATCCGCCACCCACCCAAAGCTTATGTATCCCGGAAACATTCCAAAGAGATTGAGAAAGATGAGCAGCGACGCAGTTCCCATTACGCCAAATCCCCGCCCTCCGCGCGCAACTGGCAAGGACAGGTAAGCTGGGACCCACTGAAATAATCCCCACCACCCAAACAGTCCAAAGAAATTAACGAAGAGCAGTGCGATCGTGCTTTTCAGATAAGGCGCGCGAAAAATCGCAAAGAAAGAATCGTCCCCCTGTGTCCTCCGTGCCCCCTGTAATTCCAGGCTTTGTTCTCTCTTTTGACTCTGACCGCGCTCCATCCACATGCCAGATTCCGGCACGCGATTCTGAATCCAAAGTGTGACGACAGCCGGCAGAATCCCCACAAAGAAAACGAATCGCCAGTTGGCATAATGCAAAACGATCCCGGCAACCAGTGCGGCCAGCGCGTACCCGATCGCCCACGAACTCTGCACAATGGCCATCGCCTTGGCGCGAAGTTCGTCCGGCCAGGTCTCGGCGACAAGGGTTGCGCCGGTATTCCATTCCCCGCCCATCCCCAAGCCGAGAATGAACCGAACAATCGCCAGCATCAGCACGGTTGTAGAAAGTCCCGACGCGAACGAGCACACCGAGTAAGTCACAATGCTGAGCATCAGCGCGCGCTTGCGCCCGATACGATCGGCGAGAAAGCCAAAAAGAATTCCGCCAATGCCCGACGCCAGCAGCATTAAGGTAGAAAGAAATCCAGCCGTCCCCTTCGTCATGCCCAGATCGCGCATGACGTGCGTAAGCACGAGCGCATAAAGCATGGCGTCGAACGAATCCAGCATCCAGCCCAGCGCGGCGGCAACGAGGGTGCGGCGCTGGCCGGGTGTGGCTTGCTTCAGGAGTTGGATGGGAGTGATAGCCACGCGGGAGAGGATTGTAGCAGGCGACTAGATCCGGACGTGGAGAACCTGAGCGAGCCCTCGGTAAATCGACATTCCCCGAGCCTCTGCGCGGACCGCTTCAGCGGTAGGCTTCGGAGCGATGTCTTACGGAGTGAATGAGGAGAGTTCCCTCGGGTTCTTCGGTAAAGCGAATGCGGTAGTCGCGGCGCAGTTCGTTGGACTGGGCCTGCAACTTCTTGACGTCGCCTTGGCCAGTCTCCGCGAACCGGTGGAGAGTCGTTAGGATGCGCATTGCAGTCTCGCGGTCGACCTGTCGAATGTCGGCGCGTGCCGGGACGGTAAAGATGATTCTCTTCACCCCGGTTACCGTCAGCGCTTGAGGTCGTCGCCGGAGAGGCCGAATTCGGCGAGCACATCTTCGTGAGGAATACCTTCCCCGGGATGTTGCGCCATCCATGCTTTGGAGCCGGCTACGGCCTGTCGCTCCGCATCGGTCTCGGGCTCGTCGTCAACGGGAGCGTTGGCGATGGCGCGGGAGACGGGATCAAGCATGGATTCCAGCAAAACCACCACCGCCGACACTTGGCTGGGCGCCATGCGTTCGATCAGTTCGTGTGCTCTTTCCTTGGTCTGAGCGTTAGCCATCGTAAGCCCTGACTAATTATACTGCGCGCCTGCCGTGAGATTATCAAAGCGGTGACCGGCTGCGGCAAGTCACGGAAAGGCCATTTGGTGGACGAACAAAAGGAGAACTCGACTAGATTGACTTGGAAGACGGTTCCCAATGGGGAATCCGCCGCAAGTACCTCCGCGCCTTCCCCACATCGCGCCCAATCTGCTCTTTCAGCGCATCGACCGTCGGAAACTTGATCTCATCGCGTAGCCGGTCCAGAAAATGCAACTCAACTTCAGTCTCCGCCGTCAGCTCCAGCGGATGAAAGTTCAGCAGATGCGTCTCGATCGCGAACGAATCGGCCCCAAACGTCGGCCGGTTCCCGACGTTGGTCACCGAATCAAAGCACTCGCCGTTCGGAATTCCTCCCACCCGCATGCGCGTGATGTAAACGCCGTCTTTCGGCACCAGCTCCTCATAGCGCGCCAGGTTGATCGTCGGCACCGTGTATTGCCTTCCGTAACCGCGTCCGCGCCCCGGCGTGGAAATTATGCTGAATGGTCGCCCCAGCAAATGTCGCGCCCGGCTCACCCGACCCTCGGCCAGCAGCTTGCGAATATGGCTGCTCGAAACCCGCTCCCCGCGCAACCGCATCTCGGGGTAGTCATGCACCTCAAAGTGCATGCTCTTGCCAAGTTCACGTAACGCTTCAACAGTTCCCGCCGCCTTGTGGCCAAATCTGAAGTTATAGCCTTCGTGCACCTCGCTCGCATGCAGGTGATTCTTGAGAATGTCATGCGCAAAGTCGTGCGGGCTCATTAGCGACAGGTCGCGCGAAAATGGCAGCAATAAAACCGCGTCCAATTCCGTCGCCTCCAGTAACCGCAACTTCTCGGGAGTCGGCGTCAGCAACTTGAATTCATGATCCGGCCGCAGAATGCGCGCCGGGTGCGGATCGAAAGTGACCACCACCGAAGCAGCCTTAGAGGCCCGCGCGCGTCGCACGATCTCATCGATGACCGCGCGATGTGCCCGATGAATCCCGTCAAAGTTTCCGACGCTGACGATCGAGGGACCGAAGTCCGCCGGAATTTCTCCGAGTTTGTGGAAGACCTTCATGCAAGTTCAATCCGCCTCCGAGACGCCACGAAAACCATTCTTAGATTTTCCTCGGCACGCTCGGCGTCTCGGCGGTGCCTAAATCTCAAACTCCAGTTTCATCCCGTCATAGGAAAGCTGCACTCCCGCCGGCAAGGCCGCATTCGTCTCCTCGTGCGCCAAGTCATGGCAGATGTGTGTAAAAAACGCCCGCTTCGGTTTGACCGCAGCCACAATCTCCAGCGACTGCTCCACCGACGAGTGCGTCGGATGCGGCTTGTGCCGCAGCGCATCCAGAAAAAGAATGTCCAGCCCGCGCAGCTTCTCCAGCGATTCCGCCGGCACCGAACTGTGGTCCGTCAGATAAGCAGCCGACCCAAAACGAAAACCAAGAATCGGCGTCTCGCCATGAATCACTGTCACCGGCTCAAAGTGCGCGCCAAATAACTTCACTTTTCCCTCGATCGGAATCAGCTCAACCTGCGGCAATCCTCCAAACTTGTAGTTCGCCTCGAAGATGTAACGGAACATATTGCGCAGGAACTCGCAATTCGCCTTGGTCGCGTAGAGCGGCAGTTTGCCCAGCTTGTGGTGATAGGTCAGCGGCCGCAGGTCGTCGATACCAAGAATATGGTCGGCGTGGGTGTGGGTGTAGAGCACGGCATCCAGTTGCGTGATGTTCTCGCGCAACGCCTGTTCGCGAAAATCGGGAGTGGTATCGATCAGAACATGATGCCCGTTGTAGCTGAGCATGATCGAAGGCCGCGTCCGCCGGTCGTGCGGATCGGTGGAACGGCAAACGGCGCAGTCGCAGCCAATCGTGGGAACTCCCATCGACGTGCCGCTGCCGAGAACTGTCAGAGTTGCCTGCATCGAAGGAATGAACTTCGGCGCGATGAACTTCAGCCGTTGGTACCCGTAACTGGCCCCGGCTTCTGCGGAGCGCGCGCCAGCGCATTGGTCACTTCCACGTACGCCATGCGCAGCTCGTAGAGACAATTCTGCAAAAATCCCTGCTCCTTGGGCGTCAGATTGCCCTTCGTTTTTTCGGAGAGCATGCCGAGCGTGTCAATCGTCTGCCGCGCGCCAATCAGGTCAACCCCCGGCTGCCCGCCCTGCTCGTGCATCAGCCCAAGCTGCATCATGGCCGTCATGTAGAGTGAAGCCATGAAGCGTTCGAAATTTACCTCGAGTTCCTTGGCCGAGTGTCCGCCCAACTCAACCCGCCGGTCCAGATCGCGCGACGATTCACGATAAGCATCGTGCTGCGCCTGCTGCTCCGAGGCGCTCGGAGGTGGCGGAACGTTCATATCGGCCTGCGCCTCCGCCGCCGGTGGCTCCTCAATCTTCGCCGCCTCCGGCGCGGCTGTGGCTACCGCACTCTTCTGTTCGACCGGGGGCGTTTCCTCTTCCGCACTCGAGCGCAACTCGCCGTCCGCCGTAAACAGCCGTCGGTCGCTCACTTTGAATTCGCTGTCTTTTTTCTTTTCAGCCATAATGTGTGTCCTGCTCTTAAACTCTCTGCTGCCTGAACTCTCCGCTTTGAAGGGGCTGGGTTTAGCCCTTCAATCTGAAACTTGTTCGGCCCTGTCCGCAACTTTATTCGGAATGCAATCGAAATTTAGATGATCGGCAACGACGCCGGTTTCAGCTTCGCCGCGCCTGCTTGCAAGTTTTTGGCCGCGGCCTCGCGTCGCAGATAACCAAGTGCAATCGAGCGACTCCCAGCCGCCACCGGCAACTCCGCACCACTCGTAACTCTCGCCGACCTCTTTTTCATCCGCCTGAATCTTCGTACCAGGCGCCGGCAGCGAGCCTTCGACCTCGAACGCCCGGAACTCGCGATGCACCGCTCCGCGCGAGCGAATCCGCTCCACAATCTCCTGCCCCAGATAACATCCCTTCGTAAAACTCAATGCCCGCATCTGTCCGGTTTCCTGCGGAAGGTCGCGCTCGCGAATATCCACGCCGTAAGCCGGAACCCCGCGCCCGATTCGCCAGAGCTCCAGCGCTTCCCTCCCGACCGCCGTAGCGCCCGCCGCGACCAGCGCGTCCCATGCGGTTTTCATCTGCTCCGGTGCCAGCCAAATCTCATACGATTCGCCCATCGCCTCATCGCCTCGCACCAGCGTGCAGGCGAGGCATCCACAATCGCAGTCGCACTTCGGAGTGCAAAGCTCGAGCGGCGCCAGTTCCGGCATTTCAATTCCAGCCGCGCGCATCACTGCCCTCGCTCGTGGCCCGCCCAAGCCAATCGCAGCCGTCGTCCCCGTTACATCCGCCACTTCCACATCATCCATGATGATGAACTTATCGAAATGCGCCAGCACCTTGTCGCGCAACTCCGCCGCCGTGTCCACCAGCAACGACTCGCCTATGTGATAGGCATAAAGATCCGCCTGAATGTGCCCCTGCGCGTTCAGCAAAAAACAATAAACGCCGCGGTTCACCGCAAGATCGCGGATGTTGTTGGTCACCATCCCGTTCAGCCAGCGCACGCGATCGCTGCCCGTAAGGCGAATCTTCGCCCGCAAGCCCAGGTCATAAATTCCGCAGCCCGAAATCAAGGCCTCGAATTCACGCGCAACCCCTGCCTCAGACGGCGAAGTGCCCGCTTTCGAAGCGGCTGCAATCGAACCCGGTTGTAATGTACTATTCATGCTTACTCGCTTGATTATATCGAACGGCGATTGGTCCCCGAACATTCCTGCCCTTCCACGAGGAAAGTTATGCGGCCATCACTTGCTGCACTCGCGATTGCGATTCTGGCGATAAGCTTCTGGCAATCGTCTTCCTTCGGCTCATCAGATGCCACAGCCGCGCCCACCATCTACGACCCAAATCCCACCCACCTTTGGAATCGCCTCCACTCCGCCATCTTCGTCCGGCCCGACATCCCGCGCACCACCCGCGTTCCTGACGCCCTTGATCCGCCCCTTTGGTATCACACGTCATACTTGCTTACACCTCCCTCGCACCGGCAGTTTCTGAAAATTCTGGATGAGTTCCTGAATACCCACGGCGAGCGACTGATTCAGGATCCCGTCAAACGAGCGCTACTGGAGCGAGATTTGTGGTCGGTGTTTGATTGGTCGGTAGAGCGGGAGCCCGAATTCAATCAGCCAGCGTATGAAAGAGAAAAGCAAGAGCTTCAGTCGCGGCTGGCGGAAGTAATGCGGCGACTGGCTCTGACTCCCGAAGAAATTCGCGCTCTCCCCTCTAATTACGCGCTCGCCGTAGCCTCCGGACGATTTGCCCGCGAGTACGACGCCGCACATCCTGAGCGCGTATTCCTGCCGCCAGATCTGTTCGACCCGAACAGCCCTTGGGTCCAGCTTTACGACAACGGGCCCAACATGGAGCCGGTCGCCTCGAGCCATGCTCATACTTTCTCGCGCTCGACCTTCCTCGTCTTTATGCGCCTGCCCGGCGGCCGCAAAGCGACTTTCGATTATCTTCAAACTCTCTGGGATTTCCCGCAGCCATGGATTGCGCGTCCTGACGACGAAAGGCACGAGCAAACCGCGGTGAACCCCAATCTGCCGCAATTCCCTGCTGGGACCGAAGTCGCACTCATTCGCCAGATGATGCTCTTCGATAACCACGGCGATCTCGCAGCTACGCCCATTACGGAAAGCGTGCAGATCCGCGTGTACAGCAAGATTGCGGAGATTGATCAGTCACACGCCGCCACCATGGCCGAGGCATCAATGCGCAGCGGGCAGTATTTCTACCAGATTCGGCTCGACCGGCCGCAGTTATTTGCCAACCGCGCAGGTGGACTCAGAGCTACGGAGCGGGACGAAAAAGAGTTCTCCACGTTTCAGTCTTTCGGATTCGACGAGCGTGAGCCCCGCCCTGTGATGCAGTTCTGCTTCATGTGCCATAGCCAGGCTGGCATCAGCTCGCTTAATTCGCGCGAGCGCCTCCTGAAACCAAATTGGCTTGACCACGATTCTCCCCCAAGTACCGGAGATCAAACCAACCCGAAGTGGTGGGAATACGATAGCGACGCCAACTGGAAGCAAAGCAGGTACGAATGGGGATTGCTGAACGGCTTCTGGAAGGCCACGACAATTGGTCGCTAGAGGCTCAAAGCTCGTAGCTCAAAGCTCGCGGCTCGCAGCTCGCGGCTCGAAGCTGTCTCACACCGCCAAGCCGTACTTCACTTGCAGCCGCCGCTCCATCGTCCGGAAGATCAATCCATCCACCAGATATCCCAAACAAATGATCGAGAATCATCACCGCCAGCACCTGGCTCATATCGCTCAGGTCGCGCCCCATCATCAGCAACTGTCCAAGCCCCAAGCTCAGGAAAATCATCTCCGCCTGAATCAGCGAGCGCCATGCAAACGCCCATCCCTGCTTCATTCCGTTCACAATGAAGGGCAGGCTCGCCGGCAACAATACCGACCAGAACAGCCGGAATCCACTTGCTCCCAGGTTGCGTCCCGCCATGCCATAGATCTTCGGCATCTGCTTGCGGCCGTCTTCCATCGCAATCGTCACCGACAAGAGCGACCCCATCAGCACCACAAACAGAATCGCTTTCTCCGTCAGCCCAAACCACAACACCGCCAGCGGGATCCAGCAGATGCTTGGCAGTGATTGCAGGCTCACCAGCAATCCACCCAACGTCTCTTCCAGAAACTTGCTGCTTGAAACCCCCAGACCCAAAATCATCCCCAAAACCACCGACAGGCTATATCCGATCAGCATCCGCTTCATCGTCACCGCAATGCCGATCCAGAAACTGTGGTCCGCAAAACCGTCATGCAGCGCCTGCGCGACTCCCCACGGCGGAGGAAACAAATACGGCGGCCATATGCGCAGCTTCGCCACCAGCGCCCAGATCCCAATCAGCGCCCCATAAAAAATAATCTGCCTAGCGAGCTTTTTCATCGGCATACTCCGCTTCCAGACTCTTGTTAATCTCGTCGCGCAGGCACTCCAGAACCGTGCGCGCCATGCGCGACACATCCGGATGTTCCATGTGCCGCGGCCGCGGCAGGTTCACTCGAAACTCCTGCTTCACGCGTCCCGGGCGAAACGTCAACAGCACCACGCGATCTCCCAGCCGCGCCGCTTCCCGAACATTGTGCGTCACGAAAATGATCGTGCATCCCGTCTCCGCCCAGATCCGCTCCAGCTCATCGTGCAGCAGATCGCGCGTCTGCGCGTCCAGCGCCGCAAACGGCTCATCCATCAACAACACGTCTGGCTCCGTTGCCAGCGCTCTCGCCAGCGCCACCCGCTGCCGCATCCCGCCCGAAAGCTGATGAATATAGCTGTCGCCAAATTTCGTAAGCTGCACCAGCCGCAGATATTCCTGCACCTTCTGCGCGCGCTCCGCCTTCGGCACATTCTTCATCTTCATGCCGAATTCGATATTCCCCGCCACCGTCAGCCAGGGAAACAATCCCAGTTCCTGAAAAATTAAAATCCGGTCCGTGCCCGGCCCGGTCACCGGCTTTCCATCCACCAGCACATCCCCGGAACTCGGCGGCTGCAGCCCGGCAATCAAATGCAGCAGCGTCGACTTCCCGCATCCCGACGGCCCGACCACGCACAAAAATTCGCCCGGCTTTACTTCCAGGCTGATGTTCTCGAGCGCGATCAATCGTCCCTTCGCGCTCGTCGTGTAACTTAACGAGATCGAATCCAGCGCCACTTTTGGCACCACGCTGGCCGGTCCATGAAATTCCGTAGCCGCCGCTGCCGGCTTGCCATGAAACACATCCGGACGCACGCCCAGCCGTCGCGGAATCGGTGGAACCACAGGTGGATAAGCATTCTGCGGGCTCGCGCTCATTGGATAGCCTTCTTCCCTTTCTCTTCCAAAACCTGATTCAGTAACGACAAGTCGTACAACTTCGAAAGATCCGGCACGGTCCGGCCCAGAAATCCCGCCTCAAACTCCGACTTCGCGGCGATCATCAGTGACGCGCGCAGCGGATCGTACGTCGCCTTCATCCGCCCGAATGCCTCATCCAGCTCCGACTCCGGCAGCGACTTCCCTGTCTCCTTCGCGATCTGCCGAAAGAGAAGCTTCTTCGCTTCCGGCAGATGGCCGTTGATCCAGTCCGTCAATTCCACGTGCGCCCGAATCCAGTTCTTCACCAGATCCGGATGCTCTTTCAAAAACTGCGTCCGCACGATCAAATGCGCGGTAATAAAATCGCCATTCGGCCAAAGTGTCCGCTCGTCAAGAAAAAGCCGCCCATTCCCTTCCTTGATAAGCCGCGTCGCCCACGGCTCCGGAGCCCATGCCCCATCCAGTTCCTTCTTCAAAAACAGCGTCAACTGATCCGGGTTCGCAAGCGGAATCACCTGCACATCCCCGCCCTTGTCGGTCGCTTTCATTCCGTGCGCAATCAGCCAGGCCCGCAGCGCCACATCCTGCGTGTTTCCCATCTGCGGTGACGCCACTTTCTTTCCGTGAAAATCCTCCGGCTTCCAAATGCCGGAATCGTTCCTCACCACCAGCGCCGCTCCACCGCTGGTTGCGCCTGCCACAATCCGCAGCGCCTCGCCATTCGATCGCACATAACCCGCAATCGCCGGATTCGGCCCGATATACGTCATGTCGATCGCGCCCGCAAACAGCGCTTCAATCGCCGACGGCCCGGCATTGAAGCTCTTCCATTCGATCTTCACGCCCGGCCCCATCGCCTTCTCAAACCATCCGTTGCTCTTTCCCACCATCGCCTGCGGATGCGTGATATTCGGAAACGCCCCCACCCGAATCACGGCCTGGCCCCAAGCCGCACTTCCAATTGTCAGGATCCCAATCAGCAGACTTCCGAGCGCACGGCTCCAATTACTCATGGCGCGCTTGCCCCCCAGAGTGAGCCGCCATGGGCAGCACGCTCGCCTCCGGTATTTTTTTCTTGCCGTTCTTGGTCTTGGTTGTTGCGGCCTCACTGCCGGGGATCAGCTCCGCCAGCGTCGTCCCTTCCAGAATCTTCGCGGCCGCGTCCCTGATCTCAAGAAACAATTCATACAGCGCACGGCTGTCGTCATCGCGATCGATCAACTCCCGCAGTTGTTCGGCATCGCCAAACGGAGCCAGCGGCCCATCTACCAGCCGGATAATCTCGCTCATCCGAATCTCGGACGGCGGCCGCCGCAACTGGTATCCGCCCTTCGCGCCCCGTACGCTCTCCACGATGCGCGCGTTCTTCAGCTCCAGAAGAATCAGTTCCAGGAATTTTTCCGGCAGGTTCTCCTCGTACGCGATGTCCCGAATCCGGATGGCGCCTTGGCGGTAGCGCCGCGCCAGCATCATCAGTGCCTGCAACGCATATAGTCCCTTTTGAGAGACCCTCATAAGTCCTCGCTTCCTATAAAGACTATGGAATCCATAGACATTATAGGACAGCACGTCATTTGCCAAAGCGCAAAATGACATGCCCGCCGCTAGCCCAGCGATTTCAGTGATTTACAAATGACTTTCAGGCAGCAAAAACATGCCGAGTTGCAGAAGCTTGCACCTTAATGAACGAGAGGAAACGAACAAAAGGAACCGAACGAGAGAAGCAAAGAAGAGCCAGGAGATTCAAGAAAATAATGCTGCCAGCGAGAGGTCTCAAAACCGGTGACCGGTAACCCGTGACCGGCCTCTATTCCAGCCGCAGAATGCTAACCGTAATATTGTCCGGGCCGCCGCGCTCGCGCGCTAATCCGATCAGCTCCCGCCCCGCGCCCTCAACGTCATTTTTCTCGACTGCCGCCAGAATTTCCGCGTCGTGCACCACGCCCCACAATCCATCGCTGCACAAGAGCAGCACATCCTTCGCGCGCAGCGGCTCGGGCCTGCCCGGCGAATCCATAATCAGCTCGGGATTCGTTCCCACCGCCGCCGTCAGAATATTTCTCTGCGGATGCGTCTCCGCCTCTTCACGGCTGATCATTCCCGCCTCCACCAGCCGCCCCACATAAGAATGATCGCGCGTCACCTGAATAATCTGCCCGTCACGGACCAGGTAAAGCCGCGTATCTCCCACATGCACGAAATAAAGCCCGTCATTCACGATCGCCGCCGCCGTGCACGTCGTTCCCATGCCGCGCAGCTCCGGATGCGCTATCCCATATTCCCGAATGTCCTCGTGCGCCGCCTGCAACCCCTCAATCAACGCCCGCTGCGGATCGTCCCCCGGAAACTCCCGGTACACCTTCAGGATCGCATCGACGGCCATGCGGCTGGCCTCCTGCCCGCCCTCATAGCCGCCCATTCCGTCCGCCACAATCACCAGCCGGCCCTTGCGCGCGAACTCGGCATCCTCCTCCGGCTCCCAATAGCCAAACGAGTCCTCGTTGTTTTTCCGCAGACAGCCAATGTCGGATTGTCCCGTAACGCTCATCCCGGCGCGCACCTTCATCCCTGCTCCGCGTTCATGGCGGTTGTTAAGATCATGTCAATTTTTTAGGATTGCTGCAAAACCCTAGGATTATACGGGCTGGGGGGCAGAGGCTCCAAACCGGTGAGCTCGACAAAAGGCTTGACTGCAAGGTTCGCCCAAAATCAAAACGGGGATGGCATCGTTGCCATCCCCGAAAATTAACGACGGAAGGACTGAAATTCTAGCTCCCAGCCGACGGTCCGCACTGTCCAGTCGGATTGTTTTCGTATGCCGGATTGCCGTCCTCTGTATAAGGGTAGTACTGATCGCCCGCCGAAGACGCCACCGGAATGTAAATCGGGTTCGAAGTAATTCCCTGGTACGAAACCGTGACTACATAATCTCCAACGTAGAACCAGGACGCGGGTTGCACCTGCCCATTTAACAATGGCACGATGTCCACCCATGTGCACGATGCTGGCTCAACGGCCGTGAGCAATCCTGTTGGGCTATATTCAACCGTTCCGCTGGTATACGGCGGCCCGCTCTGCGGCACCGGGCAATTCGGCGGCGCGCACGGTGGAACCAGCGCGTTACCGTAGGCGTCCTGCGAATAATTGGGATCGACCACCACGTTGTAGGTAACGGTGTGCGTGATGTCCTTGGTTGAGCCGCCAGAATACTCGCCCATGGCCTGCAACTGGATCGTTCCTCCATTGCCATCAAGCGTGTAGAAACCAGATTGCGACCCTGGCACCACGCCGTTGACCAGCGCGACGTCAAGGGTAATGGACTTCAAATCGCTAGTCTGACCTTTGAACGCTCCGCATCCCACCGTGCTCAAAGCCAGAAGGGCGCAGGCCAGCGCCGCAAGAATATGTTTGCATTTCACCGCAGGTTTCCTCCCAATGGGAACTCTCCTGCATCCTGACAGCAGCCGTTACCTCACACAAGGTAACCAAAGTCATTGCCCGGAAGCCCACTCAAACGCAGGAACCACGGGGCTTTTCATACATGAGCGCAAGCCTGCGAGCCTGCCCCACTCGTAACTTCGCGCAGTTTGCGACTGCTAGCGCTGGGATTTTGAACTCACTCTCAGATAGGCAGAACAACACGCGGCTTACAAGGGCGGGAACCGTTCAACTTTTGGAATCAACGATCCGTTCGCCGCTTCTCCAATGCCGGGCGTAAACTCTACAATCAACCAATGCCCGACCAACTCCCCAACCAATCAGCGCCGAACCCTCCGTCCACCCCTCCGCCGCCTCCAACTCCCGCCGAGCCGGCTACGACTCTCGGCACCACCAGCTTCAACATCGGCGAAGAGTTCGGCACCGCCAAACGCAATCTCCCTCCGGCAGGAATCGTCCTCATCTGCATCGCCGCCGTCGCGGTCGTAATCGCGATCATCGCCTTCCAGCAGCGTCCCAAGCCGCAAGGCGGAGGCTCCATCGACCTCGTCACCGCCGCCGAAATTCCCGGCCCCACCGATGCGCAAAAGAATCTGCTCGTCGCCGTCACTCTCACTCTGCGCAACACCGCGCAAAAATCGCTCTGGATTCACACCCTCAAGGCGCACCTCACCACCGACGACGGCCACACCTACGAAGACGAAGCCGCCTCCGCCGTCGATTTCGACCGCTACTTTCAGGCTTTCCCAGTTCTAAAAGAAAGTACCGAGCCCCCGCTCCCGCCAGAAACCAAACTCCCGCCCGATACCATAAAGAAAGGAACCGTCATCTTCAGCTTCCCCGTCGCCAAAGACACCTTCGACAAACGCAAATCACTAGAGGTCCAGATCCAGCCCTACGACCAGCCGCTCCCGATTATCCTAAAGTGATTGGGCCGAGCCGCCCTCACTCCTTATCCAGTCGCTTCCGCGCCTCCGCCAGCGCCTTTTTCTGCTCCCCGCTTACCTTCGGATACTCTAGCTTCAACGCCTTTAACTCATCCACCAGAACCTGCGCCACCACCAGCCGCGTAAACCATTTGTGGTCCGCCGGAATCACGTACCACGGCGCATATTTCGTCGCCGTCGCCCGGATCGCCTCCTCATACGCCGCCTGATAGTCGTCCCAGAATCCCCGCTCTCTCAAATCCGCTGTCGAAAACTTCCAGTTCTTATCCGGAGTCTCCAGCCGCTCCAAAAATCTTCGCTTCTGTTCTTTTTTCGAGACGTTCAAAAAGAACTTCACCACCGCGATCCCGTTCCGCGTCACGTACCGCTCGAAGTTGCTGATGTCTTCATACCGCTCTTCCCAGATATCATTCGTCACCAGTGCGTTCGGCAGCTTTTCGTTCGCCAGCACCTCCGGATGCACCCGCACCACCAGCACCTCTTCGTAATAGGACCGGTTAAAAATCCCGATCCGCCCCCGCGCCGGCGCATGCTGGCTGGTGCGCCACAAATATCCGTGACTCATCTCTTCGGCCGTCGGCACCTTGAACGATGTAACATCCACGCCCTGCGGGTTCACCCCCGACATCACATGCTTGATCGTCCCATCTTTCCCGGCCGCATCCATCGCCTGCAAAATAATCAGTAAGCCCCACCGGTCCTGCGCCGCCAGCACATCCTGCAACTCGCTCAACTTCTCCACGCCGTCCGCCAGCAGCTTCTGGGCCTCGTCCTTCGACTCCGAATCCAGCCCATGCGTATCCGCCGGATCGTAATCCTTCAGCCGAAAATGTTTCCCACTCTCCACGCGATACTTCTTCAGCATCTTGTCAATTTTCATAAGGAGATTCTCTCAGGACGCATCATGAAATGGAAACGCCCGGTGTAGCCGTTGCGGGTGGTCGTTAGTCATAGGTCGTTCGTCGTTGGTCGTCGGTCGTTAGTGGTTTGTGGTAACGCGACCATTCAGTGTCAACCAGCAACACCCGTCGTCGTGGGCGGAGTGCACATTCGTCATTTCCCCGAATCGCCGAACGACGAACGACCAACGACCGCCTTACCGCTGCTCATACACCGAACTATCCGGCGTAGCCTGGTCATAGTCGCGTCCATATTTATTCTTGTGCGCCATGTGCTGACCATTCGCCTCCGGCACGCGAATCACTCCCACTGACGTCGCGCCTTCGTTAATCGTAATCTCCCGCGCCAGCGGCTTCTCGTTCTCCGGGCCCATGCCTTCGCTCCACACATGCAGCATGTATCGCCCCACCGGCACGCCCGCGATGCTCACCTGCCCATTTCCATTCGTGATCGCATAAAGCGGCGTTGCCAGCGTAATAATGACCGCGCTCATCTCCGGATGAATATTGCAGAAGATATAACTGATCCCCGGCCGGTCAAAGCGCACCCCGCGCGAACTGCCCGCTTCATAGAGCCCAAGGTCGAAGCGCTTGCCCTCAAAAAGCGAAAAGACGTTGTGAAAGAACGGATCGCGATTCGGAAACTCCACCATCGAGCCCGCCGGAATCACCAGCACGTGCGGCTCAAAAGTCTTGTTCTTCTGCACCAGCTTCGGATTCCCGTCCGCATTCGGTTTCGGCGGATCCAGTTCCACCCCGCTCCCCGCCGCCGGCGTCAGCCACACCACTGTCTCGGGCAGTGTCCCGTGACGCCCCTTGCTCTCCCCTTTTTTGATCTCAGCCTTGTCACCCCGAATCATCTCGACTCGCCCATGCACCGTAACCGTCTGCGCGCACACTCCCGCCCCCCACATCCACAACATGAGTACGGCCGCCAATGTGGTCCAGCGCGTCATCCCAGGCTCATAGTCATCACGGACGTTTTCAAGCAGCAAACGGATCCAGCAATCCCGCGCGTCCAGGTCAAAGCCTTAAGCTCGTAGCTCGTAGCTCGTAGCTCGAATCTCATAGCTCATAGCTCATAGCTCATAGCTGACTCAAAACAATACTCCCACGCTCAAATTCAAATGTCCGGCGGCCCAATTCTGGTCCGTGATCGAATCGGTCACAATCCGCCGGTACTCCGCCGAAAACAGCAGGTCCGATCGCGGACGATAAATCATGTTCGCGAATCCCACCTTATTCCGCGCCAGGATCGGCTGCCCATACGAGTAAGCATACGGGAAGTAGCGCAAGTCGCTCGCATAAGGATTATCCATCCCAAACGCCCCGTTGAACTCCAGCTTCGCCGTCGCCCGATATTTGAGCTGCGTCCATCCCCCGACCGTATTCACGCCCACCAGTTGATTATCCGAATATTGCGGATCTCCACTGAATAGCACACTCTGCCCCAGCCCTCCATATAACCCGCCCAGTGCCCGCCCGCGATAGAATTTCCCGCTCACCTCGAATTTCGCGCCCAGCGGCACCTCCACATCCGCCATCGCCGCCCACGCGTCCTCATTTCTGTCAAAGCCATAATCCTGCCGGCTGTAGTATCCGCCCATTCCGAAGCCGCAGCGGCTGCCCCGAAATATCGTGCGTCCACGCGATCCGCGTCCCATAGGCCGGCTGCCGTGAAGCTTCGCCCGGTCCCGGTCCGCGATAATATCCGTTCGCCGGCGACTCCCCGCTCAACGGATCCAGAATTCCTCCCTGCAGCAGCAACGTCGAAGATTCTCCCACCGAAAACCTGTGCTCCACTCGAATCTGCGGCGCCCAGCTCCACAAATTTCCCGCGTAAGAAAGCGCCGGCTCCGCCAGCGACGCAAACGACGTCGGCGAATTCGGCGAAAAGAAAAGTCCATCCTGTCCCGCCACCACTGACGTCTTATCCCAATCCATCCGTATGGTCGCTGTGCGCAGCCGCATCAGCCCGTAGCTGGCGCCGTTCGGCTCAGCCGGAAATCCTCCCGCCAGATCCAGTTGCAAATCCGCCCGCGTCCGCGCCCCCGCCAGCTGCGGCCCGAACACCTCGAACCCAAGCTGCGATTGCCGCAGCGTCCCTCCAAAACTTCCGCCCGAGTTTCCCGGCACGCGCTCATACGCCAGCTCCGGCAAATCGATGTTGTCCACCACCCCCTGATTGCTGAAGGCATTCATCAGCACAATCCCCGAAATCCTCATCCGGTACTTCGACGCGCTCTCCACTTTGGTCTGATACTGATCGTCTACTTTCCCGCTCAGCAGTTCATATTCTTCCTCGAGCGTAGCTCCCTTGGCCGCCTTCCTCTGCTCTTCCGCCTCCGCGCCGCTCGCGTTCGGATACCCCGAGCTCTGATAGTTCGAACTCTGATAGCTCGAACTCTGATCGTTCGAAGTCTCCTGATTCGAACCTTGCTGCGGTGAAACATTCATCGCCGCCGATGCATCTTTGCCGACCGTCCGCACCACCGCTTCCACGATCCCAGGTTTCGGCGCTGGTTTCGGCGCACCCGTTGCCCGCAATTCCTCCAGTTCGCGCCGCAGCTCCCGAGTCTCCGCATGTGTCCGCTCCGAATCCGTCCGCATCTCGGCAACATCCGCTCGCAAGGACCGCACCTGATCGCTAAGCTCGCGCACCGCCTGTGCCAGATTCTCCTGGGAAGAGACGGCGCCGCTAGTCTGAGCAGACGCGTCCGCGCAACAAAAAATCAGCGTCAGCAAAACAAACGTCGCGACAGCCACGGAGCGCGTGCAGACCGCCGCCCTCGGCCCGGCTCCCCAGATCGCGCTCTTTCCGCGGGCGAGAGCGGTTCGCTCTCCAGTCGAGTGCAGCTCGACAACCGAGTCTCGCCGCCAAAACCGAAACCTGCGCACCATAGTCATATCCCCTCCCACAGGCATGAGAAAACTTTCTAACTCGAAGGATTGATCACGATCTGTAACGGACTTGCAAAATTGAACGAGCCAACAACTCAGCTCATCAAACCAGCCGCGACGCGGCCAACGAATAATGAATGCGGCCCACTCCGTGCTTGCCCAAGCGCGCAAACCCGGGGGTGCCAGGCAAGAAACCAACAAGCCGCAAAGTGGCGGATTTACAATCCCCGCCCTCGCCGGTCGGCCCTCTCGCAAAATACTAATCTCTCAGCCCTCTACACCTCGTGCTTGGCCAGCGCAACTTCCGGCGCCGGACTCAGCGGCATACTGATTCGAAAAGTCGTTCCCGCCGCCGACGTCCTCTCCACCACCACCTCGCCGCCATGGTCCTGCACAATCTTCTGTACCACCGTCAGTCCCATCCCTGTCCCGTTCTCTTTCCCATAACTGACAAAAGGAGAAAACAATTTCTCCCGCACCACCTCGGCGATCCCGGGTCCATTATCCTCAACCCGAATCTCCAGCTTTTCGCCCACTCGCCGCAGGCCAACATCGATCTTTCCCGCATCGCCCGGCACCGCCTCGCACGCGTTGAGAAGCAAATTCTGCAGCGCCCGCTCCAGTTTCTTGAAGTCGAACCATCCCTCCGTCAAACCCTCGCTCGTAACCCGTATCCGCACCCGCTGAAATTCCGGATGCGCCTTTACCGTCTGCGCCGCCCGATCCACCGCCGACCGCACATCTCCATACGACGGCCGCAACGACTCGCGGGTTCGCGAAAACTCCAGCAGCGATTCGATCAGGTCCGTCATCTGGTTCACCGCGATCCGAATCTCGGCATACAGGTCCTCGCGCTGCGACGGCGTCAGCGTGCTCTCGCACAAAAACTCTGCATTCGCCACCACCGCCGCCAGCGAATGCCGCAAGTCGTGCGAGATCGAACTCGCCATCCGCCCAATCGTCGCCAACCGCTCCGCATCCAGCAACTCGCGTTGTGTCTTCTGTAGATTCGTCCGCATGCGGTCGAACGTTCCCGTCACCTCCGCGACCTCATCTCCGCCACGCACCTCCAGCGGAAACTCAAAGTTTCCCTGCTCCAGCGCCCGCACTCCATCCACCAGATTCTCCAGCGGCCGCGTAAACGTGCGTGAGATCACAAACACCAGCATCGTCCCCGCCAGCACCGCCACCACGCCGAGAGCGATCAACAACTCATTCAAGCTGCTCAAAAACGCGGTCGCCTGATCGAACGACTTCAGCACCCACAAATTCAGCGTGGGCGCTCCCTTGCCCCCAACCACGCCCGGCAGATCCACCGAGGTCGCTTGAAATCGCTCATCCCCCAGCCGAATCTGATCCGACTCCAGCGATCCCTCCGCCCGCGCGTCCCTCTCACCTGCTCCCGCGCCATTCGCGGGACGCCGTGTTCCCGCCACCCGCAGCAACTCCGCCTCCTGCGCCGGTTTCAGCGTGCTGCGCACAATCGAATCACCATATCGGAACGCCACTTCGCTCGCCGATACCCGGCTCAACTCGCGCGCGAACTGGTCGTCGATCTCATACCCCAGCACCAGGTACCCCAGCACCCGATGCTCCGTCTTTGGCCCAAAATAAATGTCCTGCAAAAAAACTTCGTACAGATGTCCTTCCACGCACCACCAGTGCCGCGTCTCCTCCTCGGATACCACCTGCGAGAAAAATTGTTGCCCCTCCGCCACCGTAATCTCGCGCGACGTCGTCTGCAGCGCCATCACCTTTCCCGATTCGTCCGCCAGCAGCATCAAGTCGCTCCCGCCCAGGTGCCACAAATCCCGCGACGCGTCCTGAATCGTCACCGCGTCGTGCGTGGTCATCATCGCCCGCACGTTCGGCAAGTCCGCCAGCAGCGCCGCTGAGCGCTCCAGTGTCTCTTCTCGTTGGGATTGGAAATTATGAAACGCGGAAACCGAATTTTGCAGGTCGCGCTCGATCTGCGTCCGTACCTGCCGCTGCACCGTGTACTGCACCACCAGCAGCGTGGCCACCGTCAAGGTCGCCGAGACCGCCACCATGGAAAGCAAAAATTTAGTCCGGAGCCGAATTCCATTCATGGAAAAGCTATGCGCTTCGAGCTACGAGCTCTGAGCAATCAAACTACGAAGATTTCAATTGTCCGCTTCTCGCGTTGAAATATCTAATCTGGACTAAGCCTCGGCAAAGAACAATCCTAAAGGTTGCTCAAAGCTCATAGCTCACAAGCTCATAGCTACTACGGCACAAACTTATACCCCGCGCTATGCACCGTCCGAAAATGCTGCGGGTTCGCCGGATCCTCCTCCAGCTTCTGCCGGAGCCGCAAAATGTGATTATCCACCGTCCGCGTGCTCGGATAATTCCTGTATCCCCACACCTGATTCAGCAGCTCTTCCCGCGTCAGCACCCGCTCCGCATTCTGAATCATGAACTTCAGCACCTTGAACTCCTGCGAAGTCATCGCCACCAGCTCGCCCGCCCGCTCCAGTTCCATCTTCGTGAAGTCCACCTTCACGTCGCCAAAGCTGAACGTCTCCGCCGGTGGAGGCTGAATCGCCCGCCGCCGCATCGCCGTCCGCACCCGGGCCAGCAGCTCCCGCGGACTGAAAGGCTTGGTCACATAATCGTGCGCGCCCAGTTCGAGCAACAGCACTTTGTCCATCACTTCCGTCCGCGCGCTCAAAATAATAATCGGCAGCGACGGCGCCAGCTGGCTGATCTCCCGGCAAATGTCCTGTCCCGGCGTTCCCGGCAAACTCAAATCCAGCACCAGCACCGACGGAATCGACGCCCGAAACATCGCCAGCCCATCCGTCCCGTTCCCCGCGATTTCAACCGCGAACCCCTCCGCCTCAAACAATCGCAGCAGCGCCTTCTGCACCGCCCGATCGTCCTCAATGATCAGTATTTTCTCCCCGCTCGCTGGCGGCAGTTCCATGGTCGCCCCTTGTCCCGCACTCTTCAGCATCGCTCGCTCCCGCCACGCCTCTCGACCTGGCATCGTACCGCTAAACTCTAGCCTAATTTCAGCAGATTGAAGCATTTCCGCCGAGAAAGTGACATCGAATTTACAATTTGGAGACAATTGGCAACGCGACCCATTCGCCCAAAATCAACAATCTAACTCATTCTTATCGATCCGCAGGCCAGTTACAAATTTCTATAAAACTAGACAAAAATCTAGGCTCGCTGCCGCCCTCAACAACTAAGATCACACTGTCTACCATTACCCGATCCCGACGTCCCCCAATCGGATGCCACGGAAGTGATGAATTCGGAGTTGAAGCTCAGGAGTTGAAGCTTAGGAGTGAAGCTTATGAGGAAAGCCACTTTCGCCATTTTCTCCACCGCAATTCTTCTACTCTCACCATTCGCTTTTGCCCAGGACTTGGGAGCCCCCGGCTGCGGCGATGCCAACACCAAGTTCGCCGTGAAGAGTGACAAAAGCGACAAGGACCAGCACGCCGCCAAGCCCGAACCCGGCAAGGCGCTGATTTATTTCCTTCAGGACGATTCCGATTTCAACTCCCATCCCCGGCCCACCTCCCGCATCGGGATCGATGGCGCTTGGGTCGGAGCCATGCAAAGCAATTCCTATTTCTTCTATGCCGTCGACCCCGGCGTCCATCATCTTTGCGCCAGTTGGCAAACCACGGTTGGTCCCGGAAGCAGCCACAAGTCAGCCGCCGCTCACTTCACTGCGGACGCGAACGGCGTCTACTACTTCGTAGTGAAAGATACCTGGTGGCGCGATGGCGGCGCGCCGGGCATTTACCTCAACCCATTGGATAGCGATGAGGGCCAACTGCTGGCTAACAAGTTCTCATACAGCACCTCGCGCCCGAAGTAACAAAATCGAGCCAGCGGCTAGAGCTACCACACCGAGCGCCAAAGGAGGCCACTATGTCCCCCAGACGATTTCTATTTCTTGCGACTGCACTCCTGTTTCTCGCCTCGCCGATAATCGCCCAACACGATGACAAACCCGCAACCCAGAACGCGCCCGCCTGCGGTGCCTCGGATGTCGAATTCGACGTCAAAACCCGGAAAGGCGACCATCCTGCCCAACCCGAACCCGGCAAGGCGCTCTTGTACTTCATTCAGGACGACTCGGATTTTCAGAAGATACCGAGGCCCACCACCCGGCTCGGCATGGACGGCGAGTGGCTGGGTGCCACGCATGCCAATTCTTATTCTTATTTCTCCGTCAATCCGGGAGTCCATCATCTGTGCGCCAGTTGGCAACCGACCGACTTTGACGAAGGAATGGCAGCTCTCCATTTCACAGCGGAGGCTGGAACCATCTACTACTTCAGAGCGAAGAATAGGCCGACAACTATCGCCTTCGATCCCGTCGATAGCGACGAAGCTCAATTCCTAACCAGTCGCTTCTCGCTGAGCACGTCCCATCCGAGGAAATAGCGGCGGGCGGGTATAACAGCCCAAGAGTCGAACGCGAAACCGGTGACCGGTGACCAGTGACCGGTTTCCGGTGACCGTCAATACGTAAACGACTGAATCTCCGTCACTCCCGAATCCGGCCCATCCACATATCCGCTCCGGTTCGAAGGATTCAGCGCAATGTGCGTCCCAATCACATTGGAGTCATTGGAAAAACTGAATCCATTCAGCGACTCCACCAGGTTCCCCTTCGTGTCATACACCTGAATGCTGCTGCCCGGCCCGGTCGACGACACCTCTTGCGCCACAAAAAACAATTTGTTCACCGGATCGTATTCCACATCCGTCCCGCTCTGCAGCTGTCCCACATCGCCCGGCAGCGACACCGCAAATCCCGTCTCTTTCGCCAGATCATAAAATTCAACCCGCGCATCCAACTCCGTCGTCGTCACCGCGATCCCGTCTTCCGAATCCACCGCAATTCCATTCACCGTCCCCTGATGATACGGAGCCGGTCCCAGAATCCCGGTAAACTGCTTCACCGTTCCCTTCGTCAGATCGACCAGCGCGATCTGCGGCGCCGGCCCACCCACCTCTCCCGACGACGACGCCACCACCGCTTGGTTCGTCGCGCCGTCATATCCCACCACCGGCTCGTTGCTGAAATAAAATGTCGGGTCCGTCAACGTGACCGACGGCCCAAACGTGTTCGCCGCAAAATCTGTTCCGAATACGAAGGTGTTGTTGTTGCCGTAATTCTGAAATGCCAGCACCGCATTCGTCGTCGACGTCTGGTTCGGCTGCACCTGGTTCCGGCTCACCCCCAGAATGATGTCATCGTATTTCAATGCCGGCTTCCAAGTTCCCGTAAACTTGTTATCGTCGAGCGGACTGAGCCGTTCATAAATCCGCTTGTGCACATAAATTCCCACCACGTGCTCGCGCTCCACGATCCCGGTGCTGCTGCCCGTAATTCCAAGCGTCAGGTAATCGTCCAACGTCTCAATCTTCTTCACGACCTTCAAGATCGCGCCCGATGCCTGATCGAACGTCTCCACCGCCGCCAGGTCTTTCCCATCCTCCAGCAGTTGCGACTCGCTGAGCACGCCCTCCGTGCCGTTTTGATCGATATCAAAACCAAAAATCTGGCCGCCGAACTGGCTATGCACAATCGTATTTCCCGGACCAACCTCACGGCCCGCCTTCGCCCGAGCCGGCATTCCCATCCGCAATGCGCTCAACCCCGCCATCAACATAAAGGCTGATAGAAAAATTGCTCTGCTTCTCATAAAAATCTCTCCGTAGTCAGGCGCCATTCTGTACGCCGTTCCAGACGTAAAGCGCCCTCCGAAATTGACAAACCGGACCGCCCATGACCTTACCTCGCCCATTCTTCCGCAAATGTCATTTTCCCGTCAGAACTTTGTAAACAATTTGTCTCGCGCGAAGTGTCAGGACAAGAAAAGTCGGGATAATCGGGATAAGAAGAGTCCGGGTTCTTAACTTCATTATTGCCTCAAGTGGCTTCGCAGTTTGCCGAAAGACTCCTGCATCGGACAAGAAGGGGAAGGGCACGAGACGCGTGCCGTAAGTCTCGCCTATCACCAGCGACGGGTGCCCCAGGTCTCGTGCTTTTCGAGACCTGGGATTCCACTGCTGCTTCAAGCTCGCGTTTTCGCCCGACTGATTCCCACTTCCGCTACCCGAAATCTCGGCCCAATGCATGGCCTGTCAACTTGACAAAATCCACCCGCCGGAACCCCTATAACTCGCAAAACCAAACTAACTCCAAACCGGTAAGTCCTTTGCGCCGAACACTTCGCTGTAAGTGCCTGATTTGCAAGCCGTCCAGCAGAAGTCCCGGCTAACCCCAACATTTTCATCCCTCAAAGAAAGATGGAAGGAGCGGCCGCCATAACCAGACAGTAAACTCGAACCCGCGAAAAATCCCCAATTCTGCCACTTTCACGACCGCCGGAAATCAACTTTATTTTTGCCCCATCAGATTCGTATTTCCTTCGCTCCGGCATCACATTATTGTACGTACAATAACGTCAACTGTTCCACGTGGAGCATCTCCCAAAACCCCCAAGTGACGAATCTCTCCCTCTCCATGCTAGACTTTCAACACAAAATTTGACCAATGCCGAACTCAATCCCACCCCCGCCCGCAACTTTCCCCGTCGATCGCCAGCCCGAAGCCCAGACTGATGGCAAGATTCCATGTTTCCGCCAGCTCGCAGCCCTGATCGCCGTCGCCGCCCTCGCGTTTCTGGCCGCCTGCGGCCCAGCCGCCTATGTCGCCCCGCCCATCAGCGTCACTTTCACGCCCGGCTTCACGCCGCCCACCGCGATGACCGTAAGCGAACAATGCGGAGTCGCTGCCACTGTCACTAACGATCCCAAGAATCAGGGCGTCACCTGGAAGGCCGCCTGTGGCAGCTCGAGTTGCGGGACCTTCTCCAACGGCGGCGTCGGCAGCCCGATCCCCATCACCTACACCTCCCCGGCCACCATCCCCACCGGAAACACGGTAACCCTAACGGCAACCTCAGTCACCGACCCCACCAAGAGCGTCACGTCCTCGCCCATCACCATCGGATTAACCTCATCGGGCTGCACCGCTCCCTGAGTGAAATCGAAACAGCGAACCAGTGGGCTTGAAGCGCTCAGCAACCGGCAGCCTTCTGTCTCGAAAACATCGCCCGAGTTGCGCAATTCCCCCTTGACTTAGAACCAGCAAACGGGAGCAAATAGAAAGATCAAACGGCAGACGGCTGCGAGAGAAATTTTCAACAAAACGATCAGACTCATACAAGTGTTGGGGGTATTAAGTCCTTATTCCGTAGTACTTTGCGAGCAACTCACTGCCAGGATGGTTTAATCTTAACATAAGTGCACTATTATCAATGGTTTAGACGTAGATCATTATTTCGCCGTACTTTACACGGAGACTCAATAAGTTACGGTGATCAGCGGAACATAAACACAATGGAATCATGACTTTGCAAGTAAGTCCTTATTCCGGCGTACTTTGCCTCTAAACTGTTGATTCCATTATACCGCGGGGGGAGGGGGAGGGTCCTGAATCGACCATTCAAGGGCTGGCACCACGTCCCCAATTGTCCTTATCTGAGATTGGGAACTGAGAACCGGGAACTGAGAACTGGGAGCTGAGAACTAGGAGCTGAGAACTAGGAACTAAGAACTGAGAACCGAGAACTGGGAGCTGAGAGCTACCGCGCAGAGCCTAAAGCCCGACCGCATCATCCAATAGGTGTAAGATTAGTTCAGTTCTTTGCTGGCATTCCCACAGAGATGGGGGCGTCCCGGATTCGACGGAGATGCTTGCGGCCAGGAGGCATGCCGGGGTGTGAGCACCCGTAATCGCTTGCAAAATGATAATTGCCAATCAACAGATGGCATACGCAGCCTAATTAGTTAGGCAGCCGCTCTCCACCGCTTCGCCCTCGGGCGGTGAGCGAGCGTCACACAGAGGGTTGCTCTTCCCGTCTACGTCTGGGGCGGGAGGCTAAGATCTCAGGCTAGCGGCGACTGTTTCTTGTCCGTTCTGAGCAGCCGGCGCGAACGTCTTGGGGTAATGCCCAAGGCATGAACTGGAATAAGCATGTAGTCTCCTAGCCAGTAACATTTTCGGACGCGGGTTCAACTCCCGCCGCCTCCACCAATATCTCGCGAAATCCTCCGCGCACCCACGGGGATTCGTCTCCGTCAATCGAGCTTGTACCCATTTTGGGCACATGATAGAATCGTTCTCGAAGTTTAGGATGCAAGTGTGCGCATCATTGCCCGCAAAACACTCCTGGACTTCGTTGAATCAATGCGCGGCGCGAAGGACCAAAACGTGGTCAAATCGGCGCTCGATTCTTGGTTCCATGAGGTTCGTTCCGCGGACTGGCGTTCTCCAGCGGACGTGGTTCGTGAGTATGCCAATGCCAGCATCGTCGGCCGCGATCGAGTGGTGTTCAATATTAAGGGCAATTCCTACCGACTGGTTGTCGCGATGGATTACCACAGGCAAATCGTCTTCATCAAATGGCTGGGAACACACGCAGCGTACGACAAGATCGATGTAAAAACGGTGAAACATGAACATTAAGCCACTTCGCAACGAAGCGGACCAAAAATCCGCGCTGCGCCGCATTGAGTCTTTGTGGGGCGCTGCTCAAGGAACTCCGGAAGGCGACGAACTCGACATTCTTTCAACCTTGGTCGACGCGTATGAGAACGAGCATTGCCCGATCGATCTTCCCGATCCCATCGAAGCCATCAAGTTTCGCCTCGAGCAACAGCAGAAGGACTATCACGCTCTCATCGGTGTCATTGGCCAAAGGACCAGAGTATACGAGGTTATGCGCCGCGCGCGCCCATTGTCGCTGAACATGATTCGCCAGCTTCATAGCCGTCTGCAAATTCCGGCCGAAGTCCTGCTTCAACCCGTTCGCAAACGTTCGCGTAGAAGTTCCAGACAAACAAACGCGGTCAGAACTCGCGCCAGAAAGTCATCCGCGCGTTCGGCATAATCGGCATCGAGAGAGCGCGCAGCAGAACAACTTGCGGCTCGCGCATCGAATGCGTATCGTAACCAAGTGAAATTCCCTCGCAGCAGCGGAATCCTGCTTCACATCACTTCCCTTCCCGCACGCTTTGGCATCGGAGATCTCGGCCCTTCAGCCTTCGCCTTCGCCGACTTCCTCGCCGATTCCGGCATTAAGCTCTGGCAAGTTCTGCCGCTCAATCCGACAGGTTACGGCGATTCTCCCTACCAATGCTTCTCCGCTTTCGCCGGCAATCCCATGTTGCTCAGCCTCGATCGCCTTGCCGACCAAGGATTGTTACGAGCATCCGATCTCGCGAGCATTCCCGCCTTCCCCGAAACCTCCGTCGATTACGGTTCCGTAATTCCCTTCAAGATGTCGATCCTGCGTCGCGCCGCGCAAGCCTTCTTCGCCGATGCCTCGCGCTCCGATCGCGCGGCCTTCGACCGCTTCTCCGAGCAATCCGCACAATGGCTCAACGACTACGCGCTCTTCATGGCGGTAAAGGACGCTCACGGCGGAATCATCTTCACCCAGTGGGAGCCCGCAATTCGCCGGCGTGATCCTCAAGCTCTCGACGAATGGTCCGAGCGTCTTGCTCCAGAAATCCAGGCGCACAAATACTGGCAGTTCGAGTTCTTCCGCCAATGGCATCAACTCAGAACCTACTGTCAGGAGCGCAGCATCCGCTTCATGGGCGACATTCCCATTTACGTCGCTCATGACAGCGCCGATGTCTGGTCGCATCCCGACCTCTTCTATCTCGATGCGAATGGCTCGCCTACAGTCGTCTCGGGAGTTCCTCCCGATTACTTCAGCGCCACCGGACAGCTCTGGGGAAACCCGATCTATCGTTGGGACGTTCTCGCCGCGAGCGGATATAAGTGGTGGATCGATCGTTTCCGCGCCTCGCTCGCGCTCTTCGACATGGTTCGCCTCGATCACTTCCGCGGCTTCGAAGCCTACTGGGAAGTTCCCGGTGGTGAACCAACCGCGGTGAACGGTAGATGGACGAAAGGTCCAGGAGAAGAATTCCTGACTGCTCTACAGAATGCCTTTGGCGGATTGCCAATCGTCGCCGAGAACCTTGGAGTCATCACCCCACCAGTAGAAAAGCTCCGCCAGCAGTTCGGTCTTCCCGGCATGAGCCTCCTGCAGTTCGCCTTCGGCGACGATCCGCAAGGCCCATCGTTCCGCCCGCACAATTACGGCCGCGATCTCGTCGCCTACACAGGCGGACACGATAATGACACGACAGTCGGCTGGTGGAACAGTTCAGTCGGCGCTGGCAGCACACGCTCGCTCGCCGATATCGAGAAGGAGCACGCCTTCGCGCGCGCCTATCTCAACCTCCTGTACGACTCGGAAATCAACTGGGCCATGATCCGCGCGGTGTTCGCATCGGTCGCCGACATCGCAATCGTCCCTTTGCAGGACTTGCTCGGTCTCGGCACCGAAGCGCGCATGAATCTTCCCGGGCGCATAAGTGGAAATTGGAAGTGGCGTTATCGTCCCGGCGCATTGAACAAGGAACTGAGCGCGCGTCTTCGCTCCTTCACCACTTTGTACGATCGTTGACTGTAAATGATTCGCAAATGGGGAAGAGGGAATCTACTTCTTGCGGTCCGCGGTCAAGTCGCCCGCCGCCAGCACGTAGGTTGTGCTCTTATCCAGCTTGAGGTTGTTCTTGGTGGAAGTCAGGGCAATCGTGCCATCGGCATCGCGCGTAGGCTCCACGTCCTTCATCGCAACCCGGTTCTCTGACACTCGAGCGGGAGGAAAAGTATCGTGCGGAATTCTGGAGTTGGGAAACGGCTCGAGATTCGGGTTCTGCATGATCGGCCGATCTCTCTGATCCCTATCCTGGGCATCTTCCCCCATCAACAGCGGGTAATACCACGCGGTGAGAAACACTCTCACTGGCTTCGATTCCTTCTTCCACTGCACCGAATCCATGCGAATGGCCAGCCGCGACGCCTCCGTCTTAGTCTTCGCCGTAGAGTCAACCACCTCGCCGGAGAAAACCGCCCCTTCCGGAATGACCATGCCCTTCACCAAGGTCGCGATCGTCAGCTTCGCCTCGACCTTTGTCCCGATCGGAGTTTTCCCCGCGACCACGTTTTGCCGCATCACCACCGGAAACTCCTGCGCGGAAGCCTCCGCCGCGGAAATCGTCCCGGGCGCAGTCTTCGCCTGATCACTTGGGGATTGGGCCAGCAAAAGGGACAAACCAACCAGAAGGCAGCCGATTACACCAACCGTTCGATCCACGCCGGATCGAAATCCGCCCGTAATTGCCTCGATGAGCATTTGCGACGATCCAATTCGCGCTAATTCAGCGCCCGGCGAATATTCTACTTGGAGTCTATCGCAAACGATGGAGTTGCAATGCGGGCCTACTTTCCGCTGGCGACCCAACGCGCGTTCGCGGCTTCTTTGCCCGACTGGCGCGCGGCCATGGCGAGTTCTTCCTGCAACGACGCAAACCGCCGAAACACTTCATGCATTCGCAGAGCCATGTTCAGGATTGTCTCGGCCTGGGAGAGAGCCTTCGCGGGCAAACCCGCTTCCAGAGCGAGAAGCTCAGCGTTTCCGAGCACTGACGTCAGCGCATTGTTTATGTTGTGCCGCATCTCCACGACATATCGACCAAGCATAGCCTCCGCGTGCGCCGTATCCAAAGCGCTCTCGGCCTCGCGAGCCCGCCCTTCAGCCAAGCGCCGGCGAAGAATCTCTCGCCCGAGCAACGCTGCCATCCTTGGCCACGCGGGCCGCTCTTCTTCGCGACGTCCATCTCTGAGCTCGCAGCTCAGTTCAATCACCGCATTCGCTCCCTTGCCGAAGTCCGGTTGCGGCCACGAAGAAACCGCCCGCTCGGCGTGCACAAGGGTCGCCGGCTTCCCCGTCGAGACCAGAGTGGCCTTCAACTCTGACCGGCTTGAACTTGAAGAGGTCGCATCGGCGATCGCCAGATCGTAACTCGCCCCCTCAAGTTCACGGAACAAGCCCTGTTCAAGCACGGTAAATTCCGGGGTATCCGCTTCTGTGGGCCACTCGGCGGCAAGCTCCCGCGCAAAGGCGGCATTGCTCGAGAGAATCAGAACAGTGGGACGGGTCACGCGCATGTTTGTATCTGGAGTGGCAGTCTTGTAGTTTGGTTCACGGCCATCTCTTTGGAAGGGTTGTTCTGTACGATGAGGCACAGAAGTTACTCTTCCAGCAACGAACCACCCTCGGAGTCGCTCGCGGCCGCGGCCGCGGCACGAACCGCGGGCTTCGCCTCCGTTCCGCCCTGCAGCGCGTCGTCGACAGCCGCCCGCAGATCGACCAGCATGCGCAGCGGATGGCCGGACGAATACTCGGCGTGGAACATGACCTTCCACGATTGGCAGATCATACGCAAGCGAGCAGTCGGCTCCTCCGCTGAAAACTGCGCCCGCCGGCAATCCACCGTGTGGATGCCCCGACGCTCAAGTTCTCGAAGTCCGTCCTGAATCGCATTCAGATCCCCATGCATGAGCCGGAAGAAGGTGCGCCGGATCATGAAGCTGAACCGCGCAAACGCAGCCATGACGGCCGGATCGAAGTAGTTATCGCCCGCTTGCGATTTCAGCTTGCGGCCCTGATCGAGTGTTCCGCTGTGCAGCAGTTCGCTCAAACGCCGACATTTGTCGGCGGAGTGTATCAGATCATCGAGCGGCGCAAGCCAGTCGGGAAGGTTCGACGACTGCGCTCCGATGACCGGCTCAAGCACGCTGGCTACGTATTGCAAATCCACCTCGGAGTCCACCATTCCCGCGGGCGTACAGAGCGAGAAATACTGCACCAGCAGAAAGTCGATCTTGTCGCGGTCCGACCCCGACTTGAGAGGCTTCCGCAGATGGTGAATGATCAGGTCGCGCAGCACTGCTTCACTTGCCAAAGGCGTGGTCTGCAGAAATTGGCGCAGTTGGTGCACCTGGATTTGCCGGTCCACCTGCTGGAACCATTCTTCCACGTGAGTGTGAAACTCCGCATCTTCGGTCTGTGCCTCACCGGTGGCGCCCGCCACGGATAATGGGCAGGCCGGCACTTCGATAACAAATTCCGAGACCAGCGCGCGATAGATCGGCTGCAGCGTTTGAAGGATGGCGAAGGCGTCCTGTGCGGTCTGTTGAGAGGCAGTCATGATTTCACAATCCAATTAGGAACGGGTTTAAGGAAGCGGGCCGCAACCACGGTCCGCTCCGGGTGATATTGAACCGCAACGATGGAAGCTTCCGCCCGAAGCGCGCCGTCACGGCTCTCGACCAGCACGCGATCGGCAAATTCCAGCGGTTGGGCCACCACAAAGAGAATCTCCTGAGGTGTGCCAAACTCAATCACCGTCTCCTGCAACGGATACCAGGGATTTTCGGGATTTAACTCTGGATTGCCGTTCCCGTTGCCTCCGGCGCTGCCGCCATATTCGCCGCCGTTACCACTCGCTTGTTCATGAGCGCGGCTTAAGCGAACCGGAATGCGGACGGGTGTGGCGTCGGGAAAAAATCTGGCAAGGCGGCTTACAAAATCAAACTCTAGAGCACGAGCAGTAGCGCTGGCCTGGCTGGGCACGATTCAAACCTCAATGACAATATCTTCCATGAGCTGAGCAGCCGAGAACGCCGTCCTCCAGTTTTGGAAGATTTGCAGTCAGACTCGGTCTTGCTGTATTGCCACAATATGGTGCACGACGTTCGCCGAACTCTGGAAGGTCATGGCCCAATGAACAAGTGCTAGTAAGCAAGGTGGTTACGAGGCAGCTTGGCGCGTCGGAAATGCGCTTTCGGATATTCCATCAGAGGTCGAGTCTCAGAGTGAAACAATCCGTCGAAATGGTCTCAATTCGCGATTTGCAACGGCTGTTGAGACGTCTACTGCAGTGTCGTCGAAGCGGCCGCTTCCGCCTGCACGCCGATGTTGTAGCGTTTGAGCTTGCGGTAGAGCGTCGCCCGGCTGATCCCGAGCATCTTACCGGCGCGCGCTTTATCTCCGTTTACCTGCGAAAACACGCGTGCAATCGTCGCACGCTCGATGTCCTCCAGGTCGGTGGCCGGAGAAGAAGGCATTTCCACCACGGCATGAAGTTGCGGAATGCTATCGCTCTCTGCATTCCCGATTGAAGCCGGAAGATCGTCGAGGTCCAGCATTCGCTTATCGGTCAATGCAACCGCGCGTTCCAGGCAATTCTCGAGTTCTCGGACATTGCCTGGCCAGTCATAGGCCAGCAGAGCTTTCATCGCCTCGCCCGAAATCTGCACTCCACGTTGCGGCGCGAGTCGCTCCAGGAACCAATGCGCAAGGATCGGAATATCCGAACGCCGCTCACGCAGCGGCGGCAACGAAATCGTTACCACATTAAGCCGGAAGAAGAGATCTTTACGGAACGTCCCTCGCTTATAGTCAGATTCCAGGTCGCGGTTGGTGGCCGCCATGATCCGCACGTCCACCTTGACCTTCTGATTGCTGCCCACCGGCCGGACTTCCTTCTCCTGCAGAAAGCGCAGGATCTTCGCCTGCATCTCGAGCGGAAGCTCGCCCACCTCATCGAGAAAAATCGTTCCCGTATCCGCCGACTGCAGTAAACCCTGCTTCGACCGCAAGGCACCTGTGAATGCGCCTTTCTCATAACCAAAAAGTTCGCTCTCGATCAACGTCGGCACCAGCGATCCGCAATCCACGGCGACGAAAGGCCGGCCCGCGAGACTTCCCCGAAAATGCAGCGCCCGCGCCACCAGTTCTTTTCCAGTTCCGCTCTCTCCACTGATCAGCACAGGCGTGCTTGTGTCCTTGAGACGGGAGATCATGCGCAACACATTTTGAATTCCGGGAGAATTGCCGATGATGCCATGCACGGCCGTCTCGGTTTCCGAACGCTCGCGCAGAAAGAGATTCTCCTCTTCAAGCCGCACCTTGTCAGCCATACGCCGAAGGAAGAGCCGCAATTCGTCAAGCGGCGCAAACGGCTTCGATATGTAGTCATAGGCTCCCAGCTTCATCGCCTGCACGGCAGTCTCAACCGATCCATGTCCCGTCATGACCGCGACTTCAATACGCGGATGGCTTCGCTTTACTTGTTCCAGAAATTCCAGCCCGCTCATTCGCGGCATCACGAGATCCGTAAGCACCATGTGCACGGGTTGCGACTCGAGCACCGCCAGCGCCGCGTCTCCGCTCTCCGCTTCCATACAGGACAAACCGAGGGACTCACCCACCGTCATGCAAAGACGCCGAATGGTCTGCTCGTCGTCAATAATCAGCAAGCGAACGCGGAGGTCCTGATTCATGCAGCCGCCTTGCCCATGGTTTGTTCTACAACCTGGATGAAGTCGTGCACGCGAAATGGCTTTTCCACGCACGGCGCGCCCGTCTTCCGCAGGGTCGCCGCGGTTTCCTCATTGGCGATATCGCCTGTGATGAACACGACTCTGCCGGCGAGGTCCGGCCGGTTGGCGACAATCCACGCATGAACCTGCGCGCCATCCACTCCCCCCGGCGTGCGCATGTCGGAGACGACGCCGTGGAATTCGCCGGTCGCGAGCAGAGACAGCGCCTGCGCGCCCGATTCTGTGCACATCACGCTGTAACCGTTGCGTTCGAGCGCGGAGCGAACAAATTCCAGTACCGCGGGTTCGTCTTCGATCAGAAGTACTGGAGCATATGCGAACTTGATTCCAGTTTGCGTCATTGCGGGTATACTCCTGCAGCCGCTCCGAAAGTCGCCGAGTCCGCCGCCAGCGGAAGCCGGACGATGAAGGTGGCGCCTTCCGAATCCAGATTGTTGTGACAGATGATCTCGCCGCCGTGTTCGCGGACAATGCCGTAGCAGATGCTCAGCCCCAGACCGGTTCCCTTGCCCACATCCTTGGTCGTAAAAAATGGATCGAATATGCGCGCCGGATCGGCGATTCCGGTACCGTTATCGCGGAATGAGATTTCGACGAAGCCGCTGGTGCGGGCACTCATGATCTCAATGCGCGCCCGTCGCCCGCATTCGCGCACCGCGTCATAGGCATTGTTGATGATATTGAGGAAGACCTGCTGCAATTGTTGCGAATCCCCAACAATCTCTGGCAGCGATTCATCCAGCCGTTCCACCACCTGAACGCCATGGCTGATGAAGTCATACGATCGCAATTGCACGGTGCGTTGCAGAATCGTATTCAACTGTACCGGCTGCCGTCTCGGAGGCATCTGCCGCGCGAAACTCAGCAGGTTCTGCACAATCTGCTTTGTGCGCTGCGCCTCCTGCAAAATCACGCGCAGATCGCGACGCGCGCTCTCCGGCAGTTCAGGATTCTCCATCAGCAGATCGGTAAAACCGAGAATGGCGGTGAGCGGATTATTCACTTCGTGCGCCACGCCGGACACCAACTGGCCCACAGCCGCCATTTTTTCCGCATGAACCAATTTGGCGCGCAGCACCGCGGAATCGGTCACATCGGTCATCACAACGACGATGTTGCTGACTCTTCCCTCTTCATTATTGATAGGGCTGAAATTGGCTGAAAACTGGCCGCTCGCTCCATCGCCGCGAATCAACGGCAAATCAAAATTGTCCACCTGCTGTCCGCGCGCGACCTGGGCCAAAGCCTGCCGCAACGCCTCGCGCTGCGAAGGCGCGCAAAAGTCCGCAAAATCATGCCCTAACAGTTGCGTCTGCTGAAATCCAAGACCACTCCATCGCCGGTTGGCGTAGCTGATGACCCCCGCCGGATCCGTCACCAGAATCAGGCTCTGAGTGTGGCTGAGAATCTTGCTGGAGAAATCGCGCTCTTTCTGCAGTTCGGTCTGCGATTGGCGCCAGCCCGTAATGTCCAGCATCAATCCGCGCTGCTGGAGCACATTGCCGCCCATATCGCGAACCGCGTAGCAGTTCATGTAAACGTGGACCGGCGAGCCGTCTTTACGCCGGAGAATTTCCTCATGATTGTGCATTTCGCCGGTT
>CAWJFC010000023.1:0-189910 GCA_963841945.1 uncultured Acidobacteriaceae bacterium
GACCCAGAACATAACTTCGACTCACCTCGTCAAAATTCTAAAAGGCGAAGTGAAGAAGTGGCCGGACGGCAGGAGCGTGATACTGGTCCTGCATGAGACACCCGACGAGATCACTACGCTGGCCCGGCTGACGAAAATGACGAAACGCTGAAGCGAAGGCCATGATCGAGGAGCGCAAGGAGAGCATCCTCCCGAGGCGTCGGACGTGGGGGTCATCGAGGCAGTGGCCTCAACTCCGGGGGCGATCGGGATGGTCGAGGAGCACTCGATCAGCGGCCGGGTGAATGTGGTTAAGGTGGATGGGAAGTTGCCGCTGGAAGCGGGTTATTTGCCGCATTGAGCTTCGAGCTTCGAGCTTCGAGCTTCGAGCTTCGAGCTAAACCTTCCCCTCAGGGCCTGAAGGCCCTTGATCTTGCTTGGGCGCATTGCGGCGCGGTTACAGCTGCTCCCCTTCAAAACGTGCGGCGGAAGTTGCGCCGTTTCAAAAACGTCATGCTGATGTTGCGCCCTTTCAAAGCGTCGTGCTTAAGCTGCGCCACCTTCACAGCATTCGTGTTTACTCGTAAATTTGCGGAGGCGATTTAGTTCTCGCTCTCCGCAGGCTTTGCCTTTGGCGCCGGTAGCACCTTGGCCGGTCCTTTTGGCATGGCAGGAGGAGTCGGTGGCGCGGGTGGCGCTACCGCCACCGTTCCCTTGCGAATTTCGATGGTGCCCTTTTCGCAATTGATGGCCAGCTTCGGTCCGTTGGTGCCGATCGAACCGGTGGCGCTCGATTGGCGGTTTTGGTTTTCAACTTTGATTTCGTCAAAGTCAGTCTGGATGTCGCCCTCCCGGGTGCGGGCTTCCACTTTCATGGCAGTCCCCGGCGGGATCGTAATCTGCACGTCGCCCTTGCGATTGTCGATTTGAATATTGCCCGGCTTGTAAACGCCCACCTCGACCGTGCCGTTGGTATCCTCGAGCCGCAGATCTCCGCTCAGGCCTTCGAGTGCGATGTCTTTGGAACGGGTTGAGAGGTGCATCGGCCCAAAGAGCGAATCGGCGCGCAGGTCGCCGGAGTCGAGATCGAGCCGGCCATCGAGGTGCGCAAACTGCATATCGGTGCGCGACGAATGGAAGTCTACCGTCTTTGAAATCCGCACCAGCCGGACCGTTTCCATGAACTCGCCGTTCAGTCGCACCGCCCCGTTGATCTCTTCGACATCCACTTCCTTGGCGCGGCCCTGAATGGTTACATCGCCCTTCACATGCTGAATTCGCGCGGCGCTGCTCTCGACATTCAGGGTGGCATTGCCGGTCTGGTCGGTGATGTCAACCTCGCCGTGCTGGTGGTTGATCTCGATCGCGCCATTCAGGCCGGTAATGTTGATGTCGCCGCGCCGCGAGGTGATGACAAGATCGGTATTACGCGGAACGGTAACATCCATATCCGTGCTGACCCCCTTGTCGCCCCCGGCCTGCACGTTGGCGTTCAGCGTCAGAATCTTGTCGGCCGGAGTGAAGGCCACATCGGTTCTCTTGTTGATTTCGTCGGCCTTCTCCTGATTCTCCGCATGAACCTTTTTGCGCCACGATACTCGCACCTTCTTGTCATCCGAAACATTGACGGTGATAGTGCCGCGATCGTCATTGATGCGCAAGCCGGTCATGCCCGGCGGCGCATCGGCGTTGAGGTCGCCGTTATAGTCGTAGGAGTTGCCGCCGAAAATATTATCGAAATCGCCATCGTCGATCTGGAGATTGTCGCGGATGTTTCCCCAGTTCACGTGCGACACACCGGTGGCAATCAAGCCGGCGACGATCACAAACAGCAGCAGGAAAACGCCGCCCACTCCGATGCCGCGTCCGGGAAGGCCGGCGCGTTTGGCTTGTTCGTGCTCGACCAGCTTGATCACGCCCCACAGGATCAGCAGCGCGGGCCAATACCGTCCAAAGAGCACAACCAGCCCGTGCGAATCGAGAATACCCATGGTCCCGAGCAAAAACAGCACGCCGATCATGATGAGGACGATGGCGCCGGCAATGGAACGCGGCGGCCGTGGCGGCGGCAGGTACGGTGGCACAGGCGGAACAACGCCCTGATTCGGGATTCCTGTTGGACTAGCCATGGTTCACCTCGCTCGGCGCACTGGGCGTCTCGGGTGGAGCTGGTGGTGGTGGTGGTGGTGGCACATCACGCGGCGGCATCACGGCTCCGTAGGGAGGATTCGCGGATGCTCCGTCGCTACCACTGCGCTGCATGAGTTTCAGCACGCCCAGCACGAGCAGAATCACCGGCCAAGTGCGCCCGAAATTAAGATTCCCGGAATCCATGGTAGACAAAAGCCACAGCACGCCGACGGTGATGAGAATGACCGGACCGGTAAGGCGCCGGCGGCAGAGAGCGGGATCGCCCCCGTCTCCGAACAGCCCGTAATTACGCGCAAACAGCCAGCCTCCGAGGGCGATGAGAAACACCGGCCAGATACGGTCAAATCCGTATTCAAATAAGCCCGCCGTGTGGAGCAGGAAGAGTACGCCGAGGAGGATCAGAATGATCGCGCCCGTAGGTACCTTCGACGAATCGGTCTTGATGCCGCCGCCAAACGTCGCGCCCAAACCGTAGGGATCGGGAGCCGGCAGGCCGGCCTGAATGGCGCGCGCCGAGCGCACCGCGTCGATGATCTGGTAAACGATGAAAAATGCGATGCCGATTCCGCAGATGGCCGGCAGCACTTCGCCGCTGGCGTTGCAACCTGCGATGAGCAATCCAAAAATCGCCAGATGCGCGAGTCCTTTGGCATATTGGCCGGTGTAGACGGCGCCAACGCCGAAAGGAAAGACACCTGCCAGAATCCCGGCTACCGTTGGGTTTGGTCCACTGCTGCTGGACATGGGAGCCGCAGTCGGCGGCACAAATCCGGGCGGTGGCACGGCCGGGCCGGCAGGAGGAACAAACGAGGCTGCGGGTGCGGCGCTCGCCATACGCGCGCCCAGGCAATCCTCGCAATAGATCACGCCCCGCACGGGACGTGTACAGTTCGCGCACAGCGCTTTCCCGCAGGTGCGGCAATAGGCCACCGCTGCTTGATCAGCATGATAGGCGCAGTTCATACAAACCTCCTTGAGCTGCGAGCCATGAGCCGCGAGCTACGGGCCGGTTGCTGCTCGCTCGTAGCGCGAAGCTCGAAGCGCGGAGCTACATGAAGACGAATCGAGTCGTTCTGCCTGGAAAAGTCAGCCAATACTACGCCACTCCTCTCGCTTGAGTAGTTCCGGTCCTGTCTCTGTTCTGGTTGTCCACTGGTATCGTTCTTGTGGTCCTTGAGTTTCTCCTGGGGAGCAGGCTCGGCGGGCGTGGTCGCACGCTTCAGCTCGCGCAGTTTCGATTCGATCTCGTAGACGAACCGGATATTGTCGTAATACTGCACGACTTTGATCTGCGCGTCATTGTACGCATGGCGCACCGCGGAGGGGCGCAGATCGATCCTCGCCACGTCCGAGGCTTTTACCCCGGCTGCGCTCAGCGCGAGCGAAAAGGAGAAAAAGATCATGCCAAACGACATGGCAAAGCGCGGCTGTTTCACGAATGCGGCAAGCGGAGTAAACCACGCATCCCACCACTCGCGCAGCCGTTCGCGCCGCGGAGTCGCGCTGAACCCGGCAGCCGTCGCCACGCGCGTGCTCACCACCCCGCTGGTGGCGATCAGAATGTTGTGCACCAGATAGGGCGGAGGCTCAACCGGTTCGAGCGAATGCAGCAACTCGCGCCCGGCTATGGCGTCGGCGAAGATCGGACCGCAGACCTCGCATGTGCGCCGATGGGCGTCGAAGCTCGCTTTCTGTGCGACTGTCAATTGGCCGTCAATGGCGTCCGACAGCAGGGCTTCGAAGTCTTTACAGCTCGCCCCGTGTTTTGTGTCGTCTGGCATCAGATCACCTGTTTATATGTACGTTGAAGAAGGCGCGCAAGTTCCGCCCGCCCCCGGTTAATTCTTGACTTGACGGTTCCCTCGGGAACCCTCAAAGCCGTGGCAATTTCACGGTAGTCCATGTCCTGGAGGTCGCGGAGAATGACGGCCTCGCGCAGCTCCGGAGAGAGCTTCTGGAGCGCCGAATGCACCATTTCCCGGGCCTCGCGGCCCTGGACAGCGTGATCCGGCGCCGGCCCGCGATCGGCAATCTGGTCGCTCAGCGCCAGCGCATCGTCATGCTCCGAGGTCGGCGCGTCCAGCGAATCGGTCATCCGGTCGCCCTTGGTCTTGCGGAAATGGTCGACCAGCAGATTTCGCGTGATGGTGGTGACCCAGGTCATAAACGCACCCTTACCGGAGTCATAGGTGCTCAGGGTGCGGTACATCTTGATGAAGACTTCCTGGGTGAGGTCCTGGGCGGAATCGCCGTCGCCCGCAAAGCGGTAGCAGACGTTATAAATGCGCCGGTGAAAGCGCTGAACGATCTCCTCCCAGGCCGCGGCATCGCCACCCACGCAGCGACGGACGAGCAGTTGAATGACCTGGGCTTCTTCCAAAGCTACTCCGGAGAACGCTTCTAAAGACTAATCCTTCGGATTGTCATCCCCAGCCCGAACAAAGTGAGGGGGCGAGGGATCTGCTTTTTGCCGCGTACCGCCAAACCGCAACAGCACATGAGAGATACGTCTTTGTGGAACAGGAAGTTCCCTCGAATCAGGGAGCTAGCGATTGTAGCAGGAGAGGCGGGCACTCCTGTCCGCCGCCGTTGACTTTGGTGTTGTGAGAGAGGGGGCACGCCAGCCGGCAAAAAACGATCCGGAAGTGCTCTCTGACAACGGAGTGGTGACTCGAAACTCCAAATCTTCCGCTGAGACAAAAGATCAGGCACCGAACAAGCTTAGGCCAAGAACTGGGACCCGTGGCTGGCAACTGACCTTCGTCACCACACGATGTGACATGCCGCACTGCGGCTTTTGCCCTGGAAGTCGCAGGCTGCAATTGGTGCGCTGTTCGCGCTTCTGGGTCTGAGGGCCCTCCACCTGCGCGAAACCTGAGTTCGGACCCCCCGGCTCGCCATCGGCGAGTAACAGCTCTTTCAACTCCATCGGAGGATCGCATGCTTCACCTCGATACCGGCAACACCGGTTTCATGATCTTGTGCACGAGTCTGGTTATGTTGATGACGCCGGGCCTGGCTTTCTTTTACGGAGGCCTGGTTGGCCGCAAGAATGTTCTTGCCATCATGATCCAGAGCTTTGTTTCCATGGGCTGGACAACCGTCATCTGGTATATCTACGGATACTCACTTGTGCTTCAGCGGCGACTGGCACGGCGTGATCGGCAATTTTCATCTCGCCTTCCTGCGGGGCGTCAATCTGAGCACGCCATCGCCGAATGACACGATCCCAGCATTCGTCTTCATTGCCTACCAGATGATGTTCGCCATCATCACTCCCGCGCTGATCTCCGGCGCGTTCACCAACCGCGTGACGTTTAAGGCCTACATGCTGTTCCTGACGGGATGGTTGACGTTTGTGTATTTCCCGTTCGTGCATATGGTTTGGGGCGGAGGCTTCCTGCAACAGTGGGGAGTGAAGGATTTCGCGGGCGGCATCGTGGTGCATAACATTGCGGGCATTGCGGCGCTTGCCTCGGTGATCTACGTCGGCAAGCGGCGGGTCGCCGATCGCGGGCCGCACAGCATTCCGCTGGTCGCGCTGGGCACCGGCTTGTTGTGGTTCGGATGGTATGGATTCAATGCGGGTAGTGAAATGCGCGTTGACTCTGTGACCGCGACCGCGTTTCTAAACACCGACCTCGCGGCCTCGTTTGCCGCGGTCACCTGGCTGATGGTCGCGTGGCTGAACGAGAAGAAACCGAAGTTCCTCGGCTTACTGACGGGTGCAGTGGCGGGACTGGCCACCGTTACACCTGCCGCCGGTTTCGTCTCGCCGACGACGGCCGTCATCATCGGCGTGATCTCCGGCGTGGTGTGCTATTACGCCGTCGAGATGAAGAACAAGCTGCAATGGGACGACGCGCTCGACGTTTGGGGAGTCCACGGGGTGGGCGGCTTCCTCGGCATCGTACTGCTGGGCATTTTTGCCAACAAGCAGTTCAATCCCGAAGGCGCCAATGGTTTGCTCTATGGCGACCCGGTGTTCCTGCTCAAACAAGTCACGGCGGTGGTCTTTTCTTCCGTGTGGGCGTTCGCGTTTACCTATGCCATGCTGCGCTTTATTGATGTATTCACGACGGTGAAGGTGAGCGAATCGCATGAGGAGATCGGACTCGACGAATCGCTCCATGGCGAACATGCCTATGAGCAACTCACCGACAGGGACGTAATCCATGATCTGGTCAGCTCGAGCCGTCACTAACCGGGCGTGAAAAAACAATGTTCGCCCGAAGAAGTGCGATTCTTCGCCTGCTGAGCGCGATCGTTTACCCAGGGATGGTGCTGGCGCCATCCCTGTTTTTATTTTCGCAGGAGATTCCGGTAGCGGCTTCGGCCGCGGTCGCGTCCGCAACCGCTGGCGAGTCGAGGTCTTGGTGGAAGGGAATCACGACGAACGGATACGCGTCCCTCTCCTATACCTACAACGCTAACGATCCGGATGATCGCCAGAACCAGTTTCGGGTCTTCGACTTCAACGACAACGAGCCTCAGCTCGATGTCGCTCAAATCGTGGTCCAACACGCGGCCAGTGATCGAGGTCAATTCGGATTTCGAGTGAATACGTTCGCCGGTTCGGGAGTTCCCGAGATCACGGCATCGTATGGAATGTTCCGGAGCGGGATGACCGGTGTAGGCAAGCACTATGACATTCCCGAAGCCTACCTCAGCTATGTTGCACCCTTCGGCAAAGGTTTGCGCTTCGACCTCGGGAAGTTCGCTACTCCTCTGGGTTACGAGGTGATTGGCGGTTATGACGGGTACAACGACAATTTCAGCCGGGGCTTCATTTTCGGCTATGGACTTCCCTTCACGCATACCGGATTGAAGATTTCCTATCCGTTCAATGGCCGAATTTCCGGAGCATTACTGCTTACTAACGGATGCGATGCGGTGACCAGGCTGAACGGCGGCGTGACGGTGACTGCGGAACTCAGCGCGGTCCCCTCCAAGACAACCACGCTGGCTTTCAATTTTCTCCACGGCTCCGAGCAGCCACACAATGACCACGATCAGCGCAGCCTTTACGAGTTAGTCGGCACCTGGAAAGTCATGCCACGATTGAGCGTGGCTTTCGACAGCCTCTATGCCGACGAAGATCACGCCGCCACGAACGGGTCGGATGACATTTGGAAGGGGCTCGCTGGATATGCGAAATTCAGCCTGACCCGGCAATTCTCGCTGGCGTTTCGCGGCGAGATCTTTGGCGATGATGGCGGCAGCCGTACCGGCACCTCGCAGACACTTCGCGGATTTACGCTTACTCCCGAATATGTTTTGCCCGCGACTCTTTCGCGTCTGAGCTCGGAGTTCAAGCATTTCGATGGAAAACTGGTGCTACGAGGCGAGTTCCGGCAGGACCTGTCGGACCATGACACATTTCGGAAGGGAGCGGGCTATACGAACGGGCAGTTCACCACGGCAGCCAATGTGATCTATCTGTTTTGAAGGCCCGCACCTTGAGCGAGTGGTAGACAGCGGGTGCGCGACCGCTGCATCCCTTACTGGGTCGCGATACCGCGGGCGTTTATGGAGAACTGACAGCGGATCGCTGGGAGCCGCGTTACGAGAACCTCACCTTCACATCGGGCCCTTTATCCAGATGGATACTATCGACAAAACGCACCAGCCCCCTCTTCAATGTCAGAATGACCGATGACGTTCGCGTCCCTTCGCCAAAGAAGCGCACACCTTTCATGAGTGCGCCGTCGGTTACGCCAGTGGCCGCAAAGATGAGTTGCTTTCCCGGTGCGAGATCTTCCGCCTCGTAGATTCGCTTGCCGTCCTTGATTCCCATCTTGGCGATGCGCTCGGCGAGCTCGGGCTTATCGATCACGAGCCGTCCCTGCATGTAACCGTTGAGGCAACGGATCGCGGCCGCAGTGATCACGCCCTCGGGCGCGCCACCTGACCCCATGACCGCGTGAACGCCGGTTCCGATCACTGCGGCCGCAATGCCGGCGGAAAGATCGCCATCGCCGATCAGTTTGATGCGCGCGCCCGCCGCGCGAATGTCGCTGATGAGCTTCTCGTGCCGCGGACGGTCGAGCACCATCACGACCAGGTCCTCAACCCCACGATGGAGGCGCCGCGCAATGTTCTTGAGGTTGACTGCGACCGGAGCATCGAGCTCAACCGCATTCTTGCAAGACGGTCCAACGACGATCTTCTCCATGTAGCAGTCGGGAGCGTTGAGCAGACCTCCCTTTTCCGAGGCGGCAAGGACCGTAATTGCGCCCGGCGAACCGGTTGCGCACAGGTTCGTGCCTTCGAGCGGATCGACGGCGATATCGACATGCGGGACTTCCTGCCCGTCGCTGAACGTTCCTCCTACCTGCTCGCCGATGTAGAGCATGGGAGCGTCATCGCGCTCGCCCTCACCGATGACGATGGTCCCATGCATGGGAACCGTGTCCATTGTTTTGCGCATGGCCTCGGTCGCCACCTGATCGCTCAGGTGCCGATCGCCCTGACCCATGGTGCGCGCCGATTCAATGGCCGCGTTCTCGACTACACGCAGGAATTCAAGCGCGAGATCGCTCTCGATGTTTTGTCCGAAGCTTTTCGCGTGCGGTTCGTGATGGGCTTGAGTCTCGGGATGGGTCTGAGTGGTCATGATGCCTCCTGATTCCGCGCCCCGTGGGGCGATGTGGAGCGCGACTTGGAAATATACCCCTTCGCGCGATTCGAGGGAAGTGATGGGCAACCACGCTGATTGGGCATTCGATCGGGGCGACACGATGCCGGTGGCTGTGTGACGGACGGCTTGGGTCAATCCGAAGGGCGAAGACACCCATTTGGCAACGGCTTCATGCGGCAATTCTGCTACCCTTCGGCCATGAACACTGAAAGGAAAGAGCCGGCATACTTGTTTACCGAAAAACAGGTCGCCGACAAAAGCGAGATCGCACGGCGCTTCCTCGACACCCGTACCCGTTTGAATGCCAACGTCGAGAAGGCCGACAACTTTCTGGTTAAGCGGTTCTATAACCTCGATCACAACGCCTACTTAGAAGGCGCAGTGCCGGCGAAGTATAAGGAACTGATGGGCCTGACCGCATCGACCTGCCTGCGCTGCGACGACTGCATCAGCTATCACCTGATTCAGTCGTACCGCCTAGGCGCAACGAGGGCCGAGCAGGAAGAAGCGCTCAACGTGGCGATGATTGTGGGAGGGAGCATCGTGATTCCGCATCTGCGGCGCGCGTACGAATTGCTGACGGAACTCTACGGATGAGGAAGGCTAGTTGGGCTAGCTGCGGGACCGTTCCTTCCCGTTGCCCGCCAGCCAGTCGTCCGCCAGCATTCCGTACATCTCGAGATCCAGGAATTTCCCCCACTTCAGGATGTGGGAACGATGGCAGCCTTCGTAGCGCATGCCGATCTTTTGTAAGACTTTTCCGGAGGCAACGTTCGCGGTGACGTGACTGGCGAAGATCCTTTGCAGGGCGAGGGCCTCGAAACCATATTGCACCACCGCGAAGGCGGCCTCGGTGGCGTAACCCTGTCCCCAATACGGCAGGCCGATCCAATAACCGAGTTCGGCGCGGCGATGATCGGATTCAATTTGCAAACCCACGCCGCCGCAGAGCGCTGCGCTTTCACGCACGATAATTCCGAGGCGTACGCACCGTCCGCTGGCATGATCTTTCTCAGCGTTGGCGATGAATTCCCGTGCTATCTCTTCTGTGTAGGGATGAGGAATTCGTAAGGTCGTGGCGGCGACCTCCCGCGCGCCGATCAACGGGACGAGCGCCGGAATATCGTCCAATGTGTACGGGCGGAGCGTGAGACGGCCGGTCTGAAGGGGCAAAGACGCCACGCTTTTACTGTATCGCGTTTCATGCGGGTCACGTTGCACAAGAAGCAGATCAGATCGATGGGAGGTGACGGCTCGCGTTTTGCTGTGAATACCGCGATGGACGTAGAAAATTTATGTGGCTATCGGAACGCGGGCGATCTCCGAAAAGAGCAATGCTCCGACGGCAGGCACCGCGGAGCTTGCTGATGATATGAATCAGGAATAACTATTTGGAGGGGCCCACGGCAGGGAAGGGCTCCGTCTCGGCAGGGAAGGACTCCGTCGATGTCGCTCCGCCCTGTATTGACGCCTGGGTTACTTCAATCCAACTCCATAGAGATATTCGTATCCCGAGCCGCTCTTGGAAACCGGCGAGAACGACCCAAACAATATGGAATTGTTGAGGAACGTGACGAACACGTCCTGGGGCTGCTGTCCATGCATGATGCGGAAAGTGAAAAGGCCGTAGCAAGGATCGGCGAGTTCGCCCGGCGAGCCATAAAGGTACGACGCGTCGGCAACCGCCGACAGCGTGCCCGCCAGCAGCGTGTTTGATTGCGCATCGGTCATGGTCACGTTGCCAGAGGCATCCACCACAATCGACGCATTGCCGAGCGAGGGCGTGCCCGATTCCTGGTTGTCCTGGCCCACGCTGGCATTGGTCTTCTCGTAAAACACCGCCTTATACGTTCCGGCAAATGACGCATCGAAGGCCTTGCTCGCCGTTTTCTGGAAGCCAAGAATCGCACCATTTGCTGTGTCGACCACGAATACGCCGGTGGAGGTTCCGAAGATGTAGTCGGTGCCGCCACCTTCCGCGAGCGTCAGAAAATTGCCGGAAGGATCTTCCTGAATCTGCGAACCGGAGAACGAGCTTGAATTGAATGGATCCGACGGGTCTTGTACTGCGCCATACGGCCAGTAGCTGCTCGTGGTTATGTTCGCCTGCGCGTCGATCACCACCGAGCCAGCGTCGATGCCGCCGCTCGATGTACGAAACTGCATGTAGTTGTACCGGTTGCCTTCGAACGACGCGAGGGTGATCGGCGCGGTTTCGACCGCCGTAATCAAAGCCAGAGTGTCCTGATTCGGGCCCGCCTTGTCGGCCTCGATCAGGAATGCATAGTTCGGCACCTCGTAGCCCGAAATTAAATTGCCCGTAGGATCGGTGAATGTGTAGGTGCCGGCGCCGGTGGTTGTGTAGGGAACAGTCGCCTTCACGCCGCTGGTGTAATTGTCATAGGAAAGAGTCTGCGTGGCGGGATTAAGGCTGATCGTCAGAAAGTCGCCGACCGAAGCGGTTCCGTTGTAGTCGCGGACCGCGCCTGAACCGGAGTTGCTAACCGAGCCTCCGCAAGCTGTTAACGCCAGCATCGCGGCAAATACAATCCAAGATCTCATGGAGAATGCTCCTCCCTTTTGGAGATCGCCCGATGGGGAGGGGGGCTTGAGCCTTTGGCAGTGACCTTGGAGTGCGGGAGCGGTTACCCGCGTTTTCTGGTCAGATAAACACGTCCGCCGAAACGTGGAAGCGCCGGCTTAGCTTCCGGATGTGCTCGGTGGTCAGCCGGCGTTTGCCATTCAAAACCTCTGAGACGATGCTTGACGATCCGAAGATGTCTAGAAGATCTTTTTGCTTGAGGCCGTTTGCCGACATCAACTCTTCGATGATGGTAACGGGATCGGCAGGTTCTAGGGCATATTGTGTTTGTTCAAAATTCTCGATCAGCAGAGTGAGCAAGTCGGCAAGGCGCCGTTCGGCTGCACTCATGCGGGTGCCCTTGCGATCAAGTTCTTCGAGAGCGCGAATGCAGCGCTCGTTTTCCGCCTCGCTGCGAATCACGGATGGCAGGGCAGTGGCGAGCAGAGCAGCATATTCACCTCGAACTGCAGTCGCGCTCATTGTCTCCAGCCTCCCCGGTCATACTCGTTATGCGTGAGTACCTGCCGGACGTAAACCCGGCCGAAGTCATAATTGATCTCGGTAATCAAACGGTAATGATTTCCTTTGACATTAAACACAGTCCACTTCGACACAGAGTCCGCATTCGCAAATGTCTTACGTACGTCCGCCAGGTTCCGCCAAAGAGCTCTCTTGGCGATGCGATACCAGGCATCAAGAGGACCTTCCAATTCGCTTCGCCGAGCTGCCGCTTCTTTGAGTCTCTTCCGGCTGATGATGTGCATGCCCGCTCGCGCGAGTTCGCAATCTGCGAAAGTATTATAGTTCGCAAAGTGCGAAATTGTCAAATGGCGTTCATGTTGTGTGGCGGATCCCTATGCTCGGCTTGGTCTCCGGGTTGTCGTCGAATTCCCAACTCAACCATGCCGGGGTGCTGATCTAGAACGCCTCAATTCCCGTCACGCTGGCCCCAATAATCAAGGTGTGAATATCGTGCGTGCCCTCGTACGTCTTCACACTTTCCAGGTTCATCAGATGGCGCATGATGGGATAGTCATCGGCAACACCGTTGGCGCCGAGAATGTCTCGCGACATGCGGGCGCATTCGAGCGCCATCCAGACGTTATTTCGCTTGGCCATGGAGATATGCTGGTGCTCGACCTTGCCCGTGTCTTTGAGCCGCCCCACTTGCAGAATCAGCAGCTGCGCCTTGGTGATCTCGCTGATCATCCACGCGAGTTTTTCCTGCACGAGTTGATGCGAGGCAATGGGCTGGTCGCGGAACTGTTTACGCAGCAGGGAATATTGCAAGGCGCAGTCATAGCAAGCCATCGCCGCACCCACCGCTCCCCACGCGATGCCATAGCGTGCCTGGTTCAAGCACATCAGCGGAGACTTAAGCCCGCCTGACTTCGGCAACAAATTCGATTCCGGGATGTGCACATCCTGGAGCGACAATCCTGAGGTGACGGAGGCGCGCAGCGACCACTTGCCATGAATGTCATCGGCCTTGAAGCCGGGCCGGTCGGTCTCTACCAGGAAGCCGCGAATCTTGTCGTCCTCATCTTCGACCTTGGCCCAGATCACCGCGACATCGGCGATGGTGCCGGAGGTGATCCACATCTTTTCACCGTTGAGAACGTACTCCTTGCCGACCTTTTTCGCGCGCGTTCTCATGCCGCCGGGATTCGAACCGAAGCCCGGCTCGGTCAGTCCAAAGCAACCCAGTTTTTCGCCCTTTTGTAGCGCGGGCAGCCAGGTATTTTTTTGCTCGTCCGATCCGAAGGTATAAATCGGATACATCACCAGCGCCGATTGCACGCTCACGAATGAACGCACGCCCGAATCACCGCGCTCCAATTCCTGCGTGACCAATCCGTATTCAACATTCGACATGCCGGCGCAGCCGTAGCCCTGTAACGACGCGCCAAAGAAGCCGAGGTCAGCCATCGGCTTGACGAGTTCGCGCGGAAAACGCCCGGCGCGATTGCACTCCTCGATAATGGGGACAAGGTTGTCTTCAATGAACTTGCGCGCCGTGTCGCGTACCAGGCGCTCATCGTCGTTCAGAAGGGAATCGAACTGAATGAAGTCCACACCGCGAAATTTGATGGCTGGCATTTGGCGTATCCCCCGAAAGTCGGCAGATAGAAACTGTCAAACAAATCAAGCTAGCAGAGGCAGGGCTTGACGCGCCAGCCAGGAGCCCGCCGACAGAGGTGTTCATCGGGCCGCTGATTCACGCTGATCTTCGCGGATCTGATTCTTTTCTTGTGATCCGTGTGGATCCGGGGAGGGGCAGTTTCTTCCGCGAGCCAAGGGCGGAACGCCTACCGCCGAAGTCGCGGAATCCATCGCGGCACGGCTGCGCGATACTGTTCGTACTCTTCGCCGAATTGCGTTTTCAAAGTTGGCTCTTCATAGAAGATCACAAAGAAGTTAACGATCACTAGCACGCACGCCAAATAGATCGCAATGTGCCATGAGTGAAACAGCCAGGCTTGTCCCGCGATGATGAGGGCGACTCCGATGTACATCGGATTGCGAACGTAGTGGTGCAGTCCTCTAACCACCAGAACTTTCGTCGGCGCAATTGGCGCAGGCGTACCTCCGCCAAGCAATGCGAATCCCCAGAACGCGGTGGAAAGATAAATGGCAATTCCGATGGCGATCACGCAAATCGCCGCCCATTCGCCCGCGCCGTTTATCGGAGCCGCATTCTGACGCAGCCACCAGGGAACATAGCCGGCGACCGTCCCCGGCACGAAAATCGTAAAGAGCGCGGTGCTCAGCAGCGGCCCGAGATTTTTCACGCCATCATTGTTCGCCTGAGAGAGACGCGAGTCAATTGAGCTTCTCAGTTGGTATAGCGTCCGAGTCGTCGGCGGCCGTGCTAGCATTTGCGACATGCGAAATCGAATGGTTGCCATGTTGGTTCTCGCCGCCTTCGGTCTTTCCTCAGCCTGCCTCGCTCAATCCGCGCCCTCGAACCTTTATCCCATGCAGGAGGGTTTCGTCGATAGTCACGGCGCGCTCATTTACTACAAAGTTGTCGGTCGCGGCGCGCCCCTAGTCATCGTTCATGGGGGACCGGGCGCATCGCACGACTATTTCCTCCCGTATCTTCTTCCCCTGATGAGATCGAACAAACTTGTCTTCATCGACGAGCGCGGCGGGGGCAAATCGTCGAAGTGCATCGACGCGAAGGATTACACCGTCGCCAACATGGTCGAGGACATCGAGACGGTCCGCCAGACGCTCGGTCTCGGCAAGATCAGCCTGCTCGGGCATTCGTTCGGAGGGGTGCTCGTCCAGGCATACGCGTTCAAGTATCAGAAAAACCTCAGCCACCTGATTCTCGGCAGCACTTTTGCCAGCACACGCGAGATCAACGAGGCACTGGCGCGGATGAAGGCGGCCATGGATCCGAAGGATCGCGACCGCGTCAATGCACTGGAAGCCGCCGGGTTGTTTGGCAAAGGAGAAATCTGGGAGCACGGGCGCTACTCCGAGGAGTATGCGAAACTCGCGTGGGGTAAGGGATATTTTCCTTTCGTTTATGACAACAATCCCGACCCTGACTATGACCCACTTGCGGGCAACACCAGCAACGCCTGGGACGTTTACCGCGAGATGTGGGGCTCGGACGGCGAGTTCATCATCGATGGAAACCTGAAAGAGGTGGAGTATGTGGATCGCCTCAGTGAGATCAAGGTGCCCACGCTGATCATCGTCGGCGACCACGATGAGAGCGATCCCAAGATGTCAAAAGAGATGCATGAGAAGATCGCCGGATCCCGGCTTGTCATCCTGCCGAAGAGCGGGCACATGACATTTGTCGATCAACCGGAGATGTTTCTGAAAGTGGTTGGAGACTTTGTGGCGCATTGAGCGGTATGAACGATATCGATCTTCTTTTTCGGGCTTTTCTGGCTCCCGCGATTTTTGTCTCGGCGGCGTCACTGCTGATTCTTTCGATCAACGTGCGCCTTATGGGAATCGTCAGCCGTCTGCGCCAGTTTGTGCACGCCAAGCATGACGCGGCGCGCAGCAATCACATGCAAGAGGCGGAAGCCTACACGGCACAAATCACATCCATCGAAAAACGCGCGGAGATTATCCAGAAGAGTTTCCTGTTCTCTCTGATCTCGCTTGCCGGCACAGTCGTTTCCTGTTTGCTGCTGGGGCTGGGGCTCTACGTGAAAGAGGCGGCTCTGGCTGCGGCGATTGTGTTTGTGCTTGCGCTCGTTTCCCTGCTGATCGGCGTTCTCTACTACGTTCGCGAACTTACGGTTGCGCTCAGTTCGGTGCGCGACGAAGCTCGAGACCTCGGTTTCATGGACATCGGTGCGCAGCACGGCGAACCTCGGCATACGGACACCTTGTAGTCGACGAAATGGATTGCAAACGGAGTTCAGTGCCATGAACCAATCGTGACCGAAGGTCTGTCGGCAAAACGGCCAAGCTGCCTTTCAATTTTCTATCTCCACGCATCTCTACATCGGTATTTCCCTTTCTGTGCAAACAAGTGCAGTTCCGGTTTGTAAAAAATGTGCCGCCTGCGAGATTGTGCGTGCTTTCTTGAAAAAGTACAGCTATAAACTAGAGGCAATAGTACTGCCCTGCGTCGAATCCCCTCGACGATTTACCGGCAAGGGTCAAACAAGTTTGCGATTTCGCAGCGGAGGATTTTTGTCCGAGGCGAGGGCGGCGGTTTGCTGTAAGCAAGTCAAGGATTAGAGAGGATCACGGCAACGGATGTCGGCAACTGCGCAGAAAAAATCTCACCGGCTACAAATTCACGAGGAAAACTCTATGGTTCGTGCAGGGATGGTTGTTCGAGGTGTCATTCTTTGTGGCCTGGCGTTCACAACGCTGGGCTTCGCCAAAACCAACAAGAACAATACGATCGTGACTTATCCTACGTTTGGCGTCTCGGGGCGAGTGGCCGACATGCCAGTGGAAGATTCCATGATGCCGTTCCAGATGATGCCGGAGCCGCGTAAGAGCCCGAACCATGTCGAGATGCCGGCCGGCTTCCAGGACCCGGTCGCGCAGAAGCAAGACATTGGTGGCCTCGTCGCGGTCAAGGGTATTGACTTTGATGGCATTTCTTCGAACGGCTATGCGCCGTCGGATTCCAACATGGCGGTGGGCCCGACGGAAATCGTCGAAGTGGTGAACGTGCTGTACCAGGTTTTTGACAAGAATGGCAACACGATCGCCGGTCCGACCAACATCCAGAACATCTTCAGCGGTCTGGCGGGCGATTGTTCCACCAGCACCTACGGCGACCCGGTTGTCCTTTATGACCGTCAGGCCGACCGCTGGCTGATCAGCATGATCGGCTCCGGCTCGACCACCTCGGAGTGCGTTGCGGTTTCCAAGACCAACGATCCGACGGGCGCGTTCTACCTGTACGGGTACTCTTTCGGCTCGAACCTGAACGACTATCCTAAATTTGGCACCTGGCCGACGGCCAGCAACAGCGCATATCTGGCGAGCTTTGACATCTTCATTAACTTCGGATCCTACGGCGGCGCGGATCTGTGCGGTATGGACCGTACGAAGATGCTGGCGGGAAATTCTTCACCTGCCATGCTCTGCGGCATGACCGGCAGCGGCGAGTTCAGCTACCTGCCGTCGGAAATGGATGGGCCCACGCCTCCGGTGGATGGGACGCCGGGTGTGTTCATCAATCACGACAACGGCACCAGTAACCAGTTGTTCCTGCGCACGTTGGCGCTTGACTTCGCGTCTGGTACAGCCACCTTGTCGGCCGCGACCAAACTCACGGTTCCGGCGTTCAGCGATGCCTGCCACAGCCAGTGCGTGCCGGAGCTGAGCGGCACCGCTCTGGACGCTCTCGGCGATCTGCAGATGTATCGTTTTGCGGTGCGGCATTTTGCCGATCATGATCGTGCGGTGCTCAACAATACGGTGCTGAATAGTGGCACTGGCGCCGTGCGCTGGTATGAGCTTTACGACCCGGCGGGATCGGTTACGGTGAACCAGTCGGGCACGTACGCTCCCGATTCGACATGGCGGTGGATGGCCAGCGCGGCGGAAGACAAGAATGCCGATATCGCCGTCGGCTACAGCGCGTCAAGCAGCACCATCCATCCGGGCAATCGTTTCGCTGGCCGCGTGCCAACCGACCCGGCGGGCACACTGGAAAGCGAAATCAGCATTATTCAAGGTGCGGGCTCGCAGAATGGCGGATTGACACGTTGGGGCGACTACTCGGCACTGCAGGTTGACCCGACCGACGACTGCACCTTCTGGTATGTGGCCCAGTATGAGGCAGCCACCGGCAGCTTCAACTGGCACACCCACATCGCTTCCTTCGCCTTTGACGAGTGCACGGGCGGCGGCGGTGGCCCGGCCATCAGCTTCGCTCCCGCTTCTCTGAAGTGGGGCAAGGTGGCGGTTGGCACCACCAGCGGCGCGAAGAAGGTAGTCGTCAGCAATAGCGGAAGCTCGACGCTGAGCATTTCGGCGATTGCCACGACCGGCGACTTTGCTCTGGCTACGGTAAAGGCCACCAAGAAAGTGACCCCGTGCGTGAACGGTACGAACCTCGCGCCCGGTGCAACCTGCGAAATCAAGGTTGATTTCACACCGGCCCAGACCGGTGCACTTACCGGCTCGGTCAATTTCACCGACAACGCTTCTGGCAGCCCACAATCTGTGGCGCTGACCGGAACTGGCAAGTAATAGAAGCTCGTTGTTTCGGATACGGGGCTGCGCAAGCGGCCCCGTTTTCTTTGCTCCCTTTTCCCCTGGGCTCACGGCAATCGTGTAAAATTCATTTGGCGAGTACATGGTGACGCTTTCCGCGTTTTAAACCCTGCCGGGCATCAGCGTGCTAACCGGCATTCCTCGATACTCCCCAATTACCAGGTAGAACCGCGGCTCGCGCTTTCACAGGCAAAGGCCGGCGGTACATTCCTGTCAGGAGAAGTGGCATGGCGAAGATTGCGAAGACAGCCGACCGTAAGAAGGTCATGGACACGACGAAGTCAACCAATTGCCCGAAGTGCGGCAAAGAAACGCGCATCGTGAAGCGCATGAAGGATCGCGAGCGCGGCGTGCCCGGGGGCATCTATATCTCGTGTTCGGGCTGCGAATTTTTTGAGAAGTTGTAGCGAGATCTTTCAAAACCCAAACAAGCAAAAGAGGCATTGAATCATTGGGCGTCAATTCCCCGGGCCAGTCCGCTTCCAGTCAGACGGCCCATTGACGCAATGATTCAATGCCTCGAGTCTTTCTCCTACTCCCTGCGCGGTTTTTCGCTCGAATTATGCGGCTTTAATACTCTTTTCTTACAATGACACCATCAGCGCGATCTGCACTCCCGGATGCGCCAGATCGAACAGGAAATACTGGCCATCGATGTAGTCGACGTAGCAGTCATCGGTATACGCCCAGCCTGCCGGCCACGGGTCGACCAGGATGAACGAGTAGCCGCCGTATGCAAAGGTCGGCCGTCCGTTTACGACGGTGGGACGGCTGGGGTGAAACGTGTGGCTCCGGCCAAAGCTGGAACGGAATTTGTTGTCAGGAATATGGCCGCCGGCCGCGTGCGCGTTTCCCTGATTCTCATTGCGCATGTTGCCCATTTCCTTGCCGGAATTTTTGTCTTCTTTCTTTTCCTGCTTTTCCTGATCCTTGTTTTCCTTCTCTTGTTCCTTCGCGTCCTTGTCTTGCTTCTCGTTCTTTTCGGGCTTCATCTCATCGGGCTTTTGCTCTTGCTTCTCCGGCTTCGTCTCCGGCTTTTCTTCCGGCTGTTGCATGGCGGGCGATGCGTCCTTGGATTTAGGCTCGTCCTGCTGGGGCGACGCGTTCGCGAACGCCGCAAACAGCAGGAAGCAGAGAACTGTACTGGCGATTCTTATCCGCTTCATTTTTCTTTCTCCTTCGGCGCCCGGTTCACTCCTAGCCGCACTCCAGACGCACGTCGAGTGTTTTGCGCTTATCCGATGAGGTCCCGCATACCGAAGGATGCCGAATCGGTAGTGCATCGGGCACAGCGGATACCGAAGGTACAGTGGGAATGGTAGCTAAGGAGAGGGTGAACGCCTGCACAGTCAAAAGAAGACCGCAGTCACGGACTGAATGAGAAATTACAGACTCGAAATGGGCGCGTGTTCCTCGGACGCGATCTGGCCAAGAATCGCGCGCGCTTCGGCCGCGGGATCTGCCGCTTCCGTAATCGGCCGTCCTACGACGATGTGGGAAGCACCCGCGGCAATCGCTTCTGCCGGAGTTACTACGCGCGCCTGATCATCATGTCCGCTGCCCGCAGGACGCACGCCCGGTGTCACGATCACAAAGTCGTGGCCGAACTCCTCGCGCAGAGCGGCGCACTCACGCGCCGAAGCCACCAGGCCCTTATACCCACTGGCCAGCGCCAGCGCCGCCAGGCGCAGCACTTGATCCGCTACCCCACCGCGAACCCCCAGCGTTTCGAGGTCTCCGCTGTTGAGGCTGGTCAGAACGGTGACCGCCAGGACGAGCGTCTTGGGATTGATCTTCTCCGCCGCCTCCAACGCCGCACGTAGCATCTTTCCGCCGCCGGCGGCGTGTACCGTTAACATACTGACACCGAGACCTGCAGCCTCAACCACAGCTGCGCCCACAGTGTTAGGAATGTCGTGATATTTGATGTCGAGGAAAACGCGGCGCCCCGAGGAGACGAGCTCGCGCACAATTGAAGGGCCCTCGGCTGTGTAGAGTTGCATCCCGACCTTGTAGGTCGAGGCCGAATCGCCGACGGCCGCCACGATCTTGCGGGCGGCCTCGCCGGTCGATACATCCAGTGCCACGATCAATCGCTGGCGAGGGTCCATTGTTTCAACCATCACCTGCGAGTGTAGCGGTTTTTAGTTGAGGTTGGCTACAGGTTCCAGCTCGGCAACGGTCTGTGGATGCGAGATGTCCAGACGGACTCTCTGCAGACCCCGATTTTTGAATCCCAGCGCTCGCGCCGCATTGTAGGATACGTCAATAATCCGGCCGTCCACGACGGGACCCCGGTCATTGATTCGTACTACGACGGCCTTGCCATTCCTCAAGTTCGTTACCTTGACGAAGGATCCCAGCGGTAGCGTGGGATGGGCGGCGGTGAGATCGTTCATATCGTAGGGTTCACCGCTGGCAGTCTCTTTGCCCTGGAAGTAGTCTCCGTACCAGGACGCGGTGCCTACTTGATAGGCTGGTGATTTTTTGGTTGATTTGCTCGCATGACCACTGGTCTCCTTCGCAGTAACCGTGATCCACGGCTTGGTGACCTTGGCGGCTTCCAGGCTTGGCCCGGATGCGGCTCCTGCCCCCAGACTAGCCACCGACAAAAGCACGGCCAGACCTTCGGCGAAACGTCGTCGCATTCGATTACCTCCATTTGAAAGTCGTTTTTGGTCGTTTGCTCCTTTACCAAACGATTCGCTGATGCTACGGGGGATGGCAGTTCAAGTCAATCAGAAAAATCCTCAGAGAGATTAACTAAGTGGTAATTGATCAATGACTTAGCCCGATGAAATTATGGATTTTAGGCGCTATGTGATTGAAGACAGGAGGAGGCACATATTAACCATAAGGTACTGGGTAGAAAGGTGGGGGCATAAAAAAACTTCTAACTTCTTTAGAACTGTAGTTTTAGGAAGGAAATATTGTAAACACATGATAATAAACACTTTAAGTTTCGTCGCAGTTACTGAATGGTTACTAGACTGCACCATCCGCAGTGCATAGCTCGGCAGGATGCCAGGCCTGGCGGCCTTTTCACCTAGATAGCAAAAGCGGGCGATCTGCCAGAAAGTGGAATTCCCCTCGTTTCATCTTTCATTTACAGTGGGTGGGTGCCCTCCCCGCCCCCCACTGTCCTAAGCATAGCGGGCTTTGACCCGTCCTCCGGGGCGGGCGTTACCGCCGACATCAAGACGATTGCGGCCCATGAGTGCTACGGGATTTCCTGTATCACCGCCCTGACCGTTCAGTCCACTCGAGGGGTCCGGCAGGTCCAACCGGTTGATGTCGGCCTGATTACCTCCACTCTTGAGGAACTCGCCTCCGATTTTGAGATCCGGGCCGTCCACATTGGCATGCTTGCCACCGAAGCCATAGTTCGCACGGTAGCGGATTTTCTTGAGAACGCCAGGCCGCTTCATGTCGTACTCGATCCAATCCTGAAGTCAAGCTCGGGAGCGGATTTGCTGGACGCCGCTGGAGCGCGCCAGGTGGTTGAACGCCTCTTGCCGCTGGCTGAAGTGGTAACGCCAAACTTGGACGAGGCGACCACGATCTGCGCTCTCTCGCTGGCTGCCGCCGCTGCCGCATCGTCCGCTGGGCACCCCGAAGGCAATGGGACGGTCTCTTTAGCGGCCGCCGTTGATTCCATGCGGCAGGCAGCCCGAGGGATGCACGGGCTGGGCGCTCGAAACGTGGTCGTGACCGGCGGCGACCTTGAGAAGGCCGTCGACCTACTGAGCTTTGCGACCGAGCGTGGAATTGAGCAGGAGCTCTTCAAAGCCGACCGCCAGAAATCGACTTCTACCCATGGCACCGGCTGCGCCTTCGCTACCGCCATGGCCTGCCACCTCGCCCACGGACGAGGCTTGCCTGAGGCGGTCCTGCTCTCCAAGGCCTACATTTCAGCTGCCATCACGAACGCACAGCCGCTGGGCCACGGAGCGGGGCCGATGCACCTTCTCTACCGGATGAGCCAGCAAAGGCGCCTCAGCCAAGCTGTGACTGAGCCCGAGACCGCCCATTCCCGCAACTGAAAGCGCAGTGATTTCAAGGATAGGGCTGCCTGGCTTGTGTCAGGAACACGTCAACCCTGCGGAGGTGACGGATGCTTAGATCATGGAATTATTGGGCTTTGAGGGTGGGGCAGTCAGGAATTGGGTATGCCGGGAAGAACTACGCCGCTTTCTTCAACAGCAGCCCGGCGCCAAAGCTGGCGATGGCCGCCAGCAACCACTCGATCCGCCACATCTGAATGGCTTGCCAATCCAGCGTCGTACGAGCCGTGAAGATGATGCCCACGGCTAACGCTCCAACCATGCAGAACATGCCAAACAAAAACGTGCCCAGGCAAGCGTTCGAAAGCCCGAGGCGTTTCCTGAGCGCGGTCAGTTCCGTGAGCCCGGGAATCTCAATCGCCCGCGTCGCGCTCGCCTCCTGACGGCTGGCTCCGCAGCTGTGGCAAAAATGCGACTCGACGATGAACTCGGTGCCGCATTCATCGCAGGTCTCCCGCCGGCTTTGCGGTATCGCTTCAGACGTCTTCGCGGGCGGCCGCCAAAACTCGTGTTGAGCCTGTTCGAGCGCTTCTGCCATGCCAGAATTCCTCTTATGTCCGCTTCTTATCCGCAAGCGGATCACCAAATCCACCTATTACAAGGACAGCAGTTACAAGCCCGCCGATAGGGGAAGACGACCGGTGGGAGGGCAAGAATTACGCGACGACTCCGAATTTCCTTTATATTTTGCACGACATCACCTTCGCTTGGACGTACTCGCGTTGATTCTCCCCGAAGTAACCATGCGCCCGCCGGACTTCTGTGTACATGGCACCGGCAGGCGATCAGTTAAACTAAACAGGCTTGTCTTATCGCTCACCCAGGCTCCGCTTTTCCCCGGTGGTTGTGCTGTCGGGTTGGCTCCTGCTGGCAACTCTGTGCGTGCCGCTCCGCGCTGAGTCTGGACCCGCGACTCCCGGCAACATTCGTCCTGCCGACCCCCTCAATCAATCCGCCGTGGATCACTTCTATAACCTCGATCACGATGCCGCGATCCGCGACTTTGAGATCATCATGGACCGCCATCCCGGTGATCCCTTTGCAATCAACCACCTGCTGTCCGCGCTGCTGGTGCGCGAACTCTACCGCATGGGTGCCATCAATACCGGTGAGTACACTAACGACAGCTTTATCGGGCAGGCGCACCGCCCGGCCGATCCAGCCCAGAAAGAACGCATCAAGCGGCTTGTGCAGCAGGCCGAAAAAATCGAAGACGCGGAACTCAACCGCAACCCCGACGACATCGACATGCTCTATGCCCGTGGCGTCACACGCGCCCAATTCGCGCTCTACACTGGACTGATCGAGCGCGCCTGGTTTTCCGCCCTACGAAACGCGGTCGGCGCCCGTCACGACCATGAGCGCGTGCTCGAATTGGACCCGCACTACACCGACGCCAAGCTTGTCGTCGGCACCCACAATTACGTGATGGGCAGCCTGTCATTTGCCGTTAAAGTCGCGGTCGCGCTCGTTGGCCTGGGCGGCGACAAGCAAAAAGGCATTCAGTATTTGTATGATGCGTACCGCGCGAATGGAGAAAACAGCATCGACGCGGGCATGGTGCTGCTGGTCTTTTTGCGGCGCGAGCACCGTTACAACGATGCACTCGAGATCGCAAATGCCCTAACACCGCGGTTTCCGCGCAACTATCTCCTGCCGATCGAACAAGGAAATCTACTGCGGGCCTCCGGCAAACTCGACCAGGCCGAGGAGCAATATCGCCGCGTCTGGCAGAACGGACGCGAAGGCAAATACGGTAACCTGCACTACGAACTGGCGGGCGTAGCTCTCGGGGATGTGCTGCGGGCGGAAAAGAAATACCAAGCCGCAGCTTCCGCCTACGAACAAGTCACCGATATGAAAGATGCCGACCCCGAATTAGTACAGAAGGCCGACCTGGGAGCCGGCGAGATGTACGACCAGATGCAAAACCGCGATGCGGCGATGAAGAAATATCAGGCCGTTGTGAGCATCAACTCTGGCAACATCGAGGCCGACAAGGCGCGCAAGAGGATGAGAGAGGCGTACCGGGAGTAAAAGGCGGTCTCGTCAAGCCCAGGTAAGACGCTGGAACTCGCATGGCGAGCGGTGAGCCAGCCATGCGAGTTTTATTTCGCGACTAGTACTTGACGATGGCGGTGAAGGATTTCGGATCGAGCGAGGCGCCGCCGACGAGCGCGCCATCGATGCCCTCCGCCGACATGAGCGCGTGTGCGTTGTCGGGCTTGACCGATCCGCCGTAGAGGATGCGGAGGTTATTGGCGAATTCACTGCCGAAGGATTGCTCGACCTCTCCACGAATGCTGGCATGGGCGTCGGCGGCGATTTCGGGCGTAGCGGTTTTGCCGGTGCCGATCGCCCAGACGGGCTCATAGGCGACGACCATGTGGGCAGCCTTTTTGGCGGAAACCTTGTTGAAAGCACGCAAACATTGGCGGCGGAGAACGTCGTCGGTGAGTCCGGCTTCGCGCTCTTCGAGCACTTCGCCCACGCAGACGATGGGGACGAGTCCGGCTTCGAGGGCGGACTTGAGCTTGAGATTGACGGTGTCGTCGGTCTCGTTGAAATACTGGCGGCGCTCGGAGTGTCCGATGATGACGTGGGTGACGCCGACGGCGCACAGCATGCCGGCCGAGATTTCGCCGGTGTAGGCACCTTCGGTTTGCCAGTTCATGTTCTGTGCGCCGACGGCGACATTGGAGCCGCGAGCCTCATGCACGGCAAGATCGAGCGCGAGGTAGGTGGGGCAGACGACGATTTCGTCGCGGTCGTGACCGGCAACGAGCGGCAGAAATTCGCGGAAGAAGTCGCGGGCCTGGTCCGGAGTTTTGTACATCTTCCAGTTGGCGGCGATGAGTTTTTTTCGCATGAGGTATGGATAACCTTTCTTAAGGTGATGTGGCGCCTAAACTAAACCAGTTGCAATCGCTTGACCTTTAGATGATTGGTGTCGAGCTGCGCGAGGTCATACTGCGCCTGTTGCACGAGCCAGCTTTCGGCGCTGCCGCCGAATACTTTGGAGAGCCGAACAGCCATTTCCGGGGAGATGCCTCGTTTTCCATTCACCAACTCCGATAAAGTGGTGCGCGTCACGCCGAGTGCGGCGGCAGCGTCGGTGATAGTTATGCCCAGCGGCTCAATGCATTGCCGCAGTACAAAACCGCCAGGGTGGGGTGGATTCTTCATCGGCATAGGCAACCTCCTTCAGTGGTAGTCGAGATAATCGACATCGAGGGCGTCATGGTCGTGAAAGCGGAAAATCACTCGCCAGTTGGCACGAACGGTCACCGACCAAAAGCCTCTCATCTCGCCTTTGAGCGGATGCAACCGGAAGCCGGGCAGATTCATGTCATCCACGGTCCGAGCGGCGTCGAGCCGAGTGAGAATGTCGCGCACCTTGACCACATGCTCGGCGATCACTCCCCGTGCGTCGTCCTCCTCGTACAGGCGTTTCAATCCCCGGTGGTGTATCGACCGGATCATTCTGTACCGTAACGCGTTACATTACGGATGTCAACCGCGGACATCGCCGGCATCGCCTTTCTGGAAGGAAACGGAATTTGCAGGCAGCTCGCGAGAAATTATTTCGGCGGCGCGCACGTAAATTTGGCAGTCCGCCGTATTGAAGAGCACGAGGCGAACGAGCTTGACGTGAGTCGTACTGGGCAGAGAATTCGCGATGGTCGCGACGGCAACGGCCGCAGCCTCGCCGATGGGATAACCGTAAGCCCCCGTAGAGATGGATGGGAAGGCCAGCGATTGAATGCCGTGATCGTCGGCGAGGCGGATCGACTCGCGATAGCAACTGGCAAGCGTTTCGGCCTCGCGCGATTTGCCTCCGCGATAAATGGGGCCGACGGTGTGGATGACGTACTTGGCGGGCAGTCGGCCTCCAGTAGTGAGGACGGTTTTGCCAGAGGGCAGGCGACCGATCTCGGCTACGAGGCGCTTGCACTCCTCGAGGATGGATGGGCCGCCGGCGCGGTGAATGGCGCCATCGACGCCGCCTCCGCCGAGGAGCGATGAATTGGCGGCGTTGACGATGGCCTCGGTCGTTTCCTTGGTGATGTCGGCGGGGCCGTAGAATTCGATTTGCTTGCCATTGCTGAGTGTCAGTTTGGCGGCGAAGTCAGGCATGCGTTGCTGGATTGCCCTCAGCGGCTAAAGCCGCAACTCCTGGCTGCTGCTTGATCGCAGCGCTGAAAGCGCTGCGCCACCCAAAACCGGAGTGGACGCAACGATCGTTGATCGAAACACAGAAGACGCTGGTATCACCAGTAGAAACCGAAAACCGAAGCCTGGCGTGAGAGCTTAAGCCCAAGGCCGAAACGCCAAACCCAAACCTAAAACCCAAAACGCCAAACCCCAAACCCCAAACCCAAACCCCAAACCTACTTTTTATCCGTCAGCGCTTCTACTCCTGGCAGCTTCACGCCCTCCAGAAATTCGAGCGAGGCTCCGCCGCCGGTTGAGATGTGGGTGATTTTGTCGGCTACGCCCGCGGCTTTGACAGCAGCGACCGAATCGCCTCCGCCAACGATACTGACCGCGCCCGGGTTTTCGGCGACCGCATTGGCGATCTTCTTTGTACCTTTGGCGAAGGGCGGCATTTCGAAGACGCCCATGGGCCCGTTCCAGACGATGGTTCTGGCTTTAGCAATTTCTTCCGAGAAGGCCTCGATGGTTTCGGGGCCGATGTCGAGGGCCATCATGTTGTCGGGGATGGGCTGGCCCGGGCCAAGGATTTTGGTCAGCGCACTTGGGTCGATGCGGTCGGCGACAACGTGATCGGTGGGCAGCAAGAATTTTACCTTGCGAGCCTTGGCCTGCTGCAAAAGATCCTTCGCGAGATCGATCTTGTCCGCTTCGACCAGCGATTTGCCGACGGGCAGGCCTTGTGCCTTGAGGAACGTGTAGGCCATGCCGCCGCCGACGATGAGGACGTCGACTTTGGTGAGCAGATTCTGAATGACACCGATCTTGTCGCTGACCTTGGCGCCGCCGAGGATGGCGACGAACGGGCGCTCGGGATTCTGCAGAGCTTTCCCGAGATACTGGAGCTCTTTCTCCATCAGCAGCCCGGCTGCCGACTTCTGCACAAACTTGGTGATGCCGACGGTGGAGGCATGCGCACGGTGCGCGGTGCCGAAGGCATCGTTGACATAAAACTCCGCGAGCTTGCCAAGTTGCCTGGAGAAGTTTTCGTCATTGGCTTCTTCTTCAGCGTGGAAACGTAGGTTTTCAAGGAGCAGAGCCTGGCCTTTTTCGAGCTTGAGCGCGACCTCTTCGGCCTCGGGGCCGACGCACTCGGGACAAAAGCCGACATTCTCTCCGCGGGAGAGTTCACGGTCGAGCAACATGCGCAGGCGCTCGGCGACGGGCTTGAGGCTCATCTTTGGATTGGGCTTGCCTTTCGGGCGGCCGAGATGCGAGGCAAGAATGAGACGCGCGCCGTGGCGAAGGGCGTATTCGATAGAGGGCAGAGTTTCGCGGATGCGGGTGTCGTCCATGACGCGGCCGTCGTCGAGAGGGACATTGAAGTCAACGCGCATGAAGATGCGGTGGTCGTTGAGGGGAAGATCGCGGATAGAAAGTTTGGACATGAGGGCACCTTATCGGTGCGCCGTTCGCTATTCGCTGATCGCTGTTCGCAAAACCAATTTGGCCGGTACTTAAGAAGCAGGAGTGCAATTAAGCCGAATTGAGATTCGCGAACAGCGAACGACGAACAGCGAGAAGCGCGATTCTATAGGCCTTTAGCTGCCATGTAATTGATCAGGTCGCGGACGCGGCAGGAGTATCCCCATTCATTGTCGTACCAGGAGATTACCTTTACCAGGTTGCCGCCGACGACCAGGGTCATTTTCGCGTCCACGATGGAGGAGCGCGGGTCGCCCTTGAAGTCGCAGGAGACCAGTTCCTCTTCCTCGTATCCGAGATAGCCCTTCAGCGGGCCGGAGGCAGCGGCCGCTTTCAGCGCGGCGTTGACCTCTTCCTTCGTGGTCTTCTTTTCTACCAGGGCGACGAGGTCGACGACCGAGACGTTAGGCGTCGGCACGCGCATGGCAAAGCCATCGAGTTTCCCGGCGAGTTCTGGGATGACCAGCTTGACGGCCTTGGCAGCGCCGGTCGTAGTTGGAATCATGTTGAGCGCGGCGGCGCGGGCGCGGCGAAGATCCTTGTGCGGGAAGTCGAGGATGACCTGATCGTTGGTGTAGGAGTGAATGGTGGTCATGGTCCCGCTGATGATCTTGAAATGATCCTGAATAACTTTGGCGACAGGCGCCAGGCAGTTGGTGGTGCAGGAGGCGTTTGAGATGACGTGGTGCTTCGCGGCATCGTATTTATCTTCGTTGACGCCGAGCACGACGGTGAAATCTTCATTCTTGGCGGGCGCGGAGATGATGACCTTCTTCACGCTGCCGCGTAGGTGCTTCTTGGCTTCGTTGGCATCGGTGAAGCGGCCGGTGGATTCGATGACCACCTGGGCGCCGACGCTGTCCCAGGGCAGAAGAGCCGGGTCTTTCTCTTTGAAAACCTTGATGGTCTTGCCGTCGATCGAAATGCTGTCCGGCCCGGCGGTAATGGTGTTAGGCAGGTTGCCAAGGATGGAATCGTATTTGAGAAGATGAGCGAGCGTTTTGGGATCGGTGAGATCGTTGACAGCGACGAACTCGAGATTCTTGTCGTTGAGCGCAGTGCGAAGAACGTTGCGCCCAATTCTTCCAAAACCATTAATCCCGACTTTAACTGGCATGAAGCCTCCGGTAGAAAAAAATTCAGAACGATCCAAGGATGAACATAGGGTCTACTAGATAACCTTTGATGTTAACAAAGCGCGGGAGCGGATGGAAATGAGCTGGCCCGCACGAAGGACCATTACAGCTTCTTCTCTTGGCGATAAACGATGATTACGTGACCGTGATCTCGACGTAGGTATCGGTGTTGCGCCACAGGAACGGCAGACGCGCCAGCCAGTACTTTGCATTGATGGCGCGGCGGACGCTAGCGGTCTCAGCGGCCGGCAGTATGCGGGCAGAGGCTGCGAATTCCGGGCCCGTGATCTTGCCGCGAATCGTGCAGGGAGCGATTTTGACCTGGGGATTATTGCGGAGGCGCTTTACCTTGCCGAGTTTGCTGTTGGTCATGAAGTAGAGTTTGCCGCCCTCTTCGGCGAACCAAATGGGCGTGTAGACGGGCACGCCGGTCTTGCGGAAGGTGGCGAGCGAGATGTATTTTTGTCCGTGAATTGCGGCGGGAATTGGCATTTGGTTCAGTAGATGCGAGGCCGAGGCGCGCCGATGCGGAGATTCGCATTCACACATCGTCGTTGGCCGATTGGCTTGGGGGCAATGGCCCTCGCGAATTCCTCAGCACATCCTTGTGTGACTGACTTCACGGCGGCATCTGTGACTCTGTGGAACGATGTCCTCGGTTAGCGAGTTTCCCTGGTTACAGGCAGGAGTCCTTATGATTTGTAAGGCGCGAATGTTCCTCGCGATCGCGGTCTGTTGTCTAACTCTCTTTTTCAATGTCCACTTGTTCGCTGCCGATCTCGCGGGCGTGACCTTGCCGGACACAGTGCAAGTGGGCAGCAGAACCCTGGTGCTCAACGGCTTGGGGTTGCGGACGAAATTCGTGGTGAAGGTTTACGTCGCGGGTCTTTATCTGCCACAAAAATCGGCCGACGCCGAAGGAATCGTGAAGGCCGACGCACCGAAGCGACTGGTCATGCAATTTGCGCGCAGCGTGAGCAAAAAGCAAGTGGCGGACGGCTTTACCGAATCGTTTGACGACAATGTGCCCGAAGCAAAGAGAACCGTCGGCGTGGACATAGAACATTTCATGGCCGCGCTCGAAGCCGTCAAAGAGGGAGACCAGATGATCTTCACATACATTCCGGATGCGGGCACAACCTTTGCAATCAATGGAAAAGAGAAGCTGACGATTCCGGGGTTGGGCTTTAGTCAGGCGCTTTTCTCGGTCTGGCTTGGTCCCAAGCCGCCGACGGCGGGATTGAAGAAGGGAATACTTGGGCAGTAAGTGGGCAGGGCAGTGATTGCGCAGTAAAGTGGTGAGCTGATTCAGGAGATTCATGTCGTAGTGGCTTCACTGGTTTCGATCGGGGGCCCGGGCGGAGTTCCCCAAGCCGCGTTGGATTTACACTAAGTGCTGATGCCCGAAAGCGCAGTTTACGTTCCCACTCTCGAAGGCCTCCACGTTCGTCTTGAACCGCTTGGCCATCGCCATGTCGATGGACTGACCGAAGCTTCGGGCGCGAACCCGTCACTCTATCGGTGGAGTCCGGTTCCGCAGAACCGGACCGAGGCGGAAAAATATGTCGCGACCGCGCTGGCGTGGCAGGAGGCGGGCAGCGCGGTTCCTTTCGCAATCGTGCGCCTGGGCGAGAATGATGTCATTGGATCGACGCGGTTCTTCAATCTCGAATACTGGGCGTGGCCGCCGGGGCATCTGTCGCACGGGCGCAGCGCGCCTGATGCCTGCGAGATCGGGTATACCTGGTTCAGCGCCCGCGCGATTCGGACACCAGCCAATACCGAAGCGAAGCTGCTCATGCTGACTTATGCGTTCGAAACCTGGAAGGCGCTGCGCGTTTGCCTGCACACCGATGCGCGCAACGAACGCTCGCGGGCGGCGATCGAGCGCATTGGAGGACAGTTCGAGGGCGTTTTGCGGTCTCATCGAATGGCTGCCGATTTTATTGCTCGCGATTCGGCGCGGTACTCGATCGTCGTCTCGGAGTGGCCAGCAGTGAAGGATCGGCTGTTAAAGCTGCGAGATCGAGTGAAATAGAGTCCAAGAACCGCGGGGCCGGTGCAGGCTTAATCGAGTTCGGGTTCAAAGGGCACATTCCAAGGTCACCCATTCCAAGGTCACTTCTCCAAACCCATCATCGCGGTTATCCTGAACCAGAAATGCTCTCCAAACCAGAATCATCGGGCGCGGTGCGATTTGGACTGTCCGAAGTATGGGTGCGATTCCTGGTCGCGATCTTCGGACTGGTGCTCGCTTTTGGCGCGGCACTCTTTTCGACGGTTTCGCGCGAATCGGGGAGCATTTGGGGAACGATTATCCTTGCATCAGCCGCGCTGTTGCTGGCGACCCTCGTCGGTCTCACTACCGTTCCCTATCTCGCGCGGCGCGTGGTAGCCACGCGTTTGCGGGAGGCAGTCGATTACGAGGTCACACGCGCGGGCATGATCTACATCCTGATCACGGTGGTGATCGGGATTGCCGCGATCAACACGGGCAACAATCTTCTTTATGTAATTGTCTCGGCTTTGCTGGGGGCGATCATCGTCTCCGGTATTGCTTCCGCGGTCGTGCTGCGCAGCCTGGCGCTGGAGGTGCTTCTGCCCGAGCATGTCTTTGCCGGGCGCCCGATGATGGCGCGATTTTTACTGCGAAACCGAAGCTCGTGGATGCCTTCGTTCTCGGTGCGCATCGTTCCCGCCAAGCGGAAGCGAGCGCGACAATGGTGCTGGGAGGCTTATACATTTGGCTGGCCGGAACGCCGACCGGAGGAACAGTGGCTACGTTTGCCGGACCGTCGTTTGCGACGCGTGAGTGAACAGCTCGAACGACCGATTCTGGAGCGGACCGTTTATTTCCCGTTTCTCGCGCCGCAGCAGGAGTCGCGCGCCGATCTCGAACTGACTTTTCCGGACCGAGGCCGCTATCGGGAGAGGAACTTTGGCCTGGCGACGCGCTTTCCGTTCGCTTTTCTGACCAAGACGCGCCGCATTAACCTGGAGCGCGAGATCGTGGTATATCCGGTGGTCGACCCGACCGAACACTTTCTCGAGGTGCTGCCCATGGTGACGGGAGAGTTCGAGACCTTTGTTCGCGGACGCGGTTACGACCTTTACCGCATTCGTGAATATATGCCGGAGGATTCGGCCCGGCACGTTGATTGGAAAGCTACCGCGCGCACGGGAAGCCTGAAGGTGCGGGAATTCAGCCGCGAAGATGAGCGCAAGCTGCGCATTCTTTTCGACAATCCTTCCCCGGGGGTGATTCCGCCGCAAGTTTACGAGCGCGCGGTTCGGCTTGCCGCGTCGCTGGCATGGCATTTTCATCATGAGGATGTTGAAGTCTCATTCGTCGCGGCGGGTCTGGAGCCGACGGCCGATGTGTTTGATTTCCTGCGCTATCTGGCTCTGGTCGAGCCGCAGGAAGCGACTCCCGTATTTGGGCGGCTGCGCCCGGCCGGCGACTATAACGTAATTGTGACCGCGCGGGATCGAGCCGAGATCCCAGCCGCGTTTGCCGGCGCGTCTTACATCATTTCTTTTGCCCAACGCCACCCCGCCTGAGATTTCCCAAGAATTTGGCGGATTTGGTGAGACCCCGCAGGGGCAGGGAGCAGTGGGCTGCCATCGGCAGATCTCATTTCATGCCTTCAAAGAGGGTAATGGTTACTAAGGTTACCTAAGTAGATTGACCACGTATGGCCATGTGCCACACGATAGTGCAGGATTGGAGAACCGTGAGGCCCTCGGAGCTTCGCTCTTCAATCCCAGGAATTTATGTCGCTTAACAGTCACTCGATGATGATGGCATTGTGGTTCGCGCAACCCGCCTTGCAGCTTGGGGTTGCCATTGTCATCTGGCGGCGTAAGCTTTACAAACAGTTTCCTGTCTTTCTAATCTTCCTTCTGTCCCAGGTCGCTATTTTTGCGATCACATATCCCGTTTATGTGCTCTCCGGATATAAGACTCTGGGGTATTTCTGGCTTTATTGGTTATCCCAGGCGTTGAACGCGCTTTTGAGCTTCAAGATTATTCATGAGGTCTTTCTCGACGTATTTCGTCCGTATCATGCGCTGAAGGATCTGGGAACGCCGGTTTTCAAATGGGCAGGCCTGGTGATGTTGCTGGTCTCGGTAGTGGTCGCAGCGTCCAATTCCTTCGACCAGGATCCGGTAGTGCATGCGGTGTTGACGCTGCAGCGGTCGGTGCGGCTGGTGCAGGTCGGTCTGATCCTCTTCCTCCTGCTGTTCTCGCGTTTTCTGGGGGTTTCGCGGCGGCAGCCGAGTTTCGGAATCGCCCTTGGCTTTGGTGTATCGGCAGGCGTCGAACTGATGTTGCTGGCTCTGCGCGCCGGCGGATTCATTCGAGTTAACAATCTGAACATGATCAATATGCTGTGCTGCAACATCTCGATTTGGATCTGGCTTGCGTATTCGTTCTCGCGGGTGGTGGCGCGCGATTCCAATTTGAATTACCTGCAGACGCAGCGCTGGGAGAAGGGCTTGGCGGATCTCCAAACTCCCGAAAACGGTGACGATTCGCTGATTCCGATGTTTGAAGGGATGGTCGAGCGGGCGTTCTCACGCAGCTCGAATCTGGAAGACATCGAGCGGCGATTGAGTTTCGCTAAATCGACCGCGCCTCCCCCTCCCGCGCGTGTCAAGACGGCCGCGGCGGGCTCGGAAGGACAGAAGTAACTGCCCAAGGAGAGTGCGTCCCCAATCCGCCCCGCGACAATTCCAGTGGAAAAACTGTAAAACTCCTAAAATCGTGTCAAGCGCCATTTTCGGCCTTGGCCATCCGCTACGGGACTTGGAAGTTTACGCCGACAATCTGAAACTATTACTTTAAGTCAACTACAGGGAACCCTGTAGAAATGCCCTTCGGAAGTATTTTGTCCGGCTGACCCGACCGCCTGCCCGGTCACCCGGGTCTTTGTTCATCATCGTTCATGATTAACATCTGGTAAATCAGATTCTTACAACCTGTGTATAATGCCGGGTCGAAACTTCGGCAGCTTTGCCGAGTTTTCGACAGACCCTAAGGAGAAGTCAAAAATGAAACGTTCACTCAGGGCGTTACTGCTGTTGGTAGGTTTGGTTGGCACCTTCGCATATGCGGCAATTCCGAAAGCTCCGGCTCCGGACGGCCCCATGCCGTTGTGCTACCCGCCTAGACCGGCTTGCGACGAATTGCAAATCCGGTAACCCTAGAAAGACAAAGACACAGGTAAATGCAATTTTCAGGCTGACCAACATGGTCGGCCTTATTTTTTGCTCATTTCGTTTGATCCTTTCCCACTGTGGACGGTTCAGCCGCCGGTTCCTTGCTTTCGGCAGCCGGTTGCTCCGGCTTACTTTCAGAGTGCTCGGCTTTGTCGTCCGCTTCCGGAGGGGGAGCAAGGTATTGGACGATGATAGAGATTCGTCGATTGGAAGCATCAAGAGGATCAGTTTTGTTGCGCAAGCGCTGGTCGGCAAAGCCGCGTACCTGGGATACCTGGTCGGCGCGCAATCCGGCCTGTTGCATCACGCGGCGCGCGGCGTTGGCGCGATCCGCCGACAGCTCCCAGTTGCTGTAATTGGCGTTTTCGCCATACGGCTTGGCATCGGTGTGCCCTTCAATGGAAACGTGGTTGGGTAGCTTCCCGAGTTCCTGCGCGAGAAGCACGACTATTTCCTTCCCGGTATCGTTCGGAGTCGAACGCCCGCTGTCAAAGAATGTGCCTTTCTCCGACTCCAGCAATTCGATACGCAGACCTTCGGCGGTGACTGTCATTTCGATGTTCTTGCGCAGCTTCTCAAGATCGTTGATGTTGCGAATGCTCTTTTGCAGCTGTTCTTTGAGCTGAGCCATGTTCTGTTTGGTCAACTCGAAGTTTTCACCCGTGCCGTTCTGGTTGGACCCCACTTTTGTCGACGTGCCCGTAGGATCTCGAAAATAGCCACCGACCGCCTCCTGCACCGGTTTGCTGGAGCTCAGGAGCCAGAGCACGATGAAGAGCGCCATCATGGCGGTCACGAAGTCCGCGTAAGCGACCTTCCATGCGCCGCCATGGTGGCCGCCGTGGCCACCTTTCTTCTTGATAACGATGATGGGCGGGGAGGGCATGGCAGAGTTTATTCGGAGGTCATACGCCTGCCGCCGCGCCGTCCGCGGCTCCGCCTTCAGCCGCAGCCGTTTCCGCGCCGGCTTCCGCGGCGGGAGCGGCTCCCGCGGCGGCCCCCTTCTACGGGGGCGCGATTCCGGCAGGCCGACTCCACTTCCTTGAAGGAAGGCCGCACGTTGCCGGGCACCACGCGGCGCCCGACTTCGACGGCCATGATGGGAGCCACGCCCTTAAGAAAGGCGATCATCACCACCCGCAACACGAGCAGGAACGCGTGTTCCTCTTCTGCGGCCTTGCCCATGCGCGAGGCGATTGGACCGACCAGTCCGTAGCAGAGCAGGATGCCGAGGAAGGTGCCGACGAGTGCCGCGGCAACTTTTTTCCCGATCTCTTCGGGCGGTCCGCCCAGGGCTCCCATGGTGATGACGACTCCCAGAACGGCGGCCACGATCCCGAGTCCGGGGAGCGCGTCGGCAGTGGTGCTGAGCGCGGCAACCGGTTCGGCCGAGCCGCTGTGGTGAACTTCCATGTCGGCATCGAGCATCTGGTCGAGATCGAAGACCTCCACGCCTCCGCTCACCGCCATGCGCATGGTGTCGCAAACGAAGTCGCGAAGATGGTGATTGGCGAGGAAATCCTTGTATTTGGTGAAGAGCGGGCTTTTCTGCGGATCCTCGATGTCGTTTTCGAGGGCGACCAGCCCTTCCTTGCGGGCCTTCTGTAGCAGTTCGTACATCATCTTAAGCGAGTCGATGTAGCGCTGCTTGGTGAATTTTGACGAACCGAAAACTCCCAGGATGCCGCCAGCGATCTGTTTGAGGATGTGCAGCGGGTTGGCGATGAGGATGGTGCCTGCCGAGGCCCCGCCGATGATGATCAGTTCGGCCGGCTGCATCAGAACGCGCAGGTTCCCGTGCTCCATCAGGTAGCCGGCGGCGATGCAGCCGAAAACGACCACGATCCCGATGATCGAAAACATAAAATCCTAACCTTGCTCCGCGGCTCCCGCGGTACGAGCGCGAGCCTGGGTATCTTCGATCGACATGCCAATCGCTCGTCCGGCCGCGGCGGCGTGCGTAGGTTCCAATCCATTCAGCAATTTTTCGAGTTTGTCGCCCGGTTGCGCCACCGTGTGCATCACGACTGCTTGCACGGGGAAACGGTCGCCCCACCAGCGAACTTCCGACTTGGTGACGAGCGTCCAAGCCGTAAGTGCTGCGGCTGCGGTAGCGACTGGATTCGAAAGGGGCAACACGGCGATGAATTCATCCTCTCCCCAGCGCCCCAGAAAATTCGCAGGGTCGAGTCCATGTTGAAGCGTGTGCGCAGCGGTTCGTAGAAAGGGCACCAGAGAATGCGGCCCGTGCTTCGAGCGAAATTCGTCGAGGCCGAGCAGGCGAATGCGAAGCAGCCCGAATTTGTGCTGGTATTGTTCCATCGCGGCCATCGATTCGGCGAGCACCGCCCGAGTCAGGCGATGCGCCGGAACTCCGGTCATAGGGTCAAGAAATCCAAAGAATGGCAGTTCGCCCGGGTCGCGCTGCGATTCCGCATATTCCTCAAATAAAACGATGGCGCCTTCGACGGTGTCACCCCGCCGCACAATCGCCCGGCTGCGAATCGTCACCGGTACGCGGTGTCCTTCCTTGTGGAGAAAATTCGCCTTGACATGCCGCGGCTGCCCATCGCAGAGGGTCGCCCTTACCGGACAGGTGTCGCCATCCAGGGGCTGACCGAGGCGGTCGCAGGTTTCGACCATGTGATCGCTGCACACTCGACCGACCACCTCGTGGGCAAGATGCCCAATAATGTTTTCCGCCCCGTGATTCCAAAAACGAACGCGGCAGTCGCGGTCCACGAAGTAAATGCCCACCGGCAATTGTTCCAATGCGAGGCGGACAAATGCCGGATCTTCGAAAAAGTTGGCAGACATGTCGCGGTGCCGCTAATGGGCTCATCGGCAAATGGGGTGCGAACTTCAGAAATGCCACGCCATTGGTTGTGAATTGACCGGGGCAGGCAGGAGGAAAAGGCCCCGAGCACCGACAGTGATGAAGGACTATGCAGCGGGACGCGCGGTGGCGCGTAGCAGGTGCTGCAGCGCTTCGGAATCGAAAACCGGGGGCTGGCAGGCGAAGCCTGAACATACGACCGCGAAAGAATGCCGCTCGGCGAGCGCGGGCAAATGCGGAATGGTCTCGGCCAGGACGGGCGGCAGGTTTTGCGGGACCACTTTGTCCCGATCTATGCGCAACACGGCGGTGTTCAGAGAAAATGAACAGCGCGCCGTTCGGTACAAGTTGATGGCGGCTTCGTCGTTGCCGACGATCACCACTTGGACGTGCGGTTCGGTGAAGCGAGCGACCGCCAATCCGTAAGTTGCCGCGAAAATTCCATGCTGGCCTGCGGCGCCCGCGTAGAGTTCGAGCGTGCGCTCAGCCGCCTCGCGATAATTTGCGTCATTCGTGAAGGTGTAGAGACGCAACAGCGCGATCGCCGCCGCTGGATTACCCGCGGGTGTCGGCGAATCCTGAAACGGCTTGCGCGGCATGCCGAGAATGCCTTGCGCAGCCGACGCGCTGCTGCCGGTCGACGCAGGGACTTTCTGTGTGTCGAAAAAGCCGCCTTGGTCTTGATCGTAGAAGCCGGCGATCATGGCATCGGCAATGGCGCGCGCGAAACGAAAGTAGCTGAGGTCGGAAGTGGCTTCGTAAGCATCAAGGCAGGCGATTATTGTAAATGCGTAATCATCGAGCACGCCCGCGGTTTCGCGGAGTTCCGAATTCGGATCGGAATAGGCGATCACGTGACGCAGGCCGGGTTGGAGCTTCGCATCGCCCTGGTCGCGGGCGTGCTCGGGTGAATGCCATCCCTCGGACAGCAGACGGTCGAGCGTCCGCAGGCCAAAATCGCGAGCCTCTCTTATATCCAGCACATTGGCGGCGGTGAGGTAGGCTGACACGAACATCGCGTTCCATCCCACGTAAATTGTTTTGTCGACGTAAGGTGTGGGGCGCTTAAGTCGCGCGGTGTACATGTTCTTCTTTGCTGAAGCGAGCAGGTCCTCGACTTGCGTCGTCGTAAGATTCAGTCGTTGGGCGATGTCCTCGATGCCGGCTCGAATGTGGAGTACGTTCTTTGCCGGATTGTGGTGCATGTCGCCGATTTCGCGAATGTCGTAGCGCAACTCCGCCACATGCGCTTCGTCCTCGGTGAGTGCCGCGCGGGTCTCGTCGAGGGTCCAGGTGAAATAGTCGCCGTCGTCTTCCATTGAATAGTCGGCATCCTGCGAGGCGTAAAAACCGCCGTGGGCGCGGTCGCTCAGCCACTCGTCAACCCAATGAATGATGTCCCTGGCGACGTCTGCAAAAAACTCTTCGCCGGTGGCCTGGTAAGCGTGAGCGTAATTCTTCAGCAGTTCGGAATTGTCATAACTCATCTTTTCGAAATGCGGGACAATCCAGCGCTCGTCAACCGAGTAGCGGTGAAAGCCGCCGGCAAGCTGGTCGTAGACGCCGCCGCGAGCCATCTTTTCCAGGGTGTGCACGAAGATGCGGCGGAGATTTTCGTCTTCTCTTGCCGCCCTACCGTTTCGGCCGGCGCGAGCGTAGCCATGGATCACGAGATCGATCGCCGAGGGATGCGGGAATTTTGGTGCGCTCCCGAAGCCGCCGTTTTCCTCGTCAAACATTTTCATGGCCGACTCGAGGAGAGCGTCGATCACCGTGGGCGAGACACTCCCGTCACCTTTGCTGGGGGACTCGGCGCGCGCGATGGCGCTCTCGACCACCGTTGCCTGTTGCAGCACATCTGCATTTTGCTCGCGGTAGGCCTGTGAGATCGAGAGCAGGACGCGGCGGAAACTCGGGCGGCCATAATGGTCTTGCGGCGGGAAGTAGGTGCCGCCGTAAAACGGTTTGCCGTCGGGCGTGAGAAACGCGGTCAGCGGCCATCCGCCCTGTCCAGTGAGTGCGCTGACAGCAATCTGGTAGCGGCTGTCGATGTCGGGACGCTCGTCGCGATCGACCTTCACAGCGATGAAATTTTCGTTGACGATCTTTGCGATCTCGGGATCGTCGTAGGACTCGCGATCCATGACGTGGCACCAGTGGCACCAGACGGCGCCGACATCAAGGAGGATGGGCTTGTTCTCGCGACGCGCCGCGGCAAAGGCCTCGTCTCCCCACTCATGCCACTGGATGGGCTGATGCATGGCGGAGCGCAGGTAGGAAGAGGAGGCGCGGGCGAGGGAGTTGGACGGGGACGTCATTGAGAGAGTTTATCGTGACCAGGGGGGTGTCAAATGAATGATATTACACCAAAATGGTGTACACTGGTGCCAATATGCCGAACCCAAAACGACGTGCTTCTGACTCTGCCAAACAAGTGCGCCGCAGTGTAAGCCTTCCTCCCAGAGTCGCAAAGAAGGTCCAGACCATCGCCCGGCAGCGCGCGCTCAGCGACAATCGCGTCCTGGTCGAGCTTATCGAGCAGGGGATCGAGGCGCAGCAGCAAAAGGAGCAGGCGTTTTTTCAATTAGCTGAGAAATTTCGCGCGGCCAGCGATCCAGAACAGGTGAAGCAGCTAGGCGATCAGTTGGGCCGTTTTGTGTTTGGAGAGTAGGAGCCTGGAATGCTGCGAATTGAAGTCTGGGCCAGGCTTCCTGCCGCGATTCGATCTCACCTGACTGATCGCATGCACGACCGCGGCATCAGCCTGGTCGATCTCAATCAGCTTCGGATCTGGATAGAATCGAGGCCCTATGTGCCGGAAGGGCTGTGGTACAAGGATTTCGACTCGTTCAAGTTCTGCGGCGAAGGTTCGTATCCGAAAACCTTTCTTATGGCTGGCCAACCTGCGAAAGGCCAAAAGCTTTAGGCCACTAGTCCAGTCGGACTTCTTGCCGCCGTTCGGCTATCGCTCGCCAACCGATGCGGCTCCAGTCAATTTTCTTCCAGTCAAAACGGGTGCGTGCAATCGAGAGAATCAACATAAAAAGGAAGATCTCGATCAGCCCGCGAGTGGCCGTGCCAATTCCAACGGCGCGCTTGGGTAGCAACGAAAAGCGTCCATAGACGAACTCGATGTGCACCCAATAGACAAGCAGGGAAGTCTTTCCAAGTTGGATGAGCGGGTTAAAGCGCACAGCCCACGCGCCAACGGTGGGCAGAGCCCACACGGTCCATGCATACGCCAGCAGGCAGATCATCAGCAACATGCCGATGCGCATCATCAGAAAATTGGGGCTGGTATGCCAGTAGTCATAGGTCGAATAAAGCTGGATGCGGGAGTGGTCCAGGCCATACGCGATAAGAATCGCCGCGCCTCCAATCCCGGCAAACGCCGCCAGCGATGCGGCCGTGCGTTCTCGGCCCCGGTCGCTGAACAGAATGAACCCGGCCGCGAGACCCGCGAAAGCGAAGGCCGTCCAGGGAAAAATGCAGAAGAGCCAAGGCAGGGGTGCGCCGAGATTGTGGCACCCGTTAATGTAAGACTCGAGTTCCCACGGCAGCCAAGTCGGCCGCCATGTGGTGTAGAGAGGCGGGGTAAGCAGGGAGATGAGCACGACAACGGCGAGTGCCGCGATGATGAGCCTTGCGATAGGTGGGCGCGATTCGGGAGCTTTTGCCTGACCGAAGCTCAAAACAGCTCCGCACATGAGCGCCATGAAGACCATGGACAGCCCGATGACATTGAGAATGTCGACGCGAAACAGGTCTGTCCACGGAGCCCAGCCCCACGCAATCAGATACTCCTGCAGGCGAAAGAGCAGACCGAAGGCGATGATTTCCGCGCCGCGGCGGGCCATGGTGCGCGTGATCTGGCTGGGCATCTGATTTTTGCGAATGAGTTTGGTGGTGACGAGCGCGAAAGAGATTCCCGCCAGAAAAAGAAAAAGCGGAGCCGGAAGCGTTCCCAGGCGTTGCGACCAATGAAGCAAACTACCGTTGCGCGCTTCACCGCCCAGCCACGAATCGTAACAGTGCGTCTGGAACATCAGGACGCAGGCCAGTCCGCGCATCCAGTCAATCCAATTCAGGCGCGAGGCGTTTGCCGGGGCTAAGTTCACCGCGTGAGTGTAACCTGCGAGGCCGCTTAGGGCCAAATATCCAGACTAACCGTGCGTGACGATGCCACGGGCTTGCCGGTTCTGTCTCGTCGGCACGGGCCGCGCTCTATTATGGTGCTCTACTTTTGGGTTGCGGCTTTGATTTCCATGACGAGGCGGTCGATGTCGGCAGGCTCGAGTTTGCCGGCGAATTTCGGCATCCGGCCTTTGCCGTTATCGATCATTGTGCGCAGGTCCCCAACCGACATGCCGGAGGTCTTTGCTGATACCAGTGATGGCCCACCGAGGCGGCGGCCCTCGGCGGTCTTGCCGTGGCATTTTGCGCAATTTTTCTGATACACCGGATCGGAGGCCACCGCGCTGGCACTGGGGTTGCGATTCTGCGCCGCGCTGAGGGTGCAACCAAGGGACAGCACTAGAATAAGTAAATGAGCGTTTTTCAAGAAGGCTCCGCGAGAACACGTTATGAGCATCAAACCGATTGGATGCGCCGGAGCAAAAGGTTCGTTGTTCGCGGCGGCTGCCATGCTAGCATTTCCCAAAGAGCGTTACATCCGGGTACATTGTGAAATCCTTGCGCAACATCGGTGCGCTTGTCCTGGGGTTAGCCGTCTTGGTTGGCCTGCGGGGCGCGGCCTTTGCCAAAGACGAATCGAAATGGATCGAGGTCCATACCGCACATTTCTCGGTCATAACCGACGGCGGCGAAAAACGTGGTCGCGAGGTCGCGCTGCGCATGGAGCAGATGCGCGGAGTCTTCGGGCAACTCGTTGCCAAACCCAAGCTCAATATGTCGGTCCCCATTACCGTCATCGCGCTCAAGAGCGATAACCAATACGGGGCGATTGCTCCCAACAAATTGAGTTTTGCCGAGTCCTTTTATGTGCCGGGATATGACCGCGTTTACATCGTGCTCAACCTCTTTGAGCTTGAGCCCTGGCGTGGTATTGCCCACGCCCTTGGGCATTATTTTTTGAACTACAACTATCCGCCCGTTCAGGGGTGGTTTGACGAGGGTCTGGCTGAGTATTTTGGCGCTGTACAGATCGATAAAGAGGTCAACATCGGCGGCGATCCGGAGCTTGCGCCGGAGTGGCATGAAGATATCTTCTTCAACATGGTGCGCGATCCCAATGTGCCGCAATCCCTCACACAAATGGCCAGCTCACCGGTCTGGATTTCGATGACCGATTTGTTCACCATGAAGCACGACAGTTCGGGCCGCAACGAGGGTTCGCACAACACGATGTATTACGCGCAGGCCTGGCTGGTCATGCACTACATGATCGACAAGAACAAGTTGCCGGAGGTGGGAACTTATTTCGATCTGGTACAGAACAAGAAGGTGCCCGTCGACAAGGCGATCACACAGGCCTTTGATATGACGCCCGACCAGCTCGAAGATGCGGTCAAGAAGTATCTGGAATCGATGTCTACTTTGGGGATTGCGCTGGATCAGTCGAAGAAGCCCAACGGGAGTATGGGCACGGTCATGCAGCCCAATCATTTTCCAGTGCCGGTCGATGCTGACGAACTGGGCGCGGCCGTGACTGCGCTGCCGGAGCCGGAAGCGAAGGCCATTCTCGGCGACATGATGGTTCGCATTCCGGACCGCCGCCTGCAAGCTCTGAACGATCTCAAGAAACTGGCGTCCGATCCCAAAGGAAACGAGGCGGCCGAACGCGCCTTAGCGCGCGACGATCTCCAGTTAAAAAAATTCGACCTGGCGGAAGAGGAATTGGCCAAAGCGGCGGAGTTGAATCCGCGCGACCCCTGGGTCTGGTACTACCGCTCGGTGCTCAAGTATCGCAAGGCGCAGGCCGCACGGCAGGAGATGCAGGGCATCGCGAACATGATGCAGGACCTGCGCGCGGTGATCGATTGGTATCCCGATCTTGCCGACGCCTATAACATGCTGGGCGTGGCGCGGGTTGAGGGAGGTGGATGGAATTCAGCGCTCGAAGCGCAAAAGCAGGCGGTCGCGCTTTCTCCCCGCAATCCTGAATATCAATTCAATCTCGGCCAGATTTATGTTGCGGGAAAAAAGTGGGACCAGGCGCGCGACGTTTTCACCCGCCTGAAGGAAGGGACCGATAAGCAGGCGGCCACCGCTGCCAAGCAGCAACTCGCCGACCTAGCCACGCTCCAAAAGTATGGAGTGCGACCGGAGCATCAGGGGGCAGCGGAATCCCCGGTGGGCGCGGCCAGTGCGCCGGGCGACGCGAGCGCGTCTGGCTCCGCGACAGCGTCGAGCCCGGCTAACGCAACTTCAGCGAGTAGCACAAAAACGGCCAGCGCTGCCAGCGGCGGCGAAGATGACGAAGATTCGGACGCGGCTCCAACGGCTCCGCCCGTCAAGCCCGCAACCACGCGGGCCGGTGCTTTTTCTCAGAGGCAAAATCGTAAGCAGCGATTGCTCGAAAGCTCCCGAGGCGGCGATCACGGTGCTCAGCGGGATGACGACCTATACAATGCACGCATCCGATTACAAGTCGCTGGTCGTCGTGGGCGCGGATCAGTTTTCCTGCGAGTGGGCCAATCGTCTGGTATCCGTAAATTATCGCGCTACCGGAAAGCGGACGGGCGAAGTGGTGTCGCTGGAAGTGAGGTAGCAATGGCTTGGCTGGTGGTTGACGATTATCGAGCGGACGGCTGGTTGAGCGGAATCGATCGCTCATCGCGCGCGCGTCATTATTGCGGCCAGCTTGAGTCGGGAGCAATTCTGTATTTTCCGGCGCCGCCATTTGAGCTGCCGAAAAGCGATGTCGAATTTCTGCTCTCGCTCAAGCCCGCCGATTCGCGTATACATAAAAATATTTCGTATCGGCCGGAGAGCGACGTGCTGCGCGGTCTGGGCGACGAGGCGGGCAAGCCGCGCGTCCATCAAATCATGCGCAAGTATGCGGCTGGCGTGCGCACTTTTGTCGAAGATTTTCTTGCGCCTTATGCCGGACGCTTCCAGATGGATTACGCAAGTTTTCGTCCGCTCGAAGAAGAAGGGCGAGATCTTTCCCTGCACAAAAGAAACGATCTTCTACACGTAGACGCCTTCCCCAGTCGTCCGACGCGCGGCGCGCGGATCTTACGGGTCTTTACTAATGTTAACCCGTCAAGAGATCGCGTCTGGGTCATCGCGGAGCGATTCCCGGAACTGGCCTCGCGGTTTGCTCGCAACGCCGAATTGCAGAAATATGCCGCCCCCAGCGCCTTGTCCGCATTGCGGCACGGTTTGAGCCGAGTATTGCCCGTGCCGGATCGCGCGCCCTACGACGAGTTCATGCTCCATTTCCACGATTGGCTGAAAGAGAACACGGATTTTCAGTCGGCGAAAGAAGGGAAGGAACAGGTCGCGTTTCCGCCGATGGCCACGTGGCTGGTCTACACCGACGGCGTTCCGCACGCGGCGCTCTCCGGGCAATTTGCGATGGAACAGACGTTCATCGTTCCGGTCGAAGCGCTCGTCGCGCCGCAGGCCTCGCCCATTCGCGTGCTCGAAAAACTTGCGGGACGGGAGATGGCCTAGACGGAGACCGCGGACCATTGCCCGCAGCTGTTCGCCGGGGCAAAGTCGGTCCATAGGGCGGCATCAAATGTGCGAAGATGGAATCGGGAGCGAGGATGGAAAATCCATTAAAGCTGAAGCGCATTCATCATGTTGAGTTCTTCGTCGGCAATGCCCGCCAGGCGGCATTCTTCTATCGCAAGGGATTTGGGTTTTCGCAGATTGCGTATAGCGGACTGGAAACCGGCAACCGCAAGCGGACGTCGTACGCGTTGAGCCAGGGCAGGGCGAATTTTGTTTTGACCACGCCGCTGACCGCCGACGATCCCGCAGCGGAACACATCCGAAAGCACGGAGACGGTGTCCGGGACATCGCGCTCGAAGTGGCGGATGCCGATGAGGCTTTCGCCGAAGCGGTGCGCCGCGGCGCCAAGCCTGCCGAGGAGCCGCACGATTTGGGCGATGAATGTGGCGCGGTGCGCCGCGCGGCCGTGCACACTTACGGCGATACGATCCACTCGTTGATCTCGTACCAGGATTACAAAGGTCCGTTTCTGCCTGGCTTTGCGGCCGCTCCCGTGGATGGCGACGACTGCGGCATCCTGCGGATCGATCACATCGTGGGCAATGTTGAACTAGGCCAGATGCAGCATTGGGCCGACTACTACACGAATGTTTTCGGTTTTCATCGCTACATCACATTTGACGATAAAGATATCTCGACCGAATACAGCGCGCTCATGAGCATCGTCATGTCCGACGACTCGCACTCGGTGAAGTTTCCAATCAACGAGCCCGCGGCGGCGCGCAAGAAAAGCCAGATAGAAGAGTATCTCGAGGCATATGGCGGCCCGGGAGCGCAGCACATCGCCCTCCAGTGTAAAGACGTGCTTTACACGGTGAACAAGCTGCAGAAAAACGGTATCGATTTTTTGCGCGTGCCGGACACCTACTATGACGCTTTGCCCGCGCGCGTCGGTCCCGTGGAAGAGCCGATCGGATCGCTGAAGTCGCTGGGCATTCTCGTCGATCGCGACCAGGAAGGCTACCTGCTGCAGATTTTCTCCAAGCCGGTGGAGGACCGTCCGACGGTGTTTTTTGAAATCATCCAGCGCAAAGGCAGCCGCGGATTCGGCAAAGGCAACTTCAAAGCGCTGTTCGAATCGATCGAATTGGAGCAGGCGCGCCGGGGGAACTTGTAGCCATGGCGACGGTTGATACAGCGCGAAAGTCATCAAAAAGCGCGCCCATGCGCGGCTCGTATGCAAGCCGCGCCGGTTCGAATGGAAAGCGCGCGACCGAACTGCACTACCAGTCCGGCTTCGGCAACGAGTTCGCCAGTGAAGCCGTCGCTGGCACGTTGCCGCAGGGCCAGAACGCTCCGCAGCGTGTGGCTCATGGCCTCTACACGGAGCAGTTGAGCGGCACCCCATTCACCGCGCCCCGCGTTACGAACCGTCGCACCTGGCTATATCGTATCCGTCCCTCAGTCGCGCACAAGCCATTCGAGCCGATCGACCAGGGAAAGCTCCGTAGCGCGCCATTTGACGAAGTGCCGACGCCGCCAAATCAATTGCGCTGGATGCCGATTCCGATTCCACCCGCATCGGAGCGCACCGATTTTGTCGACGGCCTCATTACCATGGCCGGCAACGGTAACACCCACACGCATGCCGGCGTCGGCATCCACATTTACGTTGCGAACGCGTCCATGATGGAGCGTTTTTTTTACAACGCTGACGGCGAGATGTTGATTGTGCCGCAACTCGGCCGTTTGCTGCTCCGCACGGAGATGGGAATACTCGACGTCAGACCGGGCGAAATCGCGGTCATTCAGCGCGGTATTCGCTTTCGCGTGGAGCTTGTCGATAAAGCGGCCCGCGGATACATTTGCGAGAATTACGGCGCGCTGCTGCGCCTGCCGGATCTTGGGCCCATCGGCGCGAATGGGCTGGCGAATCCCCGCGATTTTCTCGCGCCCGTCGCAGCATTCGAAGATCGCGAAGGCGCCTTCCGGATTACAACCAAATTCCAAGGCCGCTTATGGGAGGCATCGATCGATCACTCGCCACTAAATGTTGTGGCGTGGCATGGGAATTACGTTCCGTATAAATACGATCTCGCAAATTTCAATTGCATCAATACAGTCAGCTTCGATCACCCCGATCCCTCGATTTACACGGTACTGACTTCACCGTCGGAAATTCCAGGAACAGCGAATCTCGACTTCGTGGTTTTTCCGCCGCGCTGGATGGTTGCGGAACATACATTTCGTCCGCCATGGTTCCATCGCAACTTCATGAATGAATTCATGGGGCTGATCCAGGGCGAGTATGACGCGAAGGCCGAGGGCTTTGTCCCGGGCGGCGCCAGCCTGCACAATTGCATGGCCGGACATGGTCCGGACAGCGAGACCTTCGAGAAGGCCAGCAAGGCTGACCTAAAGCCGGTCTACTTGAAGGACACGCTCGCCTTCATGTTTGAGACACGCTTTGTATGCCAGCCCACGCGTTTTGCGCTCGAAACTTCCCAACTCGATCATCAGTATTTCGAGTGCTGGCAAGGGCTGAAGAATAAATTTGACGGCGCATAGCCGGACGCATTGTGACCCGTGTGATGGAATCCAGCACGCAGAATCTGCAGGAAACGGCGGCCAGTCAGGCTCCGGTAGCGGAGTCTGTGCGCGCGCTCCTCACGGGCTTGATCGACTACGCGGGTTTGTTTTCGCCGGCTTCGCTCCCGATGGCGGATGCGGTCGCAGGGTACGATTCGTACTTGCGCGGGCCGTATAGGTGGATGCTGGGGCGGTTCATCGTTCCGGTAGCGCGCTTGAGCGAGTTTCAAATTGCTGCCAGCCGTCTTCCGGACACGAAAACGGTAACAGCCGAGCCCTGGAAATTATCGGTATTGCCAGGCGCAGATCTCCAAGTTGACCGCACCGTTATCCGCGATTTTAACGACCAATCCGCGGCCATAAGTTCGAATGCAAGAATTGAATCGCTAGAAATAAAGATCGCGAACGCCGGAGAAATCGCACGGCTCTCCGAACTCACTCCCATCGAACTCGAAACCTATTTCGAAATTCCTCTAACCGTGGATGTGGCTGAGTGCCTTGCTGCGATAGCGCGTTGCGGCCGGCGCGCGAAGATGCGCACGGGCGGCGAGACGACGGACAAATTTCCCGCGCCGGAGAACGTCGTGGAGTTCATCCGGCTTTGCGCATTGTCCAGGGTATCTTTTAAAGCGACCGCTGGGTTGCATCATCCCCTGCGATCGAGCCATCGCCTGACGTATCAGCCAGACAGCCCATCGGGAATCATGCACGGGTTTTTGAATATCTTTCTGGTGGCCGGATTTTTGCGGGCCGGCATGGATGGACGCCTGGCGGTTGAATTGTTGCAGGAACAATCGGCGGAGGCATTTGATTTTAGTGGCGATGGTATTCGGTGGCGCGGTCACAGGCTTAGCGTCAATGAAATTTCGGCAACGCGGCAAGATTTTGCGATTTCCTTCGGCTCCTGCTCATTCACCGAACCGGTCGCCGATCTGCAATCGTTGCACCTCCTGTAACATCGTTCTGAAACCTCCTCTATGAAACCTATCCTCGACGAAACCCATGATCCCAAAATAAGAAGCTGGGTCGAATCGGCGAACCTTGGGGGATCGGATTTTCCCATTCAGAATTTGCCCTTCGGTAGGTTCCGGCGAAACGACGGGCGTTCCGGCAGCGCGGTGGGTGTCGCCATCGGCGACCAAATCCTCGATCTCTCAATCCTGCACGAAGCCGTAGGTACAGCTGAATCGTTACAGCTAACGCCGAGCGACTCGGGCAGCGGCGATCTCATCGACCCCATGTCCCTCGAACCCGAGGTTAGGCGCGCTGTCCGCCGTCGTCTGCACGCGCTGCTTCGTGAAGATGCGTCGCCCGCCGATCGCGAGGCTGCTTCGCGTCATCTCCACTCGCAGGCTGACGTCGAGATGCTCTCGCCCGCGAACCGGTGTGACTACACCGATTTTTACGCCTCGATTTTTCATGCCACCAATGTAGGCAAATTGTTTCGGCCCGATAATCCGCTGCTGCCGAATTACAAATACATTCCCATCGGTTATCACGGGCGCTCGTCGTCGCTGGTGGCGAGCGAAACGGCGGTTCGCCGGCCTTGTGGCCAAACACGTATTGGCGATGCCGAGCCAATCTTCGGACCGACCAATGCGCTCGACTATGAATTGGAAGTCGGATTTTTTGTGAGTCGCGGGAATCGGCTCGGAGAGCGCATTCCCATCACCGAGGCGGCGGAACACATCTTTGGTATCTGTCTGCTCAATGACTGGTCGGCGCGCGACGTGCAGGCTTGGGAGTATCAGCCGCTCGGGCCATTCCTCGCCAAGAGCTTCGCCACGTCACTCTGTCCATGGGTCGTAACCATGGAGGCGCTGGCGCCGTTTCGTGCTCCGGCTTTTCCGCGCCCACAGGGCGATCCCAGCCCCTTGGCTTACTTGCTCGACGCGGATGATCAAGAATGTGGAGGCCTCGACCTGACCCTCGAGGTCTCGTTGCAATCAGCGAAAATGCGCGACGCTGGCCTTGTTCCGGCGCTCGTCAGCCGCGGCAATTTTCGCGATCTTTACTGGACGATGGCCCAGATGCTCACTCATCATGCCAGTAACGGCTGCAACCTTCGCCCGGGCGATTTGCTGGCCAGCGGAACCGTCTCGGGCCCAGACGCTCCGAACGCGGCGGTCAGCGCGCGCGGATGCCTATTGGAGATCACATCGCGCGGCGCGAATCCAATCACGCTGCCTTCCGGCGAGCAGCGAAAGTTTCTTGGGGATGGAGACGAAGTCATTTTCCGCGGATTCTGCGAGCGCGAAGGTTTTCACCGGATTGGCCTCGGAACCTGCCGCGGAACGATCCTGCCTGCGGTGTGACGTGCATCGTCACCGGTATTCGTCCCCTGATTCTGCGGTACTCATCCGCAGGCCGCAGAGTACATCACACCCATAGGTGACAAGCGTACATACTCACGGTGACGTGCGGCACAGCGACCGTGTACTTCCTCCGGTATCAATGGCTGCAGCTTTGCCGTTGGCGTGATGGCGAAGAGAGCTGGAGTACGGCAAGGTGTTTCCAGCAGCGTCGTGCGCGGAGCTTGCGATTGCCATGAACGCTTTCAAAGATTCAGGACATCTGTTTCGCCTGGCGGGAGTGTTTTTCGCCGGGATTCTCGTTTTCCTTGTCCTCAGAGGATTTCTTGTCCCCAAGAGTTTCGGTGAGTACGGCCACTATCGTGGGAACGCGCTGGCTGAAATCGCGGCCCGGCCGGTGAATTATGCGGGGCACGAGACCTGCGAAACCTGCCATTCCGATGTGCTCGAGAAGAAAAAAGACGGCAAGCACGCGCACGTGAATTGCGAGGCGTGCCATGGCCCATTGGCGAAACATGCGGACGATCCGGCATCTGTGACGCCGGAAGAACTGGATGCGGCGGTGCTATGCGTGCGCTGCCATGAAGCCAATGCGGCCAAGCCGAAGGGCTTTCCGCAGATCGTATCGGCCGACCACGCCGGCGGAGTTCCCTGCGACACCTGCCATCAACCGCACAGTCCGGCAATTTCGGCGGGGGGCGCGCAATGAATCTGACGCGGCGACACCTGTTGCTTCTGCTCCCAGCGGCGGGAGCGGCGTGGAAGTACGTGCTCGCGGGAACTCCGGAGGCAGCCCCGAACTACAACCGGAGCGAGCACTGGTGGGGCATGCTGATTGACCTGACCCAGTGCATTGGATGCGGCAACTGTGTGCGAGCCTGCCAAACTGAGAACGATGTGCCGGATGGATATTTTCGGACTTGGGTGGAGCGCTATCACGTTTCGGACTATGACATCGAGAATCCGCAGGTGGATTCGCCTGATGGAGGCAAGAAAGGCTTTCCGCCCGCTAAGGATCCCTCCGGTAAGAATTTCTTCGTTCCAAAACTTTGTAATCACTGCGCGGAGTCGCCCTGCACCCAGGTGTGTCCGGTGGGCGCGACCTTCGTCAGCCCTGACGGCGTGGTGTTAGTGGATAAGACATACTGCCTGGGCTGTCGCTATTGCGTGCAGGCTTGCCCCTATGGGTGCAGGTTCATCCATCCCAAGACCCAGACCGCGGAGAAGTGTACGCTTTGCTATCACCGCATCACGAAGGGGCTCACAACCGCTTGTTGCGAGAATTGTCCGACGGGCGCACGGCAACTGGCCGACCTGAAGAATCCCAACGATCCAATACATGAGTTCTTGAAGACGCATAGCGTGCAGGTGCTTAAGCCCTATATGGCGACGCATGCCAAGGTTTTTTACAACGGGCTGGATGGCTCGGTGAGGTAACCGTCTGTCAGGTGAAGCGACAATGAAGCGGAACTGGCAGCCGCGAGGAATCGCTCAGTAAGAAGGAAAACGTATGCAGGGCGTTGAAGGCTTCATGTATCCGAACGAGGTCGAGTTGCAGTGGAGCGTCCTCATCGTGCTCTATCCGTTCCTGACGGGACTGGTGGCGGGGGCATTCATCCTGGCTTCGCTGGAGCGAGTGTTCAACGTCGAAGAAGTGAAGCCCACTTACCGGCTCGCACTGCTTACGGCGCTGGCTTTCCTGCTGGTTGCGCCAATGCCGCTCCAACTTCACCTCGGGCATCCCGAGCGTTCGTTTGAGATGTACCTGACGCCGCACCGAACGTCGGCTATGGCGATGTTCGGCTTTGTGTACCTGTGGTACCTGATGGCGGTGCTGTTGGTAGAAATCTGGCTGGACTACCGCCGCGATATCGTACTGCTTTCGCAATCCACGACAGGGCTCAAGGGTATTTTGTACAAGATACTGACGCTGGGTTCCACGAACATCAGCGAACGAGCCCTGCACATTGACGAGCGTGCGGGCTGGCTGATCACGCTCATCGGAATTCCGTCCGCCTTCCTCCTGCACGGTTATGTCGGGTTCATTTTCGGATCGATTAAAGCGAATCCCTGGTGGTCCACGCCGCTGATGCCCGTGGTGTTTCTGTTTTCGGCGATGGTCTCGGGCATCGCGACCGTGATGCTTCTTTACATGTTCCTCACATGGGCCCGCAAGGAAGAAATCGACATGCGCTGCGTCGACACGATTGCGCGCTATCTTTTTTACACCTTCATCATCGATTTCACGCTGGAGATGCTGGACCTGATCCATCGCATCTATGAGTCGGATGAATCGTTTCGCAGCCTCGACTTCATGGTGCACACCAAGCTGTACATGTCGCACATCGTGGTGCAGATCATTCTCGGAACGATCACGCCGGTCGCGCTGCTCGCGTTGACTCAGGTGCTCAGGTTAACGGCCATGGCGCGCAAGCGAATCTATGCCATCGCGGGCTGCTTGACGCTGGTGGGAATCTTCGCCATGCGCTGGAACGTCGTGATTGGTGGACAGCTTTTTTCCAAGAGCTTTTTGGGATATACGACCTACAAGATGGGCCTGGTCACCCGAGAGGGGCTAGTAGTGGCCATTGCGTTGACGGTCCTGCCTCTTTTCATTTTATGGGTCCTGGTAAAGCTGTTGCCGCCCTGGCCAGAAAAGCATGCGGCCTCTGTACAGGCTGCGCACTAAGTCGGCCGATGCCGGAGGTTTTCGTGAGATCGCGTCGAGTTTCTTTCGAGCTTTCGAACCGGTCGTGACTATGGACGAACTTCGCGACGCCTTGACACGCTTGGATGCACGTCTCCAAGCGCTGGAACGGCGAGTGGGAGCCCTCGAAGCCAGCGTCCCGAGAGCCGATCGTTTCCCGATCGAAGCGGCAGTGTCGGCGGCGCGACCTGTTCCACCCGCGGAGGAAATGGCGCTTCCCCAGGCGGGCGGGCTGTTTCCGGTCGTCGGCAAGGCGATGCTGGGTATTGCCGGTGCCTATCTACTGCGGGCGGTAGCGGAGTCGGGATCTGTTCCGAAGATGGCGGTGGTGGCGCTGGCGTTGGTCTATGCGGCGACGTGGATGGTCTGGGCATCGCGGGCTCAGGTTGGGTCGGTCTTTACCTGTGCAGCCTATGCGGCCACATCGGCATTGATTCTTGTGCCCATGCTGGCAGAATTGACGTTGCGGTTTCAGGTATTGTCTGCGAACGCAACCGGAGGATTGCTGAGCGCGTTCGTGATCGGGACATTTGCGCTCTCATGGAAGCGTCGTCTGGCGCCGCCAGTCTGGGTGGCAGTGACCGCCGTGGTTCTGACTGCGAATGGACTGCTGGTCGCATCGCATGACCTGGCCCCTTATATTGCGGTGCTGCTGGTGGCCGCCCTGGTAGGCGAATTCTCAGCCGGCGCCGGTCGATGGCTTGGGCTGCGATTCGTGGCTGCGCCCGCGGCGGATGCTGCGATTGTCATTCTCATCTACATCAATTCCTTGCCGGAGAGTTCGCGGCCAGGTTACGCGACCATCTCGGACAGTGCAGCACTCGCGCTGCCGACACTGCTGTTTTTTATCTGTGCCGCCGGAGTTGTCTGGAGAAGCGTCCTCCGCGGCATACAGATCAATGTGTTCGAGATCACGCAGGCTACGGCGGCATTTGTGCTGGCCGCGGCCGCCTGGCTTTTGTTTGCCCCGGCCAGAGGTCCGTATCTGTTGGGGATTTGCTGCTGGCTGTTTGCAGCGGGTTGTTACACCGCCGCTTTCGTGAGCTTCGATCGATTTGCCGAGCAGCGCAACTATCACGTGTATGCGACGTGGGCTGTCGCACTGGTGCTGGCGGGGAGTTTTTTGCTCCTGTCGCCAGCGCTGGTGGCCGCTGTATTGAGTATGTTCTCGATTGCGGCCACTGTGATTGGGGTGCGCGTTGCCCGGCTTACTCCTGATTTCCACGGACTGGTGTACCTGACAGCGGCGGCCTATGCCTCAGGGTTCCTGCGGTACGCCGCGCGGGCCTTGGCTGGAACATTCCCAAGCGCTCCGGGGGGGATGGTATGGATGGTAGCAGTGGCCGCGATCGCCTGTTTCGCCGTCCTCGGACGGTCCGCCGGAGAACGCTGGAACGAGCGGCTAATCCGGTTGTTTGCGGCGATCCTTGCGATCAGCGCCTTGGCAACTTTCCTGGTTTCCTGTTTGGTATGGCTGGCCGCGATTGGGATGACGCCAGGGGCGACCCATGTCGCGGTGATTCGCACGCTGATCACCTGCGGACTCGCTCTAGCGCTGGCCGCAGCCGGATCGCGCTGGCGACGAGTGGAACTGGTGTGGACTTCCTATGGATTGCTGGCGGTCGTAAGCGCAAAGTTACTGTTCGAAGACTTGCCACACGGACATTCGGCGACCATCTCGATTTCGATCTTTCTATATGCCGTGGCGTTGATCATGGTGCCGCGCGTGTCTCGAATCAGGCGCGTAAGCAACTCGATCGAACCTGAGGAAATCTCGCGCTGAGCTATGCGTTTTACTTTATCGTTCCAGAATATCTTTGTACGCGTTGAGCGCCACCTTCTTCGGCATGATCGGCAGCACCGCATCCGAGGTTCGCGTGCTGTTGCCGGCTAATCCCACTTGTCCGATGCGAACCATGCCTTTTCCAAAGTCGGCAAATATCGGCACCAGCATGCCGAAGTGCTCGTCGACGTCGCTTTCGGTAATCGTCATGTGCAAGTTCACCTTGCCGTCCGCGGCCGGCGTCGTCTGGTATTCGAACTTGTAGCGCGGAACCTGCGTGCCATAAACCCACTCGTTGAAGAACCAGTCCAGGCGGCCGTTCTTTTGCAGATCCATGATCTTCGTCATGTGCTTCTCCGCGATCGCCTTGAATGATTCCGTGCTGGCTGGCTGGTCGCGATGGCTCTCGACAAAGTCGTGCATCATCTCCATGAACGCCTTGTCCTGGGTGTCGGCGTTCCACATCAGGGAGCGGAGCATTTGCAGGATGTAGGCGCCCTTCGGGTAGGTTACGTTCTGGTATGCGTTCGCCGTGCGAGGAGACATCAGACGCATTCCCATCCAGATGGGCCCCGCGTCATTGGGTGCCACACCAAAGTTGTTCTTCTCAAGAATGCGCCGCCGCAGTCGATCCCAGAACTCGATGTAGTCTTTCTGCCACTTCTCGCCCATTGCCTGCTGCAGAAATAGCCCCGCCGAAAATTCCGCAAAGCCCTCTGACAGCCATTGATCATGATAAGAAGCCCACCCCACCGCATGCCCCCACCACTGGTGGGCAACTTCGTGCGGTGTGACCTCCTGTACAAAGCCGGTGAAATTGTTGTCGATGTGCCCGAACAACATCCAGCGTTGCGTTGAATCCATATAAGCCGAAATCGGCAGATACACCAGATTCGGCCAGGATTGCCCGAAATTGAAGTCGGGCTGCTCGGTGATATTGATGTTGTCGTAAGGAATTTTGCCGAAGAAAAGCGTGCAAACCTGCAATTGCGCCCGCGTCTGGTCGAGCGCATATTTGGTCATCGCGCCGGGCGCCATTGCTTCCAGCGCGCGATTGCCGCGAAATCTGTCCGGCAACTCGGTCAGGTAGTAGCCCTCAATCTTGTAGTGCGTAATCGTGTCCGGCATCTCGATCTTCACATACTCACCGTAGTTGAAGCCGGCCACAGCGACGGGAATCGGCGTTACCCAATGGGTGACGGCGAGGTCTTTCTCCACTGCCTCATGCTCGAGTTGTCCTACGCTGATCAACTTGTATTTGCGGGGGACCTTGAAGGTGAGGTCATAGAGCGCGTGTTCACCAAAGCCGTTCAGGTTCGGATACCATGCGGTGCGCGCCTCGATATAGAAAGATCCTTGTCCGGCATTCTGAATCACCTTGTCGCCCGCATACTCAACGGTGATCGAGAATTCCTTGCCAAGAGGAGGAGCCTCCGAGAGGATGGCATAAAACGACCCGTCCTCCTTGCGACTCTCCTGAATGAAGTTGAGATCCTGTCCGTTTTCATCCAGCACGCGTGTCACGCGCAGATTGGGCAGGAGCCCAAACTTCATGACTCGCTCGCCCGCAATCAGCGGCTCGAAAGTAATGGTCGCGCTGCTGAAAAGGTGCTCGTTCTTGGCGATGACCGTCTCGATCTTGTACCGACGCGTGGCGAAGAGGCGACGGTCCTCGCGTGAATTCGCGGTCCGGTTTACGTATTCCGCTTTGAGATGTGAGAGATACCAGATGCCATCATCCATGCCCTCGGGATCGTAGTTAATCAACGCCACCTCTTCCGGCGAATCCATCTGCGGCAGCGCACCGACGCGCGATCTCACGAAAAAGCGCAGGTCCTTATGCTTTTTCCCATGGATGTAGGCGTTGAAAAACGGCGGATGGGCGGGATTGTAGAGCGCGGCGAGGATGTCGGCATCGACGTTGTCCATGCTCTCGTTGGTGAGGAGAGCCTCGGTGTAGCCGCGGGGAATCTCATGCCGCTGCCGCATCCGCTCTCTCCATTTTCGGAACGCTTCGCCGGCTTGCGCCGGAGGCTCCTCACGGTCCTTCAACCCGGGAGTAAATTTCTCCCGGAGCTTGGGCGTGAAACGGATGACGGCCTCATTAAAGTCCTCGTTGGCCTCATCGCTGTCGATGCGGCGGCGCAGGTCGGCGGCGTCCAATGACGCTACTGGTTTGAGGTTGAAATGACCTTCGCCAACAAAGATCACGCCCGTTACCATTCCATTTACCGGTTTCAGGAACGTCAATGTCCCCTTGGCGAACTGAAAGGTGCCCGCATCCACGGGCAGCGTAAAGTTTTCGACGCGGTAAGTGTCGCCCAGCGCGAGATCGCGAAGCTGCCGGTACACAGCATCGGTGTTCGCGGTACGCTGGTTTACAGTAATGATATTGACGTCAGTGGCGATCGCCAACGCAATCTGCAAATCTGTCGTTTCACGTAAGTCGACCGTTCGCGTCTGCTGCTCGAAGCCGTCTCGGCTTACCCGTAAATCATATTTTCCAGGTTTCAAGTCGGGTGACGAGAAGTTACCGAGACCGTCGGAGACGAGTACGATCGGCTGCGCGATGCCTTCGCCGGTGATTTCCAGGCGTGCACCAGGAATGACCGCGCCGGAAGGATCCTTGACGGTTCCCGTAATGTTCGCCGCATGAAGGCAAACCGGCAGCACGAGGCAAAGGAGTAACAATTTGGACAAAGCTTGTTTGGCCAGAAAGTGCATGGAAGGAAGGCCCCGGATCACTGAAAAGTACCTCTTGTAGACGAGTAATGGCGTCGGCCTGACGAGTTAGTCCGAGATCTTACCCTGGGCCGGTGCGCGATTGCAGGGCAATGGTACGCCAAATCCAGTCTTCGAGGTTAGATGTTTTGCGGAATGCTGTCACTGCGCTGAGCAGGGAGACGGCCAGGGTTATTACAACGCATCGGCCGCCTAAACTTTATCCGCGAATTTTGTCCGCGAGTAAGGTTAATACGGATATGGGTAGATGTAGCCGGGCGACGCGAAATATCCATCGGGGTCGCCCCACCACAGGCCGTCCCAATAGGGATAGGGATAAAACGCCCAATACGGGTTCCAGCCGATGCCCCAGCCGAAACCAAATCCCCATCCGCAGCCCCAGCAGCCGAAGCCAAACCCGTAGCCGGGATATCCCCAGCCTCCGCGCCAGCCCCAACCGCCATGCCATCCACCGCCGCCCCAACCTCCCCAGCCGCCATGGACGAACTGGGCATTCCCGCCAAAGCGAGCATTTCCATTGAAGCCGTTGCCCGCGCGCGTCCCGCCAAAGGAGTGCCACTGACCATCGGCCAGCGCGGCATGCATCTCTACTCCGTGCGACATGTTCAGGCCGTGCGAGCCTTCAGCGCCGGACATGCCGCCCGAGCGCCCCAACGAATGCCATCCAGCCGAACTGTCCGCGCGTCCATACTGCGAGCCCCGCGATGCTCCGCCTTCGCGGCCCATGCTCCCATATCGACTGCCGCCATACATCGAACCGCCGCGCGCCCCACCGTATCCACCGCCATAACCGCCACGCGATCCCCCACTAAACCCGCCCCCGCTAAACCCACCGCCGCCGCCGTGGAAGCCTCCGCCCCCACCGCCCGCGTGGCCGCCGCCTCCGCCATGTTGCGCGAGGGCTTGTGGCGCATAAATTGTCAGGGTAAGGGAAGCAATGCCCGCAAGAAGAGCTTTTACTAATCCATGCTTTTTCATTGCAGTTTCCTCCGTTCAAAGGTCGGCCCGGGAGGTCGAAACCGCGGTAACAAGCTAATCCTACTCTATTTAGAATCTATTTTGCTGAGCCAAGTTGTCCACGCCGGCCGCCGAAGGTCGCGGGATGCCTGTGTCCCGTCGTTCCATACTCGTCTACTATAGCCGGCGAAAAACAGCGCATTTCGGGCGGGAGGGCGAGTACTACCTCTCGCGGCCCATCCGAGTCCACTTTGCCTTAGCTGGGGTAGCCCAATTCGATGGGCGCAGGGGATGCTCGGATCGGTCTCAGGCGCGGAATCGCGTAGAGATTTTGCAGACATGAATTTTCCACCCGAACTGTGACTGGATGCATCTTATCGGCGAGGCGCCGAAGGCAAAATCCATGTCTTTACCCATAAGTAAACGATACCGCCCGATGGAGGCGATGCCAGCGCCCGTGCTGCCGGACGGGCCCGATTGGCAATATGAGCCAAAATGGGATGGGTTTCGCTGCCTTGCGTTTCGCGATCGGGAGCGCATCGATCTGCTCTCCAAGGCTGGTAAGCCACTTACGCGTTATTTTCCCGATCTCATGGATGCCCTTGCCGCGCTCGCTGCAAAGCAGTTTGTGCTGGATGGCGAAATTGTAATTCCCCTCGACGGCTCGCTCTCATTCGACCGCTTGCTGATGCGCATTCATCCCGCCGCCAGCCGCGTGAAGAAGTTGAGTGAATCGACGCCCTGCCTCTTCATTGTGTTCGATCTCCTGGTCGATGACAGCGGCAAGTCGCTGGTGAAGATGCCGCTGGCGGACCGGCGCAAGAGTCTTGAAGAATTTGCGGCCCGCTATTTTCAGGGCAGTGAGACCCTCCATTTGTCGCCCGCCACAAGCAAGATCGCGATGGCGCGCCAATGGTTTAGCGCCGGCGTGGGGCTGGACGGAGTGGTAGCGAAGCGGCGCGATCTGCCATATCAATCGGGCGAACGCACGGGAATGCAGAAGATCAAGAATCAACGGACCGCCGAGTGCGTGATTGGAGGGTTTCGCTACCTCGAGAAAGAGCCGCTCGTCGGTTCACTGCTGCTGGGCCTATACGACAGCGCGGGCAAGCTCGATCACGTCGGATTCACGTCGTCGATTCATGCCGAGGATCGCCCTGCATTGACAAGAAAGCTCGAGCGCCTCATCAAGTCGCCGGGTTTCACAGGAAATGCTCCCGGCGGTCCGAGCCGCTGGAGCACAAAGCGCTCGACCGAATGGCAACCTCTCGTGCCGAAGCTGGTGGTGGAGGTGCAGTTCGATCACTTCACGGGAGGCCGCTTCCGGCACGGAACAAAGTTTCTGCGCTGGCGCCCAGACAAGCCGCCGCGGGCATGCACGTTCAAGCAGGTCGAGCGCGAGAATGCCGCCACGCTGCGCGTGCTGAAACTGGCAGCGTGAAGGGAAAGCCGCAAAAGCCGTCCTACTCCACGCCTGCGATGGCCGCCTGCACGCCATCGACATCCGCGCCCATATCGCGGCCGTCCGAAGCCGCGCCGGCGCCGGGCGAGCGTTTGCTACACGCGCCGCCCTTCTCATGACATAGGCGCGGGTCTTTGGCGATGCCATTTTTCAAGTCGCGAATCTCGAGATCTTTCGGATTCCCGACTTCGATGTTTCCTTTTGGAAAGCCGCCGCCTTGTTCGACAGCAATGAGATTATGGCCAAATCGGTAGTTGCCGAAGCACTCATCGAGCACCGCTTGAGGACCTACCTTCGCCGCTTGAACGGCACAGCTGCCGGGACCGGCGGACGCAATCGGCCGACGTTCGCCGCCTACCGAGAACACGCTGTTGGTCAGGCTGAAGCCAGGCATCTTTTCGCCGCGACTGAGAACCGACATCAGCACGCCGGGGTTGAAGGATGTCACATGGTCGATCTGGATATCGTGAAGAAGCACTTGCGCGGAGATGTACTTCAGAAAAGCGCCGCCGCCTTTGAAATCCCGATCGTGAATATCGTCGGCGATCAGGTCGTGCACGGTCATGCGGCCGCCGTCGGCTGGGCTGCCGCCGCCCTTTCCCGCCACCTTGGTCGCGACCGTCAGTACGCCCGCCACATTGTGAATCCAGTTGTAGCGCACAATGACATCGTTAACCCGGCATTTCGGGCAATGGCTGGCCTGGCTGACCGGCGCCAACACCATGGAAAATCCTGTTTGCGTGAAACCGCCCCAGCAGTTCTCAAAGAGGTTGCCCTCGATCAGCACGCGTACTCCGCTCTTTAGCTCCAGGTGATTCTTGACGATGAAAGGCGTGCCTTTGGGGCTGGGAGTATAACCGGGCTCGCCTTCTTTCCAGACCATAGGTTTGAAGAAGTGATTGCGCCGGATTTCGATATCGGTCGGATTGTTCTCGGAGGGCCCGCCGCCGAAGAGAATGTTCTCGCCCGAGGCTTCGAGAAAGTTGTTGTAGATCTTGAAGGTGCCGAAAGGCTCGTCGCTGTGCGCGCCGCCGATGGCAGTTGCATCTGTACAAGCGCCCTGACGTGCGATGCAAGTGAAATTGCTGAGGTAAGAATTGATGACCGCGATCTTGTGGCTGCCGAGTACCATGCCGACGCCATGGCCGACCTCGAAGCCCTCGGCGCCGTGAATGTAATTACGGTCGAAGATGATGTTGTCGCCATGATCGGCATAAAGCATGCGGCTCTTGGGTTCGCCGGCAGGGGTAGTCCACTCGATGCCAATGAATCGAACATGATCTCCGACGACCACACCGCTATTCGGTACGGTGACGATGGTGGCCAGCAATTTCGCGGCGCCTCCGGCCGGCTGGGCGAAAGGAGGACGTCCGGGCAGGCTGGCGACACCGGCCCACGCGGGAGAAATGCGCGTGCCTTCGGGCGGGAGTTTGGAGTCCGGCGTGTCGGTGCGAATCGTGATGTAGTGCTGGTCGTCGCATTTCTTGGCGGGCAGTTCGCGCACTTCGTAAGTTGCGCCAGCGGGCAGAAGGAGAGTATCTCCGCATCTAGCGTTCTTAATGGCGTCGGCTAGGTTGTCTTTAGCGCCCACCCGAGTTTGCTTGCCGGGCGAAGGCGTTCCGTCGAGGCCGGTGTAGTAGCAGGACTGCGGCAATGCCGCTGGTCCATCCTTATCGCCGAAGTGGGAGATGTCGCCTTTGCCGCAGTATGCGTTCTCGCCGGTGGGCGGTCCGCTCGCGGCTGAATTTTTCGGGAAAAAGCCAAAGACAAGAAAAGCCAGAAGCACCGCAAAGAAGATTGTGGGAGATGGAATTGAACTCGAACCGGAAAGCCGAAGCCGACCCATTATTTCTCCTGACGCACGCCCCCGCCAGACACTCATGTGCAGCCGCAAAGGCTTGCTCCCGGCGGTGTATGGGTGGATTGAGCATACCACGCGGCTTGTGGCTGTGAAGGCCTGTGCGGATGCGCGCTCAAACAAACAATCAAGCAAAAAAAAGGTCCGCAGCCTGCGCCGCGGACCTCGCACCTGGAACATTGCTCAGTTATGAGATTGTTATTCCACTCCCGCCAATGCCGCCTGCAATCCGACAATATCGGCGCCCAGGTCCTTGCCGTCCGATCCGGCATTTTTGTAAGGACTGTTGGGCAACAGTTGATAATCGCCGCCATTGCCGCCGTTGTAGTTAACGAACTGCACGGCCTGCGGGGATCCAGGGAACATGTTATTCGCTGGCCACTTCGAGGGCCCGTAGTGAGACGGACTCGAGATCAGGCCATTGGTCTGGAAGGTGTAAGTTGTGAAGCAGTTTTGAATGCTGGTGAGGGGTACATCGCCATCCGCGCAGCTTTGCGTTCCACCGCCGAACACATCCCACACCGGATATTGCCCCGTCACCACCAGGTTGTTGGTGAAGACGAATCCATACATGGCGGGATCCCCGGCGACGTTCCCAACCGACATCACGTGACTCACGCTGTCGGGAAATACGGTGACGTGATTGATTGTGACCGTGTTCAGAGGGTTCTGCGGCCAGTTGTTGGCAATCATGAAGCCGTCCCCACCGCCCACATATTTCTTGTTGAGGTCATCCATCACGATATCGTGGATGCTGAATCGCGCTCCAGCAAAAGCCGGCGCACCGCCCTCCCCGTCTCCAGAAATGACCGTCGCGATGACCATGCCGCCGCCGGCATGCGAGATCTGTGTATAACGGACTGTCACATCCGTGACCTGGCAAATCGGACAAACGTTCTGGCCAGTTTTGGTGTGCTGATTTTTTGGCGTCAGCAGGATGCCATGCCCCTTCTGGGTGAATCCTCCCCAGGAGTCTTCCATCAGGTTGCTATCGATCAAGACGCGTACCGCGTTCTTGAGTTCGAGGTGATTCTTGACGATGAAAGGATTGCCATCCGGGCCGCCGACGAAGGGATTGTTTCCCGTCATCCATTGCCACGGTTTGAAGATGTGGTTGCCAACGATCGTGATGTCGGTCGGCGTCAAAGTGGCTGCGCCTCCGCCAAACATGACCGATTCGCCCGAAGCTTCCAGAAAGTTGTTCTGGATCAGGTACGGGCCATCCTGGGTGGTGGTAACGCCGCCGCTTACAGCGTGCGAGTCCGTGCAGCTTCCCGTAGACGAGATGCAGTGGAAATCATTGAAATAGGAACCGACCACTGCGATGTAGGTGCCGCCGCTCATTCCGAAACCATTGCTGGTCTCATCCTGCGCGTTGCCGTGCAGCCAGGAACGGTCGATGATGATGTGATCGGCGGTTCCCGCCAGCCCAATCAGGATTGCGCTGCCTTTGATTCCGCTCTGACGAGTAATCTCCAGCCCGATGATCCGGTAGAAATTGGCTCCGTCCGCAAAAGTCAACGGACCGTTGCCGCCATTCGTCATCTGCACCTTGGCCAGCACGTTGACTGGATTCGTGCAGTTATAGGAAGGCCGTCCTTGAAGCGACGACACGCCCGCATAGCAGGGCGTAACGCGTTGGCCTTCGGCGGGTAGACTGCTGTCCGGGGTGCTGGTTCGGATGATGATCCAGTTCTGGTCGTTACAGCCCTTCGCCGGCACGTTGAACGGACCGGTGAAGCTGGCGCCCGCCTGAAGCTGAATTGTCTGACCGCATTGCGCGCTGTTTAAAGCGGCCTGGAAATTGCCGCCTGCATTTACATTGATCACGCTGCCAGGGGCCGGCGTATCTGACATTGCTACCGCCACCGTTGCGATGGGAAGCTGCGCCGGACCGTCATAACCAGTGCTGCTCGCGATCACCACGCTGAAACTGGCGCTCGCCGAATGGTTGGCTGCGTCCTCTACCTTCACGGTGAAGGTGGAACTGCCGACAGCCGTCGGCGTTCCGCTCAAATCGCCATCGGTATTCAGAGCGAGGCCTGCGGGAAGGCTGCCGCTCGTCACGCTCCAGCTATAAGGCTGGGTTCCTCCGGTCGCGGTAAACTCCGCGCTATAGGATTCGTTTTGCTGGCCCTGCGGAAGTCCCGAGGTCGCAATTTGAAGCCCCTGTCCGCCCTGACTCGGATTGATGGTGACCGCCGCCGTCGCCGACTTCGACGAATCGGCTTGACTGGTGGCCGTGACTGTCGCCTGTGTCTGCGACTGCACGCTGGGCGCCGTGTAAAGTCCCTTCGAGTTCACTGAGCCAGCCGAGGCAGTCCATGTCACTGCCGTGTTCGCGGTTCCGGTGACGGTCGCGCTAAATTGCTGCGTACCACCGGATGTGACGGTCGCGCTGGTCGGGGAAACGCTCACGCTGACTCCGCTCCCACCGCCGCCCGGTGAGCTGATCTGCACCGCGTAGGATTGCGAGCCGCGGTCACTTCGCGGGCTATCGGTGACCACGACTTCGAAGCTGTAGAGTCCCAGCGTGGTGGGCTGGCCGGTAAACGATCCCGTTGCCGGATTCAAAGTAAGTCCTGGCGGCAACGAGCCCGACCCGATCGAAAACTGATAAGGAGAAGTTCCGCCGTTCACCGACAGCACGGCATTGTAGGTTTGATGAACCGCGCCAGTCGGAAGCGATCCCGAGATGGCGAGTGCCTGTCCGGAGCTATTAGCCCCTTCCGCTACTGTGCCACACGAAACAGTTAACAGCACAAGCATCAACACGAGGACAAAAGCGAATGCACGCTCAGCATAGGCGCGCGAGGATTCCCGATAATTTGCTATGAAGACGAACTCTGAAACTGCCATTGCACAACCTCGACGAACAAAGTGGGGGACTTGTCGAGCGAGTCCACTCCCCTGAACATATCGGGGCAGGGTCTAAGTGGACAGATACCACTAGTGCAGCGGGAAACCCGGCAGTACATGGAAGAATGGGTTGTACCGATTCGCGCCCGCCAGTGTTCTATTGGGTGAGGCGGGTAATCAGCCAAAACAGGCTCTGGTCAGTCGTTTCGGCGAGTTAGGAAGTGACGGGAATGAGCCCGCAATTAGGAAAGGTAATTCCATGGCAGTCACACTGCGAGGTGACTTCCGTCACCGGTCGGGGTGCGACTCTCCTAGGACGGAACCACGGAGCCGATCGTAACTTTTGTTGCCGAGTAGCCGCTGCGCCCCGCGACGCGCATCGTGCGCGAGCCGCTTTTTCCACAACCCTCGTCCGCGGCAGACCTGACCAAATTCGTCCACCGTCAGATCGCGCAACATCGCCACTCGGCCTAGCCGGAAGAGATCCGTTCCTGAATCGTTGGCGTGAAATTCACTGTTGGCTACCGTCTTGAATCCAGCGTCACGCGCTAGCGCGAGGGCTCGCTCGCTGTAACGTCCGCCCGGACATGAGAAATGCGCGATGCGCTCTCCCAGAATATGCTCGATGCGTTCCTTCGCTTCCGCGATTTCCCTCTTCAATGCGCTCTCATCGAGATCGGAAAGATAGGCGTGCGTCATCGAGTGACAGCCGATTTCAAAACCCTGCTGACGGAGTTCGCGGAGCTGGTCTTGATTCATGTATCCCTCCGCGCCAATTCGGCCAGCGGTCACATAAAACGTGGCGTCGAATCCAAACTCGCGGAGCACAGGAGCAGCAGTAACCAAGTCCGTCTCGCAGCCATCGTCGAAGGTAATGCAAACGCTCGGCTCGGCAGGGTAGGCGAGAGCCTGAGTCACATTGAATCCGCGGAAGCCGGATCGCTTCAGCCATTCCAATTGTCCGCGGAAATCCGCTAGCGGCAATACATAGCGCGCGTATCCCGGCTCCGACTGGCAGATCGCCCGTCCCGCCAGTTCCAGCTCGTGATACATCAGGAAAACAATGCGCGGTTGAGCCATGTTGGTTTGGCCGTTGTGGCCGATTCAAAAATGCGCGCCGCTGGGCCGCCGCGGGGCATCGAAATACTCCCGCGCCCAACCCGCTGAGGAAATATTCGAACAGCAAGCGGACTTCCGCAATCTATCTTGTACTGTTGTCCACGGTCTGCGCATGCCGCTCCAGCAGGGCTAGCAGCGGTGCGCGCAAAAACGGTGATCCAGCCAGCAGGCCTGAGATCAGCGGGTCCTTCTGATTGCAACGCAAGGGCGTGTGGTCGAGCTTGAGCGTCCATCCGCCTGCGCTTTCGACGAGAGCTGCGCCCGCCGCCACGTCCCATTCATTCTTCGGAACGAGCGTAAAGGTCAAGTCAGCCTTACCCGCGGACGACCAGCCCCAGTTTGTAGGCGACCGAGCCCATCGGCTTGATATTAAATTCCGCGGACTCGAATTGTTTCCACTCGCCCCGCTTGACTTCGCTGCGGCTGGCGAGAACGAGGGCGCCATGCAGGTCCTTGCGCTGGCTGGGTTGGGCTGGTTTTCCGTTATAAGTGACGCCCGTTTCACGCGAGCCGAGGATGAGTTCGTCAGTCGCGGGATTGCAGATGCCGCCAGCGACCGGAATGCCGTCTTCCACCATTGCGATAGAGACGCAGAATTCGGGGATGCCCTGTACGAATTCACGCGTTCCATCGAGCGGATCGACAACCCAGACGCGACGCTTGTCGAGCCGCGAAAAATCGTCGACGGTTTCTTCCGAGAGCCAGCCTTCGCCAGGGCGCAGCAGATTCTTCTTGAGGACCGCGTCGACGGCGTGGTCAGCCTCGGTGACCGGATCGGTGCCGACCTTGTATTTCGCCTCGATGTCGCCGGGCGTGAAAGTGTTGAGAACGGTGCGGGCTTCTTCAAGTGCCGCGTGGATGCGTTCCAGGGTTTCTTTGGTAGAGGATGAAGTCAAATGTGTGCTCCGGTATAAAAGGTCATTGGTCACCGGTGACAGATCACTGGAAAAGCCTAAGCGGAATGCGTCAATATTCTTGACTTGACACCAGTGACCGATAACCTGTGACCCGCAGTTTTCATGCCCACAACATTCTTGCTCCGGTCATCAACAGCACAGCGCACAGAATCCTTCGCAGCCACAGCACCGGAACGCGCGTGGCCAGGTATGAACCAAGGATGCCGCCCGGAATGGAGCCGACTAATACTGCGGCTACCAAATGTCCATCCACATTGTGCGCCAGTAAATGCAGCAGTCCGGTGACGCCGGTCAGGATCACGGCGTGCGCAATGTCGGTGCCGACCATGATCTTGGGCGGGAAGGAATAGAAAAGGAGGAGGAGCATCATGATAATGCTGCCCGAACCGACGGAAGTGATGCCCACCAGAAATCCGCCGACCAGGCCGATGACGCTCATAAAAGCGAATGACTTCATGGTGGGAGCGCGCCCCGCTAGCCGGTCTTCAATTCTCCTTTGAAATAGAAGTAGGGCCGGAATGATCACCAGCAGGAGTCCTACCGCCGATTTGATGAAGTCATTTACGCCCGCGCCATGGATTTCGCGCAGATGCACCAGCAACTTCACGCCCAGATAGGAACCCGGAACACTGCCGAGCGCCATGGCTATCACGACTTTCCGCCGCACCGTTCCTTTGGCCAGATGGATGATCGTGGCGGGAATCTTGGTGAAGAAGTTGCACATGGCATCGCTGCCGACGGCGATGATTGGAGGGATGTGCAGGCCAAAGATGAGCATCGGCAGCAGCAGTACGCCGCCGCCCAGACCCGTCAACCCGATCAGCGTTCCCACCGTGAAGCCGATCAATACCTTTAGCAGCAAGAATTCCATGCCGTATGTCGAGGCGTACCCCAACCCGAGAATCTATTTCATTCCGGCTATCCCGCAGGTAACAACCAGCGCCTGGGGCGCACGAGGGAGGAAACCGTAGCCAGCATTATTGCATAAAGCCGATTGTGCCAATCGGCTTTATGGGACTTCGCTATGAACATCTGTTAAATATGCCAGCCCTCTTGTTGAAAGTGGACTAGTTGCCGTTGGCGCCGATGAAACCTTCTCGCTCGAGGTGCAGAATAATGTGCTGCGCTGCTTCCTCGGGACTCAGGGCGCCGGTATCGATCACCACTTCCGCATCGGTCGGAGCTTCGTATGGATCGCTGATGCCCGTGAACTCCTTCACAATGCCGGCGCGCGCCTTGGCGTATAGGCCTTTGCGGTCGCGTTGTTCGCAGACCTCAATCGAAGTAGCCACGTGCACGAGAATAAATCCGCCGACTGGCTCGATCATCTGCCGCACCGCCTTGCGCGTCGCTTCATACGGAGCGATGGGCGCGCAGATCGCGATGCCGCCGTTCTTGGTGATTTCCGAAGCCACGTAGCCGATGCGGCGAATGTTAATGTCGCGATGCTCCTTCGAGAAGCCGAGTTCCGACGAAAGGTGCTTGCGCACCAGATCGCCATCGAGCAAGGTAACCGGACGCCCGCCCGTTTCGAGGAACTTGGTGATCAGTGCGTTGGCGATGGTTGATTTCCCCGAGCCCGAAAGGCCAGTGAAGAAAATCGTTACGCCCTGCTTGTCGCGTGGCGGGTAGCTGCGGCGAAGTTCCTTCACGACTTCCGGATAGGTGAACCACGCCGGAATGTCGCGGCCCTCGTTCAGGCGCGCGCGCAATTCCGTTCCAGAAATATCGAGCACCTTTGCACCCTGCGGAACTTCGTCGGACGGAACGTAGCGGTCTTCGTTTTCCAGATAAACCATCATCTGGAACGGCACCATCGCGACGCCCATTTCGGCAGCGTGCTTCTTGAAGAGTTCCTGCGCGTCGTACGGACCGTAAAACGGCTTGCCGTCCTTATCCTTGCCGGGACCCGCATGATCGCGGCCCACGATGAAGTGACTGCAACCATGATTCTTGCGGATAAGTCCGTGCCAGATCGCCTCGCGCGGTCCGCCCATCCGCATCGCCAGGTTGAGCATCGAGAGCTTCACGGTTCCGTGCGGATACTTTGCCAGCAGAAGCTGATAGCAGCGGGTGCGGATGAAGTAGTCCACGTCGCCCGGCTTGGTCATGCCGACCGAGGGATGAATGAGGAGGTTGGCCTCCACCTGCTTGGCGGCACGCATGGTGAGTTCGACGTGCGCGCGGTGCATAGGATTTCGGGTCTGGAAGGCGACAATGCGCGTCCAGCCCAGGCGGGCAAACTCAGCGCGCAACTCGGCGGGCGTCAGGCGCAGGGCGCGGAAATCATAGTGCGACGGCGATTGCACTCCCTGAACGTTGCCGCCGACATACCATGGATTCGACTTGTTCATCGCATAGTCGGATCCAGGATGCGCCGTGCTCGTCGAATTAAAAACCTGCTTGGCCTCTTCCGTGCGGTCCGGCTGCCAGACGTCACCGACGTTCAGCACCGCTACCATCACGCCCTCGCCATCGCGCAGCGCAATCTTGCTCGAGCCCGGCGTCAGTTTCTTGGCAAATTCTTCCGTCACGTCTAGCGTGATCGGGATCGGCCACAACGTTCCGTCCGCCAGTCGCATGTCCTTGCAGACGCCTTCATAATCTTTGCGGTTCATGAAGCCGCGCAGCGGAGAGAATCCGCCATTCATTAACAGTTCGAGATCGCAAAGCTGGCGAGCGGTCAGATCCCACGAAGCCCATTCTTTGGAATGGCTCTTTAATTCGGCGGCATATTCCGCCGGCACTTGCAGTTGGACGAGTTCGCCCCCGTGCGGGGCAATAAGATGGCTGGTCGAAGAAGTCAATTCGTTGATCCTCCCGATGCGTACGTCGGTTTTTTTAGCAATATTTGAATCGGTCAAGCATAGCTCCTCAGACTCGCCCCGACTCTCGCTCGAAGGCGAGAAAAGGCGGAAGGGCAGAGTCAGTCTAATTTATACGGCTGTAATACGAGTCTCAGTACCCCAACTAGCGTGCAATTCCCCTTCCGTCGAGCGTAGCGCGCCGTGATTTAACTGATTGTAAATGAGGGATTTATTCGCTTCTGCCGGAGAACGGCGACAGCTGGTCGCCCTGTATGAAACGAATTGTAACATTTTGCCCCATCGCGGCCCGGCGTTTGCCGCCCCAAAAAAGACCATTACCGGGGAATTTACAGCCGTAGTTCGCCAATGGGCGCAATTTGCCCCCACCTTACCAGTTATGGGTGGCATTGCCCGCGCTGTCAAGGTTACCGGTGTTTGTGGCGCTGGCAGATGACCCTAGCAGGAAGAGATCGATTGCCGGGTTTAGGCGTCAGGCTACCCTAAGCCCGATCGATCTTCTGCGGCGATCTTCTACTCTCAAGGAAGTTACTCTGCCTGTGCTCACTTCTTCAGCAGAATGTTCTCCAGCCACGGCACCGGCAATGCCCCCTGATCCAGAGCCCGATCGTGAAAATCGGCGAGTGTGAAGTCTTTCCCTTTGGCGGTTTCGTAGGCGTGCCGCAGGCGCCACCACTCGCTGGTGCCGACATAATAGGTCGGCAGCTGCGTGGAGCTCAATTTGGCTCTCTGCAATTTTCCCTCAGCCTCGGCGCGCGTCTGAAACGCGTCATTCATCATGAATGACATGGCCTCATCATCGGTCATGCCCATAGTCTGCATGCGGACGTCGAGAATCGTATTGCCCAGGGCGCGCAGCCAGACTTTTAGATAACTGATGCGATAGCGCGGGTCGTTGTCGGCGAAGCCCTGCTGCATCATGTTCTGGGCGATGTACTCGGCCCACCCTTCGACATACGCGCCGTTGCTGAAGAGGCTGCGAACCAGGCGGCGGGTCACCGGCTGGATTTCATTGGCATGCTCGGCCTGCACGTAGTGGCCGGGCAGCGCCTCGTGAATCGTGAGCCACTTCAACACCCAGTTGTTGTACTCGCGCAGCTTCGACTCAGCCTTGTCCTCGGGCGTTTTCGGGTCGATGGGCGTGACCCAATATTGCGCCTCGGCGTTTGGGTCGAGTGGCGGGGCACCATGGAATCCGGCGACAGAGAAGATGCCGCGCATGAAGGGTGGCGTGGGGATGACCTTCAGGTTGTCGCGCGACTTCAACGAGACGATCTTCTTGTCGATGATGAATTGGCGGATGCCGGCCAGATCGTCCTTGACGGTTTGAATCAGCTCGTCGCGCTTTGGATGATCGTCGGAAATTTTGCGCAACACTTCGCCAATGATCTTGTTCTCGCGCTCCTGCGGGCTGAGGCTCGCGTGGTCGTCGTGATCGGGGAAATATTGCTTATGCAGCGGCAACGCGATCTGGAGCATCTCCGCGCGCGTTTTCTTCAGTTCGCTCTCGGCACCGGCTAGTACCTGATCGGGCGTGACCGGCGTTTCCATCACCAGGCGAAATTTCTCGGCATACAGTTCTTTTCCCAGACGCCAGGTTCGGTCGGTCTTTTTCTTTGCCAGATCGTCCTGCATCCACTTGGAAAAATTCTTGAGGGCCGCGATGGCTGGAGGCGCGACCTGATCGAACTGCGCCTTCAATTTCGATCCGGCAGGAATGGCGGAGGCGATGGCGCTCTCGATCAGATCGATGTTGCCATCGTTCTCCTCGATGGCGACTTTGATGAAGATTGGATCGGCATCGACGAGTTCGCTGCGCGCCTGGTCGAGAAAATGTGGGATCGCGGCTATGCGGGAGAGGATGTGGCCCAGGCGGACATCTTTCGGCGCGTAATCATCGCTGAGCGGTTGGAAGAGCGCGCTGCCCAGGAGTTCCACATACACGGTGGGATTGTGCTTGTAATTCTGGATGCGGTCGAATTCGAGCAGGCTGAGCGCGATCTGGTCGTCGATGAGTTGCCAGTCGGCGGCGTCCTCAACGTTGAGCGAGGCGAGTGGAGTTTCGCTGCGGAAGCGTTCGCGCCAGTCGGCGTAGAGGCGGCGCTGCTCGGCCATGCCGGCGGCGCTCACGTCGTCAAGCAGGGCATCGAGCGCAACCGTCTTGCCGGTCTTCGGATCGACGTGCTGGTGATAGCCAGCCTGGGACGCGCTCGAAGGCGAAATCGCCAGCGTTTCGTGAATGAACTCTTCACTGAGCTTGGCGAATTTTGCGTTGGCGGCGGATGAACTGGGAGTTTGGGCCATGAGAGCACTTGAAATTAGAAGAAATGCTGCCGCGGGAAAGAGTTGCATGGTGCAGATTCTAGCAGGGGAGAAAAAAGTTAGCCTTGCGACAGACTTACCAGCCGTGCTTCATCGCCTTGGCAAACTCTGCCGGCGGGAGCGTGTTGAGCACGTCATCTTTCGTCAGCCATGCGCGGCGGGCCTGCGTTACGCCGTAGTGAATTTTTTCCATGTGCGAGGTGTGATGCGAGTCGGTATTGATGACAATCTTCACTCCATGTTGCTTGGCCATGCGCAGATGAACGTCGCAGAGGTCGAGACGATCGGGATAGGAATTCAGTTCCATCGCGACTTTGTGTCTGGCGGCTGCTTCGAGCACGGCATCGACGTCGAATGGATACGCGTCACGCCGCAGGAGTTGGCGGCCCGTCGGATGGCCAATGATTGAGGTATTCGGATTCGAAATCGCCTTGAGCAGGCGCTCAGTCATGGTGGCGCGGTCCTGATTAAAGTGCGAGTGCACGCTGGCGATGACGATGTCCATCTGTTCGAGCACCGAGTCCGAAAGATCGAGGGTGCCATCGGCGAGGATATCGACTTCGACGCCGGCAAAGATGCGCATGGGCTTCTTCTTGTCGGACGAAAATGTTTTGTCGGCGGCGCGGATTCTTTCGATGTGCTGGAGGGCGCGCTCATCGGTCAGTCCGTTGGCGAACGCCAGATTTTTGGAGTGATCGGTGATGGCCATGTAAGCGTAGCCGCGGGCGCGGGCGGCTTCGGCCATCTCTTCGATCGTGTTTCGGCCGTCCGTCTCGACGGTGTGCATGTGCACGTCGCCGCGCAGATCGGCGATCTCGATCAGCGCCGGCAATTCATGCTTGGCGGCCAGCTCAATTTCGCCGAGGTTTTCGCGCATCTCGGGCGGAATGAAGTCGAGCTTGAGCTTGGCGTAGATCTCCTGCTCGGTCGCGCCCGCGACCGGCTTGTTTGTCTCGAGACTTGCGAGGCTGTACTCATTGAGCGTGTAGCCCATTTTGAGCGCGCGCTGTCGAAGCGAGACATTGTGGGCCTTCGAGCCGGTGAAGTACTGCATGGCCGCGCCGAATGACTCGGGCGGCAGGAGGCGCACATCGACCTGCATGCCGTTGCGGTGGCGGAAGCTGACTTTGTTCTCGCCCTTGGCGATGATCTCCATCAGGCCGGGGAAGCGGATAAGGTGCTGGGCGATTTCCTCTCGCGTATCGTCGGCGCAGCAGCCTTTGCCGGTGACCAGGATGTCGAGATCGCCGACGGTCTCGCGGCCGCGGCGCAGGGAGCCGGCGGGAGTGATTTTTTCGACGCCGGGGGCTTCCTTGAGATGAGCGACCAGCTTTTCGGCGAGTTGCTCGGCGGTATCGAGCAAGAATCGTCCGCCAATGCGGCGATAGTCTTCAATGGCTTTGATCAGCTTTTGCTCGTGCTTTTCGCCCATTCGCGGGAGTTCGCGAATCTTGCCTTCGCGCGCGAGTCTTTCTACGCCGTCGATGTCGGAGACTTGATAGGCGCTCCAGAGCAGAGCGATGGTCTTTGGGCCGAGGCCTTGAATTTTTAGAAGCTCGAGCATCGAGGGGCGATATTTCTTCAATAGCTCGGAATGAACCTCAACCGTCCCTTCATTAAAGAGGTGCTGGAGATTCGCCAGCATGCCCTTGCCGATGCCTGGAACGGCGAGCAGTTTCTTGGGCTCCTCGATCAGCGAAGCAACCTGCTGCGGCATAGCCTCTATGGCCTCGGCGGCATTGCGGTACGAGCGGATGCGAAACGAATCCTGCCCATCGATCTCCAAGAGATCGGCGGTTTCGTACAGAATGCTTGCGATAGCCTTGTTGTCCATAGTAAGAGCAGCAAATATTGTAGCGGAGGTTGGGCAAGCTCCAAGCTCTCAGCTCCAAGTTCCAAGCAAGCCGGTCACTGGTGACCGGTCACCGGCCTTAGCTTCCGAGGAGCGCTGTCGTGATTGCCTTCGGCGCGTTCGCTTAGAACTTGGAGCTGCGAGCTTGGAGCTGACTTCCGGTTACTTCCGGCACACAAACCCCAAAAATCCGAATGGTACAATTTGGTATTCCCCAGTTCTGGTTCGGAGGTTGCTGATTCCAGTCGTGATGAGAGCGGTCAAGCCGTAAAGGCCAACTTATCGCGTTCAGCAAGCATCAAGGACCCGAAACTTTCGTTTCCCAATCGATCATGAGCATCCGTGCATGAGCAAGAAAATTGTCATCATCGGCGGTGGACCGACCGGACTGGGCGCCGCCTATCGCCTCCACGAACTTGGCTACGACAACTGGGTGCTCTACGAAAAGGGCGATGACGTCGGCGGCCACGCCACCTCGCACGTCGATAAGCACGGCTTCGTATGGGACGAGGGCGGGCACGTTATTTTTTCGCACTACAAGTATTTTGACGACCTGATCGACAAGGCGCTGGGGAAGGAAGTTCACGAGCGTATCCGCGAGAGCTGGATTGTCCGCGGCGAGCACTGGATTCCGTATCCGTTCCAGAGCAATCTGCGCTACCTGCCCAAAGATGTGCAGGTGAGCTGCCTGGTTGGAGCGGCAAAAGCCGCGGCCAACGGCGGTGGCAAAGCTGCGGGCAACTTTCGCGATTGGATTCTCGCGACGTTTGGCGAGGGCATTGCCGACGCCTTCATGTTCCCGTACAACTCGAAGGTGTGGACAACGCCGCTCGATCAGATGTCGAAGTCCTGGATCGCGGATCGCGTCGCTGTCATGGACTTCAAACGCCTGCTCGAAAATGTGCTCTATGAGCGCGACGACGTAAGCTGGGGCCCGAACAGCAAGTTCAAATTTCCGCTCTACGGCGGCACCGGCGAAATCTACCGTAAGATCGCCAGTCACTTCCCGGACAAGGTAAAGCTGAAAAAGAAGCTGGTCGAAATCGATCCCGCGCAGAAGCGCATTTCCTTTGAAGACGGCACGGGCGACAGCTACGATTATTTGATCTCCACCGCTCCGCTCGATCTGGTCGTACAGAAGATGATGAAGTCTCCCGACAGCAAGCTCGTCGACGCCTCGGCCGGACTCGTGCACAACAATCTGCTGGTGGTGGGCATCGGCCTGAAGAGGAAAATCGAGACCGGGCGCTGCTGGATTTACTTCACCGATGCCGACATGCCCTGCTACCGGGCAACTTATTTTTCGCACTATTCACCCAACAACGTTCCGAACGGCGACACCGAGCACTACAGTTCCATGATGTGCGAGATTTCTTTTCGCGTCGGCGAAACCCCCGATCCGGAAAAGGTTCTGGACCAGGTCATTACCGGACTGATCAAGGCAAAGATGCTCGAAGAAGACGACCGCAGCCGCATTGTCTCGCGCTATCATCGCATCGTGGGATATTCCTATCCCATTCCGACCCTCGGCCGCGATCAAGCCCTCGCCGTGTTGCAACCGGCGCTGCTCCAGCAGGGGATTTATTCTCGCGGCCGCTTCGGCGCGTGGCGCTATGAAATCGGCAACATGGATCACTCGGTCATGATGGGCGTAGAAGCCGCCAACAACATCCTCTCCGGCAACAAAGAAGAGGTCTTCCACAGCGCAGGTTAAGGAACGCATGCAGACAGTCCAATCCAGCCCGGCCCAATCCAGCCCAGTCAAGGTCAGCGACGCGACGCTGAAGATGAATACGCCGAAAGTCAGCGTGATTATCCCGAGCTACAAGACTGCGCACTTTATCTCCAACTGCCTGGATTCGGTTTTTGCCCAGACTTTTCAGGACTTCGAAGCCATCGTCGTCAACGACGGGTCACCGGACACGCCGGAATTGGAAAAAGTTCTCGCGCCCTACATCGAGCGCTACGGCGACCGCCTCGTTTACCTGAAGCAGGAGAACAAGCGCGCTGCTGGAGCTCGCAACAATGCGATCCGCAATGCGCGCGGCGAATACGTCGCCTTCCTCGACAGCGACGATACCTGGATGCCCGACCATCTCGCCAATCAGATGGAACTCTTCACCGCCGACCCATCGCTCGGCCTGACCTATTCCAATGGTCTGGTCGGCATGCCCGGTAAAGAGCGCGAATTTATGAAGCGCTGCCCTTCGCACGGCGAGGCGACATTTGCCGCGCTCCTCGTCGAGCGCTGTCAGATTCCGATTTCCACCGTCGTTGCCCTCCGCGCCGCCATTGTCAAAGCCGGCATGTTCGATGAAACCCTCCTGCGCTGCGACGACTACGATATGTGGGTGCGCACCGCCTTCCATGGCGCGAAGATCGCCTACTCCACCAAAGTTCAGGCCCGCATGCCCGTCGGACGGCCCGGTTCGCTCAGCCAGTCACGCGCGAAAATGGCGGAGGGCTACGTCACCATTCTCGAAAAATACAAGACCAGCCTGCCCCTTCAACCGGCGGATCGCGAAACGGTCGAAAAGCGCGCCCGCCAGATCAAGGCGAAGTATTACCTCGAAGAGGGGAAGAGCAAACTCGCTCAGCGCGAATTTAGCGAAGCCCGCACGGCGCTCGCTCAGGCCAATGAGTATTACCGCAAACCGAGCATCGGTTTCACGGTTTTCGGCCTCCGTGTTGCCCCCGCCGTCACCGCCGGGCTCGTCTCGGTCATCAATAAGATTCGCTTTGGAGACAAGGCATGATGAAGCGCCTGATCGCCGGCTACAAGCAATTCTTCGGACTCAACAAGCCCGGTCGCGCGCTGCGCGTCTTTCCCGACGACGTCTATATCGTCTCCTATCCCAAATCCGGTAACACCTGGACGCGCTTTCTGATCGCCAACCTCGTGTATCCTGAGCAGCACCCGGATTTCACCAATATCAACCGCCTGGTCCCCGATCCGGAAGGTGTCACCAAGCGCGATCTCGAGCGTCTCCCGCGCCCTCGCTATCTGAAGAGCCACTCCTACTTTGATCACCGGTACCCCAAGGTGATCCACATCGTTCGTGATCCGCGCGATGTCGTGCTTTCCGAATATTATTTCGACATCAAGCGCAATGCCATTCCCGAGGGCTTTCCGGTCGATCAATTTGTCTCGCGCTTCGTGAAGGGCGAGCTGAGTCATCCTTACGGCACTTGGGGAGAAAACACGGCCACGTGGTATTACACCCGCGCGCATAGCCCCCGGCTGCTGCTCGTCACCTACGAAGCGCTCCAGTCCGACGCGCCCTACCAGATGCGCAATATTGCCGATTTTCTCGGCATTCCAACCAGTGACGAGCGCATCAATTTTGCCATCGAGCAAAGCTCCGCCGACCGCATGCGCGAACTGGAAAAGAAGCAGGGACACCTGTGGTCTTCGACCAAGCGCACGCGGCAGGACAAGCCGTTTGTTCGGGCCGCGAAAGCGGGTGGCTGGAAAAACGAACTCTCGCCGGCGAGCATTGCTGAAATCGAATCTGCCTGGGGGCCGCTCATGAGTCACCTGGGCTACGAACTGGCAACGCAACCGCCAGCAGAAGCCCGCGAGTACGCGCAGTTAGGCGCCGCGACCAACATCCCGCGGTAAGCTTTTAATTGGAGTTGTCATTGTTAAGTTTCAGACCTTTCAATCCCGGCGCCGCGAGCCCTCCGGACTCCGCCGGCAGCGCGGAATCCTAGGCCACCATGCTCCGCCGCCTCAAATTCGCCGCCCGACGGGCCCTCGGACTCACCTACGTCGGCCGTCACTACACCGTGTATCCCGACGACACTTTCCTTGTCTCCTATCCCAAGTCAGGCAATACCTGGGTCCGCTTTCTCCTCGCCAACCTCCTCAACCCTGACGAAACCGTCAGCTTTTCGAACATCAACTACCTTCTTCCGGCTCCCGACGTCATCACCAAACGATTCCTGAAAACTGTTCCGCGCCCACGCATCCTTAAGAGCCACGAGCCCTTCGACGCCCGTTTCCGCAAGGTCATTTACCTTGTTCGCGACCCGCGCGACGTAGCCGTCTCGGAATATTACTTCGACCTCAAAAAGCGCTACATTGCGCCCGGCACCACGCTCGACCAGTTCATCAATCCATTTCTTGCCGGCGAAACCTCCTCCTACGGCTCATGGTGGGAGCACGTCGCCAGTTGGGTCGGTGCCCGCTACGGCAATCCGAAATTCCTGCTCGCGCGCTACGAGGACCTGCTCTCCGACCCGATTCCGGAGACTGCGAGGATCGCCGAATTCCTCGGCATCTCCGCCGACGAAGCTCGCCTCAAAGCCGCTGTCGAGCGCAGCTCCGCCGACAAAATGCGCAAGCTCGAAAAGAAGGATGCCGATAAATGGAGCGGCACAAAGAATACGGTAAAAGACATTCCGTTCGTTCGTTCTGCCAAGTCGGGCGGTTGGAAGGAAAGTCTGCCGCGCGACGCCGCCGAACAGATCGAAGTCGCGTGGTACCCGCTCATGAACTTTTTGGGGTATGAACTCCAGAGCCGCGAACTGGACTCCAAAGCTCTCCCCGTCTGGGCGAAGGCAGGACAGCCCACTTAGCTTTTTTCACGAAACATTTTTGCAAAGCGCACGGCATTCTTTGCCATGTTTAGAAGTTACGAATTCAGAAACGCCGAATGACAAACATCAGCAAACGCCAGATCCTGAAAAACGTCGGTTCCACCTGGTTTTCGCTGGGCTGCGATGTGCTTGTCGGCCTGTTCCTCTCGCCCATAATCCTGCACTGGCTCGGCGATGCGGCCTTCGGCATCTGGGTCCTCATCTTTTCCATCACCGGCTACTACGGACTGTTCGACCTCGGCATCCGCTCTTCGGTCGTCCGCTACGTCTCCAAATTCACCGCTACTGACAACATCGAAGACCTTGCCAAGATCGTTAACACCGCACTTTTTACCTACAGCTGCCTCGGGGTCGCCAGCCTCATTCTCACGGGCATACTCTCCTTCTACGTCGATCGCGTCTTCAAAATTCCTCCCGAACTTCACTCCGAAGCCCGCTGGCTCCTCATCATCGTCGGCACCGCCGTGGGCATTGGCTTTCCCATGGGCGTCATCGGCGGGTACCTCGACGGCCTCCAGCGTTTCTATGTCAACAACTGGGCGAACGTTGGTGGCGACTTCCTTCGCCTCGTTTTCATCCTCATTGCCATCCACCAAAAACGTGGGCTACTCACCATCGCGGCCATCACGGTTGGCGCGCCGCTCTTGACCTCGATCCTGCGCTCCTTCGTCGCCTACAACATCCAGCCCGTCCCGATCGGCTTCAAGTACGTCAACCGCAAAACTTTCCGCACCATCATCAACTACAGCAGCGTCACGCTCCTCATCATGATCGCGACGCAGCTCAAGTTCAAAAGCGACAACATCGTCATCGCCACCATGATCTCGGCGTCAGCCGTCACCTACTTCAGCATCGGCGGCCGCATCGTCAGCTATGCGCAGCAGGTGGTGATGGCGCTCGCGCAAAATTTCCTTCCCATTGCCAGCCAGTCGGAAGCCACCGGCAATCTCGATCGGTTGCGCAAGGTTTTCGTAGGCGGCAATCGCTTCTGCGCCTTTACGGCTTTGCCCATTACCGCCGTCCTCATCGTGCTCGGTCAGTCGGTCATCGAAGTCTGGGTCGGCAAAAAATATGTTGCAACCAGTTATCCGATCCTCGTCATTCTGATCACCTCCGCCACTCTGATGTGGTGCCAGGCCGCCTCCGGCCGCGTCCTCTTCGGAATCAGCAAGCACCGCACCTGGGCCTTCGTGACCCTCGGCGAGGGGATTGTCAACTTGGTGCTCAGCATCACCCTCGTGCACTACTTCCAGCGCGCCGGACACGGGCCCTTCTATGGAATCTACGGCGACGCCCTCGGCACCGCCATCCCTCTGTTCTGCACCATGACCATGTTCATGCCCTGGCACCTTTGCCGCCAGTTAGGCATTCGCATGAGCGCCTATCTCAGCGAAGCCTATATCCTCCCGGTTCTCATCACGATGCCGTTAGTAGCCGCCCTGCTGCTCATGCGCCGCTGGTTCCACCCGCACCACTACAGTGGTCTGCTGCTCCAGATGGCGATCGCGGGCGCAGTTTACGGGGTAGGTGTCCTCTGGGTATTCAAAACCAAGCGCGCCTTCAAAGTTGGAGACCTCGGGGTTGAAGACGAATCTACTCAGCTGGCAAATGGGATGGGAGCGCCGGTCCGCACCGCGGTTGAAGCCTATCAGGAAGACGTCTGATTCAGTTCCCGCCCCAGTAGTGTTTCCAGCCTATCCGCCGTCACCAGAAAAGCATTCGCGCTCCGCGACTGTCCTCTCCGCAACCCGACGCCGTCGAAGTAATATTCCTCATATCCCAGTTCTTGGGCGAGCAGCGCGGTCCGCGCATCGCCTCTCAGATTCTCAACCAGCAGAATGGGCCGGCAGCGCCGCAGCGTATCCTTGCCGCCCGCCAGCACACGGTATTCGTACCCCTCAACATCCACCTTGATAAAGATGGGCTCGAGTCCGTGCGAATCGAGCGTATTCGCGGTGCATGCCACCTGCGCGATGCGCAACTTCTTCGGCTTAAACCGAAACACCGTTTCTTCGCTGATCCAGGCCGCGGCAGTCGCATTGTCAAATGAGCCCAGGCCGTCATAAACAAACCCGTTATACGATGGCACCGACAAGTTGAAGGATCCTGCCGAGTCAGCCAGTCCCTCGGCAACGACCCGAATATTCCGGCGCTTCCCGTACCGGGCGGCCAATCTTTGCGCCAGCCCCGGATTCGCCTCAAATGAAATAATCTGCGCGTCCGGTCTGAACAAGAGAATCGATTCAATACTCTGCCCCTGATTGGCTCCCACATCGATGAAGCATCCCTGAATCGCAGGAGGAAAAAGAGCCAGCGCTCGGAAATCGCTTTCATGGGGAATGCGCAGCCACCGCCGTCCATGCCGAGAGAAACCTTCCCTAGCCTCCTTGAGCGATGGAAACTCGCTCTGCAATGTCCGCAACACTTTCCTGGCCGTTTTCGTCATTGAGCCGTCCACATCCAATTAGGATATGGGCGCGCAGACCGCGAGACTGTGACCGGGGCTACCCTCCACTTGTGACGATTCTCAGAGTCGTCCTGCTCCACGTCTCGCGTTGTACGAGACAGAGCTACCACAACGCTGAAATCCTGGGACTCTCAGTTGCATCCTTGCCCCAACCACCTCGCCTGTGATATTCACTTACACTTGCATCCAAACCTTGCCCGGCTCTAGAGCCCCCGCCTCGCGAGGCTTGAGTTGCTTCTGACTGTCATCTTGTAACGGTCAGTCTTCCACCGGAGCCCCCCGGTACGTTTCTTCGGCGTTCAGCCGGAGCGTGGCCGATGTGTGCAATAACGTACGCATAATTAAGTACGTGCAATTTTGGACATATCGTTTCCAGTTTCGGCGCTTAGGAGACTCTCATGAACCGGCTGAAGTTCGGGCTCGCATTCTTTCTTTCGATGGTCGCCGCCTCGATCCTGAGCGGCTGTGGCAGCAGCAATAGCTCCGCCCGAGGCGCCTCTGCAGCTTGGACTGTATCCATCTCTCAGACCGGGAGTTTTGCGCCCACCGGCGTGGGCCAGTATTCCGTCATCGTCTCGAACACCGGCAATGCCGCCACCACCGGCCCCGCCAACGTGACCGAGACTTTGCCCAGTGTGCTCGCGATCTCAAGTGTTGGCGGCACGGGCTGGACTTGTAAGGTCGGCACTCCGGTCACCTGCACTCGCTCCGATACGCTCGCCGCCGGCGCAAGCTATCCGCTCATTTTTCTCAGCGTCAACGTCTCGCAACTCGCTTCCGGAACGATCGACAATAGCATCACGGCCTCGGGCGGCGGCGCGGAGAGCGCCAGCGGAAATCTGCAAACTCAGATCGGCGCAATTCTTGCCGGAAAAATTCAGCATGTTGTCATCCTCGTCCAGGACGGTCGCACGCCCGACAATCTCTTTCAGGACGCGACGCTCATCGGTCGCGGCGCCGACATTCAGAACTACGGCTACACCAGCGGCGGAGAGAAAGTCATGCTGGCGTCGACGCCGCTTGCTACCACGTACAGCCTCGCCAACGGCCACTCGACGTTCCTTGGATCGTGCAACTGGGTCGGCACCTCCTGCGAGATGAACGGCGCCGACTACGTCCAGTGCTCGGGCACGGGCTGCCCCGCCGACAACGCCGCCTATCAGTTCGTGCAGGACGCGAGCATTCAACCGTACTACACGATGGCCGAGACCTATGCTTTCGGCGATCGCATGTTCCAAAGTAACGAAGGCTCGAGCTTCCCCTCGCACCAATACTTGATATCCGGGGCCTCGGCGGTGTGCGTCCCCGGAGCCCAGTGTCCAATCCTTGCCAACCTCGCGAGTTCCACGAGTACATATTTTGTCTCTGACGATCCGTCGTTGAACGCGCGCAGCGACGGCTCGTTCTGGTCAGGCTGTCTCGCGCCTCCGAGTTCCATTCTTAACCTCATCGATACCAGCCAGGCTTTTCCGAATTCGAGTTACTCCGAGCTGATCGGACCGGAGTGCTTTGAGCATCCGACGCTCACCGATGTGCTCGATGCTAACGGCCTCTCATGGAAGTACTACGCCGCGGATGCAGGTTCGCCGGCGACGGCGCCTAACGCGATCGCCCACATGTGCCAGCCCACCGGCGATCCGAACAGCAATAGCTGCGGCGGCCCGGACTGGACCGGCGCGAATCCCAAGGTGGTGATCGAGGGGACTAGCGCGCAGATCGTCAACGACATCCAGGGCGGCAATCTCGCCGCCGCCACATGGGTCATCCCATCCGATGACAACTCTGATCAGCCGGGCACCGGCGATGGCGGCCCCGCATGGGTGACTTCGATCGTGAACGCGATTGGCGAGAGTTCGTTCTGGTCGAACACGGCCATCATCGTGACCTGGGACAACTGGGGTGGTTGGTACGATCACGTCGCCCCCCTCGTCCGCACCACCGCTCCCTATGCCAACTCGAACACCTATGGCCTGAGAGTGCCGCTGATTTTTATCTCTCCCTACGCCAAGGCGCAGTACGTGTCGCACCAGTACAACGACTTCGGCAGCATCCTGAGGTTTGTGGAGGAAATGTACTCGCTGGCGCAGGTGGATGCGAAGGTTGGGTATGCCGACACCTACGCCCTCGGAGACCTGTCGGACTTCTATGACCTGACCCAGGCGCCGCTAGCCTTCACTCCCATTGGCTCCGACTCAAAAGGTTCCGGCAGGGGGCGTTCAGGCAGGTAACGACCGAGGCCCTGGGTGTTCCGCCGGGAACATAGGTTGTGCTCCACGTGGAGCAATGGTTGACAATATTATACGTACGTAATCGTACGCTATCTGCGATAACGCCAATGTCCTCCGGTAGTTAGCTCCTCCGGATCGACTTTCCACGGAATCCCGCTCACCACAATTTCCTGCCTTTTGCGATCCGGACGTTGCACCTCTCAGTAGCTCCGTCCCGTACCCTTAACTCCCTTTGGCTGTATTATTTAAGGGGCGGCACTGCCGACTAAACACCCAGGCCACGTTTTTGGGCCGGAGCGGCATCCAAACTTCTGTTCCCTAAGTACAATCTTCTCCTGGGTTTGACCCGGAAGATCCGGCGTTCGGTTGATGTTTTTTCGGCTTTCGCCCCACTTTGCCCGAGATGACTGTTTCGGCGCAACATGGGCGCTTGCCGCTCCCGGCATGTCGCAGGTCGATGTTTGAAGCTTTCAAGGCAGGTTTGAGCTCTTAGTTTGGTGGGAATTAGGAGAGATTCAATGATTCGGCTTTTGGTTAGGCCCCGGTTGTGGTGTGGGATTTTAGTCGTATCGGTGGGTATTCTGAGTGGTTGCGGCAGCGTTGGGTCGAATGTGTCGGGTTCGAACTCATGGAGTATCGCGATGTCGCAACTGGGCAATTTTGCGGCGAGTGGAACCGGACAGTACACGATCACCGTCACCAACGGCAGTTCGAGTACGACGAGCGGAACCGTGACGTTGTTGGACACTTTGCCGAGCGTTTTCACGGCCTCGAGCGCCAGCGGAACTGGTTGGACTTGCACTTTGGGAAGCACGGTTTCGTGCACGAATGCGACGGCACTTTCGGCGGGGGCGAGTTTCCCGGTGATCACATTGACCGTGCATGTTTCGGCGAGTGCATCCGGGACGGTGACCAATCAGGCGACGGCTTCTGGCGGGGGGCCGAGCAGTGGCAGTGGATCGATCCAGACGAGAATTGGTGCGACCAACGGGGGCGCGATCCAGCACGTGGTCATCATTTTTCAGGAAAACCGCAGTACCGACAATCTATTTCACGATCCGGTGCTGATCAACCGCGGCGCGGACATCGCTTCGACTGGCAAGAATTCCAGCGGGCAGACCATTACGCTGACGCCCGTTTCCCTGGTGACCGACTACGACCTCAATCACGGCCACGATGCCTGGTTGAAGGCGTGTGACTGGAATGGGACACAGTGCCTGATGGACGGCGAAGATCTGGTGACGTGCGGCCCTCCGGCGGATTGTCCCAGTAATCCGCAATTCCAATACGTGCAGGCCTCCGACGTGCAGCCCTACTTCACCATGGCCGAAACCTACGGCTTCGGTGACCGAATGTTCCAGACCAACCAGGGGCCGAGCATGCCGGCGCACCAATACATTCTTTCGGGAACGTCGGCGATTTGTGTACCGGGAGGAAGCTGCCTGAGCGGGACCACGAGCACGTATTATCTGGCGGGCAACCCGGGGGGCGTTCAGCGTGCCGACGGCTCGCAGGGCGTGGGATGTCTCGCCCCGCCGGGCGCCTATGTCAATCTGCTGGACACCAGCCAACCTTTCCCCAACGGCAACTTCATCGTGCTGAATAACTCGGAATGCATGGAACACCCCACGATGACGGATGTGCTGGATGCCAACGGCTTGAGCTGGAAGTACTACACACCGGAAGACGGGTTCATCTGGACCGCACCGAACGGGATCGAGCACATGTGCGTGCCGACCGGGCCGCCGGACCAGCTCGCATGCAGCCAGGAACCAGACTGGACGGGGCCGAATCCTAAAGTTGTGGTAGAGGGAGTGGGGGCGCAGGTGCTGACCGATATTCAGAACTGCCAGCTGCCTTCAGTCACGTGGGTGATTCCGGATGGCGAAGCCTCCGATCACGCAGACGACAACAACGGCACGGGGCCGTCATGGGTGGCATCGATCGTAAACCAGATCGGAACCAATGCTGCCTGCCCCGGAACCGGAGAAACTTATTGGAATGACACCGCGATCATCGTGACTTGGGACGATTGGGGAGGATGGTACGATCATGTTTCGCCGCCCATACGAAACAATCCTCAGTCTTATCCCAATTCCTACGAATATGGATTCCGTGTGCCGCTGGTTGTGATTTCGCCGTTTGCGAAACCGGCGTATGTTTCACACCAGTACAACGATTTCGGCAGCATCTTGAAGTTCATCGAAGAGAACTTCGGATTGCCGGAGATCAATCCCTCGGTCGGATACGCGGACACTTATGCGCTGGGCGATTTGTCGGACTTTTTCGATTTCAGCCAGACTCCGCTCACGTTTACGCCAATCCAGGCGCAGTATGACAAGCAGTATTTCCTGAACCGAAGGGGAAAGCCGAAGCCGCCGGACAACGACTGAGGATTGCAGGTCTGAGATTGAAATTTCTAAGCTGTGGCCCTTGCGGTTGCAATCGCCTGATCGCGTGGGCCCGCTCTTCGCCGGACAGATCGGTGATTCGTGGGATTGACAAAAAGCAATTACTGGCTATTCTCTAGAAACAGTTTCAGTTGTCATCAAGCTGGCGGTTAACGCCAGTCCTTCCCGGTAAATTCAAAAGTTGTTCAAGAGGTCAGAGGTCGTAGGAAAGACCACAGGGATGGGTGCGAATTCCCCTGAATTTCCACGGGTACCCTCTGGGCCATTACCGCGAGCTGGATCTCCGTAGGAACGGGTGTCAGTGTTCAAGGCAGTGGCGGCCCCGGAGCCCGCAGGCTCTCGCTTGAAGTTGGAGATGGATTTGCTTGGAAATAGAATATCGCCGCCATCTGTTGGGGTTAATTGGAGTTGCAGGAAACTGTAAGTCATAGACAGTTCTGCAAATAGGGGCGGGGCACAGATTGAGTCCGGGGAAATTTGGAAGGACTTAGGCAACGAGAGGAAAGCTTACGTATGAAAAAGATTGCATGCCTGGTGATGATGGTAGGAATGGCAGCCAGCCTGAGCGCGGCGCTGACCACAACCACGACCACAATTTCGTCATCACAAAACCCTTCGACGTATGGCCAATCCGTAACCTTTACGGCGACCGTGACCTCGAGCCAAGGGGCTCCGCCGGATGGCGAGACGATTACGTTCCTGCTGGGTGGGACTACGCTTGGGACGGGTATGTTAAGCGGAGGGTCGACGCAATTTACGACAGCGAACCTGAACGGCGGAACGGATAACGTAAAAGCCGAATATCCGGGCGACGGTACATTCAAGCCGAGCACGTCGAAGCCGGTAGCCCAGTTGGTGCAAATGGCGCCGACGACGACAACCCTTGGTTCTTCGCGAAATCCGGCGGCGACGGGCCAGTCGGTTGTGCTCACGGCGAGCGTCACCGGACAAGTGGGAAACACATCGATCACGGGAAGTGTCGCTTTCTACAATGGGAGCATGAAGCTCGGAGCAAAACCGCTGGTTGGGGGAGCGGCCACCTACCAATCCTCGACTCTGCCCGCAGGAACGGATTCGATTACGGCGGTCTATGTCGGAAGCAAGGAGTATGCCAGCAGCACATCGAACGTTGTGCCGCAGGTGGTTGGAAACGGGCAGTTCATCGATTCGACGATGACGTGGAACGGGATTACGCGCTACTACGAAGTGTATGTACCGATCACGGTGACCGCCAATCCGGCTCTGCTGCTGATGCTGCATGGAACGCAGACGACGACGAATCCGCAGGCGGTGATTTCGCTGAACTGGGGATGGCAATCGGTCGCCGACGCCAACGGATTTATTCTGGTGAAGCCCGCTTCGACGTACAACTCGAAGTCAGGGCAGTGGAACTGGGACGCCTACTACATGGACTCGGCATTCCAGGAGTCGCCCGACGATTCGGGATTTTTGCGGCAGCTGATCACGAATTTGACGGCGCAATATAACGTAAATCCGAATCAGGTTTATGTGGCGGGATTCTCTTCGGGCGCGCAGATGTCGCATCGGGTTGCGGTCGAGATTTCGGATCTGGTGGCCGCGGTGGTGATCGGATCGGGAACCATCGTGGGGCAGCTTGATCCACCACCCATTACGATGCCAGGGGCGCCGCTGGCGCCAATTTCAGTACAGGAATGGCATGGAACAGCCGACACAGAGATTCCCCCGTGTAACCATGGAACCACGGGCTACTCGGGAATCAAATTCTACCTGGCGACCGTGGATGACTCGTTTAATTACTGGACGCAACAGAATTCATGCACTTCATTCCAGAACAGCACGCCGCTCTGCGTGAACGATGCGCCCAATCAGAGCACGTTGGGGAACGATGCAACGGCCTGTGCGAACAATACGGAAGTGCAGTTCATGTGGGAAGAAGGCCTGGGACACGCATGGGTGAACTCGCAGGACACCCAGAAGTGGCAGTTTTTGTCGTCGCACTCGAAGCAGTAACGGAAGGCGAACGGGGCTTGCGCGTGGGGTGCGGTCGAAAACTTCCGGAATACCCGCCGTAATGTCGCGCTTTTGCAAAGGGCTTGACGGCGGAGCGTGAGAAACGAAGAATTGAATTGGGGATCGAGCGAATCCATTATGAGTATTGACCAGGTAGCGGATACCAGCGAATTGATGAGGCAACTCACCGTTTATATTTCAGAGAAGGTGATGAAGGGAAAAGGAGCGGCGATCCATGAAGACACTCCTTTGGTCTCGTCGGGGCTGATCGATTCGTTCGCGATGATCGAGATCTTTCTGGAACTCCAAAAGATCGCGGGAAAGAAAGTGCCGGCCAGCAAGGTGCAGGCCAAGGACATGGACACGGTGCGATCGATGTTCGCGATGGCGGAGAGGTTTGGCAAGCCGGCGAAAATGTAAGATCGTAGTAGTCAACGCTCCCATGATTGAGACGCAACTGCAGGATCAAATCCAAACTCGCTCCGCTTCATCGGCTCCGTCATCCGCCCGATCTAAGGCCCCGGTCTTCGTTCTTGGCTCGCATCGATCTGGCACAAAATTGCTTTATTACTCGCTGCTTTCGGCGGGCGGATTTGCTGTTTTTCCGGAAGAGAGCGCGATCTACACCGTGGTGGGGCGGCACTTTGGCAATCTGGCGGTGGCCGCGAACCGGCGCAAGATGCTCGATGCCTACACCAACAGCGCGATGTTTCTGGTGACCGGGCTCGATCCCAAGCGGTTTGATGAACGGATTATGCAGGAATGCCATAACCCGGGCGATCTGCTGCGCATTCAGATGGAGATGATGGCCGAGAAGCAGGGAGTGGCGCGGTGGGCGGAATCGACGCCGAAACACCTGCTCTCGCTGCCGATGATCAAGCGTGAGATTCCGAACGCGCTGGTCATCCACATTATTCGCGATGGGCGGGATGCGACGGCTTCGTTGTATAAGTCGAATCGGTATCGTCCGCTGCCCTTTGACAAGAAGCGCGCGCACCTGGCATGCGCAATGTTCTGGCGTCTGCTGGTGGGCAAGGGACGCGAGTATGGGCGAGCGATGGGTCCCGATTATTTGGAGGTGCACTATGAGGATATGGTGCAGGATCCGCGCGGGACGCTGGCGGTAGTGAGCAAGTTTATCGATCAGGAACTGGATTACGATCACATTCAGCGGGTAGGACTGGGATCGGTAAATAATCCGAATTCGTCGTTTAAGGGCGACAGCAGCGAGGCGGGCGCCAGCAAGATGGGGCGGTGGAAGCGCGTTTTCACGCCGCAGCAGGCGCGCGAGGTGGAGTGGTGCATCGCGGACCTGCTCGCGGAAACGGGATATCAGTTGGACACGCCACGGGCGGAGTTGCGGGCCGGTCTCGACGCTCAGCTGATGGATGTCTATTACACGTTCTATCTGAAGGCACGGTATTGGTTGAAGTGGAATACTCCCTTTGCGCGGCTTGAGGACCGGAAGGGAATGACGGTGGCGCCGGTCTCGAGTGAAGGCGGAGCGGCGCGGAAAGTCAGCGCGCCTTAGGTTTTTGCCTTTGCAATCCGACTTCTGACGTTTGCAATTTTCCCTAGTCTCTCCAGGTCCGCAACATTTCGGTGATTTTTCCGCGGTCGATTTTGCCGTTCACATTCAGCGGCAATTGGTCGAAGTGGTAAATGCGCGCTGGGACCATGTAGCGCGGCAGGCGCTGCTGGCACGCTTTGATCACCTCTTGATCGCTTGCCGGATCGGCACCGGAGACTACTCCTACAATTCCCGAAGCTGAGCCTTCCGAGAGCGGCCACGGGATGGCAACCGCCAGCTCGGTCTTCGAGGCTTGGCGCAGGACCAGATCGATCTCCTGCAACTCGACGCGATAGCCGCTGATCTTTACCTGGAAGTCACGGCGCCCCAGATAGTAGGCGCAGCCGCGGTCATCCATGCGGACGAGATCGCCGGTGCGGTACCAGGTCTGGTCGCCGGTGTGCGGCAACTTCACAAAACTCTTCGCGGTCTTTTCAGGATCGTTGAGATATCCGCGGGTGACCTGCGAGCCGCCGAGGCAAAGCTCTCCGGTTTCGCCCGTCGGCACGACTTCGCCATTGTCGTTCACTGCGCAGATCTGCTGGCCGTCGAAGGGCCATCCGATGGGAACGAGGCCACTGACGCACTCGGCGGGCGAGGTCTGAGAATTCCAGCGATACCAGGTAATGGCAATCGTCGCTTCGGTCGGACCGTAAAGATTTTCGACGACCGAATTGTTGGCCGCCTGCTGCCACGCTTCGGCGAGCGATGCGGAGAGCGCCTCGCCGCAGAAGAGGCTCCAGCGCAGCGTGGGGAAAGCGCCCGGAGTTAACAGGCCCACCTTCGAGGCGAACATAGCTACAGACGGGACGGAGAACCAGCAGGTGAGTTCTTTCTCGTCGACGAGCGTCGCGGGGGTGAGCGTTTGCTCAGAGTAGGGAACGAGCGTGGCGCCGGCGTCCCAGCAGACGAAGAGGTCGTGCACGCTGAGGTCGAAGGTGAGATCGAAGTTCTGCGAGCAACGGTCGTTTTCGTGAAATCGAAAGCGGGTCTTCGCGTACTCCATGTAAGCGCAGGCGTTCGATTGGCTGACGGCTACGCCCTTGGGCACACCGGTGCTGCCGGAGGTGAAGAGCAGATAAGCGGTCGCGTCGGGGCTGGGATTGGGTTCGGCGGGTTCGGCTATTTTCTTGAGATCAGTGGCTGTGATTAGGCGGTGTCGCTGTGCATTGGCTGGAGACCAGCCGGGGTCGGGGATGAGAATGGTGAGCGGCTGAGCTGCGCCCTGGTCAATAAGTGGGAGCAGTTGATCGAGAACGCCGGCGCATTCCTCGCCAACGATCAGGGTGCGGCAGCCCGAGGCTTTCAGCATGACCAGCGTGCGATCGAGCGGGAACTTCGGATTGAGCGGGCAGTAGCCGCGGCCGCTAGCCAGGATTCCAAGGATGCCTCCATAAGCGGCTACGCTGCGGCTGGCGAGGATGGCGACTACGCCTTCATCGGCAGCGAGAGTCTGGCTGAGGCAATCCGTAATTTTTCCCGCGTAGTTCCAGAGTTGTTCGTAGGTGAAGACGTCGTCGCCGAGTTCTAGAGCGGGGCGAGTGGGGGTGGTCTTGGCGAAATGGAGAAAGCCACTGACTAAGCTTCTGGGAGTTTTCGGTAGAGCCATCGATCACCTTGGGAGTTTCTTGCGGAATTGGTGCAACGATTCTGGCCTGCCCGTTCTGGCAGTCGCGCGATCCAGCGCCGTCAATAACCGGCGCGCGTTCTTCGGCGATCGCAGGAGATAAACCGTTTCCATGAGACCGGCGAGTTCGTCGGCGGGAACGAGGGCGACGTTCTTGCGCCCTTCGCGCCGAATGATGACGATCTCGCGATCGTTCACCACGCGATCAAGCACGGAGGCGAGAGAGCGCCGAAGAGCGCGGTACGCGGTTTCAGTCAACGGACTTCTCCAGTTTGATTAGTGTAGAGGATCGCTGTGTGTACTCCAACGTTCCTTTAGTGAGATAGGGGTCGCTTTGAAGTAGGTCGCATTTTCCGCTCGATGTAGAGATAGACCGACCCGCAACACAAGAAAATCAATCCAGCCCATACTTCGGTGGGGGTGTCTTCCGTGGGGTAGGAGCAGATGTGAAGCGCGAACGACATTCCGTATACAGTCGCCCCAATCAGCGCCAAAAGTCTCAGGAACCGTTTCATTCACGCTACTTTTTTGTTTGCACTCTCGGTACTGTACTCCCCGCTTTTTCCAGAATTTCAAAAAGATGATCCGCTACGATCTGATTGCCTTCCGGCTTAAGGTGCGAGATGCCGACGTAGAGCGAGTCTTTTTGATCGTCCAATAGATCGCCCAGATAAATGAGATCCGGTCGGTTCATTGCTTTCGCCCGGTCATAGGTGGCTTTGTAGATCACATCCAACTCTGGGAACTGGTGGTACTCGGACGCCAGCACCTGCCGCTCATACGGCGTCAGGTCTTTGTGGCCTACCGCCATGTTGGGGTACCACGCAAAGACCGGGCGGAAATTGTACTGCTTGGCGAGGAGATTCACGATGTCCATGTTCTGCGAATAGTTTTCCACGATCGCTTTTGAGGCGGCGTCGACATCGAGGATCGGGCTGGCCTTCTTCGCTTCCTTCGGTTTCGGCTGAACTTTTTCACCCATTTTTTTCAGGAACCGGGCGGTATTGGTCTGGCCAAAATAGCCGAAGCCGGCTTTCTCGTAAGCTCCCCAGTTCTCGAGAAAATTCTTGAACGAAAGATAGTTGCTGTGCACGTCGACCAGGCCGCTCTGGTAGGCGACAAAGGCTTCGGTGCCGCCATCGTAGAAAAGGACTTCGTCTGGTTTGCGTTTGGCGTGTTTTAGCTCTTCCATCAGCGCGATGACTTCCTGCGTGTTGGCATAGCCTTTTTCGGCGTAGTTGACGATGCAGACCGGGTGCCCGGCTTTTTCGTAGTCGGCGGCGATGTAGGAGGGAATGGTGTCCGCGTCGGGCGCGCCCGCCCCCCACATGACCGAGTCGCCAAACAGCCAGATAGTAGTGGCCGATGGATCGTCGCAATGATTGTGCATGGTCCGCCGGATGCCGTCCTGATCGATGGTGATCATCTGCCCGTCGTAGGGCTTGCGGCGCCACAGGACCCATGGGTGATAGGTGACTTTATTGGCCTGCTTGAATTCTTTCCAGTACTCGCGTTCGGCGGGGCTTTCGTTTTGCTGGATCTCCAGCTTGGCGGCCAGTTCGAGGGCGTTGACGTTGGGATGGACGCGGAGATAAGCGTAGAACTCAGTGGCCACGAGCAGAAGAACTGCGATGGTCACGGCAACACAAAGGCGGACGGCAAAGCGCCTCAGGAGCGGCCAGTAGGAGACGGCCGACACTCTGGTGCCTGGTTCTGCGCTGATTTCGGTTACGGGCACTTTTTCCTTAGTTTCCGCCTTCGGTTTTTACTGGATTCTGAAATGCTAGCATAGCGGATTTTGACGCTGGAACACGGTCGTAACGGGGATCGAGCTCGGACCCGCTTCTAGCGCTGGATTTGCGCAGTCGTGCTTAAAACTCTAGATCTCGGATTCTGAAAACCCCGCTGAGTTTGCAGAGAACACCACTAAAACAACGCATACATCACCGGACCGGTTTCGGCGTGGCCGGGCTGGAACATTACTGTGAGATAGAGGGCGGCGATCACCACGATGGGCGTGATCCAGACCCAGCGCTCGGTAGCGATCAGTCCGCCGATGCTTCTCAGCCAACCGTCTCGGCTCTCCTTCGCGCTCTCGGCCAGGCGATCAAGCAATGCGTCCCCGCCGACTACGGCGAAATAGCCTACGCTGGCGACCAGGGTCATCACGCAGAAACTGCGATCGAGCGTTACGTGGCCGTAGTTCCGGAACGTGACGATCGCTTTCAGCATGTGGCCGGCCTGTGAAACGTCTTTCGCGTTGAAGAAGATGTAACCGACGCAGACCGCCGTGAAGGTGATTGCCCAGGAGATCAGGCTCGGTATGAGTCCGGCCCATTCAAAGCCGACGCGTTTGCGGAACTCCTGCCACTGCCGATGGAAGACCATCAGCAGGCCGTGATAGACGCCCCACATCATGTAGAGAATGGTGGCGCCGTGCCACAGGCCGAAGACGAACATCGAGATCACCAGCGACAGGTTGCGCCACCAGGCTTCCCGGCGGGCGGTGGCTAGCGGCAGGAACAGGAAGTCGCGAATCCAGAAGGAGAGGGACATGTGCCAGCGCGTCCAGAAAATGGACGGCGTGGTGGAGAGATAGGGCCGGTCGAAGTTTTCCTGAAGTTGAATGCCGAAGAGGCGGGAGGCGCCGATCATGAGGTGCGTCCAGCCGCAGAAGCTGAAGTAGAGCTCGAAGGCGTAGCCGAGAACCATGAACCAGACGTCGATGCCGGTGTGGTGGGCGGTGGTGTTGTCGAAAACGGCCTCGACGCCCGCGCCGGCGTGCAGCCCTCCCGCCATGAGCAAGCCTAACGCGGCCATGAGAATGCCGATGGCGACGCGGCGGATGCCAATGCTGAGGTCTTCTTCGTTCACCGACCACTCTTGCCGGAACTGCGGCAGCAGGCTCGACAGGCGGCAGATTGGACCCTGGATCACGGTTGGCCAGAACGACATGAAAAGGCAGAACTCGACCAGCGTCGGATCGAGATCCTCCTCGCGATAGATTTCCAGCAGATAGCTGAGGGCCTCGAAGGTCCAGAAAGAGACGCCGATCGGGAAGAGGATGTGTTTAAGCGCGGCCAGAGGCGAACCGCTCGCGGCGTCGGCGCCAAGAGTCGGCAGATATTTGAAGGTGCAAAGCAGCGCCAGATTGGCAATCAGCCCCACCCACAGGCGCCCGGCAGTGATTTTCTTCTTCAGCCATTCGCCAAGGCCGAAATTCATGAGCGAGCTGAAGATGAGGATGACGATGAGCCATCCACCCCAGCTGTAATAGAAGATCCAACTGGCAACGAGATACAGGATCTGGCGGGCCTTGGCGGAGCGGAGGCGCATGGCGATGAGCCAGACGATGAGTACGCCGACTGAGTAAAGCAGGAGTTCTTTGACCATGATGAATAGCGATTGCGTCGAGTTTTCATGCTCTCGTAGGTGGTATGGCTTGTCAACCGGGTTTGCGAGCGCTGAGTTTGCGAGCCGAGTTTGCGAACAACGAGTTTTCAAACAGTAGGCCCCCTTCAAGGGCCATTGTTAGGGCCCGGCATTGCGCGGGAACGCCAAGGAACCGATAATCGTTGCGGTGAGCGGAAGCGAGTGGCAGCGGCGGATTGATCGGGCAGAGGAACTGGCCGTGCGCTATGTCTCGGCGGCGGAGATTTTGCATTTCTACGCGGCGGTTGCGCGCTTTCAAGCCGAGCTTTCCCGCGAGATCGAAAGCTCGGAATGGGTTGGAAAGGCCGCTTCTGGTCCCAATCCGTTCGCGATGTCTTTGGACGGGGAAGTAGCAAGCGGCTTGAGCCGGTTTTTGCCGGTAATCGAGCGAAACGGCCCTGACCGGCTCAGCGAGGCCGCGCGGGAGCTTGCTTCCCGTGATGCACGAATGCAACCTCGGTTGCTCTCCGCGTTTTGGGAGGGCGACGGAGCCGCCATGCCTGCGGACACGGATGACTTCTTCGCGCGCGCCTATCTTCAGCCTTATGCGGTCGGCATTCGAATGCGGGCGAATTTGCGATGGAATGGCCCGACGGTTTATGTCTGTCCGTTCTGCAAACGAAAGCCCGGCCTCGGCGTATTGCGTCCGTTGGGCGAGGGCAGCCAGCGATCACTGATTTGTTCTTTCTGCCTGGCGGAGTGGGAGTTCCGCAGGATTATCTGTCCGGCTTGCGGCGAGACGGATCCCGCGAAGCTGCCCGTTTACTCCGCGGAAGAGTTGCCCCACGTGCGCGTGGAAGCGTGCGATAGCTGCAAGTGCTATATCAAGACCGTGGATCTTACGAAGAGCGCACTGGGAGAGCCAGTGGTCGATGAGATCGCTTCCGTGGCGCTCGACCTGTGGGTCGCCGAGCGCGGGTACGCGAAGTTACAGGTGAACTTGCTGCAATTGTGAAGGGGGATGGGAGAGGTCGAGGGATTGGCCAGTTAAGCGGCTCTCATGATGTTTCTTAAGTACTGCTTGTAAGTTATTGATAAATGTGCATTTGTTGTAAATTGCATTGAGACGGGTACTTTTAGGGCAGAGTGAGATTTTCGCCCGAGTAACTGCCGTAATCATTGGATTTCCCGAGTGCTTTCGGTTGGCGATGGGTTAACATAATGTAGGCCTTGGAAGAGGGCGCGCTTCCGATCAAGCGTCTTTAGAATGCGTCTTCAGAATGAAAGACTCAGCGCGGTTCGGGTCAGGGGAGTGAAATGCGATTTTTCGTAGCGGTCATGGCGGTGGTGCTGGCGGTTGGGGCGAACGGACTCGCGCAAAACGGCTCCGGCAATGCTTCGGCCAAGAACGAGCCAAAGAGTACGGTTCCTATGAAAGCGGCAGGCCCCCATTCGGCCGGTACATCCGGTTCGTCGAGCAAGGAACTGCAAAAAGTTGAGAACGAGAAGGTAGCCAAGGACGACCACGCCAAAAAGACGCACGTCCGGACCGTTAGGGCCACCAAGGAGCGCAATTCGGCAATCAATTTCAATGGCCGGGGTAGCAAGGGAACTGGCATGAGCAGCCGCAGCGGCGGATCGCTCAAGGGGAGATTGAAACAGAAGGGGCAAGGAAAGCAGCACTAAGGCACCCCTGACCAGCAGGATTTAGCAGGTCGATCGATACCGCCTCGTGTCTCGCGACATGAGGTTTTTCTTTGACTTGAATTCGCCCTTACTTCACGGCCTTTACGCGGACCAGTTGATCGGAGGCCAGCCAGTTGATGACGCCGTTGCGGGCGAAGCGATCACTGGCGCGACAGAAGCCGCCCTGCGCCCAGAAGCGCTCAATACCGTACATTCCCCAGGCGTGGCAAACCCAGTCGTCAAGCTGAAGCCCGTGCGAGCGCAGCAGTTTTTCCCAGCTGCCCTTGCGATAGCGGCGATGCTGCACCTTGGGATACGGCTGCGAGTCGCGCAGCTTGCCGCCGAACATGCCCCGGATGGCCCCGAGCGCTGGACGGACCGCAAAGCGGAACCGGATGAGCGCGCGATCCATGTAGAAGAACGGGCAGACGCTGCTGGGCGTGGTGATGACAGCATAGCCGCCGGGCTTAAGCACCCGATGCATCTCGTCCAGCGCGGCATGGTCGGCCGCAAGATACTCAACGACTCCGAGGCAAACGATGCCGTCGAAGGTGTTGTCCGGGAAGGGAAGTTTCTCAATATCGGCAACCTGGAACGAATCCGGATTGTAGTGCGTGCGGGCATACTGAATCATGCCCTCGGAGAGATCGGTGCCGCAGGTCTCGTAGCCGCGGCGGGCGAGTTCGGCGGCGAGGTGGCCGGTGCCGCAGCCGACGTCCAGAATCTTGGCGCCTTTCGGAAGACGGTCCTCGATCATCTGGATGGCAAAACGCCGGCGCGAGACAAAATTCTGCGCGGTCAGGGTGCGCGGTTTAGGGTCGTCGTAAAACCGCGCCCAATCATCGACAGTCTTTGTAAAGAGATCGGTTACTTGCTCTTTGGTGCTCACATCGCCCCCATCTTGCTTGATTTCTGGCGTCGTGCGGAATGTGCAGTTGAGGCTGCTATCCCGCAGATTCGCCTGTATTTGGCTCTCTTGATCGTCCCCGGAAAGGCTGACTGGAAGCTCTTAACCCGTATGCTATCATAGCGTCGCCCGGCGCTGCCGGAAGCGGGAGAATTCAAGGGTGCTGGCGTCAAAATCCAAGCGCTGGGTAAAAAAAGCGCTGGTACGCAGCTCCATTCTTCCCATCGCCAGCCGATTTTTCACGCCTGCCGCCGCCATCCTCGCCTACCATTCCGTGGTCGAAGAGCCACAACGTACCGATTACATTCTGGGCTCGTCCCGCTCGCGCGCCGACTTTGAGCGCCACATGGAAACGCTGGCGCGCAAATTCTCGCCCGTCACCATCGACGACATCGCCGAGTTCGCCAGGTCGGGCCGGAAACTTCCGCCCCACGCCGTGGCCGTTACCTTTGACGACGGATTTGCCGACAACTACGAAATTGCGCTCCCAATTCTGAACCGCTATGGCATCCCCGCGACCTTCTACATTATGTTCGAGGCGGTCGAAAACGGAACATTACCTTGGTACTGCCGGATTCGCTTCGCCTTTAACACGACGAAAAAGGCGGAGTGGACCGATCCCGAGACGGGACGGACTTACAAACTGGGCTCGCCCGAGGAGCGCAGGGCGGCCATGCCGATCGCGTGGGATCGCGGCGCGGCGCTGGCGGGAGCGGAACTGAGAGCGTTCGTGGAAGCAATTGAGCGAGCGCTGGAGATCGATCCCGCGCATGCCCAGGCCCAGCATGGGATGATGATGGACTGGGAGCAAGTGCGCGGGCTGAAAAAGGCTGGACACACGATTGGCGGGCACACGCTTTCGCATCCCAACGTGGCGCAGGTCAACGGCGAAAAGGCCCGGGCCGAGATTGCGGGTTGCAAGGCGAAGATTGCTGAGAAGCTAGGCGCGGTGGTCGAGCATTTTTCCTATCCGCATCCAGCGCTGAATCCGCACTGGTCGAACGAGACGCTTGGGATTACGCGCGAGGCGGGATTTAAATCGGCGGTGCTGACGACGTATGGCTCGGTGCGAGCGGGAGACGATCCGCTGGCGCTCAAACGCATGTACACACCCCCTGATCTGGATCAATTCAACTTGAATCTGCAATCGGGGTTTCTCAGGAAGAGCGCTGCGGTTGCGGGCGCGCCGCAGGCGGGGTAAGCACAATTCCCTACCTCGAGATCGCGGGCGCTCACCTCTCAGCGGTCTTCGGCGCTTCCATGAATTTCCCGGCAGCAACGATAATTGCGAGCATTACAATCAAATCCGCTGAGTCGATCACGGCAATCGCGATTGCGGGAACCCACTTGGTGGTCCATGGAACAAACAAAATCAACGGGACATGAAGCGCCGCGAGGATGGTCATGAGGATCCAAAACCATACGTGCGAGCTCAGCTTCCACTTTACTGCAATAGCGAAACCAAGTACCGCAATGCAATTCAGCGTTGGCAAGGCAATATTAAGCCTTCCAAAATGATCGAACAGCGAATAAATCGGCAGCGAGACAACGATAGACACAAAACGCCCCACCAAGGCAACCAAATTTTCTTAGCTGCTTTGATGTCGTTCTTTAATATGTCGTTAGTTAGCCGCATTTTCCGACTCGTACGCGCGAAATGTTCAATGCGTTGAGGCCAGCCGCATCTCTGAGGCACCAATTTCCTCGTGCGACTCGCCTTCTATGCAGACGCGGTGCCAGATCTCCAGATTGAGCAGACGCCAGATGCGGTCATAGTTGTCGCGGCGCTTGGCGCGGTGATCGTCGAATAGCTTCTCGATCGCTTCGCGGCGGAAATATCCGCGCTGCAGACTGCGCGGTTCGAGGAGAAGGTCGCGAATCGTCTCCAGGCGCGGGCCGGCCAGGTAGCCGCTCCAGGGAGTGGGGAAGCCGAGTTTGGGGCGATAGAGAATTTCGCGCGGCAGCAGGTCTTCCATCCCTTTCTTGAGAATTCTTTTCCCGGCGAGGCCCTGAAGCTGGATTTCGCGTGGAATGCGCGTCGCGAATTCTACCAGCACATGATCGAGAAAAGGCACGCGGCTCTCGATGGAGGCGGCCATGCTCATGTTGTCCTGCTTCATGAGCAATTCGACCAGATAAGTCTTGATGTCGGTATAGAGCAGGCGCTGCAGCATCTCGCCGCCGGCCTGCGTAGCGGAGAGCTCCCAGAACGCGAGTACGTTTTTGTAAGCTGAACTGGGCGGGAATTCCCGCGCGAATTCGCTCGTGAGGAGGCCCGTCTGCTCCGTGCCGCTGAAAGCGGAGAAGAAATTATCGAAGTAGAAAGAATCCCAGGCCTCGCCGTCCTTGCCGAGGAAAGTGTGTTCGAGTTTGCGGCGAACGGTTGCGCCGAGCAGGGAAGAGGTCGCGACGGTATTGCGCAGCGCGCGCCGCAGTAAGCGCGGAGTCACGCTGCGGTACGCACGGTCCATGGCCGCATTCTTCAGCGTGAAGGCATACCGAGTGTAGCCGGCCATCGTTTCATCGGCGCCTTCGCCCGTGAGCACGACCACTACGCGCTCGCGCGCCAGTCGGGCGACGAAATAGAGCGAAACGCTCGACGGCCAGACGATGGGCTCATCCTCATGCCAGATGAGGTGCGGCAGCGCGCCGAAGAAATCCTCTTCGCTGACGAGGACCTCATGGTGCTTCGATCGAATGTGTTGCGAGACGGTGCGCGCAAACGGCAGTTCGCTGTAGCTCTGCTCACGGTACCCGACGGAAAAAGTTTCAATCGGCTCGCGTCGGATTGTCGTCATTAGAGCCGCCACCGCGCTCGAGTCGACGCCGCCACTCAGGAATACGCCGAGCGGAACATCGCTCATCAGATGGCTTTCCACGGCGCCTTCGAGCAGTTCCCGATAGGCGCGTACATAGTAATTTTCGTCGCGCGACTCGTGCGGCTGCGAAGCGTCGAGGTCCCAGTACCGGCGGATTTGCGGCTTCGCATCCGACCCAATCGTCGGTGCTTCAACGGTCATGGTATGGCCGGGCAGAAGCTTGCGGATGCCGGAGTAAAACGTGTCTTCGGCGGACAAATAGCCAAATGCGAGATATTCCGGTAACACGGCACGGTGGAACTCCGGCCGAATGCTGCCATGGGCGAGCAGCACTTTGATCTCGGAACCGAAGAGCAAACATTCCGGCGTGAGCTGGTAATAGAGCGGCTTGATGCCCAGCCGGTCGCGCGCGATGAAGAGCGTGCGCGTGTTGCGATTCCAGATAGCAAAGGCGAACATGCCGCGCAGATGCTCGACGCAGCCTTCGCCATACTCCTCAAACAAGTGGACGATAGTTTCGGTGTCACTGTTGGTGCGGTATTGATGGCCTTGGGCGATCAGCTTCTCGCGCAGGGCGCGGTGGTTGTAGATTTCACCGTTGAAGACAATCCATAGCGTGCCGTCTTCGTTCGAAATCGGCTGGTGGCCGGTCTTCAGATCGACGATGCTGAGGCGTCGCATGCCGAGGGCGGCGCAGCCGTCGGTGTAGAAGCCATCATCGTCGGGGCCGCGATGCGCCATGACGTGGCACATTTCACGCAACGCCGTGGCACTGGCTCGCGCCTCACGCCCGAATTCGAGGATGCCCGCAATGCCGCACATTCAGTGCTTCTCCGCGTAGTTAGAGGTTGGATGCACAACGGAGGAGGGGCCGTGCAGACCTGATAATAATTCCTCCCACGCGGGAGTGGTGGAAAAATTCTCGGGCACGGATTGGACGAGTCCGTCGCGCCGACGCCACTCGAAAAAGTGAAAAGGCCCGCCAGCATTGAGCAGGGCACGGCCTTGCCAGGCGACGGAGCTTCCGCCGATGACGACCAGATGCTCCAGCGCTTCGTCTTCGATCCGGCAACAGAGTACTTCCGCGTCGGATGACCACGGGCCCTCGCGCCAGGGCTGCTTATCGCGCGCAAAGAAAATCGACCAGATGCCCGCGTGGTCGCGCAATTCGTAGAGTTGTACGGCCGGTTGTTGAGTGCTGATCAATGTTTTGTCGCTGCCTTCAGCCTCCGCGGAAGCGGTGTTAACGGAGAGCAGCGCGGTTGCGATCTCCGTGGGCAATGTAACGCGCGCCCGCGCGCGCAACACACGGGCGGACTCGACACGGCCGTAGGCAGGAGAAATTTGCGTGCTTGCGACGGTGGCGCTCCATCTCGTGGGACTTGGCATCATCAACCGCAATGACGGCGCTGACACCCCTGAACGCGTCGCGGAGAAATCTGCGTCTCCGGATTCGCGAACTTCCAGATCGCTGGAGAAATGCCAGTTGAGCTCCAGATCGTGCTCGCCGCGGCCGATCGCAACGTCGCGTACCAGCCAGAGAGCGTTGCCGTTCCGACCGTCGAGGCGCAGGACGCACCGGCGGTGAGTCACCGGATTGCTCAGGCGCTCGTAGCCATTGTGACTGCCAGCAAAGTAGGTGAAAGTTTGTCCGGTCAGCCAATTTCCGACCCGAGTCGTCGGTATTTCTTTCCACGAAAATGGTTCGTCGGGAATCGCCTGATCGAAGCCGTCAATACGCAGCGTATTGTGCGCAGCAGTTCCGCGAAAGGTGTTGCGCTCGGCCGGGTCGGCCGAAATGTAGACACCGCTGCCGGAATCGACCAGCCATCGACCGCCGTTCATGGTTAGCCGCACGCTCAGCGCGTCGGCGTGGCCGTGACCGCAGCGGCCTATCCCTTGCGGCCCGGCATCGATCGTCATGGCTTGCGGATTCGTTGCGGCGGCTGCTTCGGCGCCCGCCAGGACGTAAATGCCGCCGTCGGGAAAGGCAAGCGCGCCAAGCCCATTTTGTTTTTGCGCCTTCGCCGATTTTTCAATCGCGCGCTCGCCAAACAGCCAAATGGACTCTTCGGTCCAACCAGCGGCAGAAAAAGTTCGGTCGTAGATCGCCGCGCCAAGAGCGAGCGGATCCGTCATATTCTCGGTGCGATTGCGTCGAGGATTGAAGAGTCGGCCGCCGTCGTCATCGCCGAAACCTTCGGCGGGACCGGCCTGCGCCAGCGCTTCGACTACGTCCAACATGCGAAGCACGACTTCATCGAAGGCCTCGAGTACCGCCATTTCATTTCGCGCCGCAAGCTGGCGCGCGTGCAGGAAAAAGTCGAGCGCGTAGACGTGGTAATAAAGCGACTGCTCGAAATAGACGCCGTCGGGACGAACCTGCCGCTGCGCTTCGCGCAGCAGAATTTTCCATCCCTCCTCCCGCCAGCGCGCGGCGCGCGGGAACTGCGGATAGAGAGCGCCGATGAAAAACATCGCCATCGCTTCACCCAGCAGATGTGTATTGGGAGAAAAATAAGTGGAAAGATAGCGCTCGACGTAACGGCCATGAAAGGCGAGCGCGGGCAAGAGTTCAGCTCGGAATTCCTGGTATGCCGACGCGTCTGCCAGCAGGTGGTCGACCCAGATCCACGACAAGCTCCGAAATGCGACCTCGAGTGTGCTGCCCCAGTTGATGCCCAGCGGATAAGGATTCGATTTACTCCAGCTGCGCCATTGGGAGATCAACTCCCGCACGTATTTCTCATTCCCAGTCAGCCGCCACGCCTTCGCCAGCGTAACCAGATGCTGGTGGCGATTCAGTTCCCAGGTCACTTTGTGATCGCCGACGACGTTGAAATCCAGAAATGGAATCTCGAACCATGGCTCGAGCGGCGCGCGCTTGTCGTGGACGCGATCGAGATGCCAGTCGATGTCGGAACCGTAGTCGAGATTCTCGAAACCGAGCAGGCGAAAACGATGGTGGCAGATTTCGTCGGCCTCACGGACGATGGCGGCGGCTTCGTCAGGAAGGTGCTTCCGAAGCAAAGCGGCGCGGCCGGCAGCCTCGCCCGGCGCGAAAAAGAACTTTGTCCCGTGCGAGTTTGGCGTGGAGGCCGATGTTACGGGGGACGTTACGCGGGGAGATGCCTCCACGGGGATGAGGATCGCGCCCTGCTTGCCACCTAAGCGGTAGCGTAAAAGGTCGCTGCGCTTGTGGAATTCCTGACCGCCGCGCGTGAGAATTTCCTTCCAGTCCGCACGGAACAGGCGTAGCCAGCTTGTTGTGCCATCCGGAAGCCACAGATAGCTATCTTACATGCGTAAATGGCTGCTCCCAACCGTCGGGGCGAGACTGCGATTACCGATGAGTGGCGGCGTATTGTTTTGGACAGCGTGGGGGTTCGCGGTTCGAGTAGGATGGAGGCGGGCCTTGTAAGGTATTGAAAATAAATGTTTGTATTTCTTCGGCCGCGCGCCGGACGGTTGCAGCCCGTCGATCCTCCCGTCGCGACAGGTTAAGTTGATATAGTTTCAGTGGGACGCTTGCAACACTCAATTAGACGGAAATCACAGAAATCATAAGATCAGAAGAAACAGGAGAGATTGCGCCGTGGGCTTGTCGGTCAGCATTTTTGGATTGGGATATGTCGGTTCGGTGTCGGCGGCGTGCTTTGCGTCCATGGGCCATAAAGTAATTGGCGTTGACGTGAGCCGGGCGAAGGTAGAAATGCTCGGTTCGGGACGCACTCCCATCATCGAGGCGCGCATGAACGAGATGGTCGCGGAGGCGAATCGGGCCTCCCGCCTGCGCGCCACAACCGACGCCACCGAGGCCGTGCTTAACTCCGACGTTTCGTTTGTGTGCGTCGGCACGCCCAGCCTGAAGAACGGGAAGCTCGACCTCAGCCACATCGAGAACGTGGCTCGTGAAATCGGCGCGGCGATCAAGCAGAAGAAATCCCCCCATGTTTTTGTGCTCCGGAGCACGGTGTTGCCTGGGACAACCGAAACGGTGGCGCTGCCGATTCTGGAAGACGCAAGCGGCAAGAAGTGCGGGCGTGATTTTACGGTTTGCTATAACCCGGAGTTCATGCGTGAGGGCAGCGCGGTCGCCGATTTCCTCAACCCTCCCTACACGATTCTCGGCGCGAGCGATCTCAACCACCTTGCTCCGTTGCGCGAACTATACAAAGACGTACCGGCGACTTTGTACGAGACCACGATTCCCGTCGCCGAGATGGTGAAGTATTTCTCGAACTGCTATCACGCGCTGAAGGTCGGCTTCGCCAACGAGATGGGCACCATGTGCAAGCACCTGGGCGTGGATGCGCATCAGGTGACGAAGATCTTTACCTCGGATAGCAAGCTCAATATATCTCCCGCATATCTCTCTCCGGGCTTTGCTTTCGGCGGGTCGTGCTTGCCGAAAGATTTGCGCGCGATGACCTACAAGGCAAAAGAGCTTGATCTGAAGCTCCCCGTTCTGGAATCGCTCATGCCGAGCAATGCCGAGCACATTGATCGCGCCGTCGATATGGTGCTCAGCACAGGCAAAAAGAAAATTGCGCAGCTGGGGCTCAGCTTCAAGGCGGGCACGGACGATTTGCGCGAGAGTCCGCAAGTGCAGGTGATCAAGCGCCTCATGGGCGAGGGTCTCGAAGTGCGCGTGTGGGACGAGGATGTTTCTCTTGGACGTCTGGCGGGGGCGAACCGGCAGTATATCGAAGAGGTGATCCCGCATATCGGATCGGTGCTGACGGCCGATCTCGAAAGCGTCATGCGCTCGGCGGAGGTTGTGATTCTCGGCAACAAGTCGGCAAGCAAAGAGCGGCTCGCCGGTTGTCTCCGACCGGAGCAGATCGTCATCGACCTCATTCACCTGGACCGCGCCAAGCGCCCTGAAGGCGCAAAGACCTATGAAGGCATTTGCTGGTAGTGTGGCGCGGCCATCTCAGGTTTAGATGACCCGATGACCCGATTCTCGCGGATCAAGCGCAAGGTGGGAACAATTCATGATTCATCCCTGGCACGACGTCACCCCCGGCAGCAAGCTCCCGCAGGAGTTCAACACGGTCATCGAGATTCCCTTTGGATCAAGCGTGAAGTACGAACTCGACAAGGCCAGCGGACTGATCAAACTCGACCGTATCCTCTACTCGGCGGTCTACTATCCGGCGAATTATGGTTTTGTTCCGCAAACTCTTGCCCGAGGACGATGACCCGCTCGACGTCCTGGTGCTCTGCCAGGAGCCCGTGGTTCCGCTGACCATCATCCACGCGCGAGCGATCGGCCTGATGACGATGATCGACTCGGGCAAAAAAGATCACAAGATCATCGCCATCGCGACCGAGGACCCCGAATTCAATGCCTACCGCGAGGCGGCCGAGATGCCATCGCACCGCCTGCTGATGCTGCGGCGCTTTTTCCAGGACTACAAGCAACTCGAAGGGAAGTCGGTGGAAGTGGATGACATCGAGCCCGCGGCGCGGGCCTATCCTATTCTGGAGGACGCGCTGCATCGCTACAGCGAGCAGCGGCGCAAGGGCTTTCACGGAGCGAAGAGTTAAAATCCCGGCTCTCAAAATCCGTCTGGATCTCCGCCCTTGCATTATTCAATAAAGTCGATAATAATACTTGACATTACGGAGGAACGAGGGTAACGTAGTCAATGTTTCCTCCCGACCCGTATCGCGGATCGCCCCCGCGTACGGGTCATTATTTTTCGCGAAGTAAATGGAGTGCGCCGGTCCTGGCCGATCCTAGCTGTTGGGCTGCGGCTCGTAGGCTTTCTGCATATAGCGCCGAGCCTCGTCGAGTGCGCCCTGGGTATTGTCGTTGGTTTGAATCGCCTGCCGGTATTCGTTCACGGCCCGTTCGCGCTGGCCGGTGATATCGAAAATCTTGCCCAGTTGGAGGTGGCTCCAAACCTCGGTCCAGCGCGGGTCTCCATCGCCATTGAGCGACTCGCGGTAGGCGTTGGCCGAGGATTGATAGTTCCTCTGCATGAAAAACACCTCGGCGATTCGATAGTGGGCAAGCGAGCTGTTCTTATTGACCTCAAGCGCCTTGTTGAATTCGCTGAGCGCTCCCGCCAGGTCTCCCTGAGAGATCAAGCCCTGCCCACGCACGATCGACGAGCGCAGCCTGATGTCTTTCGAGTTTGTCAGAACATGATTGTCGGGGTCCACCGAGATGCGGCGCGGGCGGCCGAACGTCTCCACCGAGAACGGGGAATCGGTCCCGACGACTTCAATGCGCTTCTCTTCTGTCTTCCCATCAGTATCGATGCGCAGCCGAACCGGCATCCGGAACAGGTCCAGATCCTGCTGAATCGCCCCGACAATGCGGAATCCTTTGTTATTTCCCAATCGATAAATCGTGTACTTGGTCTTAAACTCGGGTGCGCTCGTCGAATCCATCCACTGGGAGAAGAACCAGGTAAGCCGCTGACCGTAGACTTTTTCCACCAGTTTGCGAAAGTCGTCCGTGGTCGCCGGCTTGCCCGCATATTGAGTGGCAAAGCCCCGCATGATCGTCAGATACTTGGTATCGCCCACAACATATCGAAGCATGTGCAGGATCATCGCGCCTTTGTCGGTGACGAGCGACTGAAACTCCGGAGAGTAGAAGTCGAGCTTGTCGGCGCTCGAGAGCGGCACGCTGTCGTAAGCGAGCGCGCCCACCGACATGTCTTTCACCATTTCCTCGAGTCCTCCCGCGCCCACGGCGCTCTCGACATAGCGGGCCTCCGAGTAGCGCGCAAAGCCGTCGCTGATCCACCAGTCATCCTTCGTCGCCGGTGTCACCGAAACCCCCCACCACTGGTGTGCGATGGTGTTGGCCAGCAACCGGTAATTCACTCTCTCACTCACCGCCCGGCTGGCGATCGCCGCGATCTCCGGAGCGTATGCCGAAGGCACCGTATCGTCCGGAATCTCGACCACCTGGAGCCGCGACGAAGGCGGGATCCCGTATTGCGTGATGAAGTAGGTGAACTCCTTTACCGCCGTCGAAGCGTACTCCGATTCGAAGCTTTCATGGTTGGGCTTGAAAAAGATGTGCAGGTCGATCCCTGCCTCATCGCTCTTATATTCCTTAAACGAGCCCGCGATGATCGTGCCTGGAAAGCTTGCCTTGCTCCAGCGGAAGAGAAATGTCTTTGAATTCCCGAGGGAGGTCGGAACGGCCAATTTTTTGTCGGCTGTTTTTCCGCCGTTCTCCGGCACAGAGTCTTTCCCGCTTCCGATCACCAACATGTGCGCTGGAACCGTCACGCTGACAGTCGCCGTAAAACGATTCGTGCCGTATCCCGACACCGGAAACCACAGTCCCGAATAGAGCAGGTAACTGGTATCGGGACCGACGTAGGCCAGCTTCAGGCCCTGCACCGGGCTGTCGTCGGCATTTTCGAGCGTTCCCTCGTAATCGAACGAAAAAGTCGTGCTGCTGTTCTTCTGGAGAGAGGAATTCAGCGCGAACCGTATGCTCGAGTCGTTGGTGTTGCGCTCCGGGTTGAGCGGCTTGTTATTGGCGTCGACCAGCTTGGTCACGCGCAATGCATTGTTGAGCTGAAAACTGACCGTGCTCAGGTCTTCCAACGCCGTGACCTTAACGATGGCATGGGCGGTCAGATGATGGGTCTCGGGTAAGAGTTCGACGGCCAACTGATAGTCGTCGACATGCATACGCGGCTTCTCGGCGGCAGCCGCGGCAGTTGCGAGAACGGCGAGCACGACAAGGAGATAGGCGGAACAGGTCCGGCCGAGCAGCCGAGACTGGAAGAGCATCAAGAAGGTTCTCCTGGGGTTATCGCGTTAAGGATTACCGCGTTAAGTATGATGTCAATTTTCCCGCAAAAGATGCTGGGTCGACAAGGGCCGAACAATCTCGTCTCTCGTCGGTCCCTCGCCTGATCATACCCGAGCCGCTCGATGACATTTTTCTAACTTCGCATTGACATCTTGGATGTAGCTCGCCCTCCGGCCATCGCTCTTTTGCGCTTTAGGGCATCGGACCTGACTCGAAGCCAGCTCGGCTGCGGCGACCGCGTCGTGGAAGAATCCAGGACAGCCCTATCAAATTCCTGCACATAAACCGCTCTCAGCCGCGTTCCGATTCGGAAAAATCGCCCCAGCTCCTTCAAAACAGTGTTCCCAAAAGCGGCCGCGCGTTGGCGCACCAGATGCACAAAAAGAGCCGGAATTGTATCTCGAATCGCCCAGCCGGCAAGCCTTTTACGTCCTCCTCTGGCATAGGACTTCGCGATCAGCCCCGAAGGAGCCCGTGCTTGCCCACCGTTCGCCTGCTCACATTCATCCTAATGCCCATCCTGGCCATTGCTTCGTCCGCCACCGCTCAGGATTCAACGTCTGGGCCGAACACATTCCAGCCCAACGCTAGTGAAGGCTCCGACATCGACTCGCTGGCAATCGCTCCTTCAGCCGTCCTGCCGGTGGTGCTGCCTCCAAAGCCCTTCGCTTCTCGCCCCAAAGTCAGAGTCATCGATAAGAAATTCGTTGGCGTCATGACGGCACTGGCCGGTTCCGAGACGCTTCGCTATACCACCCACACCCTGGTTCTCGATCACGAATATGCCGCCGGAGCGCCCTGGGTGACCCACGCCCCGGGAAATCCCCGCCTGATCGGCAAATATGGAGCCTTTTTCGCCGCTGAGTTGCTGGTGGCTTATGAGTGGAAAAAGCCTCATTCGTGGCTCCCCGGGGACAGGTTCATTCAAAAACTCTGGGGCGTTCCTCCGGCCGTAATGACCACCATCCACATCAAAAACGGAGTGCGCAGCATCCATACGCAGGCGCCCTTAGGCTGCCCACCGCAGTACTGCGGCGCGCAGTAGGCTTCACATCTGCGGATACATCCCGGACTCCCGCGCGGTCCTAACTACGTCCTGCACTGCCGGCAGGTGCCACCGAAACATCATTCTTCTGCACCATCCGCAGATGAACCATCCGCAGAATCGTCTCCGCCGCCAACTCCGCAGGATGCACGCTCGTGCTCCCGCGTCTGAGTTTCTCTCGGACGCCTGCCAGTCCCTGCAACATCCGGCTGCGCGGTTCGCCGTCAGGGATGATCTTCTCCAACTCGGCCACAATGTTCTCCGCCGTAAATCTGCTTTGCACCAGTTCGGGCACGGTCTCATCTCCGGAGATGAGGTTGACCATGGCGAAGTGTGCGACCTTCACGCGTGGCTTGCCGAGTGCGTAAGTAAGCGGCGAAACGCGGTAGACCATAACGAACGGCGTGCCCATGAGCGCGGCCTCGATGGTGGCCGTCCCGCTGGCCACAATCCCGGCCCGGGAGTGATAGAGCGCCGGCAAAGCCTCGGGAACGAACCTTAACCTGGGCAACTCGCTCCTATCGAAACCGATCACGCTCCGCAAAAATTCTGGATCTAACGTAGGCGCGACGGGGAGCAGATATTCATACTTATCTCCGAGTCGGCCCAACGCCTCCATGATCGTCGGCAGATTCATGCGCACTTCTTTTCGGCGACTGCCCGGCATCAGGGTAATCCACCGCTTGGCCAGATCGAGGCGATATTCCTCTGCATATGCCTCGCGCGTAATCGCGGGTGGCCTCAAATCCGCCAGTGGATGCCCGACAAACACCGCATCCACCCCACGATCCCGGTAGAACTTCTCCTCAAACGGAAAAATGACGAGCGCCTTGTCGACGTACTTGCGCAGGAGTTTCACCCGCCCCTGCCGCCACGCCCAGAACTGCGGACAAACGTAATACACCACGGGGATGCCCCGCTTGTGCATCTGCCGCGCCACGCGCCAGTTAAAGGCTGGCGAGTCGATGACCACAGCCAGATCGGGTCGCCGCTCGTCAGCGGCGTGAATCAGTTTCTTGTAAAGGCCAAGAATTTTTGGCAGATGGCTGAAGATTTCCGTAATCCCGACCACCGCCAGATCCTTGGCATCGACGACGATCTCGCAACCGGCAGCCCGCATGCGCTCGCCGCCCGCGCCAAAAAAGTTTATGGAGGCAGGTCCGCCCCGCTCCTGCGGTCGAGAGTTCTGCTCCGAAGCGGGCTTGGGCCTGCTCTCGGCGCTCTCTTCTCCAGCCCGCGCCCGCAGCGCCTCGATTAGCTCCGCGCCATACATCTCACCCGAAGCTTCTCCCGCGGAGATCAGTATTCGCACGCTGCAATTGTAAGGGAGCGAACGCTTCGAATCGCTTCAATACTTGTTGTTTCCGTCGACCGCCTCCGCGTATTCTCACCAAGAACCAAATTACCAGGGGCGGAATGAAAAAAAATTTCTGGAGAGCGGTAATCGAGGTTGGTTTTATCATTTTCCTCTTTTATGCCAATTTGCTGATGGGCGAATTTGAGCGCTCCGGCATGGCCCGGTCAAGAGGTCTGCTCTGGACCATCAAAGATCTCTTCACCCCCATCAACTTTGGTATCGCGCTGGCTGCCGCGCTCATCGGCTACAGCCTCTTTGAATTTCTGCGAAGCCGATACTAGTTGCCCACAAGAATCCCTCTTTGAGCCGGGGTGGCTCGCGTCGCAGTGGTGGTTTACTTCAAGGATTGGTCTTCCGATGCGGCCAGAACGCTAGTCGTCCGCCCCGACGGTCGATGGCGCTGCCTGCGAACCGGTGGCTGCCAGTTCCTGGTCCTTGTACTGGAGCTCATAAAGCTTGTAGTAGATCTCGCGCCGCGCCAGCAATTGTTGATGTGTTCCCATCTCGCGCACCTGCCCTTTGTGCATGACGATGATCTTGTCCGCGCGCTGAATAGTCGAAAGCCGGTGTGCAATCACGAGAGACGTTCTGCCTTCCACCATCCGGCTCAAGGCATCGCGCACGCGAAACTCAGTTTCCGTATCGACGCTCGAGGTTGCCTCATCCAGAATCAAAATCTTCGGATCATGCGCGAGCGCGCGGGCGAATGAGATCAGCTGTTTTTGCCCCGTCGAAAGCGTCGATCCCCGTTCGCGAACTTCTTCCTGGAACCCGCCGGGCAGTGCGCGAATGAAGTCGGCCAGGTTCACGTCCTCCGCCGCCTGCTCCACGTCTTCGTCCTGAATTCGCGTGGTTCCGAGCCGGATATTCCCCGCAATCGTGCCCGTAAAAAGGAATGGATCCTGCAGCACAACCCCGATCCGCCCGCGCAGGTCATCGAGATTCATCTCGCGAATATTGACGCCATCAATGCGAATCGCTCCCCGCTGCACATCGTAGAAACGCATCAGCAGCGAGATCAAAGTCGTTTTGCCAGCGCCGGTATGCCCGACAACCGCGATGGTCTGGCCCGGTTCGATGGTGAAACTTACATCGCGCAGCACCCAGTCTGGCGTTCCCCCGTTGACGCCCGCGTCTGGGTTGACGCCAACGTCTGGCGCCGCGTCGGGCTTACCCTCCCCAGGCGTGGTGCGGTATGCGAACCATACATGATCGAATTCGATCCGTCCCGGACCGCTGACCTTCTTCGGCTTTGCCGGCGAAGTGATCTCAATTTTCGTATCGAGCAACTTGAAGACCCGCTCGCCCGCCGCCATTGCGCTTTGCAGAATGTTGTATTTCTCGCTTAAATCCTGAATCGGCCGGAAGAAGCGCTGCGCATATTGCATGAACGCCACCAGCACGCCAATCGTCATCACCGTCTCGGTGGTGTGCACCGTCAGCAGCGTCTTTGGCGAAAAGCCGATGTCGACTGTCGAAGCGGCAATGTGACGCAGGATCCCATTTCCCCCAAACCAGATAATGCTCGCCACCGCAATCGAGGAAAGAATTTCGACCACCGGATAATAGATCGCATAGGCAAGAATCGCGTCTTTATAAGCCTCCATGTGTGACGCGTTGATGTCGGAGAACTGGTTATAGGCGCGCTTCTCCCGGTTGAAAAGCTGCAGCACCAGCATGCCGGAAACCGCTTCCTGCAGGAAAGAATTAATGCGTGCAATTGCCGTGCGAATCCGCCGGTAGGAATCCCGCACCTTGTCGCGAAAAACCTTCGTCGCATAAACAATCAGCGGCAGCACCGTAAACGTCATCAGCGCCAGCTTCCAGTTCATGTCCAGCATGATCGCCAGAATGAAGGTCAGCACGAACACGTCCTCGAAAATCGATACCACGCCCGCCGTAAACATTTCGTTCAGCGCGTCCACGTCGGTGGTCACTCGCGTCACCAGTCGGCCCACCGGATTCTTATCGAAAAAGCCGACATGCATATGCTGAAGATGGCGAAAGATCTGGCTGCGCAGATCGAACATCACCTTCTGCCCAGTCCACTGCATCAGGTAGGTTTGTACGAACTCAAGCGCGAAGGTAAATAGCAGCAGTCCAACATAAAGCCCGCCGATCTGGCCAATCCCGGTGAGCGCATTGCTGCTCAGGCGGCTGCCGAGCCACGAATGCGCATCCGGCGTCTTCGCCAGGTATTTGTCGATCGCGACTTTGGTCAGAAACGGTCCCAGCACGTCGGCGATCGACTTCACGATGATCGAAGCCAGCGCCACTCCCACGTGCCATTTGTAGGGACGCAGATAGCCCAGCAGACGCCGCATCAGGCGGCCGTCGTAAGCTTTACCTATGATTTCTTCTTCCTGGTTGGAGGCCATTCGCCCTGAAATACCCGTGCCAAAAACTCAAGATTACCCTAATTGGATGGCTAAACGGCAGTAAGGATGGAAAACGTTCAGCCGCCGCCTCTGGGAGACTGCGTCGGATGCTTCGGCAGCATGATCACAGGGAGTGAAGGAACGAAAGACCGATGGCGCATCGAACTCCGTGCTAACGATTCGCTGGCTTGCCGCCCGAGTCCGGCCGGTTCGTCAAGCGAATCTCCTTCTCGCCGGGAATCGCGCAGCTGTTCCGCCCCGCGTCTTCGGATAGCTTGCTGCCTTTGCGCTTCTGCATTCGATCCAGCCAACGCAATACAGGCCCCACGGTTCCTGGGAACGCGAATTCGGGGCTCGGAAATAAGAGGTCCTGTCGCCCCGAACCAGGGCGAAAGATCACCAGCCGAAGTAAATCTGAGCCGTCTTCCAGGAAGGGCGAATGAATGTCTTTTTGCTCGAGATGAAGTAACTTGTCTGACGACAAGATTCCTGCCAGCTCCCTCAGTTGGTTCGCCGAAAGCGTGCCGTCCGAGAACCCCGATCTTCCAGCCGAAACAAGTTCCTGATGATATTGGCCCCCGGTTTGCACCAGGATACAGGACCATTGCTCGGGTTTTGCCCACACCAATCGCAGCAAATAGGGTGATGGAGATGGGTCCGGCTGAGCGGTCTGCCCATCGGCTAACGCCGTGCAACATAAACACAGGAGAATCAATCGGGCGCGCCGCCATGTCTGCCGCATAAGCCAGGACATAGAAATTGCAACGATTATAAGTCGTGACCAAACCTCGAAAAGCACAGAGGAATCTCTATGAATCATCGGTTTGCGCGCCTCCGCTCCCCGGTCGGAGGGAGTATGTGAGGGATACAAAAGTGAACTCCCTTTCACATCCCCTGGGATTACCACCATTATGTGATTGCGGTCACCGCCCTAAGTGCGGTATTTTTCTACGATTTTCGGATGTTCGCCGGACCTACGCTAGGAGGCTCCATGCTCGCGAATAATTCGATCCCTCGTGATGTTTCCACTCCCCAAAACATCTCCGCGGAAAAGGTCGCTCAAAGCAAGCGCGACCGCTGCGGCTGGTTCCAGCCTTCCGCTGGCCCCTGTGCTGACGCTCGCCAAACCAACGGCTCGGCCTGGCGCCTCGTTTTGCTGGGCGCTCCCGGAGTCGGAAAAGGGACGCAGGCCGATCTGCTCAACCGCCGCCTCGACGCCTGCCATCTCTCAACCGGCGACCTCTTCCGCGCCGCCTCCAAGCAGCAGGAGCGCGATCAGAGCCCCGCCATGCGTTCTGCCATGGAGCAAATGCGCCGCGGCGAGCTTATCCCCGACGGTACCGTGTGGGAGATGGTCCGCGAGCGCACCAGTTGCATTCGTTGTGCTGCCGGATTTGTGCTGGACGGGTTTCCCCGCACCCTGGGCCAGGCCGAGTCGCTCAAGCATCTCATGGAGTCTGAGAGGATTCCCCTTACCGCGGTAGTGAATTACGAATTGCCGCTGGCCGAGATCGTCGCTCGCCTGAGCGGCCGCCGCACCTGCGAAAAATGCAAGGCGGTCTACCACATCACCGGTAATCCGCCGCAGGCCGAGGGCATCTGCGATCGCTGCCAGGGCAAACTTTTTCAGCGTGAGGACGACCGTCCCGAATCCATCACAGTCCGCATGGCCGCTTACGAACGCAGCACCGCGCCGTTAATCGAGTTCTACAAAAGTCTGGGGTTGCTGGTCTCAATCCCGGCCGTGGGCTCACCCGACGAAATCTGTGCGCGCACCATCGACGCGCTAGCGGCGCGCGCCGCCGCTTGATAAAGCGGCAAGGCGAAAAAATCTCAGCGCGGCTTGTCTGTGTGATCGCTTCCGGGTTCAGCACTCTTTCCAGCCGCGTCGCACTCGTGGTCCTTGCCGCACAATGGGCACGTCACCTTGGCGTTCTGTTCCTCCATCTGGTGGAGAAACGTTGAGAAGACTTGCCCGCAATGGTTGCACAACGTCTCAATGCTCTGGCTGTTGGAGCTTTCCTGATTTTCTGGCATCTCGATTCCCATTCTAAGCGAATGCTGTGAGAGATCGTTCCCGGCGAACGGTCGCGCCCCGCATACAATATCGATAACGTGCCCCTTGGAATTTACATCTCCGTTCCGTTTTGCCGCACCAAGTGCAGCTACTGCAATTTCGCCTCTGACGTCTTTTCCAAATCCGCCTACGAAAATTATGTCCGGAGGCTGATCGAAGACATTTGCGCTGCCCGCTCCACCGCGGCCGAACTCGAAGGCGATTTCGACCCCTGTGTCGATTCGATCTACCTCGGCGGTGGAACTCCGTCCATCCTCGATTCGTCCCAACTCCTGCGTATCTTCGAAACCGTGCGCAGTCGATTTGATGTTGTAAAGGATGCGGAAGTCACAGTCGAATGTGCTCCCGGCACGCTGACGGATTTGCTGATCGACACTCTGCTGCAAACTGGCGTGAACCGCGTCAGCCTCGGCGTGCAGTCCTTCGTCGATCTGGAGGCCCAATCCGTTGGGCGCCTGCATAAGCGCTCGACGGTCCTCGAGGAGGTAGAGCGCCTGCGTTCCAACGGCCTTGATAACATCAACGTCGACCTCATCGCCGGCCTGCCGCATCAGACAGCCGAAAGCTGGTCCTATTCGCTCCATGAACTGATTGCACTCGCCGCCCCGCATGCCAGCGTTTACATGCTGGAAGTCGACGATGATTCACGCCTCGGCAGGGAACTGATCGCCGGTGGCGCTCGCTATCACGCCCACTTTGTCCCCGACGATGCCGTCACCGCCGATTTCTACACCCAGGCCTGTGAGACGCTCAATGCCGCCGGCCTCGCGCAATACGAAATCTCGAACTTCGCCCGCGCCGCTGACCAGCGCACTCTTCCCGGCCAGCCCCAATCTGTCGCGCCCAATTGGCAATCCCGCCATAACCTGAAGTATTGGACCCGCCAACCCTATCTCGGGTTCGGCGTCGATGCCCACTCCATGCTCCGCGCGACGGGCGGCGATTTGGGCGCTGAAGCCGTTCGCTTTGCCATGCCCGACTCCCTCGACGCTTACATGAATCGCGCCGCGCTCTCGGTGACTCGTATCTCGCCACAGGCAGCACTCGAAGAGAGCTTTTTCCTCGGCCTGCGGCTGAACCGTGGCCTCGATCTAAACATGCTGCGCACGCAATTTGCGAGCGCTGTGGCCGCCTGCGATCCCATCATCGAAGACTGTTTGCGCGATGGCTTACTCGAACAGCGAAACGAAAGCGTGAGCCTCACCGATCGCGGGCGTTTGATATCCAACGATGTTTTTGCCAGATTTCTGGTCGACGAAAAAATCCGAACCGACTGCTGACCACGAGAAACGATAATTGTGGTTTCGGAACCTAACCTACGACCTTTCGGGTCGATGCAACAGCGACACCCAGCCTTCTACGGTAAGCCGCCCCTCACCGACAAATAGTCTAGGAACATCAATAAGTTACAAAGCCATACTCTCGTGATCCCTTCGTTGACCTGCCACCCACCTCTTTCTCATCCGACCTCCGTGACTACGTTGAGATTTGGACCCGGTGCCATAGTTGAAGATGCTTGAGTTCCGAGCAACACAGGGAACGGGAAGCCGAGGAGAATTCACTTGCGGAAACAGAAGGGTTTTTCACTTATCGAACTTCTGATTGTGGTTGCGATCATCTTGATCATCGCCGCAATCGCCATCCCGAACCTGCTGCGCGCGCGTATTGCTGCCAACGAGTCGTCCGCAGTATCTTCGGTTCGCACCGTCAACACGGCCCAGATCTCGTACTACTCCTCGTTTTCAACGGTAGGTTTCTCGCCGGACCTGGCGAGTTTGGGCGGCTCCAGTTGCACTCCGCCAACCTCAAGCGGCGCATGCCTGATTGACACGCTGCTCGCCAGCGGCAGTAAGAGTGGATACTCGTTCGCCATGCAGGGCGCCTCCGGAACACCGAATGGGTCCTATCAGATCATCGCTTCGCCGGCGCAGCCGAACCAGACCGGCGTCCGCTACTTTTGCTCGTTCCAGGATGCGGTCGTGCGCGTCAACCCGACGGCCGCGATCTCGACCTGCGATTACACGCAGGCACCTTTGAGCCAGTAAGTCGCGCGGCCGAACCGAGGTTAGAAATCCCGAGGTAAAAGCTCGAGTTACAAACTTGAGTCATGAACCCGGTGTTACAAACCTGGCGTCACAAAACAAAAAGGCGGGGGAGAAATCCCCTGCCCGTGGTCGTTGTATTGAAGGTTAAGTGGGAACCGGCCACGTGAATCCACGTTAGTTGGCCGAAGGATGCCAGTCGGCGTTTGGCCTATCCGGCTCCCACCATGTCAGACGTCTTACGCAGCGCGACCTCCCAGATGCAAGGCTCGGAGGGCAAAGCCTCGATCCCTGCCTCTCCCGAACTCGCCCACGCGATCCGGAAGCGCGCTTTCTGTCCTCCGTGCTGCACCTCCAGGAGTTCGCCGGCGCGAATCTTGGCACGTACTCCCAGCAACACGGCGCCGCTAAAGCTCACGTTTTTTACCCGCACGACCTCCGCGAACGGGCGTGCCATCCGGTCAACCCCCCTGATGCGCACGGGAAATTCAACCCTGAGCCGCGGCTCTTTGCGCCGGTCTGTGCTTGCTGAATCCAAACCGGATCATAGGTCTGAATTTCAATTCGCGAAAGATGGCGTTAGTTATTCCAAGGGTGGTTACCAACCGGGAAGAGGAAATGACCCCAGGCCATCTAACATCTGATGAGAACTGAGAACTGAAAGACTGGCAACCGTCAGTTCTTCCACGCGCACGAGCCCGGCCCATCCGGACTCCCGCAAGACCCGCACGGCCCGGCAGCCATCGGCGCAGCCCCGCCACTCTTCGCCGAAACCGCAAAGACGGACAGCTTTGGCTCCAGCTTCTTACTCTCGCACTTCGGGCAGGCCGCCTTCTCCTTGCCGTAAACGAGCGCCTCAAACTGGTGCTGGCATTCCTTGCAGACGTATTCAAAAATGGGCATCGACTGGCTCCCCAAAAGAAAATCGCTGAATTCCGTTTAGAATCCAGCTTCTATTTAAAATCAAACTGTGGCGCCTCCGCAAACCAATAATCGAACCATCAAAAAAGAGACGAGACCTTTCGTGCCGCGCCGCTGGCTGCGCGGGGGGCACGTCCAAACGGTCGCCAGCTTTCTCCTTCAGCGCCGCATCCATCTTTCCGAGCCGGAGGCCCGCATGATCGAGGTCACCCCGGGCGTTCAAGTCCTCTGTCATTGCCACTGGCAGCCCGACCGCGCGCGCGCCCTGACCATCATCATCGTCCACGGTCTCGAGGGCTCAAGCGAATCGCAGTACATGCGCGGCGTCACCGCCAAGGGCTTGCGCGCCGGAATGAACGTCGTCCGCTACAACCAGCGCAACTGCGGTGGTACTGACGCGCTCGCTCCCGTGCTCTATCACTCCGGCCTGTCAAGTGACATCGCGGCGGTCGCCCGAGAGATCATCGCCCGCGACCGTATTTCGCGCCTCGCCCTCGTCGGCTTTTCCATGGGCGGAAATCTCGTTCTGAAGCTCGCCGGCGAATGGGGACAGCAACCGCCGCCCGAACTCCGCGCGGTCGCCGCCTGCTGTCCGGCGCTCGATCTTGCAGCCTCGGCCGACGCGCTCCACGCTCCCGCCAATCGCCTCTACGAAACTTATTTTCTCTGGGCGCTACGCCGGAGGATGCGTCAGAAAGCACGACTGTTTCCCACCCACTTCGACGCCGAAAAGCTAAAAGGTATTCGCAGCCTGCGCGAGTTCGACGACAAAATCACCGCCCACTATTGCGGATTCAAGGGCGCAGTCGACTACTACGACCGCGCTTCCGCCGCCCACGTAGTCGCCCAGATTTCAGTCCCCACCCTGATCCTGCACGCCGCCACCGATCCCTTTATCCTCATCACACCGGCAACGCGCCAAAAGATTCAATCGAATCCGAACATCCAATTCGTGGAAGCCGAAGATGGCGGCCACTGCGCCTTCATCGGACCGCGCAACTTGAATGGGCGCTCCGGCCAAGGCGGCGAAGCCACGCCGGCCGGTGACAGCGACGGCTACTGGGCCGAAACCGAAATCATAAATTTTCTAAGCCAATTTTGAACCCGAAGGCCTGACGACCAACGACGACCATGGATGCCGACTTCTCCATCGAACTAGGCCATGACGATCCAGTGCTCGATTTTCCCTGGTTCGATCCCTCCGGCAAGCTGGCCTACCTCGACCTCAAGCGCCATCCCGACCTGCTCGCGAAAATCGAAGAGGCGCAAAACTTCCCGGAACTCGCCGAATTTCTCCGCGCCGCAAACTCGCCCCGTGCCGCCTTCGAAACCGCCAAATGCGACACCTGGACAACAACCGAACTGACGCCCGAGGAAGAGATCTTCGATTCGAGCCACAAGTTTGCCAGTTACGTCGATCTTGTTTTTTCCAAGATAGAAGCGCGTCTCTCTTACGACCTTCACAAACAGTTCGCCGCGAACTTAACCGCCCTGCTTCGCCGCGCTCCCAAAATCGCCGCCTCGGCCGAACTCTGCGTGCGCCGCTGTTATTTCAAACTGCCCGAAGCCGACATTCACGACGAAGGGTTCTATTCCACGCTTTATATAAATGGCTACGGAAAAGACGAGGCAGGCGCGCGCAAGAACTGGTCGATCGGTTTGAACCTGGCGTCAAACGCGCTTCTTCAACTGTCGGCCAGTAAGTAAACGAACTCCAACTGGCGGACAAACGCGTCGAGCCAAAGAATAAACGAAATCAGCAGCGAAATGAAATGAGGGGTGCCCCAGGTCTCGCGTTTTTCGAGACCTGGGAATCCAACCAAAGCACTCCAGCCGAAATCTCCGCCGCTGAGATTGCTCGAAGCTCATAGCTCGAAGCTTGCAGCTCGAGGTTCGCAGCTAATTAATATCCTGCCGGGCTTCCAGTTTCTTCACCAGACCATCCACATACGTCTTCTGATTATCCGGAGCCGATGCGAGCGCCAGCTTCATCTCCTTGGCCGCGTCGTCATACTTGCCCTGCGAAGAATAGATTCGCGCCAGTCCAGTATGAGTGAACCACATATCCGGATGCTTCTTCGCATTCTCGCGGAAGATCGCATAGGCTTCCTCGTTATGCTTTTCGGCTTGCAGCCCGCGCGCAAAGAAGTGAACCTGTAGCGGAGTCGCCAGCTCCAGCGCCCGTTTCTGCGCCGCCAGAGAGTCGTCCTTGCGATTCAGCGCCTCTAGCAGCTTCGACTTCGTAAGCTCGTTCTCGTAGCGATCTTCATTTTCGATCGACTTGTTGGCATAATTCAGCGCGACGTCGTAGTCGATCTTTTCCGTCAGCAGGTAAGTTGCCGCATCATCCCAACTGATCCACGTGTACTGCGACAGGTTCCGCAGTTGGTTCTTCAGGCTGGCCTCCACCAGCGAATGCACGTCCACCGCGACCTTGAACGGCACCGCAACCTTCTCCCATTCCAGTTCCACTACCGTCGAATCCTGCTTTACGTCATCGAAGTCATAGGTCAGCGCATTGTGCATTTCGGCCGTCTGCGGCTTTACGTTCACGCGGAGCGCATCCTCATCCTGCTTGTAAGTGAATGCTCCCCACGAAGTCGAGTTCTTCGAAAAAATAACCGTCCACTCGTCGGCATTAGGAATCATGTGCAGCCCATAAGTCCCGCGGTCGAGCGGTTTTCCCTCAATCGTCACCGGATCGCTGAAAGTTATGGTCGTGTTCTCATTCGCGCCCGCCCGCCACACTTGGCCATAGGGCACCAGATTTCCCCACACCTTGCGATCGTTCACCAGCGGACGGTGATAGTTGATCGTGATATCCGTGATGCCAATTCGCTGCGTAACCACCGCATGCTGGCTCTGCCGCGGCAGATCAAGCACAAACGACTGCGCCAGACATACGCCTGACAGAGACGCCAACACCACGACTCAACATGCAGATATTTTGAAACCTCGTTGCAAATATCGGTCGGACCTTCGCTTGAACCATAGGGAAACTGCCTCCTTTAAGTGCGATCGGTTGAAATTTGCTGGAAAGGGTCGCAGGAGCGCGGCCACACCCCAAGTCACCTGCTTAGACGAGGTCCCGCGCAACCTGTGAGCAAGGGTCAGTGCAGTCTCGAAGAATTCCAAGTCTTGCAGGCTACGAAAAATGGGAATCGCCGAATCCAAGTAAAAGAACCTAACGGACGAGTCGAACCGTTTTTGCGGAACCGCACCGGCCCCGTCCTGCGTATCTAACGACAGAGCGCGACGGCCGAGCGGCGGCCCGCGCCACCAATCGCTCTTATGCGGATGCTTCTCGAAATCGTGCGCCAATCGCTGTCCACCCTGTGGGCGCACAAACTTCGCTCGTTTTTGACCATGTTCGGTATCGCCTGGGGCGTCGGCTCGCTCTTACTGCTCGTCGGCCTTGGCGAAGGCTTCCGCAGCGGCCAGAACCGCCAGCTCTCCAACCTCGGCCAGGACATCATGTTCACCTTCCCCGGACGAATTCCCGCCGTCGAAGGCAGCACCCAGTCCGGCCGCACCTACCACTTCACCTACGGCGATTACGTCGCCATCAGAGACGAAGCCCGCACTCTCAAGTTCGTCTCGCCAGTCCTCAATCGCGAAGACATCCGCGCCGTCAGCGATTACGGTTCGACCAACGGTCAGGTCTTCGGCGTCGCCCCCAACTACAACCAGATCCGCCACGTTCCGGTCGATCCCGGCCGCTGGTTTAACGATGAAGACAACCGCGAGACCCGCCGCGTCGCCATAGTCGGCTGGGAGCTTCTAAAAAACATGTTTCCCGGCCGTCCCGCCGTCGGCTCAACCATCCTGCTCAACGACATCAGCTTCGAAATTATCGGGGTCGTCACCAAGGTCGGTCAGGACGGCAACAATGGCACCAACGCGCGCATCTTCATCCCCATCGATACCATGCGCAATCTCTTCCGCATAAAAGATCAGAACTCGGAAGACGCGATTTCTTTTCTCAACTATCGTCCGCTAACCCCAACCCAAGACATCGAAGCAAAAAATGAAGTTCACGAAATCCTCGCGCGCCGCCACGGCTTCGATCCCAAACTCACCGACTCCTTCGAGGACTGGGACACTATTGAAGACAACAAACGCGTCGGCAAGATCTTCAGCGCCATGGATTGGTTTCTCGGCGTGGTCGGCGTCGTGACGCTCGGCCTCGGGGCCATCGGCATCATCAACATTATGTTGGTCTCAGTCACCGAGCGCACGCGCGAGATCGGCCTCCGCAAAGCCTTAGGCGCGACTCATCGCGCCATCATGACCCAGTTCTTCGTCGAAGGCGCATTTCTAACGGCTCTAAGCGGAGGCATTGGCTTAGCCATAACGACGGCGTTCGTAGCCCTTCTGGCCGCATTGCCCGCGCCCGAAGGCTTTGATACGCCGCGCATAGTTCCCGCGTCAGCAGTAGTTGCAATCGTTTCGCTGGCAGTCGCGGGCATAGCCGCAGGCCTATATCCGGCGCGTCAGGCAGCCGTGCTGCCGCCGGTCGAGGCGTTGCGCCAAGAGTAGAGACGGGGCTTGCCCCGTCTGCGGAATTATTTTCATGATCATCGAACTCGCACGCCAGGCCTACAACGCGCTCAAGCACAATCGCCGCCGCAGCGTCCTCACCATGCTCGGCATGGCCTGGGGAATCGCCACCGTCGTGCTCCTCCTCGCCTACGGCACCGGATTCGAAAACGCTCTCTGGATCGCCTTCCGCTCCTGGGGCACCAACCTCGTCTTCGTCTTCCCGGGCCGCACCTCGCTCCAGGCTGGAGGCACCAAGGCCGGCAGCGAAATCAAGCTCACCGTCAACGATCTCGACTATCTTCAGAATGAAGTTCCGCTCCTCAAGCGCATCTCGCCCGAAGCCGCCAAGCAGTGCGTAGTCGCCTACGGCATTCGCAGCGATAATTACGGCGTCAGCGGCGTCTATCCCTACTACTCCCACATGCGCCGCATGGACCTCCAGGACGGTACCTTCTTTACCGAACTCGACGAGAACACGCGCAGCCACGTAGCCGTTCTCGGAGCCGACGTGAAGAAAAAACTCTTCTCCGGCCAGAACGCCCTCGGCGAAAAAGTCCGCCTCGACGGCATCTCCTATCAGGTCATCGGCGTTCTCAAATACACCATCCAAAACGGCGACGACAACATGAACGGCAAGGTCTACATCCCGTTCAGCGCCATGAGTGACCTGGTAAACACCTATTACCTGAACGCCATCGCCATCGAGTACGAAGGCGATCACCAGAAAGTCGCCGACGCTGTCCGCCGTTCCATGGCCTTCCACCACGACTTCGATCCCAAAGACAAGCGCGCCATCTTTGTCTTCGACGTCTTCGCCGACTTGCTCGACCTGCGCGTCATCACCACCGGCATCAAAATTCTCTTGGGCTTCATCGGCCTGCTGACGCTCGGCATCGGCGGCGTCGGCCTCATGAACATCATGCTGGTGTCGGTCACGCAGCGCACCCGAGAAATCGGCGTAGAAAAAGCTCTCGGCGCGCGCAGTTGGCACATCCTCGTCCAGTTCCTCGCCGAGGCACTGGTCATCACTGCGCTCGGCGGAATCGCCGGCGTCATCCTCGCCTACATCGTCTCCTGGTCCGTCGGCTCCCTGACGCTCTGGAGCGCCTTCATAGAAAACGGCAAAGATGGCGACATCCGCCTCACCATCAACTCCGCCACTCTCATCGCCTCAACCGCCATCCTCGGATTCGTCGGAGTAGTCAGCGGCATGTTGCCGGCAATCAAAGCCTCAAGGCTCGATCCGATTGAAGCGCTGCGCTACGAGTAAGACAATCCGCATCAAAGAATCTCGCAGGGGCCGAGTTCGGGCCGCGAACAGTCCGGGTCGCTAACTCTTGATCGCTAATGAAGAGAAGATCGGAACGCGGCCCGCCGCCAGTTCACGCCCTCTGCCAGGAGGTGTCTATGATTCGTTCTCGAATGTTTCGACTTCTTCTCGCAGTTCTTGCCCTGTCATTCGCCACTGCCGTCGTTGCGCAAAGTCCGGTCGAAAGCTCACCCCAGCCCGCGGCCCAAAGCTCACCCCAGCCCAGGAACTCAAAGACCCCATCTCCCACCGACTACTCCTTCAGGATCAAGGCTCACCGGATTTGGACCGATACCGGCCTCAACCTCAATCCCGGTGATCGCATTCATGTCTCCGGAGCCATTACCGTTTGCGAAGAGCTAACCCCCACCGGGAATGCTCGTCTCCCGCTCCCATCCGCTCCCAGAGGAGCCTTGCTGGTCAAGCTTGACGCAGACACGCCTCCCATTCTCGCCTCTCCCGACGCCGACCTGCCCATCCTCAACTCCAGCCAACTCTATCTCGGCATAAACGGCTTCCACTGTCGCGGAACCGTCCCCGTCACCGTGCACGTGGATTGGCACAAACCAGACCAATCAAGCCATTAGCGCGCCAATGGTTGGCGGGCGTCCAGCAGCACCTCGCCACGGAGATACTCCACAGGCGGTACCGTATGCTCGATTACGGATACCAGATGCCAGATAAAAGACTGCTCCACTACAATGTCCCCGTGCCCGACTCCCCGCAGCTCACCAAAGTCCTCGACCACCTCCGCCTCTACGAACATCCCCTGCTCACATTTTCCGCTCGCGAGACGAACGGTGTAATCGAGATCCTTATCGATCTCAAAAACTCAACCGTTCCGGTCCACCAATACGTGCTTCCGATCCACGCCCGTGATCTCGATCATCCCCAGTTCAACTGGACCCTCCAGCGCCAACTCTACGATGGCCTGCACGACTACTTCATTGAAATGTTCGCCAGCACGCCACAGGATCGCAAGAATGCCGGACTGGTTTAATAATTGCTAAAGAGGCTAAAGCTGTCTCTCCGCGAACAGATCGAACACGAAATCCGCCAGCGCGGCCCCATCCCGTTCTCGCGCTACATGGAAATCTGCCTCTACGATCCGATCGCCGGCTACTACTCGCGCAACGCCAACCAGTTTGGCAAAGCGGGAGACTTCTACACCTCCAGCGACGTTCATGCCGTTTTCGGACGCCTGCTCGCTCGCCAGTTCGAAGAGATGTGGCAAGCCCTCGACCGTCCTTCCGAACTCGAGATCCTCGAACTAGGTCCGGGTCGAGGCCTCTTCGCCCGCGACGTCCTCGACTGGTCCAGAAAGAAGTTCCCAGACTTCTTCGCGGCGATGAAGTACACGTTGCAGGAATCCTCGCCCGCGCTGCAAGCCAAGTTGCGAGAGACTCTCAGCGAACATATCGGCAGCGGAAAGGCAACGATTGCCCGTGTAGCGCGGATACCGGCGTCCGTTCCGGAGGAACGGCCAAACGCTGCAATCCACCGCGCCTGCGCGCCCGAAACTCCCCTTATCGTCTTCGCCAACGAATTCTTCGATGCCCTTCCCGTAGAAATCCTGAGTGAGCAAGGCAAACTCCATCTCGCGCTAGAAGACGGTCATCTGAAAGAAATCTGGCTTCCGCCCGCCTCTGAAGAGATGGAATTCCTCTACCGTCACAGCGTCCATCCCGAAGCGAACGGAAACGAGCGCGTCGAAGTCCCGCTCGTCGCGCAAAGCTGGTTAGCCCAAGCCGCAACCGCCGTCCAGCGCGGCTTTCTCGTCATCGTCGACTACGGCTACACGCGCGTCGAGCAACAAGCCGGACGCCATCGCGGCACCCTCATGGCCTTCCGTCAGCATTCCGCCAGCGCGAATCCATACGAAGCTCCCGGAGAGCAGGACCTCACCGCCCACGTAAACTTCACCGCTCTGGCCGCAGTCGCGGAATGTGCCGGAATGAAGGTCGAGAATCTGGTCACCCAATCCCAATTCCTCTTCGGCATCGGCGAGAAGACGCAATTCGCCGACGCCTTCGAAGATTGCCGCATCCCGCAAGAGCAGGCGAAAGTGGCCCTCCAACTAAAGCACTTGGTCACACCCGCAGGCATGGGAGAAACATTCCAGGTCCTGATCGTAAGTCGCGGCGTCGAGGGAGGAAATTTAAGAAAGTTAAGCGGCCTGTCTTTCGGCAAATAAACAAAGCCGCGAGCCCCGCGCCTCGAGCCGCAAACCGAAGGGCGAAAAGCGAATAGCGACTAACAAATTTACACTCCAGTAACCAACCTGCCCCATTTCCAGTGCATTTAACAATCCTGAAATATCGATTCTGTAAACTGACGATTAAACTTGCATGGCGTCCGCACGCGGGTCCCAATTCGCTTTGCCGCTGCAGGTGGCAGCCGTCTGCTACCGCAGGCTGAACTCGCATGCCGAGTTCTTGCTCGTCAATACCAACGGCGGCAACAAGTGGACCTTTCCCAAGGGAGCCCCCGACAATCACCTCTCCCATAGCCAGGCCGCCGAGCGCGAAGCCCGCGAAGAAGCTGGCGCCATCGGCTCCATCGAGCCCCGTCACTTCCACGTATATCTCCACTCCAAAGGCGTTTTCTGGCAGCCCAAGGGCGTCCAGGAATACGTCGTCAAAGCCTTCCTCATGGAAGTCCGCCAGACCCGCAGTCCCCACGAAGACGGCCGCAATCCCACCTGGTTCGACGCCGCAGAAGCGCGCACTATCCTCGCCAAAGGGCGCGAGGTCAAGTACGCCCGCGAACTGCAAGCCGTAATCGACCGTGCCCTCGACCACATCGACGAAGGTCGCCTCTCAGTTGCCCGCTAAGACGTTGGCGTGGGGACAGCCGCCCTCGGCTGTCCAGCCGAGCAACGCTCGGCAGTCGCCTGACGCATTCTTCATACCCAATTCATGAGACGATAAAAGAAGCTCATGATTCAGCTCCAATCAGCAGGCAAGCGCTACGGCCACAAACTCCTCTTTGAAGACGCCGACTGGCTCATCACGCCTGAGTCGCGCATCGGCCTCGTCGGCGCAAATGGCACCGGCAAATCCACCGTGATGAAGATTCTCGCCGGCTTCGAATCGCTCGACTACGGCCAGATCTCGCGCGCCAAGGGCATTTCCGCCGGCTATCTGCCACAGGATGGTCTCACTCTCTCCGGACGTTCCATCTTCGCCGAGTGCATGTCCGTCTTCGACGAGCTTCACGCCATGGAAAAGGAGATGGAGCAACTCACGCGCAGCATGTCGGAGCTCGACCATACCAGCAAGGAATATGCCGATGTCGCCGACCGCTATCAGATGCTCGAGCACCAGTTCCGCGCGCGCGATGGCTACACGCTCGAATCTGAAGTAGGCAAGGTTCTCACCGGTTTGGGCTTCACCAGAAACGACTGGCAGCGCAACACCGAAGAGTTTTCCGGCGGCTGGCAAATGCGCATCGCGCTCGCCAAGCTGCTGCTGCAAAAGCCGAACCTGCTCCTGCTCGACGAGCCCACCAACCATCTTGATCTCGAAGCGCGCAACTGGCTCGAGGAATATCTCACCACCTACCCGAATGCCTTTGTGCTCATCTCGCACGACCGCTACTTCCTCGACGTCACGGTCGATCGCATCGTAGAAATCTGGAACAAGCATCTGCACACCTATGTTGGCAACTACGATCAATATCTGGCCGCTAAGATTGCTCGCAAAGAACAGCTTGAATCGGCCTACAAAACGCAGCGCGATCGCATCGAGCAGATCGAAGTCTTCATCAACCGCTTCCGCTATACGGCGACCAAAGCCAAGCAGGTGCAGAGCCGCATCAAGGAACTCGATAAGATCGAGCGCATCCAGATTCCCGAAGAGGAGAAGGTCGTTCACTTCACCTTCCCGCAGCCGAAGCCTAGCGGTCGCATCGTCGCCGAGTTCAAGGACGTGGCCAAGACCTACGCCGAAGCGACACCAAGCGCGCACAAGGTGTTCGACAACGTGAACTTCATGATCGAGCGCGGCGAGCGCATCGCGCTCGTCGGCGTCAACGGAGCAGGGAAGTCAACCCTGATCAAACTGCTCGCTCAAACCGAGCCGCTCAGCTCCGGCGAATACAAGCTGGGTCACGAGGTCCAGCTCGACTACTTCGCGCAGGACCAGTACAAAGAACTGGATCCCGAGGAGCGCATCCTTGACGATCTCGGCGAACTTTCACCTGCCTCCACGCAGACCGAGCTGCGCAGTCTGCTCGGCTGTTTCCTCTTCTCGGGAGACGATGTCTTCAAGCGCATCGGCGTCCTCTCCGGTGGCGAGCGCAATCGCTATGCGCTGCTCAAGCTGTTGCTGCATCCCGCGAACTTCCTCCTCCTCGACGAGCCCACCAACCACCTCGATATGCGCGCCAAGGACGTTCTGCTCGAAGCGCTGATGAAGTACACCGGCACGGTGGTCTTCGTCTCGCACGACCGCTATTTCATCGACAAACTCGCGACGCGCGTCTTCGAAATCGGCGAGGGCAAGGTCGAGCTTTATCCCGGGAACTACGAAGACTATCTCTGGCGCAAGCAAGGCGGAGCGGCGAAGCAAACGGCTGCCATGGAGAATGAGTTGGTGGGAGAACTGTCAGCCATCCGCGCGCTTGCGAATCATCGTTCGACGAAGCAAGGTTCGAAGGAACAAAGTTCGGCGGAGCAGGCTTCCGTGTATAGAACCGCGGAGGATCAAAAATCGGTTGCGGCGCCCGCCAATGGCGACTCGCTGAAAACAGATGCGGCGGATTCCAAGGCGAAGCGCGTCAATCCCATCAAGCGTAAGCAAATGCAGGATCGCCTGCACGAAATCGAGGAAGAGATCACGCGAACCGAAGCAGCCATCGCGCTCTACGAAACGCAGCTCCAGACCTTCATCAGCGCCGAAGAGATGCAGCGCCAGACGCAGGAACTTGAGGCGCGGAAGGCTGATCTGCAAGGCCTGATGAAGGAATGGGAAGAACTTTCAGGTGTTCTGAGTTAAGCAATCGGAAAAATCTGAGGTAAAGCCCGCCGCGGCGCGATCGAAGGGTTGTATTGGTTTTACGGAGAACTGAGAACTGGCAACTGAGAACTGGCTTTTAGTTATCCGCCTGCCTTCAATTCCGTCAGCACCTGCCGCGCGATATCTTTCAAGGTCTCAAACACGCCCTGACCTTGGAACGCCACCGCTTCCACAACCGGCTCGTTCTTCTTGCGCAGATCCTTCGACAGCTCATCGACCGGAAGAATGTTCGGCAGGTCCCGTTTGTTCAGTTGCAGTACATACGGAATCTTGTTGAAGTCGTAGCCGTGCTCTTTCAGGTTCGACATCAGGTTGTCGAGCGCCTCGATGTTGGCGTCCTGGCGCTCCTGCTGTGAATCAGCCACGAAAACGATTCCATCCACTCCGCGGAGAATCAACTTGCGGCTGGCGTCATAAAAAACCTGCCCGGGAACGGTGTAGAGATGAATGCGTGTCTTGAAGCCGCGCACCGTGCCCAGATCGAGCGGGAGGAAATCGAAGAACAGGGTTCGATCTGTCTCGGTCGCGAGCGAGATCATCTTGCCCTTTTGCTGTTCGGCTGTTTTCTGATAGATGTGCTGCAGGTTCGTCGTCTTGCCGCCGAGGCCAGCGCCGTAGTAGACGATCTTGCAGTTAATCTCGCGTGCCGCGAAGTTGATGAAACTCAAAAGACTCCCTCAGGAAACCGGCCATAATGGCGATTGCGAGATACTCCCTCCAAGCGTGAGCCTTCTCGCTTAACCTGCACAAAACACTACATCGGATCCTGATCGTTCTTATATCACACCGGAAGGTCGGGGCGCAGGTTACCAATGGTTACTGGAAAGCAGCTGCTACGGATCGGCCATCGATCGCCCATCCACCGGCACTTCTCGGCCTCGCTGCTTCGTAGCCCTGCCGCTGCCACCGGCCCCTGACGCGGCCATCGTTCTCTTAGCTTCTTAGCGTGGGGCGGGCAGAGGATAGTAGCCCTGCTTGGCATACACCTTGCACTCGCGGCAGCGGACTCGCACCTCAATCTCTCGATATCCTCCAATGCCCTTGCTGCTATAGCCGAGCGTGTATTGATTGCGGGCGTCGCCCAGCGCGGCGGAATAGGCTCGCTCAATCTCCTGAGAGGTAGCTTCGTTGTACACCGTACCTCCACCGGTCGCCGAAACGTATTTCGGAAGGATGTCGCTGTAGCCGAGGAGCGCAGTCGATTTGGGCAGGTGGATGTGCTGAATCTTGCCGTAAATCGGTGTCGCCGCACTCTCCAGGCCGATCGCGTAAACGGTAATCTGCTGCGTCTGCAGCACCTTGAGCGTGTCTTTATAGCTGGCTGACGAGCCTAGCTCGCGGCCGTCGCTGATCACGAAGATGATCTTACGGCGCTCGCGCGGGCGTTTCGAGAGGTCGCGCGCAGCCAGCAGAATGGCATCATTGAGCACGTGCGCTTCACGCGGCGGTGTGCTCACCGGGGTTACCGGCTGGTCGACCGGTATGCCATTGATGATCGGTCCCTGCGGACCCAAGGGACCGCTGGTCACGGGAGGGCCATTATTGGCGCCGCTGTAGCTTTTTACTTGGTTGAGTACCGCCGTCAGTTGCTTCCCGACTGTCCCGTAATCCGAAACGCGGCCGACTGTGGTGCTGTACGTATAAATCGCCAGTTCGTCGTACGGTGTGAAGGCGCCCTGCAACGCGGATAGCGTCTGCTGCACCTTGCGCACTCCCTCATCCGGCATGCCGAGGTCGATAATCACCGCAGCCGAAAGCGCAAAGGGGTCGCTCGTAAAGAACTTAAGCTGCTGCCGCTGCCCGTTTTCGAGGACGGAAAAATCATGCGGCAGAAGCCCGTTCACCATGCGACCGTCCTGGTCCTTAACCGTTACAGGCACGAGCACGAGGTTCACGACTTTCTTAAAGGTGTAACCGACGTCCTCGCCGGAGTCTTTATCCTTCGGAATGCTTCCCGCAGGCACCGTCTTTACGGGTGGCATCGGCGGTGGTGCCACCTGATCATTGTTGTTGTTCTGCACGGGAACGTCGGTCGGGCTGTGCGGAGGCTCCTCGGAGCTACCCTTGGAACTGCTCTCCGCCGTGTCGTTCGGTTCCGGCCCCTGATCGGCGCCCGGACGCGGGCTGGGCGGTTCGGGCGGCGGGATCGGTCGGGTCGCCGACGGCGCGTCGGGAATCTCGTCCGGCTTCTGCTGATCCTGAGCCCGCAAAGTGGCTGGCCATAGCAACGTGAGTCCCAGAACTAAGGCGCCAGCCTTTGCGGCCATGGCCGCCATCCCCGGTATCCCGCTTTCTTTACGTTTCATCATGCTCCCATTTGGCTGAAAATGTAGGGCCACTGCGCTTTTTGTTCATTAGGATGCCGGGGCCGGTCGTCCCGGTGCATCTAACTCCAAAAGGCCTCTACAGGATAGACTAGCAAAGTCCAAGAACAAAATGCCCATGCTGAAATCCACTCACCAGCCACAACTGTCGGCCCGAAATATCTCCCTGATCGGATGGCTCAGCGTTCTTTCGCTCGCCGCCTTCGTTTTCAGCGCGACCGCAGCCGCGCAGGAGTTGCCGAAGGCCTCGAATGCTCCGACCTCCAACACCTCCACCGAGCACGTTCCCGATAACGGTCCGGCCAAAGACTCACCGCAAGACGACACAGCCACCACCCTCAAGGTTAACGTCGAGGTCGTTCAGCTCTTCTTCAACGTGAAGGATAAACATGGCGCTCTCATTCCCAATATGCCGAAGGAAGAGTTTGAAATCTTTGAGGATGGCAAGCCCCAGACGATCAAGTATTTCAAGGCTGAATCCGATCTCCCACTCACGCTCGGCATCCTGATCGACTCCAGCGGCAGCCAGATGCGCGTCCTTGACATGGAGAAAGAAGTGGGCGCGTCCTTCCTCGAAAATATCATCCGATCCAAAGATGAAGCGTTCGTGATCAGCTTCGACACCGACATAACGCTGCTTCAGGATTTCACAAACTCGGTAAGCCGTCTCCGCCACGCGCTCAACGAGGCCAAGATCAATACTGGCGGCGTCAGTTGTTCGGGTGGTCCGATAGGACCACAGGGGCCGATTCCGTGTTCTTCAACCGGCCCCCGGGGCACGGCGCTCTACGATGCCGTCTATCTTGCTTCTCATGACGAATTCGGCCACGAGGTCGGTCGCAAAGCAATGGTCCTGCTCACCGATGGCCAGGACGAGGGCAGCCGCCTGAAAATCAAAGATGCCATCGAGGCCGCGCAAAAAGCCGACGCGATCTGCTATGTGCTGCTCATCGCCGACCGAGGATTCTATGGCTTCGGCGGGATGGGATACTCCGGCGACTCCGAAATGAAGAAGCTCACGCAGGAGACCGGAGGCCGCGTCATTGACGTCGGCAACAAGCCCGATAAACTGCGCAAAGCCTTCGACGACATCTCCGCCGAACTGCGCAGCCAGTACAACATCGGCTATACGCCTACCAACTCAAACCGCGACGGCACCTTCCGTAAAATCGAAGTTAAGTCCAAGCAGGGAGACTACAAAATCCAGGCTCGCAGCGGTTATTACGCGATCAAACGGCAGGAAGAGTAGCCCTCTTCTTGACATCTCACGCCCTTCCAGTCAACACTATCTAAACCCGGACATCCCCCATGTCCGTTTGACCCAGGTTTTCCCCCGTTGCAAGCCTTCCCAGGAGGAGTGTCCCGTGATCCTGCGCCGTCTCGCCTTGTCCGCTCTCATTGTGTTTCTCGCCCTCTCTGCCGTCTGCGCCTATGCCCAGAAGCCCGAGGTCCGCACCGGCATCTTCCGGGGCATGAAGGTTACGTATATGTGGTATCCGAGCAAAGAAGCGAGTGGCATGGGCAAGGCCATGTTCCAGGGCGACATCATTCTCGATCACGTCACCCCACTGCCCGCGAACGGCCCTCAGAGCGAAAGCATGGGTGTGGCCTACGCGCAGTACCTGTGGCCTGAGGTCGGCGGCGTAGCTTCGATTCCATACACGATCGATCCCTCCTCCGGGAACTTAACCAACCTCAATACCGCGATCAATCAGTTCAACAATAATTTCGCTGGCTTGATTCAACTCGTGCCTTATACCAACCAGACCGACTATCTTAATTTCTATTTCGATCCGAACAACCTCAGCGGAGCATGCGAAGCCTACGAAGGACGCGTAGGCGGTGAGCAGACCGTTGGAGGTTCAGCCACCTGCACGGTTGCGACCATTCTCCACGAAATGGGACACACGGTCGGCGTCTGGCACGAGCAGTCGCGCCCCGATCGCGATACCTACGTGGACGTGAATTACGGTGCCGTCATCAAAGCTTCCCGCTCCAATTTCGACATCCTGCCCGACAACAATCAGGTCCTCGGTCCCTACGACTACGCTTCGGTGATGGAGTATCCGGCCTTCTCCTTCTCGCGCAATGGCGAGCCCTGCATCGAATCGATTCCAGCCGGCATGCCGCTCTCGAATCCCAACGGCTATAGCGCCTCTGACATCGACGGCATTGAGCGCCTCTATGGCGCGATTCCCACGGCGGTCACCGTCACCAGCAATCCCCCCGGCCTGCAGGTAATTGTCGACGGCAGCACCATCACCACTCCGCAGGTGTTTAACTGGTCGCTAAATTCGCAGCACACTCTGAGCGTCGCTTCCGGACCGCAAACTCTCAGCAGCACCGGCGTCAGCTACATTTACGGCCGTTGGAACGACTCGACCTCCGAGACCCACACCATCACCGTCGCGCCCGGCAACAATCAGATCACCCAGCCCGCGACCAATCCCGCAGTGACCGTGTATTCGGCGAATTTCATTCAACTTGTTCCTTACGTCAACGCGATTTCACCCTCCGGCACAGGCACAGTCGCGACGTCGCCGAATCCGCAAACCTATTCTGGGCTCTCCGGCCAGTACTACACCATCCGCCAGCTGGTGACGCTCACAGCCGATCCAAGCGCCGGTCAGAATTTCTGGAACTTCATCAATTCGCCGTACTACCTACCCGGCGGAATTGGCGCTAATCCAAAGACTTTCTATGTAATGGACGACGGCAGTTCCATCGACCTGACCACCTACTTCACCAGTTCGCCCGTCTATACAGTGACCACGAATCCGGTCGAGTCGAACCTCGGGGTCGAAGTCGACAACACGTTCTGGTACGCGCCCCGCAACTTCGCATTGCCCTATGACTCCTCCTGGACCGCCTCCAGCTCCCACAGCCTCAGCATCGATTCGCCGATATACCCTTGGAGTTCAAACACACGCTTCAATTTTGCTAACTGGAGCGATGGCGGCGCGCAAACTCACAATGTCACCTTGCCCTCCAGCGGAGGCGCCACCTACACCGCCAACATCACCGGCGACTATTACGTCACCGACTACCCAATCGAAAGCTGTGCCGGCTCGATCGCTGTCGCGCCCGGTTCGCCATCGGGCGACGGCTTCTATCCCACCGGCAGCCAGCTCACCTTCACCGAGACGCCGCAACCCGGCTGGACCTTCACTGAGTGGCTCTACGATTTAAGCGGCACAGCCAACCCTCAGAACCTAACCGTCAGCGACGAAGTGCTCGTCGCCTCTGACTACAGCACCACCACCACCCCATTACAGCTCACCAGCATCAGTCCCCAGAACGCGACCGAAGGCGCTGCGGCCTTCACACTCACCATCAACGGCGCAGGCTTCACCTCGTCCACCGCGGCCTACATCGGAGGATCGTACCGGCAGCCGACGTTCGTGAGTTCCACCAAGCTCACCGTTCAGATCCTTGCCTCGGATATCGCGACCGCCGGCGCATTTCAGGTTGCGGTTGGAAATTTCCCCTCCGGCGCGAGTTGTGCCGCTTACGTTCCGACTACGTTCTACGTCTTGATCGCCACCGGCGGCACGGCCAGCCTGAATGAAAGCACGCTGGCCTTCGGCAAGCTCGCCGCCGGCTCAATCAGCTCGCCGAAATCCGTAAAGTTGAGCAACGCCGGCTCCGGTCCGCTTGAGATTGGCTCCATTACGCCCAGCGGCGAATTCGCGCAAACCAACAACTGTGGCAGTTCGCTCGCTGCCAACAGCAGCTGCACGATCAACGTCACCTTTAATCCCACCAGCCTCGGTGCGGTGACCGGCGCCCTCACGTTTACCGATAGCGCGACCACCAGCCCGCAACTTGTAAAGCTCACAGGGACGGGCGAAGCTCCGCTCACGGTGAGCCCAACCAGCCTCACTCTGCCAAGCGCCGCGGTAGGATCAAGCTCATCCGCATCGGTGACGGTAACAAACGCCCAGATGACGTCCATCACCTTGAGCTCATCGGCCAGCGCGGATTATTCCGTGACCGGCGGAACTTGTGGCAGTTCACTGGCAGGCGGCGCAAGCTGCACCATCACCGTGACCTTCACGCCGCAATATAAGGGCAGCATCAAAGGCGCACTCGCCATCTCCAGCAGCAGCGAGTTCAGTCCGCTGACCGTCGGACTGACCGGCGCTGCCACCGGCGGACCCAAAGTTCCATTGAAGCTCAGCCCAACTTCACTAACATTTCTCTTCCACCGGCCTCGGCGCAATCAGCGATGCGAAGACCATCACAGTAACTAACAACGGAACGGGCGCGATCACGATCGACGCCATCAGCGCCAGCGACAACTTCGCGGCGGCTGGCAGCGGCGCCACGCCCTGCGGCGGCTCGCTCGCCAAGTCTGCCAGTTGCACACTTTCGGTAACCTTCACACCGAGCGATACCGGCTCAGTGAAGGGTTCCGTTGCCATCGCAACCTCCGGCCCCGGCAGCCCGCAAATTATCGCCGCCTCCGGCACGGGAGCAGCTCCCGTCACGGTCTCGCCACGAGCCTGTCGTTTTCGGGTCAGGCGGTCGGCACCACCAGCGCCCCCAAAACGGTTACGCTGACCAACGGCTCGGGCGGCACGCTTACGATTTCAAGCCTGGTCGCGAGCGGGGACTTCGCGGCCACTCCATCCGGCAGCACGCCATGCGGCTCAACCGTGGCCGCCGGCGCGACCTGCACCTTCAGTGTGACGTTCACCCCCAACGTGAAAGGCTCGATCAGTGGTGCCGTCACGGTGAGCGACAGCGCGCCGCTCAGCCCGGTTCTAATGAAGCTGACAGGCACCGGGCAATAAACGGCAACTTATTTCGCTATGAATTAGCGCGGATTTTCCCGGATTGGGATTTCTTGGGGTCTGGCTGCTTGGAGAAGAAGTCTCCGCGCTTGACCTCTCTCCCAACTTTGCATACAACAGTGCTTGGGTGCTCCGCATCGAAGGCTTGCACTGGCCACAGGCGCAACATTCGGAGTGGCGTTGGGGTTTTCATTCACGATTTCACAAGGAGAAAACTATGACTCGTACGATCAGAATTCTTTGTGTAGCCTTGCTGACGATTGTCGGCCTGGTCGGTTCATCACTGCCCGCGCGCGCGGATGAAAGATGTGATCGCGATATTCACAAGGCCGAAGAAAACCTGCGGGTAGCCATTGAGAAGCATGGCGAGCACAGCCGGCAGGCCGAAAAACGCCGCCGTGAGCTCGATGATGTCAGGCACCGCTGCAACTGGCACGAAGATCATCACTAAACTCATTTTCAAAATAGAAGCGGGCCGCGCGATGCGGCCCGTTCTGTTTCTCCAACTCATTCCGTCTTGTTCTTGCTGCGCGAGATTGTGACCATCACACACTTACCGCAGATCGGCAAAATCCTCGACGACAAACAACTCTCCGCCCCGCTCCACCACCCCAATCCCGATTGAGTTCATATCCCCATCGAGAATGTTGGCGCGATGCTTTGGGGACTTCATGAATTGCATGTGGATCGGCTCCGCCGCCGGCCCTTCCGTCACATTTTCCGAAAGCCAGCTGAAATGAGCGCCCGTCTGCTTCACCCGTGCTGAGAGGCTGGGTTCGCCCTCAAACCCATGCTGCGCCTCACCGTGCTCGGCCATCACCGCGGCATGACGCCTTGCCGCTGCTGACAGCGCATCGTCCCAGCGCAGCGGCCCCATTCCCTGAATTCGGCGCGCGTCGTTCACCGCCGCGAACAATTCCTTTTCGGCGCGGAAGATCGCCAATCGGCCATGCACAACCCCGACGTCCTCCGGTTGCTCCATCGCTTGGCCAAAAGCCATTCCCCAACCCGCGATTCCGATTACAGTTACAGCCGCCAGCCGGGCTCCGATTCGCATCACTCTCTCCCAGGTAATCCAATCAGAACCCGGATTCGCGGCCCCCACAAGTTACTTACGTAGGGGATTTGCGAATGCCCACTCCGCATGCGGGAGTTGTCCCGCCGTCATCACGCCAACTGTCGATTGTTAGTAGTGCTTTCTCAGTAACGATCGTGGCGAAGATCGCGATAATCGCGATGCAACTCGCGCCGCTCATGCCGAGCGGCCCGATAGTTTCCGTAGTAAAGATCACGACGCAACTCGCGCCGGTCATGCGCGGTCCGCGCTTCGTCTCGTCGAACGCCTCGGCCACTCCAGTAGCCATCATCGGCAAACAGCGTGCTCGCGCCCAGAGCCATCAACAGCAAGATCCCTGCCATCGTACGTTTCATGGATTCCTCTTTCTGTTTCCGCTACTCTGGCTGCCGCCTACCCGCCAGGAGTTGTCTTTTGTACTTACAAACACCTGCTCCTGAGCCAAGTTGCGTCCGTAACTCCGCGAAGCCGCCTTTTGTGCCAAGGCCTTTACGGACTTTTACCAACTCATTACAAAATCAACGAATCCAGAGGCTGCCGCCGGTGCTAGCATCGGGACATCCAAGGGGCAGAAGACGCCCATCTGACAATTTAGGAGGTACGTACGTCATGCGAACCTTCCTCAACTTAGTTGTTCTCTCTTTTCTCTCGCTCGCCTCATTCGGGTGCTTCGCCTTCGCTCAGGATCCCGGCATGCAAGCGGCGCAGATGGCAGCCCAGCAATCCATGCAAGCCGCGCAGCAGGCCAGCGATCAGGCGACGCGCGATATGCAGCAGGCTTCGCAAAACGCCCAACAAGCCATGCAAAATGCGCAGGCGGCATCCAACAGCACCTGGCAGTGCGCGGGCTGTTTCGCGCGTATGCCTTCTTTCTCCGTGAAACCCGGCACTTACTCCGCTCCCGTCACAGTCAAAATCAAAGATGCAACTCGGGGAGCCATCATTTACTACACAACCGATGGATGGACGCCGACTGAATCCTCTACCCGGTATCGCGGTCCCATCACGATTACGTCAACCACCTCGCTGCAAGCCGTTGCCATCTCGCGTGTAGGCGGCCGCAGTCGCATCGCGACCGCTGAGTACACGCTTAGGGGAAGCGCGCCCACCCAGCCTGCAAACACCACTACTCCCGGCGCCACCCCTCCCGCCGCCGTCAACGATTCCCCAACGTCTATAGAAGGGAAAGTTCTGCTGGCTCAAGGTACGGCTGTGCCTCTGACATTTACCTCGGGCGTTACTTCCAAGACCGCGGAGGTGGGCGACAAAATCCCATTGACCCTAGCGGAAGATCTCAAAGTCGGCGACGTGATTGTGGCCAGGAAGGGAACGCCTGCCATCGCCACCGTGACCGAAGTCGATAAGAATGGAATGGGAGGCGCGCCGGGCGAGATATTTTTCGAGGCGGACTCACTCCAGGTCGGCAGCACGGCAGTAAGACTTTATGGTGGCGCGGCCAAGGAAGGGCAAGACAAAGTGGGCAAGGCCATCGGCTTAATGTTCGTTCCCGTCGTGCCCGTGGGCGTGTTTGTCCATGGCAAGAACGCAGAGATCAAGCCCGGAGCGCTCTTCACGGCATTCGTCGATACCGACAGCTTGCTGCCGCCCGCCAGCCAGAATTGACGAACGGCGATGCGCTGGCATCTTGGGCTCAAGCCTCTACCACCCCGGCCGGGGATCGCGGGAGCGCCACTATCTGGTCTTCGGCCGATTCTTGACCGGAATCACAAACTTCAATCCTGACCAGACCTCGGTCACGGCGCAGACCTTGATGTCGACCAGTCCCGCGTCGAGCCCGCTCTGGCGGACGATACTCTCATCCACATCCGACGCTATGCCAGAGCTCTTTTTCGGCCACGAGATCCAGAGCATGCCCGCCGGAGCCAATGCCCGCGCCGCCGGCACAAGATCAAGTTCCAGCGCCGCGCGCGACTTGACGAACAGGGAAATGAAATCGAGCGACCCGGCGGCCGGCTTTATCACGCTGCATTTCTTGAATGCCTCGGCAAGTTCAGCCTTTACGTCCGCGGGCATGTGCAGAAGGGCAACCCGAAAGCCGTCTTTGATGCCGAGCTTTTTCGGGAGTGGTGTTCCGGAGTATCCAGGCATAAATTCGGCTCCGAGCCGGGCGCTGCGAGCTTAAAGCCAAAGCATTAAACTTGGAACTCTAAATCGCGGAGTTGCTCGAGGCTCGAGGCTCGACGCTCAAAGCTCGCAGCCTCACTGCTTCGGTGCGTAGTATCCTTTGCGGGTTCGCACCTTGAAGCCTTTGCCCGGCGCCTGAATTTCAATCGTCCGATAACGTCCGTCGGCTATCAGGTTTTCTGGCTTGTAAGCCACCGCGTACTGGCTGCGCAATTCTTCCTGGATGGATGAAAATGCGTCGGACACCTCGCGCATCTGGAAAGGGAAGAATGCCCGCCCGCCGGTCGCATCGGCGATCCGCTCCAGAGTCTTATCGCCCGCCCCTTTCATGCCGCTGATGTTGGTGCTGATCGTGTAGACGATCGTGTCCGCGCGCAGCGCCATTTCGATCGCCTCTTCGCGCGTAACATGGCTCTGATTGTCCTCGCCGTCGCTCAGCAGAATAATGGCGCGCCGAACCTGGTGGGTCAATTCGTGCTTGAGCAGCTTGTCTCGGCACGCAAAATACAGAGCGTCGAACATGGCCGTACCGCCCCCAGCGCGCAGGCTGCGCACGCCGATGGAAAGGGTCTCGGTATTGTCGGTGAAATCGGCCACCACCTCGGGCGTCACGTCGAACCCAACCACGAACGCCTCGTCATAACCCCTGCGAATCGTACCGTTCAGGAATTCAATCGCCGCTTCCTGCTCGAACTTGAACCGGTCGCGCACCGAGTTGCTCGCGTCAACCAATAGTCCGACCTCGAGCGGAAGATTTGTTTCACTGTGGAAGCTGCGCATTTCCACCGGCTTCTTGTCGTCGATGACCTTAAAGTCGGCCTGCTTCAAGTCCTTGATGTAGTGGCCGTGCTTATCCGTCACGGTAAATACCACCCGCACTTCGTTGGTCGTGGTCCTGAATGTGGAGACGGGCTCTTCCGGTTGGCTCTCAGCATTACCTGAGCCACCGGGCGCCGGAGCCTGCGCACCGGTTTTCGGGGCAGGAGTTGTTTCTTGTGCGAGCACCGCCAGGCTCGAGCCGGCGAGCACCCACGCGAATACGAACGCCAAACAGCAAAACAAAGCAATACGCGGTTTCATCGGGATTGATTTCATTATATCCACAACCGACTTTGGGGATGATGGATCAAACTCGCCCCGTCCAATGACCTTGGTTCACTGGTAATTGGTTCCCCGCCTAAAACTAGTCTGGAGACGCACCAGGCTTCTCGCCGGAATTCTCCAGGTCATCCAGCAATCCCTGCAGTTCCGCCGGCAGCGGTCGCGAAAACGTAAGCAACTCATGGGTCCGAGGATGGGCAAACTCCAGCGCTCCGGAGTGCAGGAAATTCCGATCCAGCGCGAACGCCGCAGGCATGCCCGCCGCTCGCCGCTTATTCGACTGTGCGCGCAACTCTCCGGGCGCTCCATACAGCGAGTCTCCCACCACGGGATGACCCAGCGACGACATGTGCACGCGAATCTGGTGCGTGCGGCCGGTTTCAATCTTTACTTCCACGAGCGCAAACTTGCCGTATGGCGAATCGAGCTTCTTCGCCACGACGTAATGACTCACCGCGTCGCGTCCGCCAAACCCTCGCGTGGTCATGCGCGTCCGCTTCTGCGTGTGCCGGCTGATCGCGCTCCGGATCGTACCGCGCTCGCCCTTCGGCCAACCGTGCACCAATGCGATGTAAGTCTTGTGCACCTGGCGCGAGCTAAATTGCTCGGCCAGTTTCCGGTGCGCCTCATCGTTCTTTGCGACGATCATCAGCCCGCTGGTCGCCCGATCCAGCCGGTGCACGATTCCCGGCCGTAATTGTCCCCCCACTCCCGACAGCGACTGAAAGTGGTGCAGCAGCGCGTTTACCAGCGTTCCACGATTGCGCGCATCGTCGGTCGCGCCCGCACCGGCATGAACCATCATCCCGGCCGGCTTGTTCACCACCGCCAGATCTTCATCCTCATAAACAATATCGAGCGGAATTTCCTCGGCGATCGCCCGCAATGGCGGAGCCTGCGGTGGTCCGTTAATCGTAATTCGCTCGTCGCCTTTGAGCCGCAACGACGCTTTCGCGGCCACGTCATTCACCAGCACTTCGCCCTTTTCAATCAGTTGCTGAAGCCGCGCGCGGCTCACGTCCGGAATCTGGCCCACCAGATACTGATCGAGACGCCGGTCCGCGTCTTCCGGCGACACAACCCGCGTGAGAGGGAACTCAGCCATGCGGAACTCAGCCATGAACGAAATGCTACAGGAGGGAACCCGTGCTAGCGTCGCGATTTTTGCGATGCCACGCCGGCCGTTGCCGGAACCGGCGCGCCCAAAGAAGACCCGCTCTTCAACCACCAGATGATGCCGCCGGCAATCACCAGGCAGATCGAAATCAATTGCGTTCCCGACATCAACCCGCCGAAAACCACCCCGCGTCCCTCATCGCCACGCAGAAATTCAATGAAAAACCGCTCCACGCCATAGAGCATGATGAACGCCGCAAACACCTGTCCGTCGAATTTCTTCCGTTTCAGCAACCACATCAGGAAAACGAAATTGATGAACTCCGCCGCCGCTTCTATCAGCTGCGTCGGTTCAAGTCTTACTCCGAGGGGCGTCTGGCTCACCAGATTGGCCAGCGGATTAGAAAACGTAACGCCCCAGAAATGACTTGTCGGTTTTCCATAACAGCATCCCGCTGAAAAGCATCCAAAGCGGCCCAGCACGTGCCCAAAGGCGAGTCCCGGCGCGAACGCATCCATGGTGCGAAGCGGCGGCATGCGATGGCTCCGCATATACCACGCGCCCATCGCCAGAGCCGCAATCAGCCCGCCGGAAAAAACTCCTCCCGCTTGAAGCGTATTGACACTGAAAATCTCCCGCCAATTGTGGGCGTAGCTGCTCCAGTCATTGATGATGTAAAGAATTTTCGCGCCCACTATCCCCGCCAACACCATGAAGATGCCGAGGTTCCAGGCGTCGTCGCCATTAATACCTTGCTTTTCGGAGTTACGTACGCTGATCCAAAGCCCCAGCAGCACGCCGCTGGCGACCAGCACGCCGTAGGTGGGAAGGTAGAAGTTGCCTATCTGAAAAAGTCGTGGGAACACGTTGGTTTAGATGCGACCGAATCCAGGAAAGAGTCTAGCAGAGCGGAAGGACCTTTCGTCACTGGTGCGGCAGTCTATGCTTCTTGCTCTTGGACCGCCGAAACGCGGCAACTCCAAGGCACAGGCTGGTAGCCAGGGCCACTGCGCTGAGCGGAGCTTTGTGCTGAATGTCGGACGAAAACAGAAGGAATGTAACAGCAAGAAAGGAGCCGCTCAAGAGCAGCATTACGAGGTGGGCGAAATCCGGGATCGGAGCAGGGGTAGCAGAGAGCTTCTTTGCGACGATTTGAGCGCTGCGAGGCCCTTACTCAAAAGTAAGCCCGTGCTGCACATCGATCAGCTCTCTTTCCCACTTTTTGCGGGATTCTTCCTGATCTTTCATCTCATGCCGAATCGACGCGAAAGAATTGCACCGAGAACTGAGAGCTAAAGAAAAACCGACCCACGTCGCCGTGTGGTGGGCCGAGAATGAACCCGTCTCAGACGGTGGGAACCCGCCGCGACCCATTAGGCTTTTCCGCATGGCGGAACGTAGCACACCGGATCTTTTTGCGAGTCGAGTCCCCGTTCATTCGGCATTGGTTCAAAAATCGGTTGCCACCAACACCAACGTTGCAGGTCGGTCTACACCTTCGATGCTAGGAAACAACCGTAAGATTCGCAAGAGGGAACTGCAAAATAGTTGGCAGAAGGGTTGCTACAGGTCTTGCTCGAATGGCGTTGCCCCGATGAATGCTGTATGAATCGAAGGTTACTAACGATTGCCCAACTAGCCTGCCCGGCGGTCTTCGCGCAAAACCTCATCCAGCGCGCTCGCCAGTTTGCTCGTCCGCTGCTGCACCTCGGGCGTGGAGGTCTCAAGACTGCGCCGGAGCAGATGATATTCGTCGGCAATATTCAGCGCCGCGAGCACGGCCAGTCGCACCGAATCGACGGTTGCGGTCTGTTCCGATACCGCGCGCATCTTGCCGTCCACATACTCAGCCAGCTTCAGAATGTAATCTGCATCCGAGCCTCGCAGGTTATAGACCTGGTCGAAAATTTCGACCCGCACGCTTCCGTTCGCCGGATCTTTCGTCGGAGATTGTTTGCTGGCAGTCGCCATCTCACTCCTCGGCGGTTTCCGCCCCGCTCCTCGTCATCATACTTCCCGCATCATGCTTGCCATTATGATTCGCGCATCCGCAAGAGGTTGCCACCCATTAACTGGCAGCCTGTTCCTGGCCCAGGCTTTCCATCTGGTTCAGCATCCGCTCCACCCGGCCCCGGATATCCTCCCGATCCTTGCGCAATTGCACCAGCTCACGACGCAACGCCTGGTTCTCTTCCTCGCGCTGCTCCAGTTGTTCCCGCAGCCGCTCCACGTCGCGCTCGGCATTCGCCCGCGCGTCCTTGGCGGCCTTGTACAACTCAATGGTGCGATAAACTTTCTCTTCCAGCGCCTGAAAATCTTCAGCAGGAACCTGCGCAGATACCTCTTCGATGCCCTTGGCAGACATGAATGACTCGCTTTCGGAACGACTTTTTCAAGCTTTTACGCGAGTATAGCTCAGATTGCTGTGGAACGGTCGGGGGAGTGCCCTAAAGGCGCGAACATGTAAATTCCCGACCTTCCTAGCTAGAATAAGTGCTGGGAATCTATATGAGCCGAACCGTCGAAATCATAATCGGCGTTCTTGCCGTTCTAAGCTACCTCGTCGCCCCGCTTACGCTTGTGTGGGGGTGGGTCCGGTGGACAAGGCAATCGAAGCAAAGAAATGTTCTAGCAATTTTGTCTTTACTTGGATTTAGCCTCGCATCAGGCTCGGCACTTCTGGCGGGAGGGGCAATCGCTTATGCCCAACTAATTCGCGGGTTCGGGTTCTATGACCCACAGTTAATGAGAATAATGGGGATCGGAATTGTTCTTTCGTTAGGCGGCTTGGTATTTGGCTTGAGTGGCATCTGGAAAGAGAATCCCTTGAGTTGGCATGCACCCGTCTTGTCCGTGTCCAGTCTTGCCTTCTGGTTGCTTGAGGCTGCGATGCAATGACCATTGCACGGCCTTATCCGGTGAGCTTCTCCAGCCTCCGCCCCGCTTCATCCAGCGTCTCCGGCTTTCTTGCAGAACGCAAACCGTACCTGTTGCGCCCCATCCTTAGGATGCTTATAGAAACTCGATCCCGGGACGCAGGCGATACCAATTTCCTCCACGAGATGCCTGGCAAAGTCCACGTCGCTCTTGAATCCAAACCCGCCAATGTCCGTCATTACGTAATAAGCGCCCCGCGGCCGGTAACATTTGAATCCCGCCCGCTCCAGCGCCGGTATCAGATGATCGCGCCGCGTCCGGTAACGCTCCGCCAATTCCTCATAGTACGAGGCCGGCAGACTCAAAGCCGCCGCGCCCGCTTCCTGCAACGGCGCCGGTGCCCCACCGTCAAAAAATCGTGCACCTTGCGGATCGCATTCGTAATCGCCGGAGGCGCAACCGCCCATCCCACGCGCCAACCCGTCACACTGTAACTCTTCGAAAGGCCGTTGATCGTGATCGTTCGCTCCCGCATTCCCTCGATGCTGGCGATCGAAATGTGCTTCGCGCCCTCGTACAGGATGTGCTCATAAATCTCATCCGTGATCGCCAGCACGTTGTACTCAACGCACAAATCGCGAATCAGTTCCAGTTCCTTGCGCGTGAAAACCTTGCCAGTCGGGTTATTCGGCGTGTTTAGAATGATTGCCTTGGTTTGACCTTGCATCGATGGTGCTGAAATGCCTCCCGCAACTCCTGCGGATCGAACATCCACTCGCCATCGCCCCTCTGAGGTGGCCGCAGACTCACAAACCGAGGCTTGGCCCCGCTCAAAACCGAATCCGGTCCATAGTTCTCATAGAACGGTTCAAAGACCACAACCTCGTCGCCCTTATTGCAAACCGCCAGCAGGGTGGCGATCATCGCCTCGGTCGACCCGCAGCACACCACAATCTCGCGCTCCGGATCCACCTCAATGCCCTGCCATGCCTTCATCTGCCGTGCAATAGCGTTGCGCAGATTCTTCGCGCCCCACGTGATGGCATACTGGTTAACATCGTCTGCAATCGCCTGCTGGGCGGCCCGCTTGATCTCTTCCGGCGCGGGAAAATCCGGAAACCCCTGCGCCAGATTGACCGCGCCATGCTGCATCGCCTGCCGCGTCATGTCGCGAATGACCGACTCGGTAAAATGTTCAACCTTATCGCTAAGAAAATGTTTGGGAAGGGAAGAGGTCAGGGTCATGGAAGAAAAGGCTAGCACAGGAATATTTCAAGCCACCAGCATTAACGTTGGAGCGGCCCCTCGCCTATTCACCAGGACGAAAGCCCTGCAGTTCTCGTTGGATCGAGCGAGGATTAAATCTAGGCCCGGTGCGTGCCGCCAAGTGCTTCGAGCGTCTTGACAATCCCCGCGGTCCACGCTGCCACCTCGTCATCCCGCAGAGTCCGCTCGCTCGATTGAAATTTCGCCCGCATCAGAATCGAGTACTTGCCCGCGCCAACTTTTTCGCCGCGGAAAACCTCCACCGGCGCAAAGCCGCGTAGCTCCCCAATCCCCAATCCGATCACGCTCTGTCGAATCTTCTCGAACTCGACCGCGTCGGCGAAAACGAACGAAAAATCGCGTTCGACGGCAGGAAAGCGCGGCAGCGCCTCATAGCGCGCCTGCCGCAAATCGTGCTTATACAGTCGGTCAAGATAAATCTCACCGATAAACACATCCTGTTTCAGCTTGCGAGCCGTCGCCACATCGGGATGAATCTGTCCAAACTGGGCCACCATCGCGCCATCCATCACCGCCCGCGCCGAACGTCCCGGATGATAGTAGTCGGCCGTCTCCGCATCGTAACCCAGTTCCCAGTAGCCAAAGTGCGCCAGCAGATCCTCAACGTCGCCCTTCAAGTCGAAAAACGACAGGGCACGCGACTCCGCTCCAGCCGCCAGTCCGCGCACCATACCTGCATCCACGTTGCCGGTCGCGCCCAGGACAATCTGTTTCCACTCCACTGCCTTCTCGCCCGCCGCCTCGAACGCATTTCCCGCCTCAAACAGCCGGACATTCTCGCTGCCGCGGTTCAGGTTATACGCCAGCATGTTGAGCATGCCGGGGACAAGCGACGTGCGCATCACCGACGCCTCCTCGCTCAGCGGATTGGCGAGGTCAAGTTCTGCCGCTTTCGAGAAGCGCCGCGCCTCATCCTTTGAGATAAACGTCAGCGAAATCGCCTCGTCATATCCGAGCGCCAGCAGCGACGACCTGAGCCGCGCATCTTTACGCGCATCCGGCAGGTCACGCACCTCGCCGCTGTAAGCGGGAAGTGTATTGGCAAATTTGTCATACCCATGCAGCCGGGCGATCTCTTCAATAATGTCGATCTCGCGCTCCACATCCAGCCGCCAGCTCGGAATCTGCACCAGGTATCGGTCTTCCGTTCCGGTAGTCAGCACAAATCCAAGGCGGGTAAGAATGCGGCTGATCTCGTGGGCCGGCAGTTTCTCCCCCAGAATGCGCTGCACCTCGGCGAGATCAAGCTCCACCGGCGCCAGATCAAGCTGTCGTGCGATCACGTCAATCACGTCGCCCACCAGCGTCCCGCCGCCCGATCGAAGTATCAACTCAGCCACGCGATTCGCCGAAACAACAGTCGATTCAAAATCCGCGCCCCGCTCGAACCGGTGCGACGCATCCGTGTGCAGCCCATGCCGCTTCGACATCCGTCGCACCGTCACCGGGTCAAACCACGCTGATTCGATCAGAACGTTCCTTGTCTTCTCGTTGATCATCGTGTCGAACCCGCCCATCACTCCCGCGAGTCCAACCGGCTTCACCGCATCGGCGATGACGAGGTCCTCATCGGTCAGCTTCCGCTCCACGCCATCCAGCGTTTTCAAAACCTCGCCCACCCGAGCCTTGCGAATTACCAGGCGCCGGCCCTCCAGCAAATCGAGATCGTAAACGTGCGTCGGCTTACCGCTTTCCCACAACACATAATTCGTGGCGTCAACCGCATTCGAAATCGGCCGCTGGTCCAGCAACTCCAGCCGCCCGGCGATCTTCGCAGGAGAGGCCTTCACTTGCACGCCGCGAATTTCGCGCGCCGTAAAACGCGGGCACAACTCCGGCTCCTGAATCTCAATCGTGACCTCGGACGTGCCTTGCGCAGCAGGCAGTTTCGGCAAAATCGGCCGTAGCGGCAAATCGTAGAGCGCCGAAGCCTCGCGCGCCACGCCGTAGTGATTCATGGCGTCGGGGCGATTGGTGGTGATCTCCATCTCGTAGACAGTCGCATCGCCCTCGCCAGAGATGCCTTCAACCGCGATGCCTGCAAGCGTGAGTTCGTCCGCCAGACGACGGTAGTCGACGGGAATGTCAACGAAGTCGCGTACCCAATGTGGAGAGATTTTCATTGTTGGGAATCAGCGTTGAGTTTCGAGCCGCGAGCATCGCGCAAACCAATGGCGTAGCGGGGCTGCTCATAGCTCGAAGCTCGTAGCTCGTAGCTCGCCGTCATCCAAACTGCTCCAAGAACCGCACATCGCCCGAAAAGAACAACTGAATATCATCCACGCCATACTTCAAAATCGCAATGCGCTCTACGCCCATGCCGAAGGCGAAGCCCGAATATTTGCTTGCATCGTAATCGACGAACCCGTAGACGTTGGGATCGACCATGCCGCACCCGAGCAGCTCAATCCATCCGCTGGCCTTGCAATTGCGGCACGGAGCCCCGTCGCGCACGCCCTTGCCGTCGCAGAAAATGCAGCTGATCTGCACGTCCGCGCTCGGCTCGGTGAACGGAAAGAACGACGGATAAAACCGCGTCTTCACGTTCGACCCAAACATCGCCTTCATGGCGTGGTCGAGAGTCCCCTTCAAATCGCGAAAAGTAATATTCGTATCAACCGCCAAACCTTCGATCTGATGAAAGATCGGCGAATGGGTCGCATCGAGCGCATCGTTGCGATGCACTTTCCCCGGACACACCACACGCACCGGCGGCTTCATCTTCTGCATGGTGCGAATCTGCACCGGCGATGTATGCGTGCGCAGCAGCAACCGGTCGCGCGATGGCTTCGCGTCCTGACCGGCAATAAAAAGCGTATCTTGCGTGTCCCGCGCCGGATGATTGGGCGGAAAATTCAGCGCCTCGAAGTTGTAAAAGTCGGTCTCGATCTCCGGCCCTTCCTCGACCGAATAACCGAGATTGCGAAACACGCCAATCATCTCGTTCATCGTCCTGATGACGGGATGCTCCGCGCCAAGTGGGCGCCGAATTCCCGGCAGTGTGATGTCGAGCCGCTCCGTCGCCAGCCGTGACGATGACGCCCCGCTCTCAATGCGAGCAAGCGTCACCTCAATCGTCTCTTCAACTTTTTTCTTGAGTTCGTTAACGCGCTGCCCGACCTCGCGCTTATTCGGACCCGGCGCGGCCTTCAGCCAAAGATCGTTGAGCTGCGTCAGCACGCCATTCTTGCGCGCCATCCAGCGATCGCGATATGTCTTCCAGTCGCTCTCCGACCCGACCGCCGATGACTCCTGCTCAAGCGCAGACACAAGTTCGCGCGCCGCGCCGTCGAGCGCAGCCGAAGAGAAATCTGTCAGTTTAGGGACGGTATATGGCATTGATGAACCAACACCATTGCAGCACATCTACGTTCTGTCATCCTGAGCGTAGCGAAGGATCCATGTACTTTGGTATGTGTCGGCAAAATACAAGGTTCTTCACGGCGCTCAAGGCGACACGATCAGACAAGACTGAAACTAGACAAGACTGAAATCTGATAGCGCCATGACTGAGCGCTACGCGGTCGCCGCGGCGTTCGCCTGCTTTGCCTGCTCCGCCAGACTCGCAAAGCCGGCCGCGTCGTTCACCGCCAGGTCCGCCAGAATCTTGCGGTCCAGTTCGACGCCCGCCTTCTTCAGCCCGCTGATGAACTGGTTATAGTTCAGTCCATTCAGTCGCGCAGCCGCGCCGATGCGCACGATCCAAATCGACCGGTACTGGCGCTTTTTCTGCTTGCGGCCCGAGTAGGCAAACTTCAGCCCGCGTTCCACGGCTTCTTTCGCCGACCGGTAGAGTTTTGATTTAGTTAGGAAATATCCACTAGCGCGCTCTAATATCTTTTTGCGCTTGGCGCGGCGTTTGGTTCCGCGTTTTACACGAGGCATTGCAGTTCTCCTTTTTTATTTCGTCTGGCGGCTGGAGGTAAGGAGGCTTCTACCACGTTTCCCGAAGGAAACCGGATTTCCAAAGCCCGACCTCTTCACGCGCCGCTGCGGTGCAACTCATTCCGCAGACTTGTTTGTACGTACTCGTTAAGACGGGCAGCCTGCCGCTCTTGCCGGAGGGCCCGTCACGCCGTTACATATACGGGATCATTCGTGCCGCTTTTTTGTAATCACCATCACTCACCAAGGTGGGTTGGCCCAGTTGTTTCTTGCGCTTCTTCGCCTTGGATGACAGGATGTGCCGCAGTCCCGCCTTGTGACGCAGGATCTTCCCCGTCCCCGTTTTCTTGAAGCGCTTGGCAGCGCCTTTATGTGTCTTCAGTTTTGGCATAAATCAACTCTCAGCTTTCACTTGTCAGTTAGAACTCTTAGCTCTTACGCACAACTCCGCCAACTCATCGCGACCGCACCATCAGATTTTTCTGAGGGCTGATAGCTAAAAACTGACGGCTTGCTCTTACGCCGTCTGCGCGCCACCCTGCGCGGGCGGTGGTGGCGCTGGCGCAGGCTTGGATACAGGCTTGGCCGCTGCCGGCTTCGCTCCCGTATCCTTCTTTGGCGCCAGAATCAGGTGCAGGGTATTGCCTTCCTGCCGCGGCCGGAACTCCACGATGCCCCTGTTCTCGACATCCTTGATCAGGCGTTCCAGAATCTGCCGCCCTAATCCCTGCCGCGTCATTTCGCGTCCGCGGAAGAAGATCGTCGCCTTCACCTTGTCTCCCTCATCGAGGAAGCGCAACACATGATTCTTTTTCGTATCGTAGTCGTGGTCGTCGACGTTGATACGGAACTTCACTTCTTTTACGGTGATGACCTTCTGCTTCTTCTTGGCCTCGCGCTCGCGCTTTTCATTCTGATAAAGAAATTTCCCATAGTCCATAATGCGGCAGACCGGAGGTTGCGCGGTCGGGGAAATCTCTACCAGATCGAGGTTCTTTTCGCGAGCCATCTTGAGCGCCTCGAAGGGAGGCATGACGCCGATCTGTTCACCTTCGTCGCCAATCACACGCACTTCGCGCGCGCGAATGCGCTCATTCATGCGGATAAAACGCTTATCGATACCAATCCTCCGTTTCGCCGGATGCGGGGGAGATGCTCAAAAAGTATAACATGCGGCCCCTGCCGATGTTCCACAAGCGCCGCACCTTCAATATCTTGGCCTCTGCTTCGTGCCTTTGGTTCGGCTGCCCCAGCTCTTACTTCGCCGCCACTACGTCAAACGGCCGCATCATTTCGTTGTCTTCATGCTCCAGAAGGTGGCAGTGCCACACATAGCGTCCTGGGTAACCCTCGAATCGAGCGATGATCCTTGTCACCATCTTGGGATCGGCGCGCACCGTGTCCTTCCATCCCGCCTCGCTCGGTTCGGGTGGAATCGCCGGAGCCTTATATTTGACCTCTCCCTTTCCCGACATCCAATAAGTCGGGACGTCGAAACTCCTCCGGTCGAGGATCTGAAAGCGCACGAGATGCAGATGAATCGGATGCGCGTCATCGCTCGTGTTGACCAGTTCCCATATCTCCGTCGAATCAAGCGTCGGATTTTCCGTGACCGGCATGTCCCAATGCGCATTGTTAAGCAGCATCTGGTAAGGACGCCCCTTCAAATCATCGATCTCAACCAGGCTCAGCGTGCGTGTCTTTACAGCCGCAGACTCCGCAATTTTCGGAACCGCTCTTAAAGTCTGCGGCAGCAGAGAAGTATCACGCGCTCCATCCTTGGCTACCCGAAACTGCATGACCGCAAAGGTATCGTTCTTCAGTGTGATGTTTGCGCCCCGCGCTTCCGAAAAATCGACGACCAGGTCCGCGCGCTCGGCGGGCGCAAGATACACAGTTGTCTGCCGTACTGGCGCCGGCAATAATCCCTGGTCCGTTCCGATCTGCTGGAAGCTCTGCCCGTTCGACAATGACAGATGAAAGAAACGCGCATTCGCGCCGTTGAGCACCCGGAAACGATACTTGCGCGGTTCCACTTCCAGATAAGGAAAGATCTTCCCATTCACCAGAATGGCGTCGCCGAAAACCTCCGGTGTCCAGGGCTTGTCCGGATTGGCCGATACCGGATAGTTGAGCTGCCCCTCCAAATCGAAGATTCGATCGTAGATCACGAGTGGAACTTCATACTTGCCGCGCGGCAGTTGCAGCGAATCCTCAACCTGATCGCGCACGAAAAATGCGCCCATCAGTCCCGCGAAAACATTCAGCCGGTTTATCCCAAGCGCATGGTCGTGATACCACAGCATCGCCGCTTCCTGGCGGTTGGGATAGTGGCAGATTGCCGACTTGCCTGGCACGTACCAATTCTCGGGATAGCCATCACTTTCTGGCCGGGTCTTCGCGCCATGCAGGTGGACCACCGCGCGCACATCCGGCGTGCTCGCTTCCGCTCCGTGAATGCTGTGGTCGATCGGCAAGAAGTGAGTTGCAGGCAATTCATTCACCCACTCCACCAGCAGCCCCTCACCGCTACGCGTTTCGAACGTCGGACCGGGCGAGGCGCCCGCGTATCCCCACTGGCGAGTTGGTTTCACGTCGCGGTGCACTTTCGTTTCGAACTGCCGCATCGCCACGCGATAGTAGGGAATCTGAACCCCGGCGTCGTCCGGGCTGGGACGATGACCGCTCGGCTGGATGACCTCCGGCAGCGGCAGTGGGTCTACGAATTGCACCAGAGTGCTGGCGTTCAGTTGGGTGCGAAACTTGGGTGGTTCCGGATGCGACATCGCATAACTCATGCCGCGCCGCATGGCCACTGCCATTGTGGCCAATCCACTCCGCGCCAGAAATCCACGACGACTAATTCCCAAGCTGCGCTCCTCCTACCGCCAAGATCATGCTCGCAAAGACTATGCCCAAAAACAAGAACGGGCATGCGATTAGGTTCGCATGCCCGCCCTGATTACATCGAACCCATCTCTGTGTTTATAGCCCGCAGAACGATGGTTTTTCTTTTTCGCCGGTCACCGGATTCAGGCACAGAGTTCCGTTCTTCCTGATCTTAACGAAGTCGAAATCCTGCACCAGCGAGTTGGCAATGGCATCGTACGAGCCGCCGCCGATCCGTTGCCCGCCCAGCCAGTTGTCTTCGATGAAGTGAATGACCGAACTCTGGTCCGTCACGGTGTGGTCCACGAAGTTTTCCTTCGCCCACGGTGAAACGACCAGCAAGGGCAGTCTCGGACCATAACCGCAGCGTCCAAGAGCGTTCGGGCCCGATATCCCGGCCAGAGCCGGCGCAGCCGTTCCGCAGTAGCCCGGCGCGGTCAGAGCATCGTCCGGTCCCTGGGAAGTGTTCACAATCGGAGGCATGGCATGGTCGTACCATCCATCGGAGTCGTCATACATGATGACTACGGCGGTGTTGTTCCAATTGGGGTTGTTTGCCGGATTCTGCAGGAAGTTGATGAGGCTCACTACGAATGTCTCCTCATCGAGCGGATCCGAGTATCCCGGGTGTGCATCCTGATACCCCGGCGCTTTGATAAAGCTCACTGCCGGCTGCTGGCCAGATTGAACGGCCGTGTAGAAATCCTGGATGTCATAGTTGTGGTTGGCGCATCCCGCGGTTCCGTAGGCTTCACCGCAAGGCCGCGCGTGCGTCAGGTTGGCGATCGAAGGCCAATAGGAAGTGAGCGAGTGATGCGGAATGTAGTCGCTCTCCGTCTCTCCCGTCACAAACGACTTGGTTGACCGGTTGCAACCTGTGGTTCCGTTCGAATTCACGAGCGACAGATTGAAGCCGCCCATGAATGCTCCCCACGTCACGCCCGCGTTGTTAAGAAGATCGCCGATCGTCAGCCCGCCCATCTGCGCCTGATTGCGGCTCGGGTTGGAGCAAACGTCACCCACCGGATCGGGATCACCGATGTTCGTGTACCCGCCGTTTCCGTCCGGCGCAAAGTCACCGGTTCCGTTCAGGGAGTTCACTACTCCATTGGTTTGGCCGGCCATCAGGTTCATCACACCCACGGTCGATGGCCCGAACGTGGTTCCGTGCGAGTTGTCGCTCAGAACGAAATTCTGCGCATAGTTCCACATGGCAGTCACGGTATTGCCGTCAAAATAACCCATGACCAATCCGTTGGTGTTGTTGATTCCTCCTCCACCCGGCGGCGGTCCAGCCGTGCCCGTATAGAGCGGAAACAGGTCCATCAAACCCGAATCGAACGACTGCTGCTCTGGGCCGTAGTCGTGATTCTGATCCGCCGTAGAGGACTGCGATATGTCGAGTCGGTAGGGATTGGTGGCGCCCGTGCCGTTTGCCGGGTTCAGATTCGGGTTCGCGGTCAGTAGACCGCCGGATAATCCATCCACCGTCGGTGTGTTTGCTTTTGCTGTGAACTTATTCTCCCCCGGCGGATTTAACGCAACCGGGTAGGTTCCGAAGTAGTGATCGAAGGAAACGTTCTCGTTGAAAATTACCACCAGGTATTGAATCGGAGTCGCGGCCGCCGCGTGCTTGCTTGCCGGCGCTTTGGATTGGACTTTGTTGGCAGATGCGAAAGCGGGAGTGACGCTCGGTCCCAGGGTGATCGCCAGCGTCAACAACGACGCCATCGTCTTCCTGAGGTAGGCAGAGGCATGGTGTGTTTCAAACATGCTTGTTCTCCATCTTGTTTTTTTGAATTGTCCGGCGCAGGGCCGTAGTCCTCACCCGAGAGGATGGCAAGAACATTAGGGAAAGCATGTTTCGGGCGTGTGACGGGAAGATGAACGCAAGGTAAATAGAAGGATCACATTAAGGAAAACGGCGATCGCAGTGTAAAAAAATGCAACTCCGGTACCGCCGATTCGCCTTCTATCCTCGATCCAAGGTGTTTTCGCACCATGTTGTGGTTGCTTTTTGCGATCTCTGCTGCGGATCCGAGCCGCCTCACGCCACTGCGATTTTGGCCGTCCGCAGCCGCCGGTAGATTTGCAGTAATTCATCCACCATCCTTCGCGCCGTAAACCGCTCGCGCGCCCGGTTGTAGGCCCGCGTTCCGTAGAAGCGCACGAGATCACGATCGTGATCGAACTGCGCCAGCACGTCGGCCAGGCCCTCGGCGTTGTTTCGCTCAAAATATAGCGCCGCGTCCCCCCACAGCTCGCGATACACGGGGATGTCATTCACCACCAGCGCACAGCGCGAAAATGCCGCTTCGATCGACGCCAAGCCCGTCGGATCGTAGCGCGAGGTCGCCGCAAATACCGTCGACTTGCTGTACAGATTCCGCAGCTGCGATTCCGTCTGCGCGCCCTTCACGGATATCTCAGTCGCCCCTGTTGAAACCTTCACGTCCGCGCGTATCGGCAAGGCCGGCGCGGGAATCGGATTATCCGCGCCCACAATGCATACTGGCAATTTATGCGAGTGCTGCGTCAGCAGTGAAACCTGCTTCCCCGAATCCCACAGCCGCCCGATCGCCAGCACCAACTCCTCTTTTGCCACGAATGGATTGAAGTAAATCGGATTGCGCCCCGCCGAAACAATCTGTCCGGTAAATCCATCGCCGTATGCCACGCGCAACATCTGTGCCATCCAGTTGGTCGTCGTCACCACCGTCTCGGCGCGTTTCAGTCCCGCCTCGATCGTCTGGCGATACCAATCGAGCCATTCCGAGTGCGCCGGTTCTTTCCCATGAATCGTCAGCCACCAGGTAATCACATCCCCGTGCGCCGTTAGCACCCGCGGCTGTGGCACCGGCAGCGCGCCAAAACTGAGCTGATTCAGATGAAGAACGTCCGGACGCGTGTCGCGCACGATCTGGCATAGATATTCCTGCGCCGAGAAAAAATCGTGCTCGCCTTCCTGCATCCAGTCCAGGCGAAACGCGGTGGGATGATATTCCAGTCCGTGCAGGCTCTGCATCCAGGCGGTCTGGTCGGGCAGCGGTATCTCGCCGAAGCTGACGAGCATCACCTGCGCGCCCTGCGTCACCAGCCCCGTCACCAGTTCGCGGGCGTATGTCCACACCCCGCTGAAGGTGTCCGCCGTAACCAATATCCGCACAGAACCCCCGGACAACCGCCCAATCCACCGGGCAAGGTAGGTCTAGTGTAGAGGCGTTACGGGCCGATGGAAAGCCCTTTTTCGGACTTTACAATCAGTTTTTCGCTTGCTTTTTGATCCCGATTTCAGAAAATAGATTCTCATCCTAAACATCGCTCTAATCAGACGTTTACCCCGTTCGCGATGTTTAAGATGAGGGCCTTTTCCCGGAGCCCCGAAGCCTAGGTAGAATCCGCCCAGCGGGACTGAGGTAGGTGCCCGTATCCGCGATGGTGTGCGACCTGAGGAGTATGCTTCTGGCAGTAGCCTCAACCTCCCGCGGCACCACCATCCTTCGCGGCGAGAGGATTCGCAGGCTCCACAGCAAATCATCGAGTGCCGTGGCAAATCCAAAGTGCGCATCCACAAACTCGAGCTCCTCCGCCGGAATGCTGGTGCGCCCCGAAATCAGCACCACCGGTACCTCCGGCATCAGGTGTTTAATCTCGCGCGCCAGTTGCGCACCTGACATTCCGGGCATCTCGTAATCCAGAAGCGCAATGTCGAAGGACATTCTGCGGCACAGCGCCAGCGCCTCTTGCGGATCGTTCTTGCTGATCATTCGGAAACCGCATTCCTCCAAAACGTTACCCAGCAGTCGGCTGGACCTGGGATTGTCGTCTACGTACAGCACCGTCGTTCGTTCATCCATTACCTGCCTCCATTGAATAGACCGAGGTCGTGGCAGCCAACTCTCGAGCCTTTCCCAACGAACGAAACGTTACGTATTTTTTGCGAACTATAGGGTAGAGATTTGTAAATCAGAAATGCATTTGTTCCCAGGGTCACACTTCAAAAGAAGATTCTTCTCGACAACCTCCACGATAACCATCCCAGCGATAACGATCCCAGCGCCATGAACACAACGCAAAGCCCTTCGTGATAAGGCCTCCGCAACAATGAGCGAGCAAACAACAAAGGCGACAGCAACAAAAGCAACAACGACCCCAGCAACCACTTCAGCCGTGACTACAAGATCGACTACAACAACCCACCGCAGCCACCACAGCAATGACCGCAGCAACGACACTTCCAGCGACCACAAGACGACGATCTACTGTCCAACAATTACGGTCCACGCCTCCATATCAAGGTAGGGGTTCAACAGCTCCCGCCAACACCACGGCTGGTGTCCAACGACCCCGACCAACGACCACAAGCCCACCCACCAAACCACACAACGATCACATCTACAGCAACCATTACAGCGATGACTACAGGAATGACCGCAGCAACGACTATTTCCAAAGACTACTTCCAACGACCACAGGACGACGATTACGGGCCAACGCCTGCACACCACGGTAGGTGTGCAACGACTCCCGACCAACGACGACAAGCCCGCCGACCACAGCACATCCTTTCGCCGCAGCCCAAACCGCCGATCGAGTCAGCCCATTAGAACCGCGCCAGCTTCGGCCAAGGATTCACCTCTGCGATCCATATTCAACTGCGATCGATATTCAACTGGGATCGAGATTTAACCCCGACTCTTCGACTCGAACTTTTGACCTCGACCTTCCATATCCACCTCCATCCCCAACACTCGAAACCTAAAACCCTAGAACCTCTGCCTGGCAAACTGCGGAAAAAGTCGCGTCGCGCTCGATCTTGGGTGGTGCAGCGGCTTTTACCGCTGCGACAACTGCATTGCTTGAATACGGCTTTGGCCGCTAAGGCGACAACGCTCGGCCAATAGCAACTTTTTCCGCAGCCTGCTAGATCTCCGCTCGCGAACCTTCAACCTCTTCCAACTGCGCTCGTATCTTCCGCGCCGCATCGTGCACCAAGGCAAGCCGTTCTGCTGCGCCCGCCGGCAGGCCCTTCGTCTCGATCGCCATCTCGCAATCCAGCAGCAGCGTGGTCACCGCCCGGTTGAAGTCGCCTCTCACCTCTCGTGCTGCCGCCTCCCGTGCCGCCGCTTCCTCTTGCTTGCGCCTGCGCAACGCCGCGCGAACCTCCCGGATCAGCCGTTCCGTCCCGACAATTGCCAGATTCACAGACACCGGAATCGCTGTGCCCAAATGGGTCAGCGCCATCTCCATTTCACCCGGTTCGCTCTCCGTCACCTTATCGTCGAAGACCACCGCCGTGTACGTCTCTCCCCGTATCCGCGACAGCGACTGCAATAAGCCTTCCGCAATCAGAACCGGTTCGCGCAGCGCCTGCTCCAGCGCCGCCGCGCACTCCCGTCGCCGCTCGATTTCGCTCACCAGCAGGATCATGCTCATGCCATAGCACGCACCTGCCCAAAGTACCTCTTTTGATTCAGAACGACTTAGCCGCACACTTCCTCTCCGATTTGTCCCATTCCAGTTCGTGACCCACCTCGCCAATCGCTTTTGGGAACCTTCGCAGCACTCCCTCAGTTCTCCGTCTCGTACTCCTTGAGCTTGCGGTACAGCGTCGTCTTGCCGATCCCCAGCAGGCGCGCCGCCGTCATCTTGTCTCCATTCACATGCGCCAGCGCATCCAGAATCGTCTTCTTCTCCAGCTCGGCCATCGGAATAATCCCGTTGCTCACCCGCTCCGCCAGCTCCGCCGGCGCGCTCGAAAGGTGCGTCGGCAGATCGCGGGTCTGGATTTCGGTGTTGCTGCACAGCGCACATGCCCGTTCCAGCGAGTTCTCCAGCTCCCGCACATTCCCCGGCCAGTCGTAACTCATCAGCAGCTTGAGCGCCTCCTCGGAGACCGTCTTTTCCCTCCCCGCGTCTCGTCCTATCCGCTCCAGCATGTGCGCCACCAGCAGCGGCACATCCTGCCGCCGCTCCCGCAGCGGCGGAATCCGCAGCGTCAGCACATTCAGCCGGAAGAAGAGATCGCGCCGGAACGACCCTTCGTTCACCGCCTGCTCCAAGTCCCGATTGGTCGCGCCCAGAATGCGCACATTGATCGGCACCTGTTTGACGCTTCCCACCGGACGAATCTCCTTCTCCTGAATCGCCCGCAGCAGTTTCGCCTGCAGGTCGACTGGCAACTCGCCAATCTCATCGAGAAACACTGTCCCGCCATCGGCGATCGCCAGCAACCCGTCCTTCGGATTCGTCGCTCCCGTAAACGCGCCCCGCACATGCCCGAACAATTCGCTCTCGATCAGCGTTGGCACCAGCGAGCCGCAGTCCACCGGAATGAACGGCTTATTGCGCAGCGGCCCCGACGAATGGATCGCCTTCGCCACCATCTCCTTGCCCGTGCCGCTCTCGCCGAGAATCAGCACCGGATGCGCGCTCTGGCCAGCCTTGGCAATAATCCGGTACAGCTTCTCCATCTCCGGCGCATGCCCGACAATATTCCCGAAGCCCTGACGCGACTTGATCGTCTCGCGCCGCAAGCGCCCTTCGGACTTCACTCGCAGATGTTCGGACACCCTCGCGAGCAGTTGCCGTAGCTCCTCCATGCTGAACGGCTTGGTCATGAAGTCGTACGCCCCATCCTTCATCGCTTGCACGGCCGCGCGCACGGTTCCATATCCGGTGACCACGACCACCACCGCATCCGGCCGTTGTCGCTTGATCGCCCGCAGTGCCTCCAGGCCGCTTTCGCCCGGCAGATGCAGATCGAGCAGCACCGCGTCGATGCCATTGCTCTCGATCATGCGGTGCGCTTGCTCCGCCGAGTCGGCCACCTGCGCGCTGAAGCCCAACGAATGGGCCACCTCGCGTGAAGCCTCGCGTACCGCGCGATCTTCATCCAGAATCAGCAGGTTCAGGAAGTTCGACGCCTGCATCTGCGGAAGGCGCGTTGTTATAGCCAAGCCTCGCGCCGCCGGATTGAGCTGTGGCTGCCCGATTGCAGTTCCAGTTGTGACACTCGACATATTGAATCTCCTTTACCTCGGAGTTACATCCTCGGCATACATGATCAGGGCCCAGAGCCAGGAACCTGAGTATTGCCCGAACCGCGTCCCTTGAGCCCATCACGAAAGGTCGCATCTGACGCTGCGGTCAAAGAAGGTTCGGTCAAACAGGCAGTGCCCGCATGTTCAACCGGCAGGAACACTTCAATCCGCGTCCCTGCTCCCGCCACACTCGCGATCTCGATCTTTCCGCCCATCTCGCTCACGATGCGCTGCACCGTCCCCAAGCCAAGTCCCGTGCCCTCGCCGGCCTGCTTGGTCGTGAAGAACGGTTCGAATAAATGAGCGCGAGTTTCCGTGCTCATTCCGCATCCGTTGTCCTCCACCGTGAGCAGGCAGCCGGATCTTCGCCGCGCCCCTTCCCCGAGGTTGCCACCCAGTTCCGCGCTGCGCGTGTTGATCCGAATCCTTCCGCCCAGCCTCTTTTCCCATCTCAGCGCATCGCGGCCATTCAGCACCAGATTCAGCAGAATCTGTCTCACCTTCCCGGCATCTGCCTTCACCACCGATGCAGCCGGGTCAAGTTCGACCAGTAACTCGATCTGCTCGCCGATTAGCCTCCGCAATAACGACTGCGTTCCCGCCACCACCTCATTGACTCCGGCCACCCGCACCACCCCGTCCGATTTACGCGCCACCGCCAGCAGTTGCTGCGTCAGCGCTGCTCCCTGCTCGCAAGCCAGCCGAACCTCATTCACATAGCGATGCGCTTCTCCCTTCGTCTCAAGTTCCCCCTGCAGCAAGTCCGAGTACAGCAGGATCCCCGTCAGCAGGTTGTTGAAGTCATGCGCGACACCGCCCGCCAGTCGTCCCATCGCCTCCATCTTTTCGGACTGCCGCATCCGTTCCTCCAGCAAATGCCGTTCGCCGGCATCCTCCAGCAGCGCGATCAGAAGTCCGGGCTGATCGTAATTTTCCCCGATAAAGGTCGCGCTCAAACGGCCCCAGAAAACCGTCCCGTCGCGCCTCGGCCATTGCCTCTCTACCACGAACCATCCGCCTCGCGAACTCACCACTTCACTCATCCCCGCTGGGTGAACCAGTTTCTCGGCCGAGCCTTCGGCAGCTTCCAGGTCCGCGCCCAATTCCCACGGATTAACGCCGACCACCTCGTCGTGCGCATAACCGAGCAATCGCGCCAGAGCCGTGTTGGCCGTCAGGATCCGCCCCTCGAGCCCGCACACGGCCATACCAATCGGCGCCGCTTCAAAAATCGTTCGAAAGCAAGACTCGCGAAGGGTTTCCCGGCCCGCGCCGGAGCGCGAAGTCGTGGCGCGAATCCTAAGAGCAGGAGCATCCATGCTGACGCCTTTCGTGCCGTTTCAGCTCGCCGCCCGAGGCCTCAGAATCGTACGCGGCTGGAGAGAGCCGCGAGCTAGTTGGTATTTGCGTGCCAAGCTGGGAGAGCTGTTTCCGCAAATGGCCCGGTCTAGCCTGATTGGGGAGACTCTACCTCGAATCCTTTTCGCTTGAAGTGCCCGCCATCACACCATTTTTGTGATGAATCCAGATGGGGATGATTCCAGATGTGGCATTCACGCGGAGAGATGCGTTGCCAAAGTGATCCACGAAAGTAGTTCGACTTGGGAGCCGAACGGACCAGAGAAAGGAGCCGAGGCAAAGCGAGGAGCGAATAGCGGAAAGCGAATAGCCAATAGCGATAAGCGAAAAACCAATAGCCAACAGCGAATAGCGAAACAGCCGCCTCAGGGCAAATCCACCCCCTGCGTCAGATGAAACGTAAGCCGCCGCTCAGGCGTGAATACCACATCGCGTGCCGAGCCGCGGTCGCGTGCGCCGCCTTTGGCGAAGACGCTCGAGGTATCGACAAGCACCGTCTTGCCGCGCAATTGAACGCTCACCAGCGCAACCCGCAGATAGCCACTCTCTTTTCCGTCCGAGCGCTTGGCGGCAAGCACGCGGCCAACTACCGCCGCTCCGCGCGGTACCAGCGTCTGTCCCTCGTTGTCCACCGCCTCGTCTGTGCTCGCATCGAAGGTATCTCCGACCTTCGCCGATGCGCTAGAAAGCTCGGCGCGCAGACGAATCGCGATCGGCTTGCCCTCCGGCAAGCGCGTCGTCGAGGGCACCACCAACTGCGTCGGCGAAACTCCTCCCCCGCGCGAGTCGCGGTCGAAGGGCAGCTTCTGCTCCTTCGCCGAAGAGGACTCCGGCACGCTCGGACGGCGTCCACAAGCGAGCAAGAATCCGAGCGCTATAACCCCGAGCGCTATAACAGTGACAGCGACAGTGACACTCCGACTCCCGCGCAGCCGCACGATCTAGCTCCTCTGCCTGCGATTGTATCGCCGTCCTTCGCCCCTTGTTAAAATCACCGAGCGAGAATTGTCAGACCAGAATCACCCCACTAGAATCACCAAGCTAATCATGCCCCAAGATCCCAAGCCCGCAGACAAGCACTTCGAGATCGGGCCATCCCAGGCTGAAGGTGGCGCCGAGGTCCACAAGCCAGCACACATCCAAGCCCAGGCCGAAGCCCAAGACAAAGCTCAAGCGCGCCTTCAAGCCGAAGACCACTATTACGCCGCGCTCGACCACGTCGGCGAAGGACGCGACCAGCAGGCAGTCGACGAATATCATCAGGCGCTCGCCGCCGATGCGACCTTCGTCGACGCGCTCCACGGCCTCAGCCGCGCCCTCCAAAACCTGAACCGCCTCGACGAAGCCATCGCCGTCGCCAACCAACTCTCAGCGCTCGATCCCGACGACGTCCTCGCCCATACCAGCCTCTCCATCCTCTACCAGAAAAAAGGAATGATTCCCGAAGCCGAAGCCGAGGCAAACAAGGCTCGTATTCTCGGCTGGAAGCAGCAACTGAAAGGGAAGTGATCGGCGCGGCAGAGTGTTCCGAGGCCGTTCCCTAGACCAGTAACGCCCGCTTGACACCTGCCTCGAGCGGGAACATAATCCCCTCTGCTTTTCTGCCCTAAGCCTTGCTGGACGGGCGCTGTCTCGGTCTTACCGTCTGAATTTCCACCGCGGATCGCAAGATGATCTCGCTCTGCCACACGATTTCTCGCTGGTCGCTCCCGTCGCCGGTCGTCGTGGCAAAGCTCGCTCCGGCGGATTTCGCTCTGGCGAAGCTCGTTCCCACGCAGTTCGCCGATTCGCCGTCCCTTTCTCGTGCCTTCGTTTTACCCGCTGTCTCGCTGGTCAACTTCCCCACGGAGAATTCTCATGACTCGCCTCCCTCGCTTGCTGCTTTTCGTCCTCGCAATCCCAGCCATGTTGTTGGCCACGACCCCGACCGCATCGGCTCAAACTTTCCATGCCATCCATGCCTTTAACGGCACCGACGGAGCAAACCCCTATACCAGTCTGGTTCAGGGTAGGGACGGATATCTTTATGGCACGACCATCGATGGCGGAGTCAACGGCGCCGGCAATGTCTTCCGCATGACGCCCGGCGGGAAGGTGACCTCGCTCTACGATTTCTGCTCGCAACCGAATTGCGTGGACGGCCAATACCCCGTGACCAACCTCATCCAGGGCGCGAACGGCAACTTCTATGGCACCACGCAATCGGGAGGAACCTACACCTACGGCACGGTATTTGAGATCACCGCATCCGGCGCGCTGACCGTGCTGCACAGCTTCAACGGGAATGACGACGGCGCCAATCCGTACGGTTCGCTGATGCTGGCCTCGAACGGCGATTTTTATGGCAGCAATGCCGTCGGCGGCGCCTACGGGGCGGGCACACTTTTTACGATTACTCCCAGCGGCGCGGTGACCACGCTCTACAACTTCTGCTCGAAGCTGCAATGCAGCGACGGCCAATTTCCGGCCGGGCACCTCTTGCAGGGAAGCGACGGAAATCTCTATGGCGTGACCCATGCCGGCGGGAGCTATACGAATTGCGATGTCGATGGCTGCGGCACAGTTTTCAAGATGACGCTCAGCGGCAAGCTGACCACGCTTCACACCTTCGAGGCGATCGATGGCGAGTATCCCTACGGCGGACTGATCCAAAATGCCAATGGCTTTTTTTATGGGACGACCAGCGCCGGCGGCGCCGCCAACGACGGTACGATTTTTACGGTCGATGCCAGCGGCAACTTTAACCTCCTATATAGCTTCAACGGACCGGACGGCATCTCGCCCTACTCGATGATGCAGGGCAGCGATGGAAATTTCTACGGCGTCACGCTCTATGGAGGTACGAAGTTCGTCAGAGGCTCGATCTTCGAATGCACTCCCGATGGGACGCTCACCAACCTTCATACTTTTGACGGTCGTCACGGAAAGAATCCCTATGGCCTGATGCAGGACACGGACGGGACCTTCTATGGCACAGCCTACTTTGGCGGCGCACCAAATGACGGGATCGTCTTTAGTTTGTCCAACGGGCTCGCGCCCTTCATCCAGACCCAGCCTGCTTCGGGCAACGTCGGCATGAGTGTGACGATCCTCGGGACAAATCTAAAAGGCGCGACCGCGGTCAGCTTTAACGGGACGCCGGCGCAATTCACGGTTGCCTCAAACTCGGAGATCCTTACTAATGTGCCCGCCGGAGCCAGGAGCGGAATGGTAACGGTCACGACCGCGAGCGGCGGAACTCTGGAGAGTAATGTCGCTTTTCGCGTGACCAAATAAATCGTCATCAAAGGGAATCTGCGTGGTTCCCCGCCTTCGCCAAAAGCGGGGTTCCGCGCCATGGGCCATACGCGCCGCTATTGCAACGCCAGCTCGATGCCTTGCCGGAACAGCACCCGCGCCGAAGTAATGTTGTCGAAGCGCACGTAGTAAAGATAAGGGTGATCGCCCACGATCGAAAAACTTAGGTCGGGTGCATTCGGATCGATCAACGAAAAGTACGCGTAGGACCAGTTCCCGGTCGGCTCCTGCGCCAGGAATTGCCCCACCGTTGCGACGAGTGTCGGCTGAGTCCAGTTGACCAGGTCGGTTGAAGTCGAAAGATAGAGACCCGGCGTCCCATACTCATCGTCCCACGGATCCCAGAGCACGGCCACCACTAGATTCGACGGCTGGAAGACGTTGATCCCCGTCACTACGTCCATGTACTGAACCGGCGTATAAACGTGCTTTTCAGCGTGCTCCACCGGACCGGGATATGGGTCCTCAAACGAGACGGAAAAGTCCTCGCCGCCCCACGCGCGCCACGAAGTCGGATCGAAAACGTTGGTCGTCCGCATGGGCGCCGCGCCGCTCGTCAGACAGCGATGCGGTCCGGACGGGCCTGTGCAGTTCCGCGGCCACGTCCAGGAGGTCACCATCGCGTAATACCATCCCCCGACCTCAACTATGTTGGAGTCCACGCTGTAGCCCATGGGTCCCCGGTCCGGTTTATAAGGATAAGGAACTCCGGCCAAAAAATTCGCGGGCGCCTTCGGAGACTCGAAGTGGTAGCCGCCGTCATTGGACGGATGATAGGTGTCGGCATCGTATTCGCACTCCCCGATGTTCTGCGTATGGCACTCGCCCGGGTGCGCCCACCCGTGATACTCGGTATGGCCGAGCCCGGCGATATGCTGGCCGTCAAAGGTATAGAACGAATCGACCCACACGGAATCGTCGAAGTCCGCCGGATTCGCGTCGCCTTTCGAGTTATACGCCACGTCGCAACTATGCTGGACCGTTTCGAGCGTAGCTCCAATGTTTTCGAACAGCTCGGAACTGGCTGCCGTCAGATGGATCATTCCCTGCTTGTCCCGGAAGGCTCGCGCCATAGCATCAGGGATGTCATTTGAGTTACAGGATTGCTGCGGGGAAGCGAACACCGCGCTGCGCGATGGATCGAGTACCCCTTGGACAGTCGGAGTTTGTGACGCGTTTTGGCCAGACTCACTTTTGCTTTGAGCCCGGGTCTGGGCCGCCGAAGCGGCAACCAGCGCGAAGCCGCCTAGAAGCATGAAAACGCGGGTCAAGCTGCGTTTCATTGGGAGAGTCTCCGATCCGCCCCGCAGGGCCCCACACATTGGCATTCAACACTTTTAGATGAGAGATGTTTCGCCTATGGACGGGAAATTACTGGTCGGCCTCACCGGCTTCACCTTCGATGCCATCTTGCCGCTGTGCGAGTAAAATTACCCCATGCGTGAAGTCATCATTGCTTCTTCCGTTCGCACTCCGGTCGGCCGCGCGTTCAAGGGAACGTTGCGCGCTACGCGTCCCGACGAACTTGCCGCCATCGCCATCAAGGGCGCGCTCGAACGCGTGCCGCAACTCGATCCCAAAGAAATTGAAGACGTCATCCTCGGCTGCGCCATGCCTGAGGCCGAGCAGGGAATGAACGTCGCTCGCATCGCCTCGCTGCGCGCCGGCCTGCCCGTCGAGGTCTCCGCCGTCACCATCAATCGCTTCTGTTCCTCAGGATTGCAAGCCATCGCCATGGCCGCCGAGCGCATTATGAGCGGCGGCGCCGAGGCGATGGTCGCCGGCGGAACGGAGTCGATGTCGATGATCCCAATGGGCGGCAATAAGATCTCGCCCAACCCCTGGCTGGTCGACCACTATCCCGATTCCTATCTCTCAATGGGCTTGACCGCTGAGCGCGTCGCCGAGCGCTTCGGCATCACGCGCGCCCAATGCGACGAGTTCTCCCTGCGCAGCCATCAGAAGGCGCTCGCCGCCCTCGCCGCTGGAAAATTCGCGGAAGAAACCGTCGCGGTCCCCGTGAGCTTCACCGTGCCCAATGGCTCGAAACCTAAGCGCCAGGAAATTATCTTCAAGGCCGACGAGGGTCCTCGCGCCGATACGTCGCTCGAAGCGCTGGCCTCGCTCAAGGCCGCATTCCACGTCAAAGGCGTCACCACCGCCGGCAATTCGTCGCAAATGTCCGACGGTGCTGCGGCCGCGATCGTCATGTCAGCCGAGCGCGCGAAGGCTCTCGGCATCACGCCGCTCGCCCGCTACGTCTCTTTCGCCACCGCCGGATACAAGCCCGAAGAAATGGGAATCGGCCCAGTCTTTGCCATTCCGAAGGCTTTAAAACTTGCGGGCCTCAAGCTCGCCGATATCGACGTGATCGAACTGAACGAGGCTTTCGCGGCCCAATCGCTGGCCGTAATCAAAGAAGCGGGACTCGATCCCGACCGCATCAATCCGAATGGCGGCGCGATCGCGCTCGGGCATCCTCTTGGCTGTACAGGCGCGAAGCTCACCGCGTCCATCATTCGCGAACTCAAGCGCCGCAAGGCCCGCTACGGCATGGTAACAATGTGCGTCGGCGGAGGCATGGGCGCGGCGGGGGTCTTCGAGAACCTGAACTAGTCCTTTCGGCGCGGGAACTTACCCCGCATTGCCGGTATTACCGATCTTTACGCAATCGCTATATTCTTTTGCCCAGACGTGCGGTACCCTTTGGGTGTCGGATGGCTGTGGCTCGCCGTCCATTCAAGTAAAGCTTTAGGTTCTTTGCACGACAAGAATGAATTTTCAACCGGCCGTCGCATCGCGCATTTGACGGGCCGGGCCCGAGGTGCGTTATGCGTCTCTCCTCTCTTGTCATTCTGATCGCCGCGCTTTTCCTTTCCTTCGTTCTTTTCGCCCCAACCTCTTCCGCCACTGGAGGCAGCTCCAGTTCCAGCGGCGGCCATTCCGGCGGCGGATCTTCCAGCGGCTCATCCGGAATGTCGCACACTTCCAGCGGGGCCTCGCACTCATCTTCGAGTTCATCGCGCAGCATGGGTAGCCATGCCAACTCGGCGCGGTTTGCTTCGCAAAATTCCGCGGCGCGCTCCGTTCCCCAGTTGTCGTCAGCGGGACGCGTTGCGAGCCCTTCGCCAATCGGACTCAATATCCGCCCCAATCTTCTAAAATCTGCCCCCGCCGAGGAGCCCAAAGAGACCCCCGAAAAGAAGGGCATCTTTTCGTTTCTTCATCACAAAAAGCCCGAGCCCGAGCTGCAGCGCACAAATTTCGTCGTCCCTAGGTTCCGCTGCCGGCACGGCCAGAACTGCTTCACGCCGACGGCTTGCCGCTCGAGTTCCGCATGGAACAGCTCCTACTGCGGCGTGCAATATGATCAGTATTACTGGTTCGGTGCTTGTCAGGCGCTCGCCGATCAGTTGGCCGCCGGGGGCAACGGGATGCGAAGCGCCGGCGATAGCCTCCGCTACCGGATGCTGCGCGAGCAGTATGAGCAGTGCATGCAGCGTTACGGGCAGGGGGCATTCTCGTCCTACCTGTTTATGAGCGAGTTCGACTATCCTTAATTAGGATTGAAAGCGGAATCGCCGGGCATGACCCGTTTGCCGATCTCGAAGCATGATCTCGCAGAAACGATCTGGCAACATGATCCCGCAACCCGATCGTGCTCAGGCGCTATCCCAGGGAAGCTCGTTTCTTCGCTTTCGAATCGCTTGTCTGTCGCCGGCATCAATAACTCATCTCGAAATGGCTATCGCTCGCAAGCAGAAAAATGTCCAAACAAAATCCATCCGGCTCACCCCGCGCCAGCTCCGCCTGATAGCCAAAGCCCTTGCCGACCCGCGCCGTCACGAGATCCTGCAACATGTCGGCTCGCAAAGCGGTGGCGTTCTTTGCGCCGACCTCCGCGAGCGCCAGCCAATCACCGCGCCCACCCTCTCGCATCACATTAAAGAGCTCGAAAACGCCGGTCTCGTCGCAATTACCCGTGAAGGCAAGTGCATGCGCCTCCAGCTTCAGCGTGACGTGCTCGATGCCTACCTGAGTCATCTGCAATCGATCTAGCCCCCTGAATAATGAACTTTACACCGGCAACCGGTTGTGTAAGTTCTTTGCTGGCAACTGGCAACTGGCAACTGGCAACTGGCAACTGGCAGCCAGGAGTCAGGAGCTGTCTTTCTGCACCCTTTCCGCCCGTCTCGCGTCAATTAGATAGTTGTCGAAGTATAAAACTGAGGAGACACATCATGGGCAAGCTCAGCAATAAAGTCGCAGTGGTCACGGGCGCTTCCAAGGGCATCGGTGCCGGCATCGCCAAGGCTCTAGGCGCCGAGGGCGCCTCGGTCATCGTCAATTACGCCTCCGACAAAAAGGGCGCGGATCGCGTCGTCGCCGAGATCGTGAAGTCCGGCGGCCAGGCCATCGCCGTCCACGGCGACGTCAGCAAGAGCGAAGACGTGAAGCACATCTTCGCCGAAACCAAAAAGGCCTTCGGTCATCTCGACATTCTCGTCAACAACGCCGCCGTTTATCAATTTGCGCCGGTCGAGCACATCACCGAAGAGCACTTCAACCATCAGTTCGATATCAACGTCAAGGGTCTGCTGCTCGCCACCCAGGAAGCGATCAAGATCTTCAACGGTGACGGCGGCAGCATCATCAACATCAGCTCCGTGGCCAGCCAGGGAACGGTTCCCGGCAGCTCCGTTTACTCGGCGACCAAGGCGGCCGTGGACGCCATCACGCACGTGCTCGCCCTGGAGCTAGGCGGCAAGAAAATTCGTGTCAACTCGATCAATCCCGGACCGGTGGAAACCGAAGGCTTCCGCGCCGCCGGAATTCCCGGAACCGACCTGGCGAAGGAATTTGCGGCGCGCACTCCACTCGGCCGCATCGGCCAGCCCCAGGACATCGCTCCCATCGCCGTGTTCCTCGCCTCGCCCGACTCCGGATGGCTCACCGGCGAAACGCTATTCGCCTCCGGCGGCCTTCGCTAATTTCCAATATGAGTAATGAACGCAGGGCTGCGCAAGCGGCCCTGCTTTCTTCTAGGCGATGCGTTCAGTTTCACTTAGCTTCTAAAGCCCGTAGCAGATCAGCCCTTGCGCCGGCAATATCCACCCGGGCCGCATTTGTCTTCCGCGGATTCGGGATCAGCCCCTGTTCTACCTCGTTGAGGTTGTTCTGTCGCGACTGCAGGCTGTCGATAAGCCCCGTAGCCTTTGTTGGTGGCTCACGCAAGGAACGTTCTACTGCGGCCATGTACTCGCGAAAGTTTCGAATGTCCTCCGCGGTCGGGACCAGCCCCTCCTTGGGCGCGGGCTTTCCCATGATCTCTTCAAAGACCTTCGCTGGCTCCTGTGCAGTCTGTAGCTCACGCAGAATATTTTCGGTGCTGACAGATTCAATTTCCCAGGCCGCTCCCCAATCGAAAGCGTCTTCGGGCAGCGCTCTGATCGCGGCGAGAACCTCCCTCTTCTCCGCTTCACTCAACTGCCCGCTGTGCGCTGCCTGCGCCAGCAAGCGCAAATCTGGCATCAGAACGCTCTTAGCCATCAATGCGAAGATCAGCGATCCGCCTCGCGTCAGATCCTGCGAGAAGCGAATTCCTGCAAGCCACGTATTCACCGCTGATTGCGAATCGCCCTTTGCCAGTTGCCTCATCCCCTCCAGCGTGTTCAGCCGCGCCAGCGCCCGTGCCCGCGGCGCGTATGCGATAGAAGCTTTCCATAAGCGGCCATATTCAAGCCCCCAGTCGCACTCAGGAAGCTTCGTTGCCCGCTGCATCATTCCGATCGCATCCTCATTGGCATCGAGGATCGGAGCCAGTTTCGCCTCGTCCCACGCTGCTTCGCCCGCCGCTGTCTTTTCGAGCAATTCCTGCGTCGGCTTATCGGCCCAGGTGTCCTGCATCTCCGCAAACGCCATCCAGTAGCGCAGCGCGGCATTTTTCGTCTCCTGCGGATATCTCGCGGCGGCGTTGAGTTTTCCCGCTCCAACAACAAATAGCCCCACCAGCACCAACGCTGCCGCAATCGATCGTTGTTTCATCGGCTCCTCTTTTCTTCTCGAACCCTCTTCTTCTACTCTCTTGCCAGTACTCGCAGAACGCTTTCTTCTCCCTGCATGTTCGGAAACATGGCTCCCGATTCCTCCGTCACCAGTCGGTCGAACTCCTTGCTGTCGCTGAGAGCCAGTTCGGTGAGCGCCAGCGTGCTGACTCGCGAGCGCGGCAGAACGCGGCTTTGCACTTCCGGAATTGCACCGGAATCCTTCGGCTTCAAAGTTTGTCGCGGTGCGTTCCAGAGCGCGAAGCCTCCCGCAAGAACCACCACCGCCACCACGGCCAACCGGAGAAACCAGGCTGTCCACGACTGAGTCGGCATCTTGAGAGGTTCGAGCTTTAGGGGCCCGATCGCCCGCGGATGAAGTCCCTTGAGGTATTGCTCTATCTCTTTGTCATCATTCGGTAGTTGCATATCGCACCTTCATCGCTCCGGCAACGGTTTCAAATGCTCCCGTAATTTCTCGATTGCATATCGATAACGTGAGGCGGCTGTATCGATTGGAATCTCAAGCAACTCGCCGATCTCCTGCAGGGTCAGCCCTCCCCAGATTTTCAGGAAGACCGTCTCCCGTTGCTCTTCCGGCAATTCCCGCAATGCCCTCTGCACCGCCAGCACTTCATCCGGACGCCCGCCCGTCGCAACCAGCCACTGATCGTCGTCCGGCAGGTTCACCTCGCGCTGGGCCTTGCGCCGGTAATTGAGCCCCGCATTCCTCACGGCCCGATAGAGGTAAGGCGCTGGCATTTGCGGCATCGAAACGTTCCCCTCGAGTAATTTTAGGAAGACCTGTTGCACCACATCCTCAGCCGCAGCGAAATCCATACCGCCGCAGCAAAGGTATGCCGCCAGTGCGGACCCATGCTTCTCGTAAAGAGACTTTACCTGGGCAGCTTGGAACGCTTTAACGGGCAATTTTCATTCCCTTGCTCTTCCTTCCACCATAAGACACGCCAGCAGCGCGGTCTTGTCTAAACTTCTTCCAGCCGCAGTCAGTTTCCTCCGTTCAAGCTGTTCGGGGTCTTTGCCCCGCCCCGTGATATTTTCGTGCTCATGATTTCCATCCGCCTTGCCCGCGTGCTGCTCGCCACCTTGTCGCTCGTGGTAACGGCTCAAGCGCAAGAACATTTCGCCGTCATCTCCACCGTGGACGCCACCGAGATTGCCGGCCGCCCCGTGCAACTCGATGCTCAAGGCAAACTCCTTCCTTGGCCTTTTCCTGATTCCGTCGGCGACTCCTACTCCTCCGACTTCCTCGCCCAGTGGTCCATCCTCCATGATCAGTTCCAGCGCCAGCGCCTTCCTTATTTCTATTGCTGCTTCGCTATCGATCCCAAGACCTACGAATTGATTCCCGACCGCAATTGGGCCAATTCGACCGCCTATCTTCGCGCCATGCTCGAAGGCTTCGTAGAGCATCTCTACCCCTATACAGCCGATCCCCGCACCCTCCATGACCTCGAAAAGTTTGTCGATTACGAAATCGAAAACGGCCTCACGCCCGACGCCTACCTCTGGTCCCGCGTCCCTTATCCCTCCGCCAATCCCGGAGCCGCGCGCTACTCCGGATGGAGCAGCCACGGCGACGATTACGTCGAGCCCCATGTCATCGGTGAGGATGGCTATGCTTACCTCCGACTCTATGAGATGGATGGCGATAAAAAATACCTGCGTGCCGCCATTCATTTCGCCAACGAGTTGGTCAAGAACTACCAGCCCGGCGACGATTCGCATTCGCCCTGGCCCGTGCGTTGCTTCGCTAAAGACGGACGCATCGAGGGCAGAGGAATGGGTTCGTACTCCGCCAATGTCCTCGGGCCAATTTCTCTGTTCGATGAATTAATTCGTCTCAAACAAGGTCGCGTCCAGGACTACGCAAGAGTCCGCCGCGCCGCCTGGCAGTGGCTCGAATCCTATCCCCTCAAAAATAATGTCTGGGCCGGATACTTCGAGGACGTTCCGCCCAACATTCAAGACCTGAATAACGTGATTCCCCTCGAGCTTGCCCGCTACCTCATCCTGAATCCCGAGTACGACGCTCGCTGGCAGCAACACGCGAAACAACTGATCGAATGGGTGAAGACCACTCCGAAGTGGCCGAAGTATCTCGTTCATGGCGCAACCGTAACCACCGAGCAGGGCGACGGCATCACCTTTTGCTGCAACCAGCCAAACCAATGCTGCGACAGTCACACCGCCCGCCTCGCCGCTGTCGAAGCCCTCTACTTCGCGCGCACCCACGACGAACATGACAAAAACAAAAACGACAAAAACAAAAGCGATAAAGACGAAAACTATAAAGAGGAGGCCTTTCGTTCCTTCAATTGGGTTACCTATTTTCAGGGTCTACCCGGCAAGGCCCATGCCCCCTACAGCGACCAATGGTGGTTCACCGACGAATTTACCGACGGTCCGCGACGTGTGATGGATGCCTTCTGGGCGATTCCTGAATGGGCGCCGCCAAACGAGTCCCATTTCCTCGGCTCAACCTCCGTCGTCAAGCACATCATCTACACCCGCGGACGAGTAAACTACGTCACCTTCGATCCCGAATCGACCGACGTCCTTTGCGTAGATTTCGACGTCACCAAAGTTCTTGCTGGCGGCCGTCCGCTAACCCGCCGCTCCGACCTGTCCCAGGAAGGCTTCGTCTTCGATCCCGCCACGCGTGTCCTCCGAATTCGCCACCGCCGATCGGGCGCAATTCGCATCGATGGCGCAGGCGGCAACCCGCCGCTTCTCTTTCTTACCTTCGACGATCCTCACCTCCCGGCCGGCACAATCTTGCGCGGAGAATATCCGAAAGGCATCGTCCATTGGGAAGGCGATTCCTGGAGCATCCACGTTCCTTCCGGCAAGTTCGGCACCTTTAATCTCGCTGCCAGCACGCCAACCGCCGCCTTCCGCCTTCTGCAAGGGCGCGTCTTTGCGGGCATTGACATTTACAACGCCGGCGCCGCGCCTGCGAGCTTGCGCATTCTCTGCTCTCAAGATCAAGAGATCGCCGTGTCCATCGATGCCGGCGCCATCCAGCGTCTCCGAACCGATTGGCGCCGCCCCTGCTCCAAGCTGACCTTTGCTTTCTCAACCGGCACTCAACTCCAATTTGACAACCTGGCCTACCTGCCCTGAACCAACTAGGGCCAATCGGCAAGCTGCGCGGTCACTTTCGTAACCGTTCGGCCATTCAGCCGTAATTGTTACGCCTTCTACCGGCGATATGATGACTAGAGCTTGAGAATCTAGCCAATTCTCGCAAGTTCACTAGGGACAGCGGACCTTTGTCCAATCGACAAACCAAGCCGGGAGTCTACGTCGCGTGGAAGACCGTGACGTATCGCAGCGTCGTGCTGGGCGTCCTCGCGATTGCTGTCTTTTTTGTGATTCTGCTCCACGTCATTTTTCCGCAATTCACTGATTCCACCGTGAAGGCCGCGGGACGCCTGTCTTCCAATCTGCTCGAAAAAGTTGCCGGCCTCGCTCCACCGCTCAAGGCGCCATCCGCGCCCGTCGCCCAGCAAGCGCACTTCACCGCGCTCGATGGCACGGTTCGCGTTCGCAAGGGCAATGGCACCTCTTGGATCAATGCCGACTACAGCGTCCCACTCGAAAAAGGTGACGTCGTCCAGACCGCCGCCGAAGGCATGGCCAAGATCGTCTTCAATGACGGCACCAACTACATGGTCAAACAGGATTCGCTGATCGTCATCGAGGAGAACTCGGCCAACGATCAGCAGCAGACCAACGTGGCCGTCGCCGTCACCACCGGCACCGTCGATCTGACCACCGCGACCTATGTCCAGGGCTCGAAATCGCAGGTGATCGTCGCCGGCGCAAAAGCTTCGCTGGCTCCTGATTCTTCAGCCATGGTGCACAACGATCCCAAGGTCGATCAGCACGAAATTCTGGTCAAGAAGGGCAGCGGCGACATCGAGCGCAATGGCGAAACCGTGCGCCTCGCCAGCTGGGAGAAGGTCAGCTTCCAGAACGACTCGAAGACCATGGAGCGCGCCACCGAGATCGGGCCCCCAACGCCCATCTCTCCCGGCAACATGATGCCGGTCTTTACCAATCCGTCCGAAAAAACGAAAGAAGTCGAATTCAGCTGGACGCCCATGACGAACGCCGCCGGCTATCGCCTGCGCATCTCGCATAATCCCTATTTTTCTTCGGTGCTGCTCGACCGCAAGGTTGACACCGCGAGTGTCGTCGTCACCGGCCTCCCCATCGGCGCCTATTACTGGTCGATCCAGTCCTACGATGTAGCGGGCAAGGAATCGGTCGAGAGCGAGAAGAATCGCTTCACGGTCATTGCGAAAACGAAAGAGAAGATCGACATCGCGCTCGATATCGATCCTTTCATTCAGCATGGCCACGTCATCGAGGTTACCGGCAAAACTGAAACAGGGGCCCGCGTGATGGTGAATGGCATGGAGGTGCCGTATGTGGGCGACGATGGCACCTTCCACTATTTCACCCCCACTTTGCCCGCCGGCGAGAACACGATCACGGTGACCGCGCAGAATTCGAAGGGCGGCGTAAACACCCGTCAGGCGAAAGTGGTGATTCAGTAGTAGGCGGCCTGCGACCGAAGCACCAGCCGCGAAGCGGCGTAAGATTCCAGCCCACGGCGCAAGCCGTGGGTGAAAGTGCAGTTCGACCCAGCCCCGCAAGGGGCGAAAGAAATGGCCCAATGTCGGTTGGCATGGCGGAAGGCCCAAAAATAACTGCGAATTCAACAGGTGCCCAACTGGCAACTCGCTGATTCGCCAGAAGCAAGTAGAATAGAAACACCGAGAAAACCTCCGCAACAAACTGCCCGGGTTCGGGGCGGGGAGATTTCCCAAGAGAGAAAGAATTACTGCCATGTCAAAGAATGGGTTTTCCAACGGATCATCTCGCTCCCATAACCTGCGCTCGCTCTTCAGCATGTTCTCCAGCGACCTCGCCATCGACCTCGGCACCGCGAACACGTTGGTCTACGCCCGCGGCAAGGGCATCGTCGTCAACGAGCCCTCCATCGTCGCCCTCAACAAAAACACCAATGAAGTCGAGGCCGTCGGCAAAGAAGCCAAGGAAATGCTCGGTCGTACCCCCGGCAACATCGTCGCCATCAAGCCCATGAAAGATGGCGTCATCGCCGACTTCAAGGTCACGGAGAAGATGCTGAACTACTTCATCCAAAAGGCGCACAACCGCAAGATGCTGGTGCATCCGCGCATCGTGATCGGCGTGCCCTCCGAAATTACGCAGGTTGAAAAGCGCGCCGTCATGGATTCCGCCTATCGCGCCAAAGCCAGCGAAGTGCATCTCGTCGAGCAAGCCATGGTCGCCGCCATCGGCGCCGGTCTTCCCATCACCGAACCCAGCGGCAACATGGTCGTCGACATCGGCGGCGGCACGACTGACATCGCAGTCATCTCTCTCAGCGGCATCGTCTATTCGCGCAGCGTGCGCATGGCCGGCAATCAAATGGATGAGGCCATCATGAATTACCTCAAGCGCAAATATAACCTCCTCGTCGGCGAGCGCACTGCCGAACAAATCAAAATGGAAATCGGCTCCGCTTATCCGCTCGACAAGCCGCTCACCATGGAAATCAAAGGCCGCAACCTGATCGAAGGCGTGCCCAAAACCATTACCGTCGATGACAGCGAAATTCGCGAGTCGCTCAGCGAATGCGTTTCGACCATCATGAATGCGATCCGCGTTGCCCTTGAGCGCACGCCGCCCGAACTCTCCGCCGATATCAGTGACCGCGGCATCGTCCTGACCGGCGGCGGCGCGCTTCTCAAAAATCTCGACAAGCGCATCCGCGAAGAAACCGGCCTGCCCGTCTCCATCGCCGACGATCCGCTCTGCAGCGTAGTCCTAGGCACCGGCAAAATGCTCAGCGACTTCAAGCTGCTGCGCAAAATTTCAATCGAATAAGCGACGAGCGACAAGCCGCGAGCAACCGGCCGCGAGCAACGAGCTACAGCTTCAAGCAACGAGCCTGAAGCAAACTAAAACACATGCGACCCCTTACCCAAGGATTGTCATTCCGAGCGCAGAGAGTGCGTGCAGCGAGATCGCTATTTGTTTGCTCGAAGCTCGCGGCTCGAAGCTCGAAGCTGCTCTTCCTGAGAACTGAGAACTGAGAACTGAGAACTGAGAATCAATGTTCGGCCGCTATCGCAATCTGATCGTGCTCGTGGGCGTGCTCTTCGCCCAGATCCTCGGCCTCGCCGTGCAAGTGCGCCGCGCCAAGGATAAAGACAGCGAACCCACCCGCCTCATTCGCGTCTGGGCCGTCGGCACGGTTTCTCCGCTCGAAAAAGGACTCTCCTGGGTTCAAAACTCCACCGGCAATCTCTGGCACAACTATTTTTATCTGCGCGGCGTGCGCGCCGAGAATCGCGACCTCAAGCATCAGATCGAGCAGATGCGTCTCGAGCAAGCCCGCATGACTCAGGACGCCGCTCAGGCCCACCGCCTGCAAGCACTGCTCGGCTTCAAAGAACAATTCATCGCCCAGACCGTGGCCGCCCAGGTCATCGGCGGCACCGGCAGCGAACTTTCGCGCTCCATCTACATCGATAAAGGCGAGCGCGATGGCCTCAAGCCCGACATGGCCGTCGTCACCCGCGACGGCATCGTAGGCAAGGTGCTGCGTGTCTACCGCTCTACATCTCTCGTTCTTCTCATCGACGATCAAACCAGCGGCGTCGGCTCCATCCTCGAAAAGTCCCGCCTGCAAGGCATTCTGCGCGGCACCTCCTCCGGCGAGGTAGTCCTCGAAAAAGTCATGAGCGACGAAACCGTCCCTGAAGGCGAGCAGGTCCTCACCAGCGGCGGCGACGGAGTATTTCCCAAAGGTCTGACCGTCGGCACGGTCACCAGGGTCAAACCCGGCAACGATCTCTTCCTCAACATTCGCGTGCGCCCTGCCGCCGATCTCGACCGCCTGGAAGAAGTGCTGGTGGTCACGAAGGTCGACGAGAAACCGCCGGACGTCGATCAGACAACGCCCATTCGCGCCGTCGACATTCTCGCCGAGCGCCTCCCGACCGTTCCGCCAAAACCAGAAGTGCCCGCCCCCGGCCAACCCGCCGCGCAGAAAATAGTCAACCCGAACACCAACGCGCCAAACACCAATACTCCGAAGTTAAGCACTCCGAATTCTGCCGCGCTAGTCAAATCCCCCAGTGCGACGCCCACAGTTCCGGGCGCTACACCATCGCAGGCTGTGCCGAAACCGAGGACTACCACTTCACCCGCAACCGCCGGCGCAAGCCAGGCAAGCACCGGCGCGCCCAAGCCCAATTCCTCCGCACCGAATTCAATCGCGCCCTCCACCGAGAGAGTGACCCCAAATCCACAGGCTGCCGCCATTAAGAAAATTCCCGCCGCATCGCCATCTTCAACCGCCAGATCTTCAGCCGTTGGATCTTCAACTCCGGGAACCCCCACAACATCGTCCGCCGCCAAAACTCCCGCCCCAAAACCGTCTGCCTCCGGAACCGCAACCACCAAGCCTGTCACCGCCTCGCCTATCACCGCCTCGCCCATAAAGGCATCGCAGGTAACCGGGTCGACTGCCAAGGCATCGCAATCCGCCACCACCGCAACCGGCGCGCCAAAAAAGACGGTGCCCACCATAAGGCCCGCCAATTCGAACGCCACCACTCCGCCCAAACCCCAGACCGCGCAGGCGCCTCCTCAATAACGTGGCCATCACTTACACATCCGGCGAGCAGGTTGAGGTCTACCGATTCAGCCTTCCCGCTACCATCCTGATTCCGCTGGTCGCCATCTTTCTTCAGGCCTGGCTGCCGCGCCATTTTCCCTTCTTCACCATCTTCGATTTGCCGCTCCTCGTCACCATCGGTTTCGCCACCGCGCGCCGCAACCCGCTCGCAGGTCTGGTCACCGGCGGTTTAATCGGCATTGCGCAGGACGCGCTCACCCAGCAACCCATCGGCCTCTACGGCATCTCAAAAACGGTCGTCGGATTCGGTGCCTCCTCGCTCGGCATCAAGATCGACGTCGAAAACGCCGGCGCGCGCTTCCTTCTAACCATCCTCTTCTATGTCATTCACGAAATCGTCTACTTCTTCATCGCCCGCGTCCTCGTCAGCCTGCAAATGTCCTGGAGTTGGCCGCACGAAATCTTTTCCGGCGTAGCCAATGCCGCCTTAGGCATAGTCGTCTATGCCCTCCTGGATCGCCTCAAGCAGCGCACCTGATCGCGGCTGAGCACACGAGCAGAGAGGCAATGATAGATATGACTGAAACGCGGCAAAACATCGGTCGCATCGCATTTCGCGTCCTTGGGAAGGGAGCGATTCTATACGGGTGTGCGTGGCTCTTCATCGCGTCAGTGGTCACACGTATCCGCGGCCTCGACCTTACAGCCTGGGACTATTTTCGGGTATCGCTGGCAGTTATCATTCTTGTTGTCACGGGTGTCGGACTTCTTCGCCTTAGACGGGTAGCTGCTACTTTCCTTTCGGCATGGGTGCTTTATCCCGCATACTGCTCCCTCTGGACTGCCTTGCATGACGGAGGGGAACCCTATCCGCAAGGATACGTTTTTGCGGCGGTTCTCGCCGTTCCTGCCTGTCTGACGATCTGTTATTGGAATAGTGGGATATGGTCACACCGCCAAAAACACCAACCTAGATAGCCAGATCAATTTGACGACATGCGGGCAACGTGCAAGGAAAGAATTTGAATAAGCAAAGACTCAAACGTTACCCAACGAGCGTCAGGCGACGGTCATCGCCATCCCATAAGCGATCCCAGCCGCCACCAGCGTAGCCACAAAATTCACTCCCTGATTGCTGATCCATCCACGTCGCTGAATCGTTCCGCCCAGCACGCTGTCCACCATCATTCCCAAGAAGCCGGCGGCAATTGGCACCCACACCTCGCGCCTTCCCACTAGACCGCAAATCTCCGCAACCCCCGCAATCGCCGCCCCAGCCGCCAATCCCGCCGCCGTTCCCAAAAGCGTAATCCCGCCGTCCATCCCCGCGGCCACGCGTCGGCCGCTCGTGATCATCCACGCCTCCCGCCGTCGCGATTGTCCCACCTCGCTCGCCACCGTGTCGGTAGCCGCCTCTGCCAGCGCCGCGACCAGTGCCACCAGCCAAACGGCGTTTCCCGTAGCCCCGAAAACCACTGCGCCCCCCGCGGCGACCGCCAGATTTGCCAGCACCTGCCCTGCGTTCCTTCCCTCCCGTCGCTCCGCCAGTCCCAACTCCTGTTTTCTCCGGTATCCCAGCCGCGTGCTGATCCATGTCGCCGCAAACAAGGCCACCAGAGCCGCAAACGCTCCCGGTCCCGCGCCCGCAAACAATGCCAGGCAAGCGACTCCGCCAGCCATCGCTCCCGGCCAGTTCACTCCCCGCAAAATCCGCGCCAGCAAAGCAAAGCTGACGGTCACAACCGCAGCCAGTGCCAACCGCTCCGGCGTGGACGCCCAGGCATAAGGAAGAAACGGAATCAGCATGAATCAAGAACCCCAGCTCGTATGCATAAAGATTTTACTGAGAACTAGGAACTGAGAACTAGGAACTGAGAACTCGCAGACGAACCCCAACCAGCAACACAATATTCAGCCCTCCCCGACACTCGCCCCCACCATCTAGTGCTTGGCCTTTCGGTTCTCCCAGTAATCTCGCCAGCCCAATTTGCACCGTTTACGCTACACTTCTGTACGCTTGGGACGATTCGGGCATCTCAAGAATCGCAATCGTTCCGCTACCGGGACGAGCCCCGCCTCGTCTCTATACCAGCTCTCTTTGCAAGGATGAATCTATGGCTGCTTCCGTCTGGTCCGGCTACTTAACCTTCGGATTGATCTCCATGCCCGTGCGTCTCTTCTCCGGCGCGCGCAGCTCTGGCATCTCCTTCAACCAGCTTCATCGCACCGACCATCAGCGCGTCAAGCAGCAGCTCATCTGCTCCGCCGACGGTCAGGTCCTCGACCGTAGCGACATCGTCAAGGGCTTCGAATACCGCAAGGGCGAGTACGTCATCGTCGAGCCCGACGAGATCAAAAAGATCGAGCCGAAAACCGCCAAGACCATGGAGATCCTCGAATTCGTCAAATCCGCCGACGTCGATCCCGTCTACTTCGAGTCCTCCTATTACATGATGCCCGAGGAGGCCGGCCGCCGTCCCTACGCTCTCCTCACCAAGGCGCTCGAAGAAAGTGAATACGTCGCCATCGCCAAGCTCACCATGCACAACCGCGAATACACTGTCTTCCTCCGCCCGCACAAAGGCGGCATGATGCTCCACACCATGTACTACAAAGAAGAGGTTCGCGAAGTCGAAGGCTTCGGCCCGCCTGACGTAGAAATCAAAGACGCCGAACTCAAAGTCGCCCACCAGCTCATCGAAGCCCTCGCCGACGAGTGGGACCCGGAAAAATATCACGACGATTTCCAGGAAAATCTCAAGGAACTGATCGAGACCAAACTCGAAGGCGGAACTATCCAGGCCGTCGAGCAACCAAAGAAGCTGGCTCCGGTAGTCGACCTGATGGCCGCGCTAAAAGAAAGTCTCGAAAACGCGAAGAAACCAGCCGCATCAGAAAAACGGGTAGCCCGCGAAGCCCCAGCAAAAAAGAGCCGTCGCGGCTAAAAGCGTTGTTGGTCTTCAGTCGTTGGATGGTAGAAGTCCCGCTGCCAATGCGTCATGGCCTTTACCGTAAAGAGGCTATTTAAAAGCCGCCAAGTAGCCTAGCAGAATGTAGCCCCGCGTCCACGCCCGCGGAAGCACCCAGGACTTTCCGGATCGATCACGTTTCCAATCCCTAAAGCCACTCCCCGAATAGCGAAGAGCAAACAGCAAAGGACCAAGGCAAGGGACCAAGGGCGAAGGGCCAAGGACGGTTTCCCCTACAACCATTTCCTCTTTCCCCACCTTCCCATTACAATAGCCGTTCCGTGTAATCCTCTTCTCTGGAGTTTGAATGAAGCTGTTTTTGCGACTGGGAGCGATCCTGTTTCTAGCCATCATCTGTATGAGCTGCGGAGAAGTCTTCCGTCCCATCATCATTCCTAACCCGCCCCAGTTCCCGAACCCCGCCGCCGCCCACACCGTCTTCATCGCCAGCGATAACGGCCTCGTCAACACCATTCCCGGACTTCCCCCCGAAACCCCGTCCTCCGGCTCCGCCATGGTCATCGACGTCTCCGGCGACACCGACGAGAGCCAGCACAATCTCGATTACTTTCCCGTCCATGCCGTCCAGCAATCCGCCTCGCAGGTCCTCGTCGTCAATCAGGCCGTCACCGGCCTGCCCGCGCCGCCCACCGGATGTCTCGCCACCATCGTGATTGGCGGCGTCACTTACAACTACAACGTCTGTCCAACTCTTTCCAAAGTCACGTTCGGCGGAACCTCGATCAGCGGCGTCTCCACCATCACTCTGCCCCCCAGTTCGGCCGCCAACTTCGTCGCCACCACCGAGTCCAGCCAGGCCTACGTCTCCATGCCCGCTTACACTCCGCCGTCGGTCGCCGTCATCAATACGCTGGAAAATACCATCGCCGAGACCATTCCCGTCGGCGTCAACCCGGTCGCCATCGCCGAAACGCCCAACGCCACCAAACTCTACGTCGCCAATAGTGGCGATAGCACCATCAACGCGATTAACACAAAAGACCGCAGCTCCCGCGGCGTAACCGCTCAGCCCACCTCGCCGCCCATCTGGCTGGCCGCCCGCAGCGACAGTCAGCGCGTCTACATCCTCGAGCAGAACGGCACCCTGGCCTACCTCGACACCTCCACCACCAGCGGCCCCGACACGCTTTACGAGACCTATTCTCCCGCAACCATTCAGGTCCCCGGCGCCACCTACATGTGGTACGACATGATCCTCAATCGCATCTACATTCCCGGCAACGGCGGAGTAACCATCGTCGACGTCTCGCAAGCCGCGCCCTCAGCGCTCGCCGTCGTCCCCATCACTAGCGTCCCGGCAACCTCGCGATCCGCCACCGATCCCTGCCTGTCCACCACCGCCGCCGGACCTCTCAACACAATGGCCGCCACCAGCCTTCCCGACGCCTCACGCGCCTACATCGGCTCCTACTACATCGATAGCGCCGACAACGTCTGCCCGCAGGTGACCGTCATCGACGCCACCAACTTCACCGTCAAGACCGGCATCGCCATCCCCGGATTTCCCGACGCCGCCAATCCAGCCAACGCAACCTACTACGTTCCCGTCTGCGCCAACACGCGCGACCAGGTCGGCCCCATGGGCAACGGCTTCCGCATCATGATGGCCGCCGGCGGAGACAGCTCCCGTGCCTATCTCTCCACCTGCGACGGCGGCAACACCAACATCATTCAAACCGCCACTGACACCTACTATTTCAATCTCCCCGCTCCCTACAGCGTCCGTGCGCCATTCTCCGGAGCCGCCGAGAACCCGCCCCAAAATCCAGTCTTCATGCTAGCCGGCCCCTAGAAAGAGAACGTCGCGCAAGCAACATAGTCAGACGCAAGACAGCTAGCCGCAAAAAGTTAGCCGCAAAAAAGCAAGCCGCAAAAAAGTTAGCCGCAAAAAAGCTGGCCGCAAGAAGTTCGCCGCATGAAGCTAGCCGCAAGATCGCCGCGAAGCGGCGTAAGAATACAGCCCACGGCGTAAGCCGTGGGTACCAAGTCGGATATGAACAAGCCCCGGAGGGGCGAAAGAGCAGTCTTCACGCGGTCTCTCTCAGCGCTGCGATGACCGTCCAGCTCAGACCGGCCGCTGCGATCAAGACTCCCGAGCGCAAAGCGACCGAGGTACCCACAGTCTCGTAACAGCCAACCGGGAAGAGACAAAAGGGTGGCCCAATGGTCCGCGCCCATTTTCGAATCAGATCGTCCTTCCGTGGCTAACTGTGTGCAATTTTGACCAGTCCAATGCGATCGCCGCTCCTAGGCTCAGGGCAGGAGACTCGACCATGTCACCGCACCACGCGCCATTTTCCATACTGAACGAACCCACTCCCATCGATTTCGTCTCCGCTTCGCCGACTCCGAGCGCCTTCCCGCCAAGCCCATGCCCGGTGTCGTCGCAATCGGAATCGGAATTGTCCCGAATGACGCGGCCTAAGATTCTGTTGGTCGATGACAACACCGACGATATTCTTCTCACCCGCAAGAAGCTGGAAGCCAAAAACTGTGAAGTCGTAACTGCCACCAGCGTCAGTGAGGCGCTCCGCCTCACCACCTCCCAACGCTTCGATGTCCTCATCACCGACCTGCACATGCCCGATCCCGGAGATGGCTTCGCGGTAGTAACCAGCATGAGCCACTTTCAACCCCAGGTCTTGAACCTCGTGGTCAGCGACTTTCCCGATGTGCAAAGGGCAATGGCCGCCGTCCTTCGGGACGCGGATGAAGTTCTGGTCAAGCCCTTCGACGTCGAGCAACTCGCCCCACTCATCGAAAAAAGAAAGCGCGCACCTAAGTCTTCCGTGAGACCGGCCAGGGAAAACGTTGCCTCCATCCTCGAGCGCGACTGCGAGCTCACCATACAACGGTGGTTGTCGCGCGTGGATCAGTCCCCGGAACTGATCTCCCTTCCGCTTTCCGCCCAGGAGCGCACCAACCACCTCCCAGAGATGATCAGGAACATCACCGCCCGCCTCTGCGTGAACCGCGTCATAGAAGCGGTCGAGAGCCCCTCCCCGGCGGCCGTGGCGCACGGACAGCTTCGCTACCGCCAGGGCTATCGAGCGCCCATGATCGTGCAGGAATCGCGACTTCTTCAGGTGAGTATCTTCGAAACCATCGAACGCAACGTAAGCACGGTAGACTTCACCTCCGTGCTCCCCGACATCATGATCATTGCCGACGAAGTGGACGCGCAGTTGGAGCAGAGCATCGATAGCTTTCTAACCATGCAGCAAGCGGTAGTCGTGTAGCTCAGTCGCCCGCGCTCGCGGCCGCTGATGTGAGGCGGCATGGCGCGGAAACATCCCATCCCCCTCCCCAAAGTTGTCATCCTGAGTGAAGTAAAGTGAGCGAAGCGAGCCGAACAAGCGAAGGATCTCTGCATTCCTCGCTCCAACCAAGCCGCCGCGAGGCATCCTCATATATCGCTCGTCGCAAACGACCCGATGAGGTGTTTTCCGAGAGGCATTACCACACCAAGAGTGCCCCATGTCTCGTGATCTTCGAGACATGGGTACCACAACCACCGCCATCTTAGTTAGCGGCCGTCTTTGGGTACCCAACCGTCAGGCCCGCGAGAGACATTTGCGCACCACCTTAATCGGGCCCGCGAGAAACACTCATGCACTACCGTGGAAGAGCGGCCCTTCAGGGCCGCGTAAAGTTCACGAAGTCGCGAAGGGCTTTAGCCCCTGCAGTAGCCCCATCAAGCACGATTCCTTCGCTAGCATTCGACAAATGGGGACCTCCTTTGGGTCGCGCGGCGGTCACCGCTGCGATAACCGGTCGGCTTCAACCCGGCTCTACAGTTTGCTGAAGACCGCCTTTGGGTGGCGCAGCGCTTTCAGCGCTGCGATAACCGCACATTCAACCGGTTCCAGAGTTTGCTGAAAAATCTTGGAATCAAGCACGGAAGGGAAGGGCACGAGTTCCACTCGTGCCGTAAATCGTGCCCAATCAACAGCGGCTTCCAGCCGCTGGGGGGAACCTGAACGGAGAAAATGGCGGATGGCCCGTCTTTAACGATTCTTGCGTGCATCATTCCCACCGAAGGTGCCCCATCCTTGCGCGTTCTCTGCGCAAGGGTGGGATTCCACTACTGCACACAACAAGAGTCTCGACAGCGATCAACGACCAGACTTACCGCCCAAGGTACAGACCTAGCCACGCGTCCTACTCCATCTCCCTCTCCAAAGTTGTCATCCTGAGTGAAGTAAGGTGAGCGAAGCGAGCCGAACGAGCGAAGAGCCTGCCCTGAGCGAGGCCGAAGGGACCTATGCATTCCTCCCCCCAACCAAGCCGCCGCGAGCTATCCTCCTATCGCCCGCCACAAGCAAACCCGATGAGCCCTTACCGAGAAAACGTAGCCACCCCCCGAAGCCGCCCCCCGAATCACCACATGATTGACAACGCCCAGAGTATGTTCCGTCTCAGCCCGAAACTAGGAGGAATCGCCCGTTCAGAAATATCATCCGCTTACCACCAAGAAATAGCTGGTGCGATCTGGCCCTAAGAAGTACCATTCGTTGTCCAGTTCGCCCTCCCCAAGTCTTTGCCCACTCGGATCTGTTATGAAGCATCTACGCATCACGTTAGTCCCCGCTGTAATATTGGCCACTATTCTTACGCCTGCCATTGGACAAAGACCCCAGGTCAAGTTTGCGCCCGCTGTCGCCTATGACTCTGCGGGAATCTTCCCCGATTCCGTCGTGGTGTCGGACTTGAAGCGTGATGGTCAGGCCGATGTAATCGTGCTGAACGAGTGTCAAATCCTACAGCAAGGCACTTGCGAGACCCCAGGCCAACTAGGCGTGCTGCTAGGCAATGGGGATGGGACCTTCGGGGCCGCAGCAAGCTTCGGCACTGGAGCGTACTGGGCTTACTCGCTTGGAGCTGGGGACGTGAATGGCGATGGTATCCCTGATTTGGTTGTGGCTAATATTTGCCAGAGTCTCGGACCGTACCTCGAGTGCACCGGCTATGGCACGGTCAGCGTCCTGCTCGGCAACGGCGATGGAACCTTTCGCCCGGCTGCCACCTATAGCACGGGCGCGTACGATGCCTATGCAGTCGCGATCGGAGACGTGAACGGCGACCAAATGCCCGACCTCGTTGTGGCCAACCTTTACCAGGGCCAGTCTCAACAGGCCGGCTCCGCAAGCGTTCTCCTCGGCAATGGCGACGGCACATTCCAGCCGGCTGTCAATTACAGTTCAGGGGGGTATGAGGCCGATTCAGTTGCAATCGGCGACTTCAACGGCGACGGCGTTCCGGACGTGGTTGTCGCCAACTACTGCGTTAGCGATCAAGACTGCAATGTTGGCAGCGTGGGCGTGCTCTTGGGCATTGGGGACGGCACCTTTCAACCGGTGATGACCTATAACTCGGGCGGTGAATACACCCGTGCGGTCTCTACTGCAGACCTGAGGGGCAACGGTATTCTAGATTTGATCGTGGCGAACGAATTTGACGGTAAGGGAGACTCGAAGCACGACGCCATAGACGTGCTCATGGGTAATGGAGACGGAACCTTCCAGCCCGCCGTCACTTATTTTTCCGGCGGCTCGCTGATCGACTCAGTCACGGCCGCCGACATGAATGGCGACGGCATTCCAGATCTGGTCGTGGTCGGCGAGTGCCAGAAGATCGGCATACGCATCGGCTGCGGCGGCACCGGAACAGTAAGCATCCTCGTGGGCAATGGCGACGGCACCTTTCAGTCGCCAGTCACATACAGTTCGGGCGGCTATGAGGGGTCGGCGATTGCCATCGGGGATGTGAACGGGGACGGTCGCCCAGACCTCATCGTCACCAACGCCTGCGGCAACAACGAGAACAGCTGCGGAAGTTCGGACGGCTCGGTAGCCGTTCTGTTAAACGAGACTTACTACGCCTCAAAAACCGCGCTCACCGCATCGCCTAACCCGGCGCAGATCGACCAGTCAGTTACTTTCACCGCGACAATCACTCCGACTCCGCCCAACGGCGAAGCTGTCAACTTCTACAATGGGAAGACAAGCCTCGGAAGTGGCATAACGGCGAACGGCGTGGCGACCTTGACAACATCTTTCTCCGCGGCGAAGACCTATAGCATCAAGGCCGGCTATTCCGGCGATGCCTTTCGTAAGGCAAGCTCGGGGATGGTGAAGTTGGTCGTGAACCCATAAGCCAGGGCTTGGGGGCAGACCGCCCGCACCACAGGAATTGCGTTTCGCGACGCGCGTGCCCCAACAAAATCCTCCTGCGACCGGAAATCTCAGGAGGAAGGGACACTCACCGCACCTTCGGAGCGTACGAGGTGCACCTCAACTTTCGAGTCCCCAATGCACACCCCGTCAACTTGACAAAAATCACCCCGCGCCACCCCCATAAAACAGCCCGCAAACGACTAACTCCTTATTCCCCAATAACTCGATCTAACTCCTTCTCTGTCAAACACGGAACCATAACTCCCCGCTAACCCCATGATCCCAATAGCTAAGAAAACAGCGCCCCCAGTACCAGAGAGTAAACACGGCGTCCACCGAAAATCTCCCACGAGGTGTTTTTACGGCACCTCAAAACTCACATTTATTTTGTTCGTATTTCCTTCGCTAAAATCCCGCGAATGTACGTACAGGAATGTCAACTATTGCTCCACGTGGAGCATTTTCCATGTAGACATGCTCCCGGTGGGACGGAGGAACGGCGGAACGGGAGGCCCGGCAGGAATGGGAAAGTGGGAAAGTTTGCGGAAAAGGTCGTGCCCTACCGCCCGGCGGCGGCTTGCCCATGCGAGCAGGAGTGATACCGAAGTGCAACATTCATATAGATGTTGCCGCGATCCGTGCTGAAGCACAGCACCACCGCTTCCGTGTCTTCGCTGCCCTTGGCCCCTTGCTCGGAGGTGTGAACGGTGGGTGGATGCACCCGGAAGTGGAAACCCTGATCGTTCAGAACCGTCACCGCGTTCCCGATGATCTGATTGGCCAGCTCGCAGACCGCCTCGCGGACCAGATCGTCGCTCGCTTCCAGTTCCGACTCGGCCAAATGCCGGGCAAAGCAAATAGCTGTCTTTTCATCAACATCGAAGATGATCCGCCCCTCAATGTCTCCCGTCAGGCAGACCTCCGCGGCAATCCCTTTTCGGCGGTAGGCCTGCTCATCCATCGTAAGGTTCTCGATGGCCACCGCCGATTCGAGCCCTTGCGCCAGCACCGCGTCGGCGGAGTTCAGGAAGGGCTGGATAAGCTCCATGCGCATAGGGGTTTAGGCTCCAGCCCCCGCCCCCGCCGACTGCGGCGGAGCCGTCTGCTCGTCGCGCATCACATACTTGATGATCTCGTACAGCACCTCGGGCTTCACCGGCTTCTGCACGAAATGCCGCGCCCCGCGCTGCAAGGCGGCCACAATGTTCTCCTGGTATCCGACCGAAGAAACCATCACGATGCGCGCGCCAGGATGCTGCTGGACAATCTTTTCCGCCGCCTCAATGCCTTCCATCTGCGGCATGGTGATGTCCATCAACACGATGTCCGGCGTCAGCCGATCGTATTCGCTGATCGCGGATAGGCCATCGCCCGCTTCGCCCACAACCTGCCCGCCAAAACTTTCCACCATTTTGGCGAGATTCTTGCGCGCAAACACGGAATCATCCACGATCAGATAGCGCACCGGTTGGTCGTCCCCACTGCGTTTCACGGGCGCAAACTGTTCCATGACGCTCCTCCACTCTTACCACTTAAACACGAACTCACTACCCGCGGACAGATAACTCTAGTTACTCTGGTTATCCCATTGCTGGCCGTCGTCAAAGTTACCCTAGTGATTTCCCGCTCCCTTTGCGTGGCCGAGTTCGCCTTGTTCGCTTTGACTGTGGTCGACTGTGCATTGCGCCTGCAGGACGCTCGGCAGATCCTGCAAGTCGACAATCTGTCGCGCATAACCACGCTCGACCGCCGCTTTCGGCATGCCATAAACGACGCATGTCTTGCGGCTCTGCGCGATCGTCAATCCACCGGCAGATTGAATCTCGCCGAGTCCCGCGGCTCCGTCTTCGCCCATTCCCGTCATCAGCACGGCAACAGCGCGCGGACCAAACTCGTGCGCTACGCTGCGGAAAAGCACGTCCGCCGAAGGCCGATGCCCGTTTACCGGATGATCCTCCGAGAGCACAGCAACGTTGCCGAGCGGAAGCTTCTTGACCTTCATGTGCCGATTCCCCGGACAGATCAGCGCGCGGCCTGCGACGAGCAAGTCTCCCGATTGAGCCTCCTTGACGCGGATTGGACAGGTTTCGTCAAGGCGCTTGGCAAAGAGCTCGGTGAATCCGTCGGGCATGTGCTGGACGACGAGGATTGTGCCCGAGAACTCGACCGGCAGATTGGAGAAGAGATATTGCAGCGCGTTCGGGCCTCCGGTTGAAACTCCGATGGCAATCACCCGCGTCGGCGCCGCTGGACCCTGCTTGCGGACCAGTTCGCTCGGTGTCTTCTCGGGCAGAAACATTGGCGCGACCGCACCGTTCTGCGCGGCCGCGAATATCTTGCCAATCAGTTCGCCGGCGATCTCGGGCATGCGTGCGGAGACGTCGTTAGGTTTGGCGACGAAGTCGAAGGCGCCGAGCGACAAGGCTTTGAGCGTGATCGATGCGCCCGCTGTGCTGTGTGAACTGACCACAATGACGGGCAGTTTCGAGCGCCGCATGATTTCCTTGAGCGTATCGATGCCGTTCAGGCCCGGCATTTCCAGGTCAAGCGTCACGACATGCGGCTTGAGCTCCTTGATCTTCTTGAGGCCGAAGTTGCCGTCCATCGCTGTGCCAACCACCTCGATAGACTCCTCCTGTTCGAGGATGCGCGGAATCAGCTTGCGCATCAGCGCCGAGTCATCGATGACGAGCACTCGTACCCGCTTCTTCACGCGTGGCCTCCCGCGGTGTGACGCGCCTGCGGAGTACGGATTGGCAACGCACCGCCGAGATTGCAGCAATCCCGGCATCATTTTCGAGCCGTCCGCGCGCGAGCGTGTGAAGCGCTCGATGAGCGCAACCAGATTGAGGATCAGGACGACGCGGCCGTCACCGAGGATCGAGGCACCGCTGACGAGGTCGGTTTTGATGGACTGATCGTCGAGCGCCTTGATGACGAGTTCATCCTCGCCCGCGAGTTCGTTGACGATCAGTCCGAATTTGCGTTCGCCGTTGTGAATGACTAGAACAAAGAGCTTCTGGCGCGAGGTGTCGACGCCGACTGAGGAGTCGAACCGAGACGAAGCAGTGGAAAGTCATCGCGCAACTGAAGGACCTCGTAATGCTCTACCTCGTGGATGTCGGATTCGGTGGTACGAGTGATCTCGTTGACGGCATTCAGAGGCAAAGCATAAAGACGGTGATCGACTCGAAAGAGCAGGGCGCGCAGAACGGCGAGCGTCAGGGCAGGCGCAGACGGAAGGTCGTTCCGCGGCCGACGATGGTCTCGATCTGGACGCTGCCCTTGAGGCGCGTCAGCACGTTGTGGACGACGTCGAGTCCGATGCCGCGGCCGGAAAGTTCGGTAATCTCTTCGGCGGTGGAAAAGCCGGGACGAAAATCAGCGCCAGGGTTTCGCCTTCGGTGAGGCTGGCCGCTTCTTCCGGCGTCAGCAGGCTCTGTGCGATCGCGCGCTGGCGAACCTTGGCCGAGTCGATTCCGCGGCCATCATCGGAGACCTCGATCACGACCTGATTGCCCTGATGATAGGCGTTGAGGCGGCAGGTGCCTTGCGAACGCTTGCCGGCGCGCGCGCGTTCCTCCGGCGCTTCAATGCCGTGGCCCACCGCGTTGCGCAGAATATGCATGAGCGGCTCGGCGAGCGCGTCGAGGATGCTTTTGTCAAGATCGGTGTCCCCGCCTTCCATGACCAACTCAACTTCCTTGCCCCCCTGGCGAGCTACGTCACGAACGGTTCTCGGAAAGCGGCGGAAGAGCTGATCGACAGGAACCATTCGGATCTTCATGACGGAATGCTGGAGGTCGCCAAGAACGCGCGCCTGAAAGGCCATGACGTCGCTGAACCGGCCACGAAGGCTGTCTTTTGGGAAGCGCTGCCCGAATTCGACGAGCGTTTGCTGCAGCATGGATTTCGCTGGGTTCAGCTCGCCGACAAGGTTGAGCACGCTGTCGATGCGGTCGGCGTCGACCCGGAGAATATTGTCGGAGGTGGTCGCAGGGTGCGCGGATGGATCGGCCGCTAGCTGTACTTCCGCGGGATTCGCATCCACGTGCTTTCGTTCCGCTGGCTCCGTTGCTTCGGAATCTGAGGACCTGGGCGCCAGTTCGCTCGGGGGCGCAGGCACGCGCAGAGGCGTCACTTGCACGCTCCAGGCGATCGACGGAATGCTGCACTTCGCCCGAAGCTCGTCCACGGATCTCTCGGACGCAAAGGCAATTTGCACCCGATCGAGGGGCGCGTTGGAGGTCTCCGGTGGATGAATCGCGAGAATCTCTCCCAGGCTGGCGAGAGCCATATGGATCATCTGGCGCGCTGCGATCGGCATGCCGCACTGCGGATCGAGCCGGACGACAATGTGATGAAGGTGTTTGCCCTCATTGGCCGCGTGCGCGATCGCGAGCCGTTCATATTCTGTCCACGGGCAGGGTCTCTTTGGAGCGCTCGGCGGCGACTTCTCCGCGGTTGCTTCGGGCGCTTTGGAATCCGGAACGTTGCCTTGGGGATGGGCGAGGCTCGCGATCTCACCGCGCAAGGGCCGGAAATCCGGCAGCTTCTCATTTGCGTGATAGGCATGAATGAGCGCGCCGAATACATCCGCCGCGCGCATGGCCACCTCGGGAATGACGGTCTCGTTCGTCTTGAGCGCCAGCACGTCCTCGAACTCGTGCGCGAGTTCGCTGAGTTCCTTGTAGCCGCAAGCGGCCGCATCTC
>CAWJFC010000024.1:0-71656 GCA_963841945.1 uncultured Acidobacteriaceae bacterium
AAATCTCATCCTACATCGGGGCCGTCGGTAACCCAAATACAGACACACCCTGGAGCGCCTGACTTCCTCTACCAAAACCTTCAATGTGCCGATCCAGACTCCGGGAGCGTCCATCGCCCTGAGTACAACGTCGATTAGCGCCAACAGTTGCTCAGTCCGAACGACTACGATGTCTGGGCTTGCGACGACCTCGGTTGTCAAATGGAGTTTTGCTTCGACTCCCATAGGGGTCACCGGATACGGAACCGGAGCACTTCAGATCAGTACTTTTGCCACGACAAACACGGCCAACGTAGTTGTGTGCAACATCACAGGAACAGCGATCACCCCTCGTTCGATGACACTAAATCTACGAGCAGAACTTTGATGCCTGCAACAAACTATTAAGAGGAACAAACCCATGATTATCACGTCGAGAGTCCGGAACCTAATAGTAGAAGCGGGCTTGCTTGCGATCGCCATGTTTGTGAACTCCCCGGCTCACGCCCAGCAATTCACCGTCCTTCATAACTTCGCAGGACCCCCGGACGGCGGTGTGCCCGAGGCTTCGATGATTTACGTAAGTGGCACGCCGGGCCGCACCAACGTTGTTCCCGTCAGCACCCTATACGGTACGACCTCCGTTGGCGGTACCGGCAAATGCACAATGGAGGGATATCAGACTGGTTGCGGAACCGTGTTTGAAGTGAGTGGAGAGAGAGAAGCCGTCCTCTATAGTTTTCAGGGCGGCCCGGATGGGTGGGCTTCTCTTGGAGGTTTGGTCCGAGACAAGAAAGGCAATCTTTATGGCACTACTGCCGGCGGGGGCGCCTACGGTTACGGCACGATCTTTAAGCTGGCTGAAAAAACGAAAACTATCCTCTATAGCTTCCAGGGGACGCCGGACGGTGCCTATCCGACCAGCGCCCTAACCCAGGATTCCGAGGGCAATCTCTACGGTACCACCTCCAACGGCGGCGTCAACGGTGGCGCATACGGTGGAGGAACGGTTTTCAAGCTCGACATCAACGGGAATGAAACGGTGCTCTACAGTTTCTGCTCGCAATTGCAGTGCTCGGACGGCGAAAACCCAAGCCCAAGAAGCACCTTGACGATGGACGCAAGCGGCAACCTCTTCGGGACCACCTTTTACGGTGGCAATATTGGCGCGGGGACGGTATTTAAAGTGGATACCAAAGGTAACGAGACCGTGCTGCACAGCTTTTGCACGGCGCTTGGGGAATGCTCAGACGGGGCGAATCCCGAAGGCGGCTTGGTTATGGACTCCAGCGGCAATCTATATGGCACCACCACCGAAGGCGGCGTCGAGGGCCAGCCCTACGGGAACGTATTCAAGCTGGACCCGACCGGACATGAGACAGTGCTGCACGAATTTTGCTCTGAACCCGCATGCGCGGACGGGCTCGGACCAACCGCGGGGGTAATCATGGACGCGCGAGGGAACCTCTTTGGCACCACTGGCGCCACTGTATTCGAAATAGACACGACTGGAACCTTCAGTGTCATATACACCTTCACGGGGCTTCCGGGCCCAGTGGAGCCTGTCGGTGGCCTGACGATGGACGCGAAGGGCAACCTTTACGGCACGGCCTCGCAAGGTGGCCCGGGCAACTGCACACTTCTATATTACGGTTGCGGTGCCGTATTCAAAATTAAGCCCTTGACGTATAGGAAAAATCAAAATCCCGTGTTTGAGAGTCCACGCAACTCCGTACGGCTCCGAAGCCAACAGCGACTTTTGATTACACAAGGGCACTGGTGAACACGGCACGAGGACAACGCCGCCGCAGTTGGCCCGCGCCCGATGGTCCGATGAAGCAGTTGTTTCGGCTGCCGCAGCGATTTTGGGATTAGTGATTGTCGCGATTGGTTCGCTACACAATCTGCTCACGCTCACGCCTGTCCTGCTGCTCGGCGGCGCTGCATGGGTCAATTTAATCTCTCTTCTGAGCGCCTTGATTCAGCACCTCGCGCCGGACTGGCTTCGAGCGCGGGTCCTTGCCATCTTCATACTCGTTTACCAAGGGAGTTTCGCTTTGGGGAGTGCCGCTTGGGGCGCGGTGGCCGAGGCAAGAGGGACGACCCGCCTAGCCGGTTACTTTTACCCCCGCGGCCCTAACACCGAAGTCACGAATGCTGTTAATCCTGCCCTATTGGGGGTAGAATATTTCCATGGAGACCATCGAATATACTCCGGCACAGGCTTCGGCGGTTGCAAATCTGCCGCTGCCTGCCGTTCATAAGCTTATCGAACGTCGCCTCATTCGGCCGCGACGGCTCCGCACTGGCGGTTCGATACAACGAATGTTGAGCCGTGAGCAGGTTTTATATCTGCGCCTCGAAGCGGAAGGCGTTCGCCTATTGCCGATGGCCGCCCGTCGGGCAATCGCCAAGAAGATTGAGTCATCTCCCGGAATTGACGCCGTAGTTCTTGCCGAGGGTTCAGCCCTGCTAATTCAGGTGAAGTCGGTGCGACTGGAACTCGACCAGGAGCTGAAGAAACTTGAGCGTGCAGCGAACATAATTATTTCCGACCCTGAGATTATGCGCGGTACGCCTGTGTATCGCGGGACGCGCATTCCGGTTGAACTTATTGCTGACATGTTGATGCAAGGGGCAAGGCCAGAAGAGATCCTAGAGGGTTACCCGGCTCTTGATAGAGAGAAAATCGACCTCGCTCCTCTTTATGTCCAAGCCTTTCCGCGCCGCGGGCGTCCGGCTTCTCGCCCGTGGGCGAAGCAAAAACCGATTCATGCAACCCGGCGTGCCCGTGCCTTTTCGGGGGCGCGGTGAAACTCTTGATCGATGAATGCCTGCACACTTCTCTGGCTGAACTGGCGCATGCTGCCGGTCACGCAGCCGATCACGTCAACTATCTCGGCCTCGGTAGTTCGAAAGACTGGCAGCTCATGGCTACCATTCGCGCACAGGATTACACGTTTGTAACGAACAATCGTTCCGACTTTCTTGCTCTCCATGGACAAGAACCGTTGCATCCTGGGGTGATCGTTATTGTTCCCAGTGTGACGCCGCTTCGTCAGCGAGAACTCTTCAGCGTGGCACTCAAGCATATCGGCGCAAGAGATCTGACGAATACCGTGGTTGAGGTCAAGTACGCAGGAAACTGGATTGTGTGTTCTGAGTATGCGCTACCAGAAGAAGCCGGATAACACCCCTCAGAACGACTCAATTGCCATCAACCGTAAACTGTCGGAACAAGGCGCGAAGTGGCAGGCGGCGTCTCCGATAAGATCGAATCCATCAAGCGATCAAGCGGCAGCCCTCTTATCCGCCGCAAATAACCTCACGACACTGCGGGACAAATTATGCCCGACCATCAAGGCTCACTCAGGTATCTGATTTTGCCAGCGTGCAATAGCGTGCAATGGTGCGCGGCGAGAGTGGTAAATTTGGCATCCGTGGCGATGTAGAATCTATAAGTTATGGAAGCGATTGGGCGGGGCAGCGTTCGAATCCCACTCTCTCCGCCAGATTTTCTACGACTTAGCGAACATGCGATTAGACGGGCGATCAGATAACGCCAGTCCTGCGAGCTTGGCATTAACTTGGATCATGTCCTTCGTTGCTGCGCTGCCGTACCATCATTCTACGGTGGTGAATGAGTGCAATTGATTCCATAACAATGTCCGCTCCGAATCCGAGAATGCTTTGGTGGTTTCAACCAACCAGGGCCGAGAGGGCGGCCGAAGCCGACTACATCCTCGTCATACCAGCCGACAATCGATTCAATGCATTTACATAACGGCTGTGGGATTTGTTTAGAGCACTCATCTTTTGCGATTTGCCCGTAGCGAACTTCCTATTCAACCACGAAGCAACGAGAGACTATTGCGCGAGCTTGGCCTGTAACTGCAAGGCTGCTTTTCGTAAAGGAAGCTCCTGATCTGCGTCCTTCCACAAAACCAGTAATGTGGCGAGCGTCTGGCGTGCTTTGTCAGTTTGTCGGAGTTCTTGATAGTCCACCGCCAGTTGGTACCGGGCAAATGCCCATCGTTGCTGCGGTTCCCAGAATGCCAATGGTCCAAGCGGACTGGCGAGTTTTTCGTACCAGATGGTGGCTTGATTCGGATTGCCCGCCCGCTGATAAGCATCAGCCAGCGCCGCCCATGCGAGACCATTCACAGCAGCCCCGTACTTAGAGTCGGTGAGAGTGGACAATTCGGCCAAAGCCTGATTTGTATCACCTTTTGCTGCGGCAATAGCTCCGTGCAGCAGGTGGACGTAGCCTTGCTGCTCACTGTTATGGGCATCGGGCAACGGGGTGATGAAGTCTGCGAGTGAGGTGGCTTTGGCAAGTGCACCGGCGCGGACATATTCCTGGCCGACGATCGAACCCCATACGACTTTGGGACCAAGGCTGTTGAGGTCGGCTACGGCGGCATCGAGTTGGGCAAGGCGCATCCGAGTATCGCCTCTACCTTCGGCAACCACTGCTAGAAAAAAATGGGTGCGCGCCACGCCAAAAGAATTGTGATTGTTTTCCTCGACCTCGAGAGCTTCCTGAAAGCGGACTTGCGCGCCGGAGTATCTGCCGTGCAAGAGGTCGAGCATGGCCAGGGAACTCAGACCATCCGAGCGCCTATCCGGCTTTTCCAGAAGGTCGGAAAAAACGGAAATAGCCTTCTGCTCTTCCCCATTTCCGACCAGGGCCATGCCATATTCGCGGTTGATATTGCCCGAAACCAGCCAATTTGGCTCGATCTGAAACGCGTGGTCGTAGGCCTGCACTGCGGCGGCGGAATTTCCCAGACCGGAGTAGGCAGTCGCCATCTCAATCCAGGTGTGGGCGTCGTCTGGAGCAATGGCAAGGATTCGTTTATGCTGCTCGATTGCTTCCGCCCGTCGCCCGTGCCGGCGTAACAACGAGGCATAGTCGCGGAGCATGCTCCAGTCCTCGGGATACGTCGCCAGATAGGAGCGGTACAAGCGATCCGCGTCGTCCATGTGATCGAGGTCAATGGCTTCGTGCGTCTGAATGACCAACCTTTCGCGCTCGGTCAGGCGCGACGGAAGGGCAAGCGCAGTCTCATACTCCTTTCGTGCCAGGTCTGTCTGGTAATAGATATAACTGGCGTAGGCACGCCCCAAAGCGGCGTGTGCCATGGCGAAATTGGGATCGATTTCGATCGCGGCTTTATAAAGAGTCAGGGCGTCATCGTACTTCGTATGTGTCCAGAGCGAGGAGGCGCTAGCGTATTCCTTCAATGCGGTCAGCGAGTTGGTGGTTACCTGCGGAAGAGGCTGGTCGGCCTTCTGGATTTCCTTAAGCGATTCGCCGAGATCGGCGCGCACCCGGCTCGCGATGGAATCGAGGGCCTCAAGGATGTGATCTTCACCGTATGAGCGCTCCTTATAAGAGCGCACCGTGGCTCCGGTCTCCGGATCAATCAATTCCGCCGTCAGTTCGAATTGCTGTCCCGTCCGCGTGATGGTGTTTGCGATCACCCCCCGGATATTTTCGCGGGTGCAGATTTCCCGTGCCAGCGGAACTGTCGTTCGCTCACTACCAGACCTTCCCATGCGCTTCAATACCGATTCCAGCCGGCTGCGCGGAAATACGTTCACAAAGCGAGACTGGCCGATACTCACTGTGAATGCGGTGAGCAAGGCGTCATCGAAACGGGGGTCTCCCGTCTGATTTTCGAAGTCAGCGATCAACACCGTATCGCTGGCGCGAAGAGGAAGAGCATGGCGGCGATGGTTGATCCACAGGGCCGCGGACACAGCCAGAAGCACCAACGTCACCGCCGGCATGAGCAGAAATTTCCAGCGGCTCCCGTGGCCAGGATGGAATGAAAGCTCTCGAGGCAGAGCTTCAATAACGGAGCCCTCGTCGGCTGGCGTTTCGATGCGAGTACTGGAATACGATCCGTTTCCGCTCGCGATTTCCACCGAGGCTAAGAAACGATAGCCACGCTTGGGGATGGTCTCCAGATACTTGGGATCGGTCGCATCGTCGCGCAACGCGGCGCGAATCTGACGAATGCAGTAGTTCAGCGATTGTTCAAAATCGACGTGAGTATCTTCTCCCCAGACCGCGCGGTAGATTTCTTCGCGCAGAACGAGTTTCCCCGGCTGGTCGGTGAGGATGGCGAGCACCAGGGCAGGTTGGGGTTGAAGCCGGACACGATACCCATCGCGGGAGAGTTCACCGCCCTCGGGATCGAAGGTAAAGGGGCCGAAGCTTCTTACGCCGTAATGGTTGAGACTGGTCGCTCCCATAGCTTCGGCCAAGCTGTCGCCTGAAAGTCTTACCCAGCGAGTCCTTCAGGCACTGAGGCCTTCGGCAGTAGAAAAATCGGGGGAATGCCACCGCGCCATTGCGACCGATTTTACGCTGCCCACTTGAGGCTTGGCAATGCGTCAGTTCCAGAGCTCTCCGAACAGCAGGCTACGTCAATAAATATCCCCCAAGTCAAACAAACATAGACACTTCCCTCCTCATAGAAAACTCAGACTCTTCTCCGGCGGCGCCAATTGACGCACCACGGACGAGGCATGGTAGTTTGGCGCACCCTGCGGGAGGATTCCGCCCGATCAGGTGGCGATCGCGCAAAAACTGGCGGGAGCAAGCCCGGATCTGAGCAAAACAAACTGAGGTGGGGCCATGACGAACTCTAAAACGCGGTTGGCGGTGTTGCTGCTTTGTACCTTTTGTTTCATTCCTAGCTCTTACGGGCAGATTACGCCGAGCGCCGATGCCTCAACCAGCAGCCTGACTCCGTCTCATAACTACGGTAGTAACGGCGATCTGTATGTGCGCAGTACCACGCAAGTGACCTACATTCAGTTTGATCTTTCGACGATCCCTTCCGGCTACACCGGCTCCAATATCGCTAAGGCCTCATTGAAGTTGTACATCGATAGCGTAGCCGCCGGTGGCACTTTCAATGTGGACTACGTCACGAGCCCGTGGTCGGAAAAGACCATCACCTTCGATAATTCACCAACCCTCGGCGCATTCATTGCTGCCAGCGAAAACATCGCCGCTGCGAACGTCAAAGACTACGTCGTTATCGACATCACCCCTGCGGTGCAGGCATGGTTGAACGGATCCGAATCCAACAACGGCATCGCGCTCGTCGGCAACGGCACATTCAACGCCGGCTTTGAGAGCAAAGAGAACACAGTCACCAGCCATCCGCCCGAACTTGATATCGTCTTCGCGGAAGGCGGCAGCGCAATCACCGGAATCACCACGGCCAACGGCAGCGGCCTCAGTGGTGGGGGCACCTCGGGCAACCTAAATCTGAGCCTGATCAGCACCTGCAGTATCGGCCAAGTCCTCGCCTGGAACGGTGCCGGTGGTGGGTGGGTATGCTCCACCGTGAGCGGAGGGGGCGGCGGGATTACGGGATCGGGTACGGTGAATTCTCTAGCGCTGTTCAACGGCGTAACTTCGATTAGCAGCTCCAACCTTTTCCAGAGCACCACGAATACGAACATCGGAATCGGCACGGCAACGCCCCAGGCTACGCTGGATGTGAATGGCAATATCAATCTGCCGAATACGACGTCAAGCACCGTGGGAGTGATCAGCATGGGAGGGACGCCGTTTCTGAGCAATTATGGCCCAAGCGACCAGGCAGGCCAAACCAATACGTTTGTCGGAGGTCGGGCCGGAAACATGACGATGACTGGCGGGCTCAACTCTGTCTTTGGAAACTCTGCGTTCACCCTGAACGCCAGCGGCAACGCCAACACCGCAATTGGCGTCCAAGCGCTGCCCAGCAGTACCACCGGCACGGGAAATACCGGCATCGGCGCAGGCACACTATTCGCAAACCAAACGGGATCTTACAACACCGCTCTCGGGTTCTTCGCCGGTGACGGCTCCGCCACCACGCTGAACAACACCACCGCTGTCGGCGCCTATGCTGATGTAACCCAAAGCAACTCGCTCGTGCTGGGCAGCATTGTCAATATCAACGGCTGCGACCCGTCCGGTACCCCTTCCTGTCAGAGCACCAATGTCGGCATCGGCACGACCGCGCCCGCCTACCCACTTGACGTGAACGGCATCATCCGCTCTTCATCCGGGGGTTTCATGTTTCCCGATGGCACGGTGCAAACAACCAAGGCGTCGAGCGGCGGGGGCAGCGGCACCGTGACAAGCGTGGGTAGTGGGATGGGTCTGACTGGCGGTCCAATCACCACCAGCGGCACGCTGGCGATCGACACATCCGTAGTGCCGGTACTCTCCGCCAGCAACACTTTTGGCGGAGCAATCACGGCTCCTTCGTTCATTGGCAACGGCGCAGGGCTTACCAACGTTAACGCAGCGGCGCTCGGTGGATTCTCACCCAGCACCTTCGCCACCATCGGCGCGAACACATTCACCGGCAATCAGACGATCATGGGAGGCAATGTCGGTATTGGCACAACCACACCGCAGGCTGCGCTCGATGTCAACGGCAGCATCAATCTGCCGAACACGACGTCGAGCACCGTGGGCGTGCTCAGCATGGGAGGACAGCCCTTCCTGAGTAATTACAGTCCAGGTCCATACCACTTCCCAAATACCTTCGTCGGAGCTTTGGCGGGAAATATGACCACGACGGGCGGTTACAACAGCGCTTTCGGCTATTCAGCGCTGGGACAAAACTCGGGTACCGGCAACGACGCCTTCGGCGATTCAGCATTGCAACAAAACTCGGGTACCTCCAACGACGCCTTCGGGGTCGGCGCTCTCTTCAGGAACGGCAGTGGCAACGACAACGATGCCTTCGGCTCTGCTGCGCTTGGGTCGAGCACCGCAGGCAGCAATAACTCTGCCTTCGGCGCCAACTCGCTGTTCGGGTTACAGACGGGGAGCTCGAACATCGCTATCGGCTCCGCCGCAGGCTTGAACCTGAATGCCGGAGAAAGCAACGACATTTATGTCGGGAATAAGGGCGTCGCCGGCGAATCGAATACGATCCGCATCGGGGACCCGACGGTGCAGAACGTGACTTTCCTCGTCGGCAACGTGGGTGTCGATGTTCCGGCTGGCTCGGTGCCGGCGTTTCCGCTCGATGTCCATGGCAACACATCCATCACGGGCAACCTGACCGTGACGGGCACCGTGACTTGCGGATCAGGCTGCTCGGGCGGCGGCGGTGGTGGCGGCGGCAGTGGCACGGTGACCAGCGTGGCCGCCGGAAACGGTTTGCTCGCCAGCCCAAGTCCGATCACCACTAGCGGCACGCTGTCGATCAATACCGCAGTGGTGCCGCAACTCTCTGCTGCCAACACATTCACCGGCACTCAAACAATCAGTAGCGGCAGCCTCAATCTGACCGGAACACCCGGAAGTATCAGCGCCACCGGAGAGATCAGTACCAATGGGCTCATCTTCGCCGGCTCTATGTCGACGTTCGGAGCGATGAATGCCGGCAGCTACGCCCTTGGGGGCACGACTGTTCTCGCCCACGCGCCGTCGACTGGCGGTTCTTTGCTGCTCGGCGAAAACACCGGCAATTCGACATTGCTCTCCTCGCTCGACATTAGCAGCACCACGGCCATCGGCGACAACATCTTGCGGTTTTATACAGGCGGCAACTACAACACGGCGTTGGGAAATTCCGCGCTCTACGAAGCGACTTCCGGATCGAACAACACAGGGGCAGGCTATGAAGCTTTGTTCCACAACACCAGCGGCTCCAATAACACGGCGATGGGATACAACGCCGGTAATCCCACAGGCTTCCAGAACACGACGGGATCGAATGACACGTTCGTGGGCGCCAACAGCGGCGTAGGAAATCAGCTCGCGCTGAACTACGCTACTGCCGTTGGCTCCGGCGCCCTCGTCGGCCAGAACAACGCGATGGTGCTGGGCGGCCCGGCGGGCAGCGCAGCCGCCGTGAACGTCGGCATCGGGACGGCTACTCCGCAGGCCACGCTGGACGTCGAAGGGACGGCTCCCACGGTGAACTTCGGCAGCCCCTCCAATCAGGCAACCCTAACCGTGAACGGCTCCCTGAATGTGACGGGCACGGTCACGTGCGGCTCCGGTTGCGGCGGTGGTGGAGGCGGCGGGATAACCAATGTGATCGCCGGAACCGATCTGACCGGTGGCGGCACTGGTCCGACCGTCACGCTGAATCTGAACACAAGCGCAACCGATCTTCGCTACTCGCAACTCGGTGCAGCCAACACCTTCCTGGGAACGCAGACGATCAACACGAGCGCCGGGAACGGCATCTCCGCCACGAGCTCGAGTGGTACGGGCGTGTATGGGACGGGCACCGCAACCGGTGTAACCGGATCTTCCTCGTCATCCATCGGCACAGGAGTATATGGAACTGCTAGCGGGTCAGGCATTGGTGTGACCGGAACCTCGCCCGTTCAAGGAGTATTTGGCCTGGCGTCCGCTACGTCGGGAACCGCGAGCGGTGTGCTCGGCCAATCGAATAGCTCGGGAGGCACGGGAGTAACCGGTCTGGGTTATACGGGCGTCAATGGAATGGGCGCGGGATCAGGAGTAACAGGAACGTCAACGAGTGCTACCGGTTCGGGTGTGGTCGGCATCGAGAACAGCGGCGGCGGCTATGCCGGATACTTCCAGGGCGATGTTGCGGTCACGGGCAATGTCAGCAGCGGCGGTTACGCGACCATCACCGGAAACGCCACCATCGGCGGCACCGCCGCCATTGCAGGCAGCGCAACCGTCGCCGGTACTCTTGCTGTCGGCGGCGACACACCCATGAGCCACAGTCCACGAATGACGTTCTCGGGCATAGTGGCGAGCTTCGCGACCAGCCCTCAGTCGGCCGGCTTTTTCATACCCGATCAACCGATCGTCATCACCCGCTTGACCGTTGCTGTTGGTACCGGGCAAACCCCCTACGGGGTATGTGAATTCGATCAGAATATGACTATTTTTGTAACTGGGAACCAAGTTGCTAGGCTCGCGATTCCCAACCCGGGTTTTGTGGATTCGGGCGCTCTCAACATACCTGTCCCCTCAGGATCCCTCATTTATATCTATGGAAATTCGGCGTCGTCCAATTTCCCGGGCTGCCAGTCGGGAAACAACATCACCGCGACGGTGGAGTATGCAATGCAGTAGGCAAGTGCCCCAGGCGTCCCTCGTAACTGTCGTCCCTATGACACGATGATGGAGCACACGGAAGTTCGTGGGGCTGGAATGTCCCAGGTCTCGTCCGTTTCTTGTAACCGCCCATTCCACCAGGAGGAGCGTATGTTCTCTCACCTCGAAAAGCTTACGAACTTAACAGTAAGCTTGCAAGCACGCCTTTGGCAAAGCGCTTACACATTGATCCGTTGGCTTGTATCTTTCTCGGCAGCCCGGAGGTGCAAGGCCATGTGTGGCGGTTGCATGCGATTAGCACAAAATCGTAGGAAGGTCCGCATATAAGATTGCGCCACCTGGTCCCACACCATTTGGCGTCCATAGAGATAGGCGCGTTTGCGCATCGCCTCGCGGGCGGCATCGTTGTCCAAAAGCTCTATCGCCGCAGCCGCGATGGCGGCTGGGTCATCGAAGGGAACCAGTTCTCCGCGCCCATCGTCCAAGAGTTCGGTGGCGTGCCAGTACGGAGTCGAGATGATCGCCTTGCCGGCGCCCAAGGCGTATGCCAGGGTCCCGGACACGGCCTGTGCCTCGTAGCGATACGGAGTGACGTAAATGTCTGCTGAACCCACCAGCGCAGCCATTTCTTGAGGACTGACGAACCGGTTGTGGAAGACTACGTTCTCCCCAACTCCCTGCGTTGTGGCTAAGGCCTGCAACTGTAGTCGATATCGATCACCCTCGCGACGTCTGACGTGCGGGTGCGTGGCACCTGCGATGATGTAAACAACGTTGCTGTGCCGGGACAAAATGTTCGGCAAGGCTTGAATCACGTTTTCGAATCCCTTGTTTGGAGACAAGAGGCCGAAGGTGAGTAAAACAGTCTTTCCTGTCGAAAACGAATCTTTATAAGAGGCCGGTTCCGCAAATGGCAAATCGGGTATGCCGTGAGGAATCAGACCAATCTTTTCGCCTGGAACCCTGAATACATCCTGCAGAAACTGAGAAGAGTGTTCGCTCATAACGATGAGACGATCGGAGCGCGCAGCGATTTCTTGCATGACGACCAGTTGGTCGAGGTCTGGCTCACGAAGAACGGTATGCAGAGTTGTCACGACTGGCATTTTGAGGTGCTGCAGCAGTCGCAAGACATGGCTGCCGGCCTTCCCTCCATAAATCCCATACTCGTGCTGCAAACATACTAGATCGACATCGCTTGAATTAAGAGAGTCGGCGGTAGCTTTATAGGATGTAAGATCGCTTTCGGTTATCTCGAATCGCACGCGCGCAGGATAGCTGTACCGCGATTGCGGGTCATTGACGGCTACTACAGATACTCCAGCGGCACCGTACTCAGCCGCAATCGCGTCACACAAGTCTGTCGTGAAAGTGGCAATTCCACACTGGCGAGGGAGGTGGTTCCCGATCACCGCAACCTGCAATTGAATCGAGTGGCCGGGGATTCCCTGGACAGATGATGCAGACTTCTTTGCGAACGCGAAAGGGCGCGCTTCGCACCGCATCAGGCTGTTCGGTTTCAGACTCACGGTGCAATCAGGCTGGGACATTGCAGACTCCTGGACGGATATGGTCCGGTTAGAAAGGGACCGACACAACGTGAAGGCGTGAAGAGGCTACGCCTATACCTCATGGTGCCGGGATTCGTATTGCTCTTCTTCAAACTGTAATTCGCCGTCGGTTCAATAGGTCAATAGCCAGAAACACCAGGGCCACAACCAGGAATAAGTGGATCAGAGCTCCGCCGAAGTGAAATCCAAGTCCCATAAGCCACACAATGAAAAGAACAACCCACACGATCCGAAGCATGTCAGCCTCCCATTCCCAAACCCGAACGTAAATCTCATCACGTCGGTGTAGGTCTGCTGTGCAAGAAGATCCGCGACTGCTGAAGCGCCAGCGCAGCGAATCAATTCGAACTTTAGCAAGTCAAAATTAAAATGGTCTGAGCAATAATGCTCACACTTCCCCTACCCTGAACTACCGACCGGCTGTCACGAAGAAATCTACTTTTGTTTTGCTCGGATGAATCCGAGACACGTGCAGAGGTGGTCACTTCTGCTCAGACCTCGGAAAGGCGAGAGATTAAAAAAGTGACAGCCTTCAAAATGGCTTCGAAGGTCACCAATCTGCGCTTTGCGATGGTGAAGGAGAATAGAAAAAACTCGCATTGTCGGCTCGGGAGGCACGATGACAATAACCCTCAAGACCCTGTCACATTTGGTTGCAAGCGCGGCGATTTTTCTTGGCACATCCACCTCGAGCGCAGCTAATCGCCCGCTTCCATCAGTTCGGTCGGTTGGGCCCACAGAGCTCGAAATGCAAGTCCTGCTTGATCGAGCCAACTTCTCCTCGGGTGAGATCGATGGGAAGGTCGGGAAGAACAGCCGCGAGGCCCTGGCCGCGTTCCGGGCCGCGCGAGGTTTTGCTCCAGGCGCGCGGACCCGCAAGGCGCTGCTCCAGGCGCTCGGCGCCGGTACGGTTGAACCGATCGCGTCCTATACGATCACCCTGAAAGACGCCGCCGGGCCGTTTCTCAAGACGATTCCGGAGGATGCGATGGAGCAGTCGAAACTGTCGGGCCTTTACTACACATCCCTGCTGGAAGAACTCGGCGGCAAATTCCATTCGGCTCAGGCCCTGCTCAAACGCTTGAACCCCCGCGCCCGGTTCATCGCTGGAGAGCACATCCGTGTCCCCAACGTGTTAGGCGGTGAACAAGCGACGCGGGCCCAGACTGGGGCCGTCAAGATCGTTGTTTCGAAGAAGAAATCGGTCCTGATGGTCTATGACCGGGAAGGCCAAGTCGTCTTCTACGCCCCGGTGACGAGCGGCAGCGAGCACGACCCGCTCCCCTTCGGGGATTGGGTGATCAAGGATGTAGTACGAAATCCAACCTACAACTACAACCCCGCTTTGTTCTGGGACGGCGATCAAGCAGATCCCAAGGTGAAGATCGCGCCAGGTCCAAACAATCCGGTGGGTGTTGTCTGGATGGGAATCAACGTACCGCACTACGGCATACACGGCACGCCGGAAGCGGGGGAGATCGGTCATTCCGCGTCTCACGGGTGCGTGCGAATGACAAACTGGGATGCCACCAGGGTCGCCGACCTGGTCCGAGATGGAACGCCAGTCGTGTTCGAGGAATGAGGACGAAGTTCCGAGCGCTCCCGGATTGTTGCGGCCGCATGGGGGTAGATCGCTTCATCGACGCAATTGCTATTTGGCCCGCTTCACCGCGTCTACCAGGCCAGGATATGGGTTAATCGCCTTCCCCTTCCACCATAGCCTTTCCGATCCCAACTCGAAGATCGCAAAATGCAGGTGCGGTGTGCGCGCATCCGCATTTCCCGTCGATCCTACAAAACCGATTACATCGCCACGCTCGACCCGCATTCCCTCCCGCAGCCCGTTCGCGTACCCGTCCAAATGCGCATAGTAATAGCAATACACTCCCATTTCATCGAACTGGTATATCGTGTTGCCGCCTGGTTTGCTGAGGAACAGCTTGCGGATGGTTCCAGATACCACCGCATGCACGGGTGTCCCTCGATAAGAGCGAAGGCACTGTCAAGGACAAAGATCTCCTGTGCTGTGCCGAAGCACGGCCTGCTTTGCCAGAGAGGTTGAGGACCAAGACTCTGGAAATCTCACGCTGAATCATTCCCCGGTGGACTTACGTTCCACCAACCATCGATTCGACCGTAACCTCGGCCATGATTCTTCTATGCGAACATCCCGCCCCGCGCGGGATGCGAGAGCGCCCAATCAATTCCTCGGTCTAGCTTGCGCCGACCAGGGGCACCCGCGGGCTGCTCTCGATGCGAACGATCTCTGGATACGGTGTCTCGGTGCGTAGCATCCAGTAGAGTCGTACCGCCAACTTGCGCGCCGCCGCCACCTTGGCTACCCCTTTTGGCTTTTGATGGCAACGATGCAAATACTCTTTGCGAAACTCCGGATCCAGGCGAACCGTGCTTTGTGCCGCTTCCACCAGCAACATCCGCAGCATGCGATTGCCTTGTTTGGTGATCGCACCCAGCTTCTGCCGTCCCCCCGAAGAATGCTCGCGCGGAATCAGTCCCAGATAGCTGGCCACCTGCTTGCCTCGCGGAAATCGACTGACATCGCCCATGGTCAGCACATAGGCCAGTGCGGTGATCGGTCCCACCCCCGGTTGGGTTTGAAGGAGAAGCGCCATTTTGTCTGATTGAGCTTGTTCTTTCACCGCCTCATCGAGCGGCTCGATCTGCTCGTCCAGCATCGCCATCAGCCCAAGCAAATCGTCTCTTCGACGACCCGCCCACGGCCGCAACGACAACTCCCGCAGCACCTGCCGTCCCGCCTTACTCCACAGCTTGTGCTTGCGCTGCACTCCCTGATTCAGGCAAAGGTGTTGCAGTTCGTTCTTTACCCGCGCCCGGATCGTGACTAGCTTGTAGCGATGCAACAGCAGCTGCCGCAGATCCCTCACCTCACTCGACGGCATCCAGACGCGCGGAAATCGCCCTTCCACTAGCAGCTTCAAAATGTGCGCCGCGTCCCGTTTGTCGGTCTTCTGCTGCCGCACATAACTGGCTCGAATCTGCGCCGCATCGCCCACCCACAACTCGTGCCCTAACTCGGCCAGCAGGTCCACCAGCCAGTGGCAGTTTCCTGTCGCCTCCATGCCGATCAGCGCGGGCGCCGGCACCTGCCGGTAAAAACGCTCCGCCTCACCCTCCGCCTGTACCAGTTTCCGCTCGCCGGTTTCACCCGTCTCCGTATCCAGCCAACTCACTTGTTGCCAGCTGGGATGGAAATCACATCCTATAATCATCATCTGCGAAGGCTCCTTTCTTCCCAGCGTCTTTGTCCTCAAACCAAGACTACCGGGTCAATCGAGCCTTCGCTCTTATCCAATCATTTCGGTTCCAGAATGTCGATTGCCTCATGCCGATGTCCGTTATGAACTTCTTCAAACGTATCTTGCAGATTCCCGAGGGACAGCCCGCTGACGGGCGGAATCATGTCGGGGCTGGAAGAGGTCGCTCCGATGGCGAGAAACAACGGGAAAAGCACGACAATACCAACGCAGAGCCTCAAGTCTATTCCTCCACGTGACCGGTGTTCCGGGTCGAACCACGTGCCACAGATCGTCCAACAACTAGTTTTTCATCTTGATCTTTCGATAGGCCGATCCACGCTACCCAAGCGCGACTGTTCGGGCCTGTTCCTGATGACTGTCTTCCGCGCTAGCTTGCTTCTTCGCCTAGAACCTTCAGTCCACTTTATGCCTGCAGAAGGTTTACCTTGAAAAATCTCGACATTCTCATAGCGTTCTGCTGTTACGCCGAGTTTAGCTGCCGTCTGGGTATCAAGCTGGCCAGTGACAGGAAGATTCTCAGCCTTCTGATAGGCACGAATACTGGCTTGGGTTCGTAGACCGAACACACCATCAAGGTTCCCGTGGTACCATCCTTTGTCCTGCAGAGCTTGCTGCGTCTTTATTACGTTGTCTGGACGCTCGATCCCTTTCACTTCTGCGCTGAGCTTGGGTCCCGAGGCGAGCGGCGCCGACCGTGGTCCCGAGATGCCTATCGCCAGCAGTAGGAAGGCAATCCCAGTGCACGCGACTTTACCGGCTAGAAGCATTCCTTCTCCTCGATGTGGACCCGGCAATAGATTCGCTCACTTGCCCTGCCAATACTGTGCACAACCGCTCATGTCGTGAGCCGCCAGTCACAGTCCCGCGCGATCCATGCCTTGCGTGAATTGGAGCCATCCCAAAACACGCATGGCGAGCCAGTCGTTTTCGGTTACTTGCGCTGTTCCGGTGAGTGGTAAAATACAAAAACAATTGTCTACCTAGGCAGACAGGTGCCTCAGGATGGGCCTATGTCTCCTGCTCGCCAGGCCAACCCTTCTACAGGCGGAAGGAAAGTCGCCCGCCAAATCGCAATCGACCCGACCGTCCAAAAAGCGCCTAAGGTCATAGGCCCAAGACTGGTGGCCAAGAAGAAACGGGATTTCGATCCCCATGCATTCCTCGCGACCATCGGCGAGGGCCGGAAATCTGTGCTCTTCCGGCAGAAGCAGGGAATCTTTGCCCAAGGGGATGCGGCGGATGCAGTGTTCTATATCCAGACGGGCAAGGTAAAACTCACAGTGGTCTCGAAGACTGGCAAAGAAGCGACGATCGGCATATTAACCGACGGAGATTTTTTCGGCGAAGGTGGTCTCGCCGGTCAACTCTTACGCATGTCATCTGCGACCGCGATGACGAATTGCGCGGTTCTGCGAATTGACAAGAAAGCCATGATGGAAGCGCTTCATCGCGAACACGAATTTTCCGACCTGTTCGTGGCTTATTTGTTAGCGCGGAACATCCGTTACGAAGAGGACCTGGTTGATCAGCTTTTCAATTCCAGCGAAAAGAGGCTGGCACGAATCCTTTTGCTGCTTGCTCATTTTGGCAAGGAAGGGACACCCCAAACTGTCGTTCCTAAGATCAGTCAAGAGATGCTGGCGGAAATGATCGGCACCACCCGCTCGCGGGTGAGCTTTTTCATGAACCGGTTCAGAAAATTGGGTTTCATTCACTACAACGGCGGCCTCCAAGTCCACAGCTCGCTGCTCCATGTGGTCTTGCACGACTAGCTGTTCTCCGGTGCAATTCCCAAAGAAACCAGATAGCAACGGCTCGGATACGATTGGGCGTGCCTTTTGCCGCAATCGTCCGGAGATGCCGCAAGAGCGTGATCGGCCAAACGACGTCGCAAAAGAGCATTAGTTTGAGCAATTGTGAACAGTTTCCTGGGCCCGAGTATTGAAAATGATTCCTAAGGTGAACCGGTGAACGACGCCTGCAGAGGCCTTATCCGGCGATCCGAAGCGCAATCGTTCTTAGCATCGACGATAACGAGGACGTGCAGGAATGCAAGGGATCGGCAAACAGAATCTTCGCACACGACAAATGGTGACTCCTGCCTTTCTCTCACACGCGCCATTGCTTCGTTTTTCTTTCCACACCTTGATTCCTGTCATCTTGCTGCTTTTCGCTTCTCCTTCTCGCGCCGACCTTCACCAGCATCCCGTCCTTCTCCCCGCAAAAGCTGATCCCTCCAAATGTCGCGAGTGCCACAGCGACAAGGCCCCAGGGAAGTACGTCCACACCGCTATCTCCATGGGCTGCACCACCTGCCACGCGGTCGCTAACGTGAAAGGCGCCACCTACATCACTCTTACCTCTCCTGGCAATCGACTCTGCTTTACCTGCCATGCCGTGTCCACTGACACCATCCAGCATCCTCCTTACAAGGAGGGCAACTGTATCTTCTGCCACTCTCCCCACGCCAGTAATTTCCCAGCCCATCTCTATGCCTCTCCGCAGGATGTCTGCATGGCCTGCCACGTCCGCGGCCTCATGAAGGTGAATCGCAAGGCGCATACCCTCACTCTTTCTTGGGGAACCACAATTCCGTTCAAGGAAATGGATTCCTGGTTCTACCTGAACCTCAACAAAACTCACCAGCTCAATCACCCTGTCGAAGGACATCCGGTTTCTGGCCCTAACGTTGCGCTGGGCAAGGACTCCCCTCCCATCACTTACTCACCTGCCACGAGCCTCACCACTCCACCGTTGCCAACCTCATCCTGCCAAAATACAAAACCGCCACGTCTCTTTGCGAGTCCTGCCACCGCTTTCCCAGTTGACTGCTGCTAAAGACGGAATCGTGGACAATTTAGATCGAGGCATTCTGCGCCAGCGCCCACCGGACGCGCACCACTGGCGCGGGTCACCTCACCAGAACTCGCCCGGATGCTTTCGGCAGCCCTTCAGCGACCCAAGTTGAATGTGTTCCTTATTGAACAGAAATGTCTTTCCACAGTGTCTAGCATGTCGTTGTGGATTACCCGCCGTTGATCGGAAGCTACGAAGAAAAAATCGCGGGTGCGAAAGAGCATTGTGACACTCCGCTTGTTCGTGCGCGCAGGGTCAGGCGACACGGCGGGACTTGGTACGAGGCTGTGAAAGGGAATTCGAACATCATTTTCTTCGTGCGGACACACTGCTGCAAGCTGCGAAATATCCTGGAACTTTGTTCAGCAGTTGATGAACGACCATGGGTCGATACGCAGTTGATTAACGCCCTGTCGCATCGGTCTGCGCTAAGCAGTTGCACCCTGGCGAACTGAGCCGGGGTCCGGCTTCGATGAATTGTCAGGGCGTTCGCCGCTAATGATTTCAAAGCTGTAGGAGGAGAACAACATGTTGAAACGCATTCTGATCGTCACAACGCTAACTCTGTTCGTAACTCTAACTGCTTTTGCCTCGGACCGCGAGGATGATGTCAGTCGCACACAGAAAGCTGCCCAGGTCTTCCAGGAGATCATGAACACCCCGGATCAGAGCATCCCTTCGGACCTTCTGGAATCGGCGAAATGTATCGCCATCATTCCGGGAGACGTGAAGTTCGCTTTCATATTCGGAGGCAACTACGGCAGGGGACTGGCAACCTGTCGCACCGGCCATGGCTGGAGCGCCCCCCTGTTTTTGGCTATTGAAGGCGGCAGCGTGGGTTATCAGATCGGGGGTTCTTCCACCGACATCGTGATGCTCTTTATGAACGATCGCGCCTTGCACAGTCTGCTCAGTGACAAATTCAAGCTCGGGGCCGACGCTTCTATCGCCGCCGGGCCAGTGGGCCGGAACGCCGCCGCGGGCACCGATCTTAAATTGAATGCGGAGATTCTGTCTTACTCGCGTTCCAAAGGTGTTTTTATCGGAGTGAGCCTGAACGGAGCCGTGGTGCAAGCCGACAAAAGTGGAGACAGAGCCATGTATGGTCGCAATGTAAGCCGCCATGAAATTCTTAGCGGCAAAGTTCCTGTTCCAGAATCGGCGCAGGCGCTGCTGCACGAAGTTGGTGGATATGCCCATGAAGCCAAACTTCAATAGTGAACTCCACGCGACGGGAGGGCTCCTATTCCCTGCCGTCAGGCACGCGATACTACAGACACTTGGTAGGTTTTTTCGGAGGTTTGCCTTCGCAATTGAAGAGGTTGGGGGACTGCTCAGCGGAGCAAGAACCCAACCCCTGAGATTGTCGGGAACCTGCGCAAGTGCACGGAACCGACCGGCAGGATTGGTTCCGTGCGAAAGCATCGACCGAGCGGGAAGAGGTCGGGACATACCGAGACAAGGAAGCTGCTGCTATCCCGAGCGAGTAGGCAACTCCGGTGTTGCAGATTAAGTGGGTGGAGGCCAACGTGGCAAAAACGTCAGCTGGTCTATCTGAGAATCCAGGTTCGACCGATGACCTTGTTCGTGTTCTCGAAGACAGCGGTTACCCCGTGGATGGCTCAAGAGAACAGTTCATCCCTCAACCAGACGTTCTATCTCCAAGCAACGACAGGGGGACGACCGGTGGCGAAGTGGCAGAACAAGACAAAGGTGAAGGCACCGCTGGGCGAGCTAACGATTAAATCGGTCGAGGTCTACTCCATTCGTCAGGTTGGATCGCCGAAACAGATCAGCGGCCTGCCTGAGGTCCTCAATTGGGGTTGTGCCAGGATCCGTCTGGCGCGATGAGTGCATCAGCCTGTTTCGGCCCCCAGCTGTGGCGCTGGTACGGGCGAACCCGGCGGTGGTGCTTGAGTACCGGATCAACCACTGCCCAGGCGGCCTCAACCGCGTCCTCACGGGTAAATAGCGCTCCATCGCCGATCATAGCGTCGCCCAAGAGCCGCTGGTAAGGCGTTTCCTCACCGTCCTGTTCTTCGAGCAGGTAGAGCTCTTGCTGGTCCCCGACGAACTCCTTCCCTGCGAGCTTGACGCGAGCGGCGAGAGCGATGGCCGAGTTGGGGGACAGCCGGAAGCGCACGTAGTTAGCCCGGCCGGATTTTGAATTTGGCGCCGAGTCAGCGAAAAGCCTTTGTGGTGGCGGCTTCAGCTCCACCAGGATCTCGGTCGCGGTATCGGCCAGGTATTTGCCAGAGCGCACGTACCACGGCACCCCCTCCCAGCGCCATGAGTCGATGAAAAGCCGTAGGGCACAGAAAGTCTCGACGTCGGAGTTCTTCGCCACGTCTGGCTCCTTCCGGTAGCCAGCGTACTGCCCGCGCACCAAGTCGTCGGGCTTCAGCGGGCGCATGGCTTGAAAGACCTTGGCTTTCTCGTTCTGCACGGCTCCAAAGTCCCTACCGGATGGCGGTTCCATGGCAAGCAGCGCGATGATTTGGAATAAGTGGTTCTCGACCACGTCGCGCAGACAGCCGGCAGTTTCGTAAAACGCGCCCCGCTTCCCGACGCCGAAATCCTCGGATAGGGTTATTTGGACACTGGCTACGTAGTTGCGATTCCAGATGGGTTCCAGGAAAGAATTGGCGAAGCGGAAATAGAGGATATTCATGATCGCCTCCTTCCCGAGAAAGTGGTCAATGCGGAAGATCGAGTCTTCCGGGAACACCGAGTGCGCGACGCGATTGAGCTCCTGCGCCGAGGCCAGGTCGCGCCCGAACGGCTTTTCGACAATGACGCGAGCATGCTCGGCCAGGTTCGCGGTGCCGAGTGCTTTAATCACTGTCTCGAAGAGCGAAGGCGGGATAGCGAGGTAGTGTGCTGGGCACCGAGCGCTACCCAGTTCTTTTCTTATTGCGGCGAACGTGCCCGGATCTTTGTAATCGCCGCTCACGTACCTGAATAGGGACAGAAGACGGTGGAAAGCGCGCATGTCATTGATCCCACCCGATCGCTGGATACTGTCGGTCACGCGCTTGTGCAGACGATCGATACTCCACTTGGGGAAGGCGACACCGATCACCGGGACTTTGAGGACATTACCTTTCACCATGGCATAGAGTGCCGGGAAGATCATCTTGTGGGCGAGATCGCCCGTCACACCGAAGAGCACCAAGGCGTCGGAACGTGATGCCGTCATCGGGCGTGTCCTTTCTTGGCGGTCTCTGGCTCACGGCCTTCGAACCCTACTGATCGGAGTCGTGAATCTTCTCGCATAGGCCAATACATCTCCAATGATCCTTTCACGCTCCTACCCCCTGGTTCTCCAGGGCGCGCACTTAATCCAGTCGGCGTTGGTGTCGTAGAGCGTCGCTGAACTGAGAGGTCAGAAAGGTTTCGATCAGTTCCCATGCGAGTCCCGATTCGACCACTTTTCCGCCCAGACAGAAGCACATCAATTACCCCTAACGAATATGACAGCGCTCCAAAAAGAAAAACTGTTCTATATTGCACAGGTGTCGGAGGTGGATCCACGCTCGTTCCTAATGTCGGCATCCTATTGATGATTGAAAGAGGCTCACGCGAGAATGCTTCGCTTCCTGGACGCGCTGTGCAAAGCACTTTCAAGGCCGGAATTACCGGCTGGGCCCAGGTCAACGGTTGGCGGGCGATACCTCCGTCGCCAAGCGTGTTGAGTATGATCTGTATTACTTGCGCAACTGGAGCATGACCTTCGATCTCCAGATTATCGCCATCACGTTGCTGAATATGTTCAACAGCAGGAACGCATACTAATAACGATCCAGCGTGCCCTTCAATCGCAGCCCCAAGCGGTGGTAAACTCTCCCGATGGCGACCAGAAAGAAAGCGACAAAAAAGTCTCCCGCGAAGAATCCGCGTGCTGCAAAAAAAGCCGCGAAGAGAACAGCAAAGCGGGTTCCCAAAAAGTCCGCGAAGAAATCCGCGCCGCGTAAGGGCGCGCCCAAGCGCAAAGCTATCTCAATCGCCCACAAAGCGTCCGCGCCTCCGGCGACAGCAAAGACAAAGGTAAAGACGAAAACGAACGCGAAGCCGAAAGCAAAAACAAAAGCGGCAAAAAGACGAGTCCCCGATTTCACCTATCCCGCCGCGCGACTATCGAAGCCTCTCGCCTCGGACGGCGATTCGCAAGGTCTGTCGGTCGCCGAACTCGTCGATTCTGAAAGCGTTAGTGAATTGGTCGATGAAGGAAACGCCTTCGAAGCGGGCGTCATTAGCGGCGTAGAACGAGCCGACGATAGCGACAAAGAAGTTCGCACCCGCGAGGTGCCGGAAGACGATGTTCCCGAAGAATATCTCGACCAGGATTAGCCGCAAGTCTCGATCAAGACTAGACACCAACTCATAAGACGAAACTGCGCTCTCGCAAATCAAGCCCAGTGCGCTAACCGCTCCCGTTGTCTTCACAGCCCCAGCGCGCTCAATCCTGCATGATCATCGGGCCGTCGTCCCAGCGGCCAATGATATTTGCGTTCCGCTTCTTGGATCGGCAAGTCATTGATGCTCGCAATCCGCAGCCGCATCAGTCCATTTTCGTCAAATTCCCAATTTTCGTTTCCATATGAACGAAACCAGTGCCCCGAATCGTCATGCCACTCATACGCAAAGCGCACCGAAATGCGATTCTCGCGAAAAGCCCACAGCTCTTTGATCAGCCGGTAATCCAGTTCACGCGCCCACTTGCGCTGTAAGAAAGCAACAATCGCCGGCCGGCCCGCAATAAATTCCGCTCGGTTCCTCCAACGCGAATCGGGCGAGTACGCCAGTGAAACGCGTTCCGGATCGCGGGAATTCCATGCATCCTCCGCCATACGAACCTTCTGTCCGGCAGACATTTCATCAAAGGGCGGCAAGGGTGGTCGTGTCGACATAAGTTCTCTCACAATTCCGTGTTGGTTCAGTTTCACACCTGAACACAATAGAAACCGAAGACCGGATCACAAACGCAGATCAAGTCCTCTGTTGCGCTATAGATTGTTCTCAAGCCCGTCCGGTTACAACGGGTCCATTCAAGTCCGGCACAGAAAGTAGAGCCAGTCTTCCGTATTCGCTCGCAACTCCTCCGGAGCCCCAATCGCCTCGCCCGTCCGCAGTGAAAAAATCTCAATGTCGCCAAATCCAGCCCGCCTCAGCTCCTCCTCGGCTGCTTCCGGAGTCATGTAGTGCGTTCGCAGCCGATAGCCCAATGCGCCGTCGTAAACCTCGCAATACCCATCCGTCCCAATTCCCGCGCCAGGATTTCCCATGCCTCGATTGCCCGCGCCGCGGTTGTGCCAGAAAAACCGCGCCATCCACAGCATTCGCGAGGCCAGCGCTCTCCCCCGAAGGCCACGCTCAATCCGCAGCCGCGATCGCAGACTGTTCAAATTGTGCGTTGAGAGCGCAAATCGCCCACCGCGTCCCAGCACCCGTCGAATCTCCGCCAACGCCTCACGCCTGCCGTCATGTGGAATGTAATCCAGCCCGTTATAGCTGAAGAGGACGAAATCAAAACTGCCATCGCCAAACGCCGGCAGCGAGCGCACATCCTCCACCTGAAAAGTAAGCTGCCCGGGAGTCTCCTCAAATCGCTCCCGGCAAGCCGCAATCATCGTCTCCGAATAGTCGATCCCCACGTAACTGCCCACGAGCGGCGCAAAGTGCACCGTTGTTCGTCCCCCGCCCACTCCCACATCAAGCATCCGCGCCCCGCCCAACTCACCCTTCAGAGCTTTCAATATGGCAGCCTCCGGGGGCTGCAACGTCTCATCCCGGCCATACCGCCGCGCCAGTTCGCCGGACTCGTAAACGTCCTTGTTATCGGGTTTCATTGTCCCCGCTCTTCAACCAAATATCAGACTTTGCCAGAGCAACTCATACAGGTGCGCCTCTGGAGTCTGGGGAAAGGATCAAGCAAACATCCGTGAACAGGACAATATAGTGCTTCCGCCAGGCGACGAACCGTCTCACATTCTAAGACGACAGCCCGCCGTCGATGCAGATCGTCTGTCCCGTGATAAACCTGGCGCCCTCGCTCAGCAGGAAAAGTAGAATCGGACACACGTCGTCCACAGTGCCGAGGCGCCGCATTGGCGTTCGTTTTGCAATCTGCGCAAGTTGCTCTTCGGAAAGCGTGCTCGATAGTTCCGTCTTCAGGTAGCCGGGTGCGATCGAGTTCACCGTGATCGACCGCCGGCCCACCTCTCTGGCCAGCGCGCGCGACATTCCATCCATTCCTGCCTTTGACGCGGAGTACGCCGCCAGTCCGCTATATCCTCGCGTGCCGATAATCGAACTGATGTTGATGATTCGACCGCCAGTCTCTTGTCGCAAAAGAATCCGTAGGCACGCACGCGCCATCTGCAAAGCTCCGCTCAGGTTCACTTGCAGGGTGCGTTCGATCTCGACCACCGGGAATGTTGCCAGAACTCCTTCCCTCGCGATTCCTGCATTGTTGACCAACCCGTAAAACGAGCCGCGCTGCGCGGCCCACTCCGCCGCAGCCTCGGTGAAATCTTCCGCGCCATCCTTGCCCACCTCAAAGGGCATCCACTTAAGCTGTTCCTTCCATCTCGCTTCTTCGAGCAGCGCCTGCAGCGCCGTGGACGTATTGCGGCTGCACGTCACCACGCTATACCCGCCGTCCAGCAAGGCTCGGACAATTGCCAAGCCCAAGCCCCGGCTGCCGCCTGTAACCAGAACAGTTTTCACAATGAGGATTGAATGGTCGTGCTCTTCTTCCCGCTTGGTGACAGCGGCACATCCGCCCGGAAACGGAGGATTCTCGGAATCTGATGATTTGCCAGACAACCGCGGATGTGCGAGAAAATCTGTTCCCGCAGTCGTTCGGTATCGCTTCCTTCGGCTGGCACCACTTCCGCGAATACCATCTGGCCCGAAAGTGGACTCGGCACTCCGCTCACGATCGCCTCGGCTACGCCGGGAACCTCCAGAATCGCTCGCTCTACTTCCTCCGGCAAAGTCTTTGCCCCTCCAACATTGATCCTGCGGTCTCGTCGGCCCATGAAAAGAACCCGCTCCGCAACGATCCGGACAACATCACCAGTGTCGATCCAGACCGGCACGCGGTCGCCCCCGGCATAAGCGATCATCGCCCGGGGACTTCTCACGTGCAGCACATCTTCCACAATCTTAAAACGTACGTCTTCAACCCCGCTCTCGATCCAGCTTTTCGGGAAGCCCGCCAAGCGGTCGCTCACGCTGAACAGCGCGCCCGTTTCGGTGGCCGCATAAATGTGAGAAATCCGTGCCCCAGGAAAATGATTGCGAGCGGCGTCCAGTACTTTCTGGTCGGCGATCTCTCCTCCCAGCGTAATCTGCCGGAGGTGAGGCAGCACGCTCTCATGAGCGCCCGCGGCAATCAGGCCGCGCAAGAATGTCGGCGTGCAACTCAAATGGGTTACACGTTGCCTCGCGCCGATGGCGAGGGTCTCCCTTTGCGTACGGGAGGCCCGGACGATCGTGTCACCCGCGATTGCTGCCGTAAGCAGTACCTGGATTCCAGCGAAACTGGTGGGAAGATAGGTCAGCAACCAAACCTTCTCAGTCCCCGCCTTGCAGCTTCGGATTCGTGCAAAAAGCGTTTGCCAACGATGACGCGCGATCTTTGGTGTTCCGCTGGTTCCGGACGTGAGCAACAAAACTTCGCCGCCCGTACCTTGATTTCCGCCATTTCGGGAAACGGCAGGCCGGTCAAAGGCTGTGCGGTCAAGAAGAGTCACGCTGCCCGATCGAATCGTCGCAATAGCACCCACCGCTTCTGCTAGTGCGGGAACTTCGCGCGCCAGATGCTCTGGGACGAATAAAACCGAGACATTGAGTTCCGCGGGCAGGCATAGACACGTCAAAACGTCCTGAGCTTCAGTGCTCGCGCAAATGACGCAGGAACCGGCATACTCCGCAACGGCTCGGCGTATCGTTTCGAATCGCCTCAATAGGTCCGCGCCGCTAAAACACTTTTCACCATCGATCAAGAGAACGCGGTCCGCCGCATGCCGAAAGGTATCGCTAAGAAGAGGGCTAGGCAGCATAAAGTCCCGCAAGCTCGCTGACGGAATCAAAGGCAACCAGTCCGTGTTCGAACGGATCTCGATTCGTTTTTTCCTGCAACTCGACCACCAGCGCGGCCAGATCCAGGGAGTCGATGCTGCCGTTCAACAGGCTGCTGCTTTCATGCAGCGGGCGTGGTGGCAGCCCTTTATCCTTCGCCAGTTGTTGCAGGCGCGACACGATAAAAGCCACGAGTTCCTCGCGGGAATTCATCGGTCTTAGCTTATCATTGCCCGACGGACCCTTATTGATGATCGAGATTCGTGACGTAAGCGCAGGAGAGATCGATCAGCTTGCGGCTTTTTACTCCAATCAGACCGGAATGACCGAGGAGTCCTTGCGCCACCGGCTGCTCTGGTTGGCGCGAAACCCCGCCTCAAGGCCTGAAATTCCCTTCGGAGTCGCGGCTTCTCAAGCCGGCCGCATCTGCGGAGCCATGCTCTTTGTCCCGACCCGTTTCGCTAGCGCGGCCGCAATTCGAATCTGTCTGCTCTCGATTTTGTTTTACGTAGATGCTTCCGTTCGTGGCGTGGGAGTTCCCCTCTTTCTCGCGTATCGGAAGTTGGCAGGCAAATATCCACTCTACGCCGCCACCGCCAATGAGCTAAGCGCCCGCCTTTGGTCCGGTTTCGGCGCCCGCGCCATCCTGGGTTCCGAGTTCGAATACGTGAAGGTCTGTCGGCCGTTGCCGTTTCTGAGCGAATTGATCTTCCGCAAGTTTGTACGGCGCCAGAATCATCATCCGACAGATGCCGCGCAGTCGCGACCCGCGCACTCTACCGATCAGCGTCTCCTCCCAGTGACCGATCCAGAAGCCGCGCTTCAGACAATTCCGCCATCTCCACCCAGCGCCTCTGGATTGCTTCGCGACCTGCAGATGGTTCGGTGGAAGATTTATGAGCGGGGGCAAACCCTGTACGCCTACCGTACCAACCGGAGCAATGTCCTTTGTTTATTTCAGCGCTCCCGTCGAGGCTCTCGTTCCCAAATCGCCGCTGTAGAGATACTGGAGGTGTGGGGTACCCTCGATTCACAAGACTCTTCGAATTTTCTTTCCTGTGTTAAGCGGCTTTTTTCTCCCGACCTTATCAGTTTTCGAGGTGGTTCGACGTTATCACAGCAGAATGCGTTGGTTCGCCATTTTCGCCGGCGAATTTTCGCCTGCCCGGCGGTCTGGCTCATGGACCCATCGAATCTCTTGGAAGGCCGCTTCGAGTATTCTTCTTTGGCGGGAGAATAATTTTCTGACCGCTAACTGTGAGTTATGGCGATTCGTCATCTAGTCCGCGCTTGCCTCTGGTCCGCCGCCGGCCGGAGCGGCGCCGCGCCGGCCGCCAGCCGATTGCTTCACCGGCCCACAAAGCTCCGCGTGCTGATGTACCATGATGTACCAAAAAATCTCCTTCTCATCTTTGAATCCCACCTCGAATGGTTATTGAAGAATTTTGAATTTATAAAGCCCAGCGATCTGCTGAACCAGCCCTCCGCTGGAAATCGGCCGAAGCTCCTACTCACATTCGACGACGGCTGTCTGGATAACTATGAACTGGTGGCGCCCTTGCTCGAATCCCGAGGTGTTCGCGGCCTGTTTTTTGTGTGTCCCGGTTTTGGCGGCCTCGACCGCCAGGCGAGTTTTACGCTCATGGATCGCTCGTCTGTCCTGCTCCGCGAAAAGACGCGCGATTCCCGCTGGCAACGGCTCTCCCGGGAACAAATTGTGGATCTCGACCAACGCGGCCATGGCATTGGAAGCCACACCATGACTCATACCCCGCTTGCAAAGATCGACGAACCGCACGCGCTGCGCGAGGTCGAGCACAGTGCGGAGACTCTCGCCTCCTGGCTAAGGCACCCCTGCCATTTTTTCGCCTGGACCTATTCCTGGGACGGAATTACGTCCGCCTCCCTGGCGTCCGCCATGCACCACCACGAATTCTGTTTTTCGCCCTGTTGCGGCCTCAACCGCTGGCCGGTTCGCGAGCGACTTCTCTGGCGCACAGGTGTGGACGTTAGCAAGCCAGTCTCACATCTCCAAACTCAGCTCTCCGGACTAGTCGATTTTGCCTACCGGCATCAACGGCAGAGCTTGCGTTCGCTGTCAAAATCGGCCATTGAAGGTAGCGCGACTTTCAGTAAGATATTTATTCCTCAGTAACATATAAGAAAAACTACTTGAGAAAACACAATTCCGTTCGGGCCTCGTCTACAACGCGGTATAGCTCTGGCCGGCTTGTTCGTCACGCATCTCATCCGGCTCTGCCGACGGAATCTCTCCTGCCCGCCGGAGTTCGGGGAATATCCACGTCCAGAGCCCGATAACCACCAAGGTTCCCACGCCTCCCAACACGACTGCGGGAACCGTTCCGAACCAATGCGCGGTAATGCCGGATTCAAATTCCCCCAACTGGTTTGACGCGCCGATAAAGATCATGTCGACTGCATTCACGCGCCCGCGCATCGCGTCCGGCGTGCGGATCTGCACCAGGATCGCCCGAATGACCACGCTCACCATGTCGCAAGCGCCGACCAGCAGGAGCGAAATGAGCGACAGAATGAGACTGCGCGACAATCCAAAGACGATGGTGAAGATGCCGAAGCCGCCGACGCAGAGCAGCATGACCGGCCCGGCCTGATGCCGCAACGGACGATGGGCGAGCAGCACGGCCATCGCTGCCGCGCCTACTCCCGGAGCGCTGCGCAGCAGTCCGAGCCCCCAGGGTCCAGTATGGAGAATCGTCCGGGCATAGACCGGCAACAAAGCTACCGCGCCGCCGAGCAACACGGCGAAGAGATCAAGGGAGATGGATCCGAGAATGAGCTTCTCCCGCCAGATGTAATGAAAGCCGGCGAAGACGGTTTGCAGGTTGATGGGCTCGCGCGGGCGCGCCTTCTCCCGAGCCTTGACGCGCGTCATCGCCATCGCCGCGATAACACCTGTGATCATCGCGGCGGCGTAGACAAACTCCGGACCGCCAAAAAACGCATAGAGCAGTCCGCCGAAGGTCGGCCCAAGAATCGTGGCCGTCTGAAAGATGCTCGAGCTCCACGCGACGGCGTTCGAGAAATGCACTTCCGGGACGAGTTGCGGCAGAATGGCGCGCGCCGCGGGAAAATTGAACGACCGAACCACACCCAGAAGACCCACCACCCCATAAATCGGGTAGACGGAAGGGATCTTCCGCTCGGCGAGGAGAAACAGCATCCCGGAGCACAGGGCAAAGCTGATATAGCAGAACGTCACGAGTCGCCGTCGATTGAGGCGGTCGACCACGTGGCCGGCTGGAAGAAAGAGAGCGATGCCGGGGAAGAACTGCGCCAGTCCGATCAAGCCGAGGTCCAGTGGCCGCTTGGTGATCTCGTAAACCTGCCAGCCGACGGCAACCGACTGCATCTCAAGCGCGGCTACGATGCAGAAACGGGCGATGGAGAAATTCGTGAAGTCCGGGTAGGAGAACGCGGCGCGAGCGGCCCGCTTGGGGTCGACTTGGGAGGGATCGGCGGGAGCGTGCATCCTTAATTACTGTACATGGTCCAGAGTTCTTAGCGGCAAATGTACGCGCGATGAGCGGTGTCGCGTACGGCTGAGCTCAGAGCGAAATACTGTGGGGGCGATTGAGTGCGGCCCTTCTTGCCGCGTACTCCGAGAGTCACGCGGCAAGAATTCGTTTCGACGTATTAGGACGAAGTTATTGCTAGTTCACCACCACCGTCGCGGTCGTCTGGTGCGCCGCGCCCGTGCTCGGCGAGGCGGTGATCGTGATCGTGTAAGTGCCGGGCTGCGTGCCTCCACCGGAGGCAATCGAACTGCTGCCGGAGCTGCATGCGGGTTGGAGGAGAATCAGCCCGGCGAGCAATCCAAGTAACATTCCGATGAGCCAGCGTCGACGCCGGCTGCGCGCACCGATTCCCAGGCCGAAGAGGCTCAAGCCACCGATCGGCAGCCAGGCGGCGTAGAACGCCTTGCGGTGGAAGAGGCTGCCAGTATTGATCGGCCGAGGTACAGTTTGGATATTCAGCACGGTAAGTTGCTGAGAGGTTCCAGACAGGACCACGGGCTGGATGGTGAAGGTTGGACTTGGACTGGTCACCATCGATGGCGAAGCGCTTTGACTCATGGTGAGTGTGGAGTTGTAGCCGAGCGTTTGATCCGGGGTCAGGGTAACGTTGATTACGGCAAGTTCGCCGGCATTGATATTGGGAGTGAGAACGCTCGGATTAATCGTGAAGTCGGTGATGGGCAGGATCTCGGTATAGGGTTGGCTGGTGGCGCTCCCGCCGTTCGCGGAAGCGGAACCGGTTACGCTGACGGTCTTGTTCACTGCGGGAATCGTAGTCGTGAGGAACACGGCAACTTCTCCCGTGGCATTGGCGGCCAGGGTGCCAACGTTGCAGAGGATCGTGCCATTCAACCCGCTGGTGCAACTTCCAGAACCGCTGCTGAGGACTTGCGCGGTGGGCTGCGACTGGAGTCCGGCAGTCTGGAACGAGGCTGTGAACGAGACATTGGTCGCCGCATCCGGTCCGTTATTCGTGATCGTAAACGTGAAAGTTGCGGGAGCTCCGGCCGGCAGGGGGTTCGGCGAAGGACTGCCGGAGGCGTTTGAAACTACCAGTTTGCTGTTGGCTCCCAACTGGGTGACGAAGGCGTCCTGCGCACCGACTAGCCCACTCTGATATGGGTTCTTGGAAGGAAAATTGGAAGACTGCGTAACGCCGGCAACGTATGCCGTAGCGTTGACGTCGAGAGCGATACCTGTCCCTTGATCGGAGCCGCTGCCGCCGAGATAGGTGACGTAATCTCCGGCGCTGCTGGTGGACGTGGTTGAAAGGAGAGCCGCAAAGGCGTCGCCGGCGCCGCCGTAGCTGGGCTGAGACGCATTGAGCACATTCAGGTTGGAAGAGGTTGTTGTGCCCGCAATGTGCGCGGACTGAACGGAGTCAATGACGATGGCGTTACCCGTCGTGTTGCCGGTGTCGGCGTTTTGTGTCCCGCCAATGTAAGCAAAGAAAACTAACGGGAAGATGCCGCCCTCCTCATCTGTCACCTTTGCGATGTAGGCGTCTTGCGTGCCGGAGGCCACGCCATATGGAGAGGGCGCGAAGACGCAAGAGCTGGTGCAATTCCAATCGGTGGAGTAGGTCCCTCCAGTGACGTAGGCATTTCCAATAGAATCGGCCGCGACGGCGACGCCAGTATCGTTGTTTGCACCACCGAGAAACGTGGAGTACGTGGGGCCGGCCCCGAGTTGGTTCGGGTTCAGCTTGACGACGAAGGCGTCGGTATTGCTTCCGGGCGCGTTGCAGCCAGTTCCGCTGCCGGTCGCGACCGCCCCGGATTCATTCAAGCAGCTTTGCCACGCGTTGATGAGCGGGAACGGGCTGGCGCCGTTGGGGATCTGTACACCCCCGCCCCACATGTTGGTCGTGCCCGTGAAATACATGTTGATGTTGCTGTGTGGGTTATTGGGAACGACATCGACCGCGATGCCGCCACCGTTTACGACCGCGGCGGGAGTGCAACTAGTGCACAGAGGGTAGCCGCCACCGAAGAAGGTGGAGTAGAGCATGCTCTGCGGACCGCTGCCCGCGGTATTGATTTCACTGGCGAAGAATTGCGGAGGACCGGCCGTGATGGGGCAAGGTGTGCCACCGGACTGAGCGGGCTGCCAGGGACAAATCTGATAGGCGCCGGGGGTCGAAGGAAAGCCGGTTTGCACATCGGTCGAGGTGGTGGTGCCGGTGATGTAGGCGTCGAAGAAGCTATCGACCGCAAGGCCAGTGATGACGTCGTTCTCGGAAGTATCGTTCCCACCGATCCCGCCGCCAATGTTGCCCGCTATGTAGGTGGAGTAGCTGAGGGTGAAGACGTTGCTGCCATTCGATCCGCCAGCATTGATAGTACTGAGAAAGCCGTGCGTCTGTGTTCCGGTAAAGGTCGCGCTCGGCTGGAATGCGTTGGTTGCCGTTGTGGGGAAGTTAGTAGAAGTCGTCGTTCCGGCGAGGTAGATGTTGATGCCGCCATTGCCGGCGACGGGGAAGCTGGCGTTGCCGGGATCGACGGCGACCTGGGCGAGACTGTCAGTGCCGGAGCCTCCAAGGTAAGTGGCGAAGAGCAACTGCGCCGAGCCGGTACCGGCGAGCGGATTGAGCACGGCGACGAAGACATTCTGCGCGCCGGCGCCGCCAAGACCTGTCTGAATCGCACCGGCGGTTGTTGGGAAGGTGCTCGCCGTTGTTGAGCCAGCTACGTAAATGTTGCTGGAGGCGTCGATTGCGACGCTGACGAGGGACTCGCCACCGGCACCGAGGTAGGTGGAGTAGGTGAGCTGCGGGTCGATGATCAGTTCGCGGGAATGATCGTAGGAGCCGAGGCTGAAGCCGATTTTGTTCGCTGCGAGCTGGCGAAATCCGCCCGCGATACTGGTGGAGTCGTCTTTTTGTGCGCCGGTTTGCTGATAGATGTGAGGCGCGCGGAAGCGGATATCGCCGTCGCCGGTGGAGAGGACGAGATCGCCCGAATCGAGGTGAGCGCTGGCTCCCTGGAAGCTCAGTGCGATCTGATTGGGATCGGCGCCGGGAGCGACGTGGAAGTCGTATTCGAGTTGCTTCTGATTGCCGTAATAGACGAGATCAATACCAGGATAGACGCGCTGGTATTCAACGCGCGCGTACTGTGGAACGCTGGTGCGCCATTCCGATGGCTTGTTTCCGATGAAGTAATTGCTCTTGCCGGGGAGTTGCTCAGCGCCCTGAACGCGGGCCGAAGTATTGGCGGAGTCAAGATGCATGCGGACGACATTCGACTTTGGGTGCTGGCCGACGGCGGCCGGATGCTGCAAGAGGAGCACAGCTTCATCGGCGGTGAGGAACAGCCCATAGCCCGAGCCGCGCGCGAGGAACTTCACGCGCCCGTCGGTTTGGCCGACATTAGGCTCGAAGAACATTGGGAACGAGAGGGAAGCGGCAGAAACGTGCTGGCTTGCGGGACGCGGGCTGGCCGAGACCAACGCCGGGACGACGGAGGGGATCATGCCAGTCGAGGACGGGGTGGACGCCGAGTTCGATCCGGCCGAGGTTGAGCTTGCTGGGAGTGACCCAGCTGAGAGTGAGCCATCCGAGGATGACCCAGCGAAGTGGAATGCCACCATGGCCATCGCGAGTACGATGACAGCCATCAATGCCGCCTTGGCCGCCCACAGCTGACTTCTCGTGCCCTGATCTTCCTGTTTCGACTGAAGCGATCCTGGCTGAACTTTTGACTGAACCACCGGCCCTCCTACCAACGCATGGTAATTCCGATTCACCGAGCTCCTCCGATTTCCCAATCGTGGGGTGAAGATAAGAAAGGCACACAACCGCTGATGTGGCTTTCGCCCCCTGGGAGGCGAATGCGTACCTGTCACCAAGAACTGGGATTAAAGCAATTAAATACTTTTACATCCAAGAGATACGCTGTCAAGCGGGCGGACAACGTTGTATCGGTTAAATGAGAAGCGCGGCGAGGCAAGAATGGTTGTAAACGATTCTAGACTCCTGCTGTGTGATGGAATGGCTTGACCCGAATCAGTTTCTCTCGCTTGCGAGTCTCGGCGATATCGTAGGAGGCCTGCATGCGCATCAGCGTGTCCATTTTGACCCCAAAGGCCTTCTCAATGCGGAGCGCCATATCGCCCGAAAGGTCGGCCTTGCCATTGAGCAGACTGGACAGCGCGGGTCGGGAAACCTGTAGGACGGTCGCTGCGGCCGTTACCGACAAGCCAACCGGCTCGATGATCTCCGTCCGGACGAAATCTCCGGGATGGGGTGGGTTCTTCATAGGCATGTTTTCTTTCTCACTTTTCGCCTTAGTGATAGTCTTCCAGATTTACGTCGCAAACCTCATTTTCAATGGCATCAATCCGGAAGGTAAGTCGCCGATTGCGTGTCACGCTGAGACTCCAGGCTCCCTTTCGCCCGCCGCTGAGCGTATGGACCTTCCATGAGGGCAGCGATCGCAACTCCTCCGCATCCGACATGTTCTCCAGAAACGCCAGTATTTTACGTAGTTTGTCGGCCGAATCCGGTGGAACGCCCCGTGCGGTGTCCTCAGCGTACAGCTCTCTCAGCCCTTTGTGGGCGAAGTTCCGAATACGCACGATCAGAGTGTAGCCTGTAGCTTAACGCTTGTCAACGAGCAAGAGCTAGGCGGCGAGGGAGGTCAGTCTGGCGGGCAAACACGCCCAGCTACTTCTTTAGCTCGTCCACTTCCCGCTTCAACCGCGAATAACGCCGCACAATCGTGGTCAGGTAGACGATGTGGATGAGCCAGGTGACCGCGTAGGCCGAGAACAGGTAAGGATTCGTGGTCATCGGGAACTCCTTGTGTGCGAAGGTTCGTCCATCAGAGAGCGCATGGCGTGGGCTTCATCGACCTCGCGCTGCAACTGCTCCAGCCGGAAACGCGACCAACAGACGAGAAATGCGAAGCAGGAGAAGGCCAGCCAGTTCAGCAGGAGTACGTGCATCATGCGCGGATCGATTGAGCCGCCATTCCCCATGACCGGCTGCGGGTGCTGCGTGCGGAAAAACCAGATTGAGAAGTAGACAAAGGGAACACAGAGCGCGCCGAGGATGGCGAGCGCGGCGGCAAGCACCGGCGTCTGGCCGCTGGAAGAGAACTTGCGCAGGAAAAGATAGCTGACGTAGATCAGCCAGAGAACGAGGGTTGAGGTGAGGCGCATGTCCCATGTCCACCAGATGCCCCAGACGGGCCGCGCCCAGATCGGTCCGGTTACGAGCACGATGGTGCAGAAGACGACTCCGACCTCGGCGGTCACGAGGGCGAGGATGTCGGCGGTCTGGCAGCGCTTGATGAGGTAATAGACCGATGCGCCGAGGTTAATAAAGAAGAGGAGAAATGCGGTCCAGGCCGAAGGCACGTGGTAATAGAAGATGCGCTGCACGCTGCCCATGGTCTGCTCGGTGGGCGCGCCCTGAAACGTCAGGCCGCCGAGATGGAAGACGGGCATGAGCGCTGCCGACATGGAGTAGATCAGCAGGATGCCGGTGATAACGACGAGAATGCGGAAGAGGGATTTCATGAGAATCAGCTTCGAGCTATGAGCCTCGAGCTATGAGCAAGCAAAACCCGATTCGAGATATAGACTCCTGTCGAGCGATGCCCACACTTCACTCGGCGTTAAGGATCATTTCGAAGAGCAGCAAACATCCCGTAGTAAACACCAGATCATACGTTCCAAGCAACACAATCCAGAAACGCGCGCTGTATTCGCCGGTGAGAATTGCGGCGGTGGCTTGCACCATGGCGAGGATGGCCGGGATGGAGATTGGGAAGAGAAGCAGCGGCAGCATGATCTCGCGGCTGCGGGTGCGGATGGACATGGCGGCGAAGAAGGTTCCGTTGACGACCAGCGCCCAGGTGCCGAAGGCTGCGACCAACAGCAGTTGCCATGCGGGGCCGAGGGCGCGCAAGCGATAGAAAATGATGAAGAGCGGCGTCATGAGCGCTTCCAGCACGGCGACGAAGATGAAGTTGCCGATCACCTTGGCGAGGAAGAGGGAATTGGCTGGAGCGGGCGAGACACGGTAGGCGTCGAGCACCTGGTTGCGCAGTTCGCGGGCCCACGTCTGGTTGAGGGCGACGACGGCCGCGAACAGGAATGCCACCCAGATCAGGCCTCCCGCAATCTGGCGCGACTCTTCGGCGCTCGGGTCAAACGAGAAGCTGAAGACGACGACCACCAGCAGCGAAAAGAAGAGCATCGAGTTGATGGCATCTTTGGAGCGCCATTCGAGGCGAAGGTCTTTGAGGAGTGTGGCGCGCGTGATGCCGGAGGGCGCGGCGCTTGTGGGCTTGCTTAAGCCCTGCGCTTGACGCGAGTCCTGGCGGGAGTTCTCGGGACGCGAAGGATTGCTCATCGCGCGGGCTCCCGAAGCGTCTCGATGTATTCCGCGGTTCGGGAGACGATCTTGCCGAATTGCATCCAGATGAACTCGTCGGCCGAACCTTGTAATAAAGATGCCTGATGTGTGACCACGAAGACGGTCTTGCCTTGATCGCGCAGTCCGGCGAGCAGGCGAACCATCTCGCGGGCGGAGTGGAGATCGACGTTGGAAAACGGCTCGTCGAGCAACAGGATCTTGGGGTCGTTGAGGAGCGCGCGGGCGAGTGACATGCGCTGGCGCATGCCCTGCGAATATTGGCCCACTGGCCGCGTGAGTTCGGGGTCGAGGCCGACTGCGCGAATGACTTCGGCGGCGCGTAACGCGCTGGCCTCGCGATTAGCATCTGCCGCGCCGATGTCATACAGGCGCGCGAAGTAGGCGAGGTTTTCCATGCCGCTCATCTCGTCGTAGAGGAGCGAGGGATGCGCCATGTAACCGACCTCGCGGCAGATGTCGCGGAAGTTAGTCGAGCCGAGAATCCGGACCTCGCCACTCGAAGGATGGTTCAGCCCGGCGAGGGTGCGGAGCAGCGTGGTTTTGCCGGCGCCGTTGTCGCCGAGGATGGCGTAGAAACGACCGGGCGCGAATTCGGCGGCGACGCCGCGCAGGGCGGCGAAGCGTCCGAACTGCTTGATCAGGTTGGAGACGGCGATGACGGGAGCGATGTCAGTCAATGGCTAGGATTGTAATTGGCAATGGCAAGGAACTCTACCTGGCGCGATCTGGCAGGGAAGTTTGGGTGAAGTTGGGAGCGGCGTTTGCGGGCTGGCTTCTTGGTACTCCCCCCTGCGAATGGATCTTGAAAGATAAGGGGTTAGAGAGTGCAAGTCCATTTGACGGAATTATCACCTTCACAAACCATGGCTGTAAGGTGATGGCCGTCACAGCTTTGCCATCGGTTCCATGCAATTTCCTCTCATGGCAGGCCAAGCATACAATCCGATTCTCCGCCGGGTAGCCCACTGTCATAGTTCCGTGTTGCTAAACTAGGTCCGAATCCAAGCCCATGCGTATTGCCTCATCGAAGGCTTGTGCAGTCAAATCTAGTGCATCCGAAACCTCGTCGGCTTCAGCCTCGGCCAGTGTGAGAAGGGCCTCAAGGCGGGGCAACAACTGACGCTCTACACGCTCGTATGGAATACCCGGCGGCCCAACATTATCCCAAGCGTCTGCAACCCAACGGCAAATCGCAGCAATGGTGAGGAAAATTGCAGGATGGGTAGGCCTTCCCCGAAGAATAGCAAGCGAAAGATTGGTTATCGTTCGTAGATTATCTACTGAGAAACCTCGGCTGATAGTAATTCGGAGTTCTTCGTATGGAGTTGCCATTTTTCGAGTTCGGAACGGAAGTCATCCAAAGTATACAGTGGAATGTAGTGCTTGACATTCGCTTTGATTTTGTCGCCGCCACCCTCTAGGCGGTCAACAACTGTAATCACAGCCACTACATCGCAGCCCTCGCGTTCTGCGAGATCAACGGCTTTCAATACGGAACCGCCGAGTGTCACCACATCATCCACGATGACGACCCTTGAGCCGCGTGGAGGAGCATTTTCTATATAGTTTTTAGTTCCGTGGTTCTTAGGTTCTTTTCGAACATAAAACCCATCCAAGTTAATGCCGCGGTCGCGAGCGCGCATCATTACGGCACCGACTATCGGATCAGCTCCATGGGTCAGCCCGCCAATTGCCTGTGGCATTTCTGGCAATTCCTGAATCGCATCCAAAACGGCTTCACCGACCAAATCTGCACCCTCTGAATTGAGAGTCACCCTTTTGCAATCAAAGTAATGATCGGATACGCTTCCGCTGCTGAGGGTGATAGGGCCTAGGATCAGCGCTCGCTCCGCGAGAATGGTACGGAGCCGTTCGGAAATAGACTTTCTTTTCATGGGATGGGATGGTATCACTCTGCTGCGTTTAGCTTTGCCCAATTGGCGATGCATTCCGTGTGCAATTGTTGTGTAAAAATGGGCCAAAAAACATTAACTAGGCGAATACCGCCTAGTTGCTACGCTTTAGAATAGCAGCATTCCAGATAGAGGAAAACGGTAAAATGGAGCTACGCAATTGGAGGGCGCAAAATTGAAAACAATTTTGATGTCTCCCCAAAACCCCAGACCATGGGGACAACCACAGGCCGGGTGCTAGAGAGCTAGCTGGCGACCTGTACGCTAAGGCCGTAGATGATGTGGAATGCGTGGCATGGTATGGCAAGTGGGGGGCGCCGCGACAGGAGTAACGCTCCCTCATCTCACTGCTAGCGACCTCACACTCTCTGGTTTCTGCGATTCCCGATAGAGATTGATTGCCCCGCAATTCGGGCATGAAATCTCAGCCGAAAACGGCTTTCCGCAATAACTGAGCTTCTTTCCACAAGCCAAACACGCGGCTTCTCCGCTCTTCAAAATATTCTTGCCATGGCTATTGACATTAAAACTATTTCTTGCCATTATTATGCCATCCTCTCTCTGAGGTTGCGATATGGAAAACTACCGTATCAAGGTCAAGATTGGCGAGCACGAATTCGAGGCCGATGGGCCTGCGGATGCGGTGCAAAGTCAATTCGAGATGTTCAAACAACTTATAGCCAATCAACCCAAGCCTATAGATACCACTAAAAAAGAGCCTCAACAAGAGGAATCTATGGCACCCTCCGCCCGACACTTCGACCTTCAGCTCGATCAAATTTGCCAAGTCAGCGGGCGCGTAGTTTCCCTAACAGTCAAACCGGAGGCAGACGCTACTGCCGCAATGCTGATTATGTTGGGGCAAAAGACGTTCCGCGAGAATGACACCGTGACGGCGAGCGAGATCAAAGATGGTCTGGAACAGTCTGGCTATCGCCCGACTCGTATTGACCGAATCATGCAGCCACTTGCGGATGAAGGGAGTGTTATCCGTATTGGCCAGAGAAAAGGCACTCGCTACAGATTCACGAATCAGGGAATTGCGAAGGCCAAGGGACTAGCCAAGACCGCACTTGAAGAGGTCGGCCAATGAGTTTGCCTTGTGTCCAATACGAACGGCCCAACGTGGTCAAGACGTTGAGCCGTCGCAAATCGGAGGTTACAGATGCGACCGCCATGAGACTAGCAATCGCCGAGTAAACCCTAGCCATTAACAACTAGCGCCCCGCTTCCGGTTGCAGCCGTAGGCGGGGCTAATCAGCACCACGGAGCGACCCGCGATGCCGACCTCGCCTAATGGTACCACTACCCTCGTTGACCTAATCGAGAAAATTGGGGACGAAGAAAACGCTCGAAAACTTCTAGAGTCTCTACGCTGGCCGGAAGGCCCGATCTGTCCGCATTGCGGAGAGATCAATAACGCTGGCAAGCTCACCGCTCGCCCTGATTCAAAGAAACCCGTTCGCAAGGGCGTCTGGAAATGCTACGGGTGTAATGAGCAGTTCACCGTCACTGTACGTACAGTTTTCGAGGACTCGCACATCCCTATTCGCCGCTGGATTCTTGTGGCCTACCTAATGTGCGCCAGCAAGAAGGCGATGAGTGCTCATCAGATTCACCGCATGACGGGAATCAGCTACAAGTCAACTTGGTTCATGTGTCACCGGTTGCGCTACGCGATGGCCCAGAATGGCCTTGGTGGTCTATTTCAGGGCGTCGTGGAGATCGATGAGGCGTATGTCGGGCCGAAGGCAAAGCCGCGTCAGAAGTGGCAGCCGTTCGTGGACAAGAAAGTGCCTGTCGTTTCGATGCTAGAGCGGCACACTGGCCGCGTGCGATCCGTAGCTCTGGAGCGCGTAACGGTCAAGAATTTGACTCCGATCTTGCACGCGAATGTCTGCAAGACGGCGCAAATCCACACCGACGATCACCCGATCTATACCTTCCTCAGCCCGCGCTATGCGGGTCACTCCGTTGTCACGCACACTCTGAAAGAGTATGCCCGCCGTGAGAACGGGAAGCTCATCACAACGAACACGGTTGAAGGATTCTTTTCGCTCGTGAAGCGCGGCGTCTACGGCACGTACCATCACGTCGGACGCGCATATTTGCAGCAATATTTGAATGAATTTGATTTCAGGTATAACGCCCGAAAAGTCAGCGATTCGGAGCGGACCATGATCGCTCTCAAGGCCATCGAAGGAAAGCGGCTGACGCTACGGGAACCAGAGCGCGCTTCGGCGTAGATTCAGGAAGGTATCGCTGGCAGTCAAGGTTGTTCTGAGGTTCGATTAGGGTCTCTGTTTGTATGGAACTTCCCCAGAATGAACTGTACATAGATGCCATGCTGGAGTAGCTGAAATGGGGGGTTGGGCAAAGGAACACATTTCATTCTTCCGTATCGTTTCATGGTCTTCATAGATGGACTCGCCGACAACCACCAATGTTTTCTTGTTATTGGTGATTGATTGGATCAAATCTGGAGTAGCGATTGGACCCACGGGCGAGAGCCACTCGTATTCATGGGGGGCGACTGATCTTGGAACCTCCTTTCTGGTTTTGTGAAATTCAACATATTCTTCAAAATATTGATTTTGAAGATCGCGATTGTTCGCAAAAGACTCCACGGAACCATCGAAAATCTTCAGTATTGCTCCGCATTCTTTCATGATCACGATTTCTGATCCCACGTTTTCACACTTCACATTGGTGAATATTCTGCCAGCTTCCGGAGCGGGCTGCGGGAAAATTCCAACTTGGGTTGGTCCGAAAACTATCAAGCCTCTATTTTGCGCTGTAATTGTTGGCTTGGTATTTGGCTTTGGTTTCGACGGCGCGGGTCCCGAAGCCATCATTTGAACATTCGGCTTTACGTTTTTTAGGTCGGTCACCGCCTGAAGCGTTCGGACACCGTTCCTGATTATCGTATTTGAGCTTTCTTCCTGTCTCTTGTGCTCCCTTCCAAGAGCGACTATTTCAATAATCATTAAGCCGAAAATAACCCCGACCCAGCAAACTTTTTCGATTTCCTTTGCGTCCGCACGGAATGCCATTACGCCCGCCATGGCGCCGAGCACGGCGATTGCGATTCCGGGGGCAGGAACATATCTTGCAAAGTGGCAGAAGGCTGCCGCCCCAGCGAGTTGAGAGAGAAGGAAGAGTTTCCTAGTATCTTGCCAGTTAATCGGCTCTTGAAGTTTGGCCCGGAATTTGATCGACCAGCGCAACAGACGAAGCTTGATTCGCATCCCCGGCAAGGGTACATTTTGGCCGGATTGGCGTAAAGAAAAACTATGACTGGAGGTTTATTCAATGGAAACATCCAAGTCTCTGGTTTGTGAAGGTGATAATTCCGCCATTTGATCTTTGAATTTAAAGGACTTACGAGGAATCAATCGTAAGTTATTGTAAATAATAATGTTAATATGAATTTTCAGGTCCAATGTTTACTATTTGTTAACTATTATTGATTATTTCTTGTAAGATATTTATTTTTCAATCACATAGGCAGGAATTGGCGTGATTGGCGGAACTTGGTTGTGTTTCCGCTGGAGCGCGCCTCTAGGGGACGGAATGAGGGCGAAGGATTCGCGGCGGCCGGGCAAAATCGAAACGGGACTTGATTGTGTATCCCTTGTTGGGATACGATGTATCCCTAAATGGCATACAAAGCGAACACCATTGAAGAGCTGCTCGCGATCATGAAGCGGGTTCAGGGCGGCAAGACGCTGACTCAGTTCGCGGAGGAATTGGACGTTTCCAAGCAATACCTTAGCAATGTGTTTAACGGGCACAAGGATCCTAGTGAACGGCTGCTCGGAAAGCTGGGGTTCACGCGGCAAACGGCATATGTACGATCGCCAATCGCCAGTAGTGAGGAGAAGAAAAAATGAGCGAAGAAAAATCGCAATCGTCAGCAACAGGCGGGAAGCAACGAGTTCTGGTCAACGTGATTCTCGACAAGTCCGGTTCGATGGCAACGAAAGTCCAAGATGTAATCGGAGGCTTTAATCTTTACATTGACGAATTGGCGAAGGAGCGGGCTGTGGAATATGGACTGACGCTAACGCTATTCGATACCGCGGTCGCAATGAAATACCGGTGCGCACCGCTCACCGACGTAGCCAAACTCGATCAATCGAGTTACAAGCCCAACGGAAATACGGCGCTGTTTGACGCGATTGGGAACACGGTGCAGACGGTAAACACGGACGGCTTCGACAAGGTGATCACGGTCATCATGACGGACGGCGAAGAGAATTCGTCGCGGGAATGGACGTTGCCAGGGATTCGAGATGTGATCCGCGCCAAGGAGAAGGAGGGCAACTGGACCTTTGTGTTTCTTGGAGCCAACCTGGACGCTTTCGCCCAAGGTAAGAGCCTGGGCGTACCGGCTTTCAATGCCCAGCAGTACGACGCCGGAAACTATGCAGCATTGTTCACCAGTCTGTCCGCGCGCACGAATGCGCTGTCGTCAGCGCCGGAAAAAGCTAGTCGCAGTTTTTTCAAGAAAGAAGCGGGGGACGAGAAAGCTTCGTAGGGAAGAGGATCGAACTAGGACATTCCCTTGGCTGCTTCGGCAGGCGGAGTCGCGCCGGGCTGGCCTTGTTGCGGCGCGTACTTCGAGGCGCACTTGGCTTGCAACTGCTTGGCGTGGAAGACGCCATCACGGCCGAAGCTGCCATCGGCGAGTGCTTGCGAATCGTCTTTGAAGGTGTCGGGCGGGGCCTCGGTTCCGGTGTAGGAGACGGGCAGCGTAAGCTCATTTTCCTTGAGCATGAAGTCGACGCGGGTTCCGGTGCGCTTGATGGAGCCGGGCACGACGTTGCCAGCCACGCGCAGGCGCTTGGAATAGGCTTCATTGCCCATGCCATTCAGTTCTTTAATGGTGACGTAATAGCTCTTGCTGTCCTGCACGCCGGTGTAGGCGAGGTAGCCGAGCGCGCACAGAATAACGACGGTGACCCCACCGAACTTAAGATACTTGCTGGCTTCCGACGACATGACCGCACCTCACCCTTACCAAAGCTATACCAAGTCCGGGGCCGCGGCAACTAACGAATCGACGTGCCGGGTACGCGGTTGGACTGCGGGCGGAAATTTCCTTCTTTTCCGCGGATTAACACGGATTTCGCGGATCGAATCTTCTTTCTTCTTTTCTCTTTCTCTTGCGTCCGCTGAATCGGTGTCGCTCCGTGGCAGAAGGAGATTGGACTAAATGCCTGGCTGGACGACGGCGAACAAAGCACGAACAAAATAAAGTTGGTTCTTGGGCTGTCGCGAAAGGGGGATCGGGGATTTTCGTTGGTGGGATGTTTACTGTCTGGTTGTGGGTCTGGCTGCTTGGGCTTCATTTGACATAGTAAATGCTGGGGTTAGCGGGGGTTGGTGGTTCGCGGCTTTAGAATTAGGTAGTTACGCGGAAGTATCTTGGAGTAATGGAGTTACTGGCTTTGGTTAGCTCCGCTTACTGCGGTTTAGTGGGTGTCTACGGGTGGATTTTGTCAAGTTGACAGGGTGTGCATTGGAGGCGTGTCTACTCGAGCCGAAATAAAGCTTGATGGAACACAAGCCAATCTACCGGGGAATCGGAAGGGAGATACTCGCGCCCTTTCTCTGATACTGAACCGGGCTCCCTATGGTGTCCTTATCCAATGTAATGCTCTTTACGTCCACCTTGCGGCAATTCGATGCAACGTCCGGGATGTCCAAGACAACGCCCTCGGGTACTTCCACTGCACAATTCTTCAGGGAGGATTTGAAAATGAAGGGCGTTTTCTTCCCCGCGTACTTGAATATTACTCCGTCAAAGTCACTTCGGATAAAGTAGTTATTGTCGAGAGAGACAGACACGTCACTGAACGTGCAACCGAGAAAGAACTGAGGAATCACTTCGTCCAGAGAATGTGTGAAGTCCTCGCGGAACGAGCCGTCTAGGCAGGGCCCGTTGGCTCGGCGATCGTTTGTGACGTAATCGAAGCATGAGTTCATCAAAAAACGAGACGCCAACTGCTTATCCGTGGGCAATCTGCTGAGGCCCGCTATGACTGGCTGACCCTTAACCGGGAATATGCCGATCTGGTCTGGTCCACCTACCAACCAGGTCGATTTCTTAGTTTCCCGCAATATGGCTCGCGCAAGATCATCCAACTCTCCCAGTGACATCGAGTCCCTGCCCGAGGGACCAGCGTTCAACTTTCGGTAATACCGCTTAATGATCGGATCGGAGCTTTTGTACGTGCCCCCCAATATTTGAAATGCGATGTCATTTATTCCCTCAGCAACGGGATAGAAGCGATCGACAACATCTCCCGGTGTGCGCGACACGCGGTATACCGGCACGGGAACATGATGGTTTGTATACATCCATGTCACGTTAAAATACTGTTGTTGGATGAAAACTCTGCCGTGATCGTCGATCGATGCCCACGAAGCCGTGAGACGCATTTGATCTGGCGAGAACTGCTCGGGATCATAAAGGGAGGCCACGGCCGTTAGGGCCGGGGGTAGATTGAACAATCCAGAAACTGGACCTGACATCTCCTCTGGCGCGCAAATCACCTTTGCGGTGGGCGCGGGCCCGGTGGTGACTTGGAATATTTTTTGTCCGCACGGGCTGAAATTCTGGCGAAGAACAGACGCGACCATTAGATCAAGAGGACTACGAGTCGTGGCCCGACCAGCCGCGAAGCCAGCGATTACCATTGCGGAATGCTTCCCCGTTCTGAAGAGCTTTTGACTGTCGTCGCAGTAGCGTCGTTTTGGTAGCCCCGGTCTGCATTCGAATGGCTGGAGGCTTGACATTCTGCTATCTGTAGCGACGACAAACCCGTTTTTGTCGGCCAGTATTAGATTCAGTGTACCGGACGCGAGCGACGCACTATAGGCGTCTGTTATCTCTTGTCCGACCGCAGGGAGGGCGAGGAAGACACACACCAGCGCAGCATGTAGCGCGAAAACCAAACAGCAACAGATGTTGTAGCTGGGTTGAATCTGCATACTTTATTCTAGAACGCTTTTCGAGAGGATTCTTGCGGGCGTTACTCGCCGTAGGGATGCCGAGCGCGAGCCAACTATGATGAGTTTGTTTCCGCTGTGGGGCGGAGAACTCCGTTGCGAGAATTCCCTGCGGCGGCTTTGCCGGGGATGAGAGTACAGGGGTGCTTCGACGACGTGCTGCTCGCTTCGCTTCTCGGCACTTTGCTCAGGATGACATGGTTTAAGAGGGAGATGAGGGATGCGGATCCCTTCTCTTCGGTCCGGAGTGCGCCAGGGCTGCGGATGCGGATCTTGAATATCTTTGATTGATCGTGCGTGGGCCCTCAGGGGCTGAAGCCCGCCATTACTGCCGGCTCAAACTGGCACGACTGAAGTCGTGCCCTTCCCGGAAGTTTGCCTTCTGCGTCCAGGGCAGCGCTGACGCGCTGCTCCGGCGCCCAAACGCACATGGGGCCCGGCGTCGTCTGCGGGGACGGCTCTGTGCTGGTGGCGGCGAACTGCAGATCCCTCGCGTTGCTCGGGATGACAAGACTAGAAAGAGTTGGAGTGCGGATGCGTCTGGGGTGGTGGGTGAGTCTGGGTGGGGGATGCGTTTGATTGGATCGCGGAATGAGTCCGATTGATGATTTTGCCTCCTGCGGACTACCATATTTTTATGCCTGTCGAAACTGAAGTTCCCGGCTCCGGTATCAATCACTCCGTCAGTTCTAGCTCTGCTAGCTCCAGCTCTGCTAATTCGAACGCCTCCAAACCTAATATTCGCGCGCCGCGCGGGTCTGCGCTTTCCTGCAAAGGATGGCAGCAGGAGGCGGCTATGCGGATGCTTATGAATAATCTGGATGAAGAGGTGGCGGAGAGGCCGCAGGATCTTGTCGTCTATGGCGGAACGGGGAAGGCGGCGCGGAATTGGGATTGCTATCACGCGATTGTGCGAGCGCTCAAGGCGCTGGAGAACGACGAGACTTTGCTGGTGCAGTCGGGGAAGCCGGTGGGCGTTTTCAAGACGCATGAGTATGCTCCGCGGGTGCTGATTGCGAATTCGAATCTGGTTGGTCATTTTTCGAACTGGGAGAAGTTCAACGAACTGGAGCGGGCCGGGCTGATGATGTATGGGCAGATGACGGCCGGCTCGTGGATTTATATCGGGTCGCAGGGGATTGTGCAGGGGACTTATGAGACGTTTAATGCCGCGGGGGATAAGCATTTTGGCGGCGATCTTTCAGGCAAGCTGATCGTTTCGGGCGGCATGGGCGGGATGGGTGGCGCGCAGCCTTTGGCCGCGACTATGACGGGCGCGGCGTTCCTGGGGATCGATGTCGATCCGGAACGTATCAAGAAGAGGCTGAAGACGGGGTATTGCGATTTTCTGGTTAATACTTTGGATGAGGCGCTGCGCATTCTCAAGAATGCTGTGCGCAAAAAAGAGAGTGTTTCGGTCGGGCTGGTGGGCAATTGCGCGGATGTTATTCCGGAGCTGGCCGAGCGCGGCGTGGTGCCGGATATTTTGACGGACCAGACGTCGGCGCACGATCCGCTGAATGGATATGTGCCGAACGGGATGACGCTGGAAGCGGCGCTGGAGTTGCGGGCGAGGGATCCGCGGGAGTATCAAGAGCGGTCGCTGGATGCGATGGCGCGGCATGTGGAGGCGATGCTGCGGCTGCAGAAGATGGGGTCGGTGACGTTTGATTATGGAAATAATATTCGGACGTTCGCGTTTCAGCGCGGCGTGAAGAACGCGTACGACTTTCCGGGATTTGTCCCTGCGTATATTCGTCCCTTGTTTTGCGAGGGGCGCGGGCCGTTCCGGTGGGCGGCGCTATCGGGCGAGGCTTCGGATATTGCGGTGACGGATGAATTGGTGTTGGAGTTGTTTCCGGAGAATCGCAGTTTGCGGCGATGGATTGAGCTGGCGCGGAAGCGGATTAAGTTTCAGGGATTGCCGGCGCGGATTTGCTGGCTGGGATATGGCGAGCGGGCGCGGTTTGGACTGGCGATTAACGATCTGGTGAAGTCGGGGAAGATCAAGGCGCCGATTGTGATTGGGCGCGATCATCTGGATTGCGGGTCGGTGGCGTCGCCGTTTCGCGAGACGGAGAGCATGAAAGATGGCTCGGACGCGGTAGCGGATTGGCCTCTGCTGAATGCTTTGGTGAATACGGCGGCAGGGGCGTCGTGGGTGTCGATTCATAATGGCGGAGGAGTTGGGATTGGATATTCGTTGCACGCGGGACAGGTCACCGTGGCGGATGGGACGGAGATGATGGCTCGGCGGATTGAGCGGGTGCTGACCACCGATCCGGGGATGGGCGTGATTCGGCATGTGGACGCGGGGTATGAGGAGGCAAAGGAGTTTGCGGGGAAGAACGGGGTTAGGGTGCCGATGGCGCAACCATGAACATCCACCACGGAGACACGGAGGCACGGAGGAATACTGAGCTTCTTTGTGAGGGGAATTGGCTGGCGTTACTGCGCCGGAGTCTGAATGCGTAAGCTACCAGCGCTGTTGCTCGCCAACATTGGACAGCTTCTGACCTTGCGGTCTGCCTCCGCCGGTCCGCGGCGTGGGGCTTCGCTTTCTGAGCTTGGCATTATTAATGATGCGGCGGTGCTTTGCGTTGGCGGCAAGATTGTTTCTGTGGGGAGGACGCAAGACGCGCTGCGCGATCCGTGGATCAAGAAGAATCGCACGCGCGTTGTGGAGATCGATTGCCGCGGGCGGGTTGTGCTGCCGGGATTCGTCGACTCGCACACGCACCCGGTGTTTGCCGCGCCGCGACTGATCGATTTTGAGAAGCGCATTGCGGGCGCGAGTTATGAAGAGATTGCCGAGGCTGGCGGGGGGATCCGGTCGAGCATTGAGGGCGTGCGCACGGCTGGGAAGGGCGCGCTTACGGAAAAGGTTCTTGCCATATTCGGAGATATGGCCCGGCAGGGAACGACTACGGTGGAGGCGAAGTCGGGATATGGATTGAGTTTCGAATCGGAATTGAAGTCGCTGGAGGCGATTCGAAGTGCTGGGCAGAAGTGGCCAGGGACGGTGGTTCCGACGTTTCTGGGAGCGCACGCGGTTCCGCCGGAGTTTCGCGGGCGGGCGGACGAATACGTCGAAGTGGTTTGCCGCGAGATGATGCCTGCGGTTGTGAAGCGCAAGCTCGCGGCCTTTGCCGATGTCTTTTGCGATCGCGGAGCGTTTAGCGCGGAAGAGACTGAACAGATCTTTCAGGCAGCGCGAGACAACGGGCTCGCCTTACGCGCGCATGTCGGGCAGCTCAGCGAGACGCGCCTCGAAGCATTTTTGCGATTCGATCCTGCGTCGCTCGACCACATGGATTACGTGAATGATGCCGACCTGCCGGCGCTGGCGCGGAGCAGCACGATTGCGACATTCGTTCCGGGGGCGAATTATTTTCTTGGACTCTCTCGATATCCGAACGCGCGAAAGTTGATTGAAGCGGGAGTCGCGGTTGCGCTGGCCACCGACTACAACCCGGGATCGTCGCCGACGCTCAGTATGCCCATGGCGATGTCGCTGGCGTGCACGCATATGAAGATGACGCCGGCGGAGGCGATCGGCGCGGCGACCATCAATGGCGCATGGGCATTGCGCATGGCTGAACAGAAGGGGACGATTGAGGCGGGCAAAGATGCGGACCTCGCAGTATTCGACGTGAAAGACTATCGCGAGATTCCATACTGGTTTGGGGTCAATGGCTGCGCGCTGACAGTTCTGAACGGTGGTTGGAACGGGACTGTGCTCTGATGGACTGTGCTCGGAGTGGATCTTGCTTTGAAGGGAACTGTGGTCGGACGGAGCCCTACGTAGCTATGTCGCGAGATTTTTCGCGAGCGGCTGAGCTCCAGCAGAGGCCGATCCGATGCGCAGTCAGGCTCGGAAGCAATTAGGACGGATTGGACTCGCGGATGCCGCATTTGGAGCCGCGGCGCAGGGATTGTTATAATTCACAAGTTCCGTGCGCTCTCAGCGAATGGGCCGCCATCGGCCTCCCGCCGAAAAGCAAGGCGCAGCCGGCAGAAGAGAATCGCCGGTCCTTTGTGATGCGGAAAAAGAAGTGGCCAGGTAGCTCAGGTGGTAGAGCGCAGCCCTGAAAAGGCTGGCGTCGGCGGTTCAACTCCGTCCCTGGCCACCACATTCCAAAGAACTTAGCACGAATCAGCAAAATCAGTTCAGTCCGCATTCAGTCCGTTCCCAGCGGGCTTACTGCCAAGAATGGCCTGAAGCACTTCTCCTTGAGCTGTCATTCGGTCCGCGCTGACGCTGTGTGCATAGAGCTGCAACGTCGTCTTTACGTCCGAGTGTCGCAAGAGCGTCTGCACCGTCTTCGGGTCCGTTTTCGAGCGGACTAGAAATGATGCAAGCGAATGCCGGAGGTTGTGGAATCCGAACCGACATGGATCGTTTGCGGCGATGACTCCCGCTTTGACCGCTGCTGGGCGGAGATAGTCTTCCACAAGCATGTTTGCTGCCCGCGGTTTCCTACCGCCCAGCTTGAGACTGGGAAAGACCCAGTTCTCCGGCTGCGGGTAGGGGGTTTGGTTTCGCCAAGCCTGCATGAACTCCGCAAGCAGCGGGTGCATCGGAACGGGAGCCTGGGACGCTTTGCTCTTGGGCGCCCCGATCCGTGCACATGTCCACGTGCGCCTGACATGAATGAGGGAGTTGTCGAAGTTCACGTCCCGCCACTGCAACCCCAAGCATTCGGAGATGCGTAGCCCCGTGCTCGCTGCGAGCAGTGTCAGTGTTCGTTCCGGTTCGGGCAGATCGACCAAAACAGCGAAGGCCTGCTCGGGACTCAGAATCACCGCTTCATAGCCGCTGATGGTCTTGCACCGAACAAAGCGCAGCGGATTGCACTCGTCCCGGCGCGGAATGAGTCCGTAGCGCTGTCCGTGCTTATACACCAGCGACATGACCCGCCTCATCTTGTCGAGAGTCGGGTTCTCCAGTTCTTGCTCTTCCTTCACGGCAGAGAGCCACTCTTCGACTTCGAGCGGCTGAATGCTGAGCGCGAAACGCTTGCCCCACCGTGGCAGCAGGCGATTGCGTAGCACTCTTTGGTACCCTGCAATGGTTGTGTAGGCTTTCGGATCGACAATCGCACTCCGCCGCTCACCGAGTTCGTTTTGCTGGTAGTGCTCAGCCAAGTCTGCGAAGGTCACGCGTTTCCGAAAGTCCGGTTTATTGATCTGGATCTGCTGCCGTTCCACTTCCGCCCAAGCCGAAGCCTTGGTCGGAAAGTCGCGCACGGTTCCAACCGCAACCTTTTGTTCGACCCGCTTGCCGTCGGATTCCCGAGTTGTGCGGAAAAACAGCATCCAAGTTTCGCCCTCTTTGCGTCGTTCTTTCTTTAACCAACCACGTTGATGTCTCTGTGCCATTTTGGATTTCTCCTCTGGGCACGTGAGACTGCCGCTCGAATTGTACCCCGCCTGCGAACATAGGCGAGCAAGTTCCGAAAGGCGGAATCTCCACAGGTGGCGGAGGCCAGTGCCGAGCGGATAGCCCGGAAGAGCACCACGCCGTGCCAACTCAACGATGCGACGCGGACTCACCTGCAGAAATTCAGCCGCAGTGTCGGCGTCCACCAACGCCTCGATTTCGCCTTCGACGGGGACTTGATGGACGCGTTTATTGGAAAACGAGTCGGAAGTAGGAGGCTGGGATTGGGTATTCATACCTGGCTCCCGGCCGCCGGCTGGTGCGATAGGGCCGATGTTTCGGATTTCTTCGTGCGCTTCCATGTGGGCGGCGTGGACTGGAACTGCGGAGGTTCAGTCAAGAACGACCGGAGGGAGCCGCGCCAGCGGTCTTGCCCTTTGACGGGTTCTTCGCAGTTCCGGTTTCGTCCACTTGGAAACGAAAGAAAGTGCCGGCTGCTCGGGATGTGGTTCGTGCGTCTCATGGTGCCGCGGGGTTCGCTTTCTGGATTTCGTGTTCGCAAGTTGACTCTGCGCTTATCGGCATCGTCTCGCGTGAAACTGTCATTGATTCCTGTTTAAGATCAGAAACCCAAACCTATGCCCATCCCAAGGCCCTGGTCCTTCTCCGGCCGCTGTGACCTGGCTGCCCTCTGCTGCTCCATTGGCGCAATCGTCTGTTCCGGCTTGTGTGCGCTCTTGTGCGAGACTTCGTGCCCAAGAGCCTGCGGCAGCTTCTCGCGGCTGTTTGTAAAGATCTGCGCGTCCCACTGGCCACGCGAAACCGAGACATATGCCATGCGGCTATTGAGCAAGTCTTTCGCCGCAACTTCCGTATCCACGTGAATGAGTACGCGCTCGGCGGTCTGTCCCTGGCTGGAATGACTGGTAACGGCATAGCTGTGGTCAAGGTGCGGATGACGTTGGGGCTCGTAGTCCATACTGCACCCGCTATCGAGCTTCAGCCGCATCGCTCCGTCCGGTGCGATGCTTTCCACTATGCCGAGTTCACGGTTCGCAATCTTCAGTTCATGATTGGGCGCTGTAAACTGAATGCGGTCTCCAGCCGAGAATGCCCTGTCCTGTTCGCGATACACCGAGACGCCCATCTGGCGGCGCGGGTCATAGGTCGTTTCCCTTCCATCCCCGCGCAACACCGTGAGCCGATTGTTTTGCGCGTCGATGCTCTTGACGCGCGTGTATTCGCCCTTCGGAATGCCAGTCTCCCGCGAACCGCGCGAATAGCGCAGAATGTCGTCAACTTGGTATCGCTGTGCCCAGGAACGATCCGCTCCAGTCATTTCCTGACGCGGCAGTAGTGTTTGGACGGAGTGCTCTTCTCTGCTCACTACTCCGCGCGCTTGCAGCTCGGCATGGATGCGCTGATTAATCTCGGTGCGCGATAGATTGTCGGGCGACACTACGAGCGTGCCCTCCGGCGCCTTGGCGTACTCGCGCGCGATGGCCGCGATGCGCTCGTCGTAATCTTTCACTTCATGTACGCGGCCCTGCCGGTCCAGGCTGTTGATGGCCGCACCAACCTGACCATGCGCCAATTGCTCGACAGCCTGCTTTAGCTCCGGGTCTCTCTGGCGCACGATTTCTTCGAGCCTCATCGTCCGCATTCCGGCTTCCTGGAGCTGTGCGAAAGGACGACCCGCTTCGACCGCTTCATGCTGCCGCGTGTCGCCTACTAGCAAAACCCGGTCGCTCGCATGAAGCCGGTCCATGAACTCGTGGATCTGGCGAGTCGAGGCGAGAGAAGACTCGTCGAGCACATAGAGTTTCTTCTCGCCTGTGTCCGGCTGTTCTCCCCGCGCGAGATGCCGTTGCAACGTCAAGGTCTCGATGCCCGCCTCGGCCAGCTTCTGCGCAGCACGTGAGGTGGGAGCAAAACCTTCGACCTTGTAGCCTTCCGCCTGCAATCCTTCGCGGATTACGGCCAGTGTCGTTGTTTTGCCAGTGCCAGCGATTCCATCCAAGCCAACGATCTTCTCGCGACTTACAAAAATGTCGTCCACTACTCGGAGCTGTGACGGACTCAACTCCGTATGGCGGTCCTCGATCGCAATCCGCAGCGAAGGCGAAACGAGCATCGGATCGCGGTAGGTGCGCCGATTGCCGCTCTGCATCCGTCCGATGATCTCCTGCTCCATGCGGATCATCTCAGCGGTGGTATAGACAGGCGCAGCGCGGCCTTCTACATGACGAACGGCAACGAACTCCCCCCGCTGAACGCGCAGCGCAAATTCCTGCCGCACTTGCCCGTACGTTGCTTCCGCCATGCTACGGCTGATCGCTGCCTGCAAGATGCTTCGCTCGTCCTGCACAGCAGACCTCTCAAAGACGTGATTGCGGGCGTAGGTAACGGCCTGTCGTTCAGGCTGAAGCTCGCTCTTGTTCGACTGCGGTGCATGAATCTGGGTATGTTCGCGTGCCTGGGCGACAATCCGATCCGCTTGATTGCCGTGTTGTTGGGCCAGTTCACGGTGCCGCTGCAACACCTCTTCCGGGGAATGAATCGCTTTGCTGTCCCGCGTGCGATGGGCAGCAACCTGTGCCGCACCCGCGCCTTCTCTTCCAATCTCCTGCAAGTGCCGCTTGATCTGCTCCCGTCTGGGACTGGATGCATCAAGGTATTCCTGCGTGTAGCCCTTAATTTCCGGCTGGCCATGCTTACCTTTCTCGATCTCATAGCCCATTCCCTGTAGCCGCATCGCAAGTTCGGAACGATACACACTGGTTGCATACTGCTGCGACTGGAAAAGACTTCGCTCCTGAAGAGCTCGCGTTTCGCCGCTTTCACGCTCGGTCATATTGAAAATGACCGCATGAGTATGAAGTTGCGGCGCGGCATACCCATCCACCGGGCGAGCAGTGTCATGCTCGAAGGTGGCGGCTATGAATTTTCCCGTCGTCTGCGGCGCGTGGATGTTGCCGATCCGCGCTTGCGTATACCGTTCCAATTCGTCAAGCGCTACCCGAACACTCTCACGGTGCGCCAGACGTACACGTTCATCGCCACCGACGAGCGCGGTGAGAGAGACAGATTTCGGCGCTGAAAATGTCGCATCCCACCCGGCGCGATGTTCGACGCTGGTGATTTCCTTGCCGTACTCGTTGTCGTAGGTCTTTGCAGGCTGGTGCTTCACGAGCTGCGCGGCGCTTTCAGGATGCTGCCCTTCGCTCAATCGAGCGAATTCCTCGGCACCAACGGAACCGCGCAATCCCCACTCCTGGGCGAGCCTTCCCTGCCATTCGCTGTGCACGTGCGCGTCATGACTCCAGTAGTTCTGTTTTTCCGACACAAACTCGCGCGCGTGGTAGGTGCGCGCCTGTCCTGCCGATAATGCTTTGGAGATGGTCAACATGCGATAGAGCTCTGGAGCGAGTGCTGTTGTATAGCTTAGACTAACTATGCCTCGCAAGAGATGCTCACTGTTTGTATTATTTGTCATTATATTATTCAAGGCTCACCTATTTGGAAAACTCATATTTCTTAGATTTACCCTTATTGTATTACTTAGTTCACTTATGTTGCGATCCTACATTGACAATGAGATGGCAAATGTATCGGCGATGTTTATAGAGGGTAGAAGCAAAGCCGAGACAAACGGCATCGGGGCCCATCGGCACTGCCCATTGCAAGCACGAAAGCCTGTCATTCGCGAGGCTGAGTAGAGGAGGATGGATAGACGATGTCCCACCGGAAAGAAATGGAACCAGGGGGCAAGTTACACCATCTTATCAAGCATGATGAGCGAGGCTTCATGGCTCACTGAGCGATCGTCAAAGCCGCGATTTAGGATCGTGTAAAGGGAGCACATAAGAGCCGTCACCGAGAAGAGACTTCTTGTGATACACATACCGAATAACTCAGTCGATCACGGCGACTTTTCCTAGCAGTTCCGATGTCTAATCCTTACTCGTCTGCCTATGTGAGCCGGAATAGTTGGGCTGCCTTTTGGTGCTCTGCCGCCGAGGGCCAGAGGTGTTGTCTTCGCCTTTCGTCGCGGGGTCGAATGCGCTGGCTAAGACTGCGGCAATGAGGCGCGAGATATTCGCTTGATGAGGAGGTATATCGCGGACCGAAGTCACCTGTCGAGAGCGGGCCGTTGGCTTCGACATTGTCATGGAGTTGGCGAGCTCAATTGGTCACACGTTGGCAGAAGCTTTTGGGTCATCTACGAGAGGCCGTTTTGCCGGCGCAATCGCCGGCAGATACCGTACTGATCCGACGTCCAATTCCGCTGGCTATCCGATGGCGATACCAGCCATGTGAGGGGCGTAGGAACCTCAGTCAGATGCCTGCGAATTCGTGCTTATGAAGCGGTTGCCATTGCGGCTCATGTCCCCGTCAGGGCAACGATTGCCGGAAGACAGAAGAGCGCAGCCGGTGGAGCAAGAATCCGTCACCTTGAAAGCGAGGAAGGCCATGGGAATCGTGTTTCCCTCTCCGGCGATGGAGCGCTGGAATTGGCACGCGATTGGCCAGGAATTCGTCAGTTTTCGGGTGCTTGATCGACCCGGAGAAGACGAGAATTTGCGGAGTCTAGATGCATTGTCTTTTCGTGCGCCCGGCTCGGGCAGAGAGAGACATTCCGAACATGGCGGGAGGGCCTTTCACGGGCGTGGTCCACGGCCTGTCAACGCCCCGGAGCGAAGCGCAGCCGAAGGCGTCCCGCGTTCTTTGCGGGACGGGGCTTGACGGGTCGTGGTCCCCGCCCGTACCCTCTTCCCGCTTCGGAATGGCTCGTTTCCAATCGCCGGGAAGTCTACTGCTGACGGGCTGTCGGTTCGCTTTGTGAGTGGTTCTCGCACAGCTTGACGATTGCCGCATTCCGTTCACCGTCTCCAAAACCGCCTATTGTCGTGATCGTATTCCGTCGCAAACTCTGCTCGGAGTTTGCCGTGAGAATAGTGGTTCGCGCCTCAGTCCACCACGGCACAGACGCCGGACAAAGCCGAGATGCACACCCAACAGCAGCACAGGCGCTGGCAACGGCCTCGATCCGCATCAACATGCAACCCTCGACCGATCAATACGTTTACGCGAAGAGCGCCTTGCAGCGCCTGGCGGGAACCCATTAGTTCCCGCCGTCCCGCAACTGCTTTGTTTTCTGTGGTAACCAATAAGCTCCCAACAGTATACCCACAGCTCCCAATTGGGGATGACGTGTCAACCTTCCTCCCGGTGCCGGAGGCACCGTAAAAACTCACCCCCACAAACTGGCCTCCGAGAGCGCCACACCACCCAGCCTGGCACCACGCCACCACACATCCGCACGGGATTCGCCTCACTTCCGGGCAGCGAATGGGCGGCACAATCGGCAGCGCAAGCGCGGCCAATCGGATCGCGATTAGGCCACGGATCGCGCCATAATCGGGATCGGAAAACGCCGCCAATCGGATCGGGAGCACGGCACGAATCCGCGGCTCATCCCCCCGCAATCGGGAACGCATCCGCAGCGCAAACGGCAAGGACCGCGCCCACATCGACACAACCAAACCCGCAGCTAAAGAAAAATCATTCCGGCCCGCCAGCGCCCACACCGAAACCAGACTACTTGCCTCGCCTCACCCGGCCCCAAAGGACGCTGTACGCTGTGCCCTAAAACGCAAACGAAAGGTACGCTGCTCTACGGTTGGATCGCGAACGATAATGTACCCGAAGGAAGTGGACCACTTAGAAAAACTCCCACTCCCGAAACAGTGCAGACTATCGACCGGGAGAAACCAAGTCACAAGCAGAAACAGGAGCACATCATAGAACCGGGCCACTACTGTCGCATCAGCAGATGACTCCGGGGCTTTTCGCGGAGCCGGAGACGCGCTTTCTCTCGTCGAGGGCGGCATTTAGAGAAGCTCAATATCGAAATCATCTTCTTTCAATCGCCGTTTTCGATCTTCTTCCCTGGACTGGAGATAGTGATTTTCGGAAGCACAGTAGGAGGTTTCAATCCTCCTCCGAAACTGTTTTCTTGCCTCCTCGGGACTCGTGGCTGCTTCTATCCCCCAGAAGTTATTCTTCGAAGGCATGCGTTCGTCGGTCTTCAACACGTATTTGTTCATGGCTGCTCTTCTCAAAATGAAATCCCGCCTCGCTGGCTCATGATGTGCATGAGGACTCTGGGAGAGCCAGACAAAACCATACCTCATGAGCGTAGCGTGGGTCTGCCCGTCTAGACCGAATAAAGTCATATGCTGCTCGAATGGCCTCCCCCTCTTCGCTGTACACAGTTGGCAACTCTATGGGGCCAGCATCGTTCCGTTTTAGCCGGAGTTTCCAACAGTTGCCACAGTCGCAAACCATTACTTCGTGTCCGAGTTTATTCACTTCCATCTGTGTCTCCTTCTTCCTTAGAGACTACGGGCGGGCAGTCGCCGGATGACGCCGCCAGAGGTTAATGCTTTGCCAGACCCATTATGCTCAGGGCACCAATCCAGCCAATGATTCCAAGCACGGTGTCTGCCCAATTGAACGGCTTTGGTTCCTTCCTCCAGTAGTGCTGCCAACTGAATCCAAGCCAGAACAGGAGAGGAAGCAGTAAAGTCCCTACCATCCCACCCAAGTCGCCTCTCAGTCCGCTACGAACGAGACCATCCACTGCCGCAAACGCCAGAAACAAGGTCAGACCAAGTCCCTGCCATTTGAATTTCTTCATGAGTTCTCCCATTGAGTCTGATACACGTTTTCAGACTGTGCGTAGTGGATGGTTGCTGATGGTCTATCGAATGCTCTGAAGCGGGTCATCCAAGCCCCCCGTGTGAATCCATTTCACGGCATCCTCAATGAGGGCTTTCGCGGGATGATGCCCGCGTCCGCCGAGCGGCACACCATACATCGTGCGGTAGATTCCGTTTTGCTGGAATCTTCGGCGCACAGCAGGTTTGCCATCAGCGCCGAAGGTTTCGACGGTTAGCATAAACTTGCCGTACTCAAAGCTGTACGGAACTGCGGTCGAAGATGTGGATGTTTGTGTCCCTTCGTAGGTGCCAACCTGTTGACCGGAGGTGTCAGTGACAGTTCCCGATGTGGGTGTTGTGTCGGTAGTGGTTACAACCCGTGTCCCATTGTATGTTGCAGGAGCCACGGTGATGACGAACACGGTCTTTATGGAGGGATCTGGGGCCGCATAGCAAACGTCAGGGTATTTCTTCTCCAGGTCTTTACCGGCCCACTTCAAATCTTTTGACTTAGAAATCCCTTGCTGGACGTTCCCGAGTTTGTCCTCTTGAATGACGGAATAGGTTGTTGCGCAAGGTGGACGCCCGTTGTCCTTATTCTTGGCAGCCGCGCCCACAGGGATTGCAAGCAACATCAGAATTAGAAGCTTATTCCTTGGCATACTGTCTCCTCCTCGACATTCTGTTCGCTTTTCATCGGTCCTGCTACGTTACTTTCGTGACAGCGAGCACATTGCATTTCCCGCTTTTCACCCTCGTGCGATCTCCGACAGGGGACGGACCGCGAGCGTGGAACTCGGGCAAAGAAAACGCGGGGAATAAGGAGAGGATGACAATTGAGATAACGCGGTTCCAGTAGCGTTTCTTACGTTAATGCACGGCAGGAAGCTAAGGATGACTTCCGTAATTGGAGTGGTTCCAGATTACGTGATGGAATTCCATGAGGGAGAGCGCACGTTTGCGTCCCCGGTGGGAAGGACCTCGTTCATGAAGTACATGGCAGCCGTTCTGTTGCTGGTGGCGGCGATGTCGGCGCAGAATGCACCGAGCACGAACAAGGGGCGCCATCTAGATATTCCAGCAATCTCGCGAGAAGCGAATGGGGCGATTGTCTCAATAGTCATGTCGGACAAGGATGGTCATCCTATCGCCAAAGGCAGCGGCTTTTTCATAAGCAAAGATGGCCACGTCCTGACCAACTACCACGTCATCAGGAACGGCAGCTCCGCTGTCATTAAACTTCCTAACGGTGCTTTCTTTGCTGTTGATGGGGTGCTTGCATCCGACAAGGATCGCGATGTCGCCGTCATCAAAGCGCACGGGAATGACTTTCGCACGTTGACTCTCGGAGATTCCGATCGGCTCCAGGTCGGAGAGGAAGTTGTGGCGATAGGCAATCCCCTTTCGCTCGAATCGACGGTTTCAAACGGCATTGTCAGCGCGATGCGAACTGTGGAGGACGACGGGGGCAAATTTGTGCAGATCACTGCGCCTATATCTCCCGGTAGCAGCGGCGGCCCGTTGTTCAATATGGCAGGGGAAGTGGTCGGCATCACGACTTCTCATATCAAAGGCGGAGAGAACCTGAATTTTGCCATCCCCATCAACGATGTAAAACCGATGCTACTGGCCCGGTCCTCAAAAGCCCACGCTCTTCCCGATGAACCGGAGCCTGCTGCCGCGGAGCAAACGACCGGCCCTTCTCTGGCGGACACGCTCCAGTGGATAAAAACCTCCTCCGCTGACGGCTTAGAGATGCACGAGCAATCTATGGACACCTTGATGTACATCTTCCCAGATGGCGAACAAAAAAATGTAAGTTATGCCCCATCCTCATGTCAAAACTTCAAGGTCTTTATTCATGTCGAGCATCGAGAAGGGGCAACAAGTACCTCAGTGAACTTCATCTTCGGGTTCGATTTGGGATTCGTGGACCCGGGCAGCGTCGAAGAAGAAGACAAGGTAATCAAATTCGGAACCACTGACAACAAGAAGAATATTAACATCGTGGTGCAGACAGCCGTGGATCTAGCTCACCTGAAGTCCCATCAGCTAATGTCTAGCGACGATTCCTGGAGAGAACAAGGGTTTTTCTATGTAGGCGACAACAGTTACCGCAGCCGCCTTACGAAAGCTTTTAAGCACGCCGTGATCTTGTGCGGTGGGAAACCATCAACGTTCTGATGTACGGGAAGAGAGGATTGGCGTTCAGGAGGTCATAGGATGTGTCGATATGAGGTATTGAAAACGCCAGAGGGGTACGCAGTGCGATTATTGCATGAGGGATTTTCAGCAGCACCCAGAAAGTCCAACCCCGTGGTTATCTACACAGCACAGGAGCTTTTGGAGTTCATGTTCGCTGACGGTGCTGATTCTCAGTTTATTTCTGGACGAGTTTTCGAATAGAGGGTCGCCAAGCACGAACTAGACCCGCCCGAAGATTTGGAGGTGGCTATGGTACGTCGTTATTACGCAACGTATCGCGTTCGAAGAGCAGAAAGACATTTCGATATTTCCGCAGAAGGACTCTGCCTCCGTGACATGCCCCCTGTAGAGCTTGCACAAAACCTCGATGAACTCTATGAGGAGATGTTTAAGCGAGGTATTGTTCCCGTCGCAGCGCGGCAGATCCCCAGCGAGATTGGAGAAACACTTCGGTTTGAGGTCGATGACGAAATGGTCATCGATCATACAAACACCGTCGCGAAAACGACGGGGGGGTGGATTCTAAGATGAGACGCAAACACAGTTCCGATCGCGGGATAAAGGGACATGGCCGCAGTTCTGGCCCGCGAGCAACCAAAATAGCTTAACGCCGCACGGAGGAGACATGGAAACCTACAAACGCAGGCGGAGCAGTCCGATTCACGGATTTTGCTACCTCTGCATTTTGGGGTGCTTCATCATTTCAATGGCACCAGCCCTGCGTTGCCAAGCACGCGCCAGCCTGAACGAACAGAAGATGTGTTCTGAACGTGCAGAAAAAATGGCCGACCGATGGCGGCAAAGTGCCGTCTCGCTCGTTAACAAAAATGCCGAAGTCTATCAAACTAATCACTTCCAAAGCGGGCGTTGCCTCGTCGCAATCGAGCAATATGTTCCGCAGGACAGTAAGATGGTGAGAATCATCGACGCATTTGAGAATCATGCGGTGGGCGATTATCTCGAAATGTACAATGCTTTCCCCAAGCCAAACAGAATTTCAGTTTGTGAAGTCGGACCCACAAAGTGCTCGTCCCTTTCGGAGTTTCACCATCTAATCCATCAGAAGTTTGGTTTTGCGGACGAGGGACAATGAAAACATTAGGTGGGGGAGTCTCCTCAGTGCAATACTGCCAAGCTATTGTCCGCCCCGCCATGTCACAGCGGACGTGATTTCTGAAATTGACAAGAACGCGGGTAGTAGGAGCCGATGATTTGTTCGTCGGGTGCAGGATTTAATTCCCGCACGATGCCCCAGCGGAAAATACCTTGCTCTGCGTGATAGCGATTCTCGCTTCCCGAATTCCCGATTGGATGTCTAGCTCCAAATCTAGATGCGGCACGGCGGACACCGCCGCAGCCTCGTAGAATGTCAGTGCATCCTGCGGGCGGTTCAATCGGTTGAGGCAGATTCGGGCGGCACTAAGCTGCGCCAGTAAGGACTGTCGCTCGAACGGATAGGAGGCAGCGAGCTTCTCGTATTCGCTGACGGCGCGTTCAAAGTCTTGCTGTTGCTCCGGTAGACGGCAGAGACCGAGCCAGATAACCGGGGGCATCCTTTCGCCGCCTACGATGAGGAATTCCTCATAGTCCCGCCAGGCTGTCTCATATTCTCGCGCCCTGAGATGCAATTCGCAGAGTTTGATCGTGACCTCCCGATACTCCTGAACTTCGCTTTTTTGCCAATGGACTGCCCGCAGCAGGTTCCATCCCTCCACCGAGTCAGGTTTGGTTGTCAGGTAGTTCTTCAGAGTCGCGGCGGCCTCATCAAACTTGCCATGTTCCATGAGCTCGCCACAATGCCCGATTTCTGGATCAGGCGCCCAAGTGATCTTCTCCTCGATTGCCTTATTCATTTTGCGTTCCAATCCCGAGTAGCGGAGCGTCACAGCCGCAATGCCGCCAAAGAGGAAACCACCGACGTGCGCCCAGTGTCCAATGCCGTCCCCAGCAGGGACCATTCCGTAATTGATTTCCATCAGCACCCAAATCGGCAATAGCCAATATGCCCGCATCCAAAAGCGAGAAAAGGGAAACAGGCCCAGATCAAAAAACCACATCATCCTGATTCTCATCTTGGGGAAGCGCACCAGGAATGCTCCCATTAGGCCGGCAATAGCTCCCGAAGCGCCTACTGACGGGATAATGCTTCCGGGATTTGCCCAAGCATCAAACTGGCATGCCACTACTCCTGCCGTTAGATAGATGAGCAAGTAAAGCGGCCGGCCCCAAGCGTCCTCCAGCACAAATCCGGCCAGCCACAAGAACCACATGTTGCCGATCAGGTGCCACCAGCCGCCGTGAAGGAAGGTCGAAGTGAGATATGTAATCGGTCTTGGGTGGGCTGCAACGAAGGCATAGCGTTGGTCGATGGATGAGGCCATCAATTGTGAATACTGGCCTGCGAGTGAATCCATCTCTGCTTGCAATGCCGTTGGATCGTCAAGCCGTCGCGTCCGAGCGTCCCACTCGTCGAGTACCTCGGAGTTAGGTTCTTGCAACTCCGCCCAATCTCCAGGATCTCGCTTTTGAAAGTCTGTGACGAACTCGCGGACGTCGGGTGTGAGCAGGAGCTGTGGGTGCATGGATGCAAGAATCAGAATATGCGTCCGCGTTTGCCAGAGTTGCGCGTCCTGCTTTTCAATGACCCGGTGAGTACCCAGAAAGATAGCGAGGTCGAGCAGGATCAACCCTAGCGTGATGACCGGCCAGCGTCGGGCCGACATGTTCTCGTGCTGGATCGGGATAAGCAATTCCTAAGCGTAGGCAAAACCCGAGCCGGTGCCCAGATGCCCAGCGGTGATCGAACCTAAGTAACCGAGCTGGGAAGAGCACTGCACTCAACAGTCCGAAGAAGTAACGGCGTGAAAAATCCAAGATGCCAATTGAGATTCCACTACTGTACTGCTGCGAAGAGAAGCTGGTAAACGATTGATAATAAGCTAATTACTACTGCTAGATAGCGCGAGTGACTAGTCGGGGCAGCTTGATCTTCGTGGTATACTCGAACCATGTCAACCGCAGCAGCGCCTAGGGCAATAGCGGTCTCCGAAAGCCTCCTCCGACGCGAAGCCGTCGAGAACGCGGTGGCGGATCTCCGACTGGAGGGTCTGGCTCCCACTAACGATGCGCGGCTTCTCTTCGAAAAGTTTGTCCAGGGTGACCTCACCGAAGAACAGTTGGTGAATGCTATCCTCGCTCGATGAGCGATCCCTACCTCGATCCTCAGTCTGGGATTCTGACAAACAAGTTTGGCCTGACCGATCAAGAGTCGCTTGACCGGGCGGAGTCTAATTCGGTCTCGGTCCGCTCAATCCTATTGCAGCTTAATCCCCTGAAGGGGGACTTCGATTCCGAACATCTCAAAGCGATCCATTCGTATCTTTTTCGCGACGTTTACGAATGGGCCGGGCAATTCCGAACGATCCCGCTAGCCAAAGCTGAGGATATTCGAGGCGGAAGAGTTATCAGGTTCACGCCTCCCGATTCGATCGAACAGGAATTGAAACGCGTATTCGACGAGCTGGCCAACGAGCATTTTCTCGAAGGCTTGCCACGAAGAGAGTTTGCTCGCAAGGTTGCTGGTCTGTTTTCCGAGATAAATCGAATCCATCCGTTTAGAGAGGGAAATGGTCGAACGCAGCGGCAGTTCGTGCGTCAATTGGCCGACAGTTTAGGATTCAAACTGCATTTTGAGGTGGTAAGCAAAGAGCGTCTCATCCAGGCCAGCATCCTGTCGGCGAACGGGGATGTCGCGATGATGGAGCGTTTATTTGACGAAATCACGGACACAGAGCGTATTCAATCGCTGACCAAAGTGATCGCGCATCTTGAGAGCGGTCAGTTCAAGTGGAACGATATTTATCTGGCAACGACCACCTCCGGTCAGAGCTATGCCGGCACTTTCGCCGGTAGCGACGGAGCCAACTTTTTCTTTCGTGATGACGAAAACCGAATCCTCGTGGGAAAGCTCAAGGACCTGAAGCAGCCTGCGGAATCGGGAGAGAAAATCAGCTTCACTGCGTCGTAAGCAGGCTGGGCCGGGAAGGGTTTGAAAGTGATTTATGCGATGCAGGTGAAAGAGTAGGCGGCTCGTTTCCTCTCAATCTCTCGTGAGTGTCACAGCACGAACAAAGCTCACCCCGTACTGTGTAAATGAATACTCGGAGCGAAGGGTCGCTTGGGTAAGTGGGGCGCCACCCATAATTTTTAAGTCTTGCTGCGCTCTCTGCTCGTGGGTGATGATTCCCAGCCTCTCCAAGTCTTGAATCAACAATTCGGCTTGGGTCAGCTTATCGTAATTCTGCAATTGTTCCTTCGTCATCGAATCTTTGAATACTTGCCGCTCGGCAGGGTTCATCGCTGTCAGCCGGGGATCGTACACTCTAACTAACGTGGCGTAGTCGAAGGGGTCCCTGCCCAAGCGATGCTCTGACAGGTAGCCCGTGGGCTGTGTGACGAAAGTGAAGAGACGGTCCAAAAACTTTGCCTCTTCCGCGCTCAGTTGAGAGAGTGTCTGCCCGAACGATGGCAGGACGGCATCGGTTGCTGTGACCGTGCTTTCTAACAGCGCCGCCCACCTCGCTTGTAGCTCTTCATCGCTTTGCACGGACGCCAGTTGAAGCAACGGCATGACTCTAAGAAAGTCCTCTCCGCTCAAAGGCGGTTTTCCCTCTCGCGCTGCCGCCCATTTTGTGAATATTCCCTCCAAGAACTGGTTCTGATAAAACCTGTAGACCTCGCCAATGTCGGCCAACGCAAGCCCAAGCTGATCCGCTAAGCCCCCGAGCAGTTTCTTGCCAACATCGGACTTCAAGAACGCCAATGCCGCTCCCGCTTCTGCTACTACCACTTTCGGCTCCATACATTCACCACTCCTCGCCTATGAGGCTGGCCCAACAGATAGTATATTCTCGCGGGTTGCGGGTGCGGACTAGAACGTCATGTGACACAAATCACTGACATGGGCGCTTACTCGTGGAACCGTGCTGCAGTATACTCTCCCCGCGCAAGGCGAGCTGCTCCCAATGCTTTGCCACTTCTACACGCGCACGGAGTGTGAGGAAGCACAGGAAATCCCATGGAAATGATCTTCTGCCCGAACTGCCAGAAGCTGACGGGGTACAAGAGGGCGCTTGGTGTTGGGACTTTTTTTGCAGTACTCCTCACGGCTGGCATCTGGTTGTTCGCCTTGCCGTTCTATCCCAAGCGTTGCATCACCTGCGGATTGTCGAAGAGCGATAGTGTTGCTTGGTACAGGACGTGGCGCTTGGCGTTGGTACTTGCACTCGGACTCGTTGCTTTTGGTGCTGCGATGACCGCCTTATTTCCGTCACATGGTTCCCGACCTGCCACCATCATCCACGGTCCCGATTACGATAAGCCCACCAGCTCTCAAACGTCCGAAACCTCTAAGCCCAGCAGCCCTCAAACGTCCGAAACCTCGAAAGAAACCTCCAACACAGTCCCTCCGATAAACCATGTTGCTTTAGGCCGGATCATTCCAGCCGGTGAAATTATGGCTAAGGCCGGTAATTTCAACGGGAATATGAAGCCGCCATTGAGCGTCACAGTAGTAGGCTCGGAAAAATCGGAGTTGGGAAACGGCAATTATGTGATCAGTGCGTCGGTGAGATTCTCTGATGCGTTTATCAAAGTCGCCCAACAACAAGAGACAAATGTGCCACCCAGTATTGAAACGTTCCGATCAGGCTTGATGTGCGGCGGCTCTCGTCCCGGATGCGTGCCGTTGCAAGTGGGCGAAACTTACTGGCTACAGTTCATCCATCACGGAGATGCTGGCTACTACAGTGACCGATTCGAGTCGGGAGACTGCAATCTAGCTAGACTTGGACGTGAGCTTGGAAAAGAGGCAAGTGCCGTTTATTACGCCTGTGTCAACTCGAAAGAATGAGGAAACCTACGGGCCGCCCCGTCGAAGCGCAACGCCGCTCCGGGCGACCTTCAATCCCAACTGAGTCTCGCTTCTACCGCGTCTTCTGGGCCAAATTTCAGGACATCATCGGCCAAGTCCAGCGGGATTACCTCGGAAGTGATGTCGCTTAGATCGCCTATTTCAAAGCGAAACGGCCCATCAACGCCCGGCTCTTCCACGATTCAATACTCGCATTGGTAGGAGTACACGGACCGCTTGCGGAATCTCCCGGTCTGCCCTGAGTATTTTGTTTCGTCGTAGTATTCGACCGCCCGGCCTTCGACTCTCAGCCCTTGGTCCTTCGCTGCAAACACTACCTTGTTGAAAAATTCCTGCGTGTTGGTGAACAGAACGAAGTGATCACCCGGCCATTCACTGGATTTCGGGAAGATCGGCCCGACAACAGGTTTGCTGACTGCGAACATGCAGAAGATGTTGCACGAAGAGGTCCGGTGCAGCGCGAATCGCACCGGACCAACCAACCCATCGGGCGCACCATGAACATGCAAGGGGTCTATTCCGGGCACGTGCGGGTCGAAATGGAACTCACCGATGTCGCACGGTTGGAGGATGGAATCGGTACCCTCGTATGGGTCACCTCGGGCCACATCCGCCTCCAGCGCGGTGAAATAGGCCAATGAGTTCATGTATAGCAGACCTTTCCTCAACATCTCCAGGTGCTCTTTTTGGCCGAGTTTGAGCAGGATCATGCAAGATTGGCCGCTTCGCGTCTTGAGACTCATGGCTGATTATCGCACCGAGAAACCTGTGCGAAACTTGCCCGCGCAGTGATTCCCAGTCCGAGCGATACATTATCTGCCGGTCGTCTGCCACGTTTGGCCGGGGATTCGAGTCCTACGATTCTTCATGGTTAGAGCGGTATGGGTAGTTGGCCAACTTTAACCGCGAATCGACCCACGTGTGGAGATCAGATGTGCGGAAGCGCCATAATTTTCCGATCCGCATGGCGCGTATCTCGCCTTTGCGTGCGAGACGTAGGAGTGTTTTCGGATGGACTTGCAGCAATGCTGCGGCTTCGCGTGAATCCAGGAATCTCTCGAAATGAGGGATAGGCTGGCTGACTGGTGTCGCTTCGTGCATCTCGCTCATAAAACCCCCTACAGCGAGAGTCGAGACCGGGCTGAAATCACGGCGTCGTTTGAAGGTCGGCTGTGGCGTCCTGCTTCGTTCGACAGATTTCGAACCCATTCACTACTCGGCTGGCGTTAGTCTTCGCGTCATGGGCGAACGAGAATATTATTCGTATAGAAACCGTACAAGACGCATTTGTTTCTTTCTCTCGAAGAATCTTTTTTCTTGTCGACTTCGAGACAACTTCTCAACAAGTGCCTAAGGCGCCTAAAGCGCTTAGAAGTGCTTTTAGGTACGTTTGGGGAATCCACGGGAACAGAGCAATGAGCGCACTCAACCTCCAGTCCTTTTAGCGAGGCGGTTCCATTGATCCGTCGCGGGTGTTCCCCTCTATGTATGTAAGGAACCTGCGGCAGGGAAAAGGTATCGAAAAAATTTTCGGCGCAGTTCGGACGGGGAACTGTGCAGCATGGGATTGGAGGTCCTGGGGAAGAAACTGGATTAACAACCACTCCTGCTAGGAGTTTTTCTTATGCAAGAGCCCGATTTGCTGGTCCGCAATTCCAGTCCGCACTCAACGTGTCTTGCAGCTACTTACAAGTACTTGGCAGTCCCACGTGTCCTTGTAAGTTCCTAAAAACACTGGTTATACACACTCTGAAAAGGCTGGCGTCGGCGGTTCAACTCCGTCCCTGGCCACCATCATTCAAAAGTACTTGGCGGCCAAGAACCGAAATTTACGACCCACATCTCAGCCTACAATTCTTACTGAACCCGCCCACTGAGGAGATTCACACGGTCTCCAATGAGCTGCTCCAGGTACTTTCCCTGAGCACCCTGAGCATCTCGCATGGAGTCCACGTCCGACTGTGCGTAGAGCTGCATCGTCGTCCGAAGTCTTCGTGACGCAGCATACACTGAATGGTCTTCGGATCCACTTTCAGCCGCCCCATTGACGTCGCAAGCGAGTGAAAATCGGAGAGCCTCCCGGTTTCGACGAGAGAAGTCCCTTGACGTTTTCCATTACAAAGACGGAGGGGCGAAAAGTCCCTAAAATCCGTAACTTTTCCGATGACGATTCAATTCGATCGCCTACAGGAAACTCTGTATTGTGCCGGCAACCCTCACATGTTTTCTTGTACCAAGCGGGGTGAAAGGTTAAGTCTAACCTGCACGATTCGCCCGTTCGTTGCTGGTTTGATCACAGGCAAAGATCACGGGCAACGAGCCTTTGAGAACCTTAGAGTAGGGTCCGCGATCGAACTGTCGTGTCTCATGGGCTCGGGTAGGATTGGACCTCTTTCTGAACTAGAACGAAATTCCTAAGCATCGGAGTGGACGGTACCACTTTCTTTCAATGAGGAGACGCTTTCAAAATGAGTACGATTCCGATTAACCAAAAAACGTCGGCTCTTTACGAAATTCTGGAGCGGAATCAGGCCGAACTGGTCGCCGATTGGATCGAGGAAATGAGCGGGTCGACACGGCGGAGCGACCTTATTAAGGAGTCGGATCTGCGCGGGCAGTGTTCCCAGTTTCTTCCGCTCATGAAACAGGCGCTAGAAACCGGCGGCCCGAACTTTAATTCCCCGGCTTGGGATAGAGTGCGCGAAATGCTCGGCGACATCTCACGGGCCCGCGCCGAAAGAGGGTTTTCTCCCACTGAGACGGCGAGCTTTGTCTTTTCCGCGAAACGGCCGCTGTTCGAAAAGCTACGCCGCTCGCTAAAAAATGACGCTGACTCACTCGCGGCTGAGATCTGGACTGCGACCGAGCTTCTGGACGCCATGGGCCTCTACACCACTGAGGTGTATCAGAAATCGCGCGAAGGGGTCATTAAGCGGCAGCAGGAGGAGTTACTCGAACTTTCCACGCCGGTCGTAAAACTGTGGGACGGAATCCTGGCGCTGCCGATCATCGGCACGCTCGACAGCGCGCGCACGCAGGTCGTGATGGAGTCACTGCTGCAATCGATCGTACAGACCAATTCGCGCGTGGCCATTATCGACATCACGGGAGTTCCCACGGTCGACACGGTGGTGGCTCAGCATCTACTTAAGACAATCACTGCGGCGCGCCTGATGGGAGCCGATTGCATCATCAGCGGCGTGCGTCCTCAGATTGCGCAAACCATCGTTCACCTCGGCATCAACCTGCAGGATGTGACGACGAAAGCGACTCTGGCGGCGGCCTTCAAAGTCGCGCTGGATCGTATCGGCCTGGCCATGGGTCGCGACGCGTCGGCCAAGATTGAATCTCAGAAGTCCTAGGAGATCCGGGTGGAAAAAATTCCAATTTTGAGGATGGGCGATTTTCTGCTGGTCACCATCCAAGTCGACATGCATGACCGGCTGGCGATGGCGCTACAGGAAGATCTGACACAGATGATCAGCGATTCAGATGCGCGTGGTGTGCTCATCGACATCTCGGGTCTTGAAATCGTCGATTCTTTCATCGGCCGCATGCTCGCCAATATCGCAGCCATGTCTCGCGTGCTGGACGCGGAAACGATTGTAGTTGGCATGCAGCCGGCTGTGGCCATCACGCTCGTGGAGTTGGGACTGTCTCTGCCCGGCGTCCGGACCGCTCTTAATGTCGATGCGGGCATGGAAGTACTGCGATCGTCGGTGTACGGCTTCAAGGGAGCTTATGACGGTCGTCTCAACTGAGAACGTTCCGGTGCAGACGGAACCCGATGTAGTCGCTGTGCGGCGGCGGGTACGCGAGGCTGCCACCAAGTTGGGATTCAGCCTGGTCGACCAGACTAAAGTTGTGACGGCGGCGAGCGAACTCGCGCGCAACACGGTGATTTACGGAGGCGGGGGAAGCATGCAGCTCGAAACTCTGAATGGCCCGCGCACCGGCTTGCGGCTCGTCTTTGAGGATAAGGGGCCCGGGATCGCCGATATTTCGATGGCCTTGCGCGACGGGTTCACGACTGGCTCCGGACTCGGCTTGGGGCTCGGAGGAGCCAAGCGGCTGGTCAACGAGTTTGATATTGTCTCGCAACCCGGCGAAGGAACAAGAGTCACCATCACGCGTTGGAAGTAACGAACGGCATGCTGATTGAACTCGCAGACCCCAGTCAAGCCGGCGAAGCGCGCCGTGAGGCCGTCGCCTACGCTCAGGATCTGCGCATGGGAGAAGAGGTTTGCGGCGAGATCGCACTGGCGACCACCGAGATCGCGACCAATGTAATCAAGCATGCCGGCAAGGGTCACATTCTTCTGCAGCGTATCGGGAGCAATGGCGATCGGGGCCTGCGCGTGATGGGAGTGGACAAAGGTCCGGGCATCGCCGATATCTCTCGCGCCTTCGATAATGGCCATTCCACCGCCGGTTCGCTCGGCCAGGGGTTAGGCGTCATCCGCCGCATCTCCAATTCCTTCGACATGTATTCCACGCCGGGTTCCGGAACCATCATCAGCGCGGAGTTTTTGGCGGCCAAGCCGGAAAGGCATGCCAAGAAGGCGATCTTCGAGATTGGTGTGGTTTCCGAACCCATTGCCGGAGAGACCGACTGCGGCGACGGCTGGGGCACTCGAGCCTTTCCGGACGGAATGGCTTTCATGGTTGTGGACGGACTGGGACACGGCGTGTTGGCCTCGGAAGCGGCGCGCGAAGCGGAAAAGGTGATGGCTCACACTCAGCACACAGCGCCCAGCAGAATTGTCGAGGACATCCACGACGCGTTGAAGAAGACTCGCGGAGCGGCTGGCGCGATTGCCCGCATCGACCTGCGCGCGCACCTGCTGCATTTCTCTGGTATTGGCAATGTTTCAGCCTCGGTAGTGTCTCCCGGTTTGAGCCGCGGCCTGGCGTCGCACAATGGCACGCTCGGACATCACATTCAGCGCATCCAGGAGTTCACCGTGCCGTGGAATGAAAACAGCGTCCTGGTCATGCATTCGGACGGGTTAGCAACGCGCTGGGACCTGGAGAAATATCCCGGGATTTTGAACAAACATGCCAGCGTGATTGCGGCGATCCTGCACCGGGACTTCAGTCGCGGCCGCGACGATGTGACGGTGCTCGTCGCCAAAGCTACACGAGGTTAGTTCGGGAATCTGAGGTGTGAGCACACGGATGTGGGAGTCATGCCAAATCTGATCACCATCGACGTGCGATCCGAAAATGATGTAGTCCTGGTGCGCCAAAAAGCGCGCACGATTGCGGCTGCGTTGAAGTTCGACGCGCAGGACCAGACGCGCATTGCGACGGCGGTCTCCGAGATCGCCCGAAACACCTTTCAGTACGCCGGGGGCGGAAGTGTGGAGTTTCGCCTCGACGACGGCCAGGACGGAATGCTTTTTATCACGTTCAGCGATCGCGGACGCGGCATTCACAACATCGAAGAAATCCTAAACGGTAAATATGTGTCGCAGACCGGCATGGGCCTCGGCATTATCGGCGCCAAGCGCCTGATGGATTATTTCACCGTCGAGAGCAAACCCGGCGAGGGCACGGTCATCGTGCTCGGCAAGAGGCTGCCGAAACGTTTCCATCGGCTGAATCGCGCCGACCTGGACCAGATGCTGGGCAGCCTCGAGCGCGCCTCGCAGGATCCCTACGAAGAG
>CAWJFC010000025.1:0-100891 GCA_963841945.1 uncultured Acidobacteriaceae bacterium
GGCGAGGAGGCATCTGGATCGTGTTTTGTTGCTGCGATTAAAAAAACACGGAGGGTGAGACGTGGAAGCGCGCACTCAGGCGGCGAATGTGTTCCTTGGCGAGATCGCGCTTGCCGTGGAGCACGTCGGACACGATGCTTTCGGTTCCGAAGACATCGGCTAGATCTTTTTGGCGAAGATTGTGAGCTTCCATCGGATGGCGAACGATGTCGAGCGGGGCGGCGGCGGGCACGGGATAATGCTTGTCCTCGTACTCCTCGACCAGAACGGTCAGGAGAGCGATTAACTTTTCCTCGGCGGCAGTGACCCGTTTTCGGCTGGTTAGCACCTCCAGTTGACGGATGTACAGCTGGTTCTGCTCGTCGTCGCGAATGACTTCGGGCTTGGTTCGGGACAATAGCTTTCCGTGATCCACGGCTGCGCCACTCATTTTCTCCAGGCTCCCTTGTCGTAGTCGGCATGCGTCAGCAGATACTTAACAAAGATCATCTGCCAACGATATTCAATCCTCAAGATCAAACGGTATGCAGTGCCCTTGATGTTAAATACCGTGTATGGATCGACAAAATCTGCATGGGGGTAGACCTTGCGAACGTCCACCAAGCTCTGCCATGCGGCGCTCTTTGCTACCTTGTGCCATTCGCTCATGGGGCCTCGCAGCGAAGGATCGGCCGCTACGGCCTGCCGCCACGCGCTCCTGCTGATGACGTGCACGGGGAGAGTTTTCTCCTGAGCTATAGTCTACTTCGCGTAATGCGAAGATGTAAAGAGAATATTCGCATTACGCGAAGCCGCTCGAAGACGGGGGCAAGCCCCGTCTCTACGGGCATTTCGTCTTTGCCTCAGCCGTTGGCTTTGGCGACGAGCAGGATGGCGAAGCAGTAGAAGACGAACATCAGAGATAGATAGAGCTTGGCTTTGCCGGGGGCGCCGGAAAATTCTTTCCAGGCGAAGATTCCCCAGAGCGCGGCGACCATGGGCGCGGATTGGCCGATGGCATAGGAGATGGCGAAGGCGGTCGCTTTCCCGGCAACGACGTTGAATACGGTTCCGACACCCCAGATGCAGCCGCCGAAGAGTCCGAGCATGTGTCCGGAAACCGGTCCGCCGAAGAAGCGGCTGAAGCTAACAGGCTCGCCGACCAGGGGGTGCTTCATGAAATACAGATTCCAGATGAAGCACGAAATCAGCGCGCCCAGCGTGAGACAAACGACGGAACTGTAGGGGGTGAGGACGTTGCCGCGGGTCGCGCCGTAGGCCACGAAGGGATTCCACAATCCCATGAGGACGCCGGAGACGATGCAGACGACGATGCTTTTTCTTGAAACCGCGCGGCTTTCGCCGCCGCGGCTGCCGTAGGCTTTGCCGTCAAGGATGACGGCGACCAGCGCACAGGCCACGCCGAGGCCGAGAAACATGGCGTTACCCTTGGGCTGGAGAGCGAAGCTCAAAACCGTGCCGACGACGAGCGCGATGCCGATTGAAACCGGGAAGGCGATGGCCAGTCCGGCCATATCAATGGCGGCGACGAGGAGCAGGTTGGCGAGATTGAAGATGGCCCCGCCGACCATGGTGGAAACGATGTTGGTGGTGTCAGCGGAGTGAATGTTGTTCAGGAAGCTGGAGGCGTCGTGTCCCGTGCTGCCCATGGTGAGCGCCAGGATGAGGGAGATCGCGAAGATCCCGATAGCGTAGTCCCAGTAGAAGAGTTCGAAGCGGTAGTTTTTGACTCCCTTGTAGGTGTTGGCCCAGGAGCCCCAGCAGATGGCGCTGGTGATCATCATGAAAAGTGCGATATCGAGGGAACTCGGCGTGTACATGGAGGTCCTTTCTTGTTATTTCTCATTGTTCCTTTTATTCCTGCGGCCCTTTAAGCGCGAAATAAACACCCATTGATCGCGTGGAACGCAGGGTTTCGCAGCGGCATCCTACTTGCCTTTAATCCGCGAGACAAACATCTGGAGAAAGCGGTCGGCCTGGACTTCGGTGCAGACCTTGGCGTTCGGCTCGACCTTGTCGAGTCCCTCGATGATGTAGCGGTCACCGTGCAGAACATTTCGCTCGATGTATCCCTGGCGATTGGCGACCGTTTCGCCGCGAGTGAATTCGCCGCGGGTTTCGACATCGACGTGCATGGCGGGCGCGGTCACGAGGCTGGAATCGATGGCGACACCGACCGCCAGAGGATCGAACATGGGGGTACCGGGGGAACTGTATTTGGCGGAGAGATCGACGAGAAAGGTGCCGACCTTACCGATGAAATCACTGACCGGCCCGTGCCCGGTGGCGATCTGATCGAGATGCTTCCTCGTGAGGAGCGTTCTGTTTGAGACATCAAGGCCCACCATGGTGAGGGGCCATCCAGCCTGGAAGACAATCTGAGCGGCTTCAGGATCGTTATAGATGTTGGCCTCGGCGGCGGCGTTGACGTTGCCCCCGGAGATGGAACCGCCCATGAGGATGACTTCCTTGACGAGAGGCACGATGGACGGGTCTTTTTCGACCGCGAGTGCGATGTTGGTGAGCGGGCCGATCGGCACGAGCGTGATTTCATGAGGCGCGGCGTGGACCATTTGAATGATGAGGTCGGGCGCGAAACGAGGATCGACTTTGCAGTTGCTGGGAGGAAGTTCGATATCGGCCAGGCCGTTCTTGCCGTGCCAGAATTCGGCGGTGATCAGCTTTTGAAAGAGCGGGTGCTGAGCGCCGGCGGCGACGGGGATGTCGCAGCGATGGGCGAGAGAGACCATGCGCAGGGCATTTTCGAGTCCCTGCTGCGCGACGACGTTGCCGGGAACGACGGTGAGGGCGCGGACGTCGAGCTCGGGCGAGTTGAGCGCGAGCATGATGGCCATGGCGTCGTCGGTGCCGGGATCGGTGTCAATGATGACTTTTTTGGGAGGCGCGGCGGCGGTGATGGAGAAGAAGAATGCTAGTGAGACGAGCAGTAGAGTCGTGCTGGCTTTCCTGAACAATGGGCCCGGGATTTTCAGAATGCGTCCTCCATGGGGATTGGGATTCGGGCGTAGCGTAGTGGGTGCAGCGATGTGTGTCAAGCCCGTGCACTCGGTCCCTGCGCTCGGCTTGTTACTCGGCCGGGGGACGAGAGCTGTCGCGAACAGGAACGAGCGGGCGACGCACAATATCCAGATCAATTTCGAAAAGAAGCCACGCATCTTTCGAACTTGAAGCGGGTTGCCGCGCGCTGTGCACGCTAGTAGTGATACTTCGTTTTGGTTGCCCACTCGCTCTTCGGATAACGCTCATGCAGCAGATTGAACGCTTTTGCCGACCATTTCGTCGTCTCTGCGTCGGTGCATCCGTAGCGCGTTGAGCGCACCACCAGATGCAGCGCCTGCGGCACACGCTCGTCGTTCGGGTGCGATTGAGCGTAGTCGAGCACTTCGGCGGCCAGGAAGTTCGGTGCCACCGCCGCGTCCGCGAGTCTGACTAGTTCGCGCTCGAGCTGGGTTTGGTTGCTCGCCGAAAGAAACGCCGGCGCCGGCACGGTCGGATCGCGGTCAGGTCGAGTGCGTCCCGGCTGATCCTTCATGGGCTCACACCACCAGTTGTCGCGGAAGTTGTCGATCTCGCCCAGAGTGCCGGATCGCAACAGTCCGGTCCGCACGTACGGGCTTAGTCCCGGATTCTGCAACGTGACAAAGGCGGCTGCGAATCGCTTCTCTTCGTTTGTCTTGGCCGACCGGAATGGCTCCATCGCGGTCCAGAGCGGCTTGTCCAACTCCGCGATTGCCGGTTGCAGTTGATCGGCGGCCAGCATGTTCCCGAGCACAGTTGCCCGCGTCCACGTGCTGCGGGCCAGCTCCCGCCGCAGCGGAGCGGGGAGAGTTTCGGACTTCGCCGACTCGACCAGCAATGCGGCAGGTAGTTTTTGTGCCAGGATCTGTGCCGAGTAATCGTTGAAGAATGCCTTGCCCTTGTCCTGCTGGCTGCGCTCGGTCAGGTCTTGCTCTTCGTCTCCGTCGGGAAGGCCATCGCCCATATCGAAACCGATCTGCGCTGGAACCTCGGCGGCGTGGCTGAGGAAGTCTGCGAGACTGGTGCTCAGCCTCTGCCGCTCGTCGTTAAAGAGGTTGCGCGTCCCGTGAGACAGCTCATCCTGCGGACGGCTGAGCCACACATCCAGTTCCTTGCGCGCTGTTTCCTGCTGCCTGCCGCGCGCGATCAGCCGCAAGGCGTAGTAGCGCACGCTGGTATAGGCGGGAGAGGCGAGTCGCACTTGCTCCGCCGCCTTCAGCAATTCGGTCGTGCCGGCGTCCGTGGGGTCGGCCAGATCCAGCGCGGCAACGAGCCACGCCGCGGACTTTTTTTCGCGCCACTGTGCCATCGCATGTTCGGCATCCTGCGCATGTCTGGCATCCTGCTGCCCGGAGGGACGCGGCGCGCCCAGCGGGTGCTCGTATGTTCGGTCGGTATAGAAGGTCTTGATCCAGTCGCTGAGGTCTCCCGCCTGCTCGCCCTGCGATACCAGCAGCACGTAATCCCAAAGATGCTGCTTGAAATCCGGCCCCGGATCAGGCTTCTCCATCATTTGCTCGAGTTCGGCAACCCGCTTCTCTGGTTCGGTGCGAAAGCGGACGTAATCGAGCAATCGTTGCGCCGCCGCGTGCGAAGGCTCCAACTTCGGATCACGCACCACCTCTTCCAGTTTCGCCTGCGCCGCCCGCAGACCATCCTTATCGAGTTTTCCGTAATCCGCCGTGCTCAGCGTCGCCTTGCGCACCATTGCCCGTGCTGCAAGATATTCGCCATAGCCCGCCCACGGGGATGCCGGGTCTTTGGCGATCGCCTCGAAGGCCGACGCCGCTTCATCAAAGCGCCGCTGATAAAACAGCGCGGCCGCGATCTGGTAATTGCGGTTCGCCCGCAGTAATGGATCGCTCGACTCGAGCCGGGCCGGGACTGCCTGAGCGGTACCTTCCTGCGCCGAACCTTCCTGAGCCTTCCCTTCGCAATTCGCGAAGACCTGATCCTGAGCCACTAGCCAATCCTTTACTGCCGCGCTGCCGGCACCATACTTTTGCGCCAGCGCGTCCAGCGTTTGTGCCGCCACCTTGAATGCATCGTCGGGACAATTTAAAAACACCTGGTAGGGCTGGTCTCTAACGACCGGGGCGTACACACCGACATTTTCAATTCGCGCCACTCCAAACTGCTCTCGCGCCTTTAGCCATGCTTCGGAAGCGGGATGCCCGTCGGCGAAGGGAGGCGGCGTCGGTCCCATGCTCCGGTTCCACACATCGATCGCGTCATGCTGCTGCGCGGCGTTTAGCTTCATTCCGTTCAAGGAGCGGTAGGCCACAACCAAATAGGAGCGCCGCATGGTGGGCAGCACGATACCCAGCTTTCCGGAGGCGAACTCTGGCTGCGAAGTCTGCGGGGCTCCAGCGGGAACAAAAATCGCTTCGTCAAACCACGGGCCGCAGGCATAGATAGCGGGCGCTGCCAGCACAACTGCCGCAACGCCTGCAATGAACCACCATCGCACCCAGCGCGTAACGTCGAGTTTCATCGCCATGATTGCAACTCCTCAAGAAGCTTTTGCACGGAACGTTCCGTCCACGGAGAAGGAGAAAACGCATACAGCCGCCGGCCGGACGGCAGTTTCGGCCACGGCTCGTCGAGTGAGACTCCGAGGCTCGTACGACAAATCGGTTCCCGAAAATCGTGCCCGGATCGTATCCAGTTCGTGACCTCAGCCAGCCCGGCGCCCATGCGAAACAGCATTGGCACCGCCTCATCGATGGGCAGCCCGGACATCCACCGGTCGCCAATGCACCAGGAGGTGAGCGCGGTGATCGAGAGCGGCGTCGACGGCGGCAGCTTGCGCTTGAGTTCCACCAGCACCTGGCGATAAAACTCTCGCTCCGAGACGGTTGCATCGAAGTCGACCTGCACCGCGAATACGCCGGGGAGGTTACCCGCGCGGGCAATCTCGGCGGCAACTCGCTTCGCGGTCTCGGGATCGCGCGCCGCACCGGACGCTGTTTCAATTCGCACGACAGCGACCAATCTCGTTTGCGGCGCGAGTTGGAGCGGTTGCATCCGTGGCCAATAACTCATTCCGTCGCGCCCTATACGCACCGTACCCGCCAAAAACGCCACTCCCGCTTGCTTCGGATCGAGAAATCGCAAATCCTCGGGCCGCTCCCACGCCCAGAGCACCAGCGGCGGCACAGTGCTCATGCCGTGTGTCTCCGCAGGGACGGTGTTGGCCGGAAGACACGATCGGTTGGCGCGAAGGACGCGGCTATCGGCGAACCGCGGCACAAGCAAGGCAGCGGTAATTCCAACGGCGGCGCATCGGAGTAGAAGTTTCATGGTGATAGGAATCGGGTCTATCTTGCCTCTTATCTTTTGTGTACTCAACGTGTCTTTTGTGTACTGCAACGTGTTTGTACTGCAATGTGGTCTCCAATCGGCTCGCGACGCCGGCGTTACGATCGGGATGCGCCGGAGGAGGCGCGAGCGTCATCTATCTATGTGGGTTGTTTTACCTGTGGCGCGAGCAAGATGCGCTCGCTGCGGGATTGTTGGGAGCTGGCTTACAATGGCTCGACCACGGCGATTTTGCCGCGGCAGGATATTTTTCATTGTTGGCGTGAACGATGTCGACCGAGAAAAACTCAATTCGACGGGCCGATCCTGGCGGCGAGACGATCGCGGTGCTGGCGGGGCGTCCGCTGTTACCGAATCGCGGGATTCCTTTGAATCTGGATTGGGTGCGGGACGTGCGCGTGAATACGAGCGCGGTGGAACGGCGCGCGCAGTCGATGGTGGCGCGGCGGACGGTGAAAAAAGAATGGCAGGCGGCGTGGCTGCTGCGCGCGATTACGTGCATGGATCTGACCACGCTTTCGGGCGACGACACGGACGAGCGCGTGCGGCGGCTGTGCGCCAAGGGACGACATCCGATTCAGCAGGAGATGGTGGAGAAGCTGGGGATCGCCGAGTTGGACGTCAAGGTGGCGGCGATTTGCGTGTATCACACGTTTGTGGAGACGGCGGTGGCGGCGCTGGAGGGCAGCGGGATTCATGTGGCGGCGGTGTCGACGGGATTTCCGGCGGGCTTGTCGCCGCTGACGGAGCGGGTGGCGGAGATTCGGCGGTCGGTGGAGGCGGGCGCGGACGAGATCGATGTGGTGATTACGCGAGCGCATGTTTTTGGCGGGCGCTGGCAGGCGTTGTATGACGAAGTTGCGGCGTTCAAGCAGGCTTGCGGATCGAGACATATGAAAGTAATCCTCGGAACGGGCGACTTGCTGACTTTGCGGAATGTGGCGCGGGCCAGTGTGGTGGCGATGATGGCGGGCGCAGATTTTATCAAGACTTCTACCGGGAAAGAACCGACGAACGCGACTTTGCCGGTGGGACTGGTGATGACGCGCGCGATTCGCGAGTATGCGCAGGAGACAGGGATGGCGGTGGGATTCAAGCCGGCGGGCGGGATTCGGACGGCCAAGCAGTCGCTCGATTGGCTGGCGATGATTAAGGAAGAGTTGGGCGAGTCGTGGATGCGGGCGGAGATGTTTCGCTTTGGAGCGAGCGGATTGTTGGGGGATATTGAGCGGCAGTTGGAGCATTTTGCTACCGGGCGGTATTCGGCGGAGTGGCGGCATCCGCTGGCGTGAGGGACGAATGGAGAATAGCGAGAGTATTGCGCTGATCCGGAGATTCATCGAGGCATGCGTTCGGGCTGATCCGGAGGAATTCGCGAGTTATTTTACGGAGGACGCAACCTGGTGGAATTCGCCATGGCAGCCGATTCAAGGCCGCGATGCGATTCGCGAGACCTTGCGGCGCGGAGCGCAGCGCATGATTGCTTTGCCGTGGGAAATACGACACATTGTGGCGGACGGGGATATCGTAATGACGGAGCGGCTGGATAAATTTCTGGTCGGAGAGACACGCGTCAGCGTTCCTTGCATGGGTGTGTTCGAGCTGCGCGACAGAAAGATTGTGGCCTGGCGGGACTATTGGGACCTGCACCAGTTTGAGCGCCAACTGCCCCCAGCCACGGAAGGAGGAAAGAGGTGAGGATCCTTCGCGTCATCGAAGGCTCTTGAAGAAATGAAGATATGAGCATTGCTGAAAAATTTGTGAGCATGGAATACGGGCCGGCGCCAGAGGATGCCAAGGAAGTTTCTTCGTGGCTGGATCGGTATGGGCGCCGGTTTGGACATTTTATTGGTGGCGCGTGGGTCGCACCGGCGGGCGGGGAATATTTCGATACGGTCGATCCTTCGAATGGCGAAGCGCTGGCCGTGGTGGCGCAGGGCTCGGCGGCGGATGTGGATGCGGCGGTGAAGGCGGCGCGGGGGGCTGCACCGGAGTGGCAGGCGCTGACTCCGCATTCGCGGGCGAAGTATTTGTATGCGCTGGCGCGGCTCGTGCAGAAGCATTCGCGGCGGCTGGCCGTGTTGGAAACGATGGACAATGGCAAGCCGATTCGCGAGAGCCGCGACATCGATATTCCGCTGGTGGCGCGGCATTTTTATCATCATGCGGGGTGGGCGCAGCTTTTGGACTCGGAGTTTGCCGGGTCTGTGCCTTGCGGTGTGGTAGGACAGATTATTCCGTGGAATTTTCCGCTGCTGATGTTGGCGTGGAAGATTGCTCCCGCGCTGGCTACCGGGAATACCGTGGTGTTGAAGCCGGCAGAGTTTACGCCGCTTACCGCTTTGGCATTTGCGGAAATTTGCGTTGAGGCGGAGTTGCCGCCGGGCGTCGTCAACATTGTTACTGGTGACGGGCGGACGGGCGAAGCTTTGGTCAAGCACCCGGACGTGGACAAGATTGCGTTTACCGGATCGACCGAGGTAGGGCGCGCAATTCGCGCGGCTACGGCTACCAGTCACAAGAAGCTTTCGCTGGAGCTGGGCGGGAAGTCTCCTTTTATTGTTTTTGAGGATGCGGACCTGGACAGCGCGGTTGAGGGATTGGTGGACGGGATCTGGTTCAACCAGGGGCAGGTTTGCTGCGCGGGCTCGCGGTTGTTGATGCAGGAGAGCATCGCCGAGGCTTTGATTGCGAAGGTGCAGGCGCGGATGAGCACGCTGCGCATTGGGCCTCCACTGGACAAGGCGATTGATATCGGCGCGATTGTCGCGGGCGTGCAGCTGGAACGGATTCGGAAGCTGGTGGATCAGGGAGTGGCCGAGGGCGCGACTTGCTGGCAGCCGGAGATGACTTTGCCGGCGCGCGGTTTTTATTATCCGCCGACGCTGTTAAGTAATGTGCATCCGACTTCGGTTGTGGCGCAGCAGGAAATTTTTGGGCCGGTGCTGGCGGCGATGACGTTCCGCACTCCTAGCGAAGCGGTGGAACTGGCGAACAACACGGCTTATGGGCTGGCGGCGTGCGTTTGGAGCGAGAGCGTCAATGTGGCGCTGCATGTGGCGGCGCAACTGAAGGCGGGCGTGGTTTGGGTGAACTGCACCAACATGTTCGACGCGGCTTGCGGATTTGGCGGGTATCGCGAGAGCGGGTATGGGCGGGAGGGTGGACGGGAGGGGTTGCAGGAGTATCTGGAGCCGGCTTGGTTTAAGAAGGCTGGGACGCTGGGAGGAGAGTTCTCAGGTCCCGGTTCTCAGTTCTCAGAAAAACATGAGACCGCGGGTTCCGGAGACGCACTTAGTAAGTCGGGTGATTCCTCTTCTCCGGCGATCGATCGCACGGTGAAACTTTATATTGGCGGGAAGCAGGCGCGGCCGGATTCGGGGTACAGCATGGAGGTGCGCGCGGCGGATGGGCGCTTGCTGGGCGAGGCTCCGCTGGGAAATCGGAAAGATATTCGGAATGCGGTGGAGGCGGCGCGGAAGGCTTCGGGGTGGGCGAAGGCGACGGCGCACACGCGGGCACAGGTGCTTGATTACTGCGCGGAGAATTTGTCGCAACGGCGCGCGGAGATCGGCGGGCGGCTGGCAGAGGTGGTGGGAGATCGGCAGGCGGCGGCGGAAGTGGAGATGGGAATCGAGCGCATTTTTTCTTATGCGGCGTGGGCGGATAAGTTCGATGGGGCGGTGCACAATCCTCCATTTCGCAATATTGCGATTGCCATGAATGAGGCGATTGGAACGGTGGGAGTGATTTGTCCGCGGGAGGCGCCGCTCTTGGGATTTCTTTCGACGGTGATGCCATTGCTCGCGATGGGGAATACTGTTATTGCGGTCCCTTCGGAGACTTATCCTCTTATTGCTGGCGACTTATACCAGTTATTCGATACGAGCGACTTGCCGGGCGGCGCGGTGAATCTTATTACGGGGTATGTTTCGCAGCTTTTGAAGCCTTTGGCCGAGCATGACGACGTGGATGCCATCTGGAGCTTTGGCGATGCGGCGAGCGCGGCTGCCGCTAAGGCTATGTCGGTGGGAAATCTGAAGCAGGTGTTCACGAATGAAGGTCGGGCGATTAATTGGTTCGACGCGCGGGTAGGCGAGGGGCGATGGTTTCTGGAGCATGCGGTGCAGGTTAAGAATATCTGGGTGCCGTATGGGGAGTAGGAGTTACTAACTTTATGGTGCCGATCCCTCAGGCGCTAGAGCGCGCTCAATTTTTCCGATGATTATCGGCACGAGTGGAACTCGTGCCCTTCCCGATTTTTCTACGTGTAGTTACGGCACGCGTTCGTGCTCTGGCCATGAAATCTACATCTCGGACTCGGATTAAAATTTGCTGTATTGCCAGTGTTGAAGAGGCGGCGATGGCTGTCGAGTCTGGGGCTGCGGCTTTGGGACTCGTCTCGCATATGCCTAGCGGGCCCGGGGTAATTGGCGACGAGTTGATTGCCGAGATTGCTGCGACTGTACCGCCGGCGGTGGGGACTTTTCTGCTTACTTCGCGGCGGAGTGTGGAGGAGATTGTCGAGCAGCAGCACTTCTGCCGGACGAACACCATTCAGATTTGCGATCACCTTGTACGGGGCACGCATCGCGAACTGAAGCGAGCGCTGCCCGGAGTTTCAGTTGTGCAGGTCGTGCATGTTACAGGCCCGGAGTCGGTGGAGGAAGCGGCGGCGCTGCGCGATGTGGATGCGATTCTTTTGGATTCGGGAAATCAGAAGCTGGCGGTGAAGGAATTGGGCGGGACGGGGCGCACTCATGACTGGAGTTTGAGCCGGGAGATTCGGGAGCGCGTTCGGGTTCCGTTGTTTTTGGCGGGCGGACTTACTCCGGAGAATGTGGGGCGGGCGATTCGGGAGGTGGGTCCGTTTGGGATTGATGTTTGCTCGGGGGTGCGGACGGAGGGGAAGCTGGATCGGGAGAAGTTGGAGGGATTTCTATCCGCGGTACGGAATTCGAAATGAGGCTAAGTTCGCGGTTACCGGTGACCGGTTTCAAAACTCCTATCAGCGATACTCAATCCTTCAAATACCAGGGGACGTCAATGATGCTGATGCGCTGGCTGCCGTTGAATAACAGCAACGCCTTCAGCAGGGCTGAGCGGTTGTTGTGCAGGAACAAGTAATACCATCGGGACTCGACTAACTCGGGAACGATTACCGCTACGTGGGTTTCGGGATGCGCTTGTTCGATTTCGAGCGCGTAGTTCACAATGGGCTTGACTATGAAGCGGTAGGGCGATTTCAGGACTACCAGTTCAGGGATGGGCAGGTTCGCAACTTTCGCCGGTTTTTCTACCAGGCGATCCCAGTTATTGCAAAGACTTTCGGGTCCTTCTCCGCAGTCGACGTGGATAACGCGAATCTCTTTGGAGAGCGTCCAGGCGAAGCGCAAGGCTCTTTCGGCGATTATGCTCCAGCGATCGACGGGGATGAGCACGATGGGTTGGCAGAGGTCGCGCGTATTGACGGGTTCTTCGGCGCTGGTTTCGGCCCAGACGCGCTCGTAGTGGTGGCGGATGCCGAACATCATGAGCATGAGAGCGGGGATGAGAACGACTGTGATCCATGCGCCATCCGTGAATTTTGCGAGCAGGACTACGCAGACGGTGATGCCGGTGGCGATGGCGCCGATGCCATTGACGAATATGTTTCGGCCCGCATGTTTGCCGCCGACGCGCTTCCAGTGCACGACCATTCCGGCTTGCGACAGGGTGAAGGCGAGGAAAGCGCCGACGGCGTAGAGCGGGATGAGACGGTCGGTGACGCCGCGAAATATGGTCAGGAGAATTCCGGTAAGAAGGGCCAGGGCATAGACGCCTTCGGCGAAGACGAGGCGGCGGCCGCGCAAGGTTAGCGCGAAGGGAAGGTATCCGTTGAGGGCGATGGCGCGGGAGAGGCGCGGGAAATCGGCGAAGGCGGTGTTGGCGGAGAGCGAGAGAACGACGAGGATGGAGATGATGCTGGTCCAGTAAAACCAGCCCGTGCCGGTGATGGCGGCAAGAAGCTGCGAGAGCACGCTCTGATAGCCGGCTGCGCCGGGGTCGGTGGCGGCGACTCCGTAGTGCGGAGCGAGATAGGCGATGCCGAGCAGCATGACCATGAGGATGCCGATGATGATGGTGAGCGTGAGGCGTGCGTATTTGGAGGTGGGATCTTTGAAGGCGAGGACGCCGTTGCTGACGGCTTCCACGCCGGTCATGGCGGTACAGCCACTGGCGAAGGCGCGGAGGATGAGCCAGGCGCTAATGCTGGCGGTCGCCGAGGTGAGCCTGGGCGGTGCGACCACGGGGATGGGATGGCCTCCGGCAAGGACTGCTTTGATCACGCCGATGGCGATCATGCCCAGAAGGCAGGCGATGAAGAGGTAGGTGGGGATCATGAAGATGGCGCCGGTCTCGCGCACGCCGCGGAGATTGACGAAGGTGAGAACGACGAGGATGCCGAGACAGATTGGCAGCGTGCGGGGCTGAAGGCTGGGAACGGCGGAGACGAGGGCGCCGACACCGGCGGAGATGCCGACTGCGGCGGTGAGGACGTAATCGACCATGAGCGCGGCGGCGGCGAGCAGGCCGGGCCAGACGCCGAGGTTTTCGCTGGCGACGGTGTAGGAGCCTCCACCTTGCGGGTAGGCGTCGATGGTCTGGCAATAGGAGAAATAGACGATGCCGAGCAGAATGACGATGCTGATGCTGATGGGCCAGATGTAGACGACACCGGCCATGCCGAGCGGTATCAGAAGGGTGAGAGCGGCTTCCGGGCCATAAGCGGCGGAACTGAGCGCGTCAAGCCCGAAGATCGGAATGCCCCGGCCGGGGCCAATGCGTTCGGATTTTTCGTCTTCGAGGGCGAGTGGTCGGCCAAAGATCAGGTCGGCGAGATTCATCGGGTCATTGTAGTCGGAGGTGGTTGGAGGCGTAATTGGCGGCGCGGGTTGCCGGGTGAAGGAAGTTGGTGGGAGAGATTGGCGTTACTGCGCGGCATCCGCCGCGCTGGACAGCCGGGGCGGCTGTCCCCAGGCGAGTGTGAACGTCCCACATGACTTGAATATACCCACGTGAGTTTGAATGTGCCCGGCTCCCTTCTGGGACGGGCGGCAATTGACGGGCGCTTGGTTGACAGCCGGACTCTTTCGTCAATAGACTCAGCCTTCCCTACGGGCGCGGATCTTGCCTTGCACGCGCCCGCTTCATTGAGACGGAATCTCATTTAAATACGAAACTGATTGAGCGAACCGATTATGGCCAAGCGTCCTCGAATTGCAATCGTAGGTAGTGCGAACGTTGATCTCACAACATTTTCCGACCGGTTTCCTAAACCCGGTGAAACCATCTTTGGCGACAAATTTGATTTGGGGTTTGGCGGCAAGGGCGCGAACCAGGCAGTGGCGGCGAGGCTTTGCGGGGCGGAAGTTTTTATGGTGGCGCGGGTCGGAGATGATTTGTTTGGGCCGGCGACGATCAAGAATTTTGAGAAGCTGGGGATCGATGCTTCGCACGTGAAGATTGTGCCGGGAGTTTCGAGCGGCGTGGCGCCGATTTTTGTGGAGTCGTCGGGGCAGAACCGGATCATCGTGGTGAAGGGCGCAAACGACCGCTTGCGGCCGGCGGACGTGGATGCGGCGGCGGATGTGCTGAAGAGCGCGGACTGCATCGTGCTGCAATTTGAGATTCCGCTGGAGACGGTGTATTACACGATTCGCTTTGCGCGGAAGAATGGGATCCGGTGCATTTTGAATCCGGCGCCAGCGCAGGCAATCGATTTGAAGGCGGTGGCGGAGCTGGATTATTTTGTGCCCAATGAGAGCGAGGCGGAGACGATCTGCGGCTTGCCGGTGCGAAATGTGGACGATGCCAAGCGGTGCGCGGAGAAATTACTGGGTGGAGGAATTCGGCGCGTGCTGATTACGCTGGGCGCGAATGGCTCTCTGCTGGCCGGGGGTGACGGCATGAAGCATGTGCCCGCTTATTTCATGAAGAGCGTCGACAGCACGGGCGCGGGCGATGCGTTTATTGGAAGCTTCGCGACATTTCTGGGCGAGGGATGTTCGGAGCGGGACGCGGTGATGCGGGCGAATCTCTACGCGGGACTCTCGACTACCGGGGTGGGAACGCAGAAGTCGTTTTATGACCGGACGCGGTTTGAGGGGGAGTGGGCTTCGATTACTAAGGCTTAGTCGTATCTCACTGTCGGTCGAAAAGCTACTTCTTCTCCGCGGATTTCGCGGATTCACGCGGATCGGGTCACTCTTTATTATTTCTCGATTACTGGTCTGGCTTGTCTTTCCCTGTGGTACTCCTTGACATTCGCTAGGCTCGCTCCATGAGCAGGACTTTTTCGGCGTCGTCGATCTCAGTCAGCTTGACTTCGATGACTTCGTTGTCGGTGGTCTGTATGGTTCGGCCGATGAAGGTGGCTTCGACTGGGATTTCGCGGTGGCCGCGATCGATCAGGACGAGGAGTTGCACGCGGCTGGGACGTCCGTGGGAGAAGAGGGCGTCGAGGGCGGCGCGGGTGGTGCGGCCGGTGTAGAGGACGTCATCGACGAGGACGATTTTTTTGCCTTCGATGGAGAAGCCGATGGCGCGCTGCTGGACGACTGGCTTGGGACCGAGGGTGGAGAGATCGTCGCGATAGAAGGTGATGTCGAGGGTGCCGACGGGGACGGCTTTCTTCTCGACCTTCTGAATCATCTTGCCGAGCCGTTCGGCGATGGGGACGCCGCGACGACGGATGCCGACCAGGCCGAGGCCATCGACGCCACCGTTTTTTTCGAGAATTTCGTGAGCGAGGCGGACCAGTGTGCGCTCGATTTCAGAGGCGGACATGAGTTGCGCCTTTTGGCGCAAGGGAGAAGTTTTGCGGAGAGAATTCTTTTTTACGGTCATAAAGCGGCTTTGAGCTTCGAGCGTACACCACGGGCTGCGGATTTCGCGCCCGGAGATTGAATGTAGTGGAGTTCTGGCGGCTGGGTCAAGTTGCGCGGCGGGACTTGATCTGCAAGGCGGCGGCTTAGCAGATTCACGCGGATCGTCTTTTTGGCTGCGGGAAAACTGCTCTCCTGAAGATCGTGATTGCAAAGGGGGCGCTGGGCCGCTAAAGTACGTCAAAGGCTGCCTGTTCGAGTAAGTTAGTAATCCGATTAGCAGGAGAGACATTACTCCCTTGAAGATCTCGCAAAAAGGGCTTTACGCGCTGGAAGCGATCATGACGCTCGGGCATCACTACGGGTCGGGGACGGTGAAGATCCGGGATATTGCGATGGAGAACGATCTGCCCGAGAAGTTTCTGGAGCTGATTCTGCTGGAGATGAAGAATGCGCGCATCGTGGAAAGCGTGCGGGGCGCGAAGGGTGGATACCAGTTGCGGCGGGCGCCGGGCGATATTTATTTGAGCGAGATTATCCGGCTGGTGGATGGACCGCTGGCGCCGTTTGGGGATGCGGATCAGCTGCGCAGCTTGATCATCTCGGATTCAGACCACCGGGCGCTCTATGAAGTCTTCTTGAAGGTGCGCGATTCGGCGGCGAAGATTCTGGAGAGCACTTCGGTGGCGGATTTGATTGGCCGAGCGAAGTCTCCCGCCCAGGGGAAATCAAAGAAGAAGCTCAAAGAGGCAACCCTGCTCGCGATGGTGGACAAAGGCTCGGCCTCGGGCTCCAAACCGAAGTAGGCACTTCCTCGCAGCGCGCCTTCACTGATCTATTATTTACTTGCCTCTAGAAACCCCGCCCAAGCCGAGCCTCTACCCCGGCAAGCAAGAATGCACGCTGGGATTCGGTCTTGGACGGGTACCTTCGACGAATGAACATCCAGGAAAATGTTGCGCTGGCGCCGCTGACGACTCTGCAGGTGGGAGGCGCGGCTCGCTATTTTGTGGAGGCGCGCGGCGAGGACGAGGTGCGCGAGGCGGTGCGATTTGCGAAGGCGCGCGGGCTGCCGCTGTTTGTGCTGGGCGGGGGCAGCAATCTGGTGGTGGCGGATGCGGGCTGGCCGGGACTGGTTTTGAAGATCGCCATCGGCGGGATTACGAGCCCGAGTTTGCAGAGTGCGGGCGGCAGCAACGCAGTGCTGTTCACGGTGGGAGCGGGCGTCAGCTGGGATGATTTTGTGGGCTTTGCGGTGTCGCAAAATTGCGCCGGGGTGGAGTGCCTGAGCGGGATTCCGGGGAGCGTGGGCGGAACGCCGGTTCAGAACGTGGGCGCGTATGGGCAGGAGGTTGGGGAGACGATCGAATCGGTGCGTGCGCTGGACACAAAGGTGGATATAAAGCCGGATATAAAAGAAGATCGCGTGGTTACCTTGCCGAAGCCGGCGTGCGGGTTTCGCTACCGGTCGAGCATTTTTAATCGGGCGGCGGGCGCGGTGGGCGGTGGAGAGCGTGGACGATACATTATTTTGCAGGTGAATTACCGGTTGAAGCGCGGCGGCGCGGCTTGTTTGAAGTACGCGGATTTGCAGAAGTATTTTGAGGGGCGCACTGATGGGGCGGCGGAGCGAGCGAGCGCTGCTCCTGGCAAGGTTCCTTCCGGCAGCGTTCCTTCTTTGAGCAACGGCCCTTCTTCTGGAAATGCTCCTTCCAGCAATGCTCCTTCTTTGAGTGAAGTGCGGGAGGCAGTGCGGACGATTCGGCGCGGCAAGGGCATGCTGATTGTGCGGGGAGATGAGGACAGCCGGAGCGTTGGATCTTTCTTTAAGAATCCAGTGCTTGGCGAGGTGGCGTTTGGGGAATTGACGGAGCGGGCGGGCGCTCGTGGCTTGACGATTTCGAGTTATCCGGCGCTCGATGGGCAACATAAAGTTTCGGCAGCGTGGCTGGTGGAGCATTCGGGATTTGGGAAGGGATTCCGGATGGGACGGGCGGGGATTTCCTCGAAACATGCGCTGGCGTTGATCAACCCCGGCGAGGCGCGGGCGGACGACATTATCGAGTTGAAGGACGCGATTCAGCGGAGCGTGGAAGAGCAGTGGGGGATTCGGCTGGAGCCGGAGCCAGTGCTGGTCGGATTCTGACGCCGGAAGTCTGTCTTCTGAATCGATCGCTACGATCAAATCTCTTCCAACCGATCTTTACAACCAATTTTTTCCCACCAATTTCTTCCACCGATTATGAGCGTGCTGGACGGGCCGGTGTGCCGCTTCGGAGCGCATCCCGCAGCAGCAAAATTCCTGCAATCAGAATCAGCGGAGCCGTGTAGACGCCGGGCATGAGGCGTCGGTACTCGATGGAGGCGATCATGTGAGCGCAGCCGTTGGCGATGCCGCCGAGGAGCGCGACCGGGACAGCGAGGATGCGCAGCCATGGTGGACGCCGAAAGGCGAGGGGCGCGAGCGCGAGCCACACAGCCAGGACGCAAAGCAGGATGCCGACAAAGGATTGGAGGGTCAGGATGGGCATGAAGAAGGACGGCCATGCGCGGCGAATGGCGAGGACGTTGGGATTGTAGTAGGCGAGGAAATCGTGCCCGGCTTCGTCGAGGGTGTGGAGGGCGAGACTGTAGCCGAAGAAGAGCCAGAGGACACCGAAACGTTGATGGGAGTCGCCGAGGTTCACAGGGCCTCCACGCGATGGAACGCGATTGTTATACCACGGGCGCGCGCGCGACGGGCAACGGGCGATGGGTTCGCGATCGAGTCGAGAAGGAGTGGGGGGTGGTGAAAAAGGGGCGGCTCATCCCGAAGCGGTGGGCTTTCCCCCATGCCGGCCCAGAGGTGCCTCCGCAACGCCGGGATCCGCCCATTGAGGATATCGGCAGGGATGCCGTTTAAACCAGTCCTTTTGATACCGTCCGAATGAATCACCAAAATTTCCCCGAACGAAAGGGGGTTGGCGGCGTTCTTTACGAATAGGAACAGAACGAATAGGAACAGAGTCTGCGGTTGGCCGAGGCCATCGGAATCGCCTGGTGAACGGAGAACGTGAACCTGAGAACGCGCAAGCACGGACGGGAGCTGTGACTTCAGACTTCGTTATGGCAGATCAGGCGATGGCAGATGAGGCCATGATATCGGCGCAACCGGAGGCGGATGTGCTGGAGGTTGCGGTCCGTGAGCATAGCCGCCTGGTCTATCGCATTGCCTACTCGGTTTTGCGCAACGCGGCTGAAGCGGAGGACGCGGTGCAGGAGGTTTTTCTCCGCGCGCTGCGGTATGGCAAGAAGTTGACTGGAGTCGAGGATCAAAAGGCTTGGCTGGCACAGATTGCGTGGCGAGTAGCGGTGGAACATCGCAGGCGTGGGGTCAGGAACAGCGCGCAAGGCGTAGGGACGACCGAGCAAGAGACGTTGCTTTCAGGTGATCTGGGTGCGGAGCGGATTTTGCTGGACAAGGAGCGCGGCGAACTCTTAGCGCAGTTGATTACCAGGTTGCCCGATGCGTTGCGTGATCCGCTGGTGCTATTGGCGATGGAGGAGCTATCGCCGAGGGAGATTGGAGCGATGCTTGGAATCAGCGAAGCGGCGGTGCGGTCGAGAGCGTTTCGAGCGCGGCAGATTCTGCGCGAGCGGATGACGGCGCGGATGGGAGGTGGGAAATGAACCGGAATGATGCAGAGCGCGAGCGGGGAGACGCGAATGAGTCCGATGTGGACCGCTGGCTCGATGATGCGCTTGCTGTTTATGCGAAGGCAGAGCCGCGCGCCGGGCTGGAAGGACGCGTGCTGGCGCAGCTGCAAGCCGAGCGAGAAGATGCCGAAAGAAGTCGTGTTGCGCTCCGGCGCGGCTGGTGGTTGGCCTTAAGGGTGGTGACTGCGACCGGATTGGCGGTAATCGCGGTCTGGGTCTGGCAGAGTGGTCGCGATGCGAGACAGCACGTGACAGCGAAAAAATCGGCCACAAGCCAGAAAGAGACCGTGCGGGAGACAGTGCAGGGCGTGTCGGACAGTCCGTCCGCAGTCAGTCCGGTCACCGTTCAAAGGGGCAGCGGCAGGTTAGCTGAGACTCATCCGCCAGTGCTGGCGACGAAGCACCGCGCGATTCGACCGCGCAGCAATCAAGCGCTAGCAGCCGCGCCAAAGCTGGATCAGTTCCCCTCGCCGCGGCCGTTGAGCGAGCAGGAGCAAATCCTGATGAGCTACGTGGCGAGGTATCCGGAAAGCGCGGCGCTTGTTGCACAGGCTAGGACTGAGGAGCTTGAGCAGGATCGCAAAAAAGAAGAGTTGGAGGCGGCGCAGGGCAGTTCGGAATGAAAATTCCGGACGACCGTGTCCCGGATCTCAGAAACGGATTTCAGGCAGACTGACAACACAGATTCAAGGAGAATCGCAATGAATAAGAAAATCGTGGCAGCGGGCGTGCCGGTGTTTGTGTTAATGGTCGCGTTCGCATTTTCGAATGGGGTTAACAGAGCATGGGCGCAGGAGTCGGACAGTGCAACCTCGTCCAGTTCAACCAAGAGCGCCGAACAGAAAGCGACCGTTCCGCTGGAAGCCTACCGGGTCGATTTCTCCATCAATGAACTGGAGGACGGGAAGAAGGTCAACACGCGGCAGTATTCGATGGACCTGACAAAAGACCAACCCCAGGACATCAAAATTGGCACAAAGGTACCAGTCGAGACCAAAGAAGGAGCGTTTCAGTATCTCGATGTCGGCACGAGCATCAGCGGCAGGTTGCAACCGCACAACGACCAACTGGAGCTGATTGTCCACGTCGAGATGAGCAACTTCGCAGTTCCGGAGCAGAACCATGACTCCCGTTCGCTGATACGGCAGTTCAAAATCGGCGGCGGGACTTTGGTGGTATTGGGAAAGCCGATGTTAATCGGCAGCGCCGACGATCCGAACTCGAAGCGGCAGTTTCAGGTTGAAGTGACGATGACCAAGCTGAGGTAGGATTTGTTGGGGATCGCCATGCGGGTGGGGCGAGGGCGCCCACCCGAGCCGCTGGCGCTATGGTCTTCTGCTATCGCCCACGAAGCGCTTTTCTATCCTTCAGCCAGTTGGCGAGCTCTCCTGAAAATCTCTACGAACATCGGACGCGTTAACTTTCCGGTCTGCGTATTTTGGTTCGAGGGATGGTAGGACGCAAGGAGCGTCTTGCCATCCGGCATTTTGTAGCTGGCACCATGAGCAAACAGATACGGCGCGCGAGTGGTGATCAGGCCCTTGCGTTTCAGGTGAAGCAGGTAGCTGTCGAAGCCGATTTTTCCCAGTGCTACTACGACCTTCAGATTTTTCAATCCTTCCAGTTCACGATCCAGATATTCAGAGCAGTTGGCTAGCTCTTGCGGCAGCGGCTTATTGTCAGGCGGCGCGCAGCGGGCGGCGGCGGTGATGTAGAGGTCGGTCAGGACGAGGCCATCGCCGCGAGAGACGGCAGTGGGCTGATTGGCGAAGCCGGTTTCGTAGAGGACCGGGTACATGAATTTGCCGGAGGCGTCTCCGGTGAATGGGCGCCCGGTGCGATTGGAGCCATGCGCGCCGGGAGCGAGTCCGAGGACCAGGATGGCGGCTTTGGGATCGCCGAAGCCGGGCACGGGCTTGCCCCAGTATTCGCAGTCGCGGTAGGCGCGGCGCTTCTCTTTCGCAATGAGTTCGCGGTAGGCGACGAGGCGCGGACAGCGGGTGCAGGCGATCACCTCTTCGTTTAAGACTTTCAGCCAGGCGGGAAGCATTTTGTAATTGGGCAAACGGTTATTTTGTAATCTTAAATCGTCTAATTTGACATCCTGCAGAGTTGAAATTACCAAATTATCTGATTGGGAAATTAGAAAGTCTGCAAATAAGTGCACACTCTCCTTGCGTGCAGTTACTTTGGTGGGTAGGAAGTGTGGTGCATGCGTTTGACGATGTTCTCTGCATGTCTTTAAACTCATCTTTGCGGTCAAGGCTTTTTTTATTGAAGCCGACCCTCCCAGACTCCGGCCGGACTTGGCGCGGAGGCATTGAAAGGTAGACTGTGAGCCCCACAGAAACAAAGGACAGCACGAAGCGCGAAATCGAGGTCGAGGTACCGGCAGCGGAAGTCGGCCGTGAGACTGAGGCGCTGATTCAGAAGTATCAGAAGGTTGCGCGCATTGCGGGCTTCCGGCGCGGACATGTGCCTGCGTCGATCATTCGCCAGCGGTTTTCCGAAGAAATCAAAACCGATGTAGTGGAATCGCTGGTTCCGCGCTATTTTCGCCGGGAGGCGGAGCGGCTGGGGATCCATCCGGTGTCGCAACCGCGAGTGACTGACCTGCATGTGCATGACGGCGAGCCGATGAAGTTCAAGGCGGCGTTTGAAGTTCTGCCTGAGATCAAGCTGGAGGGCTACAAAGAACTGCGGGCGGATAAACCGGAGATTGTCGTATCCGATGCCGATGTAGACCAGGCGCTGAGCGATCTGCGGGAGCAGCATGCAAAGTTTGAGCCGATCGAAGGGCGGGCGCTGGTGGATGGGGATTTTGCGCAGGCCTCGCTGGATGGGCATCCGAAGAGTGCCGATGGCGCCAAAAATGACGCCAAAGAGACCGGCGGCGATAAGAAAGATGATGCCAAGGGCGACGCGCAGCCCGTGCACATGGACGAGGTGCTGGTGGAGATCGGCGGCAAGAACACGATGCCGGAATTCACGGAGCATTTGCGCGGAGCGAACGCCGGGGATGAGCGGACCTTCGATGTGAATTATCCGGAGGATGCGCAGGACAAGCGGCTGGCGGGGAAGACGTTCACTTATACGGTGAAGGTGGGCGCGATCAAGAAGAAGATCATGCCGGAACTGAACGAGGAGTTTGCCAAGCAGCTGGGCGAGTTTGCGAATATCGACGAAGTGCGGCAGCGCCTGCGCGAGCAGATGGAAGCTGAGCGCAAGCACGAGGCGGAGCACAAAGCGAAAGACAGGCTGGTCGAAGAGCTGATCAAGCGGAACGAGTTCGAGGTGCCGGAATCGCTGATCGAGCAGCAGATTGACGTCCGGCTCGAGCGGGGTTTGCGGGCACTGGCGGCGCAGGGCTTGAGCGCGGAACATATGAAGAAGATGGATCTACCGCGGCTGAGGGCGGGGCAGCGGGAGCAGGCGATCCACGATGTGAAGGCGGCGTTGCTGCTGGAAAAAGTAGCGGAAGCGGAGAATGTGCAGGTCAGCGACGAGGAGATGGACGCGGAGGTTGACTCGCTGGCAAAACAAACAAAACAGACGGCGGAGATGATTCGCACACGTTTGACACGGGATGGGGGCCTCGATAGGATACGGACCAGAATCCGCAACGAGAAGACCCTCGAATTTCTGTATCACCAGTCCGCATGAAAACACGCGGACCATTTCGATCCTCCCCCGATTGCGCATAACCACAGTCAGGGCAAGGTGTGTGGAAGGTGAACTTGAGCGACGAAAAAATGATGCTGGTACCGATGGTGATCGAACAGACCGGGCGGGGCGAGCGCGCTTATGATATCTACTCCCGGCTGCTGCGCGACAACATCATCTTTATAGGCACGCCGATCGATGACAACATTGCCAACCTGGTGATCGCACAGATGCTGTTTCTGGCGCAGGAAGATCCTGAAAAAGACATCCAGTTATATATCAACTCGCCGGGCGGATCGATTACGGCGGGGATGGCGATTTACGACACGATGCAATATGTGAAGAACGATGTGACGACGATCTGCATCGGGCAGGCGGCGTCGATGGCGGCACTGTTGCTTTCGGCGGGGCAGGCAAAGAAACGATTGGGATTGCCCAACTCGCGCATCCTGATCCACCAGCCTTCGATGGGCGGGCTGAGCGGGCAGGCGACCGACATCGACATTCATGCCCGTGAAATCTTGCGGATGCGCGAGATTACGAATCAATTACTTTCGAAACACACCGGTCAAAAGCTGGACAAAGTGGAGAAGGACGTGGAGCGCGACTTCATTATGAACGCGCAGCAGGCGAAGGAATACGGGATCATCGACGATATCATCTATACGACGAGATAGCGGGTATGATCGGCAATTCAGCGCCGACTCGGAATCCGCAAATGGGGCGGGCGGTAGGTAGAAAAGGAGTAGTGCCGAGTGAAAACAAGAACCGGCTCGGAAGAGATGCTGCGCTGTTCGTTCTGCCATAAATCGCAGGACGCGGTAGCGAAGCTGATCTCATCGCCAAGTGACTATCCCCGTGCATACATTTGCGACGAATGCGTGGCCGTCTGTAATTCAATTCTGGAAGACGACCGGACGGCGACGCCGGCCTCGGCGGTGCCCAACCAGTTGCCGAAACCGCAGGACGTAAAGACCTTCCTGGACGAATACGTTATTGGACAGGAGCAGACCAAGAAGAAACTGGCGGTCGCGGTCTACAACCACTACAAGCGCATTTACATGAACCGCCAGCGCCCGAGCGATGGCGTGGAACTGACCAAGTCGAACATCCTGCTGATCGGGCCGACCGGGACGGGCAAAACGCTGCTGGCGCAGACGCTGGCGCGCATGCTGGATGTGCCGTTTGCGATTGTGGATGCGACGACGCTGACCGAGGCTGGGTACGTCGGCGAGGATGTCGAGAACATCATCCTGAAGCTCCTGCAGGCTGCGGAAGGCGACGTGAGTCGAACCCAGACCGGCATCATCTATATCGATGAGATTGACAAGATCGGGCGCAAGGACGAGAACCCATCGATTACGCGCGACGTTTCGGGCGAGGGCGTGCAGCAGGCGCTCTTGAAGATTCTCGAGGGAACGATCGCCAATGTTCCGCCGCAGGGCGGACGCAAGCATCCGCACCAGGAATTTACGCCGGTCGATACCACGAACATTCTGTTTATTTGCGGCGGCGCGTTTGTCGGCCTGGAAAAGATCATTGCGCGGCGGGTAGGCAAGAAGTCGCTCGGCTTCCGCACGGGATCGGAGCTGGAGCAGGAAGAGGCGACGCTGCAAACCTCCAAGCGCAATTTTGAGCTGGTGTCGGAGGCGCAGCCGGAAGACCTGATCAAGTTCGGACTGATTCCGGAGTTTGTGGGCCGTTTGCCGGTGATGGGCGTACTGCAGAGCCTCGACGAGAACGCGCTGGTCGAGATCCTGACGCGACCCAAGAACGCTATCGTCAAGCAGTACCAGCGTCTGTTTGAATTCGAAAACGTAAGGCTCAAGTTCACCGAAGAGGCGAACCGGGCGATTGCGCGGCAGGCGATGATCCGCAAGGTAGGGGCGCGCGGGTTGCGCATGATTCTGGAAGAGCTGATGCTGGAGTTAATGTATAGTTTGCCGAGCCAGAAGAAGGTCAAGGAATTTGAAGTGACGCGCGAGATGGTGGAGAAGAGAAACGTCTCACTGGCGATGATTGAAAAGGCGGCGAGTTAAAACCCCACCCTGGACATCGCAACCTGCGCGATGTTTAAAGATGGGTACCAATTTGTTGGGACCTCAAGAACGGAGACCCTAGTTTGTCGAACCCCCGGGAAAAATTCGAGAGCAAGAAACTGCCGATGATGCCCATCCGGGACGTCGTCATTTTTCCGTACATGATGACGCCGTTTGTGGTGGGCCGGGAATCCAGCGTACACGCTCTGGAAGAGGCGCTGGCGGGCGACAAGAAGATTTTCCTGGCCACACAGCATGACGCTTCGATCGACGAACCCAAGCCCAACGACATTTTTCAGGTGGGAACGATCGTCAACATCGTGCAGAGCCTCAAGCTTCCCGACGGGAACATTAAAGTTCTGGTTGAAGGCATTGAGCGGGGCAAGATTCTTCAGGTGACCGAGGCGGAAGGCTTTATGCAGGCGACGGTGCGGGTGGCGCGCTATGCCACCGAGACCACGCCGCAGATCGAAGCCGGCATGCAGCGGGTGACGGCGCTCTTTGAGCAGTACGTGAAGCTTTGCCAGTCGCTGAACTACGAGACCATGATCGCGGCGGTGCGCATGGAAGATCCGGCGAAGCTGACGGATACGATTGCCGCGAATCTTCAGCTCTCGATCGAAGAGAAGCAGAATCTGCTGGAGATTTTCGATCCGGCGGAGCGGTTGAGCCGGATTGGCGACGTGCTGGATGTTGAGATCGAGAAGCTGAATATGGACCGGACCATCCAGTCGCGCGTGAAGCGGCAGATGGAAAAGGCGCAGAAAGAGTATTACTTAAACGAAAAGATTAAGGCGATCCAGAAAGAACTGGGCCGGGGCGAAAAGAGCGAGTTCGACGAACTGAAAAAGAAGGTCGAAGCCGCCGGAATGCCGAAGGAAGTGCGCGACAAAGCGATCCAGGAGTTGAAGAAGCTGGAAGCGATGCCGCCGATGTCGGCGGAGTCGACCGTGTCGCGGAATTATCTGGACTGGCTGCTGGCGGTGCCGTGGAAGAAGCGGTCGAAGGAAATCCGCAACATTACGCGCGCCGAGAAGACTCTGAACGAAGATCATTATGGGCTGGAGAAGATCAAGGAACGCATTCTTGAATTTCTGGCGGTCCGGCAGTTGGTGAAGAATCCCAAGGGATCGATTTTGTGTTTTGTCGGGCCTCCGGGTGTAGGCAAGACTTCGCTGGGCATGTCGATTGCGAAAGCTACCGGGCGCAAGTTTGTGCGGATGTCGCTCGGCGGCGTGCGCGATGAGGCTGAGATTCGCGGGCACCGGCGCACCTATATCGGGGCGCTGCCGGGGCAGATCATCCAGATGATGAAGAAGGCTGGGACGAAGAATCCGGTCTTTATGCTGGACGAAGTGGACAAGATGTCGATGGACTTCCGCGGCGACCCGTCGGCGGCGCTGCTTGAAGTGCTCGATCCCGAACAGAATTTCATGTTCGTCGATCACTACCTGGACGTCGAATACGATCTGTCGCAGGTATTTTTTGTGGCGACGGCGAACGTGATGCACACCATTCCACCGGCGCTGCAAGACCGCATGGAAGTGCTGCGGCTGCATGGCTACACGGAGCCGGAAAAGGTCGAAATCGCGAAACAGTTTCTGGTCAAGAAGCAGTTGGCGCAAGCCGGGTTGACGGACAAGAACCTTCAGTTTTCCGACGAGGCGATCCGGGAGATCATTCGTGGCTATACGCGCGAGGCGGGCGTGCGCAACCTGGAACGCGAGATCGGAAATGTGTGCCGCAAGGTGGCGCGCAAAGTCGTCAAGGAAGGCCTTGAGTTTTCCGTTGCCATTGAGCCCAACAAGATTGAGGAATTTCTGGGTGTCACCAAGTTCCGCGATACGCTGGCGCACGAAAAGAGCGAGATCGGTCTGGTTACGGGACTGGCGTGGACCGAGGTGGGCGGGTCGATTCTTTCGACGGAAGTGACCGTCGTTGAAGGCAAGGGCGGCAAGCCGATTTTGACGGGCAAACTGGGCGATGTGATGCAGGAATCAGCGCAGGCAGCGATTACTTATATTCGCTCGCGCTGGCAGAGGCTTGGTTTATCGCGTGACTTTTATCGCAGCGTCGATATTCACGTGCATGTGCCGGAGGGCGCGATTCCGAAGGATGGGCCGTCGGCGGGCATTACGATTGCGACCGCGATTGCGAGCGCACTCAGCCGCATTCCGGTGCGTCGCGATATTGCCATGACGGGCGAGATTACTCTGCGCGGCAAGGTATTGCCGATCGGCGGATTGAAAGAAAAGCTGCTGGCGGCGCATCGCGCGGGATTGTTCGAAGTCATTCTGCCGAAGGAAAACGAAAAGGATCTGGCGGAGGTTCCGGAGAACCTGCGCAGCGCGATGAAGCTGCATTTTGTCGACACCATGGATCAGGTATTGGCGGTTGCGCTGGAAGGACCGCTGCCGGCGATGACTCCGGATGCGGACAGTCTGCCGTCGATTGCGCCGCCCACTCCATCGGCCGGCGATATTCCCACCGCTCACCAATAAGCGGCGGCAATCGTTAAAATAGGGGCATGGAAGCTGCTCCCGGCGGCCGCTCCGGATTTACCCTCAAAGGGTCGGCCGGCCTTATCGTCGCTCTAGCTGTCGTCGCCATCCTGCTCATCACCCTTCCCGGTTATCGTCTCTTTTTTGGAATCAGTGTGCTGATCGGACTGGTTATCGCCGGCGGACTGGCGCTCTGGCACAGGATGCATCCGATCAAAGACGTCGACGTGGAACATAAGCGACCGCTCGGCTTGTAGGGCGCTGCGCAACTAATTTCCTCGGCGCAACTCTAATCATTTACCATCTATGCACCGGAACCTCTGACCATGCGGATTCTGTCGAGATACCTGCTCTCGGCCAGCGATGTTGCGCACTTTCCTCGCCCCGATTTGCCTGAGATTGCGTTTTTGGGCCGCTCGAATGTGGGCAAGTCGAGCGTGATTAACACGCTGGTGGGAAAAAAACTGGCGCGGACGAGTTCGACTCCGGGCCGGACGCGAAGCATTAATTTTTTTGAAATTCGGCACGCGGGGCAACCGAAGCCCGAATTGTTGTTTACCGACCTTCCCGGCTATGGGTATGCGAAGATCTCGCGCGACATTTCCGCCGAGTGGGCGAAGTTTGTGGACCCGTACCTAGGCGAGCGATCAAGCCTGGCGCTGTGCCTGGCGCTGATCGATGCCAACGTTCCGGCGCAGGAAAGCGACCGGCAGTTGCTGGAGTTCTTGGCCGCGCGTGGGCGGCCGTATGTGCTGGTGGCCACGAAATGTGATCGCATGTCAGGAAACGAACTGACCCGGGCGATGCGGCAAATCAGCGGCGATTACCCGGAGGTTACGTGCGTGCCGTTTTCAGCCAAGACTGGCACGGGCCGCGAAGAGTTGTGGGAGCGGATTCGGTCGTCCGCTGAGAGCTTTACGGCGCGTAAAGAGCTGGCTTAAAGTTTCGCCTTCATCCTCCCGATACCTCTAAAAGGGAACGTGCGCGTAATGGGACGCGTGCGCGGCGGGCGTGGATTGTTTTCATCCGCCGGCAGAAACGCGAGATCGATTCTCATGCGCCCGATTTTGTGCCGCACGTAACAAGTTGTACCAAGTCGCCAGAATGGGCTCGTTGGCCCTTATATCCCGCCTGGCTATGGGAGTTGGCGGGCCCGTTTCGGCGATGGTCGTCCTCCTTTTCAATCGACGTTACCGCGGTGATTATGCGGCGAACGGCTCGCTCTGCATCGGGTTATCATAAAAGTCTATGTCTAAATATCTGGTGACTGGGGCTGCCGGATTCATCGGGTCCTCGCTGGTGCGGGCGCTGCTGGAACGCGGCGATGAGGTGCGTGGAGTCGACAACTTCGCTACCGGGCGGCGTGAGAATCTGACCGAGGTTTTGAAGCGGATGGACTTCCGCGAGGCCGACATCCTGAATCTGGATGCGATGCGCAGTGCATGCGAGGGAGTCGACTACGTACTGCATCAGGCGGCGATTCCGTCGGTGCCAAAGTCAGTAATCGATCCGGTCGGAAGCAACCGGGCGAATGTGGATGGAACGGTGAACGTGCTGGTGGCGGCGCGCGATGCGAAAGTGAAGCGCGTGGTGTATGCGGCATCGTCGTCGGCGTATGGCGACACGCCGACACTGCCGAAGCATGAGGCGATGACGCCGAGTCCGATCTCGCCTTATGCGGTGGCGAAGCTGGCCAGCGAACTGTATATGATTTCGTTTTTCCGCTGTTACGGGCTGGAGACGGTGTGCCTGAGATATTTCAACATTTTCGGCCCGCGGCAGGATCCTTCGTCGCCGTACTCGGGAGTGCTGGCGAAGTTCAGTCTGCAAATGCTGCGCGGAGAACAGCCGACGATTTTTGGCGACGGCGAGACCAGCCGTGATTTTACGTTTATCGATAATGCCGTCTCGGCGAACCTGCTGGCGTGCTCGGCGCCGGCGGCGGAGTGTGCTGGGAAAGTTTTCAACTGCGCGACAGGCCGGCGGGTGACGCTCAATGAGACTTTTGCCGCCATGAAGAAACTGACTGGCTACACGGGCACGGTGAAGTATGCGCCCGAGAGGAGTGGCGACATTAAGCACTCGCTGGCGGATATTTCACTGGCCGAAAAGCATCTGGGATATAAGGTGCTGGTCAATTTTGAGGACGGGCTGCGGCGCACGGTGGAGTGGTATAAGAGCGAAGCGCAGACAGTGGGAGCGTAGAGTTTTTGAGTTCGTCGTTCGCCGTTGCGGCGAGGCTGGCTAGGACGCCGGTCGATGGGCGGTGGGATCGATTCGTGGCTCACGGTTGGGGGTGTTAGCCCAGTCGATCAATTCGCTGAGATCGTAACGGAACGGGCCGTACGAGCAGAAGCGTTCTTCATCGAACAATCGCTTTACGCCGCATCCGAGGCAGACTTGATAGGAATGGCCTTGCGCGCGCACGGGCCAGCTCATGCGGCGGTGCCAGCAGCCGCGCAGGGCGAGCACCAGCATACCCGCGACGCTGGTCACCGCGACTCCGAGAGGCCATAACCAGCTGGTTTTAGGGGCTTTTTCCGCAATCTCTTCACTTCTCTCCGCCTTGGTTCCTGGTTCTGGTTGAGCGGGACTTAAGCCGTTCGGGTTTCCGGAACTTGTCATGGTGGCCTGTAACTCCCAATCCTAAATTCTTCTTCTGAGGCCTCAATGCCAGACTAGGACGAATCCTGGCGCGTGGCAAACTCTGAAGGGTCGTGGTGCGCATCTTCAAGACGCGCATCTTGAAGAAATGCGGGTGCGTAGCGAGCACGACTGACGCATTCGGACGTGTACCAATGGACATTGCGACTCCCTCCTAAAGACTATTAGGCTGAAGATTCAGGGCTGGTTTTGCGGGATGGGCCTGGGCTAACGGGCAACCAGCGAACCCGGCTTTCCCAAAGCGGTTTTCTAAAGGGCGACTTTTTGTGAACCAACAACGGCAATGAGCGAGCCGAAGGCGCGGGAATACGATAAAATCTGGCGTTTTGCGGCCAAGCTATTTTTTGAGCCGCTACAGTGCTCTTTTTTTTGATGCGATTTAGCGGTCAGGGCAAAAAGCGCGCACGATCCAGAGCGCGAGACATAGAGTGCCAACGGTGAGCGCCACTTCAATCCGAGTCGACCAGGGTCCGACGGGAGACAAAAGCCTGCCGATGGCGGAGGGGAACCGCGTTCTCGAATCGATTGCGCGGCAGGAGAGCCTGGGCGCGCTGCTCGCTTTTTCAGACCTGCACGAGCAGATTCGGCAATATCAGTTAAAGGCGGGCGCAGGGCCGGATTCGGACCTATCGCATACCGAGCGATTCTTTCTTGACGAGGTGTTGCAGTTGGTATGCAGCCGCGCGTTGGCGCTGACCGGCGCGGACGCGGTGATGGTTGCGCTCAGCCAGGCGCCCGATGCGAACCCGCCGCTCGTGTGCCGCGCTTCGGCTGGCCAGATGCCGGTTCCGCGGGGCATTCGGTTGAATCCGGGTTCGGAATTTTTGCAGGCATGTCTGGCCGCGGGCACAACGCTGCGCTGCGACGATAGCCGGACCGATCCACGGCTTGAGTTCGATCTGGCGCAGGCGATGGAGGCACAATCCACCGTGCTGGTGCCTTTGCGCGGACGCGGTCAGCGCGTGGGCGTGTTGCAGGCGTTTGCCAAAGCGGCTTGGACTTTTACGGATGACGATGTTCGCTGCCTGGAGCTGGTGGCGGAGATGATTCTGGCCGCCTTGCGGCCGGAAGATGAAGATCGCAGATTTCTCTGGCTGGCGGAGGTGGCTGAACAGGTACTCCAGGGCGATCCGGCAGTGCATGGCGCGCTGGATGAAGGGCGAAGCAATCAAGCCGAGCGGGAAGATTTTCCGATAGAGACGACGTTGGCGGCGATTGTTCGGGCTGCCGACGCGGTGATCCATCCGATCCCAGTTGGTGAGCCTCCAGTGGAGCCAGCGGCGGTCAAACCGTGGGAGATTGAACTTCCCACGGCCGAGCTTTTGACGGACCAGCTTTCGACAGCAGATCCGGCAGAGATTGAGACGCTCCCTGATGTTGAAGAAGAATCCCCAGTTGAAACGCGAACGAACAGGCGCGCGCCCGTTTTGCGGATGCCCGAATTTCGCATGGGCGCTTCGGAACCGGCTGAGGATCGGAACCTCCTGGCCGCGCATCCGGGTTTGAGCGTGGTGATGGGATTGGTCGCGGTGGCGGCGTTGTTTTCGGCGGGCGTGTGGTGGGGAATGCAGGAGCACGGGAAGGTTCCGGCCAGCCGCGTGGCCACGCAGACGGCGCAAGCTGCCCCGGCTGGGCAAGCGGGAGCGAATCTGGTGCCGGCTTCGACGGCGGCGAGTGGTTCGGTCAGCGCCAGCGGAGGTTCGTCCGATGCCGCCGACAATTTAATGGAACCCGCGCAAGGCGTGGAGGAGTCGGCGCTGAGCCCGGTACCGGCGAGCAAGCTGGCCGCGCTTCCAAAAATTACGGCTTTGCGGCATTGGTCGTCAGCCATGGGAAGCACGGTGGTGATCGACATGGAAGATCAGGTGCCCTACGAAGTGCACCGGCTGATGTCTCCGGAGCGAATTTATTTCGATCTGCATGACACGGCGCTGGCGGGCGATCTTGAGGGCAAAACATTCGACGTGGGAGACCCGACGCTTTCGCGGGTGAGAATTGCGCAACCGGTGGCGGGCGTAACGCGCATTGTGCTGGACACGAAGGGCAACTCAAATTTTTCCGTGAGTCTGGAGTCGGATCCGTACCGGCTGATTGTCGAGCTGCGCGAAATGCCGAAGGCTCTGCTGGCCAAAACGGCGCCCACATTGCCGGGCGTATCGGCGGACAAGAATCTGCGCACGCAAGCCGCGGTCGAGCCGACACCGATCAAGACGGGAAAATTTCGCATTGTGCTGGACGCTGGCCATGGCGGCTGGGACCTGGGTACGGTGGGGCGGCAGGGTTTGGTGGAAAAGGATTTGGTGCTCGATGTGACGCGTCGCCTGGGAAAGTTGCTGCATGACCGGCTGGGCTCAGAGGTGATGTTCACGCGGACGAGCGACGATTACCTTCCGCTCGAACAGCGCGCCGATTTTGCCAATCACGCGCAGGCTGATTTGTTCGTGTCAGTGCATGCGAATTACAGCGCTTCGGCAACAGCGCGGGGCGTGGAGACGTACTATACGAATTTGTTTGCCGCGCCCGGGTCAAAGGAAATGGACAAGCAGGCGCTGGCGGGTGCGCAGTTGACGCCGGCCGGATTGTCGGCGGCTGGCTTGCACGAAAAGACGGAAGAGTCGCGGCGGCTGGCGTTGGATGTGCAGCGCTCGCTCTATGCGACGCTGGCGGCGAAGAGTCCCGACATTCGCGACCGCGGGATTAAAGACGCGGCGTTTGTGGTGCTGACGGGAACAACCATGCCGTCCATTCTCACGGAAATTTCTTTTGTTAGCAGCCCGACTGATGAGCACAACCTGCTATCGGAAGCCTATCGCCAGCAGATTGCCGAGGCGCTGTATAAGGGCATCGCGCGCTACCAGGAATCGTCTCCGCGGGCGCGCGTGGCGCAGTTGCAGCCGGCAGTACAGCGGTAGCGACTGCATTCTTATTGCGAATTTCCGACTCCGCCGTATTTTTCCAGCCATTTCAATTCTTCGCGAACTTTGATCTTGCCATGCCAGGGATTCTTATCCAGTTCGTGACCTTCGCCGGGAAAAATGATCAGTTCGCTCGGGACGTGGAGATTATGCAGCGCGTGGTCCAATAGATAGCTTTCTAATGGAGGCACGCGGATATCATCGGCTCCGGCGACCATGTGCGTGGGAGTGCGTGCCTTGTCGATCTGGAAGATGGCAGCCTCGCTGTCATAGCGGTCGCGCGCCTGCCAGGGCGTTCCGCCGAGGAACCAGGCATCGTCGAAGGTGGAGTCGTCGTTGCCCCAGTCGGCGACGTTCTCGACTCCGCCGGCGCCCGTCACGGCGGCCTTAAAACGCGTGGTCTGCGTGATGAGCCAGTTCGTCATGTAGCCGCCGTAACTGTAGCCGCCGACGGTGAGATGGTTTGCATCGGCGATGCCGTCTTTCACGAGGGCATCGACACCCGAGAGAATGTCTTGCGCTGGGCCGGAAAAAGCTTTGGGCGAAACGGCAGTCGCGAACTTGTCGCCGTATCCGGTTGCGCCACGATAGGTCGGTTCAAATACCAGCCAGCCCTGCGTGGCCGCGAGACGGTCCCACACATACCAGTCAGCTTCGAAACGATTGCCGTCGCTGTCCTGTGGGCCGCCGTGAATGAGCACGAAGGTGGGCAGGTTTTTCGCCTCGAACTTTCCGGGCGGGTACATCAGCATGCCTTCAACAGGCGTGCCATCGGGCGAGGTCCAGCGATAGACCTTTGCTTTGGGAAGGTCGCGCCCGGTGAAAAGTTTGTTGAATGAGGTGATGGGACGCGCCTGCGCGAGTTGGTCGACGCTTTCGGCGAGGTAGACTTCGTTCGGCTGCTCGATCGCGGAGAAGATGAAGACGACACGCGACGAATGCCGGGCCGAGGCGGGCTGCGTGTACGAGCCCGGCCAGCCCGGATGTTTTACCAGTGCGGCGGTCGGGTTCGACTGCGAATAGAACTGCACTTCGGTTCCGAGGCGGCAAGCGCAGAGGACGGAACCGTCTGGCATGGCGGCATACTTCACAACCTCGCCGTTGAAGTTGGCAGGCTTTGAGTTCGAGAACCAGCGCTCGACCGCGCCGGTATCGGCATCGACCCAATAAAGGCGCGGCTGCCCGTCCTCGTATTTTTTTTCGACTGAGCCCTGGTTGATCATGAAGAAGACGTGACGGCTGTCCGGAGACCACTGGAGATTGAGTTCAACGGCTTCGTTGTGAGTGAGGCGGGTGGGGACGAATTCGGCCGCGGGGCTGGAGAGCGTTGCGACGTAGATTTCGACATCTTCCATGTCTTCCTGACGCTGGGAAACGGAATTGGTGACGAAGGCGAGCCGGCGTCCGTCAGGCGAGGCGATCATCTGATCGATGCGACGCTGGGTGTGAGTGAGGGCGGTTGCGGGAGTTGTGTTGGAATCTTTGTCCGCGTCCGGCGCTTCGGTTGAGCCGAGCGCCGCGTGGCGTGCCAAAGCGCTGTCGAGGCCGATGCGAAAAATTGTGTCACCACGTTCGTCGCCGCGATACCGGATCACATCTTTCCAGTCTTTTTTGTGATCGTCCGTCTGTTGCTTGGTTTGGGGTTCGCGGGTCGCGAAGTAGATTGCCCTGGAATCGGCGGCCCACGCGAATGCGTGGACTTCGTCGGTTCCGGTTGTGATGGGGAAGGCTTCGCCGCCGGTCGGCGAGATCAGATAGAGCTGCGCGGTATCCTTGTCGTCTTTGGCGTCGTCATCATCGGAGCCGGCGCCCTTGCCGCCGGCGGCTTTGCGTTCGGAAAGAAAGGCAATCCACTTTCCGTCCGGCGACCATTGCGCATCTTTGTTATGTCCCGACTGCGTGAGCTGAATCAGATTTCCTGGAGCGTTTGACTCCGAAGCGCCGGGGATGCGATAGAGCCAAAGCTCTTCGCGATAAATCTGCTGGTCCCAATCGGGGCGTGAGGTGGTTATAAGGACTGTATTTCCATCGGGCGAGAGCCGCGTGTTCGAAATCTCGACCCAGTTAAAAAACTCGTCGAGTGTCAGCTTCGGTTTTTGCTGGGCACTGAGCAAATCCGGAAATTGTGAAAAAGAAAAATAGAATCAACGAGAGATGGCGTAGCGGTGATTGACCCATAAGAGTGGTTTCAGCATCCTCGACAATCAGAAATATCCGAGATGAACAGCCTCATTCGGTACGACTCGGCGAATCAGGGCGCGGTCGGCTCGGCATTGCGCAGCGCCTCATCCAGCGTCTGGTTGCTGCGCGCCGATGAGGTTACAACCCGCCAGCCGTCGTCGTAGCCGCGAAATGCCACGGTGGAGCGGTAATGCACGCCGCTGTCGTAAAGCGCCTCGCCCACTTTGTTGAGCGAAACCCAGCGCCAGGTGAACTCGACGTCGGCAAAATTTCCCGCCTTGCTGATTCCGGTAATTTCGATGACCTCGCGGCGCGCCACCTGGATCGCGAGGGGTCCGTTGTCGGGCGAACCGCTCGAAATCAGCGGACGAATCGTGTCGACACCGATGGGCGACAGGACCACATCCCAACAGGGCGGAGGTTCGACGTTCGTTGGACACTTGGCCTCGTTGCCGACAATCCAGCCACGGCGTTGCAGAACCATGGACTCGGGGGAAGAGAAGTCTTTGTTCGAAACGATGCCGGTGGTAAGCCAAAACGTCTGCGGCGTTTTGAAAGCGGTGGACGCGGAGATAAGATCGGCCGCGAGCCGGCGCGTCAGGAAGTCGCGCGGAGAGCAGGCGGCAAGCAGGCATAACGACAAGGCGATCAGCGCAATTTTTGCGATTCGCATGAATAAAGAGCTTCGAGCTATGAGCCACGAGCTATGAGCTACGGGCTATGAGTTCGCGACAATATGGCACCGACCCGGATTCAGCTCGCGACTCGTTGCTTTCATCTCGTCAGGATTCTAACGAATTGCTGCTTGCGACGGGGTAGAAAAGGAGCGGCGGCAATCTGGCCGTCGAATTGATTGGACCAGCGACCGGGGATTTGGGTGTGACACTTCGGACAAACGCCATCGGCGGTGAGCTTGTACTCTTCGATCCGATATCCGTCGCGGCGGATCAGCGTCGCTCGGCAGTGGTGGCACCGGGTATTTTCGAAATCGCCGATGCGGCCGGGAAGATTTCCGCAGTAGATGTAGCGCAAGCCCGCTTCGCGGCCGATGGCCGCCGCGCGCAATAGGTCTTCGGGGCGCGTGTCATCGGGCGAGGTCATTTTGTAATCCTGATGAAAGGCGGTTACATGCCATGGAATATCGACGGACACAGTGGCCACGAATTCCGTCAGGCGGCGCAATTCGTCCTCGCCGTCGTTGAAGCCGGGAATGAGCAGCGTAACCAACTCCAACCAAATGCCCATGACGTGGAGGGCGCGAATGGTATCGAGAATCGGCTGGAGACGCCCGCCGAGTTCGCGATAGTGGCGATCATCGAAGCTCTTGAGATCGACCTTGTAGAAGTCGATCCAGGGTTGAAGATATTCGAGAACCTGCGGCGTGCCGTTGCCGTTCGAAACGTAACCGGTTCGCAAGCCCGCGGCGCGGGCGCGCGTGAAGACCGCGACTCCCCACTCACTGGTGATGAGCGGCTCATTGTAGGTGCTGACCACGACCTTGGCTCCCTGCGCCAGCGCGTCTCGCACTAACTCATCTGGATCGGCATCGAGCGGGGGCGAGATGGCACTCGGATCGCGCAGCGCCTGCGAGGTGACCCAATTCTGGCAATAGGAACAGTGCAGGTCGCAGCCCAGCATTCCGAAGCTGTAGGCTAGTGCGCCCGGCATGGCGTGGAAGAAAGGCTTTTTCTCGATCGGGTCGCACTGCACGCCGGCAACATAGCCGTAGGGCACGTAAAGCACGCCTCCACGATTGAAGCGCACCTTGCAGACTCCGGCCTGGCCTTCGGGAATGGGACAGCGATGACCGCAGGCATAACAACGAAGGCGATGGCCGCTGGCGGAGTTGGATTCGCCTGCTTCGATCGGCTCCCAGAGCGCGTGGTCGCCCTCACGCACGCGGGAATCGAGGATGTCTCGCAGCGCGGCCATGAATCTATTGTACGGCGGCCGGACGTACGGCGGTTTGAGCGGGCGGAACGCGCCATGTGCTGAGCTGAGGGGCGCGGCGATCTTTTTCTTTGCCGCAAGAAAAAAGGGCGGCTTGCGCCGCCCGGAGTAAGGGGCGTTACGTTACAACACCTATGCGGCGACGGCGGCCGCGGGCTCTTTCAGCGCCTGCATCTGCTGCTGAAGTTCGGACAGTGAGATTCCACCGGGTGTCTTGCCGGTGGCGGTGACCCAGTCCGGGTCGGCGATGGCGTAAACCTCATCGACGTAGGTCGCAAAGAAGTTCCAGGTCATCTTGTAGCGCTGGCCCCAGGAGATCACAATGGCGCCGTTGGCGTCGTAGCCCGGAAGCACGACCGCGTGGCCGCCGACGATCTTGGGCTTGCCGGGGGCGACATCCCACACTGCGGGCGGGTTCGCATTCGCCGGCATGATGTTCGCAGGCACGTTGAAGCCGATATAGGCCACGCCGCAATCGTTGATGGCGCGCTTGACGTCATCGACGTTGCGCGGATCGACTTCGACGAAGGCCGCGATCTTGTTGGCGGTGCCGCCGGTGGTTCCCGTGGGAGCGCCTGTGCGGAGAAGATATTTGAGGACCTTCTGCTCATTTCCGCCCGGGCCTTCGCCGGGAGTTTTCGGGTTGTAGCCGCAGGCGAGTTCGTAGAGCTTCTCGACGTCGATGTCGGGTTCCGTATCCATCGATTTCCCGTTGCTTACGTTAAAGGTCCACACCTGCAATGCATGGTAAAAAGCGGCGCAGGTGCAGTCTCCGAGAGTGTCGTTGAGCATCATGCCAAGATTTGCCGGCATGCTGCTCGAGTAGTCGACGGATGGGGGCGGCGGGGTAAGAGTTTGTCCGGCCAGCAACGCGCTCATGTGCGGGATGCGCGGATCGAAGGCGCGTGGGGTGCGGCCGAGCCTGAACGTTCGTTTCATCTCTGTCATGGTGGTTCTCCTTAGACGTGCCTGTCTTATGGTGGTAGCCAGAGTCGACTTGGAAGGGCCCAATCGCCGTCATGGCGGCGCTGGTTAGATAGTGATGGTTGCGGGCGAAACGTTTCAGTGGATGTTATGAGAACGTTATGACGTGGAACTAAGTGCCTGGAACTCAGTTAGATTGCGCGGGCATGATGCAGTTAGTGGAAATCGTGCGACGGCGTGGTGGCTGCGCTGATCGACAGAGGCTGAATGCTGCGCGCTTTGAGGTGCACGATGTTGTCCTGATTCTGGACGATGCCGGAGACTAGCACGAAGCGCTCCTTGAGCACTACCATGCGATTCTGATCGTAAAAATCGGGGCTGATGATTACGCGTGAAGTGCCGGTCTCATCTTCGAGCGTCATGAAGATCATGCCCTTGGCCGTGCCTGGGCGCTGGCGCGTAATGACACACCCGGCGGTGGTGGCGGGCTTGCCGTGCGGAAGCTGGCGGAGTTCAAGGGCGGACTTGACGCCGCGCGCACGCAGGACTTCCCGACGATAAGCCATGGGATGATGGCCGGTGGTTAAGCCGGTGCCGTGATAATCGGCGACTAACCTTTCTTCGACGTTCATCTTGCGCAAGGGGGACGCGTGGTCTAACTCGAAGATGCCATCGAGCAACGGACCGGTTCGCCGGACCGCGCGTTCGACCTGCCAGAGAGCGTCGCGGCGATGCAGTTGCGCATCGGGCGACAGATAATTGAGCGCGCCGATGCTGGCGAGCGTGGCGAGATTGTCGCGGTTGAGTTGAGAGACGCGGTGAGCGAGGTCTTCGATGGAAGCGAAGGGCGCGCGCGCGCGCTGCTGCACCAGAGCTTCGGCTGCGGCCTGCTGCATTCCGCGCACGTAACGAAGGCCGATGCGGAGCGCAAAGCAACAATTGGCTAAGGCAGTGCTGTGGTTTTGGGTGGCGCAGTACTTTAGCGCTGCGATTGACCCGACATCTTCAACGATGGCTTTAGCCGCTGAGGTCCTCTCAACCTCCAGCGTGCAATTCCACTCGGAGCAGGTCGCATCAATGGGCTTGACGCGCAGGCCGTGCCTCTGCGCATCTTTCACGATCGTTGCCGGATGGTAAAAACCCATCGGCCAGTTATTGAGCAACGCCGCGGTGAAAGCGGCGAGATAGCGAACCTTTAAAAATGCGCTGGCATAGGCGATGAGCGCGAAACTCGCGGCATGGGATTCGGGGAATCCGTAGAGCGCAAACGAACTGATGAATTTGGCGAGTTGATCCTGCGTCTGCGGCGGAATTCCATTCGCCGTCATGCCCGCTCGCAGTTTGGCGTCAATTTCGCGCATGCGCTGCTTTGATCGTTTGCTGCCGAGGGCCCGGCGTAATTCTTCGGCCTCGCCGCCGCTGAAATTTGCGCTGATCATCGCCAGCTTGAGCAGTTGCTCCTGAAACAGCGGCACGCCCAGCGTGCGCTTGAGCACGGGGATGAGCGACTCGTGCGGATAAGTCACCGGCTCTTTGCCCTGGCGACGCTTTAAATAGGGGCTGGTCATTTCGCCGGTGATGGGGCCGGGGCGAATGAGCGCGACCTGCGTGACGAGGTCATAAAATTTTACCGGATTATTGCGCGGCAGCGACGCCATCTGCGCGCAGCTCTCGATCTGAAACATGCCAATCGTGTCGGCCTTGCGAATGGTGTCGTACACGTCTGGGCAATCCTGCGGAAGGTGCGCCAGATCTACCTCTTCGCCGTAGTGGTCCTGAATGAGGCCAATCGAATCCTTGAGCACAGCCATCATGCCGAGGCCGAGCAGATCGACTTTGATGAGGCCGAGATCGGCGCAATCGTCTTTGTCCCATTGCACGACCACGCGGCCTGGCATGGTGGCGGGCTCAAGCGGCACGACGGAATCCAGTTGCCCCTGGCAGATGACCATGCCGCCGGAGTGCTGGCTGAGATGGCGCGGCAAATCCTGCACGCGCTGGCAGAGGTCGAGATAGACGGCGATTTGCGGATTGCTGAGGTCGAGGCCGGTATTCGTGAACTGGCGCTCCATGGTGTCATTCGGGTCGCGCCACTCCCACGTGCCGACGATGGCCGAGAGGCGCGCGAGCGTGTCTTCATCGAAGCCAAGCACCTTGCCCATTTCGCGCGCGGCGGAACGCCCGCGATAGGTGCAGACATTGGCGGTCATGGCCGCGCCGCGCTTGCCGTAACGTTCGTAGACATACTGAATAACTTTTTCGCGCTCATCGCCGCTGGGAAGATCGAGATCGATGTCCGGCCACTCGCCGCGTTCTTCGGAGAGGAAGCGCTCAAAGAGCAGATCCATGCCGATGGGATCGATGGCGGTGATGCCGAGGGAATAGCAAACCGCGCTATTGGCGGCTGATCCGCGGCCCTGCACGAGAATGCCATTGCGCTCGCAAAAACAGACCAGATCCCACACGATGAGGAAATATCCGGAGAGTTTGAGCTTCTCGATCAGCGCCAGTTCTTTTTCGAGTTGCGTGCGCACGCGCGCACTCACGGGACGATAGCGGCATCGTGCGCCATCCCAGGTGCGCTTGTGCAGAAAAGAATCCATCGTCTCGCCGCCGGGGACGGGATAGCGCGGGAATTCATAGCCTAATTTTTCGAGTGTAAATTCGAGGCGCGAAGATAATTCAGTTGTGTTGGCGATGGCTTCAGGGAGATCGGCGAAGAGCTGGGCCATCTCCTCGGCGCTGCGAACGTGGCGCTCGGAATTTTGCGCCAGCAGGCGGCCGGCAGTATCGAGGCGGCGCTTGTTCTTGAGACAGGTGAAGACGTCGGCAATTTCGCGCTCGGCAGGAGTGGCATAACAAACACCATTTGTGGCGAGCAGGGGCAGATGAAGTTCGTGTGCCAGTTCTATGGCGGCCTGATTGCGCGCCTCCTGTGAGCGGTTGCCGTGCCGCTGCAATTCAACGTAGACATTTTCGCGGTTGAAGATCGAAACGAGCTGCTCGAGCAATTTTCGCGCGTCAGCGAGGCCATCTTTATTGAGAGCGAGCGCCAGCGGGCCATTTTCATCGCCCGTCAGGCAGATCAATCCTTCGGCATGATCTTGCAGTTCGCCGAGCGCGGCGGTGGCAATCGTTTTTTTCGAGGCGCGCCTCTTGGGGATGCGAAGTTTGGCGGTGGTGATGAGGCGGCAGAGATTCTGATAGCCCGCGCGGGTTGCGGCCAGCAGCGGATAGTAGCCGCCCTCGACGATGCAGACTTCCGCTCCGATGTGCGCTTTGATTTTGCGCTGTATGGCAGCCATGTGAAAGCGCGGCGCGCCATAGACTCCATGGCGGTCGAGGAGAGCCATAGCGGGCATGCCGCGCTCGGCGGCCGCGGCGATGAGCGACTCGGGCAGGGAAGCGCCTTCCAGAAAACTGAAAGCGGAGCGGGCATGGAGTTCGATGTAGGGCATGGGAATAAGCGGAGGACGTCAATCAAATACTCCTTCCACAAACCACCGCTCGCGAATGCGATCTTTGTAAATGCGGTAGAAGCCGGGCCCGGCGGGGGTTTTCAGAGCCACATCCCATTCCTCGCGCCACCAGATCGACGGGTTCCACCAATCACCGGAACTTGACCAAGGCCCGGAAGCGGCCAGCACCCGGCGATGGCGGCTCCACAGGCGGACGAAATGAGGCTTCGCTCCGTCGAGCTCGACCGAAGTTTCAAGCGCGGGACGAAAGATTCGCAGCGCAATAACCGGCGTGGACTCCTGCAATTTCTGAAAAGGGTAGAGATCCTTTGACTCCGCGGAGCGCGCTTCGCTTACCCCGCTCCGCTCAGGATGACAAGTTGGTTGAGTATTGTAGGCACTCGAAAAATGCCGCACCGTGAAGCTGCCGGGCTTATGCGTATCGACCAACTCCGGCGAGCCCACGCAAGAGGTTCCGGCGGCGTCGGTGCTCCCGACCACTCCGCGCAACCGCTCCAGCGTGATCTCCAGCTTTTCGGCTTCGGGTGAAGGCGGCGCAAAGAAATTTTCCTGCGCTACGCGCGGCTTGACGGGAATGACTTCCAGGCGCAGGCGCCGCACGGGAGCTGAGAAAGTTGTCTTCTCCAGGTGCAGCCGAACCAGGCCGAAAAGTAAATGTCGATTCTGTGTGGGAACCGGTAACTTCCATTCGTGCCGGTGCTGCTCGTCTTCTTTTTCTTCTTTCTCTTTCTCGCGATCTCTTTCTTTGTGGTGGCGTTGAAGTTGCCGCACTTCGAGGTCGACTGCCAGATGCAGCTCCTGCGCCGCCATGGCTGCGTTGAGCAGCTTCAGGCACAGCTCCTGGAGGAGGCGGTTCAAAATAAAAAAGATGGATTCCAGCGTTTCCACTGGATCGTCAAACTCAAAACTGGCGACGAACTCGGCTTTCTGTTCCATCGTCAACAGCGGCCGCACAACCTGGCCGCGCGCCAGTTTTTGCAGATGCAGGCCTTCCTGGCCGAGGCGTTCGGTAATGGCCAACGCCGGCAACTCGGCCAGCGCCTGAAATGTGCGAATGCCCCAACTGTGCAGGGTCGCCAGCATTTCAGGAGAGATCGGCAGCACATCGACAGGCACACACGTCAGCACAACAGCTTCTTCACCGGGAGTGATAAAAATCCCCGCCCAAGCGGAGTTCCCCCCCCAACGAGCAAACGACGCTTGCTGAGGACTCCGGCCTGGACGGGGCGCGCGTGAAAAGTTGTTTGCGGAAAAACCGCGTGCCGCGAAAAACGCCGTATCGGGATTGGAGGCGATGGCGATGCGAAGATCGAATCCGATTTCCGCCGCGCGCGCGATCATCATGCGCGTGGCATTTTGCCACGGGCCGAGCAGCTTTTCGGTTCCGGCCAGATCCAGAATTGCCGCGCCCGGACAGGTCGATTCGACGCGGGGAGAAAATGCGCCGGCAAAAGTTATGAGCGCGGTCTGCGCCGATTCCTCATCCGCGATCGAGCGCTTGCGCAGTTGCACGCCGCCATAGGTTTCGACCTGCAACTTGGTCATGCCGGGTTGAATGCCCGCATGGCGGGCGGCGTGGCTGGTGGCGAAGACGCGCGGCAAACTCGCCGGGCCATCCAGAATGGCAAGAGGCGAAGCTCGCAACGCCACTCGCGCTTCGGGCGCGGCCTGTGACATCTCGGGCAGCAAGGTGGCCTGCACCGCAAAATCCGGAATGTAGAAGCACGCAAACACGATTCATACCCAAGGGTTTGTCACATCTGTTGCGAGTGCGGTTCGACTTTATGCCCGTTGTAACGATGGAGAATGTAGCGAAAGAGAATGTGCGGCAAGAGAATGTGCCGAGAGAGAAATGCCACTTCCTTCCAGGTATTTTCCCGCGCCTCCTGAATATTTTTCCGAGTCCACCGGTTTCTTGCCGCGGCCGCGCACCACTTCCACATTGAGATTTATTTGCGTGAGCAGATTGCCGGTGAAGGGGAGTGGATTGCCAGAAAGGGCGGCTGCGTTTTCTACGCGCAACACCAATCCAGCGCAACTGGTGGCGTGCGGCGCCTCGCCAACAAAAACCAAAGCTGCGGGAAATTTTTCGATCACCCGGCTGAAGCGAAACCACGTACTCAGCGGAACTCTGCGCACCACCCGGTCGGGAACGCCGCTCAGATTCACGGCGATCAGTCCAAAGCCGCCGCTCTGCAACAGAATGTCGGTAACTTTAAAGGCTTGTTCGAGGGGAGGCAATTTCATCCGGCTGGTGCCGCAGCGCACCCAGAGCAGACGCGGCAGATGAATTCCGGCGGCTTGGCCGGAGGTTGGATCGAACGAATCGCCAGCGTCGACCAGCGCGCAAAAATGCCGGTGCGAGGCCTGCGCCAGCAGGGAATTGAGCACCGAAGTTTTGCCCGAAGACGCCAGATTGCTGCCGCAAATTTCGGTCAAGGCATGGAGCGGTACACCCTGCACGGCCTGGTCGATCTGCGCAATGCCGGTGGGAATGCTGCCCCGCTCCTGGCGCGGGTAGACGGTGAAAGCGGAGGGCAATTTTTCTTCGATCTGCGCCCGCAGAATTTGGGATTTCGATAATAGAGCCGACAATGGATGTTCGCCTTTTATTCGCCAAGTGGAGCTACAGTAGTCCTTCGGTCGAAGCCTGTCAATCCTCCATTGAGAGGGGGTCTATGTAACTCATTGAGAAGGCGTAAAATATTTTTTATTGGGCCCTGCAAAAAAGAAAACATCGAACTTTACCCAGTAGGATATCCAACCTTAACCAGCTGTTTAGCGTCTTTGTATAGTTCTGGTAAGTTCTGCCGCGAATTCACGCAGCCCGTTAGCGATTGAGATATGTACCGGGCCAGCGTAGGAAAAGCGGCAAGAGGACCCATGCGCAAGATTCTCTCCCCCCATGTTGTGTTGTTCGCATTCGCCCTATTCGCCATAACCGCAGCAATTTCCACTCCATCCTTCGCTGCCATCGGTATTTCGGTGGGTTTTGCTCCGCCTCCGCTGCCGGTTTACGAGCAGCCGATTTGCCCCGGAGACGGTTATCTCTGGACGCCCGGCTATTGGGGCTGGGACGCCGATTTTGATGACTACTACTGGATTCCCGGCACCTGGGTGCTGGCGCCGGAAGACGGCTTCTTCTGGACTCCGCCTTATTGGGCATGGGCCGATGGCGCCTATGCTTTTTATGACGGCTACTGGGGGCCGGAGGTCGGTTTCTACGGTGGGATCGATTACGGTTTCGGCTATTTTGGCGTAGGCTTCGTTGGCGGCCGATGGGAAGGCGGACACTTCTTCTACAACCGCGCCGTCATGAATGTGAATGTCGAAAATATTCACAACGTCTACGTCGAGAACGTAAACCACAACGCCGTCAATCACGTCAGCTATAACGGCGGCGAAGGCGGAATCAACGCACATCCGACTCCGCAAGAGGAAGCGGCGGCTCGTCAGCGGCATGTGGGGCCGGTGGCCGCGCAGACGCAACACATCAATGAGGCGCGCGGTAATCCTGAACTGCGGGCTTCCGCCAACCACGGCAAGCCGCCGATAGCCGCAACCGCCCGGCCGGGAGATTTCAAAAGCGGAGCTATGCCAGCGCGCGAGGCTGGTGGCACATACACGCCTCATCCGAGTCGTGGAGCAGCAGCGGGAGGAATGGCCGGGAACGCTCACCATCCCAATGATCTTCCGCCCATCGAACGCAACACTCCCAACACTGGCAACCCTAAGCAGGATCAGAAATACCAGAAGGAACAGGACAAGCTGATCGCCAAGCAGAATAAAGAGCGGCAGAAGCTCCAGCAGCAGCAGGATAAAGAGCACGCCAAGCTGGCCAGGCAGAATGCCGACGAAGCGAAGAAACAGCAAGTTGAGCAGCAGCACCAGCAGCAAACCCAGCAGATGGTGCAACGGCATACCGAACAGCGCCAACAATTGCAGCAGCGGTATTCTCCTCCTGCGGCGCGCGGTGGAGGGAAGAGATAAAAACGGCGGAAGCGCTGTCAATAATTGGATCAATCAAAACCCGCTGCTGTCTCTAGCTTGTTGGGTAGAGACAAGCGGGTTTTGAGTTTTAGGCGGGATTTGCTCACGGTTCACAGCGCACAGCTCATAGCCCACAGCTCACGGTTCACAGCTCGTGGCGGATCGGGTGATTGACAGCAACTCCCAACCACCTTACGATTTGCGGCATCATGTCAATTCAAAATGAAGGCTCCGGCATTGCCGTGCGTAGAGTCAAACTCGTCCGAAGCCTTGCCATTCTTGCGGTCGTTTTCTCGGTCTGGTTGGCTGCCGCCAACGCGCCCCCCAACATCCAAATCGCCGACCCGCATCGCTATCTTGACGACATCAAGGCCCTGACCACGCCTCAAATGGAAGGCCGCGGCGCCGGCACGAAGGGTATTATTCGCGCCCAGCACCTGATCGAAAAAAGATATAAAAGTCTCGGTCTCGAGCCCGCGGGTACCAACGGTTATCTTCAGCCGTTCAGCGTCATCACCGGAGCGCAGCTCAAAGGAAAAAACGAACTCGTTGTGACAAATGGCGGGCAGAAGCATGAACTGAAATCCAAGCAGGACTTTGTACCGTTCAGTTTTTCGTCGTCCGGCACGGTGCATGCCCCACTCGTCTTCGTGGGTTACGGAGTCACCGCCGACGAATTTCACTACGACGACTACGCGGGCGTCGACGTCAAAGATAAGATCGTTTTCGCTCTCCGCTTCGAGCCGCCATCCTTCGCCGAAAAGACCGGCAAGCAAGGAATGACGAGCCACGCGCAGCTCATCACCAAGGCGATCAACGCTCGCAACCATGGAGCCAAGGCGCTGATCATGTTGAATGGAAAGCTGGGCGATGGCGAAGAGGATCTGCTGACTCGCTTCGGCAGCGTGAGCGGGCCGGAAGATGTCGGCATCATCTTTGCGCAGGTCAAGAATTCCGTGGCCGATGAATGGCTGAAGCCGGCAGGGAAGTCGCTCGCTGGACTGCAAGATCAAATCAACTCGTCTTCCAGGCCGGCGTCGTTCGAACTGTCTGCGAGTCAAAACGCATCGCTCACGGTGAACGTCAAGACCACCCGGGCCACAGTGAATAACGTGCTTGCTTATCTTCCGGGGAAGACTGACGAATATGTAATCATCGGCGCGCACTACGATCACCTCGGCCGAGGAAATATCGATTCGCTCGCGCCCTCCCAGATCGGACAAATTCACCCCGGTGCCGACGACAACGGCTCGGGGACAGCGGGAGTTCTGGAACTCGCGCGCATGTTCGCGCCCGAAAAAGGGCAGCTGCGGCGCGGCATTCTATTCATGTCGTTTGCCGGTGAAGAACTCGGCCTGCTCGGCTCGGCCGAGTGGGTCAAGAATCCGACACGTCCGCTCGACCATGCCGTCGCTATGCTCAACATGGACATGATCGGACGGATCAAGGATGAGAAGGTTTACATCGGCGGCGTGGGCACGGGTTCTACCCTCAAGGCCGATGTGGAACAAGCGGCGGCGGGCTCGGGATTCAAGATTGAATACTCGCCCGGTGGCTATTCTTCGAGCGATCATACCTCCTTTGTCAGCAAGAAAATTCCTGTGCTGTTTTTCTTCTCCGGCTTGCACTCGGACTATCACAAGCCCTCGGACACATGGGAGAAGATCAATCCCGATTCTGCCGCGCGTCTCGTTGATGTCGTGGGAAAAACGGCGGAGGAACTCGCCAACGCAGACGGTCGTCCGACATTTATTACGGTGGCTGACGAAAAGCCGCCCGGAGGTTCAGGCGGCGGTTACGGGCCGTATTTCGGATCGATTCCGGATTTCGGCCAGGTGGAAAATGGCGTGCGCTTCTCCGACGTAAAACCAGCCTCGCCGGCCGCCAAGGCTGGGCTGAAAGCGGGAGACATTCTGGTTCAGTTTGGCGGCAAGCCGATTAAGAATCTCTACGATTTCACCGACGCGCTCCGCAACAGCAAAGTCGGTGACGTCGTCGAAGTGAAAGTGATGCGCAACGGCCAGCCCATCACCGTTTCGGTCAAGCTGGAGCAAAGAAGGTAGGTCAGGAAACGAACGAGTTCCTCGCACCGCGGCGTCTCGCCCTAGATCGCGTCCCTTGCGATCTTTGAAAGCGCAGGCTCTTTGCCCTCATTGCTTGGCACGCGGTAAACTTGCCCGATATGAATACACAGAATCAACCCAATGTGAAGTTCGTTCAAACGGCTGAATATCGCGAGTCTTACTCGAACAGCGTCCAGATTCGCGTCAATGTCTGGGATTTTTTCCTCGTCTTCGGCACCATGCAACAAGCCTCGGAGAGCCAGGTCGAGCTTCATAATTTCCAGGGAATTTATCTGTCACCGCAGCAGGCGAAGGCCCTGATGTCACTGCTGCAGCAGAACGTGGTCAACTACGAAGCCGCCTTTGGCGAGATCAAACTCGATCCGCGCGCTCCCGGCGGACCCGTGCACTGATGGCTGCGCAGCGGAAGGCGCGGTCCGTGGCCGAGCATTCCGTGATTGAGAGCGCTCCATCGCCCTCCGAATTCGAATCCGCATCTCACGCCGCGGCCATCCCCACGCCGCAGCAATTTCTTCTGTTCGCTCTTTTTTTTGCGACCCTGATGCTGCTGCACGCGCCGTTGCTGCGCCTCCCTTATTTTTGGGACGAAGCTGGCTACTACGTTCCGGCGGCACGCGATCTCTATCTGGCGGGTGCCCTCGTCCCGCAATCGACCCCTTCGAGCTTGCATCCACCGCTGGTAATGGCGTGGCTTGCGCTGGCATGGCGCGTCGCTGGTTATTCGACGCTGGTCACGCGAACCGCCATGTTGATGCTGGCGGCCTTCTCCCTTCTCGGATTGTTTCGCCTGGCGCGAGCCGCTTCGAACACGCGAATCGCCTGGGCAACGACCGCGCTGGTCGCTATTTACCCGGTGTTCTTCACTCAGAGTTCTCTCGCGCAGGTCGATCTGCCGGCGGCGGGCTTCACGTTTTGGGCGCTGCTTGCTTTTCTTGAGGACGATCCATGGAAGCAGGCCGGGTGGTTTTCGCTGGCTGCTTTAGCAAAGGAAACCGCAATCATCGCGCCGCTCGCGCTCTTCGCCTGGCAGGTGGTTGCAGGCTGGATTGGTACGCGGCGAATCAGTAGCGGCACGGGCTGGGCCGAACTCGCTCTGCCGGAAAACCGCCGCACGCGCGCTTTCCACTTGCTCTTGCCCGTCATAGCGATCGTCGGCTGGTTTGCCTATCACCATGCGAAAACGGGATACGTCTTCGGCAGCCCGGGATTTTTCCGCTACAACGTTGCTGAAACCCTGAATCCGCTGCGCATTCCCCTGGCCTTTGCGCTCCGACTCTGGCAAGTCTGCGGATACCTCGGTCTATATTTACTAACATTGGCGGGTGCGCTGGCGTTGCTTCGTCCTCCACAGATTGAAAACGGCCGCGAGCGTCCGCGCATTGCGATCTGGATCCAGGCTGCCTTCGCCGCCGTCCTTCTGGCCTACCTGCTGTTCATGTCAGCAGTGGGCGGGGCGGTGCTCGCGCGCTATCTTTTGCCGGTTCTACCGCTCGTAGTTCTGGTGTGGATTGCGACTCTGTGGCGCCGCGTGCGCTATTGGCCGCTGATTGTGGCGGCAGTCGCCGTCGCATTCGTGGGCGGACTCTTCGTCAATCCGCCCTATGGATTCTCTCTTGAAGACAATCTCGCCTACCGCGACTACATCGTCTTGCACGCCGAGGCTGAGCGTTTTCTGGCGTTCCACAATCCGAACGCGCGCGTGCTAACCGCGTGGCCCGCCTCTGACGAACTGACGCGCCCGTGGCTCGGCTATGTCTCCCGTCCGTTTTCCGTTCTCCGTCTCGAGGATTTCAGCCCTGCTCAGATCGCTTTGGCCTCCGCGGCTCGCGGCCAATTCAATGCAGCCCTCGTTTTCTCCACGAAGTATCAACCCGCGCACCCGTTGCTCGCGGACTGGCCGGCATGGCGCAAGCTCAAGGAAAGATTTTTTGGCTATCACCAGGACATGTCACCCGAGGAGATCGCTCAACGTCTGGGCGGAACTATCGTGTTCCAAAAAAAGGCGGACGGCCAATGGATCGCCGTGATCGGATTCGATCAAAATGCTGAGCAGAATGCCCAACTATTCCTGCATTAAATGACAGGAATGCGTCTTGATGACCACCCAGACGCTCCTGCCCACCGCGAGTTCCATCCCATCACGCGCGGCGAGAGTAAGGTGCGTATCAAACCTCACGCCGCCGCAGTCGACGATCGCTGAGACCATTCCTGCCATCTCCTCCAGTCGCCGAATGGCTCCCGTCAAAACATTGCGCGCGCTCAGTCCACGCGGGGCCTCTGTTGCCAGCAAAATATCTCCGGCCCGAATCCCGACCCGCAAATGAGTGCCCACCGCAGCGCCCACCAGCGGCGTCTCGAGTTCGACTTTTCCAACGCCGATCCGGCAGGTCATCGTCCCGCGATCCGGATGCGAGGCGGTCACGGTCGCGTCAAAAACATTTTCGAATCCCGCCAGTTGCGCCACCGTCTCCAGTTGCGGGGCGTGCAACACGTCCTTCGGAAGCCCCTGCGCCGCGATTTTGCCCGCGTCGAGCACAATCACCTCCGAGCCCAGCGCGAACACTTCTTCGATGCTGTGGGTCACGAACAAAATTGGAATGCGGTTGCGCTGGTTCCAAAGTCGCAAGTCGGCGATGATGAGCGAGCGCGTCGGCCGATCGAGCGCGACCAGCGGTTCATCGAGCAACAGCACGCGCGGCCCGGTTACGAGCGCGCGAGCCAGAGCAACGCGCTGCCGCTCGCCGCCTGAAATCTGCGCCGGCCGCCGCTCCCGCAGATGTTCAATACGAAAGGCGCTGAGCATCTCGCGGCTGCGCGCATGTCGCTCCGCCGCCGCAAGGTGTTGCAGTCCATATTCGACATTTTCTTCCGCGGTCAGATGAGGGAAGAGCGCCAGATCCTGCAGCACATAGCCGACGTGGCGCTTCCACGCGGGAATGTTCTGCCCGGTTTCTGAGTCGTAGACGGCTTCGCCGCCCAAAGAGATTCGTCCCGCCTCGGGATCGGCCAGTCCCGCGATGCAATTGAGCAAGGTCGTCTTGCCCGCGCCCGATGCGCCAAACAAAATCGTGAATCCCGCCAACGCTCGCAAGTGAACATTCAGAAGAAAGCTGCCGGCTGGATTCGGGTAGCGCTTGCGAATGCGCACCTCAAGCTCGGAAGAGATTGCGGTGGGTATGGCCGGCGCCGAGCCCGCGGTTTTTATTTCCACGGACCCACCACCCACGCGCGACGGTTCAGCCCATACACGACCGAAAGAAGCACGAAAGAAATAACCAGTAGCACCAGCGCCGTTGAATTCGCGCTGGCGTATTGTGCCTCCTGCACCCGATCGTAAATATCAATCGAAATCGTCCGCGTCACGCCGGGAATATTTCCGCCGACCATCAGCACAACGCCAAATTCCCCCAGGGTGTGGGCGAAACTCAGCGTGAATCCCGTGACGATGCCGGCTCTGGAAAGCGGAATGACCACGCGGCGGAAGGTTTGCAGAGGAGAATGCCCGAGGCTTGCCGAGGCCTGCAGCAGTTTCGGATCGACCGCGCCGAACGAAGCGGAAAATGGCTGCACCGCAAATGGAAGGCTATAAAGCAGAGACCCAATGACCAACCCCTCGAACGTAAAAGCCAGGGTGTGCCCCGTCAGCGACTCCCACCACCGCCCGATCGGACTCCGCGAGCCCAGCGCGACCAGCACATAAAAACCGAGCACAGTTGGCGGCAGAATGATGGGAAGCGCAACCGCAGCCTCAATCAGAAACTTCCAGCGCCAGCGCGAATAGGTTAGCCAGTATGCGACCGGTATCCCAATGGCAAGGAGCACAAGAGACACGATCGACGCGAGGCGTACCGTCAGCCAGAACGCCTCCCAGTTCATTTCGGCGGGGCTCCGGTTGGGCGACTTTCCGGCAGGCTGAAGCCATAGCGGGCGAGTAGGGATGTGGCCTCGGTGCTGCGGATAAAATCCAAAAACTCGCGAGCGGCACTTGCTTGCTTCGATTTTGCCAGCACCACTGCCGCCTGATTGAGGATTGGGTAGGCATCAAGCGGCACCATCCAATACCGGCCCTTATCCTTCATCGCGGGCGCGAGCGCATGGGACAGCGCAATCAGTCCCGCCTGGGCATTCCCCGATTCCACAAACTGCGCGGCCTGCGAAATGTTTTCCCCGATCACCAGTTTCCCCGCAACTTGCTCGTAAATTCCAAAATGCCGCAGCGCTCCCGCCGCCGCGTGCCCGTAAGGCGCGGTCGTAGGATTTGCAATCGAGATTTTTTTTACCGAAGGATCGAGCAAAGCCTTGATGCCCAGCTTCGGCAGATCAAGCGGCGAGTCGTTGGGCACCCACAGCACCAGTCGCCCGACCGCATAGCGATAGAGCGTGCTGCCCGATGCCAGCCCTTCATCGATCAGTTGCTGCGGATATCCTTCATCCGCCGAAAAGAAAGCGTCGAACGGCGCGCCATTGCGAATCTGATTGGTCAGATTGCCCGATGCGCCAAACGACACCTTCACGCTGCGTCCAGTCTTCTTCGAGTACACCGCGACAAGTTCCGGCAGCGCGGCGCTCATATCGGACGCCGCGGCCACGGTAATCTCCTGCGCGAATGCGGACGCGCACAACAAAATGAGAAACGCCAACCGTCGAATCATAAAGAGATTCTTCTTTCGTCCATATATAGAAAACCAGAGCCCAAGCCGAGCGCCAAAAGCCGAAAGCCCTAAACGAATTTCGTTTTTGCCAGCGGCAGCTCTCGCACGCGCTTGCCGGTTGCCGCAAAAACCGCATTGCACAGCGCCGGCGTAAAGGGTGGCACTCCCGGTTCGCCCACGCCCGCCGGCGGCGCATCGCTCTTTACGATCTCCACATTAATGTGCCCTGGAGCGCGATTCATGCGCGTGATCTGAAAGTTATTGAAATTGCTCTGATCGATCGCGCCATTGGTCGCCGTGATTTCGCCGAAGAGCGCGAGACTCGTTCCAAACACGGCAGCGCCCTCGAACTGATTCCGAATATTGTCCGGGCTGACAATGGTTCCCGCATCCACCGCCGTCCAGACATTCGGAATGTGTACTTGCCCGCTGTGATCGACTTCGACCTCGACCACCGTCGCCACATAGGTCAGGAAGCTGCGATGCGCCGCGATTCCCAGCCCGCGGCCTTTGCCCATCGGCCGCTTACCCCATCCCGAGTTTTTCGCCACCATCTCAGTCACGCGCCGCAGACGCGCCGTCTCCAGAGGATAGCCCTTTGCGTCCTCGGCCTCATCGCCCTTCAGATTGAGATCCACAATTCGATCCGGTCCAATCAACCCCAGCAGATATTCCACCGAATCCTTCTTAGCGCGATGCGCCAGTTCGTCCGCGAACGAGTGAATCGCGAAGGCGTGATAGATATTGGCCACACTGCGCAGCCATCCAATACGCACGTGATAATCCGCCGGCCCATTTTCCGCCCGATGATTCGGAATATCGAACGGCAGATTGTTCCAGCCCAGTCCCATCTCGTCGTCGGCATACACGGCGGTGGCATCAAATGTCGAATTGATCGGCGGATACACCGTGCGCTGCAACCACGCGGTGGGCTTGCCATCCGCGCCAACCGCTGCCTTCATATACATCGCCGCGACGGAGTGAAAAAAGTCGAAGCGGACATCGTCCTCGCGCGTCCACGTCACCTTGACCGGCTTGCCAAGTTGTTTTGAGAGAACAGCCGCCTCAGCCACCTGATCCGGTTTTGACTTCCGCCCGAATCCGCCGCCCAGCAGGGTCACATGGCAGGTCACATCTTCTTTTTTGATCCCGAGCACGCCCGCAATCGTCTCCTGCACCGCCTGCGGATTCTGCGTCGGCGCCCATGCCAGCACCTTTCCATCGCGATACTCGGCGACTGCGACCGGCGGTTCCATCGAAACATGCGCCAGGTGCGGCGTGTAGTACTCGGCCTCAACAATCTTTGTTCCGGCCTGGGTTCCGGCCTGGGTTCCGGCCTCGGTCCCGGCTTTGGCGAAGATGGCGTCGACGTCTCCCACATTGCGCACAACTTTGCCGGGTTTCCGTGAAGTATCTTCGAGCGTCTTGCGGAATGGCTTCGAGTTATAGACCGAGTGCGGGCTCTCGCCCCACTCGATCTTCAATGCCTGGCGTCCTTTAAACGTCGCCCACGTGTTGTCGCCAATCACCGCGACTCCGCCCAAAGGCTTAAACAGATGCGGAGGCGTGACGGTTTCAATGACAATGGTTTTCTGTACACCCGCGACTTTGAGCGCGGCCGAGTCGTCGTAGGACTTGATCTTTTGCCCCAGCACCGGCGGATGCTCAACCGACGCATACACCATACCGGGCATGGTCGCGTCCATGCCGAATGTCGCCTGGCCGGTGACGATATCCTGCAGATCAAACAGCGCGTTCGATTCCTTGCCGATATAGCGCCATTCGGAGCGCGACTTGAATTTCAAATCTTCTTTTTTTGGAACCGGCAATTTCGCCGCCGCGCCCGCCAACTCGCCGTATCCCAACTTTCGTCCGCTGGCCTGATGCACCACGAAGTGCGGCTCCGTCGAACAATCCTTCGCCGCAACATTCCATTGCGTCGCCGCAGCCGAGGTCAGCATGGCGCGCCCGGTCGCGCCCACCTGCCGCATCAACTCGAAATTGCTCCGTACCGAATGCGATCCATCCGTATCCTGATCGCCATATCTCGGATCGCCAATCGCCTGCTCGATCTTCACGAGTGACCAGTCAGCATCCAGTTCGTCGGCGACCACCAGCGGCAACGCGGTCCGGCTCCCGCACCCCATTTCCGAACGGTGCGCCACAATCGTGACTGTGCCATCCGCCGCAATCGACATCCATAACGTGGGATCGAAAGCCGCCGCCGCGGCTTCTCCTTCCGCGGCCCAGAGCGTTTCCGGGACAAATCGCGCGCTCAATACGAACACGCCCGAAGCGAGCGCACCCTGCAGAAATCCGCGCCGGCTGACATTTTCGATGAGTCTCATGCCCGCTCCTTCGCGGCCAGCTCTTTTGCCGCCACGTGAATGGCCGACCGGATCCGCTGATACGTTCCGCACCGGCAGAGATTTCCGGACATCACCATATCGATGTCATCGTCGGTCGGATTCTTATTGTCCTTGAGCATGGCGATGGCCTGCATGATCTGCCCGGTCTGGCAATATCCGCACTGCGGAACGCGAATTTCCATCCACGCTTTTTGCACGGGGTGGATGGGCGCAATCCCCTCGATCGTCGTGATCTCGGTGCCGGCCACTTCCTTCATGGAAGTCGAGCACGACCGGATCGCCTCGCCATTCTGGTGCACGGTGCAGGCTCCGCAGAGGGACATGCCACAACCGAATTTCGTCCCCGTCAGTCCGGCAACGTCGCGCAGATACCACAAGAGCGGCATCTCCGGATCGCCACCAAACGTTCTCTCTTTCCCGTTCACCTTCAGGCGAATCATGCACCCCTCCCGCGAAAGACCACGTGCAGCATCCAAAGCTTGTGGATTTGATTTCCTATCCTATTCGCAGAGCGGAAAATGTGAAAGGGCGAACCGAGTCCAACCCCCATCCCTAACACAGAGTCGCAGAGCCACAGAGGAGGTCATTTCTTTCGATTTTCTCCGTGCCTCTGTGTCTCAGTGGTGAATACACTTTTCGTTCGCGTCATATAATCGTCTGTCATTCAGGAGGCCTCTTGCCCTACGACGATCTGCGCGACTGGATCCAATCCCTCGATCGCGCCGGAGAACTGAAAAGAATCCGCACCGAAGCTGACCCAATTTTAGAAATCACCGAAATTACTGACCGCGTCTCGAAGAGTCGATCATCGGGAAAAGACCAGCAGGGAACTGTCGGGGGCAAAGCCCTCCTCTTCGAAAATCTCAAAGGCTATCCCGGTCAAAGGCTTCTCATCAATCAATTCGGTTCCGCCAGCCGCATGCGACGCGCCCTCGAAGTCGATACCCTCGACGAAGTTGCCGACCGCATTCGCGCCTTCATGGACGTCAAGTCGCCGCAAGGCATCCTCGACAAGATAAAAATGCTGCCCATGCTGGCGGAGATGGGCAAGTTCTTTCCCAAGACCGTCCCCACCGGCCCCTGCAAAGAAGTCATCAAGCGGGATAATTTTTCTCTTTTGGATTTCCCCATCCTGCAATGCTGGCCGAAAGACGGTGGCCGCTTCATTACGCTCCCTTGCGTCATCACGCGCGATCCGAAGACCGGCAAGCGCAACGTTGGGATGTATCGCATGCAGGTCTATGACGGGCGCAGCACTGGCATGCACTGGCAGCGCCAAAAAGTAGCCGCCGAGCACTATCGCGAACGCCTGCGTCAAGAAGCAAGAATTACGGAGGGACAGCCGCCCTCGACTGTCCAGCCGAGTGAAGCTCGCCCCGTGAACTCCGCCGCAGTCGACATCATGGCAAGATCCTCAGGGGGAGCGAGATTAGCCGACGGCCCGCGCCCCGCCGGTCGCCTGGAAGTAGCCGTAGCGATCGGGACCGAGCCGGCGCTAACTTTCTGCTCGATCGTGCCCGCCCCGCCCGACGTGGAAGAATTCATGATCGCCGGTTTCCTCCGCCAGAAACCGGTCGAACTCGTGAAGTGCGAGACGGTTGACTTAGAAGTCCCCGCCCACGCCGAAATCATCCTCGAAGGCTACGTCAATCTCGACGAACTCCGCACCGAGGGCCCCTTCGGCGACCACACCGGCTTCTACTCGCTCGAAGACGAGTATCCCGTCTTCCACGTCACCTGTATCACGCACCGCAAAGACCCAATCTACGCCGCCACCATCGTCGGCAAGCCGCCACAAGAAGACGCCTGGATGGGCAAAGCCGTCGAGCGCATCTTCCTCCCACTCATGCGCCTCACCATTCCCGAGTTAGTCGATATCAACTTACCCATCGAAGGTGTCTTTCATAACCTGATGATCGTTTCCATCCGTAAGTCCTATCCCGGCCAGGCCCGCAAAGTAATGAACGCCATCTGGTCGCTGGGGCAGGCGATGTTCACAAAATGTATCGTCGTAGTCGACGAAGACGTAGACGTGCAGGATATAGGCGAAGTAACTCTGCGAGCCCTCAATAACATCGACCCGGAGCGCGATATCCAGTTCACACTCGGGCCGGTAGATTCGCTCGACCACGCCTCGCGATTACCAGACTATGGTTCGAAGATGGGAATTGACGCGACGAGGAAGTGGTCAAGCGAAGGCTTCACGCGCCCGTGGCCGGATGAGATTGCGATGGACGCTAAGACGCGGGCGCTGGTGGATGGTAAGTGGAGCGCGCTGGCGAAGGAGTTGGGGCTCGGTTAATCGGACCAGTGATGAACCGCGCTGGCTGCTGGTTGGCAAGATCCAAGATCGATGACAAACACGGGTCTGCGATCACTACTCGGAGGGGCGAAAGCATTCGCCTCATCTCCGAGAGACGTTCGCGGCCTGATGAGGTGACCATCTATGAAAGCGAAGACCTTTGATCGCAAGTTCGATTCTGGTGCGAGAGTGGTGGATCAACTCGATCTGAATCAGGCGCGCCGTGTGGGCACAGATCCAAAGCGCGTCAATGTCGATTTCCCGGCAAGGATGGTCGACTCCCTGGATCGAGAGGCCCGCCGCCTCGGTGTAACCCGACAATCGCTTATCAAGCTCTGGCTCGCCGACAAGATTGGGCCAACCCGCGTCAGTTGGGAAACGATAGCAGCCTAGGGATTCCAGTTCAACACTCGGCGGATGACGCGTTCTGGTCGTCGCCTACCTCTGACGCCGCTGATACGACACCGTCGGATCGAAAAAGTTCATTGGCAGTGAAATGCCCGAGGCTCGGAGCTTGTCTTCAAACCTTGGCCGCACGCCGGTAGCAGTGAACGTCCCCATCACACGCCCTTCGGGAGATACTCCCTGCTTCTCAAACACAAAGACATCCTGCATTAGCACCACATCGCCTTCCATTCCGGTGATCTCGGTGACGTGCGTCAAACGCCGAGTACCATCGCTGAAGCGCGCCACCTGCAGCACGAGCGTGATCGCCGAGACGATCTGTTTGCGAATGGCTTTTTCAGGCAGATTCAGATTCGCCATCTGAACCATCGTCTCCAGGCGCGCAACCGCATCGCGCGGACTATTCGCATGCACCGTGGTCAGCGAACCATCGTGGCCGGTGTTCATCGCCTGCAACATGTCCAGCGTTTCCTCGCCGCGCACCTCGCCCACGACGATGCGATTGGGCCGCATTCGCAGGCTGTTAATCACCAGTTCGCGCTGCCTGACACCCCCTCTGCCGTCGGCGTCGGGCGGGCGGCATTCGAGGCGCACGACGTGCCTTTGCTTCAGGTGCAGCTCGGCCGCGTCCTCGATGGTGACGATTCGCTCGTTCTCCGAAATGTATCCCGATAGCACATTCAGCAGCGTCGTCTTGCCCGCGCCAGTTCCGCCGGAGATGACGATGTTGAGGCGAGCCTTTACCGCAGAACGAAGCAACTCCAGCATCGGCTGCGTCAGCATCTGGCTCGCCAGCAGATCCTGCTCGTTGACGCGGATGTGGCCAAAACGCCGGATCGAAAGATGAGGACCGTCAACCGCGAGCGGAGGGATGATTACATTGACGCGCGATCCATCGGCCAAGCGGGCATCAACCATGGGCGACGAGGCGTCCAAGCGACGGCCGACTGCCGAGACGATCTTGTCGATGATTTGCATCAGATGAGCGTCGTCTTTGAACACCACGCCGGTCTCTTCGAGGACGCCACCGCGCTCGACATAAACATCTTTCGCGCCGTTCACGAGAATATCGCTGACGGTAGGATCCTGGAGCAGCGGCTCCAGCGGGCCCAGGCGGAAGGCCTCACCGAGTATTTCGAGCGAGAGCCGCTCTTTTTCTGGCTCAGTCAGCGGTGATTTTGAATTTGAGGCCAATTCGTGGATTACCGCGTAGACCTGCCGACGGGCGGGGTCGTCGTTTTGCACCGCGAGCTTTTGCACATCAAGACGCTCGGCAAGTTGGCCGTGGATGGCGATTTTAAGGCGCTGATAGGCGCGGAAATCCACGCCGACTCTTCTATTGGCTTCGCTGATGCTCACCGGGCTCGGCATTCGGGTGGTCGACATTAGAGTCTACTGGCAGCGTTCTGGAACGCTTGCGACACCTTGCGTTGGAGCACCGTCAAGTGCGGCGTAACTACGTCGCTCACGTAACGTAGAGGAAGCATCTACCACGAAAGAAGCGTTGTCAATGTGGTGCAGGAGGATGGTCTAGGTTCCTCGCTTTAGCATCTCCAACTCCTCCGGACTCTTCGGCCAATCCTCCCGCAACAGCCGCGACAGCGACCGGTCGGCCAGCAGCTTTCCTCCCGTCTGGCAATTCGGACAGTAATTGGTCTCATTCGCCGCATACCGAATGCGCTGCACCTTCGCCCCGCATCGCGGACACGCCTCCTTATACCGACCATGCACCGCCATCCCCGGACGAAACGCCGTCACCTTCTCCGGAAACTCCTCGCCCGCTTCCGCACGCAAACGCTCTGTCCAGGCCGTTAAACTCGACCGCGTCGCCTCAAACAGCCGCTCGATCTCCTCCGGCTTCAGCTTCTGCGTCAGCGCCAGCGGCGATAATCGCGCCTCAAACAGGATCTCGTCCGAATAAGCATTTCCGATCCCGCTAAACAGCCGCGGATCGCTCAGCGCCCGCTTCAGCGTATGATTCGCCGAAGTCAATGCCGCCGCAAACTGCTCCCGCGTCGCCTCCAGCACTTCGAGTCCTCCCGGATCGAGCGCCGTCAGCCCCCTCTCGCCCGCCACCATATGCAGCGACGCCCGCTTCTTCGATCCAGCCTCGGTCCAGAGCAGCGTGCCATTCTCGAAGTCAAATGCCGCCAGCCCCCGCGGCGCCGCAAGCTTCGCATCGCGCTTCTTCCAGTGCAGCCGCCCCGCGATCATCAGGTGCAGCACCAGCCAGAGATCTGGACAAAGATCGTCTCCTTCCGCGGAACCATCCCGCAGCCTAATGCAGATCCGCTTCCCGAGTCGCCGCAACTCCACTACCGTCCTACCCTCCGCGCCCGCCAGCGGCGGAGTCGCCGTGCGCAACAGGAACGGGCTCGCAATCCGCACCTGTTCGAGCCGCTTGCCGAGAATTCGTTTCTCCAGCGCTTCAAGGTACACGGTGATATCGGGAAGCTCGGGCATGATCGGTCAGGTCAGGAAATCAGTAGAGTTTATCAGGCCCAGCGAGGCTTCTGGACTTACCGAACCGGTTTGTGGTGGTATAGACAAACAAACGAGGCTCGGTTCAATCGAGCCATGCTTCGAACGAAAAATGGTCCGACGGACGGGGTGTCCGTTCTCCATATTCGGTTGCACGTCAGAAACCTGAACCTTCAACCCAGTCTTCACTGAAGGAGAAAAATCATGAGCAAGGACAACGTCTCGTATATTCCCGAGGGCTACAACTCCGTAACCCCGTATCTGGTGATCAAAGGAGCCGCGCAGGCAATCGACTATTACAAGAAGGTCTTCGACGCTAAGGTCCTCGTCCGCATGGACGGCCCGAACCACACCGTTGGCCATGCCGAACTCCAGATCGGCAATTCTCGCATCATGCTGGCCGACGAAAATCCGCAAATGGGCGCGACCAGCGCAACCACCATCGGCAACAGCCCGGTCAGCCTCTATCTTTACATTCCCGACGTCGATCGCGTCGTCGAGAAAGCGGTCGCGGAGGGAGCGAAGATCATCAAGCCGGTGCAGGACCAGTTCTATGGAGACCGCTCCGGATTTTTACAGGATCCTTTCGGACACTTCTGGGGCATCGCCACCCACGTGGAAGATGTCTCAGACACCGAGATGAAAGAACGCATGAAGAAGATGATGGGGCCCGCAGCGTAAGGCATTGCAGCGGCTGAAACACGACACCACGAATAACCCGGGGGCGGGTGCGACTTCTAGCTATAAGCAAGACGTTTTGCCCGTCCCGCTATGGGATAGGCGGTACCCTCAAAGAGCGCAGCCGGCCAGCAATCGCTGACAAATCCGAGCGGGCGCGCTTTGCTCACGTGGCTCGATGCAGGCGTGCCTCCTCTTAAGCCCCCCGCTGCCATTTGAGTCGCCCTCGAACTTGTGTTCTCATAAGAAAACGAAGAGTCCCCGCCACAAACGGGGTGCCCCAGGGTCGAATTTAAAATCACAATCGAAAGGACTCCCCCATGCTTTCTGCCGGCAATCATTTCCCGGATTTCTCACTTCCCAATCAGGATGGAAAGATCACCAGGCTTAGCGACTTCGCGGGCCACTGGCTCGTCGTCTACTTCTATCCCAAGGATGACACGCCAGGATGTACGATCCAGGGCAAATCTTTCACCGCGACTAAAGAGGATTTCGACAACGCCGGAATCAAAGTGGTTGGCGTGAGCGCCGACGACGTCACCTCGCACAAAAATTTCCACCACAAGTTTGCCTTCAAGATCGACCTGCTCTCCGATCCCGATGCGAAGCTGATGAAGACGCTTGGAATTGGCGAGGCGGAATGGAAGGGAATGAAGTTCTGGGAGCGCACTACCTTCGTGGTCGATCCCAAGGGAATAATTCAGAAGGTCTACGAGAAGGTCGATCCCAACGGGCACGAGCAGGTATTGCTCGATGACATCAAGGGAATGCAAGCGAAAGCCGCATGATGGCCTGTGTAGCGCAGAATCTGTGGCGAGGAAAGTGTGGCGCGGACAGTCTTGTCCGCGGCGAGTGGAGCCCAGACTTGCGGACAGTAGAAGGCCGGAAAGAAGACGGGCGGACAGAAGTGTCCGCCCTCTACGATCGCGATCTTATTGAGGCATGGAAGACGCGTTCAGGCCCTGGTAAATGAACATGCCCGCGATCACCAGGATCATGAGGCCGGAAAGCGCGCCCAGCACCCTGACAATCGGCGTAAGCTTCCTCATCTTCGCCAGTACCTCGGCCTGATCTTTCTGCATCTGCGATCCGGGGTCGTTGAGCATGATCGAGTCGTCTTCGTGCATGGAAAGGGTGCTCTTGTAGATGAGAAGGACAATCAGGATCCCGGTCAGTACACCCCAGGCAACGAGCAGCATGAACATGGGCGTCATACGCCACCTCGGCTCTGAAATCGGGCTATCCGACCGTTGCCTGCTCTGGGCGGCATACTGCCTCGCGCAGATGGATTCGGTACCGGGCCCCTGCTGCGCATGATTATAGACCTATTGGCAAGAGGCGGCGCGAATCCTTTTTTACGCTTGTTGGAGAACAAACAGATTCGGCGACCGAAACGGGATTGAGGGCATCCAACGAATGTAGCACTCAGCCGCCCCGCCGTCATGCGCCAAGGTTGGAGAGGTATATGGGGGGCATATAAAGCCTCATAAAGGACGCTTGCATCGTTTGTTATAATCAGTCCTAAGGAGATCACGAGATGGCAACTACCACCACACCCGTTCAACCCACAAGCACTCAACCGAAGACCGCCGGTCCGCTTCTGACTCCGGGTGCCGTCGCCAAGGTCAAGGAGATCATGGCCCAGCAGAACCCAGTACCGACCGGATTGAGGCTGTCCGTGGTGGGGGGCGGATGCTCTGGCTTCCAATACTCCATGGCGTTTGAAAACGGCGCAGGGATGATGGACAAGGTTTTTGATTTCGAAGGCCTCAAGGTGTATGTCGATGCGACCTCGCTGATGTATCTCGGCGGCGCGCGCGTGGACTACGTTGAAACGGTCGAAGGCGCAGGCTTCAAGTTCGAGAACCCGAATGTGAAGAGCACCTGCGGATGCGGTTCGTCCTTCAACGTCTAGCTTCAACGTCTAAGTAAGGTTTTTTGGGGCGGCGTTTGGGCGTCGTCTAAAAGAACGGTCGCTGAGTGGGATTGGCAGATTCTAAAAAGCCTCGCGAATGCGAGGCTTTTTCATTGCCGACTCTTGTTCGTTGGCGATTATTGCTGATTCGGTGTGTCCTGATTTTGTGGAGTCTGCGGTGGTTGCTGAGGTTGCGGGCCCGCTTGCCCGCCGAACGATGATCCGCCGAAAGATGATCCGCCGAAAGAGACCGCCGAACGGAGATGAGGATCCCGGAGATTGTTGCGCACCCGGCATCTGGCCGACAGGAGTCGCGCCCTGTAGCGTGGTCGTGTTTGGGATTTGCCACGGCCCGACCAGCAGGCCTCCGCGATCGGAGGTGGGATCGTAGATGAAGATCCAGTCGTTGTAATGATTCTTCTTGTTATATTCGCGGACAGTTGTGGCCTTGCTCGTACTGGCCACTCCGAGAATCGGGCCGCCGCCGAACACGGTTCCGCTTAGCCCATTGCCGGTTGTTCCGCCCGTGTTGAACCCTGGACTTCCGCCCGGACTACCAGAGCCCGAGCCAGAGCCGGAACCAAAGCCTGAAGTCGAATTCCCCTGCTGGGAGTTTGCGGAACTGCTGGAGTCCTGCTCGTCGTCTTTATCGGAACTGGCCGCGGGACTAGCTTGCTGCTGTGCGTTCTGCAGCTGACCGATCCCCCCAAAGCCACCGGCGCCGGTATTGCCGAGAGGATTTCCCGAAGCATTCCCTAGCGGATTGCCCGCGCCGGACAGTCCCGGGATGCTGCCGAGCGAGGCACCGCCGGTCAGGTTGATATCCTGCATGTGCAGAAGCTTGAAATCTTTTTCTTTGCCTTGTTGATCGCGGGTTAAAGGATCCTTGTAGCGCTTGCGAAGAAAGCGGAGATTATTGGTGTTTTCGAGTTCCTCAACGCGCGTCGGATAGCGGCCGAACTTCTTGTAGAAATGCTGGATGGCGCGCATGTACTGCGTGGCACGGTGGCACATCTCTTCTTCCTGATCGCGCTGGATTTGCTGCTTGATGCTGGGCAGGACGGCGAAGAGTGCCATGGCGGCGACCGCTACCATCAACATCAGCGTGATGAGCATGTAGCCGGACTGCTGAGCTTGCAAATTGCGATTTGTATTTTGTGATTGGCTCGAGTTCAAACCGCGGTGCATCATAAGACGTCCACTCGCCTTCAAATTAGCAACTACAAATTACCGATCACCAATCAATTTATCCCTGTGTGAGGGGAATGTTCTGGCGATTATTATTGAGAACGTCTTCCATTTCCACCGAGTTTGGACTGATGCGGAGCACGCGATAGCGGCGGTCTACGATCTCACCTTCGCCAGCGATAAACACGTCTTCGCCCTGCGAGAGAAATACTTTTTTCGGCTCGCCCGGCTCGTTGGCAAAGCCGAAAAACTTGAGCAGGATGGGCGGCGGCGGCTGAATCTGCGGACGCTTGAATAATTCGGCCTGCTTGTCATCCACATCGGTCGCGCCCGACCTCAATGGTTTCGGGATGGTGGCCACGGAGCCGGCGACGAAAATGTTACGCCCGTTGCCGGCATAGTTGATCTCTTCACTCTGCTTGAGCAGATTTAGCTCAAGCGTGGGGTCGAGGCGCGGCTCGACGACGGCGACGACCTTGCCTGATTTCGTGTGGCGGGTGACGGGATGGCCGGGGGTGGCAGATGCCGTTTGCGCCACGGGCGGTGCGCTCGCCCTCGATGAAGGCCAGAACTCGTAGGCGACGACCAGCAACGCCAGCGTCCCCAGCACCGCGAGGGCGATGACTTCGTTTCGATTGTCAGTGCCCAGCTTCACTCAGGCTCCTCGCAGATAACTGTGCAGGCCGATTTGCAGGCGGACCGAGCCGGTGCCTTCGCCGGCTAGATCGACACTGTCAACAGTGAAAAACATTTTGGAACGTTCCAGCGTATTGATGAAGCGGACGAGTTGCAGGTAGTCTCCGGAAAAACTTCCTTCAATCTCGATCGGCACGATGCCGGAGGTTTCCACATCTTCTTCCTTGTATCTCGCCTGCTGGATGCGAATGCCGTTTTCCGCGGCCAGTTTGCCGAGTTCGGTGGCGAGCGCCGAGTCGTTCTCGGCGAAGCGGGACTTGTAGAAATCGCCGATCTGATCCTGGGCGAGCGTCATTTTCTTGGGCATGTCGTGCAAGGGTTGGACGTCATGGGTCTTTCTTGCGAGTTCGGCGGTCAATTGGCGAATCTGCTCGCGGCGCGAGTCAGCGGAACCGACGAGCGGCGAAAAGAGAACTCCAGCCGCAACGATATCCGCCACGACCATGACGGCGATCGCCACCGTCAATTTGCGTCGGGTTTTCCTGAGGTCGGGCATCGAGTTACTTGGCGCTCCTGATCGCTTCGTCGGGAATGTAGGTCGAAGAGATGGTCGCGTTGATGGCCGAACCAGTGTCGCCGGCAACGGTTTCCTGTACGAGTTGCGCGCCCTGAAAGTGTCTGGAACCCTCCATGCGGTGCACCAGTTCGACCGCAGCTGCGCGGCTGTCGCCGGCAACCAGCATATAGAGTTGCATTTCGTTCTGCTCGTTGAACTCCGGACGGAGCGATACCACGTGCAGGTTGGGCGGCATCACCTGCTCAAGGTCTTCGAATACGCGAGTCCACGAGAAAGCTTTGCGCTGGATGAGGCCATTCAGAAATTGCGATTGATCGCGCGTGCTGCGGTTGGACGCCATGTCGAGAAAGGCCTGCGCATCGGCGCGCTGCCGGTCCTGCGTGGCAATTTTGTTCTGCAGTTCGGCGATGTAGTGGCGATCGCGGCCGGCATTGGTCCAGCTGCGCACCGTCCACGCGATCAGCGCCAGTGAAAAGATCGCGAGCAGGGCGATGGCGAGCCCCCAGCGCGACCAAAATTCGCCGGGGTCCTCATAAGGCCGGGTCGCGAGATTGATGCCAAGACGCATATCAATGATTCCAGTTCGATACTTCCGTACTTTCCTTGCCAGTTTTCCTTGCTAAATTTTACTGACCAGCGTTACTTCACTTTCCAGCTATATTTCTCAGTTTTCCTTCTCAACTCTGCCTCGCACCTATGCTTCTCACCTATGAAATCAAAGCTCCCACTACGCCCGCCATGCGCCAGCGCGGCACGGTTCCGGTGGTTGAGCCGATCTGCGAGGTCGTGACTAACTCTTCAACCTGCGCGCCCGTCTGGCTTTTCAGGGCGGCGGAGGCGACGGACGTTTCCGGAAGACCGGAGAGATAGACGCGCTCAATATTGAGGTTGTAAGTGTCCTGGAAAAAGACGACAGACGGATAGACCTCTTCGGCCAGTTGGTCGCCGGTGATGGTCACGCCGCGCGTATTCTCGAGGGTGCGGATCAGGAGCATGTGGTCCTGGTCGAGAATCGCGAGACTGATGGTACGGGCATCGACCTTGACCACGAGCGTAGGCCGCTCGGCATCGGCCGCGCCGATGGCGGCGAGCATCGAGGGCATGACCACGCCGGGGCTGTAGCCCACGTCGCGAAATGCGGCTTCGTACTCCTCGAGAACTTTTTTCAGGACGACGGCGGCGACGACCTGCGAGCCCTTATTGTTGGATTGCGCGTGATAGGAGATGTTCGCCTCTTCCAGATCGAAGGGAAGTGACTTTTTCAGCCGGAAGCGGACCACTGCCTGAGCCTCATCCGGCTTGGCGGGAAGCGTTTCGAAGTCGAGGAGCACGACGCGGACTGCATTATCGGGAAGAATGGCGATCACGTCGTGCGAACGCGCGCCGACGCTGCCAAGCGCGCTTTCAATAGCCTGGCGGAGCGCTCCACCATCACGCAGGTTAGCCTCCATCAGATCCGGAACGACGGTACCGGGAGCGAGTTCACGCGCGGAAGACATCTCGACCATGCGTCCGCGATCGGCGGCGCGGCCGGCAAGCACACGGTCGGCTGCGATTTCGCAGGCCAACAGGGGGCGGCGCTCATGTTTGGTGGATGTCATTATTCTTCAGCAAGTCCAATTCTTAACTTCAATAATATCGCCCACTCTAGGTGCACAACAGTTACCTCAGCGGGTGCGTGGATTGTACTCACGTGCACGCACTGAGATCCCTCGCTACGCTCGGGATTTCGCCTGCAGGCTCCCGCTTCGCTCACGCCCGCAAAACGGTTCAACCTCTATCGCATCGTCTCGATGAACGTGACCTTGTTGATTTCCTTCAGCGTGGTCGCTCCGGTGCGTACTTTGTCGAGCGCCGACTCGCGCAGAAAGCGCATGCCTTCCTCGCGCGCCGCCCGCCGGATCTCGGAAGTGGGCTTCTTTTCGAGAATCATCTCGCGGATGCGGTCGGTTAAATCCAGAAGCTCGTGAATGGCAGTTCGGCCACGGAAGCCGGTGCCCGCGCACTCAATACAACCCTGACCTTCATATAACGGAACCTGCGCCCAGTGCGCTGGATCGAGTCCGCTTGCCTCCAGCACCTCCGGCGGATAATGCACTGCCGTGCGGCAGGACTCGCAGATCAAGCGCACCAGCCGCTGGGCCAGTATGCAGTTCAATGCCGAAACAAAGTTATAGGGTTCAACGCCCATGTTTAGGAAGCGGCCGAGCACGTCGACCACGTTGTTGGCATGGACGGTGGTGAAAACGAGGTGGCCGGTAAGAGCGGACTGAATGGCAATCTGCGCCGTTTCGTTGTCGCGGATTTCGCCGACCATGATCTTGTCCGGGTCGTGACGCAAAATCGAACGCAAGCCGCGGGCGAAGGTGAGACCTTTTTTCTCGTTCACCGGAATCTGCGTAATGCCGCGCAGTTGATATTCGACCGGGTCTTCAATGGTGATGATCTTATCTTCGTCGGTCTTGATCTCGTTGACCGCGGCGTAGAGGGTGGTTGTCTTGCCGCTACCGGTCGGTCCCGTTACCAGCACCATGCCATAAGGTTCCTTGATGTAGCGGCGGAACCGGCGCAGATCTGTCTCATCGAAGCCCACGACGTCGAGGGTGAGCTTTTTGAACTTCTCGCTCATCGACTCTTTATCGAGCACGCGGAGCACGGCGTCTTCGCCATGGATCGACGGCATGATCGAAACACGGAAGTCGATGGCGCGGCCGCTGTATTTGACACGGAACCGGCCGTCCTGCGGGACGCGACGCTCGGAAATGTCGAGCTCGCTCATGACCTTGATACGGGAGATGATGGTCGAGTGATGCTCTTTGCCGATGGGCGGCATGGCGTTGGTAAGCACGCCGTCGATACGGAACTTGATGACCACCGAGTCGTCGCGCGTCTCGATATGAATGTCACTGGCGCGGCGCTGGAGGGCGGTGAAGAGCGTGGTATCGACGAGCCGGATGATCGGGCTCATGTCCTGGCCGGCGGTGGCGGTCAGCTTGTCGATCGAGATCGTTTCGTCGTTGCCGGCCTCGTCTTCGCGGATGACGTCGAGCGTGAAACCTTCGCTGGCGTCTTCGAGCACGCGCTTGGACTGCTCGGTCTTCTGCAGAATGTCGGAGATCTGCTTGAGCGTGGAAACCTTGGTGACGATGCGCTTGCCGAGGAGCAGGCTGATTTCATCGATCATCATCAGCTGGCTGGGGTCGGCGATGGCGATGGCCAGGCGGCCGTCAGCGGTTTCGTCGAGCGGCACGAACTTGTAGCGGAACATCAGGTGAACCGGAATTTTTTCGAAGAGGTCGTGATGCAGCTGGAAGTCGCTGAGATCGATAAATTCGCAACGATAACGCCGCGCGATGTCGCGCGCCCGCTCCAGTTCGTCAGGAATAACCGCCGTCGGTTCCGGCAGCTTTCCACCATTTACCAATGCTGATTTTTTATCCGCCATTGCCATGTCCAGTCTACAGCCTCTTGCTTAGCTTTTTTAGGATGCGCCCTGGAGCGCATCTCCACGCGAACGCCGTTTAGTGCACGTTTGCTCCCAAGGTAAAGATCGGCATATACAGAGAAATCAGAACTCCGCCGACAAAGACCGCCATCACAATCAAAATTAGCGGTTCGATCAGGGCCATTGCCGCGCCCAGAGCCGTTTGCACATCTTCTTCGTAAAACTCGGCAACGGACGCCAGCATGGCCGGCAATGCACCGGTGGATTCGCCGACTTCGAGCATCTCGACGGCGAGGTCGGGGAAGAGATTTTGCGACTCCATGCTTTTCGCGAGGCCCTGGCCTTCGCGCACGCGTTGTGCTGCGGCCGTGACGCCGATCAGCATCTGGCGACTGCTCATGGATGCGCCTGCGGTTTCCATGGCCGGCACGAGCGGCAAGCCGCCCTGCAGCAGTGTTCCGAGGATGCGGGAGAAATTTGCGACCTGATATTTGAGGCGAATCTCACCAATCAGTGGCAGCGACAGCATGAATTTGTCGATCGCCTGGGCGCCGCGGTCGCTGTGCTTCCAGCGCCACAACAGGATGCCGGCAGCGACCAGGACGATGACCACGATCCAGGCATACTTTTGCGCATTCAGGCCGACCGCCAGCATGAAGACGGTAATCGCGGGCAATTGCGCTCCCAGGTTGTTGAAGAGGTCGGCGAACTTCGGGACCACATACGTAATCAGGAAGATCACCATCACCGAGACCACGGAGATGAGCAATGCCGGATAGACCAATGAAACTGCGAGCTTTTTTCGGAAGGTCTGGACCATGCGCTGGTACTGGATGAAGCGGCTCAGGACCTCTTCCATGTTGCCGCTTTTCTCGCCGGCCATCAGGGTAGTGGTGTACATCTTGGGAAACATGCCCTGCGCGGCGAAGGCGTCGGAGAGCAGTTCGCCGCCCTTGACGCGCTCGCGGACGTTCTCCAGCAGATGCAGAAGGGTCTTGTCGCGCTGGCGCTTGATCAGCAGGTCTAGGGCGGTCAGGATCGGCAGACCGGCCTTGATGAGCGTCAGAAACTGCTGGTTGAAGATCAGGAAGTTCGACTGCCTCAGCTTGCCGCTCTTGCCGAATTGCTTGGTGCCGCCAGTGAAAAGAGTCCGCGGCTTTACCCAATAGACGAGATATCCCTGCTGCACGAAACGGTCGTGTACTTCGGCCTCGGAATAGCCGTGCTCGACCTGCTGCCGCAGGTGGCCCTGCTCGTCGGCCACTTTAACCAGGAATTCTGCCATGGGGTTATCGCTCTACTCTATTAAGCGACGTTCAGGATCCTAAAGCCTCAACTCGGGGTCGATAGGAAAAGTGTAACATCCTGTCCGCCAAGCTCTTACCGCACCGGTTGAGCCGAGTGGTACGGAAGTAATTCTCTACCGATCGGGCCATCGGGTGATCGCGCCATCGGGTCATTTGAAGTCGAAGGCTTTAACCTTCAGTGGCCCGATGAACCGGTGGTCAGATGACCCGAGGATTAAGGTCCGAATGCTCCCTCCACCATCTCCACACCCGGGGGAGGCGTGAAGCGAAATTGATTGCCGCTTAACTCAATATTTTCCTTCCAGTCCTTAAACCGAAATTCCGTCGTACCGCCGTCCTCTTCCATCAGAACGATGCGGACAATCTGGTTGGAAGGCGAAATCTCCAGTTGCACCTCGCTAAGCTGACCGACGGATGCTTTCGGCACGCCTCGCAGCAGGGTATCGCCGGGAACCACCGGCGCCTGATCCACCACTTTCGAAAGACCCTGTAATTCATTCTCCAGCTTGGTCTTGCCAAGGAGGAAGGCGATCGGTGACCGCAGGTCGTCCAGCTTCTTCAAATCTGTCTTCCTGGCCTGCCGTTCAGCCGGAATGTAAAACCACACACTCTGGCCGTCGCTCAAAAACAACTTCTCCTTGGGAGAACGGTACTCCCAGCGCATCTTGCGCGGCTTTTTCAGCCACAACGTCCCCGATTCCTCTCGCTGCGCCCCGTTGCCGCTATAGGTCTCGGTGAACTGGCCTTCCAATGTGTGAAGGTGGTTGTAATGATCGTCGACCGCCCGCGCTATTTCGCGGACTGTCGGCGGGGGTATGCTAGGCTGCCCGAAAGCCGGAGCCCATGACAGTGACACCGCTGCCCCAATCATGAGCAATAGCAAAGACAAGACTGCATTTTTCACGATCCGTGGCGTCCCCTTGGAATGATTTTACTCCCAGTTTTTGCATTGAATTGTGAAAGGAAGCATCTGGAACCAAAGAACCATTCGCTAATTCGATAGCTTCAGATAGACGCTCACCCAATACTCGGGATGCGGGGGCGCCGGAAACCTTTCCTTCAGCAAAGCGGCCTTGGCGCAAAGACCCAGCTTCGTCTCGGGATAGAGCAGTAGTTCTTTAACGGTGCCATCTTTGCCGAGCTTCAAGAGGATCCAAAAACTACGCAGATGGTCGCCCGAGGTTTGCTTGCACTGACGCAACGGGCCCAGGTGGTTGGCGACGAATTCCGCGCCCAGCTTCTCGTCGAACGCCTTGCCCTCGGGAGTGCGCAGGTTGGCCTCGACCGCGCGGCGTGCCTCGGAAAGACTGGTGGGCTTGTCGGCGGCGAAGCACGCGCAGGTTTCGATGAGCACGAGGGCGATAAGGCAGAGGATTGCTCTCTTTCGCGACATAAAAACCCACTTCAGTAGGGTGGAGCAAACACCTGCTCAGCTCAACTTGAACACCGAAAACGACGAATCGTTGCGCACTTTTCCCACGCGTGCCGATTCTGCAAGAATCTGCTCCATGAGCGGGTTGTGGTAGACGATCCAAATCGAGCGCGGACTCTGCTTCCACGACTCTTCGAGGTTGTGCATGAGGCGGCGCAGACCAGTCTCTGGAAGAGGATTGAACAGATAAACGACCAGCGGCGTCTCCGGAAAAACGAAGTCGCGCGCATCCATGGACAAAGACTCAATCCATAACGGCGCGCCACGGGCGGGTGATTGAGCGCGCCACGCCGCGATGTTCTCCTCCGCTGCGCGATGGAGTTCGGCAATCAGCTCCACGCCGATAATTCGCCGGAATGGATACTCCGCCGCCAGCAGGAGGGTTCGGCCCTTGCCCGAGCCGATGTCGACGAAGGTGAATTCGCCAAAGGCGATGGGCAGAGCCTCCATCATCTCGCGGAATGCAACCGGGTCGGTTGGTTGATAGGGAGAATGAAAGACTCCGAGCAGACGGGTGCGCCAGTCGACTGTACCGGCGGTGGTGTTGACGTGGTGCTCCCAGTCGTAATCCATGTCGCCATAAAGCGAGCGGCGACGCTCGGGGGTCGAGTCGCGCAGAAAGGCCCACAACTCGCGCCCGAGCAGGGCTGCGGCGCCGAGAGGACCAAGAGCGCTCGATTGCTCACGCCACCAGGCGCAGATCGATGAGTTTAATTGGCTGGAAAACTCCGAGGGCACGGATTGATGCTAGCAAAAGCAGCTACGAGCTACGAGCTTCGAGCCGCGAGCAAACAACTACGGATTTCTTGCGGCGCTCGGATTGACATCCAATAAAAAGCGACGATAAGGGATCCACGACTGAGGAACCTGAGAACCGAGAACTGAGAACATGAGAACTGGAATCTACTTTGCGGTCCCAGTGGGCTTCGGCATGGGCATAGCCATGCCTGGCGGCAGACCCTTTGTGATGTAGAAAATGCTTTGCGGATCCTCCACCTCGACGCGGCCACCGGGCGTTAACTGGTAGGCGTGGCCGTTCGGATCGAGAGGCGTGCCGTGGATATACCCCGCGCGTTCCAGATCGGCCATGGCGGTGGGAAAGTGTCCAGTCTGCTCATGGTACTTAGCGACCAGCCCTTCGAGTTGAGTGACCTCTTCATCCACTTGGAGGGCACGCAGGTGATCGACGGCATTTTGCCGAATGGACGCTTCTTTCGTGCTCTGGTAGGTGGAATACCAGAGAATGCGAGCGGTTTCGAATTCTCCACCTTGCTGCGCCATACGGGCGGCGAGAATGGGCATGAAACCGTTGGTAATCGGGAGCTGAGCGCCGGCCGCGAAGGCCGCCGCCGCCTTCTTGTAGTCCTTGAACTCCGTGAAGTAGAGGAAGCCGAGGTTGTAATAAAGACGCCATTTGTCGGGGTTATGGGCGATGCCGTACTTCAGCAAAACCAGCGCGTCGCCGGGAAGTCCGGCGCCATTCGGCGGCTTGGGTCCGAGAAAATTTGCGCCGAACTGATAGGGCGGAAGCATCTCGGGATCGAGTTCGACTGTGACCTGGAGCAGAGGCGCGAGCAGGCGGAAATCGCCCGAGCCTTTATGATGCTGCGCACCGAAATACTGCACGGCGCGGGTCCAATAAATATCGGCCAGCAAGCCGGTATAGCCGAGGCTCAGGCGGCGCAGGGTTTTCGCTGAACGGATATAGAGCGTCTGTTGCGTGGGCTGCACGGCTTGCATGCGATCGATTGCGGAGAGCAAGGCAACGCCACCCGCCAGTGACAGCAGCAAAACCGCGCCGGCAATCAGGTTGACGCGGCGGCCTCCGTTCATTTCAGGTTTCGGCGCTGGAAAATCAGCACCGCTCCCGAGATCGTCATGGCTGAGTAAAGCAGGGCATACGCCGTATTGTAGAGAATCAGACGGCCTGGAACAGCATCGCCGTGCGCGGCCTGGTTGATGATGTTGAAGGCCGAGAAATTGGGCACTACATAGGCGATGGCCGTCGCAATTGCGCCCGTCACGCCATCAGTGATGCGGGCAAAACCGCGGAGGTCGTCGGCAAGACTGCCGATCACGAACAGCGCAAAGGTGAATACGGCTGACATGATCGGAGTCGAGAACGAGGAGAACAACAGGGCCAATGCGCACACGATGCAAAACTCAAGCACGATGAAATAGAGCGCGACCAGCACCCAGACGTCGGCTTGCTGAAAGGCGTGGGCCACATAAAGTAACGCGAGGAAGACTCCGATGGCCATGCAGAGCGTGTTGACGATCAGCGTTCCAGTGAGGCCGAAGAATTTGCCGACTACAAATTCCCAGCGGCGCACCGGCCGCGAAAGGATGGTGTAGAGAGTTTTCTTTTCAATCTCTTTCGAGACCAGTCCAATGCCCATGAAGATGGCGATCACGACTCCGAAGAGCGAAACTGCGGTGAGACCCAGGTTCACGACCACGAGACGCTCGATATCGATCGAGACTTCACCCACCAGGACGGCCGCCCCCGAGAGCAGTAGCGCAAAGGCGATCAGGTTATAAAGAACGTGATCCCGAACCGCTTCGCGGAAGGTGTTGAACGCGATAAAGCCGATTCGCGAGTTCATGCGCCCGCTCCCTTGCCGTTCTCGCGCGGCTTGAGTTTTTGCACGTAGTATTCTTCGAGCGAATTTCGCACCGGAGTCAAAGAGATCAGACGAACGTGCTCCCGCCGCAGGATTTCGAGGACGGCGTCCTGCTTCTCTTCATCGACCACCAGATTCACCATGTCACCGCTGACGCGCGCTTCAACTCCCAGGTTCTTCATCTCTTCCGGAACCGCGGGCGAGCAGAAAATGATCTCTACCCGGCGCCTGGTTTGCGAGGTCAGGTGCGCGACCGCGCCCACACCGCGCAACTCACCCTGATAAATGATCGCGACCCGATCGCAGAGGGCCTCGGCATCGGAAAGAATATGGGTCGAGAAGAAGACGGTCTTACCCTCATTCCGCATTTGCTGGATCATCTCGCGGACCTCGCGGCGTCCCATGGGATCGAGGCCGGACATTGGTTCGTCGAGAAATACCACTTTCGGATCGTGCAGGATCGTCTGGGCTAGCCCTACGCGCTGCAACATGCCCTTGGAATACTTGCGCAATTGGACGCGGGCGGCCTCGGCCAGACCGAATCGTTCCAGCGTCTGCGCCACGCGTGTGGCGCGCTCTTTGGCAGGAACACCGGAGAGTTGGGCATAGTAGGTTAACAGCTCCTGGGCCGTGAGATAGTCGTAGAAGTAGGGTTGCTCGGGCAGGAAGCCGACTTGCGCCTTAACTCTAGGGTCATCGAAATCCATCCCCAGGATGCGCGCGGTTCCGGCCGTGGGCGTAACCAATCCCATGAGCAGCTTGAGAGTGGTGGTCTTGCCGGCTCCGTTCGGCCCCAGAAAGCCAAAGACCTCACCCTGTTCGATGGTGAGTTGCAAGGGACGCAGCGCGAGCTTCGGACGTTTACGCCAGAAGCCGACGTGATAAGTTTTTTCTAAATCGAGGATTTCGATCGCCGCCATAGTTTATGCGCGCAGGACCAACCCCATTGGCTGGACTTTCATGAGGAAATTATATGCAATGGCTACCGCAAGTGCGGTTTGATGCCGTGCGCGGGGTTACGAAGGTAAAGTCCACTGAAGACGAAAGGCGAGGTCTTCGCCTCGCCTTCTCCGTCAATCGAATTTCCTGAAAACGCCGTGTGTCAGTTCAGTGACGGGATGCTGGCGTCACAGGTGCTGATCGCGTTCAGGCTGTAACGGACCACCGCATCCTGAAACGAACAGAAGTAGCGGATTCCCGAAACATCCCAAACGTTCGGGGTGGCGATGAACTGATAACTGCTGTTGGGAGTTCCCGAGGCGCCTTGCATGGTAAAGGTGTATCCGCTCTTCAGTCCGCCGGCGAGCAACGTATCAATCATGCATGAACTGGAGGAGCTGGGAGGGTTACAGCTGGTGCCGCCCAGAGAGGCGAGATTGCCGGCAAAGCCAACCGTGGGGTAGGCGGAGCTATAGGCGATCTCAGCGCTGTTAATTGTCCGCACCGAACCGACGGCGGACGACTCGTTGGCGTCAATGCGCGCGTGCAGATAGCTCGGCACAGCAATCGCGGCGATGATCAGAATGATGGCCACGACGATTAGCAACTCAATCAGTGAAAATCCCTTAACCCGTGTCATCCGATGCTCCCCAAGCCCGTTCCAAGTCCGGCAAAGTGCCACTTTCGTGTTATGCACTTTGAGTGCCGGACAAACTCAGTCGGGGGGATTTCTAAACCATTGTGAACACAGGCTAAAACTCCTGGTGAGCGTCGCGAACGATCAATTCTGTCAGTCGGAAACGCTATAAGTGACATTTTTTGTCAAACACTGGGCTCGTGCCGTGACGCCCCTGGCTCCTCGTCAGCGAACGAATCATGAGTCAACGCATGTTCAGTCAACGAATTCGGGGTGAACGGATCGCGCTATTTTGCGCGACCGAGCTTTGTCGCAACCAAGTGTTCCAACCCAGCAATCCCTCCCCAGCTGGCGCCGGTCGCGCCAGGAGGCGCGGTTGCGGTTGTCGCCAGCGAGTTCAGTGTCGGTGCGAGGAGTACGGGGTACCCCATGTGAAATCTGCGCGGCGAGCGGCGAGCTCCGGGCCTTTCCATTGCGGTCCCCCATCCTCCCAACCAATTTTTCCTTGACTTAACGGTGCCGATATTCCGACACTAACTAGAGATTCGAGAGATGAGTAACGGCTATCCTAGATTAGCAAGGAATTGGTAAATCCTTTCCTATCATGGATTTGTCGCTAGCTTATTTCGAATCATAGATTTTCATCCCAGCCTTCAAATTAACCCAATGATGTTATGGATTACGAGATCAGGGGAGGGGGAAGGCCCCCGCCCGGAATCCCCGCTCTCCGTCGCCGGTCAAACTCAACCCCGCCCCCTTTCAGGCCAATGCCTGGGCCAACCAAGCCCACGCCGGCTCCCTCTTTTGGCCACGGCGATCGGGCAGGTCTCTATCGCAATCGTTACGACCGTAAGGGGAGAACTTCCTGTTTTAAGTCATGGCTGCGGAGAAGAGTGGTCGATTGCTCTGCAGTGGGGGTGGAATTCGACTCGAATTGGGCGAAGGCAGTGACAGAATTCGTCACTGGATCAAGGGTTGCGCCATATTTTGTCATTCGGCACGGAACGTGAAGAGGACGAACATTGAAGAATTTCAGCAGCAGCGTAGCGCGTTCCAGGTCCGCATTGGACGGGTTGAACAAAAAGAAAAAAGCAGAGGATTTCTCCTCTGCTTCTTTAGGCTGGTACCCTCCCCCAGGTACTTTGCCAACTCAAACTTACTGGTTCAACGGGGTCTGCGTGTAGTCGCAAGTCGAAATCGACGTGGTCGGGTTCACGCGGACAACCGCATCTGCGAACGAGCAGAAGTAACGCACGCCGCTCTGGTTGGGCTGCAACGGCGAAGCGAACATCTGATAGGTAGAGTTCGGAGTGCCGGACGCGCCGCCGAGCGAGAACGAATATCCGCTCTTGCTGCCGCTGGCCAGCTGAGTGTCGATCAGGCAAGCGCCGGTCGAGCTCGGGGGTGCACAGCTGGTGCCGCCCAAGGACGACAGAGCGCTGGCAAAGCCGACCGTCGAATAGCTGGAGTTGTAAGTGATCTGAGCCGTGTTGACCGTACGAACCGACGACACCGCGGACGATTCATTGGCCGCAATACGAGCGCGCAGCAGGTTCGGGATTGCGATCGCCGCGATGATCAGGATGATCGCGACCACGATCAGCAGTTCGATTAGTGAGAAGCCCTTTTGTTTCCGCATCGATAGTTTCCTCGTCTCCCTTTGACTGTTTGGTTGGATGACCAACTCGCTGCTTACTATCGCACTCTTGTTGCCAGAGACCCAAGTGACCTAAGTCAGATGTCCGTTCGTGTCAAATGCCTTAGATTTCAATGCACTTTCACCTCAAAGTTACCTCTGCCAAGTGCCTGGCGCTTCCAGTATGACACTTTAAGGGACCCCTAATGACAAATTTTGCCATTTTTAACATCCCCTTCAAAGGCCTTGCTGGGAGCCGGAAGTACACAGGTAGCCTGTTTCGGAACGCTCGGCTGCGCGGTTTCTTGCGTGTTGGCCATCCTACCGGACCGAGAAGATGAAGATGGCTAAGTCTTCGCCGCTCAAACTGACGTAATGGGCCAGCGCTGGCCGCGCAATTGCCCCCGTGCGCGGGCGCGGGCACAATGAAAAAAAAATGAAGATGAAAGAAAAGCTTGCCGATCCCGTGGAGCAACCCAGGGCAGCGGTGCCGGTCGGCTTCGCCCGTGAGTGGCTCTGGATGGCGCTGCTCGCTCTGGCGGCGGCAGCCCCGTATCTTCCCACGCTTTGCTATGGATTTGTTTACGACGACCGGCCGCAGATTGTCGACAACGGGGAACTCCGGTCGCTCGCGAATATTCCTCATTTCTTCAGCGAATCAATTACCAAGGCGGTTGGCTTTCATAACGAGAGGCAGCCGGTCTTCTACCGGCCTTTGTTTTTCTCACAGCTCTGCATTACGCGAATAGTCTTCGGCTCGGGTCCATTTGGGTTCCACCTTGTCTCCCTGCTCTTTCAGGTAGGGAACACCCTGCTTCTTTATTTCACCGCCAGGCGGCTTAGGGTGCGGAAAGACGCCGCTTATCTGGCGGGCATGCTGTTCGCCGTCCATCCCGTGCACGTGGAAAGCGTGGTGTGGCCCTCGGCCTCGCCGGAACTAATGGTGCTTGGCGGAATACTCTTCTCGGTGCTGGCGTTCCTGATTGGGCAGGAGTGTTCGTCGAGCGCCGGGCGCATGGGCTGGTATATGGCGTCAGCGGCTGCGTTTCTGCTGGCGCTCTTCGTCAAGGAGACTGCTCTGATTACTTTGCCATTGGTGGCGGCAATTTCTCTGGGTCGATCCTCAAATGGCATTTCGACGATCCCCCGCTTAACGATTCGCCGCTTGCTGATCGATCTCGGGCCCATGGTGGGCATTGCCATTTTTTATCTCGCCGTCCGGACGAGGGTTCTTCATGGAATGGTGGCTACGGTGACGCCCGCATCCTGGCTGAATATGGCGCGCACCTGGCCGAGCGTCCTGTGGTTCTATGAGCGACATCTGGTGCTGCCAGCGCATAGCAGCGTACTTTACGACTACGATCTCATCGAACATGCGACGCTCGCGACCTTCTGGGTTCCTTTATTGGCGGTGCTGGCCACGTTATTGGTGCTCGCCTTCGCGTTGTGGCGTGCCCGCTCTTTAGCTGTCACGGTTGCTTCTCTGTTGATCGTTCTGCCTATTCTTCTCGTGCTGAATTTTCGGGTCTTCTACTGGGGAGACCTGGTTCACGATCGCTATCTGTACACTCCCTCGGCTGGATTCTGCATTCTGGCGGCAATGGCTTTGTGTGCGCTGGGCAGGAGATTTACGAAGGCCATCAGCCCGCTTACTCAAAGGCTGCTGGCGGGCGCCTTGGTATGCGGGCTGGGCCTTATCACGATCGCGCAGGCTCAACCCTGGAAGAACAATCTTCTGCTGCTCGCGAACGCCGCGAAGATTGCGCCCAAAAATATCGCCGCGCAGATTCTGCTGGGCGATGAACTGGAAGGGCGAGGCGATTTTGCGGAAGCCAGGATTTGTTACGAGCGCGCTCTGACATTGACTCCGGCGTGGGGGCCGGCGTGGTTCGCCTACGGTCGAACACTGGTGCTGACCCATGACGCGAAGGATGCAATCCAGAGTCTCGAGCAGGCGATTCGGTTGGATGATAGCCCGATCGCACGGGTCTGGCTGGCGGTCGCTCTGAATGAGGCGGGCCGGCACGACGAGGCGCGAACTGCCCTGGCCGCGGCGGTCGCGCGGGATCCTTCCATGCGGCAGGCTTATGAGGAGGTTGAGACGAGGGTGCGGTCCACGGTTCGAAACTAATTCAGTCTCGCTTTAAAAGCAGGCACGTCATGTCGTCGTGCTGGGGCGCGTTGCCGACGAACAGATCGAGGTCAGCCAGCAATCCTTGCAACATCTCTGTGGGTGAGGCCGCGGAGGCACGATCGACCATCCGCACCAGACGCGGTTCGTCGTATTCCTCGCCGGCTGGATTTACGGCCTCAACTACGCCATCGGTAAAGATTACGAGCCAGTCTCCGCTTTCCAGTTTGGCGCTGCCAACTTGGTAAATGGAGGCAGGCAGCACGCCGATCGGAATTCCTCCCAGATCGGGGCGTTCGATCAGGCCCGACTTCCGGCGCAAGATCGGTACGTTGTGCCCGGCGTTGACGTAGGTAATCCCTCCGGTCGCGGGATCGAGTTCCGCCAGGAACGCGGTCGTGAAGCGCCTGCCGCCCTGGCTGTTCGAGCAGGCATAGCGATTCAGCTCCAGGGCCAGCTGATCAACCGAGAGCGGGCTATTGGCTAGGGTGCGCAGGCTCGCCTGGAAGGTAGCCATCAGCATGGCGGCGGGAATGCTTTTGCCGGCCACGTCGGCCACGACAAAGAGCACGCGGTCTCCGCCGGGATTTGTGGCTGGACGCAGAATGACATCGTAGTAGTCGCCGGCGACGGTGTTGGCCGGGCGGGTGGCATAGGCGATGCCATAGCCGGGAATTTGGAGTGGCGCTCCTGGCAGAAGCCAGCTCTGAATGTCTTTGGCGATTTCCAGATCGCGCTTCATCACCACGCGATCGGCGAGTTCCAGCAGGAGGACCGTCAGGATCAGTAACGCTCCCCATACATGGAGGTCGAGTTCATGGACTTCGAAATGATCCTTCCCTGTGTTGTAACTGCCGCCGAAAGCCGGGAGAAATACCAGGACCAATCCGAGGAGGAGAAGCACCCGGCGCGCCGGGGAGAGCATCTCGATGATTGCCCAGAAGAGCGCCTTTGCGATTTGCCAGAGGCGTTGAGAACGGGATTGTCCGGCTTGCCGCTCGCCTAAGCCGGCGGAATAAAGCTTATAACTCGAGCGGGCGTCCTTTTCGAACTGCGACCAAAGCTGGTGGAGTTCAAGTCCTTCACTCACCCGATGCCAGAAGCGGTCGGCCTGCGCTTTAATGCCCGGCGGTGGAGGGATCTGCTGGGAGGTCGCCATGGATGAAGAATCATTATAAAGATAAAGCGAAGTAGGAGTCCCCAGGCGCGGGCGGAGTGAGCGGTGGCCGCGCGCGAACCTACCCGGAAGCATTTACCAAACACTCTGTATCTGCGATGGTCGCGTCGGCGACTCTCTGTCTTGCGCTTTTCTAACTTTTTGAAAGGCCAGACGTCACCATTCTGAGTAACGGACAAAACCAACCTCGCCCCGAAGCACAGCATCCTAAGCGCACTTTCAGCACGCAACTCTCTCTACATGCGCGGCTGACGATGGTGGAAGGACTCGGAGGCAGTTACCCAAATGAAGCAGCAGTTAACTGTGAAGTTTCTCGTTCTCTCTTTGACCCTGGCCGCATGCATAGCGAGTCCGCGCTTTGTCATGGCGCAAAGCAATATGGATCACGTTGAGATTGGGGCATTCGCGGACTATTTTCGCCTGGACCGCACGAATCCCACTCTGAATTTCGCCGGACTTGGCGGCCGTATTGGTTTCGGCATAAATTCTCACCTCCAGATCGAAGCGGAGATGGCTTACGATTTCGACCGCACGTTCGTGAACTTCGACAACGGCGTGACCGGCAGCTATACCAGCGCCAAAACCCACATCCTCGACGGACTGGTCGGCCCCAAGTTTCAGACAGGCTCGGGACCATTCCGCTTCTTCGTGACGGGGAAGGCTGGAATTATCAGCTTCACTACCAATAACCAGAATGCACCCAACGGATTTCAAAGTTCCTTGGGCGCGGTCGGAAATGGCAATTCGAAATTTGCGGTTTATCCCGCGGGCGGGCTGGAGGGATTTCTTGGCCCGATCGGATTGCGGCTCGAAGTCGGCGACGACATTTATTTCGACAATGGCGCGCAGAACAATCTGCGTGTGACCTTTGGGCCGACGCTCCGGTTCTAGAAATCTGTTTTCTGGACTTCGATGACACGACGTTCCGCTTCCGAGGTCGGGAAGCGGCTGTCGCTCTGCTATCGGTAGCGCTCTTGTATGAAGCTGCCGATAGCGGAGTACGCAGCGGCGAGTGTCTTCTCGTCGGGCAGAAAAACGATGCGGAAATGCTTGGTGCCCGGCCGCTGGCCGAAGCCGGAGCCGTGCACCACCATGACGTGCTTCTGGCGAATTAATTCCGTAACAAAAACGTCATCCCCTTCGGGAATATCGATGCGCGGGTACGCGTAGAACGCGCCGCGAGGCGCCACACAACTGACGCGATCGGTTTCATTGCACCACGTCATCGTCAGGTCGCGGCGGCTGCGCAGCTTCTGTTTGACTTCGATCAGGTGATCCTGCGGACCGTCGAGCGCCGCCGGAATCGCATATTGCTCGGGATGATTGGCGCAGATGCGCGAGCGCAGCAGCTTGTTGATTCCCTCCACATACGGCTTGATCGCCAAAGGTTCGCCGCTCGCAACACCCCAGCCGATGCGCCAACCGGGGGCGAGATAGTTCTTGGAAAGTCCGCCGAAGGTGATGACCGGAACATCAGGCGCGACCTTGGCCATGGCGATGTGGGGATCGTCCTCGATAATCAGCTTGTCGTAGATTTCGTCGGAGAAAATAACGAGGTTGTGCTGACGTGCGAGTTCGGCAATCTGCTCGAGCATCGCCCGCGTGCAAACCGAGCCCGTCGGATTGTTGGGATTGATGAGCACAATGCCGCGGGTGCGCGGCGTGATCTTGCGGCGAATGTCTTCCAGGTCGGGCTGCCAGCCGTCCTCTTCATTTAAGTAGTAGGCGTTGAGGCCGATGCCGAGCTTGGCCAAAACGGCCGAGTAGAGAGGATAGTCCGGGCAGGGCGTGAGCAGGTCATCGCCGGGGTTGAGCAGCGCTGCGAGGCAGATGTCGACGGTTTCGCTTACGCCGGAGGTGATGAAGACGTCCTGAATGGTGGTGATGCCCTTGCGTGCGGCCTCGCCGCGAATGGCGTCGAGCGCGGGCTTGATGCCGGAGGATGGAGAGTATCCGTTCTTGCCGTCGCGCATGGCCTTATAAACGGCCTCGATCAGATGCGGCGGGGTTACGAAATCGAAAACATTGGGATCGCCGATGTTCAGGGGAAGAATCTTGTGCCCTTGCTTGGCGACCTCGTCGGCAATGCAGGCCAGGTCGCGGATGGCATAACGGACGTTTTCAAGACGGGAGGCGCAGCTGATTTCGCGGAGTTGGGTTAAAGGCATCGTTCAACGCTCCTGCTAGATTCTACCCAAAGGCTGGCAGATTGTATGTGCAATGACCCCGATTGTTGAGGTCGAGCGGCAGCAGGAGCAGTATCGGCGATAGCTTCACGACGGAGTTAGGGATCTCGCACGGAACGCCTCGTAGCAGAAGTGGCACAGAATCTTAATCCTCAAGTTTTTCTCGTTCTTCTCGTTCCACTCGCCCTGTGTTTGGAAAAAGGCGTCGCAGACGCCACACCATGCATCAGGCCAAGGGTTTTCTTGATTCGGTTTCCCAGAGAACCATTGCTGGTTCGGATTTCTTATGAGGTGCTCACAAACATAAGTTTCGTTTGCGATGCCATGCGTGCCGCAACTGATCCGATTCTTCTTTGCACTGACCGATGGCAAGTCAGCAAAAGCGATGTCTGTTAATAGCATGTAGATGTACCCGTTTGTCCCTGGGCATCGGTATGCTCCCTTCGCGTCCAGAATTTTGGCAGCAATCGCCGTCATGGCCCAGCCGACGTACTCGTCATCTGGCAGGTAGGGTTCCACGAGTTCCGCGACGTTTTCGGCGGTACCAAAATCCCGAACGTTCTTCACGGGCTCGGAGATGGTATCGGGCAGGTTCCCGTTCGCCCAACTCCAGAGCCAATTTCCCGCGGATTGTGACGTGGTTCCGACTACCAGAATTGAAGCCACGACTTTAGCGAGGCCTTCTTGGGAGAAGGTCAGCGTTCCGCGATCAAGATCGTAGTCGTAGCGAGACCACGAACCAATTCGAAACTCTTTCTCATTGGCTTCATTCAGCCGTTTTAAGGCATGGATGGCCTCATGTCGAAATTGCGAAAATTCTTCGGTGGTCATCGAATAAGCAGCAGCAAGCTGACATCTGAGAACTGAGAACTGCTTTATTCCACCCGGTCAATCTGCGCCTTCTGCAGCTTGTCGGAGTAATCGACGTACACGGCCTTCCATTCGGTGTAGAAGTCAATCGCGCCGATGCCGCCTTCGCGATGACCGTTGCCGGTGGCCTTCGTGCCGCCGAACGGCAGATGAACTTCAGCGCCGATCGTCGGAGCGTTGATGTAAGTAATCCCCGCCTCCAGATCGCGCACCGCCGCGAACGCCTTGTTCACATCTTTGGTGTAGAGCGCAGACGACAGCCCGTACTCAATGTTGTTGGCGATCTCGATCGCGTGCTCAAGGTCTTCGCAAGGAATGATCGAGACTACAGGCCCGAAGATTTCTTCCTGGGCGATGCGCATCTTCGGATCGACGTCGATGAACACAGTCGGCTCGATGAACCATCCGTGCTGATACTCACCCTTATCGAGCCGATTGCCGCCGAGTACGAGCTTTGCGCCTTCTTCGCGCCCGATCTCGATGTAATTCAGATCGGTCTTCAACTGGTTCTCGTTGACCGCGGGGCCCATGTCAACCGTCTCATCGAGACCATTGCCGACCTTCAGCTTTTTCGCCCGCGCCACGAATTGATCGATAAACTCCCGATACACGCCCTTCTGCACAATGATGCGGCTGGTCGCAGTGCAGCGCTGACCGGTGGTGCCAAACGCGCCCCACAGCCCGCCTTCGATGGCGAGGTCGAGATTGGCGTCGTCGAGGACGATCATTGGATTCTTGCCGCCAAGTTCGAGCGAGCAGTGCTTGAAGCTCTTGGCCGCGGTTGCACCGACAATCTTGCCAACCGCCGACGAGCCGGTTAGCGAAATCGCGCGGACCGCGGGATGCTCGGTTAGCGGCGTGCCCACCTCGGAGCCGAAGCCAGTCACAATATTAATGACGCCTCTAGGGACGCCCGCGTCCGTGAGTGCCTGCACGAGATTGAAGGTCGAGAGCGGAGTATCCTGCGCGGGCTTGATGACGCAGGTGTTGCCGCAAACCACCGCCGGAAGGAGCTTCCACGAAGAGATGGCCATCGGGAAATTCCATGGCGTAATCATGCCGCACACCCCGATCGGCTGGCGAACGGCCATGGCAAATTTGTTGGGCAACTCGGAGGGAACGGTTGGGCCGAACATACGCCGGCCCTCGCCCGCATTGTAGTAGGCGGCGTCGATCGCCTCCTGCACGTCGCCGCGCGTCTCTTTCAAGACCTTGCCCATCTCGCGCGTCATATCGCGAGCGTATTCTTCTTTACGCTCCATCAGAATTTCCGCAGCGCGGAAGACAATCTCGGCGCGTCGGGGCGCGGGAACGAGGCGCCACTTGGCATAGGCCCGCTTGGCCGCATCGACCGCGGCATCGACGTCTGCCTTATTGGAACGCTGAAAAATCGCAACCACTTCGCGCGTGTCGGCGGGGTTGCGATCTTCAAAAGTCTGTCCGCTTTGAGACTCGACCCACTCGCCATCGATGAAATTCTTGAACACCCGAGTCTTGGTCGTGCTGCCGTCGATTACCGGCTTGGTCAGGGTATCGGTCGCCATAAAACCTCCTGGGATAAGTGCGGTTCTTTTCGCGCAAAACGCTTCTATCCATGCTAACAACCGGGGTGCCGAGCGGCAAGGCGAGGCGGTTGCTATCAGCGCGCGCCCACGGGGTGAGTTCGAAGCATGTCCATTTGCCTGGGGGCGCGCTAAAATAGGCATGCTTGCATCGCATTCTTTCAGCAATTCTTTTCGAGAGCACAGACTCGAGACTGCAAGCTAACGATCAACCTGATTCGTTCGCGAAACCTTAAGGATTCACAATCACAGGAGTTTTCAATCATGGCGACTACAACGGCAATTCCTAAATCCAGGATTTCCGGCGGCGGGTTTCTGCTGGAAGAGCGGCAGACCGCCGAGGTGTTCACTCCCGAAGATTTCACCGATCAGCACCAGATGATCGGACAGACGACAGAAGAGTTTGCGGTCAACGAAATTTTGCCGAACGCGGAGAAGATCGAGCACAAGGACTTCTCGGTGTCGCGCGAACTGCTCAAGAAAGCCGGGGAGCTGGGATTGAGCGGGGTGGAGATTCCTGAGGCTTATGGCGGGCTGGAGATGGATAAGGTCACGGCGGCGGTGATCGCCGACCACATCGCCAAGTACGCCGGATTCGCCACGACCTGGGGCGCACACAGCGGCATTGGTCTGCTGCCGATTGTTTATTTTGGGACCGAACAGCAGAAACAGAAATATCTGCCGCGGTTGGCGGCGGGAGAGATGGTCGGAGCGTATGCGTTGTCGGAGGCGTCTTCGGGCTCGGATGCGATGAACTGCCGGGCGCGGGCGGAGTTGTCGCCGGACGGCAAGCACTACATCCTGAACGGCGAGAAGATGTGGATTACGAACGCCGGGTTTGCGGATCTTTTTACAGTGTTTGCGAAGATTGGCGGGGAGAAGTTTTCCGCATTTCTGGTGGAACGAACATTCCCCGGATTCTCGGTCGGTGCGGAAGAGCACAAGATGGGCATTCGCGGCTCCTCGACTTGTCCGATCATTCTTAACGATTGCAAGGTGCCGGTGGAGAATTTGCTGGGCGAAATCGGCAAGGGTGCGACCATTGCATTCAACATTCTGAACATCGGGCGCTTCAAGCTTGGGGCGATGTGTTTGGGCGGAGCACGCGTCTCGCTGGAACAGGCGGTTGGGTATGCCAAGCAGCGCAAGGCGTTTGGCAAAACGATCAGCGAGTTCGGGCTGGTGCGCGAGAAGATCTCGAACATGGCGACGCTGATTTATGTTGGCGAGTCGCTGGTGTTCAGGACGGTCGGCATGATGGACGCGCTTTTGTCGGAGATTGACAAGGCGAGTCCGGACGTAGCCAAGGAGACGCGCAAGGCGATCGAGGAATACGCGGTCGAGTGCTCGATCCTGAAAGTCTGGGGCTCGGAGATGGTCGATTACGTCGTCGACGAGACCATGCAGATTTTTGCGGGCTATGGATTCGTCGAAGAGTATCCGGCGGAGCGGGCTTATCGCGACGCGCGTATCAACCGCATCTTCGAAGGTACGAATGAAATCAACCGGCTGATCATTACCGGCTTTTTGCTGAAGCGGGCGATGAGCGGGCAGTTGCCGCTGATGCCGGCGATCAAGAAGCTCATGGACGAAGTGTTGAGCGGTCCGTCAATAGGCGAGGAGATCGAAGGGCCGTTGGCCGAGGAGCGCAAGGTCGTGACGAATGCCAAGAAGCTCGGGCTGTTTGCGGCGGGTGCGGCCACGCAGAAGTACATGGCGACCATCCAGGATCAGCAGGAAGTGATGGGCGCGATCGCCGACATGACGATCGAGATCTACGCCATGGAGTCGGCGGTGCTGCGCGCGCAGAAACTGGTAGAGCAAAAGGGCGAGGCGGCTGCGGCGTTGCCGATTGCGATGGCTCGGGTCTATATGACGCAGGCGCTGGCAAAGATCGAAGCGGCGGCGAAGAAAGTAGTTGCCGACGTGGCCGAAGGTGACATGCTGCGGTCGCAGCTGGCGATTGTGCGGCGGCTGGCGAAGCATGAGCCGTTCAACACGATTGCTCTGGGTCGGCAGATTGCGCAGAGGACGCTCGAGGCGGGGAAGTACTCGCTGGCTTAGGCTTCGATGAATCCGTGGTAACGGATGAAGCCGTGTAACGAGGGTAGTGACTGGCGAAGCGGCGTGATGCCTGAGTGCGTCACGCTGCTTCGCTTTTGTGACGGTTAGTCTTTTGGAAAGTTCGGGTCAGCTTTTACTTCTTCAATCTGCTTGGTGTGACGTTCGCTGTGGGCTGAGATCAGCAGAATCCACTGGTAGCAGTCGAGCGGTCCGAACACGGGGTGCGGCCCGAAGTGATCGCGCAGATCGTCGTTGGTGGTACGGACGTAATCCATCGTCTTCGCGCGCGCGTCCTCGAATGCCTTGGTCACCGCCGCACGATCTGCAAATCTGCCGGTCGGCTTCAAAAATTCCGGGGCCTGGGCCTTGTGACTGCGGTCGGGAACCCTCGCTAGAATGACCTCGTCGGTGACCTTGACCTCGGCACGCTTCTCGGGCGTGGGCGGACCCTGCATGAACTTCCCTTGAACAAGCCCGAAGATCATCGACTCCGAGACAGCGATGTGCTCGGCGACCTCCGCGACGGACCAGCGGTCGGGCGCGGGTTTGAACCTCCATTGCTTCTCCGAAAGGCCGGCGATCGATTGGAGGAACGCGTCATGTGTGGCTTGCAGACTTTTAAGCGCGGCATCGCGTTCCGCGGTAGTGAGGGGCTTGGGCTCTGCCGGCGTCGACGGAGCCGGAGGCGCAGGGCTTGAAGAGGATTGCGGCGAGGGCGATTGGGCTAGGGCAGATTGAGCCGCCGCGGTGGCGACCGCAATCTGGAAAGCCAGTGCGAAGATTACCGCGAACATCGCACCCAGGGTGTGAGAGAACTTTCTTTGCATCATCATCTCCTGTCCGGTTAGCTGCCTCCCGGAACTCCGTGGGGGAATTCCAGGAGGTGGATGGAATTGTAAAATCGACACGTTTGGCGCAACCAGCTTTACAATCTCCGGCTCCGAGCCAGCTATGAAACCAGCTCCACTTACTTGCCGGGAATGTAGCTCAGGTCCGCGCGGAACTCGACAATCTCGCTATAGGTCTTCTCAATCGAGCTGTTGAGGCGTTCGACGATCGACATCGATTCCTGCTCGCCGAAGGCTTCGCGCAAGATGTCGCGCAGCGGCTTGATGGCGGGATCATCGTCGAAGGACGCCCAATTCGGGTGATCGACCAGAAGGACGTAGGTTCCGCCGGGACCACCGCTGGCCAGCCGCTCCCAACGGTAGTGGTATCCCCAGTTCGTTTTTTCGGCCGCATCGTGCATGCGGCTGATGGCGCTGCGAAAATCATCGCCCTTGCCGAAGCGGATTTGGAAGGTGGTAACGCTCGTGTACTTGTCGCCCATGTCTTTTCCCGGATTGCTCAGCTTGGGCAGGTACTCCCAATAGGAGGCGTGCATTTTATCGACGTACTGACCGATGACCTTGTTGTACTCGTCCATGTCGGCTTGATCGGGAATCGGCGGCTTATCGAAGTCGGCCCAATGCTGGTCGCTGCGACCGACGATGTAGGAGCCGGTATTGTCGCCGGTCATGATTTCGAGCACCCACAGCACTTGCGGATCGTTCTGCTGCTTGTGCCATGCGGCCTTTGCTTTGCGGCCGGCCTCATACTGTTGAACCATTCCGTTTTTTGGAGTTTGAACTTCCAGAGCCGTGATAGTGCCGGGCTCCTTAGGCGTCTGTGCGGCGGCTGAGATTGCCGCCAGCAGGATGACGACAGAGACACACGCAATTCTTCTTCGTTTCATTTTTCCTCGCCCCCTGATTTTGATTTTTTGGCCGGGTGCTTCCCCACGCAGCGGGCCCCTTGATGTCTTGCTGGAAGAGCAGCGCCATTCTACATGGAAATGCGCGGTTAGCAAGTCGCTCGGGCGTGAGGGCTAAGTTGCCGGATCTCCAGATAAGTAATCGGGTTTGATTCTAGGGCTGCGAACCCGGTGCCACCATCGACGCATCGAGATCTTTGCGCGGAGCGACATATGGTGTGGTCGGTTTGTGTGTCACCTCACTTCGTTCCACATCCGCAATCCGGATGGCGGAATGTTCCAGCAGCAGTTCGGTCGATCGCTCCAGATCCACCTGCGACTTTTCGTATGCCGCCATGGCGGAGAGAAGCGCAGTTTCGGCTTGGGTGAGCGCCGTCTGGTTCTGCAAGACGAGGGTGGACGTGGATGCGCCGAGGGAGAACCTTTGCTGCTCGGCATCAAGCGACTTGAGGGCCGACTCTACCGCCGCTTGCGCCGAAGCGACGCTCGCACGGTTCTGCTGGACGGAGAACTGCACGTTGTGAACTTCGATCCGAACCTGATTTTCCAGTTGCTGCACGTGCACCTGCGACTGGCGTAGTTCAAGCTCTGAGCGGATCTGTGTGGCTTGAGCCGTGCGGTTGCGGATGGGAATGTTCAGTGTGAGCTGTACGCCTTTGTCGGGCGCGGTAGAGTTCGAAAGATCATTCAGAGTTCAATTTGCCGCGTGACATGTGCGTGATTTCGTCGCCCGCGACGATGATGCTGCCGCGCGTTAGGACGTCCAGACCACCCAGCAGGTTCAGCAGAGTTGTCTTTCCCGGGCCGCTCGGGCCCATGAAGGCAACAAACTGGTCCTTGTTGACGCAAAGCGCTTAGCACTCTGGACCGGTGCTCGCGCTGTCGTTTTGCTGGCTGAACGCTCGGCATTCTGCTGAACTCAGCATTTTGCTCGCACGAGGAGTGGGGCAACCTGTCAACCGATGCGACCCATCGTGGGCGTAATATAGAAGCCAAATTACTGTGGGGGAGCCGGCAAGACTCATGGGGAGAAGAGTGGACGCGCCATCGGGCGCGCAGGCAGTTGCGCGCTACGCTCTCGCCCTCTTCCTCGTGACGCTTGCGCTCTTGATCTCCTTGGCTTTGCAACATTCCTTTGGCAATCCGTTTTGGTTCTTCTTCTCCGTCGCAGTGATTCTGAGCACATGGTTTGGCGGAACGGGACCGGGCTGGCTCGCTGTTGTTGGCAGCACACTGGCGGTGATGTACTACTTCACGCCGCCCATCCGCAGCTTTGCCGTAACGCCCAGCGACTTACCCTACTTTGTCACCTTCGTCGCGTGTGAAGTGGGCGCGACCCAATTGATTTCCTGGCGTAAACAGACTGAAGACGAGCTTCGCCGCGCTCGCGATGAGCTTGAGGTTAGAGTGGCGGAACGAACGGTTGAACTGAAAAACACAAACGACGCCCTCTTGAATCAAATGGACGAGCAGAGGCGCACCGAGGAGACGCTTCAGGCCACCCAGGCAGAGTTGGCGCGGGCGGCGAGGATTGCGACCATCGGCGAACTGACGGCTTCCATCGCGCATGAAGTGAACCAACCGCTCGCGGCCGTTGTGGCGAATGCTGATGCCTGTGTGGCCTGGCTTGCTCGCGAACATCCCGATCTTGCGGAAGCACGGGCCGCCGCGGAGCGAGCGACCCAGGGCGCGACCCGGGCGTCGGAGGTGATCGCGCGCATTCGTTCGCTGATCACCAAAGCGACACCCGAGAAGTCACAGGTTCAGATCAATCGGGTCATAGAACAGACCGCGATTCTCGCCGAAGGGCAAGCGGCGAGGAACCAAGTGGCTATCGAACTCGAACTCTTGCCCGACTTACCCATCGTGCTCGGCGACACTATTCAACTCCAGCAAGTGATTCTGAACCTGGTAATGAACGGAATTGATGCGATGACGACGGTGAAAGATCGGCCAAGAACCCTGACCCTTCGGTCGGAGTCCCAGGATGGCGGACATATTCGGGTCGTGGTCCAGGACACCGGCATCGGGCTTACAGAGGAAGTGAAGGGCCGGTTGTTCGAACCCTTCTTCACGACCCGTTCAAAAGGAATGGGCATGGGACTCTCGATCAGCCGCTCCATTATTGAAGCTCACGGCGGACGATTGTGGGCAGAAGCCAACGCTTTCGGCGGGGCAACGTTTCAGTTCACCCTGCCGAGTGAAGACAGGCAAACGGCATGAAGGAGAAGGAACAAGACCCAATCGTCTTTGTCATCGATGATGACCGCATGATCCGCGACGGACTCCAAAGCTTGATCAGATCGGTAGGGCTTCGTGTGGAGACATTCGCTTCAGCCCAGGACTTCTTAGTGGCGAAGCGTCCAGACATTCCAGCCTGTCTGGTTCTGGATGTGAGAATGCCGGGACTTAGCGGTCTCGATCTGCAATTGAAGTTGAGGGATGACGGAATTCCAATTCCGATCATCTTTATTACTGGCCATGGCGACATTCCGATGTCCGTGCGCGCGATGAAAGAGGGCGCGCATGAGTTCCTGACGAAGCCGGTGCGCGGGCAGGACCTGCTCGATGCAGTTCAGAAGGCACTGGCAAGCGATCGAGCGCTTCGTCAAGAACGCCTGGAAGCAAACGAAATCCGTGCACGGTTCGAGTCCCTCACTCCACGGGAGAAGGAAGTACTTGAGTTGGTGGTTGCCGGCCTTCTGAACAAGCAGATTGCTGATCAACTGGGAATGAGCGAGCTGACGGTTAAGACTCATCGTGCTCATGTGATGGAAAAAACCCACGCTGACTCTCTTGCCCACCTTGTCCGCATGTCTGAGAAGCTCAAGAGTGCCACTCGAAAGTAAGGATCGACCTCCTCCTAAAGCAGGAGGTTATTCAAAACAAAGCAGGATAGTTTTCAGGTAGCCCGGTTGGTAGTCTCATCCTCGTGGCCGATCCAGCGAGCCACAGACTGGGTGAACTGAAGTGGATGAGACTCTAACCAAGACCGGGATCATCGCCATCGTCGACGATGACGAACCGCTTCGCGAAGCGCTGGCAAGCGTGATGAAGGCGGCTGGCTTTTCTCCAAGAACCTTCGCCTCTGCCGAGGAATTTCTCGCCTGTGACGATTGCGATGACACAGCCTGCCTAGTACTCGACGTTCGCTTGCCGGGCATGAGCGGGATCGAGTTGCAGAAGCAGTTGAGCAAGACGAACAGCCGCCTCCCTATTGTTTTTGTAACCGCCCACGGTGATGCCACGCTTCGAGACTCGTTGATGCGAGCCGGAGCTGCCGCTTTTCTTTCTAAGCCGGTTCGAAGCGACGCATTGCTAAAAGAAATTCGTAGGGCGCTGGAGCAAAGCAGCGTCAACAGCCACCGGTGAATGGAGATAGTTATGGCTTCCACTTACACGATCACGACGAATGACGAAAAAGCGAATTTCAATTTTCCACGACTGGCGCAATCTCGCGCGGACGCCACGAACGAAATCGTGGGGGAGAGCGAGCAACTAGAGTCCGTGATGCAGCAAGTGAAGCTCGTCGCCCCGACAGATTCCACGGTTCTGGTTCTGGGGGAAACGGGCACCGGGAAAGAACTGATCGCTCGTGAAATCCACCGGCTCTCCAACCGCTCGTCACGTCCGTTTATCCGCGTGAACTGTGCGGCGATTCCACCTTCCCTGATAGCGTCTGAGTTATTCGGACACGAAAGAGGGGCGTTTACCGGAGCCCTGCAGCGGCGGCAAGGCCGCTTTGAGGCCGCCAATGGGGGAACGATCTTTCTCGATGAGATCGGCGAGCTTCCCATGGAAACCCAGATCACACTCCTCCGTGTGATTCAGGAACGAGAGTTCGAACGCGTTGGCAGTAGCCAGCCGATCTTAGTGGATGTCCGCATCATCGCGGCCACGAACCGTGATCTGGAAGCGGCCGTAGCGGACCGTACGTTTCGTTCGGACATGTATTACAGGTTGAATGTCTTTCCGATTTATGTACCCGCTTTAAGAGAGCGGCTGGAGGATATCCCACTGCTGGTGGAGCATCTGATCGAACGTTTCGCCAAGAGAGTGGGCAAAGTTTTTCGCACGATCAAGATGAATACGATGGAAATCCTGCAAGCCTACGATTGGCCAGGCAACATTCGTGAACTACAGAATGTGATCGAAAGATCCGTCATTTTAGCTGAGGGGGATGTCTTCTCGGTCGACGAAGGATGGGTAAAACGCGAGCTTCGGCGGCCGCGGACAACAGCTCCACTTGTCAGCTTAATTGCCGAACGGGAGCGGGAGATGATCGAAGCCGCGCTCTCAGAAAGCGGAGGGCGCATTTCAGGGCCCTCCGGCGCTGCTGCGAAGCTGGGGATCCCCCGTCAAACTCTGGACTCGAAGATTGCGAGCCTGCAAATCAACAAACTGCTGTTCAAGTCACGGCGAAACGGAACGTTTGCCATGCCGCAAGTCAACCCGGGTGACGTCGATGTCGACTAACGTGATCGATTGCGGCATCGCTCTCGTGTTTCTCGCGGTCCTGATGTTCATCCTCAACCGGCTGGGGTTGATTGCGTGGTTTTCGTGGGTCAGTCGCCGCAAAGACCCGAATCAAGGTTCTGCCGCCAGGAAATATTGGAGCGCGCACGAGTAATTTGGCAAAGCGGCAGTGCGAGCGCCGCCCAATCCGCTCCAAATTTCTGACAGGTCGGCATTTCCCAAAACTCAGCATTTTTCCGCGCACTAAGTCCTACCGTTTCAATGGCGAGCAGTGGACGTTTGATTGCATCTCAAGCGCAATCGGCGGATAGCCGAATGCAACTTTCTTTAGGAGGAAGTGATGCGAAAGAACTTGATGCAAAAACTTTCAATGTTCTTCTTTGTTGTCCTCAGCCTGCTTCCCATGCAGGCTCAGGATAGCAGTTCAACCGTAACCAGCCCCGTGCAGATGACCGTCACGGTTCGCGTGCTCGGCAAAAACAAACGCATGCCCGAAGTCAATCGCGAGGACGTCATCGTAAGGCAAGGAAAAGATCGACTGCAGGTCACCGGGTGGACTCCGATCAGCGGTGATCGGGACCCGCTCGATCTGTTCATCCTGATCGACGATGCTGCCCGGACGAGCGTGAGCTCTCAGTTCGGCGAGTTGCGTGAATTTCTCGATTCGTTGCCGAAGACCACTTCGGTTGGCGTGGGATACATGCGCAATGGCACCGTCCGAGTTGCGCAGGACCTGACAACCGATCACCGGCAGGCAGCCAACGCTCTGCGAATTCCCTTAGGCTCGCCAGGGGTCTATGGCAGTCCGTACCTGTCGGTGATCGATCTGATGAAGCGGTGGCCCGACAGCTCGAATCGGCGCGAGATTGTGATGATCACAGATGGCATCGATCGACTTCATGGCTGGCCGCACCATAGGGGCCTCGGTCCCATCAGTCCTGACGTCAGTGCGGCCAGCACGGTTGCTCAGCGTACGGGAACGATCATCCACAGCATCTATACGCGTGGTGCTGGAAGGCGTGGAAGCGATTTCTGGCAGGTCACGAACGGCCAGAACGCCATGGCAAAGCTCGCAGATGAAACGGGTGGCGAGTGCTTTTTCTTGGGCGTTGGCCAACCTGTTAGCTTTCGGCCATACCTGGACCGCTTGCAAAGTGGCCTCGACAACCGTTACCGACTCGAATTCAACGCTATGCCTGGCAAGAAGCCCGGACTGCAATCCGTGAAGCTGACCACCGAAGTTGCGGGTATCGAACTCAACTCGGCCGATAGCGTCTGGGTAGCAGCTCGATAGTTTTCACAAATGGGTCTTTTCAGCGCAGGAGAAACCCGACTTCGAAAGGACCCGTTGTTTTGTACCACGGTGGTAGGGAGAGACCAAGCGAGTCGTACAAAAAGCAGGCCTGCCAACAGAGTTGCCAAACGCATCGAGGTAACAACAGGAATTTTCATCGGATTGCGGGTTTCGATTATCTAAATTCAGGAACACGAAGACTCGGGAGACCGCTAAACAGGGCAGGAACAATGACAAAACCACAGATCGAATACGACTCCACCAACACTCATGAACCCCTTCTGACGGAACTGCTGGGATCGCCTCCCCTTCAGAGATTGAAACACGTTGCGATGGGCGGGATTACGTCCGTGCTCGGCATCCAGCCGACGGCATCACGTTTCGAGCATTCCTTTGGCGTCATGTGCCTTGTCCGATCGCTCGGTGCTTCAGTAGAGCAACAGGCTGCCGCGTTACTGCATGACGTGAGCCATACAGCATTCAGCCATATCATCGATCTCGTATTTACGGAGACCGCTCGTGGTTCTTTTCACGACGATCGCAAGGAAGCTTTTGTCCAGGGAACGGACATTCCCCGGATATGTGAGGGGTACGGCCTCGACTGGAGGTCTCTCGTAGATGAGCGCCGATGGCCCCTGCTAGATCAACCCGCTCCTCGACTTTGTGCGGATCGCATCGACTATGCCCTTCGGGATGCGATGTCCCTACAACTTGCCAGCTTGCCTGAGATCAACGATCTTGTCCCACATCTTGTTGTTGTTGACGGGCGGATTGCATTTGATGACACCAAAGCGGCCACGCGTTTCGCTACGCTGTACCTCGATTGCGACAAGCACTACTGGTCTTCGCCGCGGCAAATCAAATTCTACAAACTGGCTGCGCGGGCCGTTCGCCGGGCCCTTTCCCTCGGTCTACTTCGTCCGCCGGATCTCTGGACGACCGATCATGGGCTGTTGGGTATCCTGCGAGCAAGTTCCGATCCCGATTCAGGAGAATCTCGACCGCATCGCGGGTTCCACTGGATCCGGAATGTCCTCACCCATGGAAGAGACGGAAATCCGGCGGAAATCCAAGAGTGTCGATCCCGATGTGATGATCGATGGAGAGATGGCGCCGCTGAGCAGGCTCGATCCGCAATGGTCTAGCCTGCTCAAAGCCCATGTCGATCGGAGATACGAAGAACTTAGCCCAGAGCATCCATAGGCGAGGAGGTAGAAGAATGGATCTTCAACTGAAAGGCAAAAAAGCGATTGTAACTGGCGGCTCGGCAGGAATCGGCCTGGCTGTGGCGCGCTTGTAGGCGGAAGAAGGTGTCGAAGTTACGATTCCTGGGCGCAGCGGAAAGAAGCTGAGTCAAGCGATCGCGTCCCTCGGAGGCGCTGCGCACGCGGTCGAAACCGATCTTGGAACCGCCGAAGGCGCGAGAACCCTTGCAACGCATGGCAGACGAAAGCGAAGTGGCTAGTCTCGTTGCCTACCTCGCGAGCCCGCTGTCGGCTGCGACAAACGGCGCAGCTATACGATGCGAGGGTGGTATTCTGCGGGCTCTTTTTTGAGTGGAGGGCCCGCAGCCTCGTTGTCTGGAAGTTGCCACGCGTTGTGATGCTCCGCGAGTCCAGCCCGCTGGGTTGTCTCTCTGCTCCTGTTCTTCTCGACTCTTGAAAATACACTTCCTTTCTTATTAGACGCCAAAACAAATTCTGATCCTTCAGCATTTCTGGGGCGTTCAGCGTATTTCGTTGGCGTAAGTCGCGCAGATTCAGCAAATGGAATTGGCTCGGAGATTGCATCTTCTCATCGCGTCTGACGTGAGCGAATGAAGATCACGACGACGTGCGAGGTTTCCATGAATTACAAACAGAAGTTCGCAACGGACAAGCAAGATGCTCTGACCCGCAATGGCTCTGTTAGTGGGATTGACGCGAACCTTTCTGTGCGGCCAATTCCGCGCCGGCACTCAGCAGCGCTGGAAGAGATCTGGCGAACTCATGCCAAGAAGATCCTTCGTATCACGCAGCGCATTACGAACAATCGTGAGGACGCCGAGGATGCGCTGCAGGACTCATTCCTGCGAGCTCATGTTCACCTGCACGACTTTGACGGCCGTTCCAGTATCGCGACCTGGCTCACGCGGATTGCGATTAATTCAGCGCTCATGATCCTTCGCAAGCGGACCGGTGCCGCACACGTTTCCATCGATAACGTGGGAGCCCTCGGCGCCGAAGTTGGCGCGCTAATCCCTGCCGACCAGGCGCCGAGCCCCGAGGCGCAATACGCGGATCTGGAGCAGCAGGCGATTTTGAGATCAGCGATCGCGACACTACGACCTTCAGTCCGCCGGGCCCTCGAACTCCAAACCTCGGAAGAAAGACCCATCAAGGAAATAGCGGGGAGCATGGGCCTTTCTGTCCCTGCCACCAAGTCACGGATTTTTCACGCGAGGGCTGCCGTGCGCCAGTCTCTGCAAAAGAAACTCGGCGGCCGCTCCGGCGCCACCAAAGGACTTCAACTATCGGCGGTGTAAGCCGGGAAATCGTTTTCAGGGCAGGCACTCATGTCGAGATTTCAAAAATCGGTCGGCGGCAAGGATAAAGGCCAGGAACAGCCTATGACGAGCTCAGGTGGCAAGCAAAAAGCCCTGATCTGGATCGAAAGAATTCTGCTTGTGTCAGGGTTGGCTCTGGTCGGCTTTTACGGTGCAGCCCGCATGGAAAGCTGGCTCACGTCTCGCGCCGCACTCAAGCACTTTACTGCAGACAAGGCGCTGGCCCAGCCAGGCACTGAGAGTGACTTAGACAAGCTCAGCTCGAATCTGGAAGACGGTTCCTCCGAGCAGCTCGAACTGCCAAGTGTCGACTTCAGGCTTTGGGGCGAACAGCGGGTCGAGGCCTACAGACAAAACATTGATAAACATCCTGGAACTCCACTGGCGGTGCTGAGGATTCCCAAGATTTCTCTTGAGGCCCCGCTCTTGGACGGCACCGACGATTTGACTTTGAACCATGCAGTCGGACGGATTGCGGGTACATCCCTCCCTGGCGAGCCCGGCAACATCGGCATCGCCGGCCATCGGGACGGATTTTTTCGCGGACTTAAAGATGTACGCGTCGGTGACGCCATTGAGCTGCGGACGCTGAAGGGGACGGACACCTATGTCGTGGATCAAATCCAGATTGTCTCGCCGCGCCAGGTGGAAGTGCTGCGGCCAACGTCCGTACCCTCGCTTACGCTCGTCACCTGCTACCCGTTCTATTTCTTCGGGAGCGCACCGCAACGCTACATCGTAACGGCTTCTCTCTCACCAGAGAAAAACGGCGGGTCTGAGAACTCGGATCTCGGCGCGCCGGCAACTGCAAATAACTCAACCAGGAGAAAACACATGAACCTCTTCAAGAAAGCAACCTTCGTGAACAAGGGAGCCGGCGCGATCCTTTTGGCCTTGGTAGCTCTCGGAACGGCGCAAGCGCAGGACTCAACGGTTACAACCATCGCCCATGGACAAGCCTCATTCGACACTCAGGTGAAGAATGCGGAAATCGTCTATGTGGAAGGCAACGATCTGGTGCTCAAACTGGAGAACGGCCGGGTCGAGCACTTGGTTGTTCCTGACAGCGACCGATTCACCATCGACGGCAAGCAGGTCAGCGTGCATGAGCTTGTGCCCGGAACGAAGCTGACTCAAACCATCACCACTACCACCACGCCGCGCTATGTCAACTCGGTCCGAACGATCGAGGGAAAAGTTTGGCATGCGAATGCTCCAAAGTCGCTGATTCTGACTTTGCCCGATAACAAGAACCAGGTTTTCAATGTTCCGAACGATGCCAAGTTCACCATCGAGGGCAAGGAAAAGACCGTTTTCGATCTGAAGAAGGGAATGAAAATCAAGGCAACGATCGTCACTGATGAGGAGCACACCATTGTCGAGAGCAATAAGGTGGCTCTCGGCCAGGCGCCGCAGATTACCATGCCGCGCGCAACGGGTGTTCTGCTTTTTCTCACACCCAGCCAGCCGCAAGTCACGCTGGCCAGTGCCGAACAGCCCGCAGAAGTGCTCCCAGAAACGGGTAGTTCGCTTCCGCTGATGGGTTTGCTAGGCACATTGGCAATCGCAATGTCGCTCGGACTGCGGGCCGTTCGACGGACCCGCACCATCTGATGTCGCGCTGAACGGCCCGTCCGGCAGCGATTAAGCGCGGCGGGCCTTTTTTTCTAAGCATGATCAAAAAACTAGACAACAAAAGAGGAGATGTACCATGAAAACGATACTGATTACCGGCTGCTCCTCAGGCTACGGCCTTGAATCGGCTCGCTATTTCCTTTCGAAAGGCTGGAACGTCATCGCAACCATGCGGATCCCCCGCGAAGACGCTCTGCCGCGCTCGCAGTCGCTGCGTATCCTCCCGTTGGACGTGACGGATGAAAAAAGCATAGCGGTGGCCATCAAAGCGGCCGGTCCGATTGATGTCCTCGTCAACAATGCCGGCATCGGTGTCGTCGGCGCTTTCGAAGTGACGCCTTTATCGCACATTCGCAAGGTCTTCGAGACCAATACCTTCGGCGTAATGGCGATGACCCAGGCCGTGATCCCGCAGATGCGCGAGCGGCGATCCGGCGTGATTGTCAATGTCACCTCCAGCACGACGTTGGCACCCTTCCCGTTGGCGGCGGCTTATACCGCGAGCAAGCAGGCCATCTTGGGCTTCACCACTTCGCTGGCTCACGAGCTTGGGCATTTCAACATTCATGCGAAGCTGGTCGAACCCGGATACGCCCCGACGACGAGGTTCACGCAAAATACTGAGGTTCGCGTCGAAGACTTCATTCCGAGGGCCTATGCCGACTTCGCCGCTCCAATTTTCGCGGAGTTTGCGCGACCAGCTTTGACTACCAAGGAAAGCGATGTGGCCGAGGCTGTATGGCTGGCCGTGAACGACACTTCCGGGAAGCTCCGTTTCCCCGCCGGGGCGGATGCGGTAGCTCTTTCAAACGACGCGCGATAAATGTTAGCTATGCCCGTTCGGCAGAATCTGGCGGGACGGGCCTTCCTCTCCAACACTCGTACAACAGTGAAGACTCAAGGACAAGGACATTCACATGGAAGCCAATCCCATACTTTTTCGCGATCTAACTTATATATTCCTGGCTGCCGTGCTGGGTGGCTTGGTGGCCTGGCGTCTCCGGCTGCCGTTGATCATTGGTTTTGTTCTAGGAGGAATCGCGATCAGCCCGTTTACTCCAGGGCCGCACCTCTCCGATCTACACACCTTCGAATTGCTGGCCGAGGTTGGTGTGGTCCTGCTGATGTTCTCAATTGGAGTGGAGTTCTCCATCCCCGATCTGTTACGCGTGAAATGGGTTGCTCTCGTGGGAGGGCCCATTGGGATTCTGGTCATGATGGCCGTCGCGATTGTCGCGGGTAAGTTCTTCGGATGGAGTACCACCGAAGGGTTCGCGATCGGAGCAGCGGTTTCGGTGGCGAGCACGATGGTATTGGCGCGCATGTTGACCGATACCGGAAGACTCGCCACCACCTACGGACGCGTGATGATCGCCATCACCCTGGTGGAAGATCTTGCCGTGATCTGCATGACGGTGGTGATCCCGGTATTCGGCAATGCCCAGCGCGGAGGCTTGCTGATGGCCGTCTGGATTCTCGGCAAGGCTATCCTCTTGCTCATTCCGCTGGTCTATCTCGCCATAAGAGTGATTCCCCCCTTTCTCCGGCGAGTCAAAACAACCTGTAACTCGGAACTTCTTCTGCTGGTTGCGATTGCCATTTGCCTCGGGACGGCTGCGCTGGCACAAGCGGTCGGATTCTCGGTTGCGCTTGGAGCGTTTCTGGCCGGTGTATCCATCAGTAGCCTGCCGGAGCTTCATGATGCTCACACCCAACTGGTTCCCCTACGGGATGCCTTCGTGGCACTTTTCTTCGTTTCGCTCGGTACGCTGATTGATCCCGCAGTGCTGTTGCACAGCCTGCCACTTCTCGGATTCATGCTGCTGCTCATTGTCCTCGGCAAGTTTCTGGTCTGGGGCGTGGTTGTCTGGCTCTTTCGTTATCCCCTCGGGACCGCAATTCTTGTGGCTGCGGGTTTGACACAGATTGGCGAACTCTCATTCGTGGTGATGCAGGCCGCGCGTTCCGCAGGGATGGTGGCGGAGAATGTCTTCAGTACGGTAATCGCTGCATCGTTGATCTCGATCTTGCTCAATGTGTTTATCGTGCGCTTCACGCTTGCTCGGCTGGAAAGAAGTACTCCCGAACAGGACTTGATCACTACCAAAAACGAGGCATGGGTGCCAGCGATTCAGTAAAGTCAACACCGGAGGGGACCCAACGTCCCCAACAGTCCAGAAGTCCGCTTCTCGGGAAGCGCTGGCAGCACACTACCAATTCGACGTAGAGATCGCCAATCAGCCAGTCAACACCATCCAGCCTGCGGTTCGTGTCAAGGTGCTCGGGAATCCCGGCCCAATCCAGACCCCAAAACAAAGCAGCCGGTTGGCGAGGACGAGAGATTTGTAGAGGCCAACCTCAGACCGAATGAATGATGAAGCCACGGAAGCGCACCAGACTCATCGTCACTTTGGTGGACGCAGACGCGATCTCTCCAACGAACTGCGTACGGCAGCCATATGCAAGAGATTCCGAAGAGCGTGCAGGCGACGGTCGATTCCATCAATTCGGAGTTGAGGAAGAAATCAACGTCTGTGCGTGGCGGAAACCAACCGTGCTGAACGAGCGGCTGACCGTTCCGCAATTTGGAAGAAGTCAGAGCGTGTTGGCACCAAATGACACCAAACTGAAAACGGCGTTATCCGCAAGTATTTGAAAATTT
>CAWJFC010000026.1:0-31636 GCA_963841945.1 uncultured Acidobacteriaceae bacterium
TTTGGGAATTATTCACTTGACAAAGCATATATCGTTTCCTTTCAATCTGTCGCGTTTTTGCACCATAATAGCGATTTAATATCGGCGTTTACTTCCAGCCAAAAGAAGATAAGTCGCCCCTTATAAGGTAGTCATAATCGGCCAGTTCGCTTTTGCAGTTGCCGGTCACGTAGGCTTCCGCAACAAAAACATAATGGTCAACTGGCTGTGCTATCCGAGGAGGACAAGAAGAACAAGGAATACAGGAATAATCCCTGTGGTCGCATGGTGCCACCGAGCATTTACATATAGGCCCCGGCGGCTTATCGAAGTCTTGTTGCGTAATTGGAGAATCATGAGGATTGGGAGTGCTTAAATGCATACTAAGCACCGGCACGACCCCACGTGTGCCAATTTGTAAACGCTCATTGAGTTTTGTTCCACGCATGGCAATTTGTAAACGCTGACCCACTTGTGTTATTTTATATACCGAACTATTTATTGCAGTGCAGTACTTATCATGCAATATTTGCTGGTTGTGCGGTAAATTCGCCCGGCTCATATCGAAACCAAATATTTTAAAAGCATTGGCCGCGTTGCTGGCGTCATTACAAAAAATCGCTTCTGGCTTGAAATAACACCCATCCCCCGCACGAGCGATTGTCGCAGAGATTAGAAAAACGATCAAAATAAAGAAAAGGGTGGGACTTTTCATAACTTTTCTCCTTTAAGTTGGGCTTTAATTTTTTCAATTTCGGCCATGATTTGCCGTCGGTCTTGATCTAACTGATCCATTCGCTTACTCCAAAAATTACTCTTAACCTCGAAACTATCTACGAAGTTTGCTATAAGAGCACCTGATTGCTTTAAATACATTGTACTTTCTTCGCTAATGTTTTTCCTAAAAGTCTTATATTTTCCAATGAGATAAACAATGCCACTACCAATAAATATTATAGCCAATCCCGTCCTTGGAATATCAATCATTTTAATTATATCAAAAATCTTAGACATATGGTCTCCTATTTCTATCACACCCGCTATAACACCAATCCAAAGTGCCCATTTTTCCATCATGCCTTACCTCCCTATTGAGATAAGGCAACTTACCATCTTTATTTATCAAAACACAAATCGAGATTTACTCTTGTTCCAAGTAATTCTTTGAGCATTAATCTCTTGCCTACAAAACCTCTGACTGCGTTTTCCGCTCTTTCGCCATCGGTCACTTTCCGATTATCCCAACGGAAAGAAAACTCGTTACAATATTTTGCAAGGTGTTTCTTTGAGATATGATGAAATGTGCCATGGACACCGCGTTTTAATAATGCGAAGAATGATTCCGCCGTATTGGTATAAGCATTGCCTCTGACATATTCACCAGAACCGTGATTTACTATTTCATGACCGCCTTTAAATTCTTTGCCTATTCCAGTATAGCTTTTAAATTCATCGGTCATTATCTTTGATTCATTGTCAACAGCTTCTCTGATTGCAGATTTTAATGTTTCAGCAGTAACATTTTCAACAGGTTTAGAAATTACTTTTCCACCACGTTCTACCATTGCCATAACCGGAGCCTTTTTCGTTCCACGGCCTCTTTTGTTGGGCTCATCCTTCTTGCCGCCTTTTCTAGGTTTCCCGCCAATGTAGGTTTCATCGACTTCAACGGTTCCTCTTAAAGAAACGGTTAAAGAGCCTTCTTTCATGGCTAATCTTATTCTATGAGCAAGATGCCAAGCTGATTTATAAGAACCGAGGCCAAGATTCCTTTGAAGTTGAAGAGCGGATATTCCTTTTTTATGAGAACACATGGAATGAAAAGCCTGAACCCATTGTCTCAATGTAATATGTGAATCTTCCATTACCGTTCCGATCATAACCGTGAATTGTTTACGGCAATGATTACATTGAAGCAAACCGTCTCTAACTTTTTTGGATTTGCTGTTAATTCTTGTCACGTTTTCACTTCCGCAATGGGCGCATTTTATACCTTTAGGCCAACGGATATTTTCAAGAATATTTCTTGCTTCTTCTTCGGTTAAACGGCCTACGTCTATTGCTGACATCTGCGAAAATCTCTCAAATTTTGGCGGTATATATTTCATGATTTTGTCTCCTTTTTCTCTTTCTTTAATCATAATATATACCCCTTTCTTTGCTTTGTCAAGTACATAATTAAAATATATTACTTAATAATATCAATTATTTATAAATTTATTAAAATATCATTTTATCTTTCGCTTAAATTCCTCTATATCCGCCTTCTTAAAGTATAAAGTATTTAATATATCATTCATCGCCTGTTCGCTTAATGGAGGTGGATCACCATACTTTAAATTATATGTCCATATCTTTACTGCTCTTCCCATTTCAAACCGATTATATGGTATAACTACCTCATACCGCTTATCTAAAATAAGTGTATTAACATTAATTTTTGTACTATAACCACGTTGATATGCAGGCATGTTTGTCTTTTTGAGAAAGAGTAAGAAATCATCTGATGTGCTTATTCCTAACTCCGTCATTGTCTCCTTATGTGATAAGTTAATTTTGTTGCTGTCAGAAATAACAGTATTTTTTACTCTCTTTTTTACCCAAGTCATCATTGGAATAATTATTAAAATAATGTATAATAACGTTAATATTAATACTATCCAAAATGTCCAAATATCAGCAGTTTTATTTTTAAGAAAATTAGGAATAGATATATGGAAAAGATCAGCCCATTTACTAATATTAGATACGGCATCATTAGGTGCTATTCCAGAGGCGAACATTAATATCCCTCCGATAATAGCAGGTATTGTTTTAAGTATTTTTTGCATGGTTTTAAATTTACTTTAAAACCCCTTGCTTTGTCAAGTGAACAATTCCCATTATTTTTTGTTCCTGATAAGCTTTAATCTTAGAATTACCATGCTCAATCGTGTTTGGAAGTACACGAGCAAAAAAGATTACAGCCCAAATTAAAACCGCCCAACAAAGTACATTGCCAATAAGCTTCATTTTCTTCTTTCTCCTTTCGTTAAATGGTTTTCTCTCTAAAAACATTTTGAAAAACCAACTTCACAAAAAGGCGGTGCAAAGAGCACGAAAGAGCCGAAAGGCGCTTCTATGCCATGCCCAGAGGGTATTGCGAAAATATTGTTCGCGCTTTTTAGAAGAATATTTTTGTAACGATAAAGATTTTTACCGAAGAAAAAAGAACGAAAAACAAACAACAAAATCTTTATTGCCGAAGGCATGGAATAGAACTTTCGTGTAGAAGGCACCGCTAGTTGGTTTTGAAAAAAAGAAATATTAATAAAACATAGGGAGATATTTTGAAGGGTGCAGGGAAGAATTAATGGGGATTACAATCCCCTTAAAATACCTTCCCTGCAATAAAAAAAATAACAGGGTGGGAATAATGAATGGGATAGGCGTGAAATGGCTGTATTTGTGATTAGCTGAATAGGTGTGTTGATTATGCAGCGGCAAGCGACGTGCTGCAAGCCTCGGAGCGATAGCGGAATAAGGGGCACACTTTTTCAGCGGATAAAATCACAAATGTGCTTACAGCCTTATCACGTCTATACCAACCTCAAGCAGGGTGGGAAATCAGATGTAGCTTGACGCCGGAAACTAGGCGTTTGTGATAAGCAGAAAAGAGGAAGGGTAGGGCGGCCCATAAGAATATGTTCCAAATACAAAGCTTCACATCCTATCTTCTGAACTTTTCATTGGATGCTGGATGAAAGAAGCAAAGGGTAATTTTTTATTTTCCAGCTTACGTATGAATTCAATAATAATTGTTTGATTTTAATAAAATATTGGCGTAAATAATTAACCCCTAGATCAACGGCGCTGTTTGAAAAACAGCAGATTTATGTGTCAAGTGTATTCGGCATTCATTATCTTCAAGATAAGGATTAGAGGCAGATTGACTCCTGTTGTACTTAATGTAAATGAATAATAAATAGATCGTAAGGATTAACCCGTGATTCGTTTCCTTCATACTAGCGACTGGCAATTGGGTATGACCCGCAGCTTTCTTTCGGAAGAAGCCCAGGCGCGCTACACCCAGGCACGGTTTGATGCCATACGAACAATGGGCCGTATTGCCAAAGAAAAACAATGTCAGTTTATGTTGGTATGCGGCGATTCCTTCGAGTCAAACCAGGTGGAACCGTAAAACCGTTGCACGGGCAATCGAAGCACTCAAAGAGGTGACAGTCCCTGTTTATCTCCTTCCCAGTAATCATGACCCTTTGAATGCGGCTTCCGTTTACAGCTCCAGCACTTTCATAGAAAAGAAACCGGCTCATGTCAACATCATCGGGAACACGGTGCCTGTTCAAGTCGGTGATGATTTCGAACTGGTAGGCGCCCCTTGGCTGTCTAAACGACCGAACGGCAATCCAATTGTTGACTTGCTCAATGCGCTTCCTCCGGCAGGGGGTATAAAGCGGATCTGTGTGGGGCATGGTATTATTGACATCTTTACTCCCGATAAAGAAACAGAGAATGTGATTGCGGTTTCCAAACTTGAGACCGCAATATCGGAAGGAATGGTTCATTTTATAGCTCTTGGCGATCGCCATTCCCTCACGAAAGTGGGTTCCGGCGACAGAATCTGGTATTCCGGGACCCCCGAATCTACCGATTTTCGCGAAGACCATTCAGGATTCTGCCAAATTGTCAATATGGATGGCGCCGATGTCACTACCGAAGAAGTGAAAATTGGACAATGGAGTTTTATCGAAGAACTAGTGGACCTGAATACCGAAGCCGATGTGGAATCTTTCCGGAAAAAGCTGGAAGACATTCCGAACAGGGAACGGTCAGTTGTAAAACTGGTTTTTAAAGGTTCTCTCACACTTTCTTTGCACGGGGTTCTTCAAAACCACATTCTTGCAGCCAAGGATGTTCTGGCAGGTTCCGTGATCAACGAAGACGACCTCCTCGTAATTCCCAAGGATACAGACTTCACCGACCTTGGTTTTTCTGGCTTTGCCGATGCAACGGTAAAAAGGCTCCGGGAAAAAATAGACCAAGGTGGGTCCGAAGGCGCTGTTGCTCGCGATGCATTCATGCTCCTCCTCCGCCTTGCTAAGGGGGGTGCATGAAACTCCTTCGTCTCAAGGTTGCCAATTACCGAGGCATCAACACACGCGAGATAAAGTTCAGTCCCCTGGGGATTACCCGCATAGAAGGCCCGAACGAGTCGGGGAAGTCCAGTCTCGGCGAGGCCATAAACACGATTTTGGACTATCAGGACAATAGCAAAGGCAAAGACATTCAAGCCATCCAGCCTGTTCATCAGGATGTAGGTCCTGAAATTGAACTGGAAATGGAAACTGGCAAATATGTGTTTACCTATTTCAAACGATTCTTAAGAAAGCCTGAGACCAGACTTTCTATCACAAAACCGAACCCCGAAAACCTCACAGGCCGTCAGGCGCACGACCGAGTCAATGAAATTCTTAAGGAAACACTGGACGTCGATTTGTGGAAAGCCCTGTCTATCATGCAGGGTGAGGCGATTGACCAACCGGAACTTAAAAACAAACAAGCATTGTCTACGGCACTCGACAAGGCCGCAGGGGTTCAACCGTCTGCTTCGCAAGAGATCGGTTTGTTCAAAAGGATTTCGCAGGAATATGAACTCTACTATACGATTGGTCGGGGTACCGAGAAGAAGGAACTCCAGGACCTGCGGAATAACGTGACCGAAAAAGAGGCGGAGATCAGGTCGATTGAACAAGACATCCGTGCGCTCGAAACCGATATCGACCGTGTCCCTGTATTGCAAAGGGAGTTGGTCCAGCTCAAGAAGCAGGAAGAAGAGCTATCTCAACAAATGATAGATATCACAACCAAGCTTGAGCAAATCAACTCACTCGAAAACACTCTTAATGAGGCCGCCTTAAAACAGGAATCCGCGCAAAAAACCCTTCAGGCAGCTCGGCAAGCTAAAGAAATCCGCCAGGTGATGATTAGTGCGGTAGAAAATGCCGCCAATGCCCACAAGGAGCTTCAAGAAAGCAGTTCAATGGCTCTGCCGGCATTGTCTCAGGCCGAGGAAGCCCGCAATAAAGCCAAGGTTGCGGCCGGCGATGCCGAACAAAAAAGAAAGGAAACGGAATCTCTTGCCGCTCTAAAGAGGTCGGATTTCGACTATTTTCATGACAAGCTCGATCTGGATCAGTTACTCGAACGCAAACAACGGATTGATCAGACCCGTAAAGACGCCGCCCAAGCCGAGACGGTGTTGGCGAAGAATAAGGTAGATGCCGAAACCTTAAAAAGAATAAAAGATGCCGAACTCGCATACAATAACGCCTGTGCCAAAATGGAAATAGGTGCGCCAAGCGTTCTCCTTCATTCCATATCTAAATGTCGCCTCTCCATTGACGGTACAGATGCGGTACTCGACATTAATGAAGTTCGTAAAATATCCGTCTCAGATAAGACTACGGTGAACATTCCTGGAACACTTGATATCGAAATAACCGCAGGCTCCAGTATAGAAGGGCTTGCCCGAAAGGCAGAAGACGCTCATCATACCCTCCAGGCTGCCTGTGCCGCCGCTACTGTGGCGGGCCGGATGAAGCCAGAAAAGCGTATGACGAACGCCAGGAGGCATTACGGGTTGTTGAAAACAAAGTTCAAGTTGAGGAGGATAACCTTAGAGATATTACTTACGAAAGCCTTGAACGGACAAAAATTCGTAGCACTCTGCCCAACATTCGTGTATAAGACACAATTTCGACGTTCTTTCGCGCCGAAAGCGGCCTGATCCGTCTAAAGCCTTTTGTTTCCGTAGTTTCGGTGTCGCGGCTATTTTTTAACCCTATGCCCTCACGTCCCATCTCGGCGGACCGCTCGCTGCGCCTGGCGCTGCCGGCGACCTCCGCCAACCTCGGTCCGGCCTTTGACGCCGCCGCGCTCGCCCTCGACTTCCATCTCCGCCTCCGCGCCGAGCGCGCCCCCGACTTCTTCGTCACCGCCGAAGGCCGCGATGCCCAAATCTGCGGGCGCATGGAAAACCATCTCATCGTCACTACTTATTGCGAGGTCCTCGAGTCCGAGAACCGCAAGATTGCGCCGCTGCGCATTCACATCGAAAACGAGATTCCCATCGGCAAAGGCTGTGGATCGTCCGCCGCCGCCCGCCTCGCAGGTATTGCACTAGCCGTCCACTTCGGCCATCTCCGCTGGAAGGACGATCGCATCGTCGGCGAAGCCTCCATGCGCGAGCATCATCCCGACAACGCCTCCGCCTGCTGGATGGGCGCGCTCACCGTGGCCCGCATGGCTAATCAGGTGCAGGCGCAGGTGGTCGAGGTGAAGCCGAAAGGGAAGTGGCCGCTATTGCTCGCCGTGCCCGAGAATCCGTTCTCCACCGAGCAGGCGCGTCGCGCGCTCCCGTTCCAGTATGCGCGGGCCGACGCCGTTACCAATATTCAGAACTCCATGCTGCTGCTCTCGGCCTTCGCCGAAGGACGCCCCGATCTTCTGCCCTCCGCGCTCGAGGATCGCATCCATCAACCCTATCGCGCGCCCTTCTGCCCGCTCCTGCCTGCGTTAAAGGAGTTGACCGGAGAGACCGGCATCTTCGGCGCGGCGCTAAGCGGAGCCGGCCCGTCCGTATTAGTTTTCCTGGATCCCAAGGTTCCCGCGAAACGCGCGAAGCAGAGAATCGCCGCCCACCTCGCCAAGCGCCGGCTGCAAGCGGAACTCATCCTTACGCAAATCGCCATGCACGGCGGACGCGAAAGCGCCGACTGGCGCAAGCACCACGGCAAGTAATTCTTTTCCGCGGATTCACGCGGATCGACACGAATGCTTTCCTTGTATCGAGGAAACCGCGCGAATCCGCATTTATCCGCGGAGAATGAATTGGATTCCTACTGTCCGCGGCTGGCCGGCGGCACAATCCCGTTCATGCGCAGATACTCCACTATCTGCCCATAATGATCGAACGAGTGGGCCGTAATCAGAATCGCCAGCCCCATCCGGGTGGATTTTCCTCTTCCGAACGGACTGGGCACTTCGGCGACGCAATTCTCCGGCGTGATCGTTCCCACTGCCTTATGTGCATAGGCGTACGAGTCCTTCAAAAACTTCACCACGTCGGCCTTCGACTTGATGTTGTCCGGCCCATTCTCCCCGCCCAACTCCATCGGCGGTTTCTCCTGGAGAATCGCCGCTCCCAGCATGTAGTTCACCGCGGCCACATGTTTTACCTGCTGAGCGAACGTGCGCACGCCCTTGAACTCGCCGTTGGTCGGCGCAAAGTCGTATTTGTTCTCGGGCATCGCCTCCGCTGCCGGAACAAATTCGCCTTCCACACCCTTGACTCCGGAATCCAGAACCGAACCAACCGTCTTCGGAGCATCCTTGGCCTGCCCAAAACACAAACTCGTGAACGCCAAAACGATCGCTATCGCAAACATCTTCTTCATATTTCCTCCTGGCAGATAAGACTACACATTTATCGACGGCACCGAGCGAATGGGAGCCTCGCCTCCACCGTCGGGTCATCTAACCACCTGCGTTCAGTGCGGCGTCTTGTAGTGCGCTTTATCCTGATCGTGGCGCCATTTAAAAAACTCCTCCTGCTCATTTGGAGGGAGCCTGCCGAAATCCATATTCGGGTCGTGGTGCGTCTCCTTGCACCAGCGTGCATAGTAGTCCATCTCTTTATCGTTCCACTTATGCCAGTCGTTGTAATAGTCGTCGTGATAGCGCGGGGCCTTGTGAACACAGCCCATTCCCAATACGCAGCCGGCCATCACCGCCGCCAGACAAATTGAACGAACGATTGCAATTCTCCCCTTCATCAACCTTCCCTCCAATGAAAGATGTCCAGATGGTAATAGAAAATCGATTCTCAAACCAACCACGCTCCCCGAACGCCTAACGATTAACGCCTAACGACCAACGACTATTGACTAACGACTATTGACTAACGACCAACGACGATCTCCAGGGCCACTCCCCATGCCGCCAGGCGCGAAAAAGATAAATCGCCAATCCCACCACCAGAATCACCGCCGCATATCGCACCTCGCGCAGAAAATCTCGGCGTGAGACGAGAATGAACACAAAACTGGCCGCGGCAATCAAGGCGGGGAACGGATAGAACCACATACGAAACGGCCGCGGCATGTCAGGGCGCCGGACGCGCAGCACGATCACTCCAATGCTCTGCACCAGAAACTGCAGCACAATGCGGATCACGATCAGCGACGCAATCAGATCCGCCAGCCGCAAAAAACAAAACAAGGCCGCCACTCCCGCCAGCGCCAGCAGCGATACATACGGGAACTGATACCTGGGATGCACCTTGGCAAATGCCCGAAAATAATTCCCATCCAGCGCCGCCGCATAGGGCACGCGCGAATACCCAAGCGTCAGCGAAAACACGGACGCAAACGCCGTCCACATCACCAGCACCGAAATCACCGATGCCGCCCCCTGCCCGTAGATGCGCTGCATCATCGTAGAAACCACATACAGCTTGCTGTTCGCCGCGCCCGCTTGCGCCAGTTCCCGCCACGGAATCACGCCCAGAATACTGATGTTCATCACGATGTAAAGCCCGGCCACCGCCAGAATCGACATGAATAGAGCCCGAGGAATATTCTTCGTCGGCTCCTTCACCTCGTCGCCCAGAAAGCAGACGTTGTAATATCCGCCGATGTCATACGCGGCGATCAGCATCGCTCCTCCGAGGCCGTGAAAAAAGTCGCGCGAAAAAGTAAACGCTCCCGGAGGCAGATCAAACGCCTGATGCGCATTAAAGTGAGTCAGCCCGGTGAAGATAATCCACCCGATCGTTCCCATCACACCCAGCCAGAGCACTTTCGTCAGCCGCGAAATCGCAGTAATCCGCCGGTAAAGCAAAAACGCAGTCAGCCCGCAGACGCCAATCGCCAGCAAAGTGGCCGGCATCAGAACCCAGGTCAGTTGCAGAGTTCCAATGAGCGGCAAACTCAGATTGCCCGTGCGCGTCGACCAGATGTGTTCCAGCCGCGGGAAGAAAAATGCCGCATACTGCGAAAGCCCGATCGCCCCGGATGCAATCGAGAGCGGCGCGCTGAACGAAAGCTGCCAGATAAACAGAAAAGAAATGAGCCGTCCCAGTTTTTGCGGCCCATAAATTTCTTTTAGATATCGATACGACCCGCCTGACCCCGGCATGGCCGCGCCCAACTCCGCCCACACCAGCCCATCGCACATGGCCAGAAACGCGCCCAGCACCCACCCCAGCATCGCCTGCGGCCCGCCCATCGCCGAAACAATCAGCGGGATGGTAATAAACGGCCCCACCCCGATCATGTCGATCATGTTCAGCGCGGTCGCGGAAGAGAGGCTGATGCCGCGTACCAGCGGGGAGTTGTTGTCGGAGGCGGGTGTGGAGGAAACGGTCACGAAGTTTGTCTGGCTGAGTCGTTGGTCCTTAGTCGCTGGTCGTTCGGAAAGCACGCAAGATGTCGACGCCTGGTCTCTCCGCCGAAGACAATCCCCATATGCGTGGAGCAAATTGTCGCGATCGAAGACGCTCTCCGAACGACCAGCGACTAATGACCGGAGACCAGATTCACAAACAGCCTCACCGCCCCCGGCACTCCCGCCGGCAACTGCCGGAAGAAATCATAGGCGCAGTAAATATAAGTTCCCTTGCCGTACTTCGCCACCAGCAAGCCGCCCTTCTGCTCCGGTTCGCCCGGATCGTGCGACTCCAAAAGCGGCGTAAACTCCGGCCCCCACGACGACATGAAATAAAGTCCGCGCTCCTGCACCCACCCGTCAAAATCCTTCTGCGTAATCTCATTCGGATAATGAAAAATATCGTTCCCGGGCTCGAGAATCTTCACCGGCGCCTCTTCCACCGACACACGCGCCCGGCTAAGCGTTGCGGGATAAGGCGTGTACTTGCCCGAATTAAAATCGCCCGCCGACGGCCCGAATCCCAGCGTGTTGTACTGCACCACCAGCCGTCCGCCGCCCTGCACATAATCGAGCAGCCGTTTATTGTTCGCGATCACGTCCTTCTGCGTGTCATAAGCGCGAATGCCCAGCACAATCGTCTGATACTTCGACAAATCCTCCGACGCCAGCTTCTCCGCCGGAACCATCTCCACATTCATTCCGATCTGCTTCAGCACCGTCGGAATCTCATCGCCCGCGCCCATCACATATCCCACCCGCCAATCGTGCGGCACCTTCACATCGACAATCGAAACCCGTTGCACCGCCGGCTGGTAGTAATAAAACGTTCCCAGATCGTCGCGCGTGACGATCGAATAGCCTTCCCTATAGCTGTGCTCATCATGAATGAACGTACTCGAAACCTCTGCGTGGCCTTCCTTCCGGCCGCCTGGCACAACCTTGAAATCCACGTCACGCTGCGGTTTCAGCGGATCAAAAGTCACCCAGGTGATCGGAGGCTCGGGCTGCCACCCCTCCGGCGCTTCAAGCTTGAACCTGCCCTTGAGCGGGGCATCAACCTTGGATCGCAGATTGCTGAAAATATCCGCCTTGCCCGCCAGCGGAGGTCCATCCGAGGTAGCAATCACCTGCTCGCTAGGATCAAGCAAGATCGAGAATGCCGGAGCGACCGCCAGCGGCCGTTCCGAAATCGCGCCCGCCGAATTCTTGTATCGCACCATGCACACAATATTCGGGATTTGCATCTTTGCGAACGAGCCGTAAGCCCTCACGGGCGGGGGCGCAAACGGGAGGCCCTGGAATTCTGGCTCGTCGATGGTGTTGAGAGAATCCCGCTCCGGATCATTCCGATGCCAATAAGGGCGCGTGATGCGCGCGTTGGCTGGGACTTGAACCCGAAAGCGTACCGTCAATTCCTTGTCCGATTGCCCTCTCTTCAATTCCTCGGACTTCCATCCCGATAGCAACATGAGGCCAACATCCGACTTCTTGTCGATTCCTCCCGGAGCCGTAAGTTTGACGGTAACTTCAAATGACTCTCCGGGCACGGCCATAAATGCGTCTGCTGCCGTCGCTCCCGTCGGCGCATCAACCACTGCGGTGACTTTTGCACCCGAAGCTAACGCCCGAGCTCCCGAAATTTCAGATAAGGTCTGCTGCAATATATGCCATGGAAATGTTTTCCTCTCCTGCTCCGAAAGGTCGAAATTGACTTCATGAAAAAGTGGCACCGTCAGCGCGCCAGCCTCAGCGAGAGCCGATCCCGCTGCCGCTGCATCCCCCCCTCGCGCCGCCTCAATCTTCCCCTGAATCTCCTCCAGCTTCCCGCGCAGCCATGGAACCTTCTTCTCCTCATCCCCCAACCGCCCCGCCAACCCCACCAACGTTGTATCGATCCCGTCAAAAAAATCCGTCTCGTGCCCATCCTTATCCTTCGACGACGTCATCAACGATTCCGGGACCGCATCCACCAGCTTATAAAACGTAAACCGGTCACCATCCGGAATCGAAACCGCCGCCAGACCCTGCGACTGCTGATGCCGCAATCCTTTCAGCGCAAACTGTACATACGACATCCCCAGCACCGGATCGACTTTCCCCGTATTCAATTTCAGCGTGTATTTATCGGCGTCGCAGGCCTGCGCTCCAAAGCTGCACACATTTCCGATATACAACTTCTTCGCCTGCCAGGGCTGCAATCCCGCCGCAATCTGCTCCGGAAATTTCTTCGGATCGGCCGCCGCCCGGAATGCCTCCCGTGTCAGAATCGCCGACGCCTGATGATGCCCATGCCCATCTCGATCCGTCCCCGAAAACCGCGCCACCAGCACATCCGGACGAAACTCGCGAATCACCCGCACAATGTCGCCGAGCGCCACCTCATGTCCGCCCCACTTCTCAAACGTCTCCTCCGGCGTCTTCGAATAGCCAAAATCCGCCACCCGCGAAAAACGCTGCTCCACGCCGTAATACCGATCAGCCGCCAACAGCTCCAAAGTCCGCAGCACGCCCAGTTCGTCAAACAAATTGCTGCCCAGCTTGTTCTGTCCGCCCTCGCCGCGCGTCAGCGTCATCAGCAGCGTGTCCACACCCTTGCCGCGCGCCTCCAGCGTCAGCATCCCGCCGTCTTCGTCATCCGGATGCGCCACCACCTGCATCAATCGCCCGGTGGTCGCCAGCTTCCGCAACTCCAGCTTGAGCCCGGCCTCGCCCGTCTCTTGCGGGAGCGGCTCATAATAATGATCGTCGGCATAGTCGGCCGCACTCTGCTCTTGTTTCCGCTCGTTGTTCTGATCCTGAGCCCCGTGATCCTTCGCCGCCTGACCACTCATGCTGCCCGCGCCGTGGTCAACCGATGGCTTATCGTCGCTCGGTGCCGTAGCCGAGTGCTGCGCAACCCCGGTAATCGCCGCCGCCGACAGCGCAATTGCCAACAGAACCCGCGCAGCCGTCCCCACGCGTGGAGGCCAATCGCACACCAACCCCATAGAAGACTTCAAAGTTGAAAACATCCCCATAAGATGGAATTTACACGAAGAAGGAATCAAGATTGTAGCGCCGTTGTCCCGTCGCGGCGCGAGTTTTCGCCGCTATCGCCATTCCAGCCTGCTGCCACATTCCACGCCCGCTGCGACACAAAACCCCGCCGCAACACAAAACTCCGCTGCAACACAAAACCCCGCTGTCATCCTGAGCGTAGCGAAGGACCTATGTATTTTGCCGGTAGCGTGCCTGCCCATGGTTATGGCAAATGATGATCGCAACTGTTCATCGTAAATGTAGATCGCACCATCTCCGCCGCCAAAACACTACTTCGCCTCCCGTACCTTCCCCTGGCAGGCAGTCGCCTCCTGCACAATCTCCGCGAACTCCGGATCGCCGCGCACGCCCGCCAGCATCGGATCTTCCAGCAGCGCATCATGCGAGCAATATCCTCCCTTGATCGCCGTTTGCAGAAATTCGAACGCGATCTGCTTCTCGCCGCACGAGGCCAGTACTGCGCCCTCATAATATTTCAACGCCGAATTGTGAATCCCCATCAACTCTTTCTCCGTCGCCTCGGCCGCGCGATGCACCTCTTCGGCCGGCGCTTTACTCAGGCAGACCTGCAGGAAACTCCTCATCCACAGTGGATTCTCCGTCATCGGCTGCACCGCCCGCTGCGCCTCCGTCATCTTCCCTTCGCGCATCAGCACCGTCACTCTGATCGCGTTGGCATATTCCGAACCCCCATCCAGCTTCAGATATTCCATCGCTCGCTCTTCTTTTCCGCCCTCAAAAAACGCGAACGCGCATGACCGCCAGTTATAATTCTTCGGATCGATTCCCAGCGCCCTGTCGCATTCCGCCTGCGCCTCGCCCAGCATGCCCGCATAGCGCGCCACATACGCCAGCGAAAAATGCGCGAACGCGCTCTCCGGACGGCGCTTCACCAACGCGCGCGCATCCTCCAACCCCTTTTCCAGATTTCCCGTATCCGCCAGATTGATCGCTAGCGAACCCGCCGCATCCGTCCGTCCCGGTTCCAGCTCCAGCGCCTTTTGATAGGCCGCATTCGAGCGCTCATATCCCTGGTTGCCGCTTTCCGAATACACCGCCTCATAGTAATAACGATGCCCAAGAGCCTCCCACGCCGGCGCATAATTGGGATCGAGCTGCACCGCCTTCTCCAGCATCGCCACCGCGTCCTTGTTCGGCCCCACATCGTGTGGAATCGCCAGGCTCCGCAGGTACAGGTCATAGGCCTCGGAATTCGCCGGCATGCTGCTCGCTTCCAGTCCGCCGCTGCCTACCCCCAGCGCGGGCAGCAATTCTTCTTTTACTTTTCTAGCCATCTGGTTTTGCAGCCCAATCAAATTGTCCACGGGAGCCCGCAGCGATCCGGTCCACAACAGACGGTTGTCTTTCACCCCGATCGCCTCCAGCGTGACCATCACCATCTTGTTCTCCCGCAAAAAGTGCCCCGCCACCACCGTGCCCACCCCCAGGTCGCGTCCAATCTTCGCCGAGTCCGCCTCCGCATTCTGATATTTCTGCATCGTCGTCGACGGCCGGATCTCCAGCGCCGGCGAATGCGTAAGCGCATTCGCAACCTCATCGGCCAGTGCAAAGCGCAAAAACTCGCTCTCCGGATCGTTCTTGATGTTCTGCAGCGGCAGCACCGCAATCGTTCGCCTTCCCGCCAGCCCCGGCTCCATCTGCGAATGCCGAACCCACCAGATTCCGGCGCCCATGGCCATCACCAGCGCCGCCAGCGCAATCACTCCCGCCATGAGCCACTTCTTTTTTCCCCGCGAATTCGTGAATGAGCTCGTCGATATCCGTGGCGACGCGGCCCGTTGCATCTTCCTCAGCCCGCTGCGCAACGTTGAATCGCTCTCTCCCCGCGCCTCCTTCAGTCGCGCCGTCTGCAGTCGCGCCAGGTCGCCCTTCATCTCGGCCGCGTTCTTGTAGCGCAACTCGCGATCCTTCTCCATCGCTTTCCCAATGATCGATTCCAGTTCCTTTGGCACCGCCGGATTCAACGCGCGCGGCGGCGCCGGCTTCGAATTGATCACCGCATGCAGGGTCGTAACAACGTTCGTTCCGGTAAACGGCTTCTTTCCCGTCGCCATCTCATACAGCACCACGCCAAACGAAAAAATATCGGTGCGCACATCCAGATCCTCGGAGCGCGCCTGCTCCGGCGACATATACACCGCCGTTCCCGGAATCACCCCTACCTGCGTCAGCGACTCCTCCAGGCTCGTGTCCGTCGAGGTCCCAACCTTTCCGTCCTTCGTCAGCTTGGCGAGCCCGAAGTCGAGAATTTTTACCTGTCCGCCCGGCGTCAGAAAAATGTTGGCCGGCTTGATGTCACGATGCACGATGCCCTTGTCATGCGAGGCGGCTAGCGCGTCCGCCACTTGGACCGCAATCTCCAGCAGTTCATCGGTCGGAATCGCACGAGTTGGTCCCACATGCTCCGGGCCGGTCTGCTCGCGGATGCGCTGCTTCAGGCTCTCGCCCTCCAGCTTCTCCATCACGATGAACGGATGCCCGTTGTTATCGTCAATATCGTGAATCGTGCAGATATTGGCGTGATTCAGCAGGGAAGCGGCGCGCGCCTCGCGCGTAAATCTCTCCAGCGACCGCTTGTCTTTGACGAGGTGATCGGGAATAAACTTCAGGGCAACATGCCGCCCCAGGCGAGTATCTTCCGCCTCGTAGACAACTCCCATCCCTCCGCCGCCCAGCTTGCCCAGCACGCGGTAGTGGGAAACGGTCTGGCCGACCATGTCCATGAATGTGCGCCGCGGGCGGGCATCCACCAAAGCCGAATGAACCCTCACCCGCGGAAGTCAGAATGTTAGAGTGTCCCCGAAGCGCGGTCAACAGGCGCAGAGTTATGATATTCCGCAATCCAGGTGAGGCCGACCATGAACATCGCATCCCCGGCAAGCGTGAACGTCAAGCAGGCCGTGCCATTCTTCGGCGTGACGAATATGGAAGCTTCGTTGCGATTCTATGTTGATGGGCTTGGCTTCGAGATGAAGAACTCGTGGATTCCGGATTCCAAGGAGAATAATCCCGAGGGTAAGATTCGTTGGTGCTGGCTCCAACTCGGTGGCGCTGCCCTCATGCTTCAGGAGTTCCTGCCGGAACGCCGTCCCAAAGAAACGCTCGGCACGAGAGCCTCGGTCTGTTTCATGTGTGAAGATGCGCTGGCGCTATACCGCGACTTCAAGTCGCGTGGAATTCAAACCCGGAACCGTCCTTTTGTCGGCAATCGTCTCTGGGTGGTGCCGCTCACCGACCCCGACGGCTACCGCATCGAGTTCGAGAGCCCCACCGACGCCCCGGAAGAAAGCGAATTGGAAGAATAGCGGCAATAATGTCTGACGAGGTAAAGGCACGGCTTCACAAGAACCCAGCCTGCGATGCGCCGGCAATCTCCCTACCCTGAATTCCAGAGTCCGAATTTCCAGATCCGGAACAGCCCCTCGTTGTAACGCCACGGGACAAAACTGCACCATTTCAAATGTGGGGTGGTTTTGCGAGCCCGGTTCGTCGCCGGGCGGCATCGCCGAGCAATCAAATCTCGCAGAGTGCAGAGTAACGACTAAAGAAGATTTTCGTCTGGGATGACACTTTTTGCCTCCGTTTTACGCTTTCTATAGGTAGAGGGTCACAACCGAGTCCGGTTTTTGCCTCAGAGAAGGAGAACATTATGTCCGTTGTCGTGATGCTTATGATCGGCGGATGGACCGTCACCTTATCCATGATCGGGGTCTGTGCCCTAAGAGACTCCGGCAAACTGCCCGAGCTTCGCAGGCGCATCGCGCTATGGCTGCTGGAAAACTCGCCTGCTCCCATCGTTAGGGCGGAAGAAAACTTGGAGTCCGGACCAGAGGGTGTGGCCTGATCACCGCCCGGACGTCAAATTTTCTGGTGACCCAAATTCATGCCGCAGATTGTGCAATTTCCGATCTCGCCGATATGTCCCAGGTGCAGGCTACCCGTGCGTGAGGTCACTCGGACGACCGATGCGCAAGGCAAAGTCATGCACCACGAGTGCTACGCGCTTGAACAAAATGAACAGTCAAGGGTTTGGCCTGTCTCCTAGCTCGGTACTCGAAGCCAATCGACCGTGGGTGCACCGCGTCTGTGACGCCGTACATCCACAACGCCGAGGCGTGTGTCTGCTTGTCAGCCCTCCCGACCACACCTCGCACCGCTAGCCGGGCGTCTGCGATTAATTCAGCATTCGCCCGGCAGCGGAACGCGTGCTGATTTCCGCAATCTGATTTTCGTAATCTGATTTCCAGAATTCTGATTTCCAGAATAAAGAACGGCTCGTTCATCCGATATTTCGCCCATCGGATGTCAATAGTTTTGCCAACGCTCGCTTCCCGCCTCGATTGCTGCGATGTTAAACTTGTTATCTCCCTCCTGCGCACCCCATCCTATGCCTGCTGACTCGCTGAATCGTGTGCCGACGGTCGTACTCTTCGGGGTCTTCGAGGCCGACCTGCGCTCGGGAGAACTACGCAAGAACGGAGTGCGCATCCGCATCCAGGATCTCCCCTTTCGCGCCTTGGCGCTCCTGCTCAGCCGTCCCAACGAAGTCATTACGCGCGAGGAATTTCGCCAAGCTCTCTGGCCCGAAGACGTCTTCGTCGATTTCGATCTCGGAATCCGCAGCGCTATCAAGCGCCTCCGTGATGCGCTCGGAGACTCGGCCGAGAATCCTGTCTTCATCGAGACCGTCGATCGTCGCGGCTATCGCTGGATCGCCCCCGCCTATCGATCCGAGCCGCCATCCGCCGCGGAAGCGGCCAGTCCCGAATCGCCGGAGGAATCTGACCCATCGTCCGGTGCGCAAGCGATCGAAACCCTAAACCCAAATTCAGCGACCCGAACAAAGAAGATGATCGGCTGGGTAGCCGCCCTCGTCGCCGTCGCGGCCCTCGTCGCAGCCGTGGTCTTCCTGGGACCAAACGGCCCGAGAGCGCGCTGGTTCGGCAATCCAAGGCCGGGCGTCTCAGTCGCCGTATTGCCCTTTCAGAATGCGGGCTCGGATAAGGATGCCGATTTCCTGCGCCTCGCCTTGCCCGATGAGGTCGCCAGCGTCCTGAGTTACGTTCCGTCCATCTCTATTCGCCCCTTCGCCACCACCAGCCGATACAGCGGGCCAAATCTCGACCTGCAACAGGCCGGGCGTGACATGCACGTGAACGCCATCGTCACCGGACACTATCTCACCGCCGGCGATCAACTCGAAGTCACCATGGAAGCGGTCGATGTCGTCAACAACCGCAGCATCTGGCGGGATACCATCACCGTTGCCGGGCGCGACAAGATTGCCATGCGGGCGCAGATCACCTCTCAGGTCCGCCAGGGTCTGGTCCCCGTGCTGGGAGGATCAGCGGCCTCCGGCGAGCCGGCTACCAGGCCCAAGAGCGAAGAAGCCTACGACCTCTATCTGCGCAGCATTGCGGTTCCACACGATGCTGCTCCCACCAGAGACGCGATCGCCATGCTGGAGCGTGCCGTCGGCATCGATCCCGGCTACGCCCCCGCCTGGGCGGCCTTGGGAATGCGTTATTACTACGACGCCATCTTTGGCGACGGAGGCGAGCCGATCCTCAAGCGCTCGGATGAAGCCTTTCAGCGCGCCTTGGCGCTCGATCCCAATCTGATTTCCGCCGCGGGCGCGCTCATCACCAACCAGGCCGATCGTGGCAACCTCGACGCCGCTTACGCGGAAGCTTCCACACTCGTCAAACGCCGGCCCGAAAGCGCCTCGGCCCATTTCGTTCTCAGTTATGTGCTGCGCTACGCCGGCTTGCTCGATGAAGCAGCCCGCGAATGCGACACCGCGATTAAACTCGACCCCGGCAACTACCAGTTCCGCTCCTGCTCTTGGGTCTTCAGCCGTCTCGACGCGCCGCAGCGGGCAATGGATTTTGTCCGTCTCGATGCCGGCTCGGATTGGGCCGCGCGGCAAACTGCTTTCATCCTGATGGGCCAGGGCAAGTTGTCCGAGGCGCGCCAAAGCATACAAACCATGTCGCGCACCCCGCTCATGGGTCATGAGCTGCTTCAGGCCTGCCTCGATCCCAATCAGTCATCGCATCTGCAGGAAAGCGCGCAAAAAGTCGAAGACGCCGCGCTCGCCGGAGTCGACGCCGAGCCCCGCTATGTCTTCGGGTCCCTGCTTTCCTTCTGCGGCCAGAAGGATGCCGCCCTGCGCCTGCTGAAAAGCGCGATCCAACAAAACTACTGCGCCTATCAGACTCTCCAGTCCGATCCGATGCTGATCAAGCTCCGAGGATCCCCCGACTTCAGTGAACTCCTGTCGGAATCAAAAGCCTGTCAAGCCCGGTTCCTCAAGCAGCGATAAAAGCACTCCCATTGAGGCTAAATGGCTCAAGGAGATAGATACGATCAAAAAGGTCAGATGGCAAGTAAGTCACTCCCCTTGTGCCATGAAAACTATTTCACGTTGACGCGACCACGGGTCGAGGGGACAATAGGCACGCGATCCGGTGAAGATTCTGGTGAGCCATGGGGCCTCAATGATAAAACGAGTTCTGAGTTTCGGGGTTTTGGCGCTCGTGGGGCTTCTCGGCTTTTTTCTTCTTGCGCCTGCCCACGCGGGGGCCCAGACCGAAACCATCCTCTACAGCTTCGGCGGCGTTCCCGGCGAGGGAGTTAACCCCCATGGGGGCTTGCTCTACGAGAAAGGCACTCTTTACGGGACAACGAGTTCGAATGCCCCAAGCGGCAATTTGGGAAATGTGTTTGAAATTACCTCTGACGGACAATTTAAGGTGCTGCATAACTTCGGCAGCCAGCCGGGCGACGGAACCACACCGTGTGACTTCGGTGGTTTGGCTTTCAGGGGGGGCAAGCTCTTTGGCACTGCTTTATATGGAGGCGCACCAGGATCGTTTGGCACGGTGTTCGACCTGACGCTGAAAGGAAAAGAAAAAATCCTCCATACCTTTGTCGGCGTGCCCGGTGATGGGGCGTACCCCTTTGCGAGTGTGATCTTCGATAAGGCGGGCAATCTATATGGAACTACCGAAGAAGGCGGAGCCTTTTGCCTTTATGGCTGCGGTACCGTGTACGAGATAACCAAGAGTGGGGAAGAAAAGGTACTCTACAGCTTCGGCGGCCAGGACCAGGACGCAATACTTCCCGATCCGAACTTGACCTTCGACAAGGCGGGCGATCTCTATGGCACGACGGAGGTGGGTGGAGTTTACCAGCGCGGCACTGTCTACGAAGTTAGCTCCGCCGGAGTGGAAAAGGTACTCTACAGCTTCAATAATGAATCCGGCGACGGCTATGGTCCGCTTTCAGGTGTAGTCTTCGACAAAAAAGGCAACCTCTACGGGACCACTTTTAGCGGCGGCCTCTACGGCCAGGGTACCGTCTTCGAACTCAGCCCGACTGGAGAAGAGAAGTTACTTTACAGTTTCGGCGGCCAGTCCAGCGACGGGGTTAATGCATACGGCAGCGTGGTCTTTGATAAAAACGGCAACCTCTACGGGACTACCTTCGCGGGCGGACTTTACGGGCAAGGCACCGTGTTCGAACTTAGCCCGGCTGGCGAGGAGACGATACTCTACACCTTCGGCAGCCAGGCCGGCGATGGTAATACGCCGCTCGGAGGTCTGGTGTTCGACACGGCGGGTAATCTTTACGGCGCAACTGCGTCCGGCGGCGTTTACGGTTTCGGCACTGTATTCAAAATAACTCCGTAACGTATCCCAGACATCGTCTTCGACCCTCGCTTCCCACCGCTCCTACCACACCTCGCACCGTTTCCCCTCCGGCCTTACCATCGCCGCATCCGCCTTGCAGTGGAACGCCTGCTGAAATTCCGGCAAATTCGACAGCGGCCCATTCACCCGGTATTTCGCCACCGGATGCGGATCGCTCTGCACCAGCAGCCGCATCGCCTCTGGCCGCATCGCGTCTCCCCGGAACTGCCCCCATGCAATAAAGAACTGCTGCTCCGGCGTGAACCCGTCAATATCCGGAGGCCGCGGCTTGCCGCGCAGCGATCTCTCAAACGCCAGGTATGCGATCTTCGCACCGCCCAGATCGCCGATGCTCTCGCCGAGCACCAACTTGCCATTGTGATGAATGTCTTTCTCGATGTAGTAATTTTCAAACTGGTCGGCGACGCACGCAGCCCGCTCGTGGAATTTTTTCAGGTCGTCGGCCGTCCACCAATTAGTCAAACTCCCGTCGGCTGCAAACTGCGCTCCCTGGTCGTCGAAGCCGTGCGAGATTTCGTGTCCAATCACCACTCCGATTGCGCCATAGTTCACCGCATCCACCGCATCCAGATAAAACGCGGGCGGCTGCAAAATGCCCGCCGGAAAGACGATCTCATTTAGTTGCGGATTGTAGTATGCGTCCGAGGTCGGCGGCGTCAGGCCCCATCGTCCGCGATCCACCGGCTTGCCGATCTGCTGATGGTCGTCCTCCACCCCGAAGCGGTTGGTCACCACCATGTCGTTGAAATAGTCATCGCGCCGGATATCGAGCTTGCTGTAATCCTTCCACTTGTCCGGGTAGCCAATCTTCGGATTGAACGTCGCAATTTTGGCCAGCGCTTTCTGCTTCGTCTCCTCGCTCATCCAGGGCCGCGTCTCGATGTCATCCTTCATCGCCGCCAGCAGGTTCTTCACCATCTCCTGCATGCGCGCCTTGGCCTCGGGCGGAAAATATTTCTCTACATACTTCTGTCCTAAAGCCTCGCCCAGTTGCTGATCGGTCGCTTCCACGCATTGTTTCCAGCGTGGCTTGATCTCGCTCGCCCCGCCCAGATACTTCCCATAGAACTCGAAATTCGCATTGACGAAGCCCGTCGGCAACGCGGGCGCGGAGGAATCCAGCAGGTGCCACTCCAGATAAATCTTCCATTCCGCCAGTGGCGTGTCCACTAGTTGCCGGTCGAGCGCCTGCATGTACTTCGGTTGATCCACGTTGATCGGCACATCTTTCGGCAAATGGTTATGCGCCAGGTATCCATCCCAATCGATATGCCGAGCCATCGCCTCCAACTCAGCAAGCGTAGTCTTGTGGTCGGTAGCCTTCGGATCGCGTAATTCAGCGGTACCGAGGGACGCCTCCGCCATTTTGATTTCCATCGCCAGCACCGTCTGCGCCGCGGCGGAAGCCTGAGTCGCATCCCACCCCGCCAGCTTGAACATGCTGGTGATGTACTCTTTGTATTTCTCGCGCGCCTCCACAAAGCGCGCCTCCTTGCCCACGTAGTAATCCTTTTCCGGCAGCGAAAGCCCGGTCGCGGCAACATCGGCCAGCACCATCGTCGGGTTGTGCGGATCCTGCCGGCTCCCCACGAAGAAGGGTGCGGCCACGCCGATGTCGTGCAGTTCAAAAATTACCGGTTGCAGCGACGCCACGTCTTTGGCCCCATCAATCTTCGCCAGCCATGGCTTCAGCGGTTCCAACCCACGCGCGTCGATGCCAGCCTGGTTCGTGCAGGCGGCGTAGAAATCGCCAATCAGTTGCGTCGAACTTCCCTTGGGAGCGTTCTTCGACTGTTCCGCTTCCTCCAGAATGGCGCGCAGTTTGTCTTTGCTGGTTTCGCCCGCCTGCCACCGCTTGCTCCACCGCGTCATCGAAGGTGGGATCGGATTATTCGCCCGCCATGTGCCATTGGCATACTCATAAAAGTCCGTGCATGGATCAACTTTTCGATTGATATCGCTCAGGTCCACCCCGTGCAACTTGGTGGATTGGGAGAACAACAAAGGGCAACTAAGGAGGATCACGCACAGACTTTTAAGGATTCGCATCAGGCTCTTTCCGGAAACCCATCGCGTCTGAATGAAGGATGGGAGATGTGGAGATATGAAGCACTGATCATTTTAGACGTGCCGGAGCCACAATTGTCATCCCCCGCCAAAACTCTGGAGACGCCGGAGACAAATGATGCTTGCGCTCGATTCGGAACCAGCTCGATTCAAACAAGAAGCAGCGGGCTCGCGGCCCGTGGCTTTGGAGGTCTGACGTCAACCAAATGCGATAATACCTGCCAAACTATAGAATCAGACGATCCCAATAATGTCAGCCCTTCGGCACCTCGCTAAATCAGGTATCGTCCTGTTCCTAGGACAGGAAAAAAAGCCGCGCACAATCCTCCGCGGACTGGCCGCCGGCTACAGCATCTGCGTCTCCCCCCGTGAAAATCTCGGATACCTTCTGGGCACAACCGAGGCCCATTTGCAGCGCTCCATCAAACAGTACGTCTCACGCGGCGATACCGTTTACGACATCGGAGCCAACATTGGGTATGTCTCCCTGTCGCTCGCCAAGCGGGTTGGGCCGCAAGGACGCGTGTTCGCCTTCGAGCCGGTTCCGAGGACGTTCGATCTTCTTACCAGGAATGTTCAGCTCAACCATCTCGACAACATTCAGGCCCTCAAGGTCGCGGCGTCTGACAGGTCCGGTGAAACCAGCATTCGAGTTCCTGAGAGTTTGTCCATGTCGAGTATGGTCTGGCACCGCAAAGACCCGTCCGCGATTGAAATACCGATTAAGACCGTAGCTCTCGACGAGCTTGTGAAGAGCGGCGATCTGCCTGCGCCGTCGTTCGTAAAGATCGACGTCGAAGGCGCGGAGGGCCTGGTGGTGCAGGGAATGCTCGACACCGTTGCTGCCAGCAAGCCGGTTTTGTTCCTCGAATGCTCAGACATAGGTCGAGAAACAACATGGCAGTTACTCTCCAAGATGGGCTATCGATGTCAGGCAGCGATCACCCGAAAATGGGTTACTTCATTCGACCAATACCGTAGCTCTGACTTTCTCTGGCTTCCCCCAACTCGCGACGTATGAAAGTCATCCTCAACCATCGCAAAGATAGCCCGCCTTTGAAAGCCAGATTCACCGCCCATCCCGACGTATCCTTTATGGTTCCTACTCGTTCCAAGCTGCTAGAACAAGATTGATCCCCGTTCAGCCGCCGTTTAGTCTGATTGCATTAATGGCTGGAGCGGTAAAGACTGGATATTTGCCGACTCTCGACGGTTGGCGGGCGATTGCCATCCTTGCGGTGTTGTTCGATCATCAGGTGGAATACTCCTCGCTGAGGTACCACCCCACGCTCTTTGCGTTCTCTCATACCGGACCCAACGGCGTCAGTCTGTTCTTTGCCATCAGTGGGTTTCTGATTTGTTCCCGTCTGCTCGAAGAGCGCAGAGCTTTCGGCCAAATCAGTCTGCGTGGCTTCTATATCCGTCGCGCTTGCCGCATTCTGCCTCCCGCGCTCTTCTACCTGTTCGTTATCGGTGTGCTCGCTTTGCTCGGAGTAATCGCGGTGAGTGCCCGGGAGTGGTGGAGTTCCGTTTTTTTCTTTCGGAACTACCTTCCCGCTTCATGGATCACGCGCGGTTGGGGCGGATACACCGTCCACTACTGGTCCCTGGCCGTCGAGGAGCACTTTTACCTGATCTGGCCCGCAACCCTCGTCTTGTTCGCCAGAAAAAGAGCCCGGTGGGTCGCGTTGACTCTGGCGTGCTCTGTCGCGATCTGGCGCACTTTGGATTTGCATCACCATTGGTTCAACCGCTTGATCCCAGGACTGCTCTTCGGCTGCCGAACCGACGTCAGACTTGATGCCCTCCTGCTCGGCTGTCTGGCCGCTCTCATCCTTGAGGACGACGCCCCGCGATCGATGTTCTCGCAACGATTCAAACCCTGGATGTGGTGGACGGCTGTGGCGTCATACCTGGGTGTTCAGTTCATCTATTTCGTCGAAGGAGTCCGCACTTACTCCATCTTCGAATCCGGTCTTCTCGCGCTGGTCGTGACCGGCACAGTTTATGGGAACAACTTGCCGATCCGCGCGCTACTGGAATGGCCTCCAATGAAGTGGATCGGCCGGCTCTCCTACAGTCTGTATTTGTGGCAACAATTGTTTTCTCTTCCTCAGGCTGGATCAGGTCTGGCGATATTTCAACAATTTCCGCTGAACATACTCATGATTTTTCTTTGCGCCTGGGCGAGTTACCGTTTTATCGAGCGACCTTTCATTCGCCTGGGACACAAGCTCGCGCCTCCTCCCACTCAGGGTCGTGATGATCTCCTGCGCCCCACCATTGCGGAGCGTTTCCCCGCGCCCCAACCAGTTCCGGATTTGATCGCCAGTTAAGTGGCGGCGTGATCGCCACGCGCCCGGTTAACGCGCGCCCGGTTAAATAGCTGGCCCGCGGCCCACAAATTCCTCGCAACCATGCCCGCCCAAAAACCTTGCCACCCGCTCAAATCGTGCTATAGTGGCCGCGTTCTGGCCAGGTCACCTCAGGAGGTCAGTCATGTCTCACCGTTTCAGTCTCTTGCTTCTTCTGATTCCAGCACTCTCCGCATGCCTCTTTGCCCAACTCGGTGGCTACGACGGCCCCGCGCAACTGCCCATCGCAACCGTCAACAGTTCAATGGCGCAAACCCCCGCCGGCGGTGCGGTCATCAACGTCAATACCGGTGATAACCTTCAGTCCGCCCTCGATAGCGCCCAGTGCGGCACCGTGATCCAGTTACAGGCCGCTGCAACCTTCACCGGAGATTTCAAATTGCCCGCCCTCGCCTGCGACAATAATCATTGGATTATCATTCGCACCAATTCACCCGATAGCGCTCTTCCCGCCGAAGGCACGCGCGTCACTCCTTGTTATGCGGGCGTCGTGTCCCTCGAAGGCCGGCCTCAATATCCCTGCGGCAATCCCCAGAATGTGCTCACCCGGTTCGTCTCCAAAACCGCGAATGGCCCTATTATTCTGCGCAACGGCGCGAACCATTACCGCCTGCTCGGCTTGGAACTGACGCGCCCGGCCGGTACCAAGGGCGCTCCGATCTTGATTTCGGTTGAAAAAGGCGGCTCCGCAAGTTCCATCATCGTCGATCGCAGTTGGGTCCATGGCACCACCGCCGACGACACCGCGAGCGGCATCGGCCTCTCCGGCACCAATAACGTGGCCATCGTCGATTCCTACTTCAGCGATTTCCACTGCACTTCGCGCACCGGCTCGTGCATCGAAGCGCACGCCATCGGTGGCGGCATGGGCAATTACCAGGACGGCGTCTACAAGATCCAGGACAACTTCCTCGAATCCTCTGGTCAAGCCGTCATGTTCGGTGGCGGCGCCGCTACCACCACGCCCACCGACATCACCATCCAATTCAATCACTTCTTCAAGCCATGGCAATGGATGCCCGGCAGTTCACCCTTCCAGGGCGGAAGCGGCGGCAATCCCTTCATCGTGCGCCACCACCTCGAACTCAAGAATGCCATCCGCGTCCTCATCGACAGCAACCTGATGGAGAACGTCTGGGGCGGTTTCGGCGAGTCCGGTTTCGCCACCCTCCTCAATCCCAAGAACCAGCACACCCGCTCGGGCAATAACGTCTGTCCCATCTGCGCCGTCACCGACGTCACCGTCCGCTACACCCACATCATTCACGCCTCCGGAGGCATCGTGATCGCCACCGCCCTTTCCGGCCACGGCTTGGGGGATGGCGGCGCGCCCGCCCTCATCGGAACCCGCTTCAGCATTCACGACGTTGTCATGGATGACATCAGCCAGAAATACGTCGGCGAGGGCTCGTTGTTCTTAGTCGCCAACCAATGGCCCACCAATCCGGTGAACACCATCACCATCAATCACATCACCGGCTTTCCCGACCCTCAGGGCGGCCTCCTGATGCTCGGCAACCTTATGTCGAATCCCGCGATGTATGGACTCGTCTTCACCAACAACATCGCCAGCGTCGGCAGTTTCCCCGTCTGGAACATCGGTTTTGGCCGCACCAGTTGCGCCCATACCGGAGTTCCCCTCAACAGCCTGAACAACTGCTTCGTGCCTTACACCTTCAACACCAACGCCATCGTCTCCGATCCCTCGCAATTCTCGCCAGCGTCCTGGCCCGCCAATAATTTTTTCGCCGCCAGCCCCGCTGACGTAGACTTCGCAAACTACAACGGCGGCAACGGTGGAGACTACACTCTCCAACCCGGCAGCCCTTACATCGATATGGGCACCGACGGCAAGAATCTGGGCGCCGATATAGCCGGCCTGAACCAGGCTCTGGCCGGAGTCGAATAAATTCAAGTTGTCGTCCTGGAAGCCAAGGTCCGCGGTTCGCCGCGGACCTTTTTGCACTCGGCCTACTACATTGGAAGGATCGAGCGACGGCTGCGTGATTGCCTGACCGAAAGAGAGAGAGAGATGAGAGAACTCGCACCTGAAAAAAAAGACCGATGAAAAGAACCGCTAAAACGCTGCTTCTGATTCTCGTAGCCCTGCCACTCGCGGTGCTGCAAGCCGCCGCGCAAAACACGCCCGCGCCTCAATCAGATCCCTGGAAGCCGCTTGCCTTTCTGCAAGGCACCTGGGAAGCCCGCACCGGAGAAGCCCGCACCGGAGAAGGGAAGACCAGCAAAGCCGTTACAGCGACTGGCTCCTACACCTTCAGAAGCGAACTTCGCGATCACATCCTCGCCCGCCACAGCACCAGCGATTCAGGATGCAAGGCGCCCACGGATTTCGACTGCGAACATGGCGACCTCCTCTACATCTATCAAGACACTCCCGGTCAGCCGCTCAAGGCAATCTATTTCGATAACGAGGGGCACGTCATCCACTACCGCGTCTCAACTCCGGACGCGACAACCGCCATCTTCCTTTCCGACGCCACTCTGCCCGGACCTCAATTCCGCCTCATGTATGAGCTGAAAAGTGGAGTGATGTCAGGTAAGTTTCAGATGCGCATGCCCGGCCAGTCTGACTGGAACTCTTATCTCGAATGGAGCGGCGTGAAACGAACCCAGTGAAGCCAAGCCAACAGACCGATCCATTGAAGAAAAATTTGACGCGCAGAAAGACCGTCACGGAAGCCAAGGCGCGCCTCAAAAAGAAGCACGGCAAGATAGTAAAAGACGAGCCGGACTTCCCGAGATGCTACATCCAGGATCCTCACGGTCTGATTTATAACCTGACCGAAGGAAAGCGATGTCGCGCTGGCCAGCCCGCATCTTTTCCGCAAGGGGTCTTGTCTAATAAAAAGGCGGGCCACTCCGATGACGGCGATTAAATCACGATCACTCCGCTGTCTTTTCCACGCTCCGGTTTATGTCTATCGCTGGCATCTCGGCCGTCTTCTTGGAAATCGCCTCCTGCTCCTGACCCATATCGGCCGGCACACCGGGCTGCGCCATCAGACGGTGCTTGAGGTCATGGACTATCACCAGGAAATTCCCGAGGCCGTGGCATGAGCGGCTTTGGGCCAATCCGACTGGCTCCGTAACATCCAGGCCAATTCGGAGGAAGATATTGTCCTCGGCGATCGGAGCTTCGCTGCCGTCCATCGCTTCCTGGGCGAACATGAAGCTGCCGCCGTGCTCCAGAAATACGAACGACAAAATCGCTTTCTGGCGCCCATCGTCCGCAGCGTGTTAAGCGCACTGCTGGGCTGGAAATACCGTGGATCCGAATCCGATCGCCTTCGACTGGTAAGGCAACTTCCGCTTGTGGCGTTCCGCCCTCGCTAAGCGATCAGAGACCTGTGGATGTCATTCAGTGCCACATCGATCGACGGTCACATGGCAAATCGACACAGGAACCTGTTTCACGCAAACACTTTCACGCATGAGCCACCGGAACAGCAAGGTCGCGACCAGAGCGCCAGCGATTTGTGCTGCAATAAATAGGGGAACATCCGACGGCCGAATCCCCGCGAAGGTATCCGACACAGCCCGCGCAATCGTGACCGCCGGGTTTGCAAACGAGGTTGACGCCGTAAACCAGTAGGCCGCCGTGATGTAGCTTCCAACCGCGTACGGCACCGCTCCGGGGCGCAGCCGCGAGCAGCCCAAAATCACCGACAGCAGTCCAAACGTCGCCACAAACTCGCTCAGCACGATCGCCCATCCATTCCGCGCATGGCCGGAGAATGAATACCACCGCAATCCAAACATCAGATGCGCCATGATCGTTCCCGCAACTCCTCCCGCAAATTGCAGAACCATGTATTGCCCTGCTTCCGGCCACGAGACGCGCCTCTCCATCGCCTCGGAGAGCGTGACGGCTGGGTTCAAGTGTGCGCCAGAAATTGGTCCAAACGTCAGAATGAGGGCGACCAAGGCCGCGCCCGTCGCAATCGTGTTGGCCAGCAAAGCAATCGCCACGTTGCCGCCCGCGAGCCTCTCACCCATAATTCCCGAGCCCACCACGTCGGCCACCAGAAATGCCGTGCCCAAAAACTCAGCCGTCAATCGGGCGCGCAGTTCGAATCTCATTCTTGCCCGATCCTGTCGATCTCGTGCTTGATCGCCAGCTTGCTGATGGTAGCGAGCGGCAAGCTGAGAAACAGGTCGATGCGCCGTTCCAGCGTCAAGAAAGCGTCGCGATAGGCGCGGCCGATCTCCTCCGCCGTACCCTCAACCGCCGCCCGATCGGGAACGCCCCAATGCGCCGTCGGCTGGCCCGGCCAAATGGGGCGAATCTCTTTCGCGGCGTTGTCACAGCAGCGTGAACACAAAATCCAGCTTCGGTGCGTCCGGCTTTGCGAACTCATCCCAACTCTTGCTTCGCAGGCCGGCGGTCGGCAGGTGAGCTTTTTCGATCTCTGCCATCGCCTCCCGCCGCACCGCGCCCGCAGGCTTACTCCCCGCGCTATAAGCGGTAAAGTTCGGCCGCCCTTTGTAATTCATGATCGCCTCAGCCATAATCAGCGCGCCGAGTTTCCCGTACACAGGAACAGCACGTTATGGTGACCAGGAGAGCCCACCAGGAGAGTCCGCAGGAGATTGTCCTGAATGTTTTGCCGGATTCTGTCCTGGAGACTCTGTCGGCATATTTCACTTACGCGCAGCAGGTCGGTCCCACAGCAGCTCTTACTTGCCAGCGGCTTCACCGCCCGCAAAATGCGCTCATAAACTGGCCGTCCACCTGCTCTGCGATCGCGTCCACGTCGATGTTCTGTCCCGAAAGAAGTTCGCGCGCGTCTTCGATTCCATAGACTCTGGTCGGCTCGATCTCGATCTGTTCAAATCCCGCCGACGCCAGTTTGCCCCGGTATTCGTTCTCCTCCAGAGCGCCCGCCGCGCCGCCCACCCGGAACGACACAGTCTTGCGAATCTCAGGGAGCATCTCGCCCCGCGTCACCACGTCCGATTCCCCGACGCCGCCTAGCTTCAGCCTCGCCGGGCCTCGCACAGCACCCGTCTTTGTCCACCGAAAGGTTGATCACGCAAGTCGGAATGATGACGTCCACCGAGTTATCCGGCAGCGGATGTGCTCGATCTCGCCCTTCAGGAGCTCGACGTTTTCGATTCCCGTTTGCGCTTGTTTTCGTTCGCCAGCGCCAGCATCTCGTCCGTCGTGTCGAGCCCATAGGCCTTCCCATCAGCCCCACGCGTTCGCGGAAAGCAGCACATCGATGCCCCCGCCCGAGCCGGATCCAGGACCGTCTCGCCGCGCTCGACCGCGCCAGAGCCATCGGAGTCCCGCCGCCCAGCGAGGCCACAGCGCCTCCTCCGGATCTGTCCCGCCTGTGCACTGTCGTACAGATTCGGAGTCATTGGTTCGCAACCACCGCTGCTCGCAGTCGCCCCACAACAAGAGCTACGGCCACTCTTCACGCGCAGAGCGGCTTGGCCATATTTTTCCTTAACAACTTCTTTGATGTCCGTTGTGCTCATAAATTCCTCCACCTTCTGAATTACGCGCCGCCTGCTGGATTCTCTACCTTCTGAATTTCTCTCCACCGCTGAATTCCTCTCCAACCTCCGATTCCCTCTACCTGCAAAGTCGAACGATCTGCTCCGGCTTGACCGCTTTATTTCGAGTGCAGCACTCGGCATACAAAAATTGCAGCAATTTCTGCAGCGCTTCGGTATTGGCGGTATAGCGCAGGAATGTGCTCTCGCGGCGGACTTCAACCAGCTCCTCGCCCTTGAGCTTGTCCAGATGGTGAGAGAGCGTGGAATTCGGAATCTCCAGCTCTTCCTGAATCTCATTCACGACCATGCCTTCGGGGTGGGCCGACAAGAGCAACTGCATAATGCGGAGCCGCGGCTCCGATCCCATCGCCGCAAGCTGGTCGGCAAATTTGGCAACCTGTTCGCCCGGCTTCACGATCGCGCTCGGCATATTTCCATAATTGCAGAAATACAGACGAAGCGTCA
>CAWJFC010000027.1:0-22694 GCA_963841945.1 uncultured Acidobacteriaceae bacterium
TTCGAATTCCGCACAGCCGAGAAAAATCTCTCCAACTTCCCCCGATCCAGCCTCCCCTCCGTCCGCACCCCCGAGCAAACATCAATCCCAAACGGACCCACCTCCCGAATCGCCCGCCCCACATTCTCCGGAGTAAGTCCGCCCGCCAAAAACAACGGAACCCGAACGCGCTCCCGAATCTCCCGGCTCAAGCTCCAGCCATGCGTCCGTCCCGTGCCGCCCAATTCCTTCACCGCCAGCTTCTGATTTCCCGAATCCAAAAGAATCGCATCCACATCGCGCAGCGCGACCGCCTCCTCCACCGACTCCTGGCCTCAAGGCACTATGCTGCACGATCGAAACTCCGGGCAGTGCTCGTTCTCTTTCAGTTCGCGATGCGTGCCGCGTACAAGGTGATCGCAAATCTGAATGGTGTTCGTCCGGCAGAAGTGTTGCTGCTCGACAATCTCCTCCACACTCTGCCGCGAAGTAAGCAGAAAAGTCCCCACCGCCGGCGGTACAGTCGCAGCAATCTCAGCAATCAACTCGTCGCCAATCACCCCCGGCCCGCTAGGCATACGCGAGACCAGCCCCAACGCCGAGGCCCCAGCCTCGACAGCCATGGCCGCCTCTTCAACGCTAGCAATACAGCAAATCTTAACCCGAGTCTGAGATGTAGAGTTCATGGCCAGAGCACGAACGCGTGCGGGCACGAAGAAGAAAACCCCGGCAGGGTATGTATTCAGACTCGTGCCGGTAATCATCGCAAAAATTGAGCGTTCTTTAGCGCCTGAGGGAACGGCACCATAAAAGTTAGTAACTCCGATTCCCCATACGGCACCCAGATATTCTTAACCTGCACCGCATGCTCCAGGAACCAGCGCCCCTCCGCCTATTTTCGGATCAAACCAATTAATCGCCCGGCCCTCATTCGCGAATACCTGCTTCAAATTCCCAACCGACATAGCCTTCGCCGTCGGCCGCGCTCGCCTCATCGGCAAAGCTCCAGATGGCATCCACGTCGTCATGCTCGGCCAAAAGTCTTCAAAAGCTGCGACACATACCCAGTAACCAGATTCACCGCCCCGCCCGGCAAGTCGCTGGTATCGAATAACTGGTACAAGTCGCCAGTAATAAGAGGATAAGCCTCCGAAGGGACGGCATAACATATTCCCCATCGCGAGCAATGGCATCACAGTTGAAAGAAATCCCAAGCAGCGGCTCCTCCCGCGGACAAATCACTCCCACCGTTCCAATCGCCTCATTCATCGCAATCGCAATATTGCGAAATGGAGGATTGTGTACCGCCCCATCGAACTTATCCGCCCAAGCCGCATAAGAAAAAATGCGCTCGATCCCCATCTCCACTTCCGCCGCCGCCTGCCGGTCTCCCACTACCTCCGCCAGCCGCCCGCCGATCTCCGCGCGCCGCTGCGACAAGTTCTCCGCGCAGTAATAAAGCACCTGCGCCCGCGTATGCGCCGTCGCCTTCGCCCACCCCGAAGCCTTCCGCGCCGCCTCCACCGCATTCCGAATATCCTTCCGATTCCCCAGCGGAGCCTCGCCCAGCAACCGCCCATCCGCCGCGCGCACCTCCATGCTGTAACCCGAATCCGGCCGCACCTGCTTCCCGCCAATATAAAGTTTCACCGTGCGATCAATCGCCGGAGATGAGGAATCACCCGATTCGCGAAGTGAGTCTTCAGAACTGGAAGCCGCCGCTTCCCCGGTGACCGGTGACCGGTAACCGGTAATCGACGCCCCCTGAGCGATAACATCCTCGACCAGCGTCCCAGCCGACCTAAACCATGCCGGCTCCAGATACTCCCGCAACCCCTCCCGTCCACCCTCGCGTCCATACCCGCTCTCGCGATACCCGCCAAATCCGCAAGCCGCGTCGAACATGTTGGTGCAGTTCACCCAAACCACGCCCGCCTTCAGTTGCGCCGCCACATGCAGCGCCACATTGACGCTCTCGCTCCAAACGCACGCCGCCAGCCCATAAGCCGTGTTGTTCGCCAGTTCCACCGCTTCGCTAGGCGTGCGGAACGTCATCGCCGCCAGCACCGGCCCAAAAATTTCCTGCTGCGCCACAACCGAAGTCGGATGCACGTTACTCAACAGCGTCGGCGGATAATAAAAACCGCGCGCCGGCAAAGTCATCTCCGGCTGCCAGCAAGTCGCGCCCTCGGCCACTCCCTGATCCACCAGCTTCCGAATCCGTTCCAGCTGCACGCCCGCGACAATCGCGCCGATATCAATCGCCTTGTCCAGTGGAGGCCCAATGCGCAGCGTGCTCATCCGCGCCTGCACCTTCGCAATCAAAGCCTCGGCGATGCTCTCCTGCATCAACAACCGCGAGCCCGCGCAGCAAACCTGCCCCTGGTTGAACCAGATCCCGTCCACCAATCCCTCAACCGCGCTGTCCAGGTCCGCATCCTCAAAAACAATAAAAGGAGACTTCCCGCCCAGCTCCAGCGAAAGCTTCTTGTGACTGGTAGCCGTAGCCGCGCGAATCGCGCGCCCCACCTCGGTCGATCCCGTAAATGCAATCTTGTCGACATCCGGATGTTTGACCAAAGCCTCGCCCGTCCGCCCGTCACCAGTAACAATATTGACGACGCCCGCCGGCAACTCCGCCTCAACGCAAATCTCCGCAAACGCCAAAGCCGTAAGCGGCGTAAACTCCGCCGGTTTCAACACTACGGTATTCCCGGTAGCCAGCGCGGGAGCAATCTTCCAGGCCAGCATCAGCAGCGGAAAATTCCACGGAATAATCTGTCCTACCACACCGCAAGGCACATACCCGGCAAACTCCGAGTCCAAAAGTTGCGCCCACCCCGCGTGATGATAAAAATGCCGCGCCACCAGCGGAATATCAATGTCCCGGCTCTCGCGAATCGGCTTGCCGTTGTCCATCGTTTCCAGCACCGCCAGCCGCCGCGAATGCTTCTGCACCAGCCGCGCCAGCGCATACAAATATTTCGCCCGCGAATGCGGAGTCAGTGCCTGCCACTCCGGTGCAGCCCCCCGCGCCGCCTTCACCGCCGCATCCACATCCGCCGCCGAGCCCTGCGCCACCACGGCCAGCGCTTCGCCATTCGAAGGATCGACCGTATCGAAATATTCCCCGCCCGCCGGTGCGACCCACGCGCCACCAATAAAATGTCCAAACCGGCGCCCATACCGATCCAGCCACGAAGAAACTTCCTTGGCATCCTCTGGCGCCGGCCCGTATTCCATGCTCACAAATTTTTCAGCAATGCTCATATCTTCATTTCTTCAAGAGCCTTCGATGACGCGAAGGATCCTCACCTCTTTCCTCCTTCCGTGGCTGGGGGCAGTTGGCGCTCAAACTGGTGCAGGTCCCAATAGTCCCGCCAGGCCACAATCTTTCTGTCGCGCAGCTCGAACACACCCATGCAAGGAACGCTGACGCGTGTCTCTCCGACCAGAAATTTATCCAGCCGCTCCGTCATTACGATATCCCCGTCCGCCACAATGTGTCGTATTTCCCACGGCAAAGCAATCATGCGCTGCGCTCCGCGCCGCAAGGTCTCGCGAATCGCATCGCGGCCTTGAATCGGCTGCCATGGCGAATTCCACCAGGTTGCGTCCTCCGTAAAATAACTCGCGAATTCCTCCGGATCAGCCCGAACGCATGCCTCGATGAATCTCCGGATCAGCGCAATACTCTCGCTATTCTCCATTCGTCCCTCACGCCAGCGGATGCCGCCACTCCGCCGAATACCGCCCGGTAGCAAAATGCTCCAACTGCCGCTCAATATCCCCCAACAATCCGCTCGCTCCAAAGCGAAACATCTCCGCCCGCATCCACGACTCGCCCAACTCTTCCTTAATCATCGCCAGCCAATCGAGCGACTGCTTGGCCGTCCGAATCCCGCCCGCCGGCTTGAATCCCACCGCCATCCCTGTCTCCTGCGCATACTCGCGAATCGCGCGCGTCATCACCAGTCCCACCGGCAAAGTCGCGTTCGTCGGTTCTTTCCCGGTAGAAGTCTTGATAAAATCTGCGCCCGCCATCATCGCCACCACGCTGGCCCGCGCCACATTCCGCAAAGTCAGCAAGTCGCCCGTCCCGAGGATTACTTTCATATGTCTCGATCCGCAAGCCTGCTTGAACGCCGCAACTTCGTCATACAACGCCTGCCACCGTCCGCCAAAAACATGCGCCCGCGTAATCACCACATCGATCTCGTCCGCGCCCGCCTCCACCGACCGCCGAATCTCCGCCACCCGCTCCGTCAGCGGCGACAAGCCCGCCGGAAATCCCGTCGACACCGCCGCCACATGAATCCCGCTGCCCTCCAGCGCCGCCACCGCCGTCTCCACAAACGTGTGATACACGCAAATCGCCGCCACCTTGACGTCCAACTCGGCGATCCCCAGCTTCTCCACCATCTCCTGCTGAATCGGATGCCGTCCCTTGGCGCACAACCGCCGCACACGCTCATCCGTGTCGTCGCCCGAAAGCGTGGTCAGATCCATGCACGTAATCGCGCGCAGCAGCCACGCCGCCTGCCATTCTTTTTTCACCGTCCGCCGCGCCACCATCGACTGCGCGCGCCGTTCCACCGCGCTCGTATTCACGCGCACGTCCCGCACCCAATCCAGATTCAAAGGAATCCCGCGATTCGGTAACAGCGGACGCCCCGCCAGCACCGCGATCGTCTCGCCGCCAGGATCGGCCCGTCGAATTGAGTTTTTCTCGGTCGACATCGTTCACGCCAACAATGAAAAATATCCTGCCGCGGCAAAATCGCCGTGGTCGAGCCATTGTAAGCCAGCTCCCAAAAATCCCGCAGCGAGCGCATCTTGCTCGCGCCACAGGTCAAACAACCCACATAGATAGATGACGCTCGCGCCTCCTCCGGCGCATGCCGATCGTAACGCCGGCGTCGCGAGCCGATTGGAGACCACATTGCAGTACAAACACGTTGCAGTACACAAAAGACACGTTGAGTACACAAAAGATAAGAGGCAAGATAGACCCGATTCCTATCACCATGAAACTTCTACTCCGATGCGCCGCCGTTGGAATTACCGCTGCCTTGCTTGTGCCGCGGTTCGCCGATAGCCGCGTCCTTCGCGCCAACCGATCGTGTCTTCCGGCCAACACCGTCCCTGCGGAGACACACGGCATGAGCACTGTGCCGCCGCTGGTGCTCTGGGCGTGGGAGCGGCCCGAGGATTTGCGATTTCTCGATCCGAAGCAAGCGGGAGTGGCGTTTTTGGCGGGTACGGTGCGTATAGGGCGCGACGGAATGAGTTATCGGCCACGGATGCAACCGCTCCAACTCGCGCCGGAAACGAGATTGGTCGCTGTCGTGCGAATTGAAACAGCGTCCGGTGCGGCGCGCGATCCCGAGACCGCGAAGCGAGTTGCCGCCGAGATTGCCCGCGCGGGCAACCTCCCCGGCGTATTCGCGGTGCAGGTCGACTTCGATGCAACCGTCTCGGAGCGAGAGTTTTATCGCCAGGTGCTGGTGGAACTCAGGCGCAAGCTGCCGCCGTCGACGCCGCTCTCGATCACCGCGCTCACCTCCTGGTGCATTGGCGACCGGTGGATGTCCGGGCTGCCCATCGATGAGGCCGTGCCAATGCTGTTTCGCATGGGCGCCGGGCTGGCTGAGGTCACGAACTGGATACGATCCGGGCACGATTTTCGGGAACCGATTTGTCGTACGAGCCTCGGAGTCTCACTCGACGAGCCGTGGCCGAAACTGCCGTCCGGCCGGCGGCTGTATGCGTTTTCTCCTTCTCCGTGGACGGAACGTTCCGTGCAAAAGCTTCTTGAGGAGTTGCAATCATGGCGATGAAACTCGACGTTACGCGCTGGGTGCGATGGTGGTTCATTGCAGGCGTTGCGGCAGTTGTGCTGGCAGCGCCCGCTATCTATGCCTGCGGCCCGTGGTTTGACGAAGCGATTTTTGTTCCCGCTGGGGCCCCGCAGACTTCGCAGCCAGAGTTCGCCTCCGGAAAGCTGGGTATCGTGCTGCCCACCATGCGGCGCTCCTATTTGGTTGTGGCCTACCGCTCCTTGAACGGAATGAAGCTAAACGCCGCGCAGCAGCATGACGCGATCGATGTGTGGAACCGGAGCATGGGACCGACGCCGCCTCCCTTCGCCGATGGGCATCCCGCTTCCGAAGCATGGCTAAAGGCGCGAGAGCAGTTTGGAGTGGCGCGAATTGAAAATGTCGGTGTGTACGCGCCGGTCGTTAGAGACCAGCCCTACCAGGTGTTTTTAAATTGTCCCGACGATGCATTCAAGGTGGCGGAGCAAACGCTGGACGCGCTGGCGCAAAAGTATGGTGCCGGCAGCGCGGCAGTAAAGGATTGGCTAGTGGCTCAGGATCAGGTCTTCGCGAATTGCGAAGGGAAGGCTCAGGAAGGTTCGGCGCAGGAAGGTACCGCTCAGGCGCTTCCGGCCCGGCTCGAGTCGAGCGATCCATTGCTGCGGGCGAACCGCAATTACCAGATCGCGGCCGCGCTGTTTTATCAGCGGCGCTTTGATGAAGCGGCCTCGGCCTTTGAGGCCATCGCCCATGATCCGGCATCCCCGTGGGCGGGCTATGGCGAATATCTTGCGGCGCGGGCGATGGTGCGCAAGGCGACGCTGAGCACGGCGGATTACGGAAAACTCGATAAGGATGGTCTGCGGGCGGCGCAGGCGAAACTGGAAGAAGTGATGCGTGATCCGAAGTTGGAGCCTTCGCACGCGGCGGCGCAACGATTGCTCGATTATGTCCGCTTTCGCACGGAACCAGAAAAACGCGTCGCCGAGCTGGAGCAAATGATGGAGAAGCCTGATCCGGGGCCGGATTTCAAGCAGCATCTTTGGGATTACGTGCTGCTGGTATCGCAGGGCGAGCAGGCGGGAGACCTCAGCGACTGGATCAAGACCTTCTATACCGACCGAACATACGAGCATCCGCTGGGAGCGCCGCGTCCCTCCGGGCAGCAGGATGCCAGACATGCGCAGGATGCCGAACATGCGATGCCACAGTGGCGCGAAAACAAATCTGCGGCGTGGCTCGTTGCCGCGCTGGATCTGGCCGACCCCACGGACGCCGGCACGACCGAATTGCTGAAGGCGGCGGAGCAAGTGCCACTCGCCTCTCCCGCCTATACCAGCGTGCGCTACTACGCCTTGCGGCTGATCGCGCGCGGCAGGCAGCAGGAAACAGCGCGCAAGGAACTGGATGTGTGGCTCAGCCGTCCGCAGGATGAGCTGTCTCACGGGACGCGCAACCTCTTTAACGACGAGCGGCAGAGGCTGAGCACCAGTCTCGCGGACTTCCTCAGCCACGCCGCCGAGGTTCCAGCGCAGATCGGTTTCGATATGGGCGATGGCCTTCCCGACGGAGACGAAGAGCAAGACCTGACCGAGCGCAGCCAGCAGGACAAGGGCAAGGCATTCTTCAACGATTACTCGGCACAGATCCTGGCACAAAAACTACCTGCCGCATTGCTGGTCGAGTCGGCGAAGTCCGAGACTCTCCCCGCTCCGCTGCGGCGGGAACTGGCCCGCAGCACGTGGACGCGCGCGACTGTTCTCGGAAACATGCTGGCCGCCGATCAACTGCAACCGGCAATCGCGGAGTTGGACAAGCCGCTCTGGACCGCGATGGAGCCATTCCGGTCGGCCAAGACAAACGAAGAGAAGCGATTCGCAGCCGCCTTTGTCACGTTGCAGAATCCGGGACTAAGCCCGTACGTGCGGACCGGACTGTTGCGATCCGGCACTCTGGGCGAGATCGACAACTTCCGCGACAACTGGTGGTGTGAGCCCATGAAGGATCAGCCGGGACGCACTCGACCTGACCGCGATCCGACCGTGCCGGCGCCGGCGTTTCTTTCGGCGAGCGACCAAACCCAGCTCGAGCGCGAACTAGTCAGACTCGCGGACGCGGCGGTGGCACCGAACTTCCTGGCCGCCGAAGTGCTCGACTACGCTCAATCGCACCCGAACGACGAGCGTGTGCCGCAGGCGCTGCATCTGGTGGTGCGCTCAACGCGCTACGGATGCACCGACGCAGAGACGACGAAATGGTCGGCAAAAGCGTTCAATCTGCTGCATGAGCGTTATCCGAAGAGCGAGTGGGCAACCAAAACGAAGTATCACTACTAGCGTGCACAGCGCGCGGCAACCCGCTTCAAGTTCGAAAATTGCGTGGCTTCTTTTCGAAATTGATCTGGATATTGTGCGTCGCCCGCTCGTTCCTGTTCGCGACAGCTCTCGTCCCCCGGCCGAGTAACAAGCCGAGCGCAGGGACCGAGTGCACGGGCTTGACACACATCGCTGCACCCACTACGCTACGCCCGAATCCCAATCCCCATGGAGGACGCATTCTGAAAATCCCGGGCCCATTGTTCAGGAAAGCCAGCACGACTCTACTGCTCGTCTCACTAGCATTCTTCTTCTCCATCACCGCCGCCGCGTCTCCCAAAAAAGTCATCATTGACACCGATCCCGGCACCGACGACGCCATGGCCATCATGCTCGCGCTCAACTCGCCCGAGCTCGACGTCCGCGCCCTCACCGTCGTTCCCGGCAATGTCGTCGCGCAGCAGGGACTCGAAAATGCCCTGCGCATGGTCTCTCTCGCCCATCGCTGCGACATCCCCGTCGCCGCCGGCGCTCAGCACCCGCTCTTTCAAAAGCTGATCACCGCCGAGTTCTGGCACGGCAAGAACGGCCTGGCCGATATCGAACTTCCTCCCAGCAACTGCAAAGTCGATCCTCGTTTCGCGCCCGACCTCATCATTCAAATGGTCCACGCCGCGCCCCATGAAATAACGCTCGTGCCGATCGGCCCGCTCACCAACATCGCGCTCGCGGTCGAGAAAGACCCGTCCATCGTGCCTCTCGTCAAGGAAGTCATCCTCATGGGCGGTTCCATCTCCGGGGGCAACGTCAACGCCGCCGCCGAGGCCAACATCTATAACGATCCTGAAGCCGCTCAGATTGTCTTCCAGGCTGGATGGCCCCTCACCATGGTGGGCCTTGATGTCTCAAACAGAACGCTCCTCACCCGGAAGCATCTCGATCAGATCGCCACCGGGCACGGGCCGGTCAGTGATTTCATCGGTAAGGTCGGCACCTTTCTCGTCGATCTCTCCGCCAAATATGGTTCCCCCGGAACGCCCATGTTCGATCCTCTGGCGGTCGGTGTCGCCATCGATTCCAGCCTCGTCACCGCGCCCGCCATGCACGTCGATGTCGAAACCCGCGGCGAATTCACTCGCGGCGAAACGGTCGCCAATCGCCAGGGATACATCGAGCGAAATGTTCTGCACGGTGACCGCTACATCATCGAGGGACTCGACAAGGTCGAGCCGAACGCCAAGGTCTGCACCGAAGTCCAGGCCGACCGCTTTCTCCAGATGTTTGTCTCGCGGATTAAAGGCAAGTAGGATGCCGCTGCGAAACCCTGCGTTCCACGCGATCAATGGGTGTTTATTTCGCGCTTAAAGGGCCGCAGGAATAAAAGGAACAATGAGAAATAACAAGAAAGGACCTCCATGTACACGCCGAGTTCCCTCGATATCGCACTTTTCATGATGATCACCAGCGCCATCTGCTGGGGCTCCTGGGCCAACACCTACAAGGGAGTCAAAAACTACCGCTTCGAACTCTTCTACTGGGACTACGCTATCGGGATCTTCGCGATCTCCCTCATCCTGGCGCTCACCATGGGCAGCACGGGACACGACGCCTCCAGCTTCCTGAACAACATTCACTCCGCTGACACCACCAACATCGTTTCCACCATGGTCGGCGGGGCCATCTTCAATCTCGCCAACCTGCTCCTCGTCGCCGCAATTGATATGGCCGGACTGGCCATCGCCTTCCCGGTTTCAATCGGCATCGCGCTCGTCGTCGGCACGGTTTTGAGCTTCGCTCTCCAGCCCAAGGGTAACGCCATGTTTCTCGGCCTCGGCGTGGCCTGTGCGCTGGTCGCCGTCATCCTTGACGGCAAAGCCTACGGCAGCCGCGGCGGCGAAAGCCGCGCGGTTTCAAGAAAAAGCATCGTCGTCTGCATCGTCTCCGGCGTCCTCATGGGATTGTGGAATCCCTTCGTGGCCTACGGCGCGACCCGCGGCAACGTCCTCACCCCCTACAGTTCCGTCGTTTGTCTCACGCTGGGCGCGCTGATTTCGTGCTTCATCTGGAATCTGTATTTCATGAAGCACCCCCTGGTCGGCGAGCCTGTTAGCTTCAGCCGCTTCTTCGGCGGACCGGTTTCGGGACACGTGCTCGGACTCTTCGGCGGCTGCATCTGGGGTGTCGGAACCGTATTCAACGTCGTTGCCGGGAAAGCGACCGCCTTCGCCATCTCCTATGCCATCGGCCAATCCGCGCCCATGGTCGCCGCGCTCTGGGGAATCTTCGCCTGGAAAGAATTTTCCGGCGCACCCGGCAAAGCCAAGCTCTATCTATCTCTGATGTTCGTCTTCTACTGCTTCGCCATCCTGCTCGTCGCCAAAGCCAACGGCTGAGGCAAAGACGAAATGCCCGTAGAGACGGGGCTTGCCCCCGTCTTCGAGCGGCTTCGCGTAATGCGAATATTCTCTTTACATCTTCGCATTACGCGAAGTAGACTATAGCTCAGGAGAAAACTCTCCCCGTGCACGTCATCAGCAGGAGCGCGTGGCGGCAGGCCGTAGCGGCCGATCCTTCGCTGCAAGGCCCCATGAGCGAATGGCACAAGGTAGCAAAGAGCGCCGCATGGCAGAGCTTGGTGGACGTTCGCAAGGTCTACCCCCATGCAGATTTTGTCGATCCATACACGGTATTTAACATCAAGGGCACTGCATACCGTTTGATCGTGAGGATTGAATATCGTTGGCAGATGATCTTTGTTAAGTATCTGCTGACGCATGCCGACTACGACAAGGGAGCCTGGAGAAAATGAGTGGCGCAGCCGTGGATTACGGAAAGCTATTGTCCCGAACCAAGCCCGAAGTCATTCGCGACGACGAGCAGAACCAGCTGTACATCCGTCAACTGGAGGTGCTAACCAGCCGAAAACGGGTCACTGCCGCCGAGGAAAAGTTAATCGCTCTCCTGACCGTTCTGGTCGAGGAGTACGAGGACAAGCATTATCCCGTGCCCGCCGCCGCCCCGCTCGACATCGTTCGCCATCTGATGGAAGCTCACAATCTTCGCCAAAAAGATCTAGCCGATGTCTTCGGAACCGAAAGCATCGTGTCCGACGTGCTCCACGGCAAGCGCGATCTCGCCAAGGAACACATTCGCCGCCTGAGTGCGCGCTTCCACGTCTCACCCTCCGTGTTTTTTTAATCGCAGCAACAAAACACGATCCAGATGCCTCCTCGCCACTTCCCTCACTCTCTCCTTTCTATCTCTCCCGTCCCGCCCAGAGCGATTCAACCCGGCCATCCCACAAAGTGACCCGCGTCCACAACTCCAACCCGCACAAAACTCTTGACTTTAACCAGCTAATCCATTTAGATGACGCAATCAAAAAATTAACGACTCCCGGCATCGCGTATGACTCAGGGCGAATCTGCGCGAGAAACGCGCGCGTGATATCCCTACGGTAAGTCTTCTCGATAGCCGGGCCCAATTCGCCACCACGGATGCGGGTGGCTTGAGGAACAAAATGTCGATCAGAAGAATCCTGCTGGCTGCCGTTCTGTGTTCCACGTTATCCTCTCTCGTCTTCGCCCAAGCCAATGGAAGCCTCTCCGGCACCGTCGCCGACAAAACTGGCGGCGTCCTTACCGGCGCCACCGTTAAGATCACCTCCCAGGCCACCGGCCTCGAGCGCACCGCCAAGACCGACGATTCCGGCCATTATCTCGTTCCGCTGCTCCCCGTCTCTGTCTACACCATCCACGTCGAAGCCCCCGGCTTCCAGACCACCGAACAGAGAAACATCCGTCTCCAGGTCGACGAGCAGCGCGAAGTCGATTTCACCCTGAATCCCGCGACCGTCAGTCAGTCTGTCGAAGTCAGCGCGACCGAGGTAGCCGTCGAGACCACCAATCCGACTCTAGGCCAGGTCATCACCTCCGAAGAAGTCGCCGATCTCCCGCTCAACGGACGCGACTTCGTCCAACTCGCAACCCTGACCCCAGGCACCACCCAGCAGACAAGCCCAAACAGTTTCTTTACGCAGGCCGCCAGCAGCGAGGTCGCGGCGCGCGGTTCTTTCTCTCTCTCCGTCGGCGGCTCGCGCGAGCAGAGCACGTCCTGGCTGCTTGATAACAACGACAACTCCGAACTCACCTCCGGTGGCATCTCGATTCTCCCGACCATCGACTCCATCGAAGAGTTCAAGGTTCTCACCTACAACTATTCTGCTGAGTACGGCACTCATGCCGGTCCAACCGTCCTGATCACCACCAAGTCAGGTTCCAACCAATGGCACGGCGCTCTCTACGAATACCTCCGCAACACCGAATTCGACGCCTATGCCAGCTTTCCGCACGCCAAGCAGCAGTTCAATCTCAACCAGTTTGGCGGATCGCTCGGCGGCCCCATTCAGAAAGACAAAACCTTTTTCTTCGTCAACTATGAGGCCAAGCGGCAGCGCAAAGGAGTTCCCTTCACTGGCTTAGTGCCTACGCCCGCAATGGCCGGTCTGACAAATCCAAATTATGCCGATTACACGTTCGACGCTCTGGGCGTCCCTCGTCCGGGAACTTTTGACGGCACAGTTAACTCCGATAATTTCCCCGACCTCATAAACCCATACAGCGGCGTGCCATTCCAATGCGCGGGCGGAGTGCCCACCGCCGTGAACTCTGACGGAAGCCAAGTCTTAGGCACAAACTGCAACGTCATTCCAACCACCGGAGGCCCAACCGGTTACGGTCTTGCCGACCCCATCGGCTTGGCCATGCTCTCCCTTTTCCCGACAAGCGGAACGCCCAATCTGTCAACTTTTTCCAATTATGCCAACATCCCGGTTCGTCGACTCAACGAGGGCAATGCGACCATTCGAGTCGATCACACTTTTTCCAGCAATGACTCCGCGTTTGCCCGCCTCACCTACGATCAAGCCAATTCCTACGTCCCCGGCGGCTCTCCGACCTGGTCCGAGCAGAACCCATTTGGCAGCAATCAGCTCATCGCCAACCATGCCCGCAACGTCGTTCTTTCCGAGACCCACGTCTTCTCCTCGAAAAATATCAATCAAGCCTACTTCGGCTTTAACCGTATCTTCGATTACATCACTTCTTTTGGCGGGTTTGGCGGGTCGCCCTGCGAAGCTGCCACTCTTGGCATCGTCGGAGCCGATCTCAACAGCCAGTGTCCCGGCGCGCCTCCGGGATTAACTCAATACACCAAAGCTTGTCTCAGTTGCGGTTTAAGTTCCACTCAGTTGAGTACCTATTGGTCTCTTGGTGATCGTGGTTTCGCGCCCTTCGTCGGTGGAACCAACGTCTTTACCTTCAGCGATACCTTCAACATGATCCGCGGAAAGCATGAGTTTAGCTTTGGCGCCGGTATCCGTCTCAATCAAATGAACGTAATGACCAACGGTTTCCAGGATGGTTATTTCCTGCTCGGCGGCACTGCCACCAACGACAGCGCTGCAGATCTGCTGATTGGTCAGCCCTTTGGTGCCATTCACGACCAGACCTTCGAAGGCGCCATGACCGGACGGCGCTGGAAGATGTTTCGTCCCTTTGTGCAAGACAATTGGCGTGTCAGCAGCGACCTCACCCTGAACCTCGGTGTGGCGTGGGCTCTGGTAACGCCCATCACCGAAGCTCTAAATAAGCAGGCGAATTTTGACTGGACGACGCAACAATACCTCGTCGCCGGAAATATCGACTTCAGCGGTTGCACGAATTGCATTCGCAGCGGCAGCAATGTAGGTGTGAACTTCGATAAGACGGCGCTTGAGCCGCGCATTGGTCTAGCCTGGAAACCCTTTGGCAGCCAGACTACGGTCATTCGTTCCGGCTACTCCATCTACCACGACTCCGGCTGGAGCCAGGGCGCACAGGGACTCTGGCAGAACCCACCCTACTACGCTGAGACCGATCAGTTCGATTACGGCTACGTGCTGGACGCGTGCCCGTTCGGCAACTGGACGGGAGCCAATGCCGTGACTTATAACTGCGGCCTCAAGTACGGCTTGACGCAACCGAACCTTCTACCTTTCACCGCGCCCCCAAATCCTGACACCTTTACCGGCACGTCGCTCTCCCAGGACCGGAACTTCAAGCAAGGCATGGTGCAGCAGTTCAACCTGAACATTGAGCGACAGTTGCCCGGCAATGTTGTTCTCACCGCTGGCTACGCGGGTACGCGCAGCACCCACATTCTGTTCTATGGATTGAATCAGAACGTGAATGCGCCCTACGCTTGCGCAGGTGGGCCCGACGCCACTGCGGGCTATACACTCGGCTGCGGACCCGGCGGAGCTTACTTCTCGGCTCCGTACACTCTGAATCCATTTGCCGTCATTGATAACATCAGCGACGGCGCGCGCGCCCGTTATGACGGCCTGCTCGTCAAGGCCGAAACCAAGAGCGTCCGCCACGGCCTCTACGCGTTGCTCAGCTATACCTGGTCGCGCACTTTCGACACCGGCATGTCCGATGGCGATGGCACCACCCCTGGGGCTCAATATTGGCCGCTTCCTGGCACCTCACGCGCCGACTGGGGCCTGTCACAGCTCAACCTCAACGACCAGTTCTCCGCCAGCATCCTCTATGATCTACCCTTTGGAAAAGGTAAGGCATGGGGCTCCGACTGGGGCGGAGTCGAGGACGGAATCCTTGGCGGCTGGCACGTGAACGTCATCCAAAAGGCCACGTCCGGTTTCCCGCTCTTCTTGGTTGACAGCAACAACACGTCAGGCGTCAATTTCGAGTGGAACGGCACTCCTTTGAATCGACCTGACCAAGTCGGCAACCCCTATCAAGGTGGGACAATTGCTGCCAATCCAACCTGTATCGCTCCAGCACACGTTCACAACACCCAAAACTGGTTCAACCCCTGTGCTTTCGTGCCTCCTCCGGCTGGCGAACTTGGAAATATATCCCGCGCTCCACTATCCGGCCCCAACTTCGTCAACACGGACTTCTCGGTCTTCAAGAACTTCCACGTTCATGAGGGGTACGTTCTAGAGTTCCGCTCAGAGTTCTTCAACCTTTTCAATCATTCCCAGTTTGGCCTGACTGGCAACGGCGTATTCATGCAGGACGTCAACAGCCCGTCCACCTTTGGCGTCGTCAATGAAACCGTCAACAACCCGCGTGTAATCCAATTCGCTCTAAGACTCGATTTCTAAGCTCCGAAGCGAAGCGGCACATCCCAGGGACGAGCTTCGGCTCGTCCCTCTTTTTGTAAGCCTCTTGGCTCTCCCCGCCGCCCCGTGTACCCTGTCCTTTACGCCTTTTCCGAACTCCAACTCGAACTCTTTCAGCACCAAGCATTCGGGCCCTTTCATGACCAAGACGCTTTGCCGTTTTCTCATCGTCCTCATCGCTGCCTCCACCCTCACCACCTCTCCCACTTCCGCCGACGAGTGGCGCCCTCGCCACGACCTCGTCTCTCACACCGGCGTGCTCACTCTCACCGAGCCGCCGCCGCCCAGCGAAGTTTTCTTCTCTGGCCCCGATTCGCCCGCCGCTCAACCCGCATGGCTCGATGTCCTCAAAGCCTGGCGCAACGATCGCCGCACGCTTCTTCGCTACAACGACGCCCAATATACTCGTCCCGACCTCGAGTGGACCCAGCACATCTTCTCCCAGGTCCAGCTTCTCATCTGGGATCGCAGCCTCTACGATCCCGATAAGCGCGAGTACACCGTCAATCATTTCCTCGACGAGATCGAATCTCGCCTTGGTCCCATCGACGCCGTCCTCATCTGGCACGTCTATCCCAACCTCGGCGTCGACGATCGCAATCAATTCGATCTCCTCCGCGATCTTCCCGGCGGCCTGCCCGGCCTCAAGCGCATGGTCGACCAGTTTCATCAGCGCAACGTCAAAGTATTTTTCCCCATCCTCGCCTGGGACGGCGGCACGCGCCCCGAGGCCAATGCCGCCTCGCCCGCCGAAACCATGTCGCAACTCCTCAAACAAATCGGCGCCGACGGCATCAACTTCGATACGCTCGAAAGTGTTCCCCCGCAATTTCGCCAAGCCTCCGACGCCATCGGCCATCCGCTCGCGCTCGAGCCCCAATTCCAGCCGCGCGACGAATCCCTCGCCTGGACCAATCTCAGCTGGAACGACTGGGTCACCTGGGAGGGCAAGCCTTATCCCTTCACCCCCATGGTCAGCAAAGATAAATGGATGGAGCCGCGCCACACCGTCAACGTCACCGACCGCTTCACGCGCGACAAAACCGACAGTCTCCAGCACGCCTTTTTCAACGGCCAGGGATACGCGTCCCTCGAAAATCTCTGGGGCTTCTGGTACGCCAACACTCCGCACGACTCCGAAGCCATCCTCCGCTTCACCCGCATCGAGCGCGCCATGTCCGACTATCTCCGCAGCCCTGGCTGGGAGCCGCACGCGCCGGTCATTCAATCTGGCGTCTTCGCCAGCCGCTTCCCCACTCCCCGCGGAACTCTCTGGACCATCGTCAACCGCAACGAATATCAGGTTGATGGCGCGCAGTTAGTCATACGTTCGCAGCCCGGGATGCATTACCCCGGGGTGCATTACTATGATCTTTGGCACGGCAAGGAACTCACTCCCGCGCCCGTCGCCGGCAAAGGGACGTTGGATTTTCCTATCGAAGGCCTGGGCTACGGCGCGATTCTGGCAACGTCAGAGCCTCCAGCGCAGCTCGACGACTTAATGAAATTCATGGCCGCCCGCTCCGCTCGTCCTCTCAGTGACTACTCGCGCGAATGGAAGCCCGTCCCCCAGGCCGTCGTCGACATCGCGCCCACCAAACCGGCCGCCAGCGCCCCATCCGGCATGGTCCGCATTCCCGAAGGAGATTTCGATTTCCAGGTCAGCGGCATCGAAATCGAAGGCGGCAACGATCCCGGCGTCGACGTCCAATATCCCTGGGAGGACCTGCCCCGCCGTTACCATCATCACAGCCTGCACCTGCACAGCTTCTACATCGATCGCACTCCAGTTACTAACTCGCAATTCAAGATCTTTTTGGATGCGACCCATTACCATCCCAAGGAAGACGACGACCACAACTTTCTTCGCGATTGGAAAGAAGGTAGCTTCCCGCAAGGATGGGAGAATAAGCCAGTAACATGGATCTCCATCGAAGACGCCCGCGCCTATGCCGCCTGGGCCGGCAAGCGTCTCCCCCACGAGTGGGAGTGGCAATACGCCGCCCAATCCACCGACGCCCGCCCTTATCCCTGGGGCAAACAATGGGACCCGCAAGCGCTACCTCCGGTAGATTCCGGTCCCGCCATGCATCCGCTCGCCAACGTCGCCGAATTTCCATCCGGCGCCAGCCCATTCGGCGTTCTCGATATGATCGGTAACATCTCCCAATGGACCGACGAATTCCGCGACCCTCACACTCGCGCAGCCATCATCCGTGGCGGCGCAGCTTATCAACCCCTGGGCTCGATCTGGTATTTCCCGCAAACCTACCGTCTCGATGAACACGAAAAATACCTGTTGATGTCCCCCGGCCGCGACCGTTCCGGCACCATAGGCTTCCGCTGCCTGGTTGACGCTGAATAAAGTTGACGCTGAATAAAGTCGATGCCCAATAAAGTTGGGTGCCCAATAAAATGGACGGTCAGCAAGTTCATACCCCATAACAATCCGCACTTACAAATGTCATCCCATGATCCGATCTTGTGCTATAGTTCCACGCCATGAAACCGCGTCGCCTGACTCTCATCCTTGCCATCGTCTTATTAACTTCCATCCTGACCTTCGCGGCCGATGAAGAAGGCCAACCCGCCCCCCGCTTTCACGCCAAAACCACCGCCGGAGAGGTCTTTACCAACGACACAACCAAGGGCAAAGTCGTCTTACTCCAGTTCTGGACCACCTGGTGTCCCTACTGCCGGCGCGAGCAATCTCTCGTCGATTCCATTGACAGGGAATTCGCCGGCAAAGGCGTAGTCGTTCTCGCCGTCAACGTCGCCGAATCCAAAAAGAAGGTTAGACAATATCTCCAGGACAATCCGCGCTCCTGCCGCATCGTCCTCACCGACGACACCAACCTCGCCGCCATGTATCAGGCAAACTCCTACCCCATCTATGTAGTGATTGATCGCGATGGCAACATAGCCGCCGAGCAGCGCGGCTCAGGAGGCGAGCGCTCCCTGAGAAGAATGCTCCGCCAAGCCGGCGTGGAAGCCGATCCCGAAAAACAAGAGTAAAAAGTGGAATGACGGCATCAATCTGGGCCGAGCTTTGGTCTTAAGAAAAACCCTCACTTATCCCGCAACTTCACCACAAACTCCTGAATCTCTGCGCGTTCGCTCTCCACCTGCGCCGCGTCCTGTTTTGCCAGTTCATCATGGATCTTCAATTCCCTCTCCGCCCCAGCCGCATCTCCCGCCTTCTTATAAGCCTGCCCAAGCCGGTAATGCGCCTCTTCTAACTCCGGACTGACCTCAATCGCCTTCTTATAATCGTCAATCGCCGCGGTCCCGTAACCATGCTGAGCATAAACCACCCCCAGCATCACCCATCCCATTCCTAACTTGGGGTCTAACTCAACCGCCTTTTTCAGTAACTTATCGATCTGCACGAATTCCGTGTCGTCCAGCGCACCCGCCGACTGCTTCCACAATCCCAACGCATAGTAGTAATAAGCCAGCGCATTCCCCGGCGCTACCCGCACAAACCGTTCCAGCTTCTCCATCGTCGCCGGAGAAACCGCCGTCTGCACGCTCAACATCTTCCCCATGAACAAGTACGGACCCGCATCTCCCGGTGCAAGATCCGACGCCTTCGCCAGATACTCCGTTGCCCGATCGTACGACCCACGCGCATACCACGCCACGCCTAGCCCCATCAGCATTCGCACCGACTGCGGATACCGCGCACTTCCCTTCTCAAACACCTCCGTCGCCGGCTCGAGCGCCCGGTGCGTCAGCAACTCCGTCGCCCAGTCAAACAAATTCGTTTCGCTCGGCGCAAGCTCCGCCGCCTGCTGGTATTCATGCACCGCCTCCAGCGGATTTCCCAGCCTCTCGTCGATCTGCGCCAGCCGGTGATAAAGCTCTGCCCGCTTCCGGCGGGTCGCCGCGTCAAGCCCGGCATCGTCCCTGCTCTTCTGATTCCCCGCATTTGCTGCCGCCGCGCCGCCAGTGGTCGCGCCGCCCCCCGCCCCACCGCCCGCCGCCCCAGCATCCGCTCCTGGCACACCGCTATTCTCTTCCCGCAGTATCTCAGCCTGAATCTCCGCGCCCTCCTGCAACAACGCACCCTCCGCCGGATTCCCATCCGCCGTGCCAGCCGCCTTGCCCTCCGAAGCAGCATTAGACGTCGTTCCCGCTGGCGCATTCCCGGCCGACGCCGACATCCCCGCCGCCCCCAACGACGCCGTGTCGCGCACCAAAGCCTCGCTGTTGCGCAGCACCGTATCCGATCCATGCCCGCCCGCATTCGCCGCTGGCGCAACCCCCGCCACCGTAAATTTCGGCTCGTCAAATAACTCCGGCGACTTCCCCATCGCTGACGTAGAACCCGATTCCTCCACCTGCGCCGCCGTCAAAACCAAATCAACATTCTTAACCTCGCCCGCCGCCAACTCCACCGACTTAGCCAGCGCCACTCCATTCTCCGGCTCCAACACCCGCACCGTGTAACTGCCCGCGTGCACTCCTTCAAACCGAAACACCCCCGCGGTATTCGTGTGCGCATTCCACGTCTCCGTGCGAGTGTCGCTCGCCTCCTGCAAAACCACCGCGGCGTTCGCCACCAACTTCCCCGATGAATCGCGCACATGCCCGCGCAACTCCCCATTCCCAGCCGAAGTCTTGGATGAAGTCTTGGACGAACCTGGAGCGGAAGTCGAAGCCCCCGCTGAAGCCGAATCCCGAGCCGCAGCCTGGCTCTGCCCCACCGGCGCTGGAGCCGTACTCGGAACCGGCGTATTCCCCTGCCCCCAAGCCACACCCAGCCAGAGCGCAATCGTCAGCAAAAAGTAAATTGAGAAGCTAAATTGAGAGCGCAGAACAAAACGTAAGGTCAACCGGCCACTCCTGAGAAATCCAACTGCAAAACAAAATCGTCACCAATACTCGCCATTCTATGCGCGCCCCCTCCCCCCCGCAATCTCCGGCTCGCTCGACGGATGTGCAATAAATCGAAGATTTCAGCTCCCACCTCCTGAAAGTTTCATCTAATCTCGATCCAGGAGAACCGATTCCACAGGAGCATCACCAATGCAGAAGCGCAAACTAGGAAAGAGCAATCTCGAAGTCTCAGCCATCGGTCTCGGCTGCATGGGCATGAGTTTTTCCTACGGTCCGCCCAAGGACAAAAAAGAGATGACTGCTCTGCTCCACGCCGCCATCGAGCGCGGCATCACCTTCTTCGACACCGCCGAAGTCTATGGCCCATTCACAAACGAAGATCTCGTCGGCGAAGCCCTCGCGCCCTTCCGCAAGCAGGCAGTCATCGCCACCAAATTCGGATTCGATCTCAGCGGCCCCGACAATCGCCCGGGCGCTGCCGGTCTCAATAGTCGCCCCAAGCACATCAAACAAGCCGTCGAAGGCTCGCTCAAGCGTCTCCGCATCGAAACCATCGACCTCCTCTATCAGCATCGCGTTGACCCCAACGTTCCCATCGAAGATGTAGCCGGCGCGGTAAAAGATCTGATCCACTCCGGCAAGGTCAAGCACTTCGGACTCTCCGAAGCTGGCGTCAACACCATCCGCCGCGCCCACGCAGTCCAGCCCGTAACCGCTCTACAAAGCGAGTACTCGCTCTGGTGGAGAAAGCCGGAACAGGAAGTCATCCCCACGCTCGAAGAGCTAGGCATCGGTTTAGTTCCTTATAGCCCGCTAGGCAAAGGCTTCCTGACCGGCCAGTTCGATGCCAGTGCAAAATTCGAGAGCACCGATTTCCGCAGCACCCTGCCTCGCTTCACGCCCGAGGCCCTAAAGGCAAACCAGGCCGTAATCGACCTGCTCAGTACCATCGCGACGCGCAAGAACGCTACCCCGGCTCAAATCGCCCTGGCGTGGCTGCTCGCCCAAAAGCCCTGGATCGTCCCAATTCCCGGCACAACCAAACTAAACCGCCTCGAAGAAAACATCGGAGCCCTCTCCATCCACCTGAGCCCGGAAGACCTCCACGATATCGACGCGGCCGCCTCAAAAATCAAGGTTGAAGGAGCCAGATACCCAGAACGTCTGGAGAAAATGACCGGCTTGTGAGCGCCAATGGGACGGGCACGCGTTCCAGTTCTGCCCGCGTATTATTCTGAAGCGTGACCGCAATCTCGTCCGCGCCCGCCAAACGCCGACCCCGCTCGCACACCCTCCGCTCGCTCATTCGCTGGCTTCTCATCGGCCTGCTCCTTCTCTGGTCCCTCGCCGCGCTCACTCTCGCGTCCCTCCGCTGGATCGATCCTCCCACCACCGCCGTCCACATCCAGCGCCGCCTGCAAGCCTGGACTCATCACAAGCCCTACCACAAGCGCTACAAATTCATTCCGCTCAGCCAGATCTCGCCCGACCTCCAGCACGCCGTCATCGCCGCCGAAGACGCCCACTTCTATCAGCATCACGGATTCGACTGGCACGAAATCCAAATCGCCGCCCAGGACGATCTCGAAGGCGAGCGCACCCGCGGCGCCTCCACCCTCACTCAGCAACTCGTAAAAAATCTTTTCTTCGGAACCGGCCGCTCCATCCTCCGCAAGGGCGCCGAGGCCACTCTAGTCCCGGTGGCCGAACTCGTCCTCGGCAAACGGCGCATCCTTGAACTCTACCTCAACGTCGTCGAATGGGGTCCTGGCATCTACGGCGCGGAGGAATCCTGCCGTTACCATGATCAAACCTCAGCCCGCACCATCGGACGTCAGCAGTCCGCCCGCCTCGCCGCCATTCTCCCCAATCCCCTAAAACGCCATCCCAAGCGCATGAACAGCTACAGTGCCATCATCCTCACCGCATGGACCAGATGGGTTGGTAATCGATGACAACACTTTTACGAACGCGCCAATGTCAGGCTCTTTCTGATTTCCCGGCCGGATTCCCCTCGCCGGATACTGCGCGAAGCATTCTGCTCTATGATCAATGACCGGTGACCAATGACCGGTGACCCGTGACCAATGACCGATGACCGATGACCGTCTAACCCTACACCGCGATTACTCCGCGCTAGCCATTCTCCACCCGATCCTTAATATCGCATACGCCGCCGCAATCAGCCTCCTCAGCTCCACCGCGTCCACGGCCGTTCCCGCTCTCAGCTTCACATGCCGCATAAATCTGCCGGTGCCTTGCAACAAGCGTGCCGGATCCGGCAACCCTGCGCCCTGAAAGAACCCACATTGACGTGCGCAGTGAATACATTGACGTACCCGAACGGCGCATCTCCCAAACACGCCGTCGGACAGCCATCATGCAAAAGCTCCCCGCACCTCGTCTCCGCACTTTGACATCACCTCAAACCATCCCGCGCGATCGATCCCAATTCGCCCGCATGCTCTTTCATCCAGGCATCAATCGCCGGATCGCGCTCGACCGCGCCATTGAATCGCAGCAATTCCGTTCTCATCGTCGCTCCACTTT
>CAWJFC010000028.1:0-305000 GCA_963841945.1 uncultured Acidobacteriaceae bacterium
ATCGAAGACAGAATTTAGCGGATAGGCGGCAAGCCGACGTCGGCCGCGATTTTCTTGAAGGCAGGTTCGTCGTATAAATTTGCGAATGACGTGTCGGATTCGATCTGCGTCATACCATCGACGCGCCGGTCGTACGCGATTTTCAGGTAGTGGAGGGCTTCGCGCTTGTCGCCCATAATCGAGTACGTTGTCGCCAGAGGAAACGGGGAAAACTGCCCGCGCTCGAAAAGCTTCTTCTGCTCCGCGCTCAATACCTCGAGCATTCCTCTTCCGCCTCCGGCAGCGAAGCCTTTTTCGGTCGCGTCCACAATTGCGATTGCCGAACTGTCGTGCATCAGGACCGCTTCTCTTCTCGCTTCCGCGAGGTAATTCGAATAATCCCCCGTCAAAAGGTGAACAAATTTGAGGTACCGATGCGGAGAAATAAAGTCAGGCTCATCCATTTCCATCTGCTTCAGCAGGACAATGGAATCCTGCCGCCGGCCCGCGTTAAAGAGAAGACTTCCTTTATCAGCCAGCACGGATTTCGAAGCCGGATCGAGCGTCTGAGCTCGTTCGATCTCCGCCAGCGACTCAGGGTATCGCCGCAGGCACGAAAGATAAGTCGCGTACCAGTGATGGGCGGCAGCGTTATTCGGATTCAACTCCACCGCGCGCCGGAATTCTCGGTCCGCGGTCACCGCATCCCACATGCCGAAGAAAGAGACAAATGCCAGCGACGCATGGCCCTCCGACGATTGCGGATCGAGTTCCACCGCCTTCTTCGCCGCCGCCAGCGCCCGTGGATATGCCTCGTAGGCGGGCATGACCGAGTATTCCCGCAACAAGTTGTACGAATCCGCCAATCCTACATACGCGGGCGCGTAGCCCGGATCGTGAACGATCGCCTGTGTGAATGAGTCGACCGCCTTGTTCAGGCTTTCCGGAGTTCGTTTCTCCCAGTAATAACGCCCTTCGAGATAGAACTTTTGCGCATCGCGATTCGCCGCCGGGCGCGGGCGCCGAAGCCGCCCCAGTCGGCGCACTCAACTCGCCGCCTGCTGATGAAATTCTCACCGGACGGTGTCGAGCCCATACGATTGCAACTACCAAAAACAAAATTAAGACCATCAGGGCGGCAGCAATCTCAATCAACCGCCAGGTTCGCCGCTTTTCTCGAAACTTCGCACAAACCTCCCCGCCCTCCATATCCAATGCCGCTTCAGCAACCGTTTCATGCGCCGGTTCCAAAACGCTCGTCGGAGCAATCCAACGGTATCCGCGTCTTTCCAGCGTCTCCACAAAGCGAGGATTCGCCGCCGAATCATCCAGGGTTTCCCGCAGCCGGTTAATTGCCGTCGTAATGCCGTGGTCGAAATCCACGAACACATCATCTGCCCACAAGACCCGCCGGAATTCCTCCCGGCTCAATACCTCATTCGGCCGGCTCACCAGCAGGGTCAGCGCCTTGAAAGGAAGTTCCTGAATCTTGACCTTGACGCCATTGCGGCGCAGCTCGCCGGAGCGTAGGTCAGCTTCAAATATGCCGAACCGCACCAGTGGCGCGCCAGCGATGGACGTGGAATCAAAAGGAATAGACGAAGGCACAGGCTCGCGCCTTTCGGGGGAGACTTTATTTTAGCACCAGCGTCGTAAACGTCTTAGTCCACTTCCGTGGGGCAAATTGGACTGATGCACTCTTGTTATATGCGCTCCTATCTCAGATCAACCAAAGTACTTGTCAAGTGATCTACCGCTGACCAAGGTTTGATTCACAGTCCATTGACCGCACTCAACATGCGGTCCAAAGTTACCCGCGAAGTCGACGGTGAACTCCGATCGAACGATGATCGAGTGCCAAGTCATCATCTCAGGAGACGTCCAAATGAATTCCCTCTTTCGTTACATATTTGTGATCGCCTTGGTCATTCTTCTTAGCGCCATGATTGCTCCCCTCGCGCAGGCGCAAACCGAAACTCTACTCCACCAGTTCACCGGCGCACCAGACGGCGCAACCCCCACCGCGGGAGTTGTTCTGAAGGGCACCACCCTTTACGGTACAACGATGGAAGGCGGTTACGGCACCGGCGACACCGGCTACGGCATCGTGTACGCCGTAAGTACGACAGGCAAGGAGACCATTCTGCACACGTTCACTGCCAACACCCAAGCGCCCTATGACGGCGTGGAACCCTTAGGCGGAGTGACTATCTACGGAGGCAACCTCTATGGCACAACCTTCGGCGGTGGTTTATATGACGGCGAAGGGTACGGAACGATCTACAAGGTCGTGAAGAGCGGCAAGAAGTACGTTGAATCCGTGATCTATGCCTTCTCCGGTGGCCTCGATGGGGCTTACCCCTACTATGTCACTCCGGTTTTCGACAAACAGGGCAACCTTTACGGCACAGCCGCCTACGGCGGCTACTATGGTAACGGCGTAGTGTTCAAGCTTTCTCTGGGCGGCGAGTTGACCACGCTCCACAGCTTTAACCAAGCCGGTGGCGATGGCTACACTCCCGACGCTGGCGTGGCGTTGGACACGAAGGGCAACGTCTTTGGCGCGGCCCCAGGCGGTGGCGCCTACGGCTACGGTGTCCTGTACGAAGTCACGGCGGCTGGCCAGTACAGCATCCTTTACAACTTCACGGGCGGCACCGATGGTGGCACACCTCGCAATGCTCTGGTGTACAAATCCGGCAAGCTCTATGGCACCACGCAGTCGGGCGGCGCAGGTTGCACTTGGGGCTGCGGCGTGATCTTCGAGTACACCCTGGCGAAGGGCAAAACGGCAGGCAAAGAGACCGTCCTTTATACCTTCAACGGCAGCGATGGGTTGTATCCCATGTATGGGCCACTGGTCTTCGACAAGCAGGGCAACATCTTCGGCACAACGCAAAATGGTGGGCCGACCAACCTGGGTAATGTGTACAAACTTGCTCCGGACGGCACGCTGACCACCTTGTATAACTTCGACCAGCAACCGGACGGAATGTCACCATTTGGCGGCGTGGCGCTCGACGCGGAGGGCAACGTCTATACCACGGGCGGCTATGGCGGCAATTACGGCGGCGAATACGGTGGCGGTACGGTGATCAAGATCACGCCCTGACTCGGCTCACAATTGGGAACATCGGCGAGCCCTCCCGGGCTCGATCTTCCCGCTCGGAACCCGCAAGACGAAAGAGCGCAGTCCACATCAGGAGCCATTCCAATGAACTCTATCGATCGGCACGTTAAGCATTTGAGCGTGGCCGCAATCGCGCTCACCACGTTCTCCGCAGCAGTTCTATTAGCCGGAATCGCGATTCCGGCGCAAGCGCAAACTGAAACCGTGCTCTATTCGTTCCAGGGCAGCCCGAGCAGCGGCCCAGACGGTTCATATCCACAGTCAGGCCCGATCCTGCTGGGCACCACGCTCTACGGCACCGCTTCCCAAGGCGGTTCGGCTGGGTGTGGCATCGTGTGGGCATTAAGCACTACGACCGGCAAAGAGACGATTCTGTACACATTCCAAGGCGAGCCCAATGACGCGTGGCGTCCAACGGGAGGACTGGTTTATTACAAAGGTAGCTTCTATGGCACCACCGCCTTCGGGCCGAGCGGACCCGGGGGCGGCATCGGAACGGTTTTCAAGATCAGGAAGAGTGGTAAGAAATACGTCGAGACTATTCTCCACACTTTTCCCGCCTCCCCGGACGGCGTGGAACCCGGCGCGGTCACTCCCGTTTTCGACAAACTGGGCAATCTTTACGGTACGACCACGAGCGGCGGTGAACCCGGCAACGGAACGGTATTCAAACTGGCTCCGGACGGCACGGAAACGATACTCCACAACTTCAACTGTAACGGCGATGGTTGCGTACCTTGGGCCGGAGTGACGTTGGACAAAAAGGGCAACCTTTACGGCACGACCCAGATCGGCGGCACCTATGGCTGGGGCACCATCTATGAAATCACGGCAGCCGGAACCTACGGCGTTCTCTACAACTTCATGGGAGGGAATGACGGACTCTATCCCTGGAGTCCTCCTGTATTGGATAAGAAGGGCAATCTCTATGGCACCACTGAGAATGGCGGCTCCGGTGGATACGGCACCGTGTATGAGTTCAACCCGAAGACCAGCGAAAAAACCATCCTTCACAACTTTTACGGCGGGGTATCGGATGGCGCTTCACCGTTGGATGGGGCGTTGGTCTTCGACAAAGAAGGCAATATCTACGGCACAACGATGGGCGGTGGCACTATTGGCGGTGGCACCATCTACAAGCTAGCGCCGAACGGTACCTTCACGATCCTCCATAGCTTCACCAACCAACCCGATGGCGATGACCCCATGGGAAACGTGGTGTTCGACACGCAGGGCAACCTCTACACCACAACTGAGGAAGGCGGCACCACCACCAATGGCGTTGTGATCAAGGTGGCGCCGTAATCGGGCTGCCACCAGGGAGAGCGAGCGGGCATTACGCGAACTCGCTCTTCCAGAGCTTTTTGCGACGTTTCTCATGAGGATATTCTCAGGGCCTCACGAACAAAGGAACATTACTTACCGCAGTCCTAATTCGCACGAGAAATCATCAGGAGACATCATAATGTACTCGATACACGGTCGAATGAAACAATCAAGCATGGCCGCAGTCGCGGTCGCCATACTCGCACTCCTATTTGCCATCACCGTCCGCCGCGCCCAGGCTCAAACCTACACCCCGCTCTATGACTTCGGAGTCGGAAATCTGTACGAGACGAATAGCTTCCCTACCGGTGACCTCGCGCTCGGTCGTGACGGCAATTTCTACGGCACCGTTCAGAATCCCAACGGTCACTCTGGCATCTATCAGATCACGCCCGCCGGCGCGGCGACGGTGCTTTGGGCAGACGGCAGCCCCAGTGAAACCCAGTGTCTGACCGGCTTGACGCTGGGTATCGACGGGCTTTTCTACGGAACCTGTCAGGAGTGGGGCGGCAACAACTACGAGAGCGGTGGCAGCGGTATCGTCTTCAGGTTTGATCCCGAAAGTGGATTCACAGTTCTCTATTCCTTTCCGGAATGTAACGGTAATGGATCCCTCTACCCCAGCGCTTTGACTTTAGGTACGGACGGCAATTTCTACGGCACAACGATGGGCAACAGTTTCTGTCCCAATCCAAACGGAACTGTCTTCAAAGTCACGCCCACCGGGACCTTCACAACGCTCCACATTTTCAAGGGGAACGGTACCGGCGACGGCACATCTCCCATGGGTCCCCTAACGATCGGATCCGACGGCAATTTCTACGGCACAACTCAAGAGGGCGGCGCGACGCAATACAACGCCGGCACCGTCTTCAAGATCACGGCCAAAGGTAAACTAACTCTCGTCCATAGCTTCGATGACTCAGTAGGCTATTACCCCGCAGCCGGAGTCACTCAAGGGGCGGATGGCAAGCTCTACGGCACCACAGCGAGCGGCGGCACGTATGGCGATGGAACCCTTTTCCAGTTGACAACCTCCGGCAAGATCGATTATTTGCACAACTTCAATTATGCCGTTGACGACGTTGACGGCCCCATCAACCCGCTAACGCTCGGAAACGACGGCAATCTCTACGGCCCCGCCAATTGCTACCCCTGGGGATGCGGCGCCGAGAGCCTGTACAAGATCACGACCAAGGGCGTTTACACCGACCTGTACAACGGTTTCACGGACCCGAATGGCGCCTGTCCCGACCAGTCTTTGACCGGATGCAATCTCAGCTCTCCTATGGCGCTCGATCCGAACGGTGTCTTCTACGGCACGACCATGCAGGGCGGCAACTATCAGGGCCAACCAATCGGGCACGGTGTTTTCTACAGCTTCAGTGCTGGCCTGAAGCCCTACGTCATCTTGCAATTCCCGCAGGGAACGATTGGCCAGTCCATTGGCATCTTCGGAGTCGGTCTCACGGGGACAACTGCAGTTTCGTTCAACGGGGCATCAGCGCAATTCACCGTGGTCTCCAGCACCTATCTGACCGCCACCATCCCCACCGGCGCAACCACCGGGTACGTCGCGGTCACAACTCCTTCCGGCACGCTGAAGAGTGCCGTGAAACTGAAGGTGAAATAAGAACTTCACCCGGGATAAAAGAGTTGGCGCAGCAGTTCACCGTGGCCGGGTCTCCTGGGCCAATGGTGCCGGAGCGCGGGTGAGGGATTCGCGCTCCGGTTTCTTGCCTCGATGGGCTCAAAGGTCGTGCTCAGCTCTGGAAGCGCGGCTCCAGATTCCAGTCCAACGGCACCAGCGCCTCGCCAGAGTTGCGTTTTGTCCCGTCCGGTCGGCCCCCGCAGGATCCGTGTAATCTGATCCGCAAAATCCGTAGAGAAGAATTGTTACGCGGCCATGCGCGTGAGTGTCGCGCGTAATCAATGCCGTGCCAGACAAAATCAGCTGGTTTCTCACAAACGATCCTTGGATGAGAATGCTGTGATTAATTCCATCTACTTCGCTGGGACTGTAATCGTAATAACCGGAAGTCCCGCTTGCCGTAGCCGCTCATTCAGAACCAATGACGTCCCTTGTCGAAAGGCCGTCCATTCAGCAATGCGTGCCGCGATTTGCGCCCGGGATTCTTCATATAACGCCATCGCGCCCGCGGGGATTTCACGGTCACCGCTCTCAACGACGCGTAGCGCGGACCCAAGATTGCGCCCCGCTTCCTGCAATCCAAGGTCGTGCTCCGAACCATCCGCCCGCCCTGCAATTATTTTATTAAGGACGGACAGCGCTTCAGCCAAGCTCGCCCGTAGTTCTGCGTCCGCCGTCTTGAGCAGGGCTTTGTTCTGTTGCAGATCGTGCAGTTGTTTCTGAATCGCCGTAACCTCTCGGATCTTCCGCCCAGCCTCCGCCGCATCGCCATAAATACGCCATGCCACCTCAAACTGCTTTTGCAAGACCTCCGAGGTTGCCTGGGAACGCGGGTCCATAACCACGCGCAGCATCTCCCTCCGGGATTGTCCGTCCACTGTAAGCCGCACTTCATAGGTTCCGGGTGTCACCTTGGGCGCGTTCGGCGGACGCGGGCCCTCATCGTCCGCGCCGCTGTCAGCGCTAGCGCCCCACGCCAGGTTCCAAACGAAGCGATGCATCCCTCGCGTCGTAGCCAACACCTGCGGCTTCGATAACCAGAGTTCGGCAATCGCTCCCGGCGCGCGCCGCGGGGGCTGATCTGCCGACGAAAATTTCCGTACCAGCTTTTCCGCCGAGTCAAAAACTTCCAAGGTCACGCTGTGCGCTGAATCTCTCAGAAAATAATCAATCACCGCTCCGCTCGGCGGATTCTCCGCAGTCGGCTCCTCCGGCGGCAACGGCGTGCCCACGAACGAATCGTTATCGATCCGCACCGAGACCGCCGGCTTGAACAACCATGGCCCGTTGCCCCGAGCCACTTCGTGGGCCTGTCGCAGCGGAGTGATGTCGTCCAGAATCCAAAATGACCGCCCGTGCGTCGCGATCACAAGATCGTCACCGTGAACTGCAAGGTCGCGTACCGAACAGACGGGCAGATTCAGCTGAAGCGACTCCCACTGTTCGCCATCATCGAAGGACACATACGCTCCCAGTTCCGTCCCCGCAAACAGCAATCCGCGCATTTGCGGATCCTCGCGCACCGCGCGCAAGAAAGAAGACGGTCCAATTCCCTGCGTGATCTCCTGCCAGGTCGCGCCATAGTCGCGGGTCCGAAAAAGATAAGGCCGCTGATCGTCCAACCGGCTGCGGCTCACCGCCGCATAAGCCTCCGCCGCATCGAAGTGCGAAGCCTCAATCAGCGAAACTGCGCTCCAGTTGCTCAATCCCGGCGGCGTCACATTCATCCAGGTTTTCCCGCGATCCCGCGTCACATGAATCAATCCCGTGTCGCTACCCGCCCAGATCACGTCGGCCGTCAGTGGCGACGGCGCAATCGTCGACACCACGCCATACCCGCGCAGCTTCGCATCATCAAGCGACGGCGTCCGCACCGCAGCCGTTTTCAAATCCGCCACCGCCCCCGTCAAGTCTCCGCTGACGGTTTCCCAGTGCAAGCCACCGTCCATCGTCTTCATCACAAACTGCGTACCAAAATAAAGGGCATGCGACTCCGCCGCCGATCCCACCAGTACCGGCGTCCACGGTGCACGGTATTTCCTTTGTGCGATTTCCGAATCGAAGGTCTGCACCGGCCAGGGTGTAATGTCCTGGCTGAATCCGGTCTTCCGGTTGTACCGCGAAACCGATCCGTAAGTTCCGCTCAAATAGATAATGTTGGAGTCGTCAGAATCGATCACCATGTATCCACTCTCGCTTCCGCCCGCCGGGAACCAATCGCGCGGAGTGATCTGCCCATGATCCGTCCGGCTCATCACAGCCGCACTTCCGCTATCCTGTTGCGCCCCATACACGACGTACGGAAATGAGTTGTCGGTCGTCACGTGATAAATCTGCGCCGTCGGCTGGTTGTACCAACTGCTCCACGTCGTCCCACGATCGAGGCTGATCGAAGTTCCCTGGTCCGTCCCCAGCACCATACTCGAAGAATTCTTCGGATCGATCCATAGCTGGTGGTAGTCGTCTCCACCCGGCGCGCCACGCACAATCGAAATCGTCTTGCCTCCATCCTCCGAACGATAGAGGGCAACGTTCGGCATGTACACTACGTCCGGGTTCTGGGGATCAATCGTCACCCTAGCGAAATACCAAGCACGGCTGGTGATACGCGGGTCGCCATTTGCCAGCGTCCAGGTGTTGCCACCGTCATCCGACCGGTACAGGCCAGATGCCGAAGGCGTCCCCTGCGGTAAGTTCTGGATCGACGCCTGAATCAACGCGTAAACGCGACGCCCGTCCGCCGCAACATCCACTCCTGCCCGTCCCCAATCGCCTTCGGGTAATCCATTTCTTTGAAGACGCGACCAACTCTTTCCTCCGTCCTGCGACCGATAAAGCCCGCCGCCTGGCCCATCAATCGGCGCGTATGTACTCCATGGCGGCCGGTGCGCATGCCAGGTCGTCGCAAAAAGCAAATCAGGATGCCCCGCGCAAATCGCCAGATCGGCCACGCCGATCTCCGGCCCCTGACCCAGAACCTTCGTCCAATGAGTTCCGCCGTCAGTCGATTTATAAACACCGCGCTCGCCGTTCGGCCCATACGCGTGCCCCAGCGCCCCGACATAAACCGTTTGCGCGTCCCGCGGATCGACCGCGATCCGGCTGATCTGCCGCGTATCCTCAAGTCCAATGTGCGTCCACGTCCGTCCACCATCCGCAGATTTGTACACGCCATTCCCCGACGAAAGATCGGACCGAATGTCCGACTCGCCCGTCCCCGCATAGATAATGTTGGGATCCGATGGAGCCACCGCCAGAGCGCCGATCGAAGCGATCGGCTGTCCATCGAAGATCGGCTTCCACACCACGCCTGCATCGGTCGTCTTCCAAACTCCGCCGTCAACTCCGCCAAAATAAAATTTCGTGGAGTCTCCCGTTACGCCTGCGACCGCCACCGCGCGTCCGCCGCGAAACGGTCCGATCAGCCGCCATTGCAGCCCATCAAAGAGTTCGGGTGAAACTGATTGGCAAAACGCTGTAACCGAAGCGCATAAAATCACCAAGCCGGGAGCCCATTTCAAAATTCTTGAGAAGTTCCGCAAGTTAGCAACTCCACACTTTGTGTTGACAGAATTCTCCCACAAAAAATGTGCGCGGAGCGTCTATCGAAATCGCATCGCCCCGCGCTAAAAAGAAGCTATCGGTCTAGTAAAATCCCGTCACCACACCCGGCAAGCATTCTCAGACACCATCGGCTGCCCCGCCTTGCACCCGAAAGCTTCCCCGAAAGCCGCCGAGTTCTGCACCGTCCCGTTCACGCGAAAGCGTCCCGGCGAATGCGGATCGGTCAGCGCACGCTTGCGCGCCTCCTGGTCTGTCACGTTCTGGCACCAGATCTGCGCAAATGACAGAAAGAACCTCTCTTGCGGCGTGTATCCATCGATCTCCTTCACTGGCGTGTTGCCGATGACTTTCATCAGCGCCATATAGGCGAGTTTCAAACCACCGTTGTCCGCCGTGTTCTCTCCCAGAGTCAGCCGCCCATTCAGCTTCACCTCGCCCTTATCGTCCTTCACGGAAACAAAACTCGAATATTCATCCGCCGTGCAGGTTGCCCGCTTCTCAAACTCTTTGCCATCCTCCGGCGTCCACCAGTCTTTGAGGTTCCCGTCGGCGTCAAATTTCCGTCCTTGATCGTCAAAGCCATGCGTCAGTTCGTGCCCGATCACCACGCCAATCGCCCCATAATTCACGGCGTCGTCCATCTGCTTGCCGTAGAACGGCGGCTGCAAAATCCCCGCCGGAAAGTTGATGTCGTTCATCGACGACCGGTAGTAAGCATTGACCGTCGGTGGCGTCATCCCCCAATCTTTCTTATCGGTGGGCTTGTCGATCTTCGCGTACTCGCGATGCACCTCAAACGCCGCCGCACGCTGCTCGTTCCCAGCATAGTCATCGCGTTTGATCACCACGCTGCTGTAGTCGCGCCACGTATCGGGATATCCAATATTGTTAACGATCGAATTCAACTTCTCGTACGCTTTCTTCTTCGTCTCTTCCGACATCCAGGTCAGCTGCCCGATGTCTTCTCGCATCGCACTCTCGATGCCCTGCACCATCTTCAGAGTTCGTTCTTTGCCCTCCGCGCCAAACGTGCGCTCGACATAGAGCTTTCCCAGCGCCATGCCCAGAGCTTCATCCGTCGACCTCACGCATCGTTTCCAGCGCGGCGCAATCTCCTGCTGCCCCGACATGAACTTGCCGTTGAATTGAAAATCCTCATCCACGAATGCCCGTGTCAACGTAGGAGCCATATCGTTGATCGTCTTCCATCGCAGGTAAGTCTTCCAGTCGCCGAGCGGAACCTTGTCCAGTTCCGCATTCACCTGCTTGAAGAACTCGGGATTGCCTACATTCAGCGACGTGAACTTCGGCGAACCGTTGTCGGCGAAATAGAGCATCAAGTCGAAGTTCGGCGCCTCACCCGCAATCTCCGCCACCGTCATCTTATGATCGCGATTCTTCGGATCGCGCCGCGCCGTCCGGTCCATCGACGGCTGCGCCAGCCCGGTCTCCACCACCAGCACCGTCTTCGCCTCGGCAGCCGCCGCCTCCGGTTTGTCGCCCGCGAGTTCGAACATTTTTTGCACGTGCTCCAAATATCTCTGCCGCGTCTCCACCGACTTCGCATCGTCCTTGATGTAATAATCGCGGTCGGGCAGCGTCAGCCCTCCCTGGTCAAGAACGGCGACCGTCTGCGTGGAATCATGCATATCGGCCTGCGAATAGAATGCAAACAGCGCCGGAATGCCATCGCGATGCATTGCCGCGACCTGCTGAATCAGCTCCTTGTTTGACTTGATCGCGCCGATCTTCTCCAGTTCCGGCTTGAGTGGCGCGGTCCCCTTAGCCTCGATCGCGCTCTCATCCATGCATGAGCCGTAGTAATTGCCCACCATCGTCTCGACCGCCGAATGCTTTCCGGGCGCCTCCGCCTCAGTCAGAATGTCACGCAATATGTAAAGATTGCGTTCGGCGAGTTCGTCGAACCTTCCCCACCGCGCCTTGTCAGGCGGAACCGGATTGTGTTTCCTCCACGTCCCGCAGGCATATTCATAAAAATCAACGCATGGATCGATGGCCTTATCGATGGCATTCACATCAAATGCGGGAATCTCGTGCGGAACGCCCTCGGCGCCCCCCGAAGCGGGCTGCCCCACAGCCAACGTGACCGAGAGAATCGCGGAGAAAAAGAGACCACTAAGCCAAGCAATACGAGTCATTCTGGTACCTCTATCTGTGAAGTATTTAGCTCACCGCTCGGGGCCACGAGCCCGACGAATGACGAAAACCCTATTGTAAAGACGGCCCGCAAACGGCCAACCAGAAACATTACTACAAAATTCCAACTTCGTTGAGATCGACGATCTCAGAATGAAGATTTCAGAAAATCGGCGATCCATTAGGTGAGCTTCCATCCTGCTCCCATTTATCCTGGTAACGGGGTTGGGGCGTGCTTCATCGGCGCATACGAAAAAAAGATGTCGATCCTGGAAACTCCACGTCTCATCCTGCGCGAGTTGAATCCCGGCGACGCCGCTGCGTTGGCGCGTGTCCTCACCGACCCCGAGACTATGCGCTACTATCCCGCGCCTCTTGATCAAAGCAGAGTGGACCAATGGATCGCCCGCAATCGTGAGCGCTATAAGAATGACGGAGTTGGTCTGTGGGCGATGCTGCTCAAATCCAGTGGCGACCTGATTGGTGACTGCGGCATCACCCGTCAGCAAGTCGAAGGCGAGCATCTCTACGAAGTCGGCTACCACCTGCGCCGTGACGTTTGGCATCAGGGCTTGGCCACAGAGGCAGCCATCGCCTCCCGCGACTGGGCATTCCAGCACCTCACGGCTGATCGTTTGATCTCGCTCATCCGTCCCGAAAACACCCCCTCTCGGCGGGTGGCCGAGCGCAGTGGCATGACGATTTGGAAGGAGGTCGATTGGCGCGGCTTGCGTCACCTCATCTACGCAATCGAGAGACCGATGGCTGCATAACGCTCCCATGCCATCTAAGTCTTCCAAGCCATTTGTTTTATCGGATGCGTTGCTCTTCGCCTTCGACACCAATGACCGCGCGGGGCGGTCTAGAGGTGGGCTTGCCCGTTTGGATCCTCTGCGCTCCACCCACCGGGTGTAGACTTCTGCTTTAGGGAACGGCGGGTGTATGCAAACCGAGTCACAAATAGCGCCACAGAGCAAAGCGGAAAACGACCGGGGCACGCTCGGCCCCGGCTCAGCGCTATATCTCGTCGCCACCCCGATCGGTAATCTTGAGGACATTACGCTTCGCGCCTTGCGCGTGCTCAAAGAAGTCGACGTGATCGCCTGCGAAGACACGCGCCAGACGCAGAAGTTGCTCACTCACTACGGAATCCACACGCGTACGGTGAGCTATCACGAGCACAACGAGATGACGAAGGCGGCCGAACTCGTCGTCGATCTCGAAGGCGGCGCTAAGATCGCGCTCGTTACGGACGCTGGTAGTCCCGCCATTTCCGACCCCGGTTTTCGGCTTATTACGCTCGCCATCCGTCATCACGTGCCGGTCGTACCAATTCCGGGAGCGTCGGCATATCTCGCTGCTCTAGTCGCCAGTGGTCTGCCGACCGATTCGTTCCGCTTCAGCGGATTCCTGCCCGCCAAATCCGGGCAGCGTCGTAAATTGCTGGAGAGCGTGCGCGAGTCGCCCCGGACACAGGTTTTCTACGAGGCCCCGCACCGGCTGCTCGAAACGCTGGGAGACGTAGTCGCAGTGTTGGGGGCGGATCGCCACATCGTCGTTGCCCGCGAAGTCACCAAGCTGCACGAAGAATTCCTACGCGGTCGCGCGGGCGCAATGCTCGAAGAACTAAGAAAGCGGGGTGAAGTCAAAGGCGAGATCACGTTGCTGATCGCGAAGCCAGAAAGCTCCGAGCCGCGGGCCGCGAGCCCCGAGTTGACCGTCGCCCAACGCGTGCGCGAGATAATGGCATCCGAAAACGCCGACGAAAAAGCCGCGCTAAAGAAAGTAGCGAAAGAACGTGGGATCGGCAAGAGCGAAGCATATCGGGAGTGGCAGAAAAGCAAGTAATTGCACGCAAGGACGACTCACTTGCTCAACTCCCTCTTGACCGCCTCACTGACCACCTTCCCATCCACGCGCATCCCCGCTGCGGCGAAGCGCGCCATGGCCACCTTCATCACCGAGCCCATATCTTTCATCGCTGGAGGCGGCGTTATCTCAGCAATCGCCGCGCGCACTCCGGCCACAATTTCTTCCTCGCCCGCCGACTTCGGCAGATAAGCCTCGATCAGTTTGATCTCCGCCGCTTCCTTGTCGGCCATCTCTTGTCGGCCGCCCTTGGTGAACTGCTCCACCGAATCCTTCCGCTGCTTGATCAGCGTCGAGAGCACCTGCTGCGACTCTTTGTCGTCGAGCGGCGCCATCTTCTCGACCTCTTTCAGTTTGAGCGCGCTTTTCACCATGCGCAGGCAGGAGAGGCGATCTTCCTCGCGCGCTTTCATGGCGGTCACAATATCTTTCTGAATCTGATCGATTAGGGGCATGCCCGGATTATAGAACGCGGGAACCTCGAACTTTGGCTTTGAGCTGCATGGATCAGCCCCCAATCCGCGCGACATCCAGCTGCGGCCTCCGCATTCGAATCAGGCTGTACAAATAAGAGAGGAGAACGACGATGCTGATGGCAGTCGCCTTGTATCGATTTGGGGCAAGTAGGTAGGCGGCGTAAGCGAACACGGAACGCCCGATGGCATGCTGGAGGCCGACAGGGTCGTCCGCGCCCCAGCCATAGGGAATCCAGATAATCCCCATGAGGATCGCGCCCCCGAGCACGATCAAATTGGGATCGTGAGCCACTCGCGCCGCAATAATCACCAGCGGCCAGACGAGCACCACCAACCCTAGCGACTGCATAAAAAGCTGTGTTACCGGATTCTGGGTGCTCGATCGCTTCATCTTCCGGGTAGTCAGGAGGTCGATCATCACACCCAGCGGAAAGATCATCCCGCTGCCAAACAGCACGATGTAGCTCAGTTGTAGAGGCTTAACATAAAGTGCGGCAATGGCGATGGTTCCCCAGAAGATCATGCCCGCGATCGGCATGGATTGCGTGCTCGTGGCGAGAAAGTCGGCTCTTAAATCGTTGAGTTTTGAAGTGGAGTCCATTTAGAAATTCCTTCGCAATTCATATCCACGGGCTGAGGCGACGCTCGGGGCCGTTTGCTTGTCCCATCGGCAAAATAACTTTAGCGCACTCAATTCCCGTTCGGCGAGACGTATATTCCAGGCGCTTCCCGAATCCTGAGTCATCGCATATTCTAATCACTTGATGCTTAAGAAAAATCGCCTCTTTACCCCCGGTCCGACGCCACTCTTGCCGTCCGCGCAAACGGCAATGGCCTCCTATGGCATGCACCATCGCACAGCCGATTTCCGCGCCCTTTTCACGCGCGTGCTCGGCGATCTGAAGGAGTTCATCGGTACGAAAAATGACGTGCTGGTGCTCACCTCCTCGGGCACCGGATTTATGGAAGCTTCCATCACGAACCTGACTTCGCCCGGCGATAAGGTGCTGGTGCTGACGGCTGGGAAATTCGGGGAGCGCTGGACTTCGCTCGCCAAGGCTTTTGGCTGCTCGGTCGAGACTGTAACTGCGCCCTACGGCGAGACGTTTTCGCTGGATGCTGTACAGGCGAAACTGTCGACCGAGATTCGCTGCGTTTTCGTGCAGGCTACCGAGAGTTCGACCGGCGCGCGGCATGACGTTGAAGGCATCGCGAAGCTAGTGCGGGCGCTCCCGGACACCCTGCTGGTTGTGGACGCGATCACCGGGCTTGGCACGACTCACCTTGATGTGGACGCGTGGGGATTGGACGTAATCATCGGCGGCTCGCAGAAAGCGCTGATGATTCCCCCCGGCCTCGCTTATGGCGCGGTCAGCGAACGCGCATGGCTGCGCATGGAGACGACAAAGTCTCCGCGCTTCTACTTCGATTTGCGCAAAGAAAGAAAGGCGGCAGCGAAAGCGGAGACTTCGTACACACCGGCCACGGCGTTGTTCGCAGGACTGGCTTCCGCGCTCGACTATCTGCGGCAAATGGGAGGCGGGAATCTCGCGGCGGGACGCGAATCCCTGATCACCAATGCGGAACTCTGCGCCGCCATGACGCGCGCGGGCGTGCAGGCGTTGGATCTGAAACTGTTTGCGCCGTCTGCCCCCGCAGCTGCATTGACCGCTGTGGCTGCACCGGAAGGCGCCGATTCGAATGCCATCTGCAAGCGCTTTCGCGATCAATTTGGAGCGGTCGTTGCCAACGGCCAGGCCGAGATGAAGGGGCAGCTCTTCCGCATTGCGCACATCGGGTATTACGACTATCTGGATACGGTTGGAGTCCTCGCCGCGCTCGAGCACGTACTTGCCGAACTGACGGAAAGGAAAGTTGAGTTCGGAAGCGCGGTGCGGGCGGCGCAGGAAGAGTATGCGAGATGGTCCTCGGTCGATGGTCGCTAGTCGTCAGCCAAATCTGAGCGGCCCCAGCGACCCGGCGACTATCGACTAATGACAGCTCAGGAGTCCATCGCTTCTCGTCGCAACTTCCGGCTCTCGGCCAGCAGCGCCATCGAGTGCATCAGATTCTGGAGCGTCACGATCCCGATCAGGTGCTGTTCATCGACCACCGGAATAATGCTCAAATTACGCGCCGAAAGCTTACGGAACGCTGACGCCAGCGACTCCTGCTTGGCGGCTACTTCGAAAATTTTGTTCATCACCGCCTGCACGTAACCGTTGCCTTCGGCACGCAGCGCATCCAGAATTTTCTGCCGCGAAATCACGCCCACCATATCGCTGCCGCGCACCACCGGAAAGTCGTCCTGCAACGTATGCACCGCTTTCTCCAGTGCGTCTTCCAGCGTGTCCGCCGGCGACAGCGTCGCAAAGTCTGTCAGCATTACCTCTTCTAGGCGCACGCTCTGGAGCACGGAGTGGAACATCGCCGACCGCTCCTCCAGTTGCGCGCCCACGAACAGGAAGAAGCCGAACATCACCAGCCACCAGTTCCCAATCAGGATTCCAACCATCATGAACAATGTCGAAAACACATGCCCGATGCGAACCGCGCGTTGCGTAGCGCGCACCATATCGGTGTTGCGCGAAAAAAAGGCCCGCAAAACCCGCCCGCCATCCATCGGATAAGCCGGCAACAGGTTGAACAACCCGAGGTAGAGATTCACCCACACGATGCTGCGCAAGAGCGCCGTCGAATGCATCGGGGGATGCGCCATCAAGTGAAAGCCGGGAATGGCAGTGACCAGAATGAGTGCCGAAACGCCTGCGAGCACCAGATTCACTATTGGCCCGACGACCGCAATCCAGATGTCGCGTTTCCATGCGTTCTGCGGATCCGGAATGACCTGCGCTTCGTCGAGCATGGTGATGCCGCCGAACGGCAGTAAGACGATGCTCTTGGCCGGAATTCCCGATCCCCGGGCCGCCAGCGCATGGCCGAGTTCGTGCAGCACTACGCTGCCGAAGATGATCCCCACGAGGCCCAGCCCTCGTAGGACGGAATTCGGATCTTGCGATTTACCCTCCATCCCCCAAACGAAGATCAGCAAGAAGAAAAACGTCAGGTGGACACGAATGTCGATCCCAAAAAGACGGCCAACCGGAATGGACCAACTGCGCATGGACATGCCTATGGGTATTCTACTTGTTAGACACCGATCGCACTCCGCAGGTTGCGGAGCGCTCAATCGAAAGTCACGACCATGCGAGTAATCTCAGGACAATACCGAAGCCGACCACTGCGCTCACTACCCGGCCTGGACATTCGCCCGACATCCGATCGGCTTCGAGAGACGCTGTTCGACGTGTTGTGTGCTGGCAATCCCGATGCCCTGGCCGGATCGACATGGCTCGACCTGTACGCGGGGACGGGCGCGGTCGGAATCGAAGCGCTCAGCCGCGGCGCCGCAATGGTTCACTTTTCGGACGCGTCAAGAGCAGCCGCCGATTTGATCGCCGCCAACCTTAAGTCGCTCGGCATCGCGTCGGGCTTTCAGATCATTCAGGCTGACGCAGCAAAGGCCATGCGGCAATGCGAGTTGGCGGGCGTACAGGTTGATTTCATCTTTCTCGATCCGCCCTATCGCCTGCGTGAAGAGTATGCGCTCACGCTTGCTAAGCTCGGCAAATCTCCGCTGATTACTACGTCTAGTTCAGTGATTGTGGAACACGAAAAGCGCTTTGACCCCGCCGTGCAATATGCAGATCTGCGTCGCTCCCGTCGGCTTGAACAGGGAGACACCGCGCTCAGCTTTTATGCGCTCATCGAAAAAACTAACTCGCCCGCGTTCGCTGTCGACGTCTAGCCCTGCCGTTTCAGCGCCCGCTCCAGAGTCTGGTCCAAAGCGGCCTTCGCCTTCTCGTAATCGTCGGCGCTGATCTTGCCTTGTTTGCGCTCGACTTCAAGAGTGAACAGCTCTTCCTTCAGTCCTTCTAGAAGCATGGTGGATTTGGAAGCGGGAGCGCGGCGCTTCCATCCGTGCGCGCCGGCTTTGCCGATGACCCGGGCGATGACCCGGGGATTGCTGGCGCGCCGGGACCAGTAATCGGAGCCACCAGCGGACCCGATGCAAAGGTCGCCCTCGACGCCCCAGCGGCCGAAGTCCCTCCCGATGCGGCGGACACCGCGCCCTGCCGTTTCGTCACGATCCAACCGCCGATTCCGAGCAGCACGATAAAGGCTCCGATGATGTACCAGCGATACTTTTCGAGCGGGTCGGGAGCGTCGATGGGCGCACCGAGACCGCCGCCGGGGCGACTGCTCTCGGTCTGGGGGTTCTCATTCATCGGTCCGGATTGCGGGCCGCCTTGCGCTTCGGCGCCCCCTCCGCCGGCCGGCGCAGGCTGATCGTTGATCGTTCCCGTACCGCTGATGGTGAAACCGAGCGGCTGCCCGACTTTAGTCTGCTGCGCCACTTGGACGGTGGTGTCGGGCGTGTTGGGATCGTTCATGGATTTGAATTCCGTCACGCCACTGGCGGCCGCAAACTTCATCGACTTTGGAAGCACGACGACGAAGTGCGCAGCTGGATAGAGCGGCTTGGGATCGACCTTGAGCGAGCCCGAATAGGGCACGGTGAATTCGAGCTGAAACTGCGTCTCTCCGGGGCGCAGCGGGAAGGCGATGGCATACCGGCCCTTTTCTGATTGGGGCACAGCTTCCGCGGGGATAGGCTGGCCGTTGGGCGCTTTGGCCTGCACCTGCTCGACCTTGGCGCCGGGCGGCAGGTAGAACTCGAAGTTGTGATCGTTCATCTGTGTGACCGGCGGCGACGAATTATTGTCGACGGCGAACAGACGCACGCCCTGAAGGCTCGACGAGTCGGCCTGGAATCTGGCGACATCGGCGGTCAGACTTATTCCGTCAATTTTCTTGGCGACGTCGTAGACCTTGAGGTCGACCTTGCCGGTGCCAGGAGGGGCGAACTGAAAATACGTAACGCCCTGATGGGTGGCGCGGACGAGGTGCGGGCCCTGAGCGCCGTCCTTGAGCGAGAAACTGAACTTGCCGGCGGAGTCAGCCTTGGCGGTAGCGGCAACGTCCATGCCGTTGGAGATGTTGATAAGCTCGATCGCGTCTCCGGCAGCGGGCTTGTTGGTGGTGCCGTTGGTGACGGTGCCGGCGAGGGTCTGGGCGTGGGCAGAAGGAAAAATGAACATTGCTGCTGCGATCACTGCGTAGTATGCGAGGTTCCTCAATGCGACTCCTTTTTCACTAGGCTGTGCCAGATTTCCTCTGCAATCGTGTCGTATGCAGATTCCGGACCAGCTATTTCTTCCGCTCCAAACCAGTTCATGAACTCCTCATGCAAGATTCTTCGCACATCATCTGGCCCGTTTGCAGTCTTGAGACGCGGGATGATTGTACCGACTTCCGGTTCGTATTCATCCCCCGGAGCGCCCAGTCTCAGCAGGCCCACCGGATCGTGACGCGACAGTATTTCGGTAACATCTCGATGGAACCGCAGATATTGACGCCGCATCTCTCGTTCGGTTGCCAACGCTATCCGACCTCTGGTTATTTCGGCTCGCCGAGAGCCTGTTCCAGCGTCAGCCGAATAAAGCGCTGATAAGGCAAACCTGCGCGGGCGGCGCGTTGGCGAACCGCGTCGTAAAGTTCCTCGGACAAACGCAGATTGATTGACTTGTCTTTGCGCCTGATTTCGAAACGGACCAACTTCGCGCCGGAAAGATCGTACTGCGACAGGTCGGCTTTGTCGACGAAGGCCGCTGCCGCTCGGTCGCTCTTAAAGCTCGGAATTTTCTTTTTCGAAGGCATCGATTTCCCTCTTGTGCATATAGCGCGCGCTGATGGGCCGAATCAACAACTCGTCTTCCTTATGGCGAAGCGTGAAAACGATGAAAACGCCGCGGCCCTTCTCCGTTCGCCCAATTGCGCGAAAACGGCTTTCCCGCTGTGAGTGGCCCGCGTCCGCGAGAATGGCGAGAGGGCGAGCAAAAAGCTCTTCGATCACCCCTGCCGAAAGCCCATGCTTTTCACATTTGGCCCGATTGCCACGGTCCCAGTCGAAGCCATTTGCCTGCAAATTCATGGTAACAATAAGGTATGCAATTGTATAGGCAAATGCCTATCATGCGCCCGCCGGGTTTACAAGGGGACTGCCAACTCCAGCCGCTCAATCTCGGCCATAATGGCCGCGGCTTCCTCTTCCAGCGAGTTGCGCATGGACTGGTAATCGGCGTCGGGAACCTTTCCGGCTTTGTACTCGAAATTCAGGTCGCGCAGGTTTTCGTAGACGGATTCCTTGCGCTCGCGGAGATAGCCGAGACGCGTCTTTTCTTCGCCCGCGTAGACCTCGCCCGGAAAGAAGAACACGTAGTAGAACGACGCCAGGGTGAAGACGACGCAGATGAAATAGATCATATTCATAGAATTCAGTTCCCAGTTGCCAGTTGCTAGTTCTCAGTCAACAAGGTCATACATCTGTTTCCCGGCGGGCTCTCGCTCTCAGGTCGTCTAGTTCGTGGCTTTGCTGCGGGATCACGATGCCGTCGGCTAGTGCGGGCGCGGGGCGGTCTTTCCACGAGAGTACGATGCGCGTCACGAAGACGATGCCGAGCGCCAGCACCGCGAAAGGCATGATCCACGCGACTCTGTTGAAGCCGATGGCGGTGGGCGCGGCAATCACCGTCGGGCCGTATTCCTGCACAAAGCCTTGCAGAATGAGGTCATCGTTGTCGCCTTTATCGATGGCGGCCTGGAGCTGGTTGCGCATTTTGTCGGAAGACTGGCAGCCCACGTGGTTGCATTCGAGGAGGACCTGGCCACATCCGCAGGTGCACATCATGCGATGGCCAAGGTCGCGAAAACGGGCGTCGGGGCTCGGGTTGGCTCCCATGAAGAGGAGGACGGCGGCTGTGAGGATGACGGCCTGAGCGGAACGACGAGACGTTGAGCGCCGACCCTCAGCGGCTAAAGCCGCCGATAGGTTGCAGACAGTTTTCGCAGCGCTAAAGCGCTGCGCCACCCAAAATCTCAGATCGCGGAGCGTCGAATGATATCTCATCAGTCCCCCGCTCCCGCATGCGCCGGCGTGTGGACCGGCGTAGCTACCGTCACGACGACTGGCACATAGTTCGGCACGAGCGCGATGACAGTCCCAAAGACCATGACGATCAAGCCGATCCAGATCCAGGGCACCAGCGGATTCAGGTGCGCTTTGATGATGGGGCGGCCGGTGGTGTCGTTCTTGCCTTCGTAGACGACGTAGATGTCGTTCACGAGGAACAGGTCCTGCGCGAAGCTCGGATAAATGTTGGGAATCGTTTGCGGCTGTCCGCTGGCTTTGTAGAAGCGGCGCTCGGGCGCCATAGTGGTGATGAGCTTGGAGCCGCGGTAGACGTTGAACATCGCCGACTCGACCGCGTAGTTCGGATTGTCGTCTTGCGTGTAGGACTGGCAGACGAGCGTGTAGGGCCCGAGCGAAATTTTGTCGCCGTAAGCCATTTCTTTTTCGACTTCTTTGTTGAAGGTACCGCCGAGGATGCCGATGATGACCAGCGCGACGCCGAAGTGGACGACGTATCCGCCGTAGCGGCGCGTGTTGCGGCGCGTGAGTTGCAACATGGCTCCGAAAATGTTCTGGCCGCTCTTGCCCGCTATGACGCGGCCTCCGCGGACAAACTCCGAGATGACGGTGAAGATAACGAGCGCGGAGAGAATCGCTGCCATCACTGCGTAGAAGTACGACGGATCTTCCCAGGGCTTGACGCCGAAGAGCATCATCATGAGGCCCACGGCGACGGAACCGATTGTCGGGAAGAGAAAATTGCGCTTCAGGCTCTCAAGTGACGTTTTGCGCCAGGCCAGCAGCGGGCCGACGGCGGTCAGCAACATCAAAAGAAGAGCGACCGGCACGGCTACGCGATTGAAAAATGGCGGACCGACCGTGACTTTGTGTCCTTGCACCCATTCGGAAAGAATCGGAAAGAACGTTCCCCAGAGCACCGTAAAGCAGAGGATCAGGAGCAGCAGGTTGTTGAACAGGAAGCTCGATTCGCGCGAGACGAGCGACTCCAGTTTGTGCTCGCTCTTGAGGTACTTGAGATTCTTGACGAGAAAGAAGACGCAGATGGCGGTGGTCAGCGCAATGAAGACGATGAACCAGGTTCCGATGGAAGATTGCGCAAACGCATGCACCGAACTGATGACACCGGAACGCGTGAGGAAGGTCCCCAGCATAGAAAGCAAAAACGTGGCGAACACTAACGCCATGTTCCAGACCTTCAGCATGCCGCGTTTCTCCTGCATCATGACCGAATGCAGAAACGCCGTGCCCGTCAGCCAGGGCATAAGCGAGGCGTTCTCGACCGGATCCCAGCCCCAGTAGCCTCCCCAGCCGAGGACGGCATAGGCCCAGTGCGCACCGAGGAAGACGCCGATGGTGAGGAAACACCAGGTCACCATCGTCCAGCGCCGCGTGATGTGGATCCACTTTTCGCCCGGATAGTGCATGATGAGCGCGCCGAGCGCGAATGCGAATGGGATGGTGAAGCCGACGTAGCCGAGATAGAGCATGGGCGGATGAATGACCATCTCGGGATATTGCAGGAGCGGATTGAGGCCGGCGCCGTCGGGCGGAATGCCGCCTCGCTCGATGGCGAAGGGATGCGCGGCAAAGTTGAGGATCAGAAGAAAAAAGACCTGAACGGCGGCGATAATGACCGAGGCATAGGCGAAAAGGCGCTGATCGGTGCGATAGCCGGAGGCGGAGAACGAATCCGTAGCCAGCGAGGAGCAGCGACCAAAACAGCAGCGAGCCTTCCTGTCCCGACCAGAGCACGGCAAATTTGTAGGCGACGGGAAGGTCGCGATTGCTGTGGTGGTAGATGTAGGCGATGGAGAAATCGTCGTTAAAGGCGGCCGAAACCAGGATGAACGAGGCGAGCACGACGATGATAAAAGTCGCAATGCCGGCACGGCGGGCGGTTTCGCCGAGCCGCGCAGAAGCGGCATCGCGGCCAAAGAGCGAGAGCAGGCCGGCGCCGAAGGAGTAGACGCTCAAGGCGAGGGCGAGCCAGAGCGCAAAGCTTCCTATGGTTGCCATAAAGATGTATCCCCGATAGAACTATCCTTTCAGACTTGGAGCGGGGATGCAATCCGGCGGCTGTCCGATTGGGTATAGCCTCGCTCTGCCGCTACTTCCCCTTCTCCAGCGGGTACGCCTTCTCGCGCCACTCGCGGATGCCGCCGTCCATGGAGATCACGTTGGTGTAGCCCATCTTTTGCAGATTGTCGGCGGCCAGGGCGGAGCGAAAGCCGCCGCCGCAATAGAGGACCAGTTCGGTGTCGAGTGCCGGATACCTGGCTTCGATGTCGCGCTCAATGACGCCTTTGCCGAGGTGAACAGCGCCGGGAATGTGGTCGGCATCGAACTCGCGGTCTTCGCGGACGTCAACAAGAACGAACTTGTCGCGGCGGTCGAGGCGCCGCTTCACCTCGTCCACATTGGTTTCGCGAATGCGGCTGCGGGCGTCGTTAACAATTGCGAGAAAGCGGGGAGGATGATTGTGGGCCATGATCTTCTCCGAGGGAATTCTAGCAGAGCAGCTTTGGCCCCCAGCAGTCAGCAGTCAGCCATCAGACAATGCAAATCCACCGAGGAGACGCCGAGAAAATCCTTTTTTTCTTTTTCTTCCTCCGTGTCTCCGTGCCTCCGTGGTAGGTTTTTATAGACAGCTGCTGACCCATGGCACTCGAGATCCGCAAATCCGCGATTCATTCCTTCGGTTGCTACACGACGAAACGCATTCGCAAAGGGACGCTCATTATTGAGTACGTCGGCGAGCCGCTCAGCTACGAAGAGGCCGATGACCTTTACGACGACTATGAAAACACGTATTTGTTCGGGCTGGACGGCGGCAAGGTCATCCTCGACGGTTTCGGCGTGGCCGCGTTCATCAATCATGCATGCAAGCCGAACTGTGAGACCGATCAGATCGCCGGCAAAATGTGGGTCGTCGCGTTGCGCGACATCGAACCGGGAGAGGAACTGACCTACGACTACTGCCTCTACGACGGCGAGGATGCGGCCCCATGTTATTGCGGACACAAGAAGTGCCGCGGAACGATGTATTCGGCCGCACATGTGCGCAAGCTGAAGAAGAAGCGCGAGAAGGCGGCGGCAGCTTCGGCAAATGCCGAAGTTGCGAAGGCGAGCTGAACTTGAATGCCTGCCACGGAGCCACAGAGAAAACAGGGAGCCCAGAGAAAAAGGACGAAGTGGCTTTCTCCGTGTCTCAGTGCCTCCGTGGTAAATGCTTCTTAGCCAAAGGATACGAATGAAGGTCACCGAAAAAGACGTGAGCTACGTCGCGGATCTGGCCAACCTGGAGCTCACGCCCGACGAGCGCGCGCGTATGTTGCGCGACTTGAATTCCATCCTCGAATATGTCGATCGCCTGAACAAGCTCGATACCGGCGGCGTCGAGCCCATGGCACTGGTTTCGGACCGTTATGGAGTCGATGTCTCGCGCCAGGGCAGCGAGCGCTTTGCCTATGCTGCGCGTGACGATGTGAAAGAAGGCTTGCGGCCTTCGTTGCCGCATGAAGAGGCGGTTGCGAACGCGCCCGACACGGATGGAACATTTTTTGAAGTCCCGAAGGTGATTGAGCGCTAGATGGCCGAGGTAGATGGCTGAGGTAGATAGCAGAGGCACATGGCTGAAGTAGATGGCTGACGTACATGGCTGACGATAAGACCAAACCGTTCACGATCGACGCGATCCGCACGGCGATCGCCGAGCAGCGCACAACCGCGCTCGCGGTCGTCGAGAAGTGCTATGAGCGCATCCGGCGCGAAGACGGAGAGATCGGAGCCTTCCTCACGCTCTCCGAAGAGCGCGCCATGGTGCAAGTCGAGCGCATCCACAAGCTGGTAGTCGAGGGCAGGCCGCTGCCGCCGCTCGCCGGAGTTCCGATTGCGATCAAAGACGTCATGGTCACGCGTGGCGTATGCACGACCGCTGCCTCGAAGATTCTCGAAAGTTTCATTCCGCCTTACGACTGCACCGCCGTCGCGCGGCTCGAGGCGGCTGGCGCCGTCATTCTCGGCAAGCTCAATTGCGACGAGTTTGCCATGGGCTCGTCGACCGAAAACTCCGCCTACCATCCCGTGCGCAATCCACGCGACAAAACGCGCGTGCCCGGAGGCTCCTCCGGCGGCTCGGCCGCCTCGGTCGCGGCGGGCATGGTGGTCGCAACTTTAGGCTCCGACACTGGCGGATCGATCCGGCAGCCCGCTTCGTTTTGCGGCGTCGTTGGCCTCAAGCCGACTTATGGCCGCGTCTCACGTTATGGCCTGATCGCTTTCGCATCCTCGCTCGATCACATTGGGCCGCTTGCAAACACGGTGAAGGACGCCGCGCTCATGCTTCAAACTATCGCCGGCCGCGATCCGATGGACTCCACTTCAGCCGACGTTCCCGTCCCAGACTACATGGCCGCAATCAACAAGCCGCTAGCTGACTCAGAACGCAAGATCAAGGTTGGCGTCGCCAAAGAATATTTCGGCTCCGGTCTCGACCCGGAAGTGCGGGCCGCCGTCGAAGCGGCCATTCAGCAACTCGCGAAACTCGGCTGCGAGATCGTGCCCGTCAGCCTGCCGCACACCGAGTACGCGATTCCCACCTATTACATCGTCGCCACCGCTGAAGCGTCTGCGAACCTCGCGCGCTATGACGGAGTGCGCTATGGCTTCCGCGCTCGCGGCGCGCACACGCTCTCGGAGATGTACCGGCAAACGCGTGACGGCGGCTTCGGCATGGAAGTGAAGCGGCGCATCATGCTCGGCACTTACGCGCTCAGCGCCGGCTATTACGACGCCTACTATCTGAAGGCGCAAAAAGTTCGCACTCTGCTGACCCGCGATTTCGACGAGGCATTCCAGAAAGTTGACGTCATCGCCGCGCCGACCGCGCCCACGGCGGCGTTCATGCTGGGCGAAAAAGTCGACGATCCGCTCGCCATGTATCTCGCCGATATCTACACGGTTACCGCTAATCTCGCTGGCATCCCGGGAATCTCAGTCCCATGCGGCGTGACGCGCGGAGGTCTCCCCATCGGACTCCAAATATTCGGCCGCCACTTCGACGAGGCGATGGTGCTGCGGGTGGCGCACGCGTATGAAGTAGCCAGATCCTGAATCGGGACTGGCACTCTGCCCGCTCCGGAGTGCGCAACGCTGGTGGCCTGTCGTGGTGAGTTGGTTACCAGTCTGCGGAATCCCTCAGGGGCTGAAGCCCGCGTCATTTCAGCTCTCTGTGCGGCACGACTGAAGTCGTGCCCTTCCCGAAAGCAAGTAAACCGATACTCGTTCTAGTAACCATTGTTCTGCGACAGGTCACTAGTAACGAACTCCTGGTTACTCGCTATTTCTATCGTCAAGACGCTCTGCAAGAATCGGCTCTCGCAGCGTTCTTCCAGCAGTCCGCTACCCATCCAAGTAACTCCCCCGGGCGAGTGGCGAACATAGACTGAACACAGCGCACAAACTTGCACGGAGGAGTGTGGCTCTATGAAGGCTCGCTTCGTCTGTCTTTCGCTGCTACTTGTCAGCACGCTGGCGCAACCATCCAGCGGTCCAGCTTCGCCGCCAAGCACTCAAGCAACTGCCCAATCCAGTTCGCAACCGTCCCTCACCATCTACAACCAGGATTTCGCGGTCGTGCGTCAGGAAACTCCACTTGACCTGACCGCCGGCGAAAATCACGTCACCGTCAATGACATCACCTACCACCTTGAGCCCGATTCCGTCGTTCTGCGCGACCTCTCCGGCAAGCACTCGCTCCAGGTGCTTGAGCAGAACTATCGCGCCGATCCCGTGAATGAAAGTTCACTGCTCTCTCTCTACGAGGGGCGCACCATCGAATTCCAGGTGGGCGGCGGACAAACCGTCAAGGGCAAAATCATCCGTAGCGGCTACGCGCCTCACAATTCTTTCGCCATGAACCGGTACGGTCAGCAGTACTACCAGTCGCAAATGGTCGCGGCCTCCGAACAACCGATCATCGAAGTCGACGGTCAGCTTCGCTTCGGACTGCCGGGCACGCCCATTTTTCCGGATCTCACGGAAGATACGATTCTTCATCCGCGCCTCGAATGGATTCTCTCCACCGACAAGCCCGGAAAGTTTCCCGCCGAGTTTTCCTACGTCACGGGGGGCCTGAGCTGGCAGGCGGACTACAACATCGTCGCCCCCGAAAAAGGCGATCTCGTCGACGTCGTCGGCTGGGTCACCATGGACAATGAAAGCGGCAAAACCTTCACCGACGCACGCATCAAGCTGATGGCCGGAGATGTCAATAAAATTCAGCGCAACGGCGGGGCGAATGAGATGGTGATGGTCTCGGCGGCTGCGAAGGCGCTCGACATCGGCGGTTCGGCGGTCACCGAGAAAGCCTTCGACGAATATCATCTCTACTCGCTCGATCGCCGCACCACGCTCCGCGACCGCGAAACGAAGCAGGTCGAGTTCATTCACGCGGCTGGGGTGGCGACGAAGCAGGTCTACATTTACGACGGCGCGCGCATCGATTCCAACCGCTACTACGGATGGAACTGGGACAACTTCCGCAACGATCATTCCTATGGCACCGAGTCGAACCCAAAAATCTGGGCCATGCGCGAGTTCCGCAACTCTGAGGCGAACCATCTCGGAATGCCGTTGCCCAAGGGCCGGGTGCGCTTCTATCGCCGCAACGACGATGGCCAAATCGAATTCACCGGCGAGAACATGATCGAGCACACTCCCAAGGACGAGACTGTCAGGATCTACACCGGCAACGCATTCGACTTGACCGGCGAGCGTCGCCGCGTCGATTACTTCATCGAAAGCAATAAGCAGACCGCGCGGGAGTCATTCGAGATCAAAGTGCGCAACCACAAGAAAGACCCGGTGGAAGTGCGCGTAGTCGAGCATCTTTATCGCGGCGAGAACTGGGAGATCTCGGTGAAGTCGGATGAGTACAGAAAGATCGACAGCCACACGATTGAGTTCCCGGTTAAGATTGCGCCGGATGAAGAGAAAGTCGTGACTTACACGGCGCACTATACGTGGTGAAATGTGGGTTGGTCATTCGTTGAAGGGCGGGCGGCGCTTTTGGAAGCGGCAACAATTTTGAACCTAGCTGTCTTCGCAGGGGCACCCCCCCCCGAGCCCGCCCATGTAGAATCAATACTTTAGGGAGAATTTCCCGCCAAAGTATTCATTCGGCGGCAGTTAGAGGCAAAGTATTGAAAATACGTCAGTTAAAGGCGGATTGATTTTCGAATCGCATCTTCCGTTGCGAGGGTCAAGCGTATTTCTGTAACGTTGCCAAGGCGGGATGCCACCTCGGCGATTCCGAATCGTCTTCAAATAGTGCCTGGAAATTGTCAAAGACCAAGTAAGTGCGGCGCTTGAGCACTTAGTCAATTGTAACAAACGCTGTCAACATGCTCGTGGCGCATTGCTTCTCCGGCGAAAGCGCCATCCAGGAAAACACGCATGCGAGAGCAAGCGATGATAGCCGTGGGCAGCGCGGATAAGCCGCGAGCCCTTACTCTTAAAACCAGGTTCGGCTTCGGTACTCTCGATACTCATCCCCAAACTTCTCTTCCAGAACGCGAGCCTCTTTTCGAGCCCGCATAATCTGCACTGGAATCATGATGGCCAACAGCACGATCAGGAATGGATGCCACAAAATCAGCGCAACTCCCGTCAGAAATATCCCTCCAAAAATATAAATCGGGTTCCGAATCCTGGAATAAATCCCGCGCGTCACCAATTCCCGCGCCTTCGCCGCGACCGAGAATGACTTACCCAGCGTGTATCGCGCTGTAATAACTCCTCCCAACCCAACCGCTGCCAGCCCAAGGCCAATCCACCGCGCCGCGCCGTGCGGTCCGGGTCCCCGATAAAAGATAGCAGTCAACGCAAGGCCCCCCACAATCAACGGCGCCCAAACCCGCCCGATCTCTCCCCGGTTCATAGCCGAGCTCCCATATCTCTGCTCCGCAAAATCCTACTTAGCCAAGACCTATTTAGCAGAGTCCTGTTTCAATGCTCCCTGCCGCACCGCGTGAATAAAGTCCGTATAAGCCGGCTCCATCCCGGACTTACGCATCTCCATCGCGATCTGCCCGCGATGATACGCCGAGTGCATCACCACATGCATCAGCACGTCCTCCACCCGGCTCTCCCAAGATTCTCCTTTGCTGTTCTTATATTGGATTATCTCCGCCAGACCCTCGACCGTCAGTCCCGCCAGATACTCGCGCCAGGCAAGAACCATCTCATCCGCCAAAGCCTGGCAATCCTCGAGCGTCGAACCCGGCCAGACCGCCATGCTCTGCGGAACCTGTCGCAGTCGTTCCAGCCAAAGTTTCTTCGCGGATAGAATGTGAGCCATTCTGCCAATCGCGCTCTCCGGTGGCGTTCCGCTCCGCAGCGATTTTAAGCACTCACCGTTCGCCCATCCGTCATAGTCGAACAAACGAATCAAATCGACCTGGTTCATCCGAGATTCCTTTCTTCGCGCTAGCGCCGTCCGCGGACTCAGTCGCGGCCTTCCCTACAATGTAACCCTGCCTCAGCATAGCAACTTTGCGGTTGCTGCTGGCTGCGGTATCACTTCATTGCCAGACCCACGCCGCCGAAATAAACAGCATCTGTCTGTGCGTGTGCCCTATCGGTGCGATGTGGTAGCCTGACCCCGATATGAAATTTGTGGCCCTGTTGTTCGTGGCGGCGCTTTTCGCTCTTCCTGCGTCCGCCCAAAGTCCCGACGTTTTCCTCATTACCATCGACACCCTCCGTGCGGACCACCTTGGTTGCTACGGATACAAGAACATTGAGACCCCGACGATTGACGCCATCGCCGCCGATGGCGTTCGGTTCTCTTCAGCCTTCACCCACAGCCCGATCACCAATACTTCGCACACCAGCATCCTCACCGGGCTTCTCCCGAGCATTCACGGCGTCACCGATTTCGGTGTTCCTCTCGCGCCCTCTCACGTCACGTGGGCCGAACTCTTGAAAAAGCAGGGATACCAGACGGGGGCCTTCATCGGCGCCGTCATCCTGGACAGCAATCAGCTCGCGCCCGGCCTTGATCGCGGCTTCGATTTCTACGACAATTTTCCCGCCAAGAACGACTCGAAAGACCGCTTCGGCCGAGTCGAACGCCGTGCCCAGACCGTCATTACCGATGCCGAAGCGTGGCTCGCCCAGCACCAGACCGGCCCGCGCTTCATGTGGGTCCATCTCTTCGACCCCCATGACCCCTACGAGCCGCCCGCTCCATTCTCCGAAAAATATTCTTCGCACCTTTACGACGGAGAGATCGCGTACGCCGATTCCCAGCTCGGCCATTTCATCTCCACGCTGAAAAAAGATGGCATCTACGACAAAGCCATCATTGTTATTGTGGGTGACCACGGCGAGGGACTCGGCGAGCACGGAGAGGACACACACGGGCTGTTTCTCTACGATTCAACGTTACACGTACCTCTTATCGTCAAGCTACCTGCCGAGGCGCACCGCGGCGATATAATCGACAGGCTGGTTCGCACCACCGACATTCTCCCCACCGTTCTTTCGTTGACGAACACGCCCGCTCCGCCTGAACTTAGCGGTGCATCGCTTGTCCCACTTATCAACCGCCAGAGCGATGAACCGCGCGAGCTCCTCGGTGAGACCGACTATCCGCTTCGATGGGGATGGGCGCCGATTAAGGCTCTCCGCGAGCAAAATGCCAAATTGATCGAGGCGCCGAGGCCGGAGTTCTACGATCTCCAGGCCGATCCAAAGGAACTCAAAAATCTATATTCGCCCGAAAACCGCGCCCAGAGCGGTAACCCACCCGCCCGCGGCACCGAAGCCGAGCTTCAGATGGAGATGGCGAAGTGGAAGGCGAAGCTTCCGCCGGCGGCTGAGGGGGCGCAGCCCGCGGCCAATCTGCCGGACCCGAAAGACAAAGTCGAAGTCCAGAATCTTCTTCATAACTCGATGCTCGCCTCGGATGACGGGCGCACCGCGGACTCGCGCAAGTTCCTGGAGAAGGCGGTCGAAATCGATCCTACGTCGGCTACCGCTCTCCGGCAACTGGGCGAGCTGGAGTTAGCGGCAGGAGACTACGCGAAGGCGGGCGCGAACCTCAAGCGGGCCATCGAGTTACAGCCGAATGACGCGAACACGGCGTTTGAGGCGGGGCAGGCTTTGGAGAAGACGGGAGACTATGAGGGGGCACGGGCTGCGCTGGAGGCCAGCCTTAAGCTCAATGCGGGCGAGACGAATGCTCGGCTTCTGCTTGGACGTATCTACTTGAAATTGAAGGATGCCCATGCCGCTGGCGACCAGTTCGAGGCGGCACTCCTGGCCGACTCGGAAAATGTGGAGGGACGGCTGGGGCTGGCGGAGGCTCAGATCATGAAGGGCGACTTCTCGGCGGCGCGGCCGGACCTCGAGGCGCTGACCAAGTCCGATCCAACGAATGGCGCGGCATGGCGTTTGTTGGCTATGACTTACAAGGGCCTGCACCGGCCGGCGGAGGCTGCCAAGGCCGAGGCCAAGGCGGCCGCGTTGGAGAAGAAACAGGCTCCTTAGCCGCTGACCGCGGGCTCCGTCTTTTTTCCCCGGAGGTTCGGCGGGAGCATGTCTACATTCTTGAAATGCTCCATGTGGAGCAATAGTTGACATTCCTGTACGTACATTGGGCGTGATTTTGGCGAAGGGAATACGAACAAAATAAATGCGAGTTTTGAGGTGCCATAAAAACACCTTATTGGGTATTTTCGGTGGGCGCGATGTTTACTCTCTGGTACTGGAGGCGCGTCTTTTTGAGGTATTGGGGTCATGGAGTTAGCGGGGAGTTGTGGTTCGGCGTTTGAAGGCGAAGGAGTTAGATCGAGTTATTGCGAAATAAGGAGTTAGTGGGTGATTGGATGTTTTATCGGGGTGGGCGCGGGGTGGTTTTTGTCAAGTTGACAGGGTGTGCGGGTCGGGCCGGATTTTGAGGTGTCTTTGAGGTCCGCGCCGGGGGCAGGTCTGTCCGGTCGACAGGTTGCCGAAGTCGAAGGCCCACTCACATCGCTCCACACTTCAACGGGAATAGTGGCGGACGGAGAAGGCTATGGGAAGGCCGACTACGAACCAGTGCTCGACAAACTCGGTGATCTGATAGACGAATGGGGTGTGATGCGGCGGGACCGCAGAAAGCGGAACTACTACCAGGTGCATGAAGAAGTAGACCAAGCCTCCAAAGACCATGCCGCAAATGGCCGGCCGTTCGATGAGAAGCCTTAATCGCCGGGCGACGAGATAATAGACAGTGGCGGCTCCGAGGGCAATTACAAAATGCAGGATGACCCCGAGGACGATTGCGAGAGTACCTCCCTGGTACGCGCTTACGCCTAGTACACCGGTCGCGATGTGTTTGGGAATCAGAAGAGGATGGGATGGACTATAGACGACCATCGCATAGAGGAGATCGAGGACTCCGGTGATGAGGCCGCCAACAAGGATGGCGGGGACAGGACGACGGCGTGGCACTGCGGAGTCTGCACGGGCTCGATCAGTTGACATAGAAATCTCCTACACACTTCTGATGCGTTTCCGATGCGAGTCAGCTTCCAGGAATGGGCGCTGGAAATCAAGCGCCGTCCGGTTGAGGGTTTTGCCGAGGTCGAGAGCCCACTCATTCGCAAAGTACGCAAATGAGTGGGGCACCCTCATTCTCTAGGGCCCCCGCCGGCTTAGTTTTTGGTCGGCTCTTTCGCGATCCGGGCGGGGGCTGGGCTGGCTTCCTCTCGCTTGCATTTGTGCGCGTTAAACTGCTCCTGGATGGCGGATTGCGCGTTCCCCATGTTGGGATTTCCTGAAAACTGGGTGTTGCAAGATTCGCAGATCCCCAACACCGGAACGTTTCTGACGCGCTTCACGATCCGAAGATTTCGTTTTGGCATGCAGCAAGTGTCCCACAGGCCGCACTCTGGCGCTACTCCTGCGGACCTTCAAACAGGCCCCTATGTGCGCTGAAAGGCCCGCGCTTCAAAGGCATTGACAGGCTGTCGGTCGGGACCCAGAATAAAGTGATCCGATCGGTCCCCCGGTCGCTGACGTGTGGGTCTTTAAGGCCGTATGCCGCGAAATTGATATGTCCGCGAAATATGGCCATGCAACCGCGGAGATGTAATTCTTCCGACGGTTGTTTTTGCTAGCCGTTATTTTGATGGTCATTTATTTTGCTAGTCATTATTTTGCTAATCGTTATTTTGTTAATCGCATTTCCCTGATCATTATTAAGCGGTCCTGATTTGGCGTTCCTGACGCCTCTAAGAAACCGTTTTTAGATCCGACGTTCTCGTTGGTGCGAGCACACCTATGGTATTCGGCGGCAATGGCGAACCCTCAACTTCCTCCCGGAACTTTCTATCGGGGGGAAGCGAGATGGGCGCGCTTATGCGGACGATGGATTGGTCGCGCACGAAGCTTGGTCCCATCGAGCGATGGCCGCAGAGCCTGCGCACCTCGGTCAGCACCTGCCTTAATTCGCGTTTTGCGATCCTGGTGTGGTGGGGCCCCGATCTCGTCATGCTGTACAACGACGCCTACCGCGAGATCATTGCCTCGAAACACCCCGCTGCGCTGGGCAATCCGGGGCGCGAGTGCTGGCCGGAAATCTGGGAGACGATCGGCCCGATGCTCGAAGGGGTGATGCAACGGGGAGAAGCGACATGGTCGGACGACCTGCTTCTCCTGCTGGCGCGGCACGGGTATCCGGAGGAATGTTACTTCACTTTCTCTTACAGTCCCATCAGCGATGAGTCGGGCGGGATCGGCGGAGTATTTACGCCTGTGATGGAGACGACGGAGAGAGTAATTGGCGAGCGGCGATCGAATACGCTGCGCGAACTTGCCGGATGCAGCGTCAAGGCTAAGTCGGAAGAGATGATGTGGGATTTGGCGGCCGAGATTCTGGGCGCTAATCCTTACGATGTTTCCTTTTCTGTTCTGTACGGGCTCGCCGCGGACCGTAAAACGATTGAGCCGAAGCGCTGGACCGGGATTCTGCCGGATGATGTTCTTTGCCGCGGACCAAAAGAGTTGGGTAGGGCTGATTCGCCGCTGTTACGCGCGATCGATGAGGCGGTAAGCACCGGCAAGATGGTTCTGATCGGCGATTTGCAGGAGCACTGTCCGGAGTTATTGCCGGGAGTTTGGGGAATCGGTCCGGTGGAGGCGATGGCGATGCCTTTCGCGTCTTCGGGACCGGGGTCGCCCGTGGGTTGCATGTTACTGGGGTTGAACGCGCGCAAACGATTCGACCGGGATTACGGGTTGTTTCTGGAGACGCTTGGGCGCCAGTTAGGCAGCAACCTGGCGGCGGCGCGGGCCCACGAGGAAGAAACCAGACGGGCGGAGATGCTGGCGGAACTGGATCGCGCGAAGACGGTGTTCTTCTCCAATGTGAGTCATGAATTTCGAACGCCGCTCACGCTGATTGTCGGCCCGGTCGAGAACATGCTGGCGAGCGCGCGGCCGAGCGCCTTCGTGAGACGGGAGGAGTTGCAGCTGGTGCATCGCAACAGCATGCGCCTGTTGAAGCTGGTGAACACGCTGCTGGACTTCTCGAGGATTGAAGCGGGGCGGGTAGAGGCGATTTATGAGCCGACCGATCTCTCTACCTTCACGGCGGAGACGGCGAGCGCGTTCCGCTCGGCTATGGAGCAGGCCGGGCTTGAATTTGTGATCGACTGCGAACCTTTGGCGGAACCGGCTTATGTTGATCGGGACATGTGGGAGAAGATTGTCCTTAACCTGATCTCGAACGCATTCAAATTCACACTTACAGGCGGAGTTAGGGTGCGGTTAAGAAGCGCCGGCGACCGGATCGAGTTGAAGGTGGAGGATACCGGACTGGGGATACCGCAAGAGGAACAGTCCAAGGTATTCGAGCGCTTCCATCGGATCGAGGGGGTGCGCGGGCGAACGCATGAAGGGACGGGAATCGGGCTTGCATTGGTGCAGGAGCTGGTGAGGCTGCATGGCGGATCGATCCGGGTGGAGAGCGTGGTTGGGCGGGGAAGCACGTTTGTCGTCTCGATTCCCATGGGCCGCGCGCACTTGCCGGAGAATTGTGGCGGAGCGCAGCAGCGCATGCTGAAGTCGACCGGGGTATCGGCGGCGGCGTATGTGGATGAGGCGTTGCGATGGTTGCCGGAAGGCGCGCAGACGGCTGAGCCGGGAGAGGTATTCGCCGCGGATACGGTGCAGGCGCCTCACATCCAAACGACGGGCGGAAGAATTCTGCTGGTCGATGACAACGCGGACATGCGCGGATATGTGCGGCGTCTGCTGGGCAGCAACTACGAGGTCCATGCCGTATCTACGGGGACGGACGCGTTGGCTGCGATCCGGAGCCATGCTCCGGACTTAGTGTTGACGGATGTGATGATGCCGGGACTGGACGGCTTTGGGTTGCTGCGCGAGATTCGCGCGAGCGACGCGACTAAGACCATCCCGGTCATTCTTCTATCGGCGCGGGCGGGAGAAGATGCGCGCATCGAAGGGATGGAAGCGGGCGCCGACGATTACATGGTGAAGCCGTTCACCGCGCGCGAACTGCTGGCAAGAGTTGGGGCGCACCTGGCCATGGGCCGTTTGCGGCGGGAAGCGGAGGAACACGAGCGAGCATTGCGCGCGGAGGCGGAGGCTGCTCATCGGCGCACGTCAACGATACTGGAAAGCATCAGCGACTCTTTCTTTGCGCTCGACCGGGACTGGCGATTCACCTATGTGAACGCGGAGGCCGAGCAGACGCTGAGGATGAGCCGCGATTATTTGATCGGCAAAACTTTTTGGGAAGCTATGCCGCCGGCAAAGGGAACGGCTCTGGAGACGCAATACCGGCGGGCGATGAGTGAACGAGTGTCCATCCAATTTGAGAATTACTACCTGCCCTGGGGGCGCTGGTATGACGTGAGAGCGTATCCCGCGGATGACGGCGGGATTTCGGTGTTCTACCAGGACATTACCGAACGGAAACGGATCGAGGAAGCGGTGCGCGAAAGTGAGGACCGTTTTCGGACGCTGGCCGACAATATTCCGGCGCTTAGCTGGATGGCGGATCGAGAAGGCAACCGCTTCTGGTTCAACCGGCGATGGTTCGAATATACGGGCACGACGCTGGAGGAGATGGGAGAGAAGGGATGGAGAGCTGTGCACCATCCTGAGCACATCGAGCGGCTGAGCGAGAGCTTTTCCACTTCTATTGCGACCGGACGAGGCTGGGAAGAGACCGTACCTCTGCGAGGGCGTGATGGGAGTTACCGGTGGTTTCTGTCGCGGGCCGTTCCGATCAAGAACGAAAGGGGCGAGATCATACGCTGGTTTGGCAGCAATACGGATATTACGGAGCAGAAGCTGACGGAAAGCGCGTTGGAAGAGGCGCGGCAGGAACTGGAGAGCCGGGTTGAGAAGAGGACGAGCGAACTCCAGCAGGCGAATGAGGAGTTGCGGCAGCTCTCATCGCGCCTGCAGCAGATGCAGGATGAGGAGCGCAGACGGCTGGCGAGGGAGTTACATGACAGCGCGGGGCAGTTACTGGCTGCGCTCTCGATGAACATTGCGGAGGTTAGTTCCGAGGCTCATAAACTTAGTCCCGAAACGGCGGCGCGAGTGGCGGAGAATGCTGGGCTGGTGGAGCAACTTACGAACGAGGTCCGGACGATTTCGCATCTTCTTCATCCGCCGCTGCTCGACGAGGTTGGTCTTTCCTCGGCGCTGCGCTGGTTCGTGGAAGGATTCGCGCAGAGGAGTAAGATCGCGGCGACGCTGGAGATGCCGGAAACGCTGGAACGCTTTTCGGCCGATGTGGAGATTGCCGTATTCCGCGCGGTGCAGGAGTGCTTGACGAATGTTCACCGGCATTCCGGGAGCCGGTCTTGCGTGGTGAGCGTTTTCGAGGAGCGGGATAACCTGCGCGTGGAAGTTCGGGACGAAGGAAGAGGTATACCGAATGAGAAGCGGCTGGCGTTGACGTCGTCGGGCGGCGGGGTTGGACTGCGCGGCATGCAGGAGCGAATCCGGCAGCTGGGAGGAACGGTGGTGGTGCGTTCCTCGCAGAATGGGACTTCGGTGGTGGTGACGTTGCCGATTCGAGCGGAGGGCGTGTCTCGCAGCGAGGGCGTGGCCTGATATTTCGGGCATTCCGGTCTATGCTGGAGGGCGGAGTTTGATCTGGTGGGCACAAAGGCTCAATCGTCAGTGAAGGGCGCGAAGCGGGCGTCGGGAAAGGCGGCGGAGTCGCGCGCGGCTTCGGCTGCGGCCACGTCTGAGGAGTTGCCGGAAGATGAACTCACCCAAATGGTGCAGCGGGCATGTTTGATCGCGCGGGATGCGGTGTTTAATGTGCGCGACTCGATCGCGACCGGATCGCGGCTGGCATTTTTGGCGATCAAGGATTGCGAGAAGGAACTGGATCAGATCGAGCGCAAGATCGACGAACAGCTTCCGGGAGCGATCACGCGGGTGGGCGAAGCGAAGGCGCGCGAACTGCTGGCGTGCCTGAAATTTATAACCGACCTGGAGCGGATCGGAGACCTGGCTTATAGCGCGGTGATGCAGCTGCAGTCGCGGCGGGAGAAGCTGCCGGCGGCGGACTCGCGGCAACTGGTGGAGATGGCGTCGCTGTTGTGCGAGATGCTGGAAGAGGTGCATCAAGGATTTTTGACGCGCGAACTGGCGCATGGACAGAGTGTGCTGCAAGCGGACGCGAAGGTGGATGCGCTGTGCCACGGACTGTTTCAGCGGCATCTGGCGGCGACGGGGACGGCGAGGGCTTCGGCGGGAACGGCGGCGGGAGCGGCGGCGAATCTGGGGGGTGCGCAAAATTTCGACATCTTGCTGGCGGCGCAGGCGCTGGAGAGGATTGGCGATCACGCGAAGAATCTGGCCGAGGAAGTGTGCGGGCTGGCGGAAGGCCGGTCGCTGCGGCACAACACGCGGAAGCTGACGTACAGTTAGCTTCTGGTGGCTTCTGGGTCTTGGCCTCTTCTCGTCGCCTCTGGCCGTTCGCTTCTGGTTGTTCGCTTCTGGCTGTTCGCTTCTGGCTCTGGGCTGGTTTGTGAGCTGCGCGCGGGCGTTGCGATTCCGCTGAGGAAATGCGCTCGATGAAGGGTCGGAGCCCGGTTCTGGTTTGTTATAATCGTGGTCGGTTGGCGGCGAATTTCGCCGCGGGAGCCGCGGGGCGCTATCGTCTAGGGGTTAGGACGGAAGATTCTCAATCTTCAAACCCGGGTTCGATTCCCGGTAGCGCTACCAATAGCCCCTTTTAGCCGTGCAGATCCAGGGGTCCCTCCCTACGCTCGGGATTTCGGCAGCGGGCTCGGACGCCCGCTGTGCGCCTCAAGTTCGATTCCCGGTAGCGCTACCAATGACCATCCGCTAAGACCCGCTGAATCGGCGGGTTTTGTTTTTGAACCGAAGCCTTCCTGACTCTCCCTAGTCCGAATTCGCGGATCGAGTGGTACACAAAATGGTATACAGGAGTAGCTCCACCCGCGGCGCTAAGATTCGGCAGCAAAGCGGCCCGCCATCCTCTAACATCTTCTCGCATCTCTGCTGCTGGTCGGGAAGCCCAGAGCGCACCAGTCAAACCGGACCAGCAATTGCCGGCGAACTCTTTTGCGCCATAGACGGTTCTGAAAGAGAACGGCCCGCTCACGTCGGAAGAGCGTGCTCTCTGTTACGCGGCCATGCGCGCGAGCGGCTTTTCCTGCAAGAGCAGTTCGGTAGCCTGAACGCGGCGATCGGCGTGGAACCATCGCTGTACAACGTTATCGCACAAAAAATTCGCGAGCGCGAGCAGGCTCATTCCCTGATGGTGCACCATCCACTGCCGCACCAGTTCATAGCGAGGCCCGCCGAATCGGCGTTGAGCGACCGTGTAGTCCGCGGATTCGTAAAACCCATACGAACCGAACCAGCCAAGCGTATTCATCTGACGCAGGTTCGCGAGCGCGCTCGTCCGGTTCACGTGCAAGGCCAAGAACGAAGAATATGGCGAGACGATCAGCGGCTCCGACTCATTCTTCTGCAATGCCAGGGTCGGCACTCCAAACGCCTCATAGTGATAATCGCCCGCCTCATTCCGCTTGGCGCAAGCCGATTCGGAAATTCCCCAGAGAATCCCCTTCTCGCTGGCATATTCCTGTTGTGACCGTACCGCGGCTACGGCCGCCCGGTCGAGTAAAGTGTTCGGATAGCTGCGCATCCAGATCGAAGGCATCAGGTATTCGAACATCGTTCCCGTCCATGACATCAAAACCGGCCGTCCATGATCCCGGGTGAATGGACGATCCAGCCGGAACCAGCAATCCTGCGGAATATCTTCCTTTGCGATTGCGACAAAGACCGCCGTCCGTGGCTCGGTTGCCAATAAGTCGTAGCAGTAGGGCACAAGTTCTTCCGACTGCGCGTCGAAACCCACCGAGAGAAGCTGCCGCTGCTTATCGAGCAAGAACGAAAAGTCCATTTGATTGCCAAGTTCGCGCGCCTGCCGGCCCGTTTGCGACAGAGCATTGATCAGCCGCCGCGTATTCTGGCGCGCCGCCGGAAGCATTTCCTTCAACTGACGGCCCCGTGGCCAGTGACCATTTTGCGCGGCTTGGATCATTCCCTCGACGCGATTTTCCATCTCGTCGATCAGGTCAGGCAGCCGTTCCAAAGGCAGAGTGTCATCGACGCCCTGTGCTTCGTCCGCCAATTTTTCTCGCAATTCAACGAACTCGGGAAGCCGCCAGGGCATGTAAGCCCGCACTGCCTCTCTCAGTTGCCCAACCCGTAAGTGCGCCTGTTCGCGGAACCAAGCGATATCCCGGGAATCAGCGGCGTCGCGAGAACGTTTCTTCTTCTCATCGAGCCTCTTTTCGTCGAAACTCAAAATGCTTGTCAGCCAGTCCCCGGTGCGAAGCGTTGCCTCAGACCGACGTACCTCCCGAGTGCCCAGCGCTCCCAATCGCGCGAGCACGCGCAGATAGTCAAGAAATCCCTCGACAAGCGCCTCGGAAAATAACGGCCGTTGCAACTGTTCAAAGCATCCCTCGCGCAGCGTCCAAAGCGAAGCGACTAGATTCCCGCTATCGACCGAAGAAATAAAAAACGGCGCCTTCGCTTCCAGCGTGCGCGTGTCGTACCAGTTCATCAAATGCCCGCGATACTTCGGCAGCTGAGCCAGCGTATCGAGAGTCTTCTGCGTCAATTCCACAAATTCCGGTACCGTCAGATAACCGAATTCACAGGCGGCCTGCCGCGCGTTGAGCAACAGGCCCAGGTTCGTCGGCGAAATGCTAGCGGCAACTTTGTATGGGTTCTCCCGTACATTATCCGGAATCAGCCAATTGTGTTCCGGGCTGGAGAACTCCGCAAAGTAACGCCAAATGTGTAGCGCGGATCGGCGCAGAAGACGTTCATCGCTCTCGGCAACTTCATCGGGCGCTTCGATCGGACTTCCATTGAGCCAGAGGGCGAGACCCTTGCTGCACGCCCACAATGCAAGAATCGGAACCGCGGCGGCCAGCGATTGCGGTCGCGTCCGCCAAATCAGCGCTCCCAAACCGATCGCCAGAAAAGGCATCCAGTCGAGATATCGATCGATCGGAGTCAGCCGGTTTCCAAGTTCCGCCTCTGCCGCCGTCTCCCATTCGAGCAGCCGCTCGCGCGTAATCAAGTGCCGTACCAGCGCCCGCACCACCGCATCCAGCGCCAGCAGAGCCTGGTGCGCCAGCAAGGCCAGCGAAAGCAATACCGAGAGCACCGCCGCAAAAAGATTACTGATTGGTTCGCGCGCCCGGTGCATATTTCCGGCCGCCATCGTCCGAAGCATCCCAAACGCAAATTCCACGAAGGCCGGCACAAACAAAATACAAATCGTGGCCAGAGTCCACAAAATGGGATGCCCCATCACGAACCAGCCAAATAACAGCAACGCAAAGGTTGCCGGCTCGACCAAGCTGCGCCGTAAGTTATCCAGAATCTTCCAGCGTGAAACGAGCGAGATCGGATTCTGCACCCGAGCCCCGGACTCATCCGGCACGCGATCGGTCAGCCACTCCACAATCTGCCAATCCCCGCGCAGCCAGCGGTGTTTGCGCCGGTTGTAGGCGCTGTAGTGTGAGGGATAATCCTCGATCACAATGATGTCCGTCGTCAGACCCACCCGCGCATAAGCGCCCTCGATCAAGTCATGGCTCAGTAGCGAATTTCGCGGAAAGCGCCCATACAAAACGCGGAACATCGTATCGACTTCATAGATGCCTTTGCCGGTGAACGATCCTTCGCCGTATAGATCCTGGTACACATCCGAGATCGCGCGCGTGTATGGATCAAGACCCGTCTCGCCGGCGAAGATCGCGGCCAGCCGTGAGCGCGCCGTGCATTGCACGCTGATCCCAACTCGCGGCTGCAGAATTCCGTATCCTGCAACCACAACATTGCTGACGGGATCGATGATCGCCTGATTCAACGGATGAGCCAAAGCTCCGATCATGCGATGCGCCGAACCGCGGGGTAATTCGGTGTCGGAATCAAGGGTAATGACGAATCGCACTATGGGCAGAATCGACAACTCTCCGATCTTTACCGGAAAACTGTCGTAGTATCCGCGCAGCAATTGGTTCAAATCCAGCAGCTTTCCGCGCTTGCGTTCCCAGCCCATCCACCCCCGTTCGCGCGGGTTGTAAACCCGATGGCGATGAAAATGAAAAAACGTCCCTGTGTTCCTGGCCGCATATCGCTCGTTCAAATCCATGATGAGCTTCGAGCACAGCGCGACCAGCGCGTCATCCTCGGGCGCCGGCTGGTGCGCATCCGGCAAGTCGGAAACGATGGCAAAATGAATATTGCGGTCATGGTTGCCGAGATAACGAACTTCCAGTTCCTCGATCAACCGGTGCACCTGCTCAGCGCTAAGCAGCAGCGTCGGAATGGCTACCATCGTGATGCAATCGTTGGGAACGCCCTCCGAGAAATCGAGCTTGGGCAGCGTTGTTGCCGGAAGCAGGTTGGTAGTGACGTAGTTCATCAACTGCACGGCCGCCTGCGAACCGGGCAACAGCAAAATGAGGATGGAGAGAAATACCAGCATCGCCGCCGTAGTCACCGGGGTGAGCAGCCACACAGCCGCGGTAACAATCGCCAGCGTCAGCACTGCAATCCCGCCCAACAAAAATTCATCCGGATGCTTGCGCAAGAAGCCGCGCATGCTCTCGGCTGCGGGCGCGTGATAGCCGATTCTTTCCGCAAGAACTGTCGCGCCCTCCGCGACCAGGTAATAGCCGATATGCGACTCCCGCTGTGCGATCCGCGCATCGGTGTGGGTCCTCTTCTGCGCCTGACGAGCCAATGAGAGCGCTTTCTTCGCGACCTCCATCTCGGTGCGATCCGACCGTTGCGCCAGCCGTGCGACACTTTCGCGATAGATGTTCTTGCTCTCTATCGTCATGGCGCCATACGCCTGCGCGGGGTCCTCGCGCAGAATCGCGTCGAATGGAATCAGCGCCTCCATCTCAGCCTTCCATGAAGTTTGCGTAACATGCTGCAGCACGCGGATATAAGGCACAACTCCCGCCGCAGCGTTCCCGGCTATATTCTTCAGCGCCTGCACGCCGCGTCGCGCAATCTCTTCCAGCAAGATCAGTTTCAGCGCAGGGACCAGCGCTCCGATCTCGTGAAATTCGAGTGGCGTTGATTCCTCGAAAACCAAACAGAATTCCGAAAACTGCGATTTGGTGAGCGTGCTCCCGGTTTCGCACAAACACGCCTGAGCAATCGCCAGCACTCGCGGCACGATCTGACTCTTGTCCGAAACCACTGGCAGGTTGTGCAGCGGCCCAAGATCGTTCACGACCTGTCTCGCCGCAGAAGTAAGCTGTTGCGCATTGTTGCGCAGCCATAGCAGATCTTCAGAAGCAGGATTTTTCTGGAACGCCGACTCGACCCTTGTAAACAAATTCTTGAAAGCCGCCAGTAGCGCTGCGCACCGTTTCGCAATCGCGTCCGACGCCGAAGCCCCGGGCAGCCAACTCAGGCTGGCGCTAAGGTTCGCAGCGGCGCTGCGCAGCGACTCATGTCGCGCGGCGTCACCCGCCGCAGGCGTCTGCCGCTCTTCCGACAGAAAGTTTTCCATCTGAGTTTCAGGACGCATACTGAATCGCTTCAACCTCCATACTCACGAAAACGCCGCCGATCATGCTCCTTAGCGCGCCAACCGTCCCTCTACCGCCCCTCTACCGCCCCTCTACCTGTAGCTCGCCGCCTGCATCTCAAACATCTCCGCGTAGCGCCCGCCCAGGTTTGTCAACGCATCGTGATCGCCCTCTTCCGCGATGCGTCCGTTCTCCAGCACCACAATCCGATCCGCCATCCGGACCGTCGAAAAACGGTGCGAAATAAAAAGCGCCATCTTCCCCGCCGTCAATTCGGCAAAGCGCTGAAAGACTTCGTACTCGCTGCGCGCGTCCAGAGCCGACGTCGGCTCGTCAAGCACCAGCACCTGCGCATCGCGCAAATACGCACGCGCCAGCGCAACCTTCTGCCACTCACCGCCGGAAAGATCTACTCCTCCATCGAAGCGGCGCCCCAGCATCTGGTCGTATCCTTCAGGTAATTTCCCGACCACGGCCGCCGCCAGGCTTTTCTCCGCCGAGTTCCGCAGCAATTCCAAATTCTCGAGTTCATCAATTTTCCCGACTGCGATGTTTTCTCGTGCCGTCATCTCATAGCGCATGTAGTCTTGAAAAATGACGCCAATCTCGCGATACAGGGACTCCAGCTTGTACTCGCGAAGGTCGACGCCATCGAGCAATATCTGCCCCTCCAGCGGGTCATAAAGCCGAGTCAGCAATTTCACGATTGTTGTTTTGCCCTCTCCGTTTTCTCCGATCAGAGCAACGCGTTCACCCGGGCGCAAGCAAAAATTGAGTTTATTGAGCACCATCCGCCCGGCACCTGGATAGCGAAACGACACCTCGCGAAATTCAAATCCCTGCCGGATTGGCCGCGGTGCCGGCAGCGCATTTGGCTTGGAGGCAATCGTCGGCTGCATCTCAAAGAACGCAATCAGGTCGGTCATGAACAGCGCCTGATCGGCAATAGTTGAGAGAGTGGAAAAAGTCTGTTGCAGATTCGAACTCGCATCTCGAATCGCATTCGCCAAGAAATGTAAGCGTGCCAAAACTGAAGACGCCGATCACGGTTTTCCATACCGCAAAAACGTAAGCTGTGTAATATCCAGCCGTTCCGATCGCAGAGAGCACAGAGCCCGCCGCCACCTTGCGGCGCGCCAGCGCCACGTCCTGCTCGTAGACCTCGGTCGAAAGCTTCTTGAATCTGCGCGTCAGGAAGTCCTGTAGCCCGAACAGCTTCAGTTCTTTCGCCGCCTCCTTGCTGCCACCCAGAATCCTCAGATAATCAAGTTGCCTCCGGATCGGCGTCTGGCCGAAATTTTTGGCATATCCCAAGAACGCGAAATGCGTCTCGCCCACAAACGCCGGAATCACACCAACAACCAGTAAAAGCAGCAACCAGGGCGAAAAAAACATGATCGAAATCGACAGCGTGATTGTCGTGATCATCTGCTGCACCAGCCGCCCGATTGCCTGGATCATGTACAGCCGATCAGTTGCCTGCACCCGCGCCCGCTCTAGCCGGTCGTAAAAAGTCGGGTCTTCGTAAGCCAATAGGTCGAGGCTCGCCGCGTGCTCCATCACGCGCACCGAAATGTGGTGCATGTAACGCCCGGCCAGCAGCGTGTCGAGATAGTCGATTGCGCGGCCCAGCACTCCAATCGTCACCGCAATGCCAAACTCCGCTGCTACCAGCCACCACAGCCGCGGCCCCGCCGGCTGATGGGTTGTCAGAATCCGGTAAATTGTGTCGATGATGAGTTTCGAAACCCAGAAAAGCGCGGGAGGAAGCAGCGCCGCCACTACGCGCGCCACCAGGCCCAGCACTACCACAGCCCGCCCCGACTCCCACACAAAACGCAGGACCGCTGGGACGTTGCGTAGCGCTGACAGTCGCTCTCGCCATCCTCGCCAGAATTCGGGCTTTTCGCTCATGGCTATCCGATATCGGCACGTCTGCGTTGGGGAAGTCGTACCGATGAGGTTTGCGGTACTCGATGCGACCGGTCCCAGGTGTCAGATGAAATGGCGGGAACCGCCCCAGGCCAGCCGATCCCATTCAAGGCAGACAAAACCAGCTGATGTTTCTCAAACGGCCTTTGGATGAGAATTCTTCGATTACGGTTGGGTCACTTGTTGGAAAGCGCGATTAAGGCGACAGGCGAGCCGCTACGCCCGTCACCGGCAGGAAGTAGCCGAAACCTCAATCGTCACCGTCCATGGCGATCTGCGCACATTGCGGAGGATTGAGAGTTGGTTTTTGAGTTTGCGGTACACAAGGCGGAACACAGTTTGCTCAGAGCATAGCGTAAGTCATTGACGGCAGTGGCCACGTCGTAGGATTCTCAATCTTCAACCCGGGTTCGATTCCCGGTAGCGCTACTAATAGCCCCTCTAACCCGTGCCAAGCGAGGTCCTTCCCTGAGCTCGGGATTTCGGCAGCGGGCTCGGACGCCCGCTATGCGCCTCAAGTTCGATTCCCGGTAGCGCTACCAATGACCATCCGCTAAGACCCGCTGAATCGGCGGGTTTTGTTTTGCTCGATGGTTTGGCCTAACCGGGGCTATCGCTCTATGGCGGGTGTCAAATGTTTGATCGCGCCCCGCCCGGCTCATAATTGTGCGCGCATGCCCGTATTCGGATAACCTTCAAGTGAGAGACCCAAAAACAAAGGAGCCCGAACATCTGGGCTCCTTAATTTATTTGATTGGAAGCTTCCGCTTAGAAGGTCAACCTAAGCGAGAACTGTCCGAACCGGCGCTCGTCGTTGTTGCCGCCGGAGGCGAAGGTGTTCAAACCGCCTTTCAGTCCGATGACTTGCAATGGCGTCGACGTCGGCCCGGCGTAGTACAGGTTCGGCGTAAAGGTATACATGTTGTGGTGATTGAAAATGTTGAAGCCCTCCGCGCGGAACTCCATTCCAACGCGCTCCGTGACGCGGAATTTCTTGCCCACGGCGCTATCCAGATTCCAAGCTCCCGGTCCGCGGAAAGCGTTTCGGGCGGTCATACCTGCTGGGAACGGTCCCAAGTCGGAGATACCCGTAACGGTGTTCAGCGGGTCGAAGCTGGCAGGAATCGGCACGTTCAGGAGAGCCCAATTGTTTGGCTGATTGGGGATTTGCTGAGGATTGGAGCTGACGTGGAAATTAGGTTCCGTGGCCGGCGTCAGACGCGGCACGGTGTACCCGATTTCAATGTTGTCGTAGTCATAGACGTTAAAGGGCACACCTGTTCGGGCGGTAAAAATCCCGACTAGCGACCACCCCCCGAACGCCTCAGATTCAAAGCTGTGACCACTCTTGAACCACGGTGTCTCCCAGATCGGGGACACAACCAACCGGTGCCGCACATCATAGTCTGAGTTTCCCCAATCCAGTTTGGGATCAAAGGGATCGGTATAACCCAGGCTGCCGATGTATCCCGATCCACCCTGCAAGCTGTCCGAGAATGTCGAGCTCGAGTCATCCAGCGAGTGCGACCAGGTGTAGTTCGCCACCACACTCAGACCTGTATTGTGGAGGTTTTGGGTCTGGAACTTTAGGTTCATCGCGTTGTAGCTGCTCGAACCCAAGCTGCCGCGCATGTTGATCGCAGCATACTGACTGTTTGGGCGGGTTAGACACTCGGGTGTGGGGTTTCCGCCTTCTGCCACGCCATTGAAGCCGGCATAGGGGCATGCCGCGTTGAATACCAGCGGATCGCCTAAATACTGCTGTGCAGCGCCAACTTGGTTGATGTTTTCGATGTCATAAAGGTGAACGCCATGCGCGCCGCTGTAGCCCAGTTCGACAACCGTGTTGCGGGCCACTTCTCGCTGCAGAGCCAAACTCCAGAATTGGGTCTGCGCCGTGCGGATCTGAGGATCCGGCATGCGCAGTTCCACGGGCCCCAGATAGGATGTCGGTCCCGGCAAGCCCAGAGGACCGAGGTCGTTGTTGGTGACAACCGTTGTACAGGATGCGCTTTCGGCTGGGCATGTCGAACTCAGAACTGCGCTGGCCGGAGGGTTGAAGCTGGCATTGTAAGTGACGTTTCCGAAGTTGCGCTCGTAGCTGATACCAAAGCCGCCGCGCAAACTGCTCTTGCCATCGCCGAAAATGTCATAAGCAAATCCGATGCGTGGCGCCAGCGTACCCCACTGATTTTGCCAGAATCCGCCGACCGAGCTTTGATTGGCGATCTGCACTCCGCCGTTCCGCACCTGCTCCTCGATTCCGGAGCCTCCTCCGAAATAAAAGTTCGAGTCGAGGTTCGGATGGTTGTTGTGCTGCACACCATAGTGCTCCCAGCGCAGTCCGTAGTTCAAGGTAAAGCGCGGGCTCATGCGGAAGCTGTCCTGCCCGTAGATAGCCCAATCTTTGTAGCGATAGCTACGCGCCGGGTTGGCGGGATCCAGTGGAGGCGTAACCGCACAAGCGGGCCCCGTAATCAAGTTGCCATAGATATCCGTTGGGCACGGAAGCGCGCCTTGTGGATTCACTCGAGCTGCGAATCCGTTTCCGGCTAGCTGGCTTCCCAACGGATTGCCGGCCACATTAATCAGGTCCTGCATGCTGTCGGAGCCCGTCGAGCCGAGTTGTTCCACCGCCTGCTGGTACGCGCCGTAGGCGACGTTCAACTGGATATAGGTGAACTGGCCGCCGAACTTCATGCTGTGCCGACCCTTGGTCCACGAGATGTCGTCTTCGGCCTGCAGGGTATTCTGCGGTCCACCAAAAGGAAGTCCGCCCAAGCCAGGCTCCGACGCATTCTCGAGGCCGGGCATCTGGATTGTTTGGCTGGTCACCGGGTCAACCGGCGATGTAAACATCAGGTTCGGTACGAAGGTCAGCGATTGATCGAAGGAGTTAATGCTATTGAAGCGGGTAAAGCTGACCTTAGCGTTGTTGAGCAAGCTGGCGCTAAACGTATGGTTGATCGAATATAGATAGCTCTGGTTGGTATTGAGGCTACCCACGTCATATTGGGGGTAAGCGCTGAATGAGGCTGTGCCGTTAAAGAAATCGTCCCGCTCGCGCGCCGCGCGGAAGAACATCTGCGTCTTATCACTCAGGTTGTAATCCAAGCGACCAACCAGCGTGTAGGTGTTTTGGGGAGACCCGCCGCCGGCATTGAAGGGTACGGAGAAGTTGACCGTGTCCATCACGGCCTGCCCGTCTGCTATCTGCGTTGTCCCGTTGAGCAACGGGTTCACGCAGGCGGTGTTTGTCAAATTCGTGCCGAAGAAGCAGCTATTCGAGGTTGAATTCACCCAAGTCCCGACCCAGCCGCCGTCATTGTTTCCGCCCCATGTGGAAGCTACGCCGGCAGAGGCTAACGATGTGGTTCCAAAACTCGAGAAGTACGACTGTGCGTTGGCAGGCAGCAGCGCCAGGAAGGACGGATCAAAAATCTCTTCCGTCTGGATCGAGTTGCTGCGAACCCTCGTCCATTCTGTGCTTTCGGAAACAAACAGCTTGTTCTTCAGAATCGGACCGCCCACCTGGAAACCGAACTGATTGCGCGTGTACTGCCCTTTCGGCAAATCGTTGGCTACATTGTTAAAGGTATTGGCGGTGTACGCGGCCAGGCGGTTGAACTCCCACGCCGATCCGTGCCAGCCATTCGAACCCGCCTTCGTGGAGACGTTGACCACGCCGCCCGAGGCGCGACCGTACTCGGCCGAGAAGTTGTTGGTGATAACGCTGTATTCCTGCACACCGTCGAGCGGTATATTCTCTCCGACGCTGGCGCCGAAGACGCTGACGTTCTCGACACCGTCCAGCAGAATTTCCGTGCCGGATTCGCGCTGACCATTGATGGCGAAGCCGACGCCGCGGCTGGAGAGTTCCTGTCCGGCCATTTCGCCGTTCGAGGTGCTGTCGCCGTTGCTCACGTTGCCGGAGATCGCGACAAAGTCGTACGGGTTGCGGGTCAAGCTGGGCAGCTGCGCCAGTTGCTGCGTGTCGATGAGCTGCGAGAGTTCCTGGGTCTGGGTGTTGACCTCAGTCGCCGCGCCGGCCACTACTTCGACAACCGTGCTGCCGCTGCCGACCGTCAACGATGCATCGAGCGTCGCATGGCCGCCGACCGCGACTTCCATGGTTGTCTTATAGGTCTGGAACCCGGACTTCGAAACCACTACCGAATAGGTGCCGGGCGTCAGGTTCTGCAAATGATATTCGCCCAGGCTGTTCGAGGTCGCCGTCCGTTCCGCGTTCGTCGAGGTTAGCGTGGCCGTTATTTTTGCGTCAGCGACTACCGCGCCGGTCGAATCCTTCACGACGCCCGCGATCGCCCCGAGTTCAGCCTGTCCGAAGACAAACGCGCTCATCGCGAATATGACCGCGAGAACTGCTATGGTCCGCCACAATCCCTGGCTCATTAGCTTCATCATTCCCTGCCTCCTAGCCTTACTGTTTTTCATCGATCCTGAACCTGTGTCCGGGTTGCGATTGCCGGACGAAACACTTATACCCGTGCGCTCTGTAAATGCACGCGCGTCGCCAAAAGACAGGTTGTCGATGTTATTGATTAGAAATTGGTTAAGAGATAACCAGACTGTCAATCTACACAAATCGAAACAAATGTCTCGGGGAATGTATGATTTCTCATAGAGAATATGGCTTGAACGCCGACGTTCCCGGGATTGATGGGCGCGGAAGAGCGCGCGATTTGCCAGGTATGTATTCGATCTATGTTCGCCTTATGAACGCCTCTGTGTGGGTTCCCAACTTGTCGGTCTTCATTGGTATTTGTCCGCCTTCTTAGTCGGTCTTGTCATCCGTCATGCCTCAGGCGTTCGAGCTTTGTCTTCGGCGGCGTTATTGCCGGTAGGCTTCTTCGAGTTTCGCGAGGTCGAACTTTTTCATTTGGAGGAAGGCTGCGGTTACGCGGGCCACTTTGGCCTGGTCCGGATCGCTGAGCATTCTGCCGAGTGCGGAGGGAATGACTTGCCAGGATAGGCCGAACTGGTCTTTCAGCCAGCCGCACTGCCCGGCGTTCGGATCGGCGGAGAGTTTGTGCCAGTAGTGGTCGATTTCGGTCTGCGTCTCGCAGTTCACCATGAAGGAGATGGCTTCATTGAAGTTGAAATTGTGGGCTTGAGCGCTATCCATGGCGGCGAACTTGTCACCATTAAGAGTGAAGCCAGCGTGCTTGATGGTGCCTTCCTTATCGGGCTCTTCGTTCTCAGCGTAGGGCAGGAGGTGGTCGATTTTCGAGTTAGGAAAGATCGAAGTGTAGAGATTGACGGCCTCTTGCGCGCGGCCGCATTGGGCTCCGACAAACATGAGGGTCGGAGTGATCTTCTGCTGGATCGGACGGTCGCCCATGAACATGACTTGCCAGGAGAGCCGGTAGCGATCCTGGATCCATCCATAGTGTTGGCTGAAGGGATAAGAGGCGAGCGGCATGAGAGGCTCACCACCTTTGGAGAGTGGATTCCAGATGGCGTCGACTTCATCCTTAGTTTGACAGGCCACTAGAAACGAGACCGCGGGCGTGAATTTGACGAATGGACCCGCGCTGAGGAATTTGAATTCGTGGCCAGCGAGCGAAAGGGAAACGAGGTCGACCGAGCCCGAGGGAGTGTTGCGGAGGGTTTTTACGCTGTGGATGGCGGAATTGCTGAAGATAGAAGCGTAGAGTTCGGCCGCCTCCCTGGCTTCCTTATCGAACCACAGATGTGGGGTTATTTTTTGCACCGACGTATCCTCCTCTTATCGTTAATCTCGTCTTTAAGCTTGTCTTCGATCTTGTCTTTATTCTGATCTGATCCTTTGAACCTTCTCAGTCCTTTCTGATTCTGGTCTGATTCCGGGCGATTACGGGGAGCTTCTTTTCATCTTATGTTTTTGTTTTTTCATCATAGCCCGAACGGGCGTTCATGGAGCAATCGGGATGCGATTGATGGACTGGCTGATGGGGCTTGCTACTTAGGTTAAGTTTTGGAGAGCTATCAGGTCCAGAGAAGTTTTTGAGGACCGAACGGCTTACAGCGAATACCTTGGGCAAGAGTGAACTGGATGGCAGATAGGTCATCGAATGCCGCGCCGGTTCTGGGGAGTGCCGCATGCGGGTGGCGCCGATAGCTAAGTTGAAGATCAGGGGGTGGAGGACGGTGTTGCGGCTTCCTATAGAGGGCTTTCTCTTAGGAATGTGGATGTGTTTTGCGGCTAAGAGGATTGATCCGGATGGCTAGGAACTGGAAGAAAGATCGAGCCACGGGATTGTAAATTTCCGTATGTATTGTGAATCAGGTGGGCCGCGGCGCGATTCTGAGTGATAGAATGCGGCAATGGCTAATTCGATTGTAAATACCATCGTTGACCAACTACAGACCGAGCGCACCCGGCTGGAGACTGAACTCCACCGTGTAAGTGCAGCCCTTAGTGCTTTTGGCAAAGCCTATATGAATGGCGGCAGGCCGAAAGCTGCCACCGCGCCCGTCCGCAAGGTACGCACGATATCCGCGGCGGGACGAAGGCGCATCGCAGCGGCGCAAAAAGCGCGCTGGGCCAAGATTCGGGCTGCCAAAAAGTCCAAGATCGGCAAAGCGTAAGCCGAAGCGGGCCGAGACCAGCGAGAGGTACAAGATAAGTCCAGAGGTCGAGAGGCGCGGTTGGCGCGCTGAGACGTGGTAGTGTCTTCTATGTTGCGGAAAAGGTCGGTATTGGGCGAATGTTGTCGCCTCGGCGGCTGAAGCCGCACTCAAAACAATTCAGCTATCGCAGCGCTAAAAGCGCCGCGCCAGCCAAAAATCGAGTGACGCGACTTTTTCCGCAACATGCTCCGGTTTGTGGGCCGCGGACTCTTACTTAGAGCGATCTCTCGTAATGCCGGGAATGACTTAGCGCGCCGTCGGCTCCACGATTTCCTTCACGAATTCCGCAAACTGGCGGACATCATCTTCAGTCGTGTCGAAAGAGCACATCCAGCGCACGATCGATTCTTCCTCGCTCCAGACATAGAAGAAATAGCGCTCCTGAATCTTGCCAATCGCGTCGTGGGGAATTTGGGCGAAGACTCCGTTGGCATCGACCGGGTAGACGATGCGCGCGCCGCGAATTTTCTCGATTTGCTGTGCCAGCAGTTTCGCCATGCGATTGGCGTGGGCGGCGTTGCGACGCCACAGATCGTTGGTGAGCAGGGCGTCCATTTGCGCAGCCATGAAGCGCATTTTTGAGGCGAGCTGCATTGCCTGCTTGCGCAGGAAGAGAAAATCGGCGGCAAGTTCGGGGCGGAAGAAAACCACGGCTTCGGCGCCCATCAATCCATTCTTTGTGCCGCCGAACGAGAGCACGTCGACGCCGAGATCGCGTGTGGCCTGGCGCAAAGTGAATTCCTGCGCGGCAGCCGCATTCGAGATGCGGGCTCCATCCATGTGAAGAAACATCTGACGCTCGTGAGCGAAGCGCGCCAGGTCTTGAACCTCGGCGGGCGAATAGATCGTACCCATTTCCGTCGATTGCGTGATCGAGACGACGCGCGGCTGAACGTGGTGCTGGTCGCCGATGCCGTGATAGGCGTGGGCAGCCGTCTCCACAGTGAGCTTGCCGTTGGGCGCGGGGAGCGGGATGAGTTTGCATCCGGTCAACTTTTCGGGAGCGCCGCATTCGTCGGTGTAAATGTGAGATAGCTCGGGACAAAGAACGGCTTGGTACGAGCGAGCCAGCGCTTGCAGGCTGAGGCAATTGGCGGCGGTTCCGTTGAAGACGAAAAAGACTTCGACATCCGCGCCAAAATGCTCGCGAAATTTTTTTGCGGCGGAGGCAGTATAAGGGTCATCTCCATATCCAACGACGTGGCCCTGATTAGCGGCGGCGATGGCGGCGAGGACTTCGGGATGAACGGTGGCGTTGTTGTCGCTGGCAAAACTGCGGGATGGCTTCATAACAAAACAAATTTAGCAGAGTGGGGCATGGGCAGCGGAAGCTTTGGAGAGGCGGCGGATGGAGTAGCGGCGTGAATGGCCGAAGGATAGGCCTGCCACGACTTTTCGGGCTTTGCGTCCGGGATAGGAATCAATTACTTTGTCAGATGATGCCGGTCGGGAGATTTTTTCATTGTGAATATGGATCGAGAGTTTAGACGGATCGCGAAAGGGCGGCGGGCGGTAATGCCTGGGCTATTGTGCGCGCTACTGCTGGCGGCGGTGGGGCTGGGCTGCGGAAAGAACGATGAGGCCAAGGCGGCCGGTCCGCAGGCGATGCCGGTGCAGGTGGCGACGGCAGCCCTCCAAAAGGTTGATGACACGACAGAGTACGTTGCGACGTTGAAGTCGCGCGACACCGCGGTGGTATCGCCGCAGGTGGAAGGGATCATCACGCAGATTTTTGTGCGCTCGGGCGACCGGGTTGCGGATGGCGCGCGGCTGATGCAGATCGATCCGGCGAAGCAGCAGGCCACGGTGAAAAGCCAGGAGGATGCGCGCAACGCGCAACTGGCGCAGCTGAAGTGGGCGCAGCAGAACTACGAGCGCGTGAACGGGCTGGCGAATGCGGGCGTGGTGAGCAGACAGGATCTTGACCAGGCGCGCTCAACGCTCGATCAGGCGCAGTCGCAATTGCACTCGCTGGATGCGCAGGTCAACGAGCAGCAGGTGCAGCTGCACTATTTCCAGGTGGTGGCGCCGCGGGCGGGGATTGTGGGCGATATTCCGGTGCGGGTCGGCGATCGGGTGGTGACCACGACCCAGCTCACGACGGTGGACCGGCCAGGAAGCCTGGAGGCCTACATTTATGTGCCGGTCGAAAAATCGGGAGCACTGAAGATGAATCTCCCGGTGCAGATCGTGGATGGATCGGGGAACGTGCTGGCAACGAGCCGGATCACCTTTATCTCTCCGCAGGTCGACAACGCGACGCAGACGGTGCTGGCCAAGGCGGAGATCGCGAACTCGAACGACGCGCTGCGCAACGCGCAATTCATTCGCGCGCGGGTGGTGTGGGGCAGCGATGAAAAACCGCTGGTGCCGGTGGTAGCCGTTTCGCGTATTGGGGGAGTGTACTTTGCGTTTGTCGCGGAAGCGGATCAGAAGGGCGGATATGTGGTCCATCAAAAGCCGCTCCAGGTGGGCCAAATCGTGGGCAATGATTATGTCGTGCTCAACGGCGTGAAGGCAGGCGACAAAGTGGTGGTTTCGGGCACGCAGTATCTGGTGGATGGAATGCCAGTGGTGCCGCAAGAGAAGAGTTCGTAGAGCCTGCGACCTCAGCGGCTAAAGCCGCTGGGGCGATGACGATGTTTGATAGCAGCGTGGAAACGCTGCGCCACCCAAACCCGAATTTCCTGCATCAATGTGAGGCTGGCGTACCGATTGAATGCCTGTGTGCGAGGGTCACTGTGTCCGATTTGATGCCGGTGGATGAGAGCGGCGGTAACAATGTGATCGTGGCGTCTGCACCATCATTTACTTATGGTTGATTTCTTTATTCATCGTCCGGTATTTTCTACCGTCTGCGCGCTGATGATTATTCTCGCGGGCGCGGTCTGCATTCCCACGCTCCCCATCGCGCAGTTCCCCGATCTTGCGCCTCCACAGGTGGGGGTCACAGCCGTTTATACGGGAGCGAGTTCCCAATCCGTCGAGTCGGCGGTCACTACGCCGCTCGAACAGCAGATCAACGGCGCGGAGGGGATGAAGTACATCACCTCGTCGAGCACCAACGACGGAGTCAGCACCATCACGGCGACGTTCGATCTCAACCGCAATCCGGATCTGGCGACGGTCGATATCGAAAACCGCGTCAACACGGCCTCCGGGCGGCTGCCCGCAGCGGTCAAACAAATCGGCATCACGGTCGCCAAGACCTCGCAGAACTTCGTCTTCGGCGGCGCCGTCTATTCCCCCGACGGCAGTCTTTCCACGCTTTTCATCAGTAACTATCTCGACGTTTATGTGCGCGACACGCTCAAGCGCGTGCCCGGCGTGGCCGATGTCATCATCTTCGGCGAGCGCAAGTATTCCATGCGCCTCTGGCTTGACCCGGTGCGCATGGCGGGCCGTGGGCTGACCGCGGATGACGCCGTCAATGCTCTCCAGGAACAGAACGTCGAAATCTCCGCCGGACAAATCGGCGCCCAGCCTTCGATCCCGGGGCAGCAATTTCAGATCAGCGTGCGCGCCGTGGGACGTCTCTCCGAGCCCGCGCAATTCGATAACATCATTCTCAAAAGTAATGCCGACGGCACACTGGTCCGTCTCAAGGATGTGGGCCACTCCGAACTTGGTGCCGAAGACTATAGTTCCGATCTCGATTACAACGGCCACGAATCGGTGGGCATCGCCGTCACCCAGCTTTCCACCGCCAACGCGCTGGACGTTCATCGACGTTGCGTCGCCGAACTCGACCGCCTCGCCAAGCGCTTTCCTCCCGGCATGAAATATGAGATCGCCTTCGACACCACCGATGCCGTCGGCGAGTCCATCCGCGACGTGATTTTTACGGTTGGTTCCGCGATCCTGCTGGTCATCCTGGTGATCTTTGTTTTCCTCGGCGACTGGCGGACCACGATCATTCACTTCATCGCCACTCCAGTTTCGCTGATCGGGACATTTACTTTCGTCAAGCTGCTGGGCTTTTCCATTAATACGCTGACTCTGTTTGGCATCACGCTGGCGACGGGGCTGGTGGTCGACGACGTGATCGTGGTTATTGAAAACATCGAGCGTCACCTCCAGGAAGGCGAGCCGAGCGCAGCGAAGGCCGCCTCGGACGCGATGAAAGAAGTGACCGGCGCGGTCATTGCCACGTCGCTGGTGCTGGTCGCCGTCTTTGTGCCGGTGGCATTCTTCCCCGGCACTACGGGCATTCTGTTTCGCCAGTTCGCGCTCACCATCGCCTTCTCGATCACCATTTCCGCGTTCAACGCGCTCACCCTGGCGCCGGCGCTGGCAGCGATCCTGCTGGGGCGCATTGAACACCATCAAAAGAACTGGTTTTTCAGGCAGGTTGACCGCGGTCTCGCGGCCGTTAACACAGGTTATGTGCGCGCTCTCCGCACCTTCCTGCGCTTTGAGGTTCTGGCGTTGATCCTGTTCGCCGCCGGCCTCGGACTCGCTTACTTAGTCTTCAAGAAAGTGCCGCAGGGCTTCGTGCCCTCCGAAGATCAGGGCTATTTGATTGTCGCCATCCAGGCTCCCACCGGAGCATCGCTCGAATACACACGGGACATTGGCCGGCAAGTGGCCGCCATCACAAAACATATTCCTGAAATTCAGGGCACTTTTTCGATTGCCGGCTTCAGCTTTGGCGGAGCGACTCCGAATGCCGGGCTGGTCTTCCTGCCGCTTCGTCCTTATGGGAAGCGCGAGGGTGAGGAACATAGCGCGGCCGCCGTCCTCAATCGACTGCGTGGTCCACTGTTCGGAATCTCGGGCGCGATCGTTATTCCCTTCGAGCCGCCCGCCGTGCAGGGTCTTGGCCAGTTCGGCGGCTTCCAGTATGAACTCCTCGATCAGGGCGCGCATACGCTCCAGGATCTCGACAAGGTGACGCACGACCTGATTCGCGCCGCCGGCGAGCGTCCGCAAAAAGATGTTACCGGCCTGTTCACGACCTACACTTCAAACGACCCGCAATACATCGTCACCATCGATCGCGAAAAAGCCAAGAGCTTGCACATCCCGCTCAGCCAGATCACGGATACGCTCGGCGTCTACATGGGTTCGTCGTACGTCAACGATTTCGATTTCAACAACCGCTCGTATCGCGTCTACGTGCAGGCCGACAAACAATTCCGATCCCACCCGCAGGATATCGGCCAGTATTATGTGCGGTCGGATTCCGGAGCCATGGTGCCGCTGCAAAATCTTGCCACCATCACGCAGAGCACCGCGCCCCAGGTGATCAATCACTACAATCTATTTCGCTCCGCTGAAATCGATGGCTCCGCCTCGCCCGGCTTCAGTTCCGGTCAGGCTATCAACGCCATGCAACAGCTCTCCGCGAAGGTTTTGCCGCAGGGCTACACCTACGAGTGGTCGGGCATTTCGCTTGAAGAACTCGCCTCCGGCTCAACCACGCTTATCTTGTTCGGCCTCGGGACGCTGGTCGTCTATCTCACGCTCTCCGCTCTCTATGAGAGTTTTGTGCTGCCGTTCATTATTCTTCTCGCCGTGCCGATGGCTCTACTGGGCGCGCTCGGGGGGCAATGGTTGCGCGGGCTCCAGAACGACGTCTATTGCCAGGTTGGACTCGTCATGCTGGTCGGGCTTGCTTCGAAGAACGCGATTCTGATCGTGGAATTCGCCGAGCAACTGCGCGAACGCGGCATGACCATTCTTGACTCCGCAGTAGAGGCGGCCCGCATCCGCCTGCGCCCGATCCTGATGACTTCGTTTGCCTTCATCATGGGCGTGGTGCCGCTGGTGGTCGCAACCGGCGCGGGCGAGAATGGACGGCACTCGGTGGGCACGACCGTTTTCGGCGGCATGATCATGAGCACGATTCTCAATCTGTTCTTTATTCCAGTGCTCTATCTGCTGATTGAAGGCTTCCGCGAGCGGCGGCGCCAACACAAACTCACCTCGGCTACGGAGTAATTTTAAAGACAACTCCGCAGCCCGATAGACCGAGAACCTCCTGCGGGCAAACGTTGGGGTTCGGAGTTCCTCCATCGAAGGTTGTGCCAAAGATGTTGCCCTTGGGGTCGACTGCCAGACGGTCATCGGTCAAGAACGCGCCGTCAGCGGCGCCGGGAAAGGCATAGACGATGCTGTAATTCCAAACACCGCCTGGAGCAGGCGTGAGTTCATAGACCACGCCGCAGCCGACTTGAATATTTGAGTCGGGCGAATTGCAGAAGGAGCCGGCGGCGCCGCCATAGGCCGTCGTCCCATACAGATTGCCGGTCCCATCGAATGCCAAGCCGCCAAAGGGATAAAAGCCGTCGGGACATTCGCTCTGGTTGCAGCCGGCGAAGTCATGCAGAATATTCTCGCTCACGCCGCCGCCGGGTTGCGGCGTCAACTCGAAGACGAGACCACCTCCAGAAGAGCCTCCTTGAAAAGTCGTGCCGTAGAGATTGCCGGCCGAGTCAATGGTCAATCCTGCGTAAGGAAAAGAACCGGTGGGAAAATTGAAAGCCACGCTTTCGTTCCATGTTCCCTCTTGAGACGGCGTCAGTTCAAACACTGTGCCGCCACTTTCTGTTCCTCCGCCCAGGGTTGTGCCCCAGAGGTTGCCGGCACTATCCAATGCCAAGGCACCATATGGATTGCCTCCATCTTCGCTGCCATCCGGGAAGTAATGAATGATGCTTTCTGTCCACTTGCCGTCCTTGGCCGGCGACAGCTCAAACACGGTGCCGCAACCGAGGCTGGTCATGCAAGCGCCGAAGCCAGTTTGCTGAGTAGTGCCATAGAGATTTCCAGCCTTATCGAAGATCAGGTAAGACGATGGAATGCACCCGTCATCAAGAACTCCTTTTTTGTAATCATTAAATTCGTGAATCACGGTCTCCTTCCACTCTCCCTTTGGCTTGGGTGAAAGCCTGTAAACATTGCCACAATAGCCGCCTTCCTGAGTGGTTCCATACAGGTTTCCGGCGGCATCGAAAACCACACTGCCCGAGGGCGCTTCGCCCTGAGTGATCGGCCCGGTGAACCTCTTGATCACATTGAACGTCCAACCTCCGCCGGGCTTCGGGGTCAATTGAAAAACTCCGCCACAGCAAATCCCTTCGTTAGGATCGCCCGCGAAGTAAGTGACGCCATAGAGATTCCCCTTGGAATCGAAAGTAAGTCCCGCGAAAGGGAAACCTCCGTCCTTGCCGAAGGTGAAGGTGTGCAGCACGGTTTCCGTGCTTTGCGCGATCGAAAGCGCCGCCATCATGGTCACTACACTGGCAATCACCAATACCGTGCAGAACCGATCCCGAAAGGTATTTTTCATGGAAACCTCGCAAGCGTTGACTTTGCCCCTGATGCCGGTACAAGGAAATCGGGCTTATTAATAGCGCGAAGCGCTCGACGAGATGTCACATGAATGTAAAATTCCGGGCAACCGCCGTTAAATTGCGCAGCAAGCGGGACAACAAAAAGCAACTTCTCGCGCCCTTCCCGCGTCTTTAGCTGAGGTATCCGAAGGTCAGTCGTAGGAACCGGATGAGGTCCAAATGAAAACACCGCGTGCATATCTTCTGTTCCCATGGATGATACTTTTCTCGATGCTGATTTCCGCGACGGCGGCTCTGGCCACTCCCGCCGCTCAGGATCAACCCGCCGGCGCACTCGGTCAGAAAAGTCTCGACCGCGTTTACAAAGAGGTGCGTCACGAACTGGTGATGCTGCCTTTTTATGGAGTGTTCGACAACCTGGCTTATAAGGTCGACCCGAATGGAACGGTGACATTGATGGGGCAGGTGGTGCGTCCGGTGCTGAAGTCGGATGCGGAGAACGCCGTGAAGCGAATTGAAGGCGTGGAGCGCGTCGTCAACGACATCGAGGTGCTGCCGCCATCGCCCATGGACGACGGCATTCGGCGGCAAGTTTACCGCGCGATCTATGGCAACCCGGTACTCAACCAGTATCAGTTGCGGGCCGTGCCACCGATTCACATCATCGTGAAGAACGGACACGTAACCCTCGAAGGCGCGGTGTCGCGCGCTATGGATAAACAGGTTGCGGGGGTACAGGCGAACAGCGTGCCGGGGGTCTTTTCGGTGACGAATAATCTGGTGGTTGAGGAAGACGAGAAGAAGTAGAGGCCCGGAGGTGGACAGCGCTGGCCTCGCCGCGCCCTCTTCGGCCATCTAGAATAAGCTGGTGCCGGTCAGGCCCAGTACCGCAGAAATCGCGCAGGCCGCGCAACTTCTACGCGCGGGAAAGTTGGTCGCGTTTCCGACCGAGACCGTTTATGGTCTTGGAGCCAATGCCCTGGATGCGATGGCCGTCGCGCGGATTTATGCCGTAAAACGGCGTCCAGCAACCAGCCCGCTAATCGTGCACGTCTCGTCGATTGAGATGGCGCGGTCGCTGGCCGCTGGATCGTATGGATGGCCGGACGCAGCCGATCGACTCGCGCGAAAATTCTGGCCCGGACCGCTGACCTTCGTTCTGCCGAAAGCGGATGCGATTCCGACTAATCGTCACGGCCGGGCTCGGGACGGTCGGCTTGCGCATGCCTTCACATCCCGTTGCGCTCGAGTTGATTTGCGCTGCGGGTTTGCCGGTGGCGGCGCCCAGCGCGAACCGCTTTACGGAACTTTCTCCAACCACTGCCGAACATGTGCGCCGCAGCCTGGGCGAAGACGTGGATTACATTCTGGATGGCGGCCCATGCGAGGTGGGAATTGAATCGACGGTGGTTTCTCTGGCAGGGTCGCGGCCGGTGTTGTTGCGGCCGGGCGGTATTTCGCGCGCTGAACTTGCGGAGGTCGTTGGGAGCATCGATCTGGCGGTGGCTCCGGAGGGTGGCGCGCATCCCGCCCCCGGAATGCACGCGCGCCACTACAGCCCGCGCACTCCTTTATTACTGGTCGCGAATGGTGAGCTGCCGGGGCGCGGACGGGGAGTTTATCTGCAACACACGCGTATCGCCCAGAGCAGCCCGGTTCATGAACGGGGCGAGCGTCATGCCGGGCGAGTTTCAGCCGGGCGAGCTTCAACCGGCCTTTTTTGCTGGTCTCGATCCGCCAGATGCCGCAATCCGCGCCCGATTACGCGGCTCGACTTTACTCCGCACTGCATGAAGCCGACGAAGAGAATGTCGACTGGATTGCGATCGATCTTCCTCCGATGTCGCCGGAGTGGGAAGCCGTGCATGACCGCCTGCGGCGCGCGGCCTCCAAAGATTAGGGCTACGTTTTTGGCCATGAATCAAGCGATGAGGACAGGCTTATCGCGAGTTCTGTCCTGGGGCGGGCCTGCGCTACGGAAGCAATCCGTAGACGGACAAGGTTGTCATGGTTCCGACGTATACCTTGCCGTTATTGACCATGACATTGGCATAGTGCGGAGCGATGGGCAACTGATCGCGCGTCTCTACCTTATTGGTTGCGTAGATTTCGGCGAGGGTGACGGCGTCAAAGGCGCCCAAGGCGTTACCGTTGATCTGCCACAGAATGCCGTTGGCGGCGCCGCTCGAGGAGATGACGGGCGAATGTCCGGAGGAGACCTTCTTCGAGAGCGCGATGGGCACGGTGTTGATCACGCCATTCGCGATCGCCAGCGCCGCGATCGGTGAGCTGTTCGCGGTGGTAAAGAGGGTGTTGTTCCAGTAGACAAGCGCTCCGGTATTGGGCGCAAAGTCCTGTAACTCTTGCGGAATTTGTGTGTCACCTTCCTGGCAGGTCTCGCAGAACTGCCCCATATCGTCCCGGTTGAGAACGTAGATCGTTCCTTCCTTGCCGACGGCCGCGGCGAGATGAGGATAGGGTCCGGATTGATTGGGCAAAACGAGAACAGGCTCACTCAGGTCGAGATCGTGATCGTCGAGGTAAACCTGATTCCAGGGCGTGAACCAGTCGGCGAGTGTCAGCGCGCCGTCGCCCTGCGCGAGTTTGAATACGGACTGGCCAAGGTCAACCCCGGCGGTAAAGGGACCGTCCGCGGTCGCGCCGTAGATATAACCTTCGCTGTCAGCGGAGAGGCCGCCTCCGCGTTGCCAGACCGCCGCCGCTGAAGCAGCGGGCTCGACGTCAAATGCGCCCGCCTGCTGGAGGGTCGACGAGTTGTAGGCGACGACCCATCCTTCTTCCTTGCCGCTGCGGCATCCGTTGGAGCCGAAGGCAATATAAATGGTGCCGTTGTTGAGCAGAAGCGCGGGCCGGTTCACCTGCATCTTGTCGACAAAGACGTAGTTTTGGCCTTCATACTCGTAGCTGGCGGTGATGACAACCGGACTACCCGCTTGCTCGAGACCGGTGCTTACGTCGAGCGCATGCAGGCGGTGGACAAAACTTGTTCCATTTTCGTAGGTCTTCGCCACCACAAACAGGGTGCCGGCGACCGCGTCAATCACCGGGGTCGAGACGATGCCCACCTGCGTCCAACCCGTGGTTCCCGAGCAGCCCTGAATCGAGATGGGCACAGGCAAGACGTTTTTCGACAAAAAACTGGTGTGCCAGAGCGGGCTGGCGTTTCCGCCCGTGTTGCTGTCGGCGTCAAACGCGTAAACGCTGTCATTCATGGTGGCAACATAGACGACGTTGTGCACGCTGCCGGCGATCGTCACCTTGGGAAGATAAAGCGCCTGGCCGACGATGGCGCCGTCAACCGACTGGGAGAAAAGTCTGCCGAACGATTTTGGATTTACATTCTGCGGGGTGAGGGTACTCTCGCTGGTATTCGCACCCGAGTGCAAGTTGTCATAATGCCAGGTGGTTACGGGCATTTGAGCGAGCGCGACGCAGGATAAGCCAATCACGAAAAGCAAGATTGGCAGGGCGCGACTCCGTGCGCGCAGCCTTACATTCGTCACGGTCTATCTCCCAGACTCGGATTTCTTGGAACTGCTTGGGGCTTGCCCGCGGGGCCAGGACAAGGGCTGTACGAGCGAATGAAACTTGGTGAAACCATAATCGAGTTACGCCAGGGAGTCAAACCCCAGTTTTCCTCAAGTGCAGAGGATTGCACACTTTTTGAGGCAGCGCCATTCTGGCGAAGGGCGAGCGAAGAAGGGCTGGCTGAAGGATGTTACGCGCGGGCCGCAATTTTTCCGGGAACGCGAACCCGAACGGTGTGCGGAACGCCGCGCAGCTTGGCAAGAAGGTCTTCGTCGCAGGCGCGGTTGATGTCATAGATGGCATAACCGAGGTTGCCGCGCGTATCGAGAACCTGGCGCTCGATGTTAATGCCCTGGTCGGCGAGAATGTCATTGATGGCGCGGAGAATTCCGGGGACGTTGTGGTGGATGTGCATCAGGCGATGGGAGCCGGGCTCGTAGTCGAGATGGCAGTGCGGCAGGTTGACGCTCATCAGCGAATTGCCGCTCTGGAAATATTCGATCATCTTGGCGGAAACGAACTGGCCGATATTCTGCTGCGCCTCTTCGGTGCTGCCGCCGATGTGGGGAGTGAGAATTACGTTGGGCAGTCCCTGGAGCGGGCTGGAGAACTGCCCACCGCTCTCCGGCTCCTGGGGAAAGACGTCGACGGCCGCACCGGCGAGCTTGCCGGATTTCAAATGGCGCGCCAGCGCTTCGTGATCGACGACGAATCCTCGGCTCAGGTTGATGAGGCACGCGCCATCCTTCATCGAGGCCAGTTCTTCTTCGCCCATCAGGTTCTGGTTCTGCTGCTTGCCGTCGACGTGCAGGGTGATGACGTCGGAGGTCTCGAGCAGCTCGCGGAAGCTGACGGCGCGCGCATTACCGCGGGCCAGCACATGGGCTACGTCATGAAACACGACGCGCATGCCCATGGCTTCAGCGAGGTCTGAAATCTGAGAACCGATCTTGCCGTAGCCGACGATGCCAAGCGTAAGACCACGGACTTCGTGCGATCCAGCGGAGGATTTGTTCCAGTCGCCTTTGTGCAGGCGGGTGCTGGCTTCGAACGTTCGGCGCAAGAGCAGAATGATTTCGCCCATGGCCAGTTCCGCAACGGAGCGGCTGTTGGAATGCGGATCGTTGAAGACGGCAATGCCACGGTCGCTCGAAGCTGCGCGATCGATTTTATCGACGCCGATGCAGAAGGCTCCGATGGCGACCAGTTCAGGCGAGGCCGCGAGCACGGCTGCCGAGATGCGCGTTTTGGAGCGCGCGCCCAGGATCGAGGCGCCGCGGATCTTCTTCACGAGTTCGGCCTCGTCAAGCGCGCCCTTCAGCGACTCGACCTCGAACCCTGCTTCCTCAAATTGTGAGGCGGCCACGCCGCTGATGTTTTCCAGCAGTAGAACCTTCAAAAATTCCTCCGGGATCATGGAACGCGACACCGCGATTATAACGGCGCGGTTTGCGATCGTTCGCAATGCCATCGATAATACTGGCGTGACGAGCGTAACCATTGTTCAGGCTTCGTCTCCGGCGCAGATCGTGCAGGCGCGCGAATTGTTTCTGGAGTATGCGAAGTCGCTTGGGTTCAGCCTGTGCTTTCAGAACTTCGACGCTGAACTGGCAGGCTTGCCGGGGGATTATGCACCTCCCAAGGGGCGTTTGCTGCTGGCCGATTATGAAGGTCAGCTCGCCGGATGCGGCGCTCTGCATAGTTTGGAGGGCGAGGTTTGCGAGATGAAGCGGCTATATTTGCGCCCGCAGTTCCGCGGCAAAGGCCTGGGGCGCGTGATGGCGGAGCGCTTGATCGGCGACGCCCGAGAAATTGGTTATAAGCGCATGCGCCTCGATACGGTCGGGCCGGTGATGAAAGACGCGGCCGCCATGTATCGCAGGCTGGGTTTCAAAGAGATTGCGCCTTATCGCAAGAACCCCATGCCCGGAACGCTCTACATGGAGCTTGCGCTCGGACCGGGCGGTTGAACAGCATGAGGCCATGCAGGGACATGCCGGAAAACATGCAGGGAAGAGATGCCTCGGGTGGCGTCTTAATCCCTTGATCCCTGCAGGCCATCACGCTGTCTTATCCGGGAAGATTCACTCCGCTGACGAATCCCCCAAGATGAGCTGTAACCGCGATCATCGCGACAGAAATGAATTCCAACATCGCCGCAGCCGCCGGCAAGGACGGTTCCCTTTCTTTCGCCTTCCACCGCCGTGAACGCACCAGAACCACGAGCCACAAAAGAGCCGCAGAGCAGCATCCCAGCGCCAGATGCATCCGTAACGTGCCCCTCAGCCGCTGCCCTTCCAGTTGCCACTGCCACGCCGCCAGTCCGGTGGCCACCACGGGCACGGCCATGATCGCCGCAGCCCATAGATTGAATTCGGCGACGGCTCTCAATGCCCCCTTGCCGCGCCAGTGCGCCAGCACATCGCAAATCACTCCGGTGATGAAGAGCGCAATTGGGAAGTGCACCAGCACGACGTGCTGCGCATGTTTGGCGAGCAGCACCGACCTGGGATCGAACGGATTAACCGCGACGGTCATCACTCGACCACGATTTTCCCGGTCATCTTCGGATGAATTGAGCAGAAGTACGCGTAGGTTCCGGGCTTGGTGAGAGTGGTTGTGAACTTGTCGTCGGTGTCGAGCGCCTTTGACTTGAATGTGCCCTCGGTGCTGACTACGGTGTGCGGAATATCGTCGCGGTTGGTCCAGGTGATGGTCGTGCCGGCCTTCACCTTGATCTCCTGCGGCGTGAAGCTGAAGTTGTCGATCGTGATCGCGACCAGCGATGGGTTGTCAGCCGCGGCAGCAGTCTGCACACAGAAAAGTGCGAGTAAGAGCAAGCCTCCGGCATGTTTCAAAGTAAGTCGACGCATTTCTTCCTCCTTGTGTCGTATGACTGATCCCAGAGATCGGCGATCGGTGACCGGTCGCCCGTGGCTCGAAGCTTGCGGCTCGAAACCCGCTTCACTCCAGCGTGGAATCGGTTACGGCCAGCGCGTGCCTGCCATGAAACGCCTGCACGCTGGTGAGGCCGAGCAGAGAACGCAGCTGATCATCGGGAACCTTCATTGGCCCGGGCGAAGGTGCAGCTCCCGGCTTCGGTTGCGGGAACGCGGTTGAACAAGCGATGTGAAATGTGACGTTACCCTCTACTTTCTGCATCGTCTGATGAATGTGGCCATTCAGCACAGTGACCGAACCGAATTTTTTTAAATAGGAGAGCGCCTGCGCGCTGTCATCGGTTCCCCAACCCCACTCGGGATAGACCGACCAGAGCGGGATGTGGGCAAAGACGATGATGGGCGTGCTGTGCTTCATGTGCTTGACGTCGCGCTCCAGCCATTGGAGTTGCTCGGCACCGAGCGAACCGAGTCCGCCTGCTTTGAGGTTCATCACGTTGACCAGGCCGATGAAGTGCACGCCGTTCTTGTCAAAGCTGTACCAGCCCAGGCCGCTGGAATTCTTGCCATAGCGCTCGCGATACTGCGCGCCATCATCCTCTAGCACGTCGTGCTCGCCCGGAACGTAGAAAACTTCCCGCGGCCGCGCCGATTTCAGGATCTGATCGACATTGTCGAACTCGGAGGGCTTCGAGAGATGGCTGATGTCGCCGGTGTGCAACATGAACTCGGGCGCGACGGGCAGCGCGTTGATCTTGTCGACAGCGGCTTTGAGCGTGGCAATCACGTCGGGATTTGCCGGTTTGTTGAAGCCCATGTGGCTGTCGCTGATCTGTACGAAACTGAGCTGGCCTTTGGCATGTTTTGCGGGGGGATCGTTGAGCGCGAATGACTTGAGGACGCCGCCGTCAACCATGCAGAGCGCGCCCGTGCCCGCCCATGCCATGCACTTCAGAAATCCACGGCGGTCAATGCCATCGTGGTTGTGATCGAAGACAATGCTGTTATTTGTTTCGTCTGCCATCCCCACCTCCGGTTCGCGTTCGCCTGCTGGTGTGCAGAACTGGCGGACACCGGATTTATTCCAGAAAAAATTGGAACGGAAAGGGACTGCCTGCGGATGGAGGGCCGGCGGTGCAATCTGCTGCCGGGACAACCGTATTCCCCGCCAAAATGTTACAAATATATGGGCCGTTGCGGACAACCACGCGCGGCTGTCGTGAATCTTCCAAGCGCAGCTCGTCATCTTTAATGCTTTGGAGGAAAACGAAATGGCACAAGCTTTGGAGGAAGTAAAAATGGCGCATGAACTGCCCCCGCTGCCCTATGCGTACAACGCTCTTGAACCCACCATCGACGAAAAGACGATGCATCTGCACCATGACATGCATCACGCCGCCTACGTCAAGAATCTGAACGCGGCGCTCGACAAGCATCCTGAACTGCACTCCAAGAAAATCGAAGACCTGCTGCGCGATCTGAATTCGATTCCGGAAGACATTCGGGGCGCCGTACGCAACAACGGCGGCGGCCACGTGAACCACACCATGTTCTGGAACATCATGAAGCCGAATGGCGGCGGTGAGCCGACCGGGCCGATTGGCGACGCCATCAAGAAGACCTTCGGCGACTTCAAAACTTTTCAGGAAAAATTCAACGCCGCCGGTGCAGGTCAGTTCGGCAGTGGATGGGTCTGGCTAGCCGGCGACAGCCATGGCGACGTGAAAGTTATCTCGACGCCGAACCAGGACAATCCGATTTCGCAGGGCCTGATCCCGATTTTCGGCAACGACGTTTGGGAGCACGCCTATTATCTGAAATACAACAACCGCCGGCCGGAATATCTGGCGGCGTGGTGGAACGTTGTGAACTGGGAAGAGATCAACAAGCGATTTCAATCGTTGCTGAAGAAGTAACACGCAAGGACAGCCGCCCTCGGCTGCCCAACCGGGCAAAGCTCGGTAAGGCGTTTGTCAGCGATAGATTTTAATGTCTCAAACCAAAGCCGGGCCCAAGAAGCCCGGCTTTTCATTTCACAAACCCAGTGCCGTCCGCGAGTTTCGCGATCGGTGCCTCTGACGACGCCTCTGGATTCCCCGCCCCACATTAAGAAACGATTAATTTTTCGTGTTGAACCAAAGCCCCGCTCCTTTTGCCGCTAGACCGCCGGTAGACTCCAACCGATAATAGTCACGAAGAACCAGTTTCCAAATGTCCAACAATGAATACGATCTGGTGGTGATCGGCAGCGGACCCGCTGGTCAGAAGGGCGCGATCTGCGCGGCCAAGATGCGCAAGAAGGTCGCGATCGTCGATCGCGAGCGCACCATGGGCGGCGTCTGCGTGCACACCGGAACCATCCCCAGCAAGATGTTTCGCGAGGCCGTGCTCTATCTCAGCGGATTTCGCCAGCGCACGTTCTACGGCCGCGGCTATGTGCTCAAAGATCGTATTGAGATGTCCGATCTCGTCTTCCGCGCGCAGTCGGTTATGTCGCGAGAGGTCGAGGTCATCAAGGCGCAGCTCCGGCGCAACTACATCACTTCGCTTTCGGGCGACGCGCACTTCGTGGATCCGCACACCATCGAGATCAACAACTCCGACGGCACACAACAGGTTCGCGGCGAGAAGATCCTGATCGCCTGCGGCACGCGGCCCGCGCACGACGCCGAAATCCCGATCGACAACAAGCGAATTTTCGATTCCGACCAGATTCATTGTCTCGACGAAATTCCGCGCGAGCTGATCGTCGTCGGCGCGGGCATTATCGGGCTCGAATACGCCTCGATGTTCGCCGCCCTGGGCGTCAAAGTCACCCTGCTCGATCAGCGGCCCACCCTGCTCGACTTCGTCGACCGCGAGATTATCGAAAGCCTCTGCTTCCAGCTTCGCCAGCTGGGAACGGTCTTCCGCCTCGGCGAAAAAGTTGTCTCTGTGGGCGTCGACGACGAGCGCTCGCAGGTTTTCGCCAAACTCGAAAGCGGCAAAATCGTTCGCGGACAGGCGCTTCTATATTCAGTGGGCCGCCAGGCTAACAGCGACCAGGTGAATATTGCCGCCGCCGGCATCGTGCCCGACGGCCGCGGGAAGCTCATCGTCAATGAGCACTATCAGACCGACATTCCGCATATCTATGCCGCCGGCGACGTCATCGGCTTTCCCGCGCTCGCATCTACTTCGATGGAGCAGGGACGACTCGCCAGTTGCCACATGTTCGGCAAGCCCAGCAAGATGGTTTCGAATCTGATCCCGTACGGAATTTACGCGATCCCCGAAATTTCGATGGTGGGCGAAACGGAAGAAGAGCTGACCAAGAAAAAAGCGCCCTACGAAAGCGGTCTGGCACGCTACTCCGAACTCGCCAAAGGGCAGATGCTGGGCGACGAGCAGGGACTGGTAAAAATTCTCTTTGATCCTAACTCGCTCAAGCTGCTTGGCGTCCACATCATCGGAGACCGCGCCGCGGAGATCATTCACATTGGACAGGCCGTGCTGGCCATGGGCGGATCGATCGAATATTTCCGTGACACGATCTTCAACTACCCGACGCTGGCTGAGGCGTATAAGGTCGCCGCGCTGGACGGCTTGAACAAACTGTAAATCTTCAGCTCGAAAAGAACTCGCGAATCTTCTCCCAGTACTTCCGCACAATCATGTCGGTGCTCAAATGCCCGCCGCGCCGCAGCAGCTTCAACTGCGCACCGCTCAACCGCGCAAACTTCACGACGGTCCGGTACGGAACATACGGATCATCCTCGGCATGAAACATCATGATCTTCTCGGCAGTCATCTCTCCGGCGTGATCAATCGGACTGAAGAACTTCCCATCGCTGAGCTTCTTCCAATTCCGATCCGGCAGCCGGTACGCCGTGCCGAAGGCCTCGCGAATATAAGCCGCGTAACTTGGATTTGAAGTCTCTTTCCTCTGCTCGCCCCGCAGGATCGACCAATCCACTACCGGACAATTGGCCACAACTTTCTTCACGCGCGCATCGAGCGAACACAACAATGCTGCGGCCCCGCCAAAACTGCCGCCAATCACAAAAACCTCATCCGGCCGCAGGCGAAACTTCTGCCGGAATGCGATCTCGCGAAACTCACCGTGGATCCCGTCGGTGACATCCAGAATATCCAGATGCGGCGAGCGCGCCAGAAATGTGCCGCCGCTCTCCCACGATCCGCGATAGCGCGGATAAAACACCCAATATCCTTTCGCCGCCAAAAATTCCGCCAGCGGCTGTTTGCGCGGAATGGAAGGCATGCCATCGCACAAAACAATGACGCGCTGCTTCTTACTTCGCCGCAACGGCGGAAGGAATTCCGTCAGGATGTCGCCGGCAAATCGAGTCCGATACATCACCATTCCGCTCTCACCTCTTCACTCACAATCTGCAATGCTCAATACACATCCAGGTCTTTGGCCGAGATCCAATTGCCCTTGTAGGCGGAACTGATCTGCTCGACCAGGTCTTCCTCCGGCAATCCCTCGAGCACCTGGTGATACACGACAAGCAGCTTGGGATGCGCCCGGCGCGCGATCTCGCCGATTTCCGCCGGAGAAGTGTGGAAGGTTCGAAAATATTCCTTCCAATGCTCGGTGTGCAGCTCGGCGCCGTGCGGATTGTAGACCTCGTGCAACAGCACGTCGCAGCCATCGCACGCCTGCACCACTTCATCGGTGGGTGCGGTGTCTCCCGAGATCACGATCTTCCGGTCCTTCGTTTCGAACTTGTAGCCATACGCCTCTCTCCAGGTGCCGTGCTTCACCGGAAACGCAGTGACGGTGACATTCTGGTCGCGATAGACGACGCCCGGCGAAATCTCGTGCACATGCACGTTGTATCCAGTTGGATTCGCCTGTTCCAGCCCCGTGCGCCGGACGCGAATGTCTTCCTGCCATGCCTTTTCGATATTCGCCGTCATCTTCTTTAAGCCATGCGGACCGTAAGCCTCCAGCGGCGCCGTTCTTCCCAGCACCCAGGGCGAAAAAATCAGGTCGGGATATCCGAGCGTGTGATCGGAATGCAGGTGGGTGATGAAAACAATCCCGAGTTCCGATGCCTTCAGTTCCGGGAATCCTTTGTTCGAGGCCGCGGCTGCGCGCCGCACCACTCCCGCACCGGCATCCACCAGGTAAGCGCGGTTGTTGACGACCACCGCAACCGCCGGGCCTGACCGGTCCGGATCGGCGCTCGGTGTGCCGGTCCCGAGCATGACCACGTGCGTACGCGTGGCCGCTGGCGGCGTGACAACCTGGGCGCGCGCCGGGGTCCAGATGCAGGCGGCGACGAAGATGCAGGCCACTGATTTTCTCTTCAACAATTTTCTTTCCCTCATCACTCTCACCGCACTATCACTGCGGACTATCACTGCGCAATATCACTGCGCAATATCAAGCGCGAAATATCAGCCGTGGAACGACCCGCAAGCCAACGCGTCTGCAATCCGGTACATAAATTATGAAATCCATTATCACCGGGGCAAGCTGCCGCCGTTTCTGACCGCGTCATGCCCTTGACGGCGGCGCCCCAAATTCACTAAACTCCTCTCCCACCGCGGCTTTGCGCGGCAAAGCCACTCTCCAAACCAGCACCTGTCTCACTTAACGTTTTCGGTCACTTCCCAGGAGGCCCTCATGACGATTTCCCGTTTCTCGAAATTCGCGACGCTTGTTTTGCTGGTCGCGTCGTCCGCCCTTGTCTTCGCGGGGGTTGGCTCTTCCAACACGGCGACCGCCGATCCGCCCGTTCCTCATCCAAACACCACACCCTGCAAGGTCGTGCTCTTCCAGCATGATCGCTTTGACGACTTTAATCCGCGGACCTTTTCCTATACTCCGCCCGCAGCCTGCCCCGCGCCCTGGGCCAAGGTGATTCTGGTCGGCGACTTCTCCGTCTCCAAGGGAATCCAGTATGACCGTACCGCCGACATCTGGCTGGGCCCGACCAATATTTATTTCGGCACGACCTCTGAGCCCGATCCGAACGACTCACGCAATTGGCAGATCCAGCGCGACCTCACCGACTACAGTTCCATCTTCACGACCGCGCAATCGGGCACGGCTGACATCGGCAACCTGGTCAACAAAACTTACACCGGCGTCATCTATGGCACGGTGACAATGTACTTCTATCCGCCTTCGGCGAAGTATCCGGCGCCCGTCACCGCCGATGACGTCATCGCCTTCTCCGGCGGCCCGAGCGGCGGTACGGTCGCGCTTGATACCACCGGACAGTGCTGCCAGCCGTCGCTCTCGCAAACGCTCACCTTTCCGGCCAACGTTGAGCGCGCCTATCTCGACGTCTTTGCACAGAGCCAGAATGACGACGAGTTCTGGTACACCTGCGTCCCCAACGACGTCAGTGGAGAACTTGATAGCTGCCCCAACACCGCCTTCCGCGAATCGGAGATCACGATCGACGGCACGCCCGCCGGCGTCGCTCCCGTTTACCCGTGGATCTTCACCGGCGGTATCGATCCCTATCTCTGGTTCCCGATCCCCGGAGTTCAAACCCTCAAGTTCGTCCCCTACCGCGTCAATCTGACGCCCTTCGCGGCCACGCTCGACGATGGCAATCCGCACACCGTAAGCATGACTGTCTATAACGCCGACGACTACTTCTCGGCGACCGCGTCGCTGCTGCTTTATCTCGATCACGGTTCGACTCAGGTAACGGGCGCGGTCACGCAAAACACGCTGACGCCGCCGTCGCCATCGATTACCGAAAAAATCAACGTATCGAGGAACGGCGACGTGGGCGGAAGCGTGAATACGGTTTCCGGGCATAACTTCACCATCGCCGGCTACGTCAACACTTCCAAGGGCACAGTCACCACCACGCTGGCGCAGAACATCAACTTCTCCAACGTCCAGAACTTCACCATCAACAGCAACACCTACGTGCAGGACATCGTGCAGGGCACCTCGATCGACGCCACTACCACGGTCGTCGATTCCGCCGGCACGCGCATCGACAACCGCAACAGCAACTGGCCGATGACCATGGACATCGTGCTGGCCTTCAATCCCGACGGCTCCGGCACGCAAACCACCACCGTGAGCCAGGTATATTCAGTCCAGGACGAGGCCACGCTCAATGGGGCGGTCGTAGCCTTCAGCGAACTGAATAACCAGGTCACCCCCACGGACACTCTCGAATTCAATTCCAGTGGCCAGCTCATCGGCAACGAGAACCAGTCCAGCGCCCAAACCTTTTACACCTACGATCTAGCCGGCTATTGCTACAGTAAGTCCATAACGGCGGCCAACAACATCCTCACCGGCATCACGACCGGACAGGGGTGCTCGAAGAAATAGAACAAAGTCAGGGGTCAAGTTGAAAAGGTAAAAGCTCCCGGCGCCGCAGCCTCGCGCCGGGAGCTTTTCTTTCTTTCACTCATGAGGGTCCGGTCAGAAACCGTCTTGTTTGGTTGCGCACAAGTTGATTGCGCAGACAATGTGCATTTTTTTGCAGTAAATCTGCGGTCCGGCAGGCGTTGACAAGGCTTTGGACCTACCGCATACTTTCGACCCTCTAGGGCTTTCAGAATCGGCCAGCCCAATGAGTTCAGGAGGAGACACCGCAATGAGAAAGTTTCGTTTGTTCCAGGCTTTGGCGTGCTGCGCATTGGTCGCGTTCCTGGTTTGCGGCCAGCAGGCATTGGCACAGAGCTTCCATCACCTTCAGATTCGCGCAGTTAACCCGAGCGGCGCTCACGCGCAAGCAAAGAGCGAGAGAAAAGCGCTCGAACAACTGTCTTCCGGCTTCGGCGTTCTGCCGCCAGTCGATGGAGGCGACAACGATGAGTGGCCTTGCTTCCCCAACCAGAACGCAAATGGCGCGGATTGCTCGCAGATCTCGACGGGCGGAGTGGTCATCGGGCAACCGGCCTACACACAGTCATTCTCGGCCTGCGATGCGAGCAGCAGCAGCAGTCCAAATTGCGGGCAGATTTTCTGGTTCTACGAAGACGATACGGGCGATGCAACCGATGATCTCGTGGTTTCGATCGTCGTGAAGCAAGGCAAGAACTACATCATGGACACTGGCCCGTTCAACTTCGGTCCTAATCCCTTTCCGGCGGGCACTGTCATCGTCATTTCTGACGACACCGCCTTCGGGACTCTCGGGGAAACCGGACCGGGCAATGGATTCTGCGCCGGCAGCACGGAAACCTGCATAAATCCCGTAAAGGGCGTGGCTAGCGTAACTGTCACAACCACGGTCGGCACCTCGACGATCAACAGCAAGTTCAATATTTTCCTCGAGTAGCTGATAGGCGGATTCGCTGAACCTGGCCCCACTCATTTTCTCTCTTGAAAATGAGTGGGGCTTTTCAGTGAGTGGGCGCGGTGCTGCAGTCGGACCCAGGCAATCTGCAAATGCGATTTCGTCTCGCGCCTCGAGCGTCAGACCTCGAACTTCAGACCTTGAGTCTCAGACCTCGAGCCTCGCCCTCGAACCTCGGGTCTCGAACCCTGCTGTTGACTTTCCTGTGCAGCCGATGTGCAAATCGTGTCCACCGCGTGCAGAGAAAACTTTCGCATGCGCTCCTGAGTGCGCGCAGAATCCGCTGCGCTTGCGCACTTCAACTCCGCTTTCGACTCTCACGCTTCGCCATGCGCGTGCTGATTCCGCGCTGCCCGGAATTCCACCGGTTGCACCAATCATGTGTAATTGACCCGGCTGCGATCTGCGCGTAAAGTCACACCACCTCAGCAACGATTAAGCCGGAGTAACGACTGAGAGCCAGTCCGGCGCATGCAAACTCAACCGCAATTATTTGTAGTGAGAAGGTCATGATCAGCAAGAATCAATGGAATGTCTACTGCACGCGCTTTATGGTGCGAGCCCGTCAACTCACGGAACCGATCGCGTTCACCGATCCCTTCGGCCATGAGCACGTCGGCCAACCCGGCGACTACCTCGTCGAAAATTCCAACGGAATCCGGCGCATTGCGCCACGCGATTTTTTTGAAGATGTCTACGTGCCGCTCGCGATTGCCGTGCCTGAAGGTAGTCTGCCCGACCGTCGTCCGCCAGCGGCCATCACGCAGACGGCGGTTCGCGCTTCCGCAGATCGCCAGCACGCCGTAGCTTCATAAAAGGGAGCGGGGAATAAGCGCTGACTTTTCAATAAGCAAGCCCTAGTGAGGAAATCGTCATTCTCCAATTCGGTACACGTAGCACACTAGAGCCACTACATATTGCGATTTTCCCTTGACACGCACTACTGGTGGTTGTACGTTAAGCATCCCAAGGGCATTTTTATAGACCTCCACGCAAGGAGGCCCAGACCCTAAACTCAGGGGCGCACTTGAAGTTGTGGTGACTTCCTGTCCGCTCCTTTTCGGGACCATCCCCCGGTTCGGATGGAGTTTTCGCGGTGACTTCCCCCGGCTCTCTAAGTAGGTCCCCCCGGGGGGATTCATTAAAAATTTGGAATTGAGGCGGCCGCTCGCCGGCAGCTTCGCGCAGTTTCTTACCCCAGGAGCCCCCCATGGAAGCTTTGATCGAACTCGTTGCCGCCTCCTTCATTCGACACGGAATTGAATCACCCGCCGCTAACTCGCCGGCGAGTCAATCGTCTCCGGCTGGGCCTATTCAGGCAACCTCGCCGATCGACCCCAGCGCGCTCCCCGAACACAGCTATCGCAAGAAGCCGGAAGCCGAGCTCGCCCGCTAGGGCAAGCCGCAGCAAGCCTGCGTGGGCCACGGGCCCGTGCCTTTCGGTCCTTGCTCGAAAGCAACCGGAAACACCGTTCATACCAGGGCCCATGCAACATCGATTTCATTCCGCAATCATCTAATCAGGAGAAAGACATGGCCGAAGTGCAGGCAAGAATCAACCAGAATGCGAAGGATAATGTGCAGGAAAAAGATCAGCTAAAGACGCATCCCGCGGCGACCGCGAATAAGAAGAAGGCTCCCGGCCTCGCCTTCCGCCGTTTTTTTACCAAGTCCGGCGTCAATCCCTACGACGACGTCGAGTGGGAGCTGCGCACCGCCGCCATCACCGACTCGCAGGGCGGCATCATCTTTGAGCAGAAGAACGTCGAGGTGCCGAAAGATTGGTCCATGACCGCGACCAACATCGTCGCCAGCAAATACCTGCACGGCCGCATGGATACCGGCGAACGCGAAACCGGCGTCCGCCAACTAGTGGCCCGCGTGGCCGAGACCATTCGCGACTGGGGTATGAAGGATGGCTACTTCCGCACCAGTGAAGACGCCGCCACCTTCCACGACGAACTCGTTCATCTTCTTATCCGCCAGTACGCGGCCTTCAACTCGCCGGTCTGGTTCAACGTCGGCTGCGATCGCATCGAGCCCAATTCCGATGCCACGAACTGGCACTGGAACCAGGCCACCCAGCAGGTAGAATTCGGCGTGACCGGCTACACGCGTCCGCAGTGCTCGGCCTGCTTCATCAACTCGGTGAAAGACTCGCTCGATTCCATCCTGACTCTGGCCAAGACCGAAGGCATGCTCTTCAAGTGGGGCAGCGGCACCGGCACCAATCTTTCTCCGCTGCGCAGTTCGACTGAAACGCTCAGCGGTGGAGGCACCGCGAGCGGCCCGCTCAGCTTCATGAAGGGCTTTGACGCCTTTGCCGGCGTTATCAAGTCGGGAGGCAAGACCCGCCGCGCCGCCAAGATGGTTATCCTCAACATCGACCATCCCGATATCATCGACTTCATCGAGTGCAAGCAGAAAGAAGAAGCCAAGGCCCACGCCTTGGTCGCCCAGGGCTATGACGGTTCGCATCCTGACTCCGACGCTTATAGCTCCATCTTCTTCCAGAACGCCAATAACTCGGTGCGGGTAACTGACGACTTCATGGTCAGCGTTCTGCGCGACACCGAATTCTCCACCCGCTCCATTGTCGACGGCCGGGTTATCAACACTTACTCCGCCAAGAATTTGATGAACAAGATCTCCGAGGCCACCTGGCATTGCGGCGATCCCGGCATGCAGTACGACTCGACCATCAATCGCTGGCACACCAGCAAGAACACAGCCCGCATCAATGCCAGCAACCCATGCTCCGAGTACATGTTCCTGGACGACTCGGCCTGCAACCTCGCCAGCCTGAACCTGCTGAAGTTCGCGCCCAACGGCACCTTTGACGTGGAGGCTTATCGCCACGCGGTCGATGTCATCATCACCGCGCAGGAAATTCTGGTCGACAACGCCGGCTATCCCACGGAAATGATCGGCAAAAACAGCCACGACTATCGTCCGCTCGGTCTTGGCTATGCCAACTTAGGCGCGCTGCTGATGGCCGCCGGCCTCCCCTACGACTCCGACGCTGGCCGCGATTATGCCGCCTGCGTCACCGCCATCATGTGCGGACAGGCCTACTTACAATCCAGCCGCATCGCCGAACTCTGCGAGCCGCTGGGCCCGGCGACCAGCACGGTGCAAACGCGCCTGGGAGTAACCACCGCCGAAGCTATGCCCGGCGCAGCCTGTCCCGGCTACTATCTCAATCGCGAGCCGTTCTTAGACGTAATCCGCATGCATCGCGCCAGCGTAAATAACATTAATAAGTCAAGAATGTCCCGCCTTCGCTCTTCGAAGCCAGCAAGCAATGCTGGGATGACGCCCTCGCCAGCGGTGAAAAGCACGGCTACCGCAACAGTCAGGTCACGGTCCTCGCTCCCACCGGCACCATCGGCTTCTTCATGGATTGCGACACCACCGGCATCGAGCCCGACTTGGCTCTTATTAAGTACAAGAAGTTAGTTGGCGGCGGCATGATCAAGATCGTGAATAACACGGTCCCGAGCGCCCTCTTCAAACTCGGCTACACTCACGAGCAGACCGACGCCATCGTCAGCTATGTCGACGCCACCGGCACCATCGAAGGCGCGCCCCATATCAAGGACGATCATCTCGCCGTCTTTGATTGCTCCTTCAAGCCGGCCAAGGGCACGCGCTCCATTCATTACATGGGCCACTTAAAGATGATGGCCGCGGCTCAGCCCTTCATCTCCGGCGCCATCTCGAAGACGGTCAATCTGCCCGAGAATGCCACGGTCGAAGATATCTCCGAGTCCTACATTCAGGCCTGGAAGCTGGGTCTGAAAGCGGTCGCCGTCTATCGCGACGGCTGCAAGAAAGCGCAACCGCTCTCCGCCGCCGGCAGCAAGACCGCGAATTCCACGAAGGATGACGCGGCCCGCAATGCCGCGGCGGCCGCCGCGCCGCAAGTGCAGGAAGAAAATCTCAATGCGCCGCCCCGCGCCGTCCGTCACCGCCTCCAGGAAGAGCGCATGTCGGTCACGCACAAATTCAATATTGGAGGCCACGAAGGCTACATCACCGTCGGCCTCTATCAGAGCGGCGAACCCGGCGAGCTTTTCATCAAGATGGCCAAGGAAGGTTCCACCGTTTCCGGCCTCATGGACAGCTTCGCGCTCGCCATCTCCATGGCGTTGCAGCACGGCGTGCCGCTGAAGTTGTTGTGCGAAAAATTCGCGCACACCCGCTTCGAGCCCAGCGGCTGGTCCAACAATCCCGACATCGGCTTCGCCAAGTCGATCATGGATTACATCTTCCGCTGGCTCCAACTGCGCTTCCTGACCGGACAGCAGCAGTTCCTCTTCGAAAACCTGCGCCCGAAGTCGTTAGCAGATGTAACTCGTGCGCCCGCCGAAGGCATAGTAGAAGACCTGCAACGCCGATACGGGTTCCGAGACGACCAGACGACCAGCGACCAGCAACGGGTTAGATCCACGCAGCCGACGCCCTAGCCGGAATGATCGACCTCGGCGACGCTCCAAGCTGCCACGTCTGCGGTAGCATCATGGTGCGCAACGGCAGCTGCTATAAGTGCATGAGCTGCGGGAGTACGAGCGGCTGCAGCTAGAGGGGTAGGTCTCGCATCTTGCTCCGGAACGCGAGGACAGGCAATGCGGATACTTGAAGGCACGATGGCTACAACCCACGTAGACATGGACGGCGAGAGGCTCGCGGTCGAAGGACTTCAATCCCTCGCGGCCAGTGTAAACGGCAATTATCTGCCGTTCACGGATGAGCACGACATCCGAAATGCGCCCATTGGACGAGTGGCATCCGCCACGATTGTGCGCCTTGACGATGGAGAATTTGCTCTTAACGGGACCTTTGAGGTTTTTGAGCAAGGCGACACGATATTTTCTCTAGCCGGGGACGGGCGCAAGATACGGATAGAGAGCAGCGATATTTCGACCTTCAATGTCGAATATGACCGCAGTTACGAAAGCATAGATGGGCGTGAATTGTTGGCGCTCCTCGTTGAGCTTTCGCCCGCATCTCGGCATGCAGTTCAAGTCAAGAAATCCGTCGAGTATATTCCCACCCTTGTAATTGCAGCCGGCGCGTTCGGTCGGTCTGAAAATCGCGTCACAATTTTTTAATAAGCTGGGGGAGGATTTGTACGTCGGCCTGAAAAATGTCCTCAAGGCTCATTTCAGGTCCCGTAAGGAGTCAGCCGAGTGCCTGTCGGATTTTCAGCTCACTACCACCAGACATTGCGAACCAATTGAGATTCACGTGCTGATTACGAATCCAACCTCGGAAGAAATAGAAGAGCTCTTTTCCCGTGGCTTTGGAGATTTAGACGCATACCTATCGCGATGCGACGAATTAGACTCGGTGGCACGCTTCGTATTCGAGTACAAAGACGGGCGCTTGGAGTGTCTGTACGTTCTCCGTCCAGATTGTGTTCCTTTAAGTTTGCGTCGCGCCTCTAGGCAGTAGCGGGTGCCCGACCTTTCGCGCATTTCGAAAGGTGGGTTTCCAAGCTCTCCCGCTGGGGCTTTTCGGTCAGCAGGGCAAAAAAACGCCAAGTGCCAATCCGTCCTCGACTATACTTCTCACCTGTATATGATTCCTGATCGGCAGTTGAGCATCTAAATGAGTTCTGTGTTGACAACGCGTCCAGAGTCTTCGAACAAGGCAATTGAACACTCCGACGAGAAGGCCAACTCGCCCATGGAGCGCGGCGTCGACGTGTACTTCTCCGCCGACGTCGAAACCGATGGCCCGATTCCGGGTCCATTCTCGATTCTCTCCTTCGCCCTTGTCTTCGCCGGCAGATTTGACGGTTCGCGATTTACGGTTCCACAGAACTACCAGCACAGTTTCTATCGCGAGCTGAAGCCAATCTCGAACGACTTCCAACCCGAGGCCTTACAAGTCAACGGTCTCGATCGCGATCGTCTCCTCAGGGAAGGCGAGTCACCCGAGAAGGCAATGACTGAAGCAGCGCACTGGATCAGGCAGGTCACGGGCGACGCCAAGCCGATTCTCGTTGCCTATCCTCTCAGCTTTGACTGGTCTTGGCTGTACTGGTATTTCACAAAGTTTTCGGCTGTCGGGTCGCCGTTCAATCACTCTCTTTGCTTCGATATCAAAACGGCATTCGCTGTGAAGGCCGACGTCCCGATCTCCGAGGCGGGCAAATCGAAACTACTTCCCAATCTTCGCCCCCAGAGCAGGCACACGCATCACGCGTTGGAAGATGCGATCGAACAAGCCGAGATTTTTATCCGGGTTTTCGAATGGGAGGGTGTGCGTGGGAGAAATCCTTGAGCGCAGGCGCAAAGAAACTGACGAGCGAATTGCCCAGCTTCGTCTCAAACTCGAAGCCGCCGACAAATTCTGTTCTAACGTAGCCTGCGTCTACATGACGGGCTCGTTTTCGCGCGGCGAGGCGAATCGTTACAGCGATCTAGACCTCTTCATCGTTGGAAAGACCGTAAATGACAAGCGAAGCCTTGGCGGTCTCGACGAAATCCTGATCAAAGCAGACCTTGTTCGAGTCACCAGAGAACTCGGAATCCCCGACTTCTCCGGCGAAGGAACATATTTAACCCACTACACGGTCGCCGATCTCGTCGGCACTCTCGGCAAGCCCGAGGATGACGTCACCAATACGTTCACAGCTCGTCTTTTACTGCTGCTCGAAAGCCGGCCACTCGTTGGCGAGACAGTCTATCGGGAAGTGATCCCGGAAGTTGTTCAGGCGTATTGCAAAGACTTCCAGCATCATTCGAGCGAATTTGTGCCCGGCTTCCTGGCGAACGATATTTTGAGAATGTGGCGGACCTTCTGCGTCAATTATGAGGCGCGAACCCAGAGTGCCCCGCCTCCCAAGAAGGCGAAAAGGAAAATAAAGAACTACAAGTTGAAACACAGTCGCCTTCTGACGTGTTACTCCGCTCTTCTTTACCTGCTCGTGCTGTTCAGGCGAAAGAGGACCGTCAGTCCCGATGACATTGTGGAAATGATCGCTCTCACTCCGACACGGCGCCTCGAATGGCTCGGTCTCCAAGCGGAGGCAACCGACGCCAGCCCACAAATCGCTGAACTATTGAGCCTCTATGAAGAGTTCTTGTCTCGTACCGACACATCGGAGGACGAACTCATCCAGCGCTTCATGGACCCGGAAATGAGTAAGGTCTATTCCGAATCCCAATATCGTTTCGGCGATCTGGTCTTCGAAGTATTGCAGGCGGTTGGCAAGAACAATAGATTCCATCGACTGCTGGTGGTTTAATTTCCTGGCGAGTCGGCAGGTAATCCATTCTTATTTCCATCGCACCGCCGGGTGCCCACCTTTCGCGCATTTCGAAAGGTGGGATTCCACGGCCCTGTCCCACATGGACTTTCCCTGGATCGAGTCCCACGCAGTCTCCCGCCGATTTTCCATAGCACGCCTTGTCAAGCCCCATTTCACCTCCTAGAAATCGCCGAACTCTTTTCGTTTCTTGCTCTCGCACGACATGTACATACATGTCTCTATTGCAATAATATTTTGTTCGCCCACTATTCGCTCGCGGATGGACGCAGTTGCCCTCCGCTTGACGCCCCGCTATCCTGAATGTGTGGCTGGAATGCTGGCCCACCTTTCGCGCATTCCAAAAGGTGGGATTCCACGATTCTCTCCGCTTAGGCTTTCCGTTCAGACGGACAAAAAAGCTCGAGCATCCAACCGTCCCTCGACTATGCTTCTCACCTGTACTGTCACTTGACCACTCGTGCTATGCTGAGTTTTGAACTAATTAAGTAGAGTAAGTGGGCGGGTAGGTCACTTACGAAAATGGGAAGGTAGCGAGGCTCGAAGCCCTAAGTCCTTTCGATCGCGGACTTTGCCTCTAACCCCAATAAGCGCCGTACTTTGGCGGGGAAAACCGTCTAAGTTGCTGATTCTAATATACCGAGGTAGGGGGGGGGTACCCCTACTTAACTGAAGGGTAAACAAAAGAAATCCCAAAACGGAACTCCCAGAAAACTAATTCTTCATCGGAGTCGCGTCCGTCGCGATGCAGACCCAGTTTCCGTTTCGGTTCAGCCAGGTATCGATAAAGCGCTCGCGCCGCGTTACGATTTTGCCGCCCTGTTTTGACTTCACTCCGATCACTCCAATGGCGATCGCAGTGTTGCCAAACACGCGCACCGTCAGCGATTCAGGCGCGACCTGCTCTTCATTGGCAGTCGGGCCTTTGATGCTTGAGAGGAAATCCGCTTTCGTCCTGAGCGAGCCATCGTCTTCCACCAGCACCAACGCGTTGTCGAGAATCGAAGCCAGAGCCTTGGTGTCTCCCGCCTTGTAAGCCTGATTCCAGGCCTTCTCCAGAGCCATCACCTGGGAACGCGCGGCAGCGTCCGCGTCGCCACTTTGCGCCGCGAGCGGCACGCATACAAAAGCCAAGATCGCGATAAGGGTGAAGATTGGAACCGCGATGGACGCGAGCGGAATTGGCGGCCGGGAACGCAGGAACGATCTCATCTTTATATGTCTCATCGGATCTCTCATCAGGCCTCCAGGAAAACGCACGGGATTTCCGCGGACTATATCAGATGGAAAGCGTGGAAATGAGTCGCAGCCTTGGTACGCGCGAGTCGCAGTGCATCATAAGAGTGAAGCTTAAAGCGGGAAGCTTAGCGCGTGAAGCTTAATCAGCCTGATTGGGAACTTGATCTAGTGAGCTTGATCTAGTGAGTTTGGCCTGGCGGCGCGACTCCGAGCTCCGTGTACAACTCGTTGGGATAATACAGAACTCCGTCTTTGACGACGACGGAGGTCTTGCGAATGTCGCTTATGTTCTTTGTCGGGTCGCCATCGACCAGCGTGAGGTCGGCTAGCTTTCCGGGCGCGATCGAGCCGAGGTCTTTCTCCATGTTCATGATTCGCGCGGCGTTCAGGGTCGCGTTCTGCAACACCTGTGCGGGAGGAATTCCGGCCTGAACGTCGAGTTCGAGCTCGCGATGGAGCGTAAAGCCCGCCATGTTGTCGGTGCCATCCTCGATCTGAAGGCCGGAACGATAGAGCAGGCCGGCGAAGTCGAGCATCTTGGCGAACGACTTCCTGTAAGTGTCGTCCATTCCTGGAGGCGGAGTCATTCCGGCGGTGAGCAGGCCGCGACGCACCTGCGCAGGAAGTCGGTTCGCAACTGTCGCATAGCCGGGAGGAATCTGGCCGATGCGGCCCATGTACTGATCCTCGAAGACCGTGAGCGTTAAGTCGAGCTTGGTGTTGTGATCCTGAAGGAGCTTGATGAAGGTCTTGACCTTCTCGGAATTCAGGTCGAGTCCAGCGGTAATTTCGCCGGGCTTGGTGAGGCGCGTGATGGTATTGGTGTCCTTGATCTCGGGGAAGAAGTTGAGAACGAGGAAGTTGATGTGCTGGATCTCGTCATAGCCGAGCTTGACGCACTGGTCCGCGGTCATCTCGGCGGGAATGTGTCCGCTGACGCGCAGGCCGTTCTTGTGGGCCTCGTCGATGATGGCGGGCACGAGCGCGGGTGGAACGGAGCTGTAGATCTTGATCTGTACGTAGCCGAGGCGCTTGTAGTTGTCGACGGCGGCGCGGGCTTCAGCCTCGGTAGACACTAGGACCTTGGTTGGCCCTTGGTAGGGACCGCGACCGTCGATGATGCCGGCAATGACGATGCGAGTGCCGATCTCCTTGCCGTCGGCGATGCGCTGGCGGCGGGCGAGGAGCGAGTCGGTATCGTTGGCGAGATCGCGGACGGTGGTGACTCCAGCCGCGAGGTTGAGCAGGCCGTCGTTATCGCCGACGTGCGCGTGCATATCCCAGAGGCCGGGGAGGAGGGTTTTGCCGGTTGCGTCGATCGTCTGGTAATTCGGTACCCTCTCGGACCAAATCGGAGTTGATCCAACGCCGACGATGCGATTGCCACTGATAAAGACTTCCTGATCAGGGACAACTCTTCCGGAGGCAGCGTCGAAGATGTTGGCGTGTTTGAATAAGATTCCGTTGGGCGCATGATGAGCGAGTTTGGCAGCGAGATCGGCTGAGCGGGATTGCTTTACCTTGTCCTGCGTGGCAAGTAGTGGCTTGACGGCCGATTCCCAGCCTTCGGGAACGATCGATCCCCAGCTATCAACCGTCGCAAAAAACTTCCCGTGGCCTTTGCTTTGGTCGTCCATCCACAAATATGTGGGCGTAAAGTCGAGGCCGGTGATGGAATAGAGCGCAACACGTTTCTTCTGGCCGCCCGCTTCGACGTCCACGTCCGTTATGTGTTGGACGCGCGCTTCGCCATCGGGCAGCAGCGGGATTTTGCCTCCGTTTTTGAGAGCGGCCTGCGCGAGGAGTCCGACTTCCGACGGCGCGCCGTTGAGCGAAGAGTAGAAGGCGGGAGCGGAGAGTTTCTTCTCGCCTTGTTCGGCGTTGTTCTTCCAGCGCGCGGTGCCGCCCGCGTTGGTGAACGATTCGTCGACTGGAGATTTCAGGTAGTCGTTGCCGGTGATGGTCTCTGCGATCGGAATGCCGTTCGCGTCGAGCTTGAAGATCGAGGTAGTCTTGGGTCCGCGGCCGCGATCATTGAATTGAAAGAACATGTGGAGCGTACCGTCGGACGCGGTCCAAACCGCTTGCTGCCCGGCCAGGTTGCCCATAAGGAGCATCGAATAGCGGTCGGCGTTGGCCGGGATGTCGGCGGGCAAGGCGGGAACGGCGGATTGCGGAACTTGTGCGGCTGGCTGCTGCGACCAGAGAGTGGCAGCGAGGAGCACAGGGAAAATAATGACGAATACATTGCGCAACAGAGATTTTGTGGTGATCATGGAAAGCCTCAGCGGCTCAAGCCGGCGATGACTGGATCAGCTATCGCAGCGGCAAACCGCTGCGCCACCCAAAAGCGGGGATGCGCTACAGTATAATCTTCGCCGCAAGACCAAAACGGTATGACTGACAGCACAGAGACAACGGAATCGGCCACTACCCCGAAAACTGCCATGGAAATCAACGATATCCTCAAGATACTGCCGCACCGGTATCCTTTTCTGCTGATCGACCGCGTGCTGGAACTGGAGCGCATGAAGCGGATCGTGGCGCTGAAGAACGTGACGATCACCGAGCCGTTCTTTCAGGGACACTTTCCGGACAAGCCGATCATGCCCGGCGTGTTGATCGTTGAGGCGATTGCGCAGGCAGGCGGGTTGCTGCTGCTGACTGAGGTTCCAAATCGCGACGAGATGCTGATGGTGTTTACCGGGATCGAGAAGGCGCGGTTCCGGAGGCCGGTGGTGCCGGGAGATCAGCTACGCATTGAGGTAGAAGTCCGCGCCTGGCGGCGGACCGCGGCGCGACTGGAAGGTAAGGCTTACGTTGACGGCAAAGTTGCAGCTGAGTCGACGGTGACTTGCCGTTTGGTGCCGCGAGCGCTCAACGCCGCGACCGGGGAGACGGCCAGGAACCGATTTGTAGTTTCCAATTTGTAGTTGGTGATTTTGCGTTCGCAGACCAGACCAATTACAAATCACAAATTACCAATTTCACAAATGTCTATTCATCCCACGGCGATCATCGATCCGAATGCAAGAATTGCGAATTCCTGTCAGATTGGGCCTTATTGCGTGATCGGGCCAGAGGTCGAACTCGGCGAGCGCTGCCAGTTGCTTTCTCATGTGGCCATGGACGGTCCCACGAAGATCGGCTCGGACAACAAGTTTTTTCCATTCTGCTCGATTGGCCTTGCGCCGCAGGATATTTCTTACAAGGGCGAGCCGACGCGGCTTGAGATCGGCGATCACAACGAGATTCGTGAGTATGTGACGATCAACCGCGCCACCGTTAAGGCCGAGGGAGTGACGCGCGTGGGCAGCCACAACCTGATCATGGCTTACACGCATATCGCGCACGATTGCCGCATCGGCGATCACGTCATCATGGCGAATGCAGCCACGCTGGGCGGACATGTGACGGTGGAAGACTGGGCAACGGTGGGCGCGCTTTGCCCGGTGCATCATTTTGTTCGCATCGGCACATATGCGTTTATTGGTGGAGGCACGACCATCACGCGCGACGTGCTGCCCTTCTCCAAGACATCGGCCGAGCGCGGCACGCATGCTTATGGACTGAACGCCGTCGGCCTGGAACGGCGCGGATTTACGAAAGAACGGATTAAGAAGATTCATCATGCCTACCGCCTTCTGCTGGCTTCGAAGTTGAATACCTCACAGGCGCTCGAGAAATTAAAAGCCGAGATGGATCGCGGCGACGACGTGGACCTGCTGATCAGGTTTATTGAGGCATCAGAGCGCGGAGTGATCAAGTAGGTCTGGCAGTCCTTCCCGCGTAAATAACCACGGCTAGCGAATTTTCCCGGCGGCGTGAAATTGAACATCGACAAAGTTTGCGACTCGCAGGAAGAGCACGCTGGGATTCTTCATGCCCCAGTTCGCGTACGGGACCTGAAACGCAACCTTCGCGGACCATGCGTCAGCCTCGAGGTGAACCGTGACCGGAATTGTGATTTCGTGATCGGCGCCGTGGATCGAGAAGACGCCGTGCACCTGCAAGGTTGAATCGCCGGAGACCGCGAGTGTGCCTTCGGCATGGTCGGGACGAAACGAGATTTCGGGAAAGCGGACGCTCTCGAGAACGTCCTTGTGCATCTTCTTGTCGCGGCCGTCGCTGCCAGTTTTGCCGCTGGTTGCGTCGAAGACGATCTCGCCGCTGGTTTTGCCCGTGGCCGGATCGTACTGGATGGTGCCGCGTTTCAAAACGAATGAGCCTTCGACGGTGTGGAAGTTTCCGGTGAGAAGTATGTTGGCGCCACTCTGAGCGGGATCGAGTTGCAACTGGAGTGCGTGCGCATGCGATCCAGAGGGCGCGGTTTGCGCGGATACGGCCAGTACCAGCAAAAATAGGGAAATCAGCGAGGTAAGGATCTGAAGCTTTTTCATGAATGTCGAGTGAGCCCCTGAGATCAGGCGGTGAGAAGTTTCCATCCCAGAAAAATGCCATTGGCAAGGTAATCGCGGGCTGTGCCATCGCCGACGTGCATGGCCAGCATACGGGCAAACGCGCGCGGGCTCGATTCGAACACCTGCATAGTGCGGCGACGCAGATTCGGGTGGCGGCCCATCCGCAGCATCAGACGAGACATCATGGCCGGGCGGCGAAGGAGTCGACGGTGCTCGAATTGATAGCGCGCAAGATTCTTGCTGGCGAGACAATCGGCCAGCAGCGCGGCCTGGCGAAAGGCGAGACAGAGGCCTTCTCCGGTGATGGCATCGACGCCACCTGACGCGTCTCCGACGAGAGCGACGTTGCCGGCGTAAACGCGGAGCAGTTGCCGGCTAACGGTGATCGCGCCCCGCTCACTCGACGTGACTTCCGCATGGGCGAGGCGCGCGCTGAGTTCTGGGAAATCCGCGAGGGCGGCATCGAGCCGCAGATGCGGATCGGAACTGATGAGGGCGAGACAGATCTCATGGCTACCGACGGGCGTGATGTAGATCTGGGAATCGTCGCCCCAATGCAGCTCCATGAAATCGGTCCAGGCGGCAACGCGATAATGGCGGCGGAATCCGAAGCGCATATCTTTCTTGCGATGACGATCGAGACCGGCCCAGTGCCGGACGCGGGAATTGGAGCCGTCCGCACCGACGATCCAGCGCGCGGGCATGAGGCAATCCGAGAGAAGAACACCTTCACGCTGAAGACCTGAAACCGTCGTTTGCCAAAGCATGGAAACGCCGCAGGCGGCGGCGTGATCGATCAGGACGCGATGCAATGCGGTGCGGCGGATTCCGCAGGCTTGGCCACGGGGAAAGACAGCTTCGGCGGTTTTGCCTCCGCTCAGGAAGCGAATGCCGCGGAAGGCATGGCAGACGCTCGCGGGAATGACGATGCCAAGTTCGCGGAGGGCGGCGAGTCCATCGGGCATGAGGCCTTCGCCGCATGGCTTGTCGATTGGCGGGGTCGCGCCGTCGGCCACGATCACGCTCAGCCCGCGACGACGCGCGGCGATCGCGGAAGCAAGGCCGGCCGGGCCACCGCCAATGATGAAAACGTCGACTGAGTTCCTGGGCTGCAACTATTCCTCAGGGGCTAAAGCCCCGGCATTCTTGTCGTGTTTAGCGGCACGACTGAAGCCGTGCCCTTCCCGCTTTTGCCTCCCGCATGCCCTTCCCGCTCTGCCTCTCGTGTTCCCTTCCGCTCTGCCTCTCGCGTGCCCTTACTCCTTCTTGCTCCGCCCTCTCGCGGCCGTAGCTATCTTCGCTGGGGCTGCCCTTCCCGCCTGCTCTCGCTCACCACTCGAGCAACAGGAACTCGGAGCAGAAACCTGGACCCATGGCCGCGAGTATGCCCATTGTGCCCGGCGCCGGTCGGCGATTCTTCATGACCTCTTCGAGCACCACGAGCACGGACGCGGACGAGAGATTGCCGGTGCGCCGCAGGCAGTCCCACGAGGCATCGAGCTGGCCGTTGTTGAGCGCGAGGGCTTCCGCGGTGGCTTCGAGAATCTTGGGTCCGCCGGTGTGCAGAACCCAGCTTCCGATATCGGACCGAACGAGGCCGCGCGAGGCGAGGAAATCATCGACGTTTTGCGCGAGATTCTTGCGCACAAGATTTGGGACTTCACGCGAGAGCACGATGCGAAAACCTTTCTCGCTAATGTCCCAGCCCATCATTTCTTCGGTGTTGGGATAAAAAACGGAACGCGTGGCTAAAATGCGAGGGCCTGAACTTGAAACGCCGCACTCTTCGCCTCCAACGATCACGGCGGCAGCACCGTCGCCGAACAGGCCGGAGGAAATCAGATTGGCCATCGAGAGATCTTCACGCTGAATGGTGAGCGAACAGAGTTCGACCGACAGCACGGCCGCGAACTGATCGGGATAAGCCTTGACGTAATCGGCAGCGCGCGAAATTCCGGAAGCGCCGGCCACGCAGCCAAGACCGAAGATGGGAACTCGGCGAATGTTGCTGCATAGACCCATCTTGTTGATGAGGAGAGCATCGATTGACGGGCTGGAAATGCCGGTCACGGATGTAAAGAAGAACGCGCTCAAGTTCTGACCTTGCAAGCCCGCAGCCGCGAGCGCGCCAGAAACACATTTTTCCCCAAGTTCGACGGCAGTACGAATCCAGTGGCGATTGGCTTCGCCCCAGGTCCTCATGGTCAGGTAGTCCTCTTTGGGGATCGAGAGATAGCGGCCATCGACGCCGACGTGACGGTGCAAGCGGCGGAGGACTTCGGGCTTCTCGATGCGGTCGCCCCAGAATTGGCGGAGACCGTCCAGGAGTTCGTCCTGCGAATAGTAGTGACGAGGGAACGCGCTGGCTGTGCTGAGGATTTGCATAGTTAGGTCAACTGGCCCGTGCTTCCTCGATTATCAGAAGAGAAGTATCATTCCTCGCGCGCCGCCAAGGTGTCAATAGCTTGTAAACTCGCGCCGGAAGTTACGGACTCCAGAGCAGCCAATTGGCTTCCGATTTAGATGCTGCGAGGCGGGCGGAAGCTTGAGAGATGCTAAAGTTAATCGGAAGACGCAAGGGAGGACTCGAGCTTTGAAATTCGTGGCTGGCCTGGTGCTTGGACTCATTCTGTTTCCCGCGGGACTTTATTTCTATCTGGTTGGCGGCAGCGCTCCGGTAGCGACCACCGATCCCGATATGCCGTTTGAACACTATCTGGCGCGCAAGGCTCAACATGTACGAATCGACAGAGACATGCCGAAGAATGTGCCGATTCAGCCGACCGAGGCCAACTATCTGGCGGGCGCCGAACTCTACAAAGAGCACTGCGCGGTTTGCCACGGCTTGCCCGACTCGAAGAAGACGGCAATTGCGACGGGAATGTATCCACGGCCGCCTCAGCTGTTCAAGGGGAAAGGCGTGACCGACGACGAACCGGGCGAGACGTACTGGAAGATCTTCAATGGATTTCGTCTGACTGGCATGCCGGGGTTCAGCAAGTCGCTGAACGAAACTCAGATGTGGCAGATGTCGCTTCTGCTGGCGAATGCCGACAAGCTGCCGCCGTCGGTGAAATCGGCGTTGGCGGCCGCCACCGGCCCCGAATGCGAGCAATGGCAGCCCCGGCGGCATCCTCCGCGGCTGCGCCGGTGACGGGGACACAGCCAAGTCGCTGAACGGAGCTGCGGTATGGCATTTGCGCGTCCGCGAAAGCTTTTCACCGAAGCGGAATTGTATGAGTATGCCGTGGGCGCGCTGGCTCGGCGAAGCCGATCGGTTGCCGAGTTAAAACGGCTGCTGCGCAATCGGGTGGAAGCCGATACGGAGTTCGGCAAGACGCTGGTTGAGCTGATCATCGTTCGCCTGAAGGATCAGGGGTATCTCAATGACGCGCGCTATGCCGCCGCGTATTCCTCCTATCGCCGCGACACGGAGAAGTTCGGCCGCATGCGCGTGGTGAGCGACCTGAAGGCGAAGGGTGTGCATGGCGAGGTCATCGCGAAGGCCGTGGCTTCGGTGTATGACGAGGTTAGAGAAGAAGAACTGGCGCGAGCTTATCTGAAGCGGAAGCGGCTGAAGAAACCGAAGGATCAGAAAGAAGCAGCCCGAGTCTTTCGCAATCTGATGCGCGCGGGATTTGGATCGAAAACCATCTTCACCATTCTGAAGAAGTGGGATGTGGATGAGGAAACACTGGGCGCGCTGGAAGAGGAAGCGCCTGAAATAAGCGGCTAGTGCTTCGAGCGGCGGCTTCACGTTACATTCGCCGCGTTAGAGACGGGGCGAACCCCGTCTCTACGACAGCGTTTTTCTATTCTTCGCAGTTTTTTCTTCTTCGAGCTTCTCCGTCAACCGTCTTACCCGCTCGACCCCGTCGTGTGCGGATCATTTGGTCGACGGCTACGCTTTACTCTTACTTCGTACTTCTCACTTCTTGTCGTCCTTGTCTTTCTTATCGTCCTTCTTGTCGTTCTTCTTGTTCTGGTTTTTGTCTGGAGGCGGTTGTTTGTTCGGCTGTGGGCGCGCTGCTGGTTCGTTGCGTTGCGGCGACTCAGATGGACGGTTGGCTTCTGGACGCTGCGGCGGTTGATTTGCCTGCGGCGGAGCGGGCCGGTTCTGATTAGGACGGTTCTGGTCCGGACGATTTGGCTGCGAACGGTCGGGCTGATTGCGGTCCGGCTGCGCTTGCGGTGGACGGTTATTCTGCGGAGGCGCGATGGGCCGCTCGTTTCGCTGCGGAGTCTCGGGCTGCTGAGGCTGCTCAGCCGGACGGCTGTTTTGCGCCGGTCGATTGTTGGGCATCGGGCGATTGTCTGGCGTGCCTGGACGTTCGTTTGCCGGCTGATTATTTGGTCGGTTGCCGGGTTGATTCGCCGCGGGTTGATTGCCGGGACGATTTCCGGGACCGTTGGCGGGATTGTTACCGGGTCTGGCCGCGACCGGGGTGGCGGGGCGGGCGGGCGGCGCCTGCCTGATTTGCGGACGCGCGACTCGCGAATTCGCGGGAGCCGACGTTTGCAATTGCTGCATTTGCTGGCGGGCAATAGGCTGTCCGGGATTTGCCGCCAGCTGCTGCTGACGTGCCGCGAATGCAACGGGCGGCGGAGGCGGCGTTCTGCGGGCGATGATCGCGCGCTGCGCGACGGCTGCAGGAGGCGCTTTTACGCGGCCGGCGCTGGCGGCGTGCAATCCGAGAACGCTCGCTGACGTGGGAGCGACGGCAACGCGCGCGCTCACCTGCATGGAGGCAACGTCCTTCGCATTGACCGCGACCGCGGCACGCGCTACCGGCTGCGCGCTGACGAAGGCGCGCTGCGGAACAGCCGTGACGGCGCCGACAATGCGCTGGTTCACATAGGTGACATTCGTGATGTTCGTCTGGTTGCGAACGATGGTCGTGTTATAGACGTTTGTGATCACAGTCTGGTTGACGATCGTCCCGCTCAGGTTGAGGTTTACCAGATAGCCGCGGCTGACGTGATAGGACGGAACGAAGACCTCTCGCGGACCGAGCGGAAACCAGGCGATATTTCCGCCGAATGCCATTCCCCCTCCGCCCACAAAGACGACGAGAGCGGGAGCATAGACAGGCATGACCTGGCGCGGTCCGGGAATCCATCCCCAGCGTCCGCCGATAAAAGCCCAGCGCCCATAGTGGAATGGAGCATAGCCCCAGGGCTCATCGTCGACCCAAGTCCATCCCCAGGGATCGATCCAGGCCCAATGACCTTCGCGGTAGGGAGCCCATCCGGCGGCTACGCGCGGGTACCAGACTGCGCCATAGTCTGCCGCGGGAGCCCAATCGCCATTGTCATCGAGATCGGCGTAACCGACGACATCGTCGGAGAGATATTGCATGGAGCGGGAATGCTCGTAGCGGTTGTAACGGCTGTAGCACCAGCTATCGAAGTCATCGGGATCGCCGAGCATATCCATCTCGGCGTTCAAGCGGTCGGTGCCGCTGAAGGTGACGCGCTGGCCTTCATGGATGGTGTAGGTGGATCCGTTACCGGTGGATTCGCCTTCGCCTTCGCGAACGCTGACGACCGTGTAGGTTCCATCTTCGCCGGCTTCGACGCGATAGCGGCCCGGCTGATCGATGGTGAAGGCCTGGTTCGGCGTATCGATCTCGAAGTCATCGTCGCTGCCGAGGCGGCGAACGCGGATGTTGATTGCGCCGGAGCTGAGCTGGACCTGAATAGTGTTGTCGTCGAGGTTGAGGAAGGAGATACCGGTATTACCATTGAGTTCGATGATGGCGGAGCCGAGTTCGACTTCGGCGCGTGAGTTGTTGTCAGCCCAGAGTTGATCGCCGATGGTCATGGGACGGTTGGGAACGGCATCGACCCAATCGTTCTCACCCGCGGGTTCGAAGGAGACGGAGCCTTGCAGGTAGCCGAGACGGGCGACGCGCGTCGGAGGGTCATCCTGATCGGGTTGGTCTTGCGCGGTCAGACGCTGGCTGAACGTGACGCTAATCAGCACAGCCAAGGAGAGGGTAATTGTCCAACGATGTAATTCAGTAAGAGTCTTCATAGGGTCATCTCGAGATGCTGGATTCTTAGGAACCGGAATGTGGAGTTCTTGAAGGACTAGCGTTTCATGATTTGGCATTCTTCATGTTTTGACATGGAAATTGGCCGCCTTCGCCCACTACATAATAGAGCTTCGTAAAGATGTGTAAAGCAGTGGGAAGGATGCTCGATCCACTGTGTTTACCACTTTGCTATCTACCCCCACTTTGCTCGATCTCTTAGAATCAGCGACTTAGCCGGATTCTCGCTCCAGATCTTTGAAAAATAAGGAGTTACGCGCAAGATCTTTATAAATCATGGGTTTAGCTGGAAATGGCTCGATTTTTCACATTTGGCCGTCATCTGCTCTAACACGGAATGGTTTGGGCATGTCGCGGTCGGTCCGAGAGAAAGTTTTGCGAGCCACCGGACGAGACTACAGGAGCTTCTGGGAGCTGCGGACCGCAGTGATCCAGGAAGGTGCCGCGTTCAGTTTGATGGTCCGGGGTGTTTCCCTGGCGCTTGGGGAGTTCTGTGGCTTGGCGGTTCTTCGTTGTTGAGTTCTTCCTCGTGAACGTCTCCGACGGACAGTTAGGCGCCGGCGATCATGCGTCTGGGCGCGCGCGATTCTGGCGCGGTTTTGAGGTCGCGGGCGAGCGTGCCAGCGATCTTGTGCGTCAGGCGCAGGCCGAGGGCGGCGATTAATTTGTCCTGATCTTTAGGGAACGGGCCTTGCTCGATGCGGAAGGACTCTAGTTCCTGGCGGCAGATCTCGTCGAGGCGGGAGCGGAGCGCGCTCACCTCGGGCGGGACGGTGCCGAGAAGCAGTTCCTTTTTGAATTCGCGCACTTCGGACTGGACGATCTGTTCGGCCTCGTGTTCGCCGGGGCGGGCGCCAGCCAAAGGTTCATCGACCGGAAAATTTCGAATGCGGTCATCGCGACGCGGAGAACGGAGCTCGAGGGTGCGGCCCTCTTTTCGCAGCGATTCCGTTTGAGACGCAACTTTTTGAGACGCGTCCTTGCGCGGCTCGACGGCGCGCTCGAGATCCTCGAGATCGTAGAGGAGAACTCCCTCGAAGGCGCGCACCGCAGGATCGATGTCGCGCGGAAGCGCGAGATCGATGAAGATGAGCTTACGGGCAACCGGCTCGTTTTTCTTCGGGTCATTGCCGGGGTGGCCGTCCAGGTTGTCATTCGCGCTGTGATCGTTCTCGCGCTGGCTGCCCTGGTTGCGAGCGATGGCCAGACGCCGCATATCATCCGCGGTAAAAATAAATTCCTGCGAAGAGGTGGCGCTGATGACGAGATCGGCGTCGGCGAGTCGATCCCAGCGTTCCGCGAAGGTACCGGCGTGAACGGCAGGCGAGTGGGCGCGCAGCTTAAAGACCAGTTCCTGCGCGGAAGAGTCGTTGCGGCTGAAGATGAGCAGCGACTGTGGAGCACGTTGGGAGAGTTCACGGGCGGCGCTTTCGGCCATGTGGCCAGCGCCGAAGATGACGATATTTTTGCCGGCCAGGGAGCCAAAGGCCTGCTCGGCAAAGCGCGTGGCCGCGAGCGGGGCGGAGACTAGGTGCGAGACGAATTCGGTCTCCTTGCGCACGCGGCGGCGGACGGCGAGGCAGCGGCGAAGAACAGCATCAAGGTGACGCCCCGTGCACGCTGCGTTGCGTGCCTGTTGCCAAGCCATCGCAAACTGGCGGGCGATATGACCTTCGCCGATGTACATGGAATTGAGGCCGCAACTGACGCGGAAGGCGTGAATAAGAGCCTGCTCGTCGAGGAGACGATAGAAGCTGTTCCACTCCTGGAGTTTGAGATCGTACTCGGCGGTGAGAAGGCGCAGGATGGAATTGACGGCGAGGGTGGCATCACCCCATAGGACAAATTCCGTGCGGTTGGAGGTCGAAAATACGATGGCCTCCTCAATGCCCTCGGCCTGGGCAAGCATGGAAAGCACTTCCGCTTGACGGCATCCGCTCATCCAGAAACGTTCGCGAATTTCGACGGCCGCCGTCTTGTGATTGAGGCCGACTACTACCAGAGTCGGTTCCAAGAGACACACTCCCTGAATGCGCTTTCATTGTGTCTAAGGCACCGTTAGGGCCAAAGGGGACAACCCTAACGCGGACGGGTAAGTCGAACAGAATGATAGTGTTAGTCGGTCTGTTGAATTTCGCTATAGTGCGTGAAAATGGCGTTGACTGCGAGTTATCACCCCCGCTGGGTGGGGAATGACACGGTGGGGGAATCGCGGATGGTGTCGCGATGAGTGAGCGATGAACGGAGGCGCAAGATGGAGGAAGGACCGTCGAGGCGAACCGGAGCGGGCTGCGAGACGGGGTGGAAGCCGGTATAAAGATGTGGAGGGTTAGTGTTTTGTGATATTGTGCGTACCGCACACCCTCTGCTATCGGGAATTGTCTTTTAACGGGTGATCACCCGCTCGAAGCCCTGCGTCGCGGAGGAGCGCTCAGAGAGTGGGCGCTTAATTCTTTACTCATAGGAGAAGAACGATGAAGACGATTTTGCGGGCGTCTCTGGCGCTAGCGACACTGGCGCTGATTTTTTCCACATACTCATTTGCTGACGCGGGCGCGGACTATAAGGCAAAGTGCGCGATGTGCCACGGGGCAAATGGCGAAGGCAAGGCCGCGATGAAGACGGTGGATTTCGGTTCCGCGGATGTCCAGAAGCAGTCGGATGCGGAGTTGACCGACACCATCACCAAGGGCAAGGGCAAGATGCCGTCCTACGACGGGAAACTCTCCAAGGATCAGATTAGCGACCTGGTGAAATGGATCCGGACGCTCAAGAAGTAAGTTTAAGAAGGCTTACAAAGAAGCGGCCGCTCGATGCGAGGGCCGCTTGTTTTTTGGGGAGGACTACGGGTGAAGATTCTGGGGCGGTGTTTGGCGCTATTGGTATTGGTACTTACTACGGTTTACGGGTTGGCCGATAGCGGAGCGGAGTTCAAGACGAGATGTGCTCCCTGCCATGGGGCAAGAGGAGCGGGCGATACCAAACTCGGTGAGAATCTCCGTGTCCGCGACCTTGGATCGGCGGAGGTGCAGAAGCAGTCGGACGCGGAACTGACTGAGATCATCAGCAAGGGTAAAAGCAAGATGCCGGCGTACGATCGCAAGCTGACCAGGGAAGAGATCAACGATATCGTGAAGTACATTCGGACATTGAAAAAGTAGACGGGCTGGAATTTTGAGATGGCGGCCGGGAATTGTCCCGGCCGTTTTTGTTTCTAAGGGGACTAAGACTCATGGTTTTGGGCGGGGCGCCGAGCGGTAAAGACATTCATTGATTTGGCCGATAAGAGGCATTAGGGGATCGCTCTCATGAGCTGGTGGAAGCAACCATCGATGAACTTCGAGGATGCGGTTCTTTGCCACTCAGAATGGAAGCGAAGGTTGCATGAATATGCCGAGAGTCCGGACCACAGTTTGAAGGTGGACGAAGTGGCTGCGAGCGATCGCTGCAAAACGGGAAAGTGGATCCGCGGCGAAGGAAGGAAATATTCCGTGTACCCGGAGTATGCGAAGCTGATCGCGGAGCACGCGCGCTTTCACAAAGCGGCGGCGGAGATTGTACGCCGGGCGGACTGTGGCGACGACATGAGGGGCGAGTTCGCGCTGGGAGTGGGGAGCGAGTTCAGCCTGGCGTCATCGGCGGTGGTGCTGGCGCTGATGGACATGAAGAGAAGACACGAGATGGAGGAGCGTAGCCGGCAGGAGCCAGCCCAATCGGCGCGGGGACGCGCGGCGGGCGGTCGGGAATAAGGGCTATTTAGTGGCGCGCCGCGATCTGCAACGCGGACAGGAGTGTCCGCGCTACGCATGCTAGCCGCGTTTTTCGATCCTGGCCCAGGCGTCTTTCAACGCTACGGTGCGGTTGAAGACCGGGTTGCCGGGCTTGGAATCGGAGTCGACGCAGAAGTAGCCCAGACGCTCAAACTGGTAGCGGCGTTCTACGGGCGCATTCGCAAGAGACGGCTCGAGCTTGGCGTGCGCGATCACTTCCAGCGAAGTGGGATTCAGGTTGGCGGTGAAGTCTTTTCCTTCGGCGATCTGCGTTTCGGTGAGCCGGTTGGGATCTTCATTACTGAAGAGATTGTCGTAGATGCGGACTTCGGAGTCGATGGCGTGGGCGGCGGAAACCCAGTGGATGGTGGATTTCACCTTGCGGTTATCCGGCGAGTTGCCACCCTTGGTCGCGGGATCGTAGGTGCAGTGGACTTCGATCACCTCGCCTTGTTCGTTTTTCACCACACTTTTTGCGGTGATGAAGTAGCCGTAACGCAGGCGGACTTCGACTCCGGGCGAGAGGCGGTAATACTTTTTCGGCGGAACTTCGCGGAAGTCATCCTGCTCGATGTAGAGAACTCTTGAGAACGGCACTTTGCGGGTGCCCGCGCTCGCATCCTCTGGATTATTGACTGCTTCCATCTCTTCGGTCTGGTTTTCGGGATAGTTATCGATCACAACCTTCAGCGGGCGGAGAACGGCCATGACACGCGGGGCGCGCTTGTTGAGGTCTTCGCGGACGAAGTGCTCGAGCATGGCGAGTTCGAGAATGCCGTTGGTTTTGGAGACGCCGATGGCGTTGCAGAAATTGCGTAGCGCCTCGGGTGTGTAGCCGCGGCGGCGGATGCCGGAAAGCGTGGGCATGCGCGGATCGTCCCATCCGCTGACCAGTTTTTCCTGCACGAGTTTGAGCAGTTTGCGCTTGCTGAGGAGCGTGTAGGTGAGGCTGAGGCGGTCGAATTCGTATTGTTGCGAAGGGAAGATTCCGAGATTCTGGATGAACCAGTTGTAGAGGGGCCGGTGGTCCTCGAATTCGAGCGTGCACATGGAGTGGGTGACGTGCTCGATGGAGTCAGACTGGCCGTGCGCGTAGTCGTACATCGGGTAGATGCACCACTTGCTGCCGGTACGGTGATGGTCGGCGTGCAGGATTCGGTACATGACCGGATCGCGCATGTTCAGGTTGGGCGAGGCCATGTCAATTTTGGCGCGGAGGACGCGCGTGCCGTCGGGGAATTCGCCTTTGCGCATGCGCTCGAAGAGGTCAAGATTTTCGTCGACCGTGCGGTTGCGGTAGGGACTCTCTTTGCCGGGTTCGGTGAGCGTGCCACGATGCTGGCGAATTTGTTCGGCGCTCAGATCGTCGACGTAGGCTTTGCCGTCTTTGATCAGCTTTACAGCCCACTCATAGAGCTGGTCGAAATAGTCGGAGGCATAGCAGAGGCTTTCCCACTCGAAGCCGAGCCAGCGCACGTCTTTCATGATGGAATCGACGTACTCCTGCTCTTCTTTTTCGGGATTGGTGTCGTCGAAGCGGAGATTAGTCTTGCCACCGAATTCGTCGGCGAGGCCGAAGTCGAGGCAGATGGCCTTGGCGTGGCCGATGTGCAGATAGCCGTTCGGCTCGGGAGGAAAACGGGTCTGCATGACGGCGTCGCCGTACTTTTTGGTCTTGAGATCCTCGATCATCGCATCGCGGATGAAATTGGAGGGACGGGGCTCGGCGGGCGGCTCGGGCGCAGCCTCGTTGGGGACAAGAGAGTTAGTCGGGGTCATGCTCTTGTTATTCTATTGTCTTATGGCGCAGTGCGTACAGTGCGGGCGGCAAATGCCGGGCTTGACCTTTGGCAAAAAGATCTGCCCATGGTGCAAACAGCACGAGGCACAGCAGCGTGGCGAAGACGTGCAGTATCAGCGGGTGGAGACGGTGCCTTGGCAGAAGCAGCAGGCGTCGTCTATGGGAGTGACGCAGGCGATCTTTGGGGCAAACGTAGCGGTGTTTATCGCGATGACGCTGGCGATCGGCGGCGCGATGTTGAGCGATCCTCCGGGACAGGCGCTGGTGGCATGGGGCGCGAATTTTGGACCGCTCACCATTGGCGGGCAATGGTGGCGGCTGCTGACTTGTTTGTTCGTGCATGGCGGCCTGCTGCACATTGGGTTCAACATGTGGTGCCTGTGGGACCTGGGCCGGCTGGCCGAATCGGTGTATGGGAAATGGACCTTCGCGCTGGTTTATCTTTTGTGCGGACTGTCGGCGAGCATTGGAAGCCTGATCTGGAATCCGATGGTGCTGAGCGTCGGCGCCTCGGGGGCGATTTTTGGAATTGCCGGGGCGCTGATTTCTTCGTTTTACCTGGGCGAGTTCTCTTTGCCGCGGGCGGCAGTCTCAGGGATGCTGCGGAGCGTGGTCGCGTTCGTCGGCTACAACCTGGTTTTTGGGGCGATGATTGCGCACGTTGATAATGCGGCTCACGTCGGCGGACTGGTGATGGGATTGATTCTGGGGGCGCTGATCGCGAAGGTGGCTCCGGCACACGACGCGATTCTGCAACGGATCGGGATCCTGGTATTTGGGGCGGCGCTGGTGGGAAGCGGCGGATTGTATCTTGCGCACTCGCACGCTTATCTGGTTCACGGAGAACGAGGCGTCGCCAGCCTGAGGAAGGGCGACCTGGATAAAGGGATCGCGGAATTGCAGGTCGCAGCCAAGCAGCGTCCGGGATTTGCCGGGACGCATGAGGTGCTGGCGGACGCGTATCTGGCGAAAGGTGACTTCGAGAACGCGGCTGCGGAGTTGAACCGGACCCTGGCACTCGATCCGAAGAATCAGGATGTTTATGACCGTCTGGGACTGGTTTATCTCGAACAGAAGCAACCGGCAAAGGCGGAGGAGGTTTTCAACCAGCTGCTCAAAATCAATGCGAACAGCGCCGACGGCCATGCCGGACTGGCGAGCGCCTACAGCGATGAACGCCGCTACGAAGAAGCGTTGGCCGAGTACAAGCGGGTGATCGAGATCGATTCGCTGTACCACGATGTGTACTACAACATTGGCGTGGTCGAGGCGCATCTCGATCATGCCGACGAAGCTCTGGCTGCCCTCTTGAAACAAAAGCAGGCGTGGGACAACCCCGACAATGAGCGCCTGCTGGCCGCAGTCTATCGAGCGAAGGGTATGACGAAAGAAGCGGATGCGGCACGGGCGAAGGCGGAGGAATTGAGCGCGAAGAGGTAGGTTTCGTTGATTTGCGGTCAGGGCGTTCACCACGGGGACACGGAAGCTCACATGGGAGACGAAACTGACATCCTTCAATGAGGCGGTTACCTGGCCGCGGCTGCGACTTTGAAACGTACCCGTTCACGGCGCTGCAAAAATTCTACAATCTCAAACAAATTGCGGGCTTGCGGATTGCCGGACGGGCTCAGCATTCGCATCAGGCTCTTGGCGGAATGGTCTGTCGCCTCTGCCAGTTCAGCGAAGCCAATGGTCGCATTGATGTAGTCGCGCAGCACGCTCTTACCGGTTTCGAGATCTCCCGAAAGAAAGCTCTCGATTCCTTCACGAAGGAGTTCCTTGCGGAACGCCGGATCGCGCCGGACCCGGGCCTGGATGGTTTGCTTGAAATCGTTAGTGAGGGGCATCGTCTCTACTTCCTTTTTTTATAGTCGGACCACCGCATTTGCGCGATGCGAATATCGCTTTGTTGCCGCCGCTTGATACCTCCGCCCAGGAGAATGACAAGGCGTTCTCCGTCCTTGCCGAAGTAAATACGATATCCGGGACCAAAATCGATCTTGCATTCCATGAGGCCAGCGCCCACGGCCTTGACGTTCGAATAATTGCCTTGCGCGAGCCTGGTAAGGCCAATTACAACCTTGGCGGCCGCAGGTGCGTTCAGTTCGTCGAACCAGTCGGCGTAAGGATTGTGACCGCCAGGATCGAGGTACTCGAGAACCGTGACCGGATACGATGGTACCATATATGATACCTTTGTCAAGAGCCATTACGCGACTAATACGCCGTGGGGTTCGACGTGTGACTGGTTCAATGGCTTTTCAAGATTGCCTGGTCGATTCTCTTCAGCGCGGTTTCTTTCCCCAGCACCTGCAGCGTCTCAAATAGTGGCGGGGCGTTCTTTCTTCCGCAGACCGCTACTCGGATTGGTTGAAACATCTGTCCAGCTTTCAACCCCAGTTCCTGGGCGGCGGCACGCAAGGCCTGGTCTAATGCGTCGTGAGTGAATTCGGTTTGGGCAAGAACTTCACGGCCTCTGGTCAGGGCTTTTTGCGCCATGGCTGCGTCACCCTTTTGCGGGATCAGTTCGGCCGAATCGTAGGGCGGGAGTTCGTCGACAAAGAAAAAGTCGGCGGCGGTGAGGACGTCGCGAAGGAGCTTGATGCGCTCGCGGATGAGTGGCGTAATGGCCAGCATCTTTTCGAGCGTGACGTTGAAGCCTGCCTGCTGGACGATGGGCAACAGTTGCGCGCTTAAATCCGCGATTGGGAGAGCGCGAATGTGCTCGGCGTTGAGCCAGAGGGCTTTTGGGTCGAAGGTGTCTTCCGGCGTGGCGGCGGGCTCTTTGAAATTGACGACGGCATTCGCCCGGTTGATTCCTTCGAGTGAGAAAGAGTCAATCAGTTCCTGCATCGTCATGTTGGTGCGATCGTCCTTTGGAGACCAGCCGAGCAGGCATAAAAAATTAATGAAGGCCGGGGCCAGGAATCCAGCGTCGCGATAGGTCGTGACGCTGACGACTGGGCCATGTTTGCGTTTGGAGAGCTTGGAACCATCGGGCGCGACGAGCAGCGGGAGATGCGCGAACTGGGGCATGGTCGCGCCCGCCGCTTGGGCGGCCTGAAAGATCAATACATGTTTGTAGGTATTGGAAAGATGATCCTGGCCGCGGATGATGTGGCTGATCTTCAGATCGATATCGTCGGCGCAGGAGGCAAGGTGGTAGGTGGGCATGCCGTCACTGCGGAGCAGGGCAAAATCTTCGACGTCGTCGGCGGACTTGGTTTGAAAACCGTAGACGGCGTCCGTGAAACTGACGTTTTCGCTGGCACCTCGCGGCACACGAAAACGGAGGGCGAAGGGCTCACCGGCGGCGGCGCGGCGGTCGCTCTCGGCGCGGCTTAGCTCGCGCATTCCAGGATTGAAAAGCCAGGTTTGATTGGCGCCCGACTTTTCGGAGTCTCCGGTATGGGCAGGCGTGAAATCGCGGTAGGCGAGGCCTTTCTGAAATATCGCCTCGGCGATCTGGCGGTGGAGCGCGAGGCGCTCGGACTGCTTGTACTCTTCGTCCCAGCCGAGATTGAGCCAGCGCAGGCCGTCGAAGATGGAGGTGACACTGGCTTCGGTGTTGCGCTCGACATCGGTGTCATCGAGGCGGAGGACCATGGTTCCGCGGTTGTGGCGGGCGTACAGCCAGTTGAAAATGAAGGTGCGGGCGCTGCCGACGTGCAGAAAGCCGGTAGGGGATGGAGCGAATCGGACACGGAGCATAACGGTTGAGTATAGCGGATGGATGCGGCGGGATTTCGGGGCCGGCGAGGGATCAAGACCGGGATGAGGAAGCCGCCGAGGGTGCTAAACGCAAGAGGTTGAACACAAATGGTTGGTGCGGTAATGGGGTGATGCGGTTACCGTGGTATTACCAAGGTAATCCGCGAAGAACAAAAGACGGTGGCAGAATCGCATCTTATAAGGTGATACTTGGAGTCAAGAACGCTTGATTAAGCCGTGCCCAGGGCGGAACTCAAGTAGAAGACATTCGTGGTTACGAACTGTCTGCTGTGACACGTTGAGGCCGAGTAGTTCCAGCCGGGCCCGTGTTGATTTTTCAAGAGAGCATTTGTAGTCAGGAAGACCATGATTAGCATTGCCACAGGATTAGCGCTGGTTCCTGGGGCCGTGGCACTTCTGGTGCTGCTGGTCTTCAGCTACCTGTACGAGCAAAGCCGGCAGAGCTATTTCCGCGCCTGGCAACTGGCTTGGGCGTCGTACACGCTGCACTACATGGTCGAGGCGGCGAATTATTATCGCGGGCCGTCGGCGCTGCTCTTCTTTGTCAGTTCGCTGCTGCTGGTTGCGGTGGCGATGTGCATTTTCGTTTCGACGCGGCTCACGAAAGAGCCATTCCGCCTGCAGTGGTACGACATTGCGCTGATCGGCGCGGGCATTCTGCTGAGCTACATCAGCCTGCGGGCGCACATAGCCGGGGGAGTTTTTGTCACGAATGCGGCGCCTCCGCCGTGGTATTTGCGCCTGGAGATCGGGCTCGCGATCGTTCTCCTCTACACCTCATTTCATTACTACCGATACGGATTCCGGAGAGATTCGGTCGCCTTCCGCACGCTGGCATTTTCGCTGGCGTTGTGGGGAGCGCTGTTGGGCGCGGGACAATTCGGGCGGTCGTTTGTCGAGGTGGGACGGCCGGGCGGATTCTTGTGGCCGATTCCCCAAATGCTGATGGCGATTGCGATGGTGATGGTGCTGTTCGAAAACGAGCGCAATGCGGTGCAGGAGCATGCACTGGCGTTTTCGACTTTGGGAGTCGATCCGCGGCGCTTGCTGGCGTCGAGCGACCTTCGGCCCAGCATGCAGGCATTCGTGGACCGACTGGTGGCGCCGCTGGCTTCGCGCCGGGGAGTGATTCTGGTCTCCGAGCAGTGGCGGGCGATGGTGCCCTCGGTGCAGAAGGGATTCTCTGCGGGATTTGTAGAAAAACTGCAGCGCACTCAAGCGGGCGACTACATTTGCGAGCTCGCCTACCGGCGCGGCGGCGTGGTCACGTTCCGGGGCCTGGCGGAGATGGAGGAACCGCTGCCGGCGCTTTCGGGCGGGCGGTTTGAGGCGTTCAAGCAGACGGTTTTGGCGGAAGGAATTTCCGACCTGATGGCGGTGAGCCTGCAAACGCGCGAACACAATTTCGGAGTGTTGCTGTTTCCGCACGCCGAGCGGCGCATGTTCGGATCGTCGAATCTGCGGCTGCTGATCGGACTGGCGCTGCAGATTGCCCTGACGCTGGAGAACTATGTGGTGATGCACGAGGCCCAGCGGCGGACGAAAGAGTACGAACTGCTGACCGAGATTGGGCAGGCCGTCAGCTCGCACTTGAACCAGGATGAAGTGTTGCGGACGGTGCAGACCGAGCTCGGCCAGATTTTCGATACCAGCGAGTTCTACATTGCGTTCCTGGAAGAAGATGAGATCTGTTTCGAGCTGGAGGTGGAGCACGGACAGTTTCGTCCGAAGCGTTCGCGCAAGGTGGCTAATGGGCTGACGGAATACATTCTGCGCACCGGTCAGCCGCTGCTGATTCAATCAGAACTGGAAGCGATGCGCTCGAAGCTGGGAGTGGACTTTATTCCGGTGCAGCCGGCACGTTGTTTTTGCGGAGTGCCGATCCTGCTGGGCGGGCGGCCGGCAGGCGTGATGGCGGCGTTGAGCACCGAGCGGGAATTTTTGTTTCAGCAGCGCGACCTGGAAGTGATGCAGACGGCGGCGGGACAGCTGGGGGTGGCGATCGAAAACGCGCGGCTGTTCTCCGAAGAGCAACGGCGTGCGCGGCATCTCGCATTTTTGAACAACATTTCGAAGATGGCGATTTCGAGCGAAGACGCCGAGCAGATGATGGCTGACATTGTGAGGGAGATTCAGAAAAACTTCCGCTACGACCACATTGGCATCGGGATCATGGACTACGCCACGAAGGATATCGAGATCAAAGCAGAGGCCGGATCGACCTCGCAGGCGCTGGGACGGCGGATTCCGGTGGGGACGGGTGTTCTTGGAAAAGTTGCGCGTACGGGGATCAGCGCGCTGGTGCAGAGCGCGGGCCCGGGGCAGCTGGCGGGCGTGGTAGCGGACTCGCGCGCCGTGCTTTGTTTGCCGATCATGTACGGCGAGACGCTACTCGGCGTATTGAATGTGGAGAGCCGCTCCGAAAATGCGTTCGCTCCGCAGGACGTTTTGATTTTGAATACGCTGGCGGACTTGCTGGCGACGGCGCTACACAATTCATTCGTCTTCCAGAAACTGCAGCAGCAGTCGATCACCGACGGATTGACCGGCATCAAGACGCGGCGGTACTTCTGGGAGGCGTTGAGTTCGGAGTGGAAGCGCGCGTCGCGGTCGGGACGGCCGTTCTCGGTCGTGCTGATCGATCTGGATAAATTCAAAGAGGTCAACGATTCTCAGGGGCATCTAGAAGGCGACCTGGTGCTGGCGCGGGTGGGCCGGTTGCTGGAGCAGAAGTGCCGCCAATCGAACGTGGTTGCGCGGTATGGCGGCGACGAGTTCATCATTCTGATGCCGGAGACGGGAATTGAGCAGGCGCAGGTGCTGGCGGAGAGATTGCGACTCTGGCTGGCGACGGATCCAATGCTGGAAGAGCACAAGATAACAGGTAGCTTTGGAGTGGCGAGTTTCCCGGTGCATGGGTTTGCGATCGAGGATCTGATTCGCGTGGCAGATGCGGGGATGTACATGGCGAAGCACGCGGGCGGGAACCAGGTGGCGGCCTCGGAGCCATTCCGCGAGGGGATGGCCGTGCAGAGGCAACTGCTGTCTTCTTACATCGAAGGATTTTTGCAGCGCGAGCATAACGGGCCGGAAGATCTGGAAGAGCTGATTGGCACGCTGCAGAAGCTTTGCAGCGAGAGTGGCGATACGACGGCGATGCGCGAAGCGATCGAGACGCTGGCGCAGACGGCCGAGTTGCGCGAGCCAAATTCCGTGGGACACACCGATAAGACTCGGCACTTTGCCGCGATAATCGCCCGGGGGTTGAACCTTTCGGCGCATGAAGTATCGGACGTGGCGTTTGCCGGATCGGTGCACGACGTGGGAAAGCTCTTCATTGACGCAAGCATTTTGAACAAGCGTGGCCCGCTGACGGAAGAGGAGTTTGCCATCATGAAGACGCATCCGCAGCTAGGGGTGGACGTGTTGCGGGCGATTTCAGACAGCGACCGGGTGGCGGAAGCAGTCCTGTCACATCACGAGGCGTTCGATGGCAGCGGCTATCCGTTCGGACTGCGCGGGGAGAGCATTCCGCTCTCGGGTCGGATTCTAGCGGTGGCAGACATGTACGCCAATATGATCGGAGAGCGATCCTTCGCGCCCGCGAAGACGCACGAACAGGCGATCGCAGAGCTTGAAAAGCTGAGCGGGACGCGCTTGGATGGGATGATTGTGCGGTTATTTGCGCGGCTGTTGAAGATGGAGAGAACGACATTGTTCAACGGCGGAACTCAGAGAGTGGAGTGATTACGAAATCTCTACTTCAGTAATTTTGAAATAGGATCGTTAAAGCCAGCCGATTCTTCAACCCGACTCTTCCAATGAGAAGCTACAGGACGGTCTGGATTAGTCTGGCGTCTTTCGGCAAGTAGCTTTTGCGGCGAAACCAGTCTTCCATCGCGTCACGAAGTTGGTCTACTGGGACGTTGGTCCCAATTTCCATATAACCATCGGCTACCGGCAACGTGTCGTCAAAGACGGACGCGTTTGTGAAGTTGCGCATGCTGAAGTTGTCCAGCCAGTGAAGTGGACAGAGCTGACGCTGGCCGTCGTGCTCGTATTCGACGCGAACCTTGCGGGCAAACATAGGTTGATTTAAGCACATTCGGCGGGCCGGATTTCGACTGGGCAGCTTGTTGTGCCTTTCATTTTTTGTAAACTCACGCGCTAAAAGCTTGGTGTAGGATGGCGCGATGGTAACTTTCTCGCCGGATCGCTGGCAGCGGATCGAGGGCTTATTTCACGAGGCGCTCGACTTGCCAGAAGACGCACGGGCGGGATTTCTGGATCAACGATGCGCAGGCGATCCGGAAATGCGGAAGGAGGTTGAGACGCTGCTGGTGGCTTCCGGGCAGCCGATGGACTTCCTGCAAAAGTCGGTGCGACAGGCTGCCGACCACATGATTACGGACCGGATGTACAGGAAGGTTACGGTCGGCGGGGAAATCGGCCACTACAAAATCGTCGCGCAGCTGGGCGCCGGCGGCATGGGGGAAGTCTACCTGGCGGAAGACACGCGACTGAAGCGCAAAGTCGCGCTGAAGGTCATTGGGCGAAATCTGAATCTGGACGAACGCGCCCTGCGGCGCTTTGAGCAGGAGGCGCGGGCGTCCTCGGCGCTGAATCACCCCAACATCGTTACGATTTATGAATTCGGCGAAACGGATGGCCTGCGCTTTATTGCGTCGGAATACATCGAGGGCACCACCCTCCGAAAAAAGCTGAAAGCCGGACGGATGGAGATGAAGGCCGCGCTTGATATTGCAATACAAGTGGCCGGCGCGCTGGCGGCCGCACATGACGGCGGGATCGTTCATCGCGATATAAAGCCGGAGAATGTAATCGTCCGGACGGATGGGCTGGTGAAGGTTCTGGACTTCGGGATCGCCAAGCTCGGCGCGGCTCGAAACAACGTGGCGACTGTGACGTCATCACTCAGCGAACCGGGAGTGGTGGTGGGCACGGCGAAGTACATGTCTCCCGAGCAGGCGCGCGGGCAGGAAGTGGATGCGCGCAGCGACATTTTCAGTCTCGGGTCGGTTCTCTACGAGCTGTTTACGGGAAAGCAGGCGTTTGCCGGAGAGACTTCGAGCGACGTGATCGCCGAGATTCTCAAGTCGGAGCCAGCGCCACCGATTGAGTCGGCTCCGGACTTGCCTTATGACATCGAGCGGATTGTCGGCAAGGCGCTGCGCAAGGAGCGTGAGCAGCGCTACCAGTCGGTAAGGGACTTGCTGATTGATCTTCAGGACTTCAAGAAGGAGTCAGAATTCCAGGCCAAGCTACGAGGCGCGGCGGGGCAGGGCGCGGTACGCGCGGATGGGACACGAAGCAGTTCGGGTTGGAGAACACCTGCCTACGCACCAGCTGGGCAGGCTGCGGCACGGGGCTTTCCGCACGGAAAGTTGTTGGTCGGGCTGACAGCCGCGTTGTGCGCCGTACTGGCTGTTCTTGGATATTTTTATAAACATTCGCCGGCCTCGACGACGTCCGGGACTCAACTCCGCAGCCTGGCGGTGCTGCCTTTCCGCAATGTGAGACAAGATCCAGCGATTGATTTTCTAGGCTTTTCACTGGCCGATGAGATCATCACCAAGCTGTACTACGTAAATACGCTCACCATTCGGCCGTCCTCATCGGTCGACAAGTATCGCGATCAGAGCATTGATCCGAAGAGGGTCGCGGCCGACTTGAACGTGAATACGCTGCTCACGGGTACATTCCTCAAGGACGGCGATGACCTGCATATCACGACCCAGTTGATCGACGTAAAGGCGGACAAGATTTTGTGGCGCGACGCGATCGACGTGAAGTATGACAAGTTGCTGACCGTGCAGGACCGGGTGGCGCAACAGATTATCAAGGAACTCGAAGTGAGCCTTTCGCCCGCCGAGGCGGCGAACCTGAAGCCGGAACGACCGATCAATGCTCTGGCTTACGAATACTATCTGCGCGGGATCGATCTGTACTCGTTGAGCCAGTTTTCGGCGGCCATTGGGATGCTGGAGAAATCGACAGAGATTGAGCCGAATTACGCGCCGGCATGGGCGCACCTGGGCCGCGCTTACACGACAAATGCGTCGCTGCAATTCGGCGGGCGGGAAGATTATGCCAAGGCGCAGGCGGCTTATGAGAAGGCGATTGGGCTGAACCCGGCGCTGGTTGAGCCGCGTATTTACATGGCCAATCTATTCACCGATACGGGCAGAGTGGAGCAGGCAGTGCCACTGCTGCGATCAGTGTTGCGGGACGCGCCGAACAATGCGGAAGCACATTGGGAACTCGGATACGCGTACAAATTCGGCGGGATGCTGCCGGAGTCGCTGTTGGAGAGCGAAAAGGCGCGGCAGATCGATCCACTTGTCAAGATCAACAGTTCGGTAATGAACGGTTACTTGTATGTGGGCGAATACCAGAAATTTTTGCAAAGCCTGCCCAACAATGATTCGGTGTACATCCTTTTTTATCGCGGATTCGGCGAGTACTACCTCGGCGAACGTGAGCAGGCGGGGCGCGACTTCGATCGCGCGTATGAACAAGACCGGATGTTATTTCCCGCGATGATCGGGAAGGCATTGAGCTACTCGATTCAGCATGAGAATGCGCGCGGCTTGCAGCTCCTCAAGGAAACCGAGCTGAAGACTACGGAGCGGGGCGTTGCCGACGCCGAGGGATTGTACAAGCTGGCGCAAGCCTACGCGGTGCTGGGAGATAAGGCGTCAGCGTTGCGAATGCTGCGCGAGAGCATCGCGGGCGGTTTTTTCTGCCAGCCATATTTTGTGCGCGATCCATTGCTCGAGAACATTCGGCATGAAGGGGAATTTCAGAGCCTGATGGATCAGGCTCTGCATCGACACGAAGAATTCAAGCGCAATTTCTTCGAATAATTGCCAGCCGCCGCTATTCTTTGCGGAAACCCGCTCGCTCCATTCCCCGCTGGGCTTCCGGATTCTTCATAAAAGTGTTCCAGACGAAGCCGGTGCGCAGATTTTCCGCCATCAGCAGGGTGATTCCCGTATCGATGCCGATTACGTCAGGGTCATACCAGTTATTGAGCGGGTTGAAGGCGTTCACAAATCCGTACTTGGTCCAGGCGGCGGGATAACGAGCGCGAATTGTTTTCAGGACCCGGATCGTTTCAGCCGGCAAGAAAGGCAACGAACCGCCAGCCGCACTCGGAACGACGGTGCCATCGATGGGACCAGTTTCGGGAGGGCCACCCCACGCGACATAACCGTGCTGGGAGTCCGAGGCCGTGATGCCCCAGAGATCGTCGCTGTAGTCGGGGAACTGTTTTCCGAGTTCAATGCAGAAGCGGCGGTGAACTTCCGTCGCGATGACGGAGTTCTGAAAATAGTTGGCATACTTATCCCGCTTGCCACGGAAATCGAACCAAGCCTGCGAATACTGATGAACGAAGAGCGGCGCGAAGGATCCGATGTAGCGCATGCCCTCGTATTCGAAGGTGAGGCGCTTCCACGCATCCCAGGTTGATGGCTTGAGCGGATGCGCGGACGACCCCATACCGAGCAGGTACATCATCATGAGTTCACTGTAGTAGTCCCAGCGCGAGGGAAGAAAGCCGACCTCGGGAGTCCAACCGTGGGTGAGCAGCGAGGTGTCTTCCGAGAGCCAGGTCCAGTCCACGCGATTGAAGATGAGATTGACGAGCTCAGCGACACCGGCATGGTGAAAATGCTGGCGGACGGTTAAGAAGTCCGCAGAGGAGAATCGTCGTGTCGACCGAAGAAACCTCGGAGTCGAACATGCGCTCGCCAGTCTCGACATTGGCGAAATGATAGAAAAATCCGCGGTGGTTGGGCAGTTTTTTCCAAAGAAAACGCAGCGTAGCAAAAACGCGTTCAAGAGCTTTATCGTTGGGGATGAAGCCGCGCTGGGTCCCGATACAAAGGGCTGTCAGTCCGAAGCCGGTAGCGGCGATGCTGGCGGCTGCCGCCTGGCTCGGGTTGTGGACATCGCATCGGTCTTTGACGAGCCCGGTGTTCGGGCTGCCCTGCTCCCAGAAGAAAAGGCAGCAGGCGCTCTCGACGTCGTTGAGGAGTTGATCGTCTTCGGGAGCCAGAGCGGAAGCGGCCGGGACCATTGGGCCGCCAGCTCGGGTAACTGGACCGGGGGTAGGAACCTGCGCAAAGAGTGAAGGCAGAAATCGCGCGAGGGGCAGACACAAACCAGCACGGACAATATAACGCAGCATTTGGCGGCGAGAATGGGGAGTGGAGTTCGCGTCGGTTTCGTACATTTGCGGTTGTACCGAGGCACAAAGCGATTGCCGTGCCCTGGGGAACACGAGACAACGGATTCTCTTCTACGATATCAAGTTAAGGATGCACGCCGGGTACTGATCGTTGCTGCCATCGCTGAAACATTTGCGGGAAAGCAGTCATCTTAATTGGGACTATCTTGATCAGGGACAATTGAGGGCACGATGACTCGCGCGCACAAGATCGAATTGTGGATAGCCTTAAGTGTTGCACTGCTGGCGGTCGCGGGCACTGTGGGACTGATTCACTGGCAGCGGCGGAAGCCGATTTCGCTCTGGGGAGCCGTTCTGATCGCGAACGCGGACCCGCACAAGCAGCAGCCGATTTCCGGCGTTACGGTTTCGGCGGGCGATCTTGCCGTTTCGGATGTGAAATCGAATTCCACGGGACTTTTTGTGATCCGACTGCGGAAGCCGATTCGCAAGGGACACCCCCTGGTTCTTTCATTTCGCGCGGCACAGTATCGGCCTCTTGATTTGAAGGACGTGGTCAGCAACAAACTTTACGTCGTTCATCTGGTTCCCATATCCAATACTCCCACCGCGAAGAGTCAGAGCGAAGTGAAAGTGGCGAACGTGCGCGTGCGATACACCGTCAGAGCCATGACTGACATGAACGTGGGGAGCGCGGTCAAAACGTTCGAGGTCGAAAATAAAGGTGACGTGCCGTGCGAGGGACAGACTCCTTGCTCGCCAGATGGTAGATGGAAGGCGGCAATCAACTCCGCAACGTTGGACGCGGGAAGCGGGAACCAGTTTCGCAACGCACGAGCGTCCTGCATCGCCGGACCTTGTCCGTTCACCCGGATCCGGGAAGATCGCATTTCGCAAAACGGCGAGACGTACCTGGTGAGCGCGCTGAATTGGTCCAATACCACGACGTTCCTGCTCGAGGCTGAGGTGTTTCGACCGATGGTCAGCCAGTCGGAGCGCTGGTCGTATCCGGTAATTTTCGGAGATGGGATGTCGTTCACACTCCCGGGAGACGCACAAAGCGTCAGCATCGAGGCGGATGTGGATGGACAAACGATTATTTTTCCCCTTGGGCCGACGCTCTTGTTGAGTTGGGCGGTGTGCGATGAAACCGTGAACGCGGACAAAGGGCGTATCTATCGCTGCACGCCGAAAGTTGGATATCGGTTTCAATAGCCCGGTTTAGGATTGTTCTCACGACCCCGGCCGAGTGCGTTCGTAGGATAGGCGACGGCCGAATTTTCTTTCCCACCCCCCTCATCAGGTCCTGAAATGAGCGCCATTACCAGATTGACTCGATAGACCGCAACTCTGCTGAACCCTAGAATTGGCCGGTCACGTGCATGTGCGATCAAGAAGCCACGTGTAACAAGGACCGTTGCGGCAGCCCGAGACCGATCGAAACGTGGTGACATTCGAGGAATGAGACCCTTCTCGACATATCGATGGCACAAAATCGTGCCGGTGCTCGGACTGGTAGTTTTGACGTTTATGACGGCGCTTTTACTCGGTCAGCCACTCAGCGATGGAGTGACGCCAAACAAAGATAACCTCCGGCAGTTAGTTCAAATTCTAGGGGGCGCGTATCAGAATGCGCTGATGCACGACAGCGCTAAGATCGGCCTGAAGACCGGTCTTGAAGCAAATGACCAGCTTATGGAGGAGGCCGCGATCAAATTCTCCTCTGGCCTGCTCGATGAGTTGAAGAATGGAGCGTGCAGCGGTGAACAAGCAAACGGAACCGACGATACCTGTCCGCTGGATGACCCGTCGCTTGCCTTTGGCGATTGGACCGAGATGATCTCCTACGCCGCTTACCGACTGGGAAATGTGGCCCGATCGGGAGGCACGACTGGTCAAGCACAGAGCTTGCCACCGGTTACGAAAGAGCGGATCGAGGCGATGGAGCACCTTTATCGCATGGTCTTCGCGATCTCGAAGATACATTTTGACCGTTCGCAGAGCGGCACGTATCTTGACGCCGCGCAGGAACAACTCGCGCAGGCACGCACCCATATCGAGGCGGAACGAAACCTCTGCGAATGTGATGCCTCGGGCTATGCCGCTCGCCTGCAGGAATTGTCTCTGCTGGGCGATCAGATGAATGACGCGCGTGGAACGGCCTTGCAGTAAGGCTTTGGCGCCCCCGCCGCACGGTTCGAAATTTTGACACATGCGGCAGTTGCCTCGGTGAAGTTTCATACTCCGTATAATGGCGGCGCATGGGCTCACCTTCCCCTACCTCGATTGCATGGCTTTACGGTGCGCAGCAAGGTGAACCCGAGAGGCTGGTTCCGCGCTGGATTTTCCTGCGAGCGATGGGTGCGATTTACTTCTCCGCTTTCTTCTCGCTTCTTTTCCAAATCCGGGGGCTGATTGGACCGAGCGGAATCCTTCCGGCCGGGTCTTTTCTTCAGACCGTCGCGCAATCGCTGGGGAATCTGGAAAGGCTGTGGTACGCGCCGACCCTGTTTTGGTGGTCGAGCGGGAACACGATGCTCATGGCGGTGTGCTGGGTGGGCATGGTGGCCTCGCTGCTGCTGGTTCTAAACCTGTGGCCACGCGGAATGCTGTTAATCTGCTTCATCTGTTTTCTTTCCTTTGTCAGCGCGGCCCAAGATTTCTCCGGTTACCAGTCGGATGGGATGCTGCTGGAGGCAGGGTTTATCGCGCTTTTCTACGCGCCGCCGGGGCTGCGTCCGGGACTGGCGCGGGCTCATCCGGCATCGCGCGCCAGCTTATTTTTGTTGCTGTGGGAATGGTTCCGGATTTATTTCGAATCCGGCGCTGCCAAGCTCCTGAGCGGTGATTCCGAATGGCGGCACTTGACCGCCATGGACGAGTATTACCAGAACGGCCCGTTGCCAACCTGGATCGGCTGGTACCTGCAGCATTTGCCGCACTGGTTTCATGCGGCGACGGCGGGAGCTACGCTAGCGCTGGAGTTGGTGCTGGTGTGGATGCTGTTCCTGCCGCGGCGGTGGCGCATTGTTTGCTTCTTCATTGTGACGCCCTGGGAAATCGGGGTCATCCTGAGCGCGAACTACACTTTCCTCAACTATCTCGTGCTTTTCCTGGGGATACTCTTACTGGACGACCGCTTCATACGCAAGGCGTTGCCGAAGAGGTGGAGCGTTCGATTCCCGGCCGAGATTGTCACGGCGGAGATGGCAACGGCGCACTCCGATCATCCGCAAGGGGCGTGGCGCAATTCGTGGAAAGCCGTGAAACTCTCTACCACCGCGGTGATGCTGACGTGGATCTTCTATGTGACTACGGCAGAGCTGATCTGGATGTTCGCCCGGCCTCCGCTGCCCACATTCCCCGTGGCGGCGCTTGAGCCATTTCGAATCGCCAATCGATATGGCCTGTTTGCGGTCATGACACGGGGACGCTACGAGATTGAATTCCAGGGTTCTACCGACGGAGTGAACTGGGTTGCCTACCCGTTTCGCTACAAGCCGCAAGCGTTGAATCAAGCTCCGCGAATCTACGCTCCCTATCAACCGCGGTTCGACTGGAATCTGTGGTTTGCGTCCCTGGGCTCATGGCGCGACTATCCCATCGTTCCAAATACAGAAGTGCGGCTGCTCTCGAACGACCGGGATGTGCTCGAACTGTTTGCGGGCAATCCATTCGCGCACGATGCTCCGCGTCAGATTCGGGTTCTGCTCTGGCAGTACTGGTTCACCTCGATGAAAGAGAAACGCGAAACCGGACTGTGGTGGCGGCGGGAGCAGCTGGGCTTATATGCGCCGACGATCGAACGGACAGATGATGGAAAGATCCGAGTCGTTGAATGGGCGACGGCGCAAACGCGCGAATGAATGAAGCTCAAGTGAGAGGTAAGGCCGTCTCGGGTTGGTGAGTTGCAATCATGGCGATCATGACGAAGGCATGCGTTATAGGCTCCGGTCCGAACGGACTGGCCGCGGCGATTGCCCTTGCGCAGGCCGGTGTGCGGGTCGAAGTATACGAAGCGGAACCGACAGCGGGCGGCGCGGCTCGCACCATGGAATTGACGCTGCCGGGATTTCTGCATGACTTCGGATCAGCGGTCCATCCTCTGGCAGCGGGTTCACCTTTCTTCTCTGCGCTGCCTTTGCGGGATCATGGACTGGAGTGGATTCATTCGCCGGCACCCGTGGCTCATCCATTCGATGACGGCACGGCGGCCACGCTGGAGCGAGATCTTGGCGAAGCGAAACGAACTCTTGCACAAGACGGCGATGCCTGGGTGAATCTGGTCGGACCGTTCGTAGAGCACTGGGATGAATTTTCACAAGAGGTGCTTCGTCCAGTCCGAATCTTCCCCCGTCATCCTCTGCTGATGGCGCGCTTCGGAGCGCTGGCGTTCTCCTCGGCGCAGGCGATCGCGGCACGCTTCAAAAGTGAGCGGACACGCGCATTGTTTGCCGGGCTGGCCGCTCATTCTTTTCTCGGGATGGATGAGCGACTGAGCGGCGCGTTTGGGATGGTAATGGCGGTGAGCGCTCACGCGGTGGGCTGGCCAATCCCGCGCGGTGGAGCGCAGCGAATCACCCGGGCGTTGGCCGAATTCCTGACGACACTCGGAGGGAAGGTTCGGACTTCATCGCGCGTGGACTCGGTAGCTGCGTTGTCCGGATACGATGCCATTCTCTGCGACGTGACGCCGAGACAACTTTTGTCCATTGGAGGCTCACGCCTGTCTGAGAGTTATAAACGAGTGCTGAGGGGGTTCCGCTACGGGCCGGGCGTTTTCAAAGTCGATTACGCGTTGAGCGAACCATTACCGTGGAAGGCGCGGGAGTGTGTGCGCGCCGCAACCGTTCATCTTGGAGGAACGTTTGCGGAGATCGCTGCGGGAGAAGCGGCGACACGAGCGGGCGAGTTGGCGGATCGACCTTTTGTCCTGTTGGCACAGCCGAGCTTGTTCGATTCGACGCGCGCTCCCGAAGGCAAGCAAACGGTCTGGGCATACTGCCATGTTCCGAATGGATCTTCTGCCGACATGCTGCCCAGGATTGAAAGTCAGATTGAGCGTTTTGCGCCGGGATTCCGGGAGGTTGTCCTGGCACGGCGCGTTTTCTCCCCCGCAAATCTCGAGGCGATGGATGCAAATCTAGTGGGGGGCGATGTTGCCGGAGGCGCGGTGGATATGGGACAGTTTTTCTTCCGGCCCACGTGGCGCCATTACGCGACCTCGGCGCGCGATATTTACATCTGCTCGGCTTCGACTCCGCCGGGCGGTGGCGTACACGGAATGTGCGGCTATCACGCCGCTCGGGCTGTGCTCGCGACGCTGGGTCACAACAAAAAACCATGAAGGCGTTGGTTCGCCTTCATGGTTCATAGGTCAATGCGAGAGCGGCGCGGCACTTGCAGCGGTCGCTCTTCTTCAAAGCGAGCGTCTACTTCGAGGCGCGCGTCGATGATCCTTGCACCATTGGCTCGATGTGCTCCGCCTCCTCGAGATGGCTTTTGAGCGTCGGCAACGTGCTGGTGGCAAACTGCTTGATTGCGTCGTCCTTTCCGTTATTACTTTCCTTTGTAAATTCAGCGATATCGGCTTTGTGATCCTTGACCATGTTTGCCATGTAGGCTTTGTCGAAACTCGCACCGTCGAGTTTCGAGAGCCGAGCTTTCAGGGCCTTGTCTTTCGAATTCAGCTCTTGCGGCAGTTGAATTCCCTGTTCGCTGGCGATTTGTTTGAGTTGATCGTTGGCTTTCGAATGATCGTCGACCATGCGCTGGCCGAACTTCTTCACGTCGTCGGTCGATCCTTTCTCGGCGGCAATCTTGCCGAGTTCAACCTCGGCCATGCCGCCCTGTGCGGCTTCGCGCACAAATTTCTTGTCGCTGGCCGACATGCTTGAATTGCCCATCTGGTCGTGGCTCATGCCGGATTGGCCCATAGTAGATTGACCCGTAGCAGGTTGACCCATGGTGTCGCCGGTTTGGGAAGGGGTACTTGATTGCGCGAACGCCGTGAGGGGCAGACACGCGAGAACGAGGCCGAAAACGAATAGCCGGAAATTCAAATTCATAAACTATCTCCTCTTATAAGGGATAAGACGCGGGCGAACTTCAGGCAATCGACCGAACGCCCTAGGCCCATAACGGCAAAACTGTAGCTTGGCATCAGAACGAATCGCCGGACGGCACGGGTGGAGCGAGGGGGCGCACGCCGTCGCGCGCCTCCGTTTGGATCGCCGCCTGTTCTCGAGTCAGGCAACCTTCCGGCTTTTGCTCGTCGTGCTGTCAGCTCGTTTTGTTCTATGGGGCGATTCTCCGGGGTTGGCTGGGGGGAATACAAGATTCTCGACTCCCTTTTTCAACTCCGAGAATTCGGCGATCTCCCAATCGCCGCCTTCATTCCACGGGCCACGAGCATCTTTTTCACCAAAATCACCTTCGCCTGTCGAGTCATTGAAATACTCGTCGACCAGGCCAGGGGTAGGAGGAAGCCTCCCAATCGAAAAGCGGTCTTTGCCGAGACTCTCCAGAGCCATGGTGAATGCCTTCATATGAGTGATCTCACGAGTCATCAGGAATTGCAGCGCATCGATGGAACCCGGATCATCGCAAAAATCGATCAACCGCTCGTAGACGATCTTGGCGCGCGCCTCCGCCGCAATATTGCTGCGCAAGTCAACGTCGAGTTCGCCAGTGATCTTGAGATAATTGGCGGTCCACGGATCTCCCATCGAGTTAAAGAGATTCACTCCTCCGCCCCCAGCGATGACGATCAGAGGATCGACCTCGATGGCCTCGCCATCCACCGTCGTGGCCTCGCCTTTTAAGGGCTTCAGGTGCAGGCGCGCCAAGGCACCTACCACCTCCAGATGGCTGAGTTCCTCGGTTCCGATGTCCATCAGGAGATCTTTGCGCTCGGGATCTTCGCAGTTCAATCCTTGAACCGAATATTGCATGGCCGCTGCGAGTTCGCCGTTGGCGCCTCCGAACTGCTCCAGTAGCAAGTTGCCGAAGCGTGGGTTGGGTGTTCCTACGTTCACGGTGTACATCAATTTCTTAATGTGGTGATACATGATGGCCTCACGAAGTTGGAATTGCGAAATGCGAGTCTGTTTTCAACGGTAGACAATCGCGTCCGCGGTAACAATCGGGTCAAGTTGGTAAATTGCCGGTCGGGATCGCGCCTAACCCCTAGATTGGGATCGGCGAATAAATCTGGATGGAGCGAAACGCCTAGCGGTGCGGCTAGATTTCCTCTGGAACAGCAAGCGTGAGCAGGTCCGCGGCGAGGGGGACGCTGGCTGGCTGAATTTCAACTTCCGGCCGCACAAGAGATCGCACTCCAAGCGTAAAGACCGAAAGCAACACGACGAGTTCAACCGGCAACCACGCAGGACCGAAAACCGTCAGCAGATTCAGGAGCAGGAAGGAACCCGCTGCGATAAAAATGGGGGCGCGCGACGATCGCGAATTCTCCACAGCGTCCGATGAGCCGACACTTTGCAGAGCGGCGCGCAGACCTCGCCAGGCAATCAGCAGCATCGGAATGGTGATTGCCGCCATGTCATATTTCATGATCCGGGGATTGAGGAGAAAAGTGCCTACCAGGGCAATTGGAATCCATGCATCGTGAGAGCTGTTTTCGTTGCGCATCTGGCGGGCAAAAAACAACAGAATCAATCCGATCATTCCCGCGAAAACGAGATAGGTCAGAGTCGTCGCTTCCGAGTAGGGCTGGCCCTGATTCCACAACAATTCTCCAACGACACCGACAGGGCCGTAACCGAAATCGTGCCCGAAATCGAACATCATTTTGATTGTCGCCAGATATTCGTGCAGAAGATTGGGCCACAACCAGAGCTGAGTGGCAAAGATCAGCAGCCCAGTGGCCGCTGCGCTGGCGGCGGTGAAAAACTGACGCCGGCCCACGAGAACAGGAAATGCCAAAAGTGTAAGCAGGGGGAGTTTGAAGGTGGAGGCGGCTAAGACGGCGAAATAAAACCAGAGCCAGCGGTTGCGCTTGCAGCCGGAGACAGCGGCAGTAAGAATCAGTCCGTAAAGAATATAAGCCAGATTTCCGCTGAGGACTGCGTCATCTGTAATGAGACCGGGAAAAAATGCAACAGCCGGAAGGAGATAAATCAGCCACGAGCGCTCCCGTTCATCCGCCACCAGATATCCGGCTCTTAGCTGGAGAAGCAGGCCGGTAGCGGCGGCGGTCGCGAACAGAACCATCAGCAGCCAACCCGGCAAGACTGCCAGCGCGCGCAGGAGCGGCAGGGTCATCGGAGAATATGCATAGAGAGACCGGGCATTCTGTTGGCGGGCCGCCCCGTCATCGCCCAGAGCTTGTTGTTTGGCCATGGCGGCTGCGAACGGGTCGACACCGCTGCGGACAGATTGAATGGTCTTGAGGCAAATGCGGGCGTCCCAGCCCGGGGTGCCGGAAAGGCCCATCAATATGATTGCCGCTATGGCGGCGATCCAGAGTATGACGAGAACGCGTTTGCCGGTATGCCGGCCTTCGTTTGCTGTGGAAGCGGCAGCAACAGTCGAGTTGGAGGAGCGCAGACTTTGCCAAGCCCAAGTCGCCAAATTCGCACCGAAGCCTTAAAACCCAGATCGAGAGACATACTCGTTCAATCAACAATCAATCCGGATGTCGATCGCCTGTCTCAATGGAAACTGGCGGACGTTGCAAGTTCAGCAACAAAACAAACAAGACATTCAGAGATACAGCATTAACCTTAGACTTAGGCGTGTGGTATCACGCCTCCCCAGCTGGTGAGCAGTTTAAAACATTCTGTCTATTACTGTCTGTATTAGCAGTCTAGACCCTATGTTGTGTTTTTGTCGATGTGGGTGGGAAGCCTCGCTCCGCGGGTTCGGTTGTATGGAATCGGAGTCGCGTGGATTTAGCTAAGAGTCATATCGTCTCAGGAACTATGGCGGGGCCCAGCAGCTGCGCGCAGTATTATGTTGCGTTATGAAAAAATCCGCTTTCTTGTTTGTATCGTTTCTCCTTTGCCGGCTATTCGTTCTGCCCGCATGCGCGCAGGCACCTGCGTCTAATCCCCCCGATCCGTACAAAGCGACGGCCGATCGGCTGGAATCGCTGGTCGCCGTTCCACTGCCGGATTGGCGGTCGCATGACGACTTGCCGCATCCGGAAGATCCCAGTCTGAATGACGGCGACTGGCGGCCCGTCAAGACGGGCGAGAGCTGGGAGACGGGGCCGCGCGTGCTTCGGCGCTGGATCGAGATTCCCGAGAAGATCAATGGCTACGCGGTGCAAGGCGCTCGAGTCGATCTGCGGCTGGTGATTCGGAGCGATGACGCCGAGATTCTCACAGTATTCGTCAACGGCGGAATCGCCTACCGCGGCGACGAGGATATGCAGCAGCCGATTCTGATGGCAGAAAATGTGCATCCGGGACAGCGGTTTCTGATTGCGGTACGCGTGAATTGCTCCAAGGCGAAGACCGGGATCTTTGAAAGCGAACTGACGATTCATCCGCCCGAGGGCCGTCCTGACCCGGCGCTCGTTCGGATGGAGATTCTCTCGGCGCAGCCGATGGTCGCCGCTTACCAGGAGGGACACGCGGAGAGGCAGCAGGAGCTGGACGCCGCAGTCAAGGCGATCGACTTTTCCAGTCTTGATCGCGGCGATCAGACCGCTTTCGATCAATCGCTCAATGCGGCACAGGCGAAGCTTGGCGAGCTTAAGCCGTGGTTGCAGCAGTTCACTATTCACGCGGTTGGCAATTCGCACATCGATATGGCGTGGCTGTGGCCCTGGACGGAGACCGTGGAGGTGGTGCGCAACACGTTTCAGAGCGTGCTCGATCTGATGCGCGAGTATCCCGACTTCAAGTTCACGATGTCATCGGCACGAACGTACGAGTGGATCGAAGAAAAGTATCCCGACATGTTCAAGGAGATTCAGCAGCGCGTTCGCGAGGGCCGATGGGAGGTGATCGGCGGCATGTGGGTCGAGCCGGATCTAAATATGCCCGACGGCGAATCGCTCACCCGCCAGATTCTGATCGGCAAACGCTACTTCCAGAGCCGCTTCGGCGTGGATGTGAAGATTGGCTGGAATCCGGATTCTTTTGGCTACAACTGGCAACTGCCGCAGATTTACAAGAAGTCGGGGATGGACTATTTCGTCACGCAAAAGCTGCTCTGGGCGCACGAATTCACGACGTTTCCCTACAAGCTGTTTTGGTGGCAGGCGCCGGACGGCAGCCGGCTGCTGACGTATTTTCCGCGCGACTATGCAGCCGGCATTGAGGGGCCAGGCATGGCGAAGGATCTTTCAGTGTGGGCACCCGAAATTTACGGACCGAAGGTCAGCGGCACACCGGAGATGCTTCATCTCTATGGGGTGGGCGATCACGGGGGTGGGCCAACACGCGAGATGCTGGACAACGCGACTGAATTGATCTCGCCGAATACGGTCTATCCAAGGCTGGAACTGGGCACGGCAGCCGGATTTTTTGACGACCTAGGCAAGAAGCTGCCCGGCATGGATGTGCCGACGTGGACCGGTGAGCTTTATTTCCAATATCACCGCGGTGTATTTACCACGCAGGCCGAAACCAAGCAGCGCATCCGGCGCAGCGAAGAGATCATGTTGAACGCCGAGAAGTTTGGCACGCTGGCAATGCTGGATGGGAAGTTGTATCCGCAGGAAGGAATGAATCGCGCGTGGAAGCGCCTGCTGTTCGACGATTTTCACGACATCATGCCGGGCTCGGGCATCGGTGTCAATTACCTCGACGCCCGCCGCAATCTCGAAGATGTTCGATTGTTCGGGAACAGCGTGATCGACGATTCGCTGAGCGAAATCGCGGCACACGTGAACACACAGGGCGTGGGCGAACCCGTGATGATCTTCAATTCGCTGTCGTGGGCACGAACGGGAGTGGTGGAAGCTGAAGCGCAACTGCCGGGCAGTGCTCAATCCATTCGCGTGACGGACGGCGCGGGGAAAGAGGTCAAATCACAGTTGCTGAGTATCGATCGAGCGACCCACCGAGCGCACTTCCTTCTCCTGGCAGGCACTCCCGCGCTCGGCTATAAAACCTATTTTGTGCGCGAGGCCTCGGGCGAGTCGCGAGATCGATCAGAGCTACAGGCGACTGCCGACACGCTGGAGAATGCGCTTGTCCGCGTGAAAATCGATTCGCGCACCGGATGTATGACCAGCCTCTTCGACAAGCGGCACAATCAAGAAGCGCTCGCACCCGCGGAAACCGATTCGGGTGGCCCGAAGGACAGAATCTGTGGCAACCTGCTGCAGACGTTCGTCGATAAACCGAAGCGATGGGACGCCTGGAATATCGACGCCGACTTTGAGCAGCAGAAGTGGGACCTCGATCAGGCCGACGAAGTGAAGCTTGTCGAGAGCGGCCCGCTGCGTGCGGTCATTCGCATCAGGAAACATTTTCAGAATTCGATATTCCTTCAGGATGTGACACTCTATTCCGGCAGCCCGCGCGTCGACGTGCACATGCAAGTCGAATGGCACGAGAAGCACATACTGCTGAAGGTTGCGTTTCCGGTCAGCGCGCACAGCGACAAGGCAACGTACGAAATTCCCTATGGGTCGGTCGAGCGGCCCACGACGCGCAACACACCGGCGGAGAAGGCGCAGTTTGAAGTCCCAGCGATGCGCTGGGCTGACATCTCCGACGCCACACATGGTTTCAGCCTGCTCAACAACAGCAAGTATGGCTATGACGCGAAGGGAAACGTGCTACGGCTTTCGCTGCTGCGCTCGCCCGAATGGCCCGATCCGCACGCCGATGAGGGCTATCACGAATTCACCTACTCGCTCTATCCGCACGCGGGCGGCTGGCGTGAGGCGCTGACTGTACGTCAGGGGTACGAGCTGAATTACAAGCTGCTCGCGATGCAAACTGAAAAGCACGAGGGAGCCTTGCCGAACGAACACGCGTTGGTGCAGGTGGAAGCGGAGAACGTGGTACTCACCGCGATGAAAAAAGCCGAGGATGACGGCAGCGTGATTCTTCGTTTTTATGAATGGGCGGGCCGTGAAACCGATGTGAAGATTCAGCTTCCACCCGGCGCCGAGAGCGCGCAGGATGCGGATCTGATGGAACGCCCAATCGCCGACCTGCCGCTACGGGCGGGCACAGTGACCGTGCATGCCAAACCGTACGAGATCAAAACAGTAAAGGTGCGCTTCACGCTGCCACACATTCCGGAGCCGGTCCCGATCGCGAAGTAACGAGGGACCGACAGCTCCAGAAGCTCGCGCTACGGAGCGCGCGCGGCCGTGTAGTCCCGCGCCGGGTTTGATCACGTACCCGCAGGCCCCGCCCCGCAACGCGTCTTTTGCAAGTGGAATCGGGAAATGTGCTGGATGACGAAAAATAATCCGCGACTCAGGAGGAACCGTGCGGATGCCAAGAACAACCTCAACGCTGCTCACATCAAGGCTTATGTCCAGAAGCATGATATCGGGGCGCCACATGACGCAGCGTAGCCCTTGAATGCACTGTCAAACTGCGCTTCTCGCGTGCGACACTGTCAGCCATGAAAGTTGTGGCCGTCATTCCAGCGCGGCTCGCCTCGACGCGCCTGCCGCGCAAAATGCTGCGCGAGATTGCCGGCGTGCCTTTGCTCGCCTGGGTGTATCGCGGCGTGCAGCGCTCGGCGTCGCTTGAAAACGTCATCGTTGCCACGGACTCCGAAGAGATATGCGCATTCTGCGAGCACCACGCGTTCAACGTTCAGATGACATCAGCGACCCATCGCTCGGGTACGGAGCGCGTTCATGAGATTTCCAATTCCGTTCATGCCGACATCTATCTCAACGTGCAGGGCGACGAGGCGCTGACTCGGCCGGAACACATCGAGAACCTGATCTCTGTCATGCATGATCCGAAGGTGGAAGTCGGCACGCTGAAGACACCGGCAGCCTCAGTAGACATAGATAATCCGAGTGCGGTCAAAGTAGTAACTGATACCGCCGGCCGTGCGCTATATTTTTCACGGGCAACAATCCCTCACGACCGCGACCGGATTCACCCGCCCTACTATAAACACCTGGGTTTCTATGCTTATCGCAAACCCGCACTCGACAAATTCGTAAGCTGGGCAGAGTCTTCGCTGGAGCGCAGCGAACGCCTCGAGCAATTGCGCTTCCTGGAAAACGGTGTGCGTATCCATGTAGCCGAAACACCTTTTGACACGGTAGGAGTGGACACCGAAGAGGACTTACGACGGGTAGAAGAGATTCTCCGAAAGAGCTAGAGATCTTACCTCGGCAATCCGACCTCTAACCTCTGCGCTCCCTGGTGCGCTCTCGCCCAGGTTTTAGCCGCAGCCACCCGCTTTGTAATCGCGGGATGCGAATGAAAGAGCCATTCGATCCATCGAGAAGGCGTTTTCTCGGCGAGATTCTGCTCGGCAAGTTTGTTCATCGATGAGACAAACGGTTCGACGCTCGCGACCGACTCGAAGCAATACCGATCCGCCTGCCGCTCATTGAATCGCGAATAGGCATTCAGCGCGGGCATGAGAAGAAGCGACAACACGGTCGACACAAGGATCAACAAAGGAAGGTTCGCGAAGTCGGAGAGCGACTCGAACATGTCGCGCCGCTCAACGGCATAGTGCAGCACGGCATTCGCCAGCCAGAAACCTATCAGCGTGACCGCGGCCTGCACGAAAATGCTTTTCAGGATGTGCCGGTGAACATGATGGCCGAGTTCGTGCGCCAGCACCGCCTCGATCTCGTCATCCGAATAGTGATCGAGCAGAGTGTCTGCCAGGATAATGCGCCGCGTTGCGCCGAGGCCGGTGAGCGCGGCATTCGCCTTCTTGCTTTTTTCCGAGAGGTTCCACTTATACACGCCGCGCACGCGAGTGCCAGCGCGTTCGCTCAGCACGATCAGGCGGCGTTTCAGTTCCTCGTTGTCGAGAGGTTCAAATTTATAGAAAACGGGGAAGAGAATGACTGGGGCCAGTTGCGCAAACAGCACAAACAACCCCATGAATACTGCCCAGGCGATTAGCCACCAATATTGCGGATTCTGCCGGAGCAACAGATAAATCAACTCGACCACGATTGTGCCCAGCGCCAATCCGAGAAGCAGGCCTTTGACTTCATCCCACAGCCACGAACGCAGCCGCTGGTTGGAAAGGTGGAAGCGGTGCTCCAGCCGGAATGCGTAATACTCCAGGGGCAGCCCGATCACTTTCGTGATCACCATCAGCATCAGCAGATACAGAAAGACTGCGAGGGTGTAGTTTTGCGCGGCCCCTCGGTACGCCCAATCACGTAATGTTCCCGTCCAACCGGTCGCGAGCAATACGATGAGCAGGCCGAAACCGATTGCGGTATCGGCGAAGCTTATCCACCGTTTGATGCGGTTGTAGTGGCGCGACTCAGCCGAATCCGCCGACTGGACTGGCTGCGTTATGGTTTCCGTGCTTCCCATGGCCCCGAGGAGGTTTAGCCATTATCTTATCGCGTTTGTGTGCATGCCAGACGCGAAAGTGCCGCGTCTATGGGACTTCTGCATTGCTCAAGGAAGTGGAGGGGTGCAACTAGCCCTGCATCACAAAACGTTCCGAATGCTCGAGAATTTCCGTAACCAGTTCGGGAGTCGCCGCCTCGGCATAAACCCGCAGAAGCCGTTCGGTTCCCGACGCGCGAAACAATACCCAGGGGTCCGCACCGTTGCCGTTCTTGGGAGCGTCCAGATAAAGTTTTATTCCGTCCCGATTCTCTTTGCGGAGCACCGCATAAGGCCCGACCCGCGTAGTCCTATTGTCGCTTGCGCGCCGCACCGCCCCATTTTTCAATTCGTCCGAAATGTGCAGATCGCGGCGCCCAAAATAATGCGACCCATATTCGCGCTGGAGATCCTCGACTAACTGGCCGAGCGGTTTGCCTTCTTCCGCCATTGCATTCGCCAGCAATAATGCATTCAGAATGCCGTCGCGCTCCGGCAGAAAACGCCCATATCCAATGCCGCCTGATTCTTCTCCCGCAATCAGAATTTCCCGTTCCATCATTAAGTCTGCGGCGTACTTGAATCCGATGGAAACCTCGTGCAGTTTTCTTCCATGCCGTGCCGCAATCCGGTCCATCATGCCGGTGGTATTGAACGCGCGCACCACATCCCCCGGCCACTTCTTCCGCGTCAGCAACCAGTTCAGCAGCACCGACATGCACTTGTGCGAATCGACGAAGCTTCCGTCTTCGGCCACCGCGCCGATTCTATCCGCGTCGCCATCGGTGACCAGCCCGGCATGACATTTTTCTTTGACGACTGTCTCTTGTAACAGCGCAACGTGCGGGAGAATCGGCTCCGGATTGATTCCGGGAAAAAGCGGATTCACATCCTGGCGAATCGCAACATACCGAATTTCGTTCTTATCGAAGATCGAAGGGAGAACCCCGCGACCCGAACCATACATCGAGTCGATCGCAAACTTGAAATTTGCGCTGCGGATTAAATCGAGGTCCGCGAATTGGCATACCCCCTCGATGTACCTCGCCTTCAGGTCAACCTGTTCAAGTTTCGCTGCTTTCCCCTCCGGTATGGCGCCGGTGGCCAGTTCGCCTTCGATGATTTTCATGATGGCGGGCGTGGCCGAGCCGCCAAATTTGGCCTTGAATTTCACGCCGTTCCAGTTCCAGGGATTGTGGCTTGATGTGACCATCACGCCGCCCGCCGCGTCTGACTCTTTCACGCTGTAAGAGACGGCCGGTGTCGGAACATAGTCATTCGAGAGTCGCACCGGAATGCCGGCCGCGGCGATAACCCCGGCAACGATCCGCGCGGCACGATCGGATGCAAAGCGAGTGTCATACCCGACAACCACGCCGCGATTCGCGTCTTCATGCTTTAACACGTAGGACGCAATTGCGCCCGCCACGCGGCGGACATTTTCGAATGTGAAGTCGTCGGCAATAATGCCGCGCCAGCCATCGGTTCCAAATTTGATGTCGGTCATTCGTTTGATCGTTGCGGCGAAAGCCTAAACTAATTTCTTCAATTTCTTCTCGTCCAGATACTTCACAACTTTACCTACGTCCTGCGATTGGTCGAGTGTGGTAATGAGCAGGGCGTCCTCGGTCTCAACCACGACGAGATTATTGACGCCAACAGTCGCCACAAATTTGCCCGGCGCGTGCACATAATTATTGCTCGCGTTTAACTCGAAGCTCCCCGCCGCGATCAAAAGGCTGCCCCCAGCCTGCTTTCTCTTCGCGGAGTGGTGCTCGTGCAATGCGGTCCAGGACCCGAGATCGTTCCACCCAAAATCGGACGGCAGGCAGAAGATGCGCGCCCCGTCTTCGCCCTTCGCGGAACGCGGCTCAAGAATCGCATAGTCGACACTGATGTTCTCGCATTTTGGATATAGTTTGCGAAACGTGCGGTCGAACTTGCTCGTGCCATGCGTGGTGGCGATCTCATCCAGGATCGCCGCCGTCTTCGGCAGGTGCTCGCGCAAGGCGTGAACGAGCGTATCCGCCCGCCATAGGAACATCCCGCTATTCCAGAAATAATTGCCCGCTTCGACAAACTGCTTCGCCAGCGAAAGCTCCGGCTTCTCGGTAAAACGCCGGACGACGAGCGATCCCTTGCCCGACGATCCGACTTGTAACGATCCCCCGGACGCGGACCTTGCCACTTCGATATATCCGTAGCCCGTTTCCGGTCGAGTCGGCCGGATACCAAGCACCACAATGTTCTCGCCGGCGGCTGCGACTTCGATCCCTTTTTGTAACGTGTCGCGAAATTTAACGGGCTCAGCGATCACATGATCGGAAGGAAACAATCCCAGCACGGCTTCGGAATCGTGGCGCAGCAGCAGAAACGCGGCGAGGCCAATCGCCGGTGCCGTATTTCGTCCGGCCGGTTCGGCAATGATCTGCCTCGGAGAGACCTTCGGCAATTGCCGCAGGATTGCCGCTCGCAAATCGTCATTTGTGATGACCCAGAGGTTCTTCAAGGGCACAAGCGACGACAGTCGCGCCACCGTCTGCTGGATCATCGACTGTTTGCCGTCGAGCGCTAACAATTGCTTGGCGCGCCGCTTCCGGCTCAGGGGCCAGAAGCGCGTGCCGCGGCCGCCAGCCAGGACTACAGGATAGAAATGAGTTTTTTTTGGCACAGTTTGAGATTGTAGACGTGAGAGGCAAATTTCGAAAACGCAAGCCTCCTAAGCGGACTCTTCACTTCGGAGATCCAACTTTGGCAAGCCTCATGGCCTAAAGTCTCGTGCGGGGCTCGGGATTTGGAGTTCCGGGCACGTAGGCCTTCAAGAACTCCACCGACCATTGCGGACGCACGACAAATTCGCCGATAGCAGCCGGAATAATCACCGCATCGCCCTTGGCAAGCGTGACCGGTGCCTTGCCCTGAACTTCGACAATCCCGCAGCCCTCGACTGCCACCAGAATCTGTACCGAATTTCTTCCCGAGGTGTCGCTGGTAGAAAATTCGTGCGCCTCTTGCAGTTCGTACAGATCCACCGTGAAGTAAGGCGCGGCGATCATTTCGGAATAGCGGTTTTTGCCCTTTGTAACCGGCGCTGGCCGGATCACCTTGCCCGAAGCCACCTGTTCCTTTACCGACGCGAGCCCTTTTTCCAGATGCAGAGGCCGCGGGCGTCCGTAGTCATAAAGGCGAAACGTCGTATCCGATTGCTGCTGTGTTTCGACAATCACCGCACCTGGCCCGAGCGTGTGGACTGTGCCGCCGGCAACGTAGATCATCTCTCCCTGATACACGTTCACCCAATTCAGCAATTCCTCCGCGCGCGTCTCATGGATCGCCTGCTCGAACTGCGCGCGTGTCACGCCCGCCTTCAGTCCCACCGCAATTTGCGCGCCCGGTCGCGCGTGCGCCACATACCAGCATTCCGTTTTTCCCCAAGGTTCACCGAAGCGCTGCGCAGTGGCATCGTCTGGATGCACCTGCACCGAAAGCTTCTCTTCCGGGAACAAGAACTTCAGCAGCAATGGAAATCGATGTTGATCGCGAGCGGCGGAGCCGACAAGCTCGGTTGCAAATTCTTTACTTAGGTCCGCCAGAGTGCGCCCGGAATGCGGCCCATTCGCCACAATGCAGTTATCTCCGGTCAGCCACGCCTCACCGATTTTTTCGTTGAATTTGTGATTGGGATAAATCGGCGCGAGGTCGAATGCGCCCCAGGGACGCGGATCGAACATCGGCGAGATCAACAGAGGGTAAGGTGCGGTCATGGGATACCCGGCAGTTAGAAGCTTAAATCAAAAACAGAGACTGCACGGTCCGAATGAAAGCCACTCTGGAAGAGGAAATGAGATTTTGCGAAGCTGAGATCCGGCCGAAGGTCAAGATTCCTTAGTCCTGCGCCACGCAAGTGAGAATCTTCGAGTCTTGACATACTCTCATATTAGACATAGTCTAAATTGTCTAATGGACGCCGAAACAATCAAACAGTCCTTCGAGGGCAGCGGATTGCGTTGCACGCCGCAGCGCTACGCCGTGATGGCATTTCTCATGGAACACAACCGGCATCCCACGGCCGCGGAAATTTTTGAAGCTGTGAATCGCGTCGATCCGCGCTCTTCAAGGGCCACGACTTACAACAATCTGCGGGACCTGGTAAAGGCAGGCCTGGTGCGGGAAGTGGCCGTCGAGGGCCGGTCTGCGCGATTTGATGCGAAAGGTATGCAGCATCACCACTTCATCTGCGACCGCTGCGGCCGTGTGGAGGACATGGAGTGGTACAACGTGCCCAAGCCTGGCTCGACCTCCCTCGGTAAGCGAATTTTGCGCGAATGCGAGATCATTTTCCGGGGACTCTGCACGAAGTGCGCGCCACGGCGCGTTTCCCGTTGAGGCTGGAGATGTGGATCGATGTGAACGGACGTTCAACAGAAAGTGAAACCAAATTGTGCGAACCGCAATGGGTTCGTGAATCATCACAGTTTTGAACTCATTCAAAGGAAAACGACATGGAAAATCCAACACATATGGAAAATACGCTTGCCTCTTCGTCAGGGACAGTTTCCCCCGAGAATCAGAGCAAAAACACGTCAACCGAATCCAAGTGCCCATTCAACCACGGAGCCTCGGCTCCCACGAACCGCGACTGGTGGCCGAATCAGGTGGACCTGAATGTCCTGCACCAGCACTCCAACTTGTCCGATCCCATGGGCGAAGAATTCGACTACGCCAAGGAATTCAAGACTCTCGACCTGAATGCGGTGATTAAAGACCTTCACGCGCTGATGACCGACTCGCAGGAGTGGTGGCCGGCCGACTTCGGGCACTATGGCGGCCTTTTCATCCGTATGGCATGGCACAGTGCGGGCACATATCGCATCGGAGACGGACGTGGCGGCGCCGGGGCTGGGCAGCAGCGCTTTGCGCCTCTCAACAGTTGGCCGGACAACGTGAACCTCGATAAGGCTCGCCGGTTGTTGTGGCCGATCAAGCAAAAATACGGCCGCAAAATTTCGTGGGCGGACTTGATGATTCTTGCCGGTAACGTGGCCCTTGAGGATATGGGCTTCAAGACCTTCGGCTTCGCCGGCGGACGCGCGGATGTGTGGGAGCCCGAAGAACTGAACTGGGGTCCCGAGGGTACATGGCTTGGAGACGAGCGGTACAGCGGCGACCGTGATCTAGCCAATCCCCTCGCGGCCGTACAGATGGGCTTGATTTATGTAAACCCGGAAGGACCGAACGGCAAACCCGATCCGGTGGCGGCCGCCAAGGACATTCGTGAAACATTCAAGCGCATGGCCATGAACGATGAAGAAACAGTTGCGCTCATTGCTGGCGGGCATACCTTCGGAAAAACCCACGGCGCAGCCATTCCGGCTGACTATGTGGGCCCCGAACCCGAAGCCGCCGACATCGAAAACCAGGGCTTGGGATGGAAAAATAAATTTGGCAAAGGTTGTGGCGCTGACACGATCGGCAGCGGACTGGAAGTGACTTGGACCTCGACGCCGACGAAGTGGAGCAACAACTTTTTCGAAAACCTGTTCAAGTACGACTGGGAACTCACCAAGAGTCCGGCCGGTGCGCAACAGTGGCGGCCAAAGAATGGCGCCGGTGCAGGCACGGTGCCAGACGCGCACGATCCATCCAAGCGCCACGCGCCGACCATGCTGACCACGGACCTCTCGCTACGCTTCGATCCTGCGTATGAAAAAATCTCGCGTCGCTTCTACGAGCATCCCGATCAGTTCGCGGATGCGTTCGCGCGGGCATGGTTCAAACTGACGCATCGCGACATGGGTCCGATCCAGCGCTATCTGGGCCCGCTCGTTCCGAAGGAACAGTTGCCGTGGCAAGATCCGATTCCGGCGACGAATCATCCGCTAATCAGCGAGCAGGATGCTACTGCTTTGAAGGCGAAGATCCTCGCGTCTGGCTTGTCCACTTCACAACTGGTCTCGACTGCCTGGGCGTCGGCCTCAACCTTCCGCGGCTCTGACAAGCGTGGCGGCGCAAACGGCGCGCGCATTCGACTCGTGCCACAGAAGTTCTGGGAGGTGAACCAGCCAACGGAACTCGATAAAGTTCTGTCGAAGCTGGAAGCAATCCAGCACGAGTTCAATGGCTCAGCCTCCGGCGGGAAGAAAGTTTCTCTCGCCGACCTGATCGTTCTCGGCGGCGATGCAGCCATCGAAAAGGCCGCAAAGGACGGCGGAGTTGACGTGAAAGTTCCGTTCACGCCCGGTCGCATGGACGCTTCACAAGAGCAGACCGATGTCGAATCTTTCGAACCGCTCGAGCCGAAAGCGGACGGCTTCCGCAACTATATCCGTGGGAAGCAGCGGCAGTCGCCTGAGGAACTCTTAGTCGATAAGGCGCAGTTGCTGAAGCTCACGGCGCCCGAGATGACTGTGCTCGTCGGCGGACTGCGCGTGCTCGGTGCCAACATCGGCAAGTCGAAGCACGGCGTCTTGACCAGCCGGCCGGGGACGCTGACGAACGACTTCTTCGTGAACCTCCTCGACATGGGAACCGAGTGGCAGCCGTCGGCTGAATCCAACGGGTCGGGACCGGTTTATGAAGGGCGCGACCGGAAGACAAAGCAGGTGAAGTGGACGGGCACTCGTGTCGATCTGGTCTTCGGTTCGCACTCGCAATTGCGGGCGTTCGCCGAGGTCTATGCCAGCTCAGACGCGAAGGAAAAATTCGTGAAAGACTTCGTGGCGGCGTGGAACAAGGTGATGGATGCCGACCGCTTCGACGTCGCCCACTAACCTTGGCTAGCCTTTAACGAAAGAGCGCTTTGGCCCCCGCTTCTGTTTGATTGGATTCGCAGAAACGGGGGCGGCTCTTTCTCGGACCAAACCGATGGGGACCAGGTTCTCTCGCCCAGTTCGAAAAGGAGAAATCGCGAATTGGAGATGATTTAGCGGAGTCCCCAACAGATCCGTGAGGCAGATTTCTCCTCGCTGCAGATGCCTGGAGACGTTATGCTTCCACTTGGGGGTTCCTTCCGATGTTATTCAGAATAATCCGCACATCCGTGTTGGTTCTGGTTACCTTTCTCTTGCTGGGTCGTGTGACTGGGGCACAGTCGACTGCCGATGCATCCGTTAGCCAGGCAACCGAAACGCTCACCATCATCATCAATGGCACGCTCGGACCGATCTTGTCGGGCAGCGATCCCATCGGCGGCGATGGGCAAAGTGGAACCGTCACGATCATGGCCAGCGAGTCGCTGTCGCCCACGAAACACACCAAGACTTCCGCCACCTACACTCTTCCCGCTGGCGCGATCACCGCTAACGTTGGGGGCGAGACCTTCACCAGCACATCTCCGGCCAAGATGACGATTAAGCTGGCGAAAAAGGCAGACACGTTGACTTTGATTTTCGCCTCTTCCATCGACGGTTTCAGTTTTACCATCACGGATACAACCACTCTGGAGGCCGGCAGTTGGACGACTGCCGTGCTCGAACACCCCGAAGTCTTCACTCCCTCTCCGCAGACGCTGACGGCGGCCAAGTCTGCCACCGGACCGGGCAGTAAGTTCGAATACACGTTCGGAGGAGCGGCAACGGTTCTCGGCGTGGATGGAACCGCCTCTAACAGCGCCCAGGTGGACCCGGATCTTCCTGACCCCGATTTGGATCAGTAAGGCGGTTGTCGAATTATCTGGACGGCAACGCCCCAGGCCGGTGAACCAGGCAGGATATTAAAAAGCGTTACTTGCTTTTTAAACAAAAGGGGGCCGGACTATTAGGCGGACATCCCGGTTCCGCCCCGATACCCACGAGTGTGGCCGTCTGTGGGCTATTGTTGGCGCCGTCGCTGACGCTCAGTTGACCTTTCCTGCCCCCACTCTGCGACGGCGTGAAGGTCACATTGATGGTGCAACTCTGATTGCCAGCCAGAGTAGTCCCGCAGTTTGTCGACGAGATCGCGAAATCGCCCGTGATCGAGAGAGTAATGCCGGTGAGAGTGGTGCCGAGGTTGTTGCTCAGCGTGAACGTCTTCGGACTGCTCGTCGTACCCACCATTTGCTTTCCAAAATCGACGTTGGCCGGCGCTAACGTCGCCGATATCACAGCCTGCGCGTACAGGCTTATGGATTGGGGGCTTCCGGGAGCATTGTCAACGAAAATCACGGTGCCATTATCCTGCCCCGGAGATGGAGGACTGTATGAGATGCTTACCTGGCAAGATTGGCCCACGCCAATCGGAGCTGTGCACCCGTTGGCGGAAACATGGGAGTAGTAGGCGGCCACGGTAATGCTGCTAACAACCATTGCGTCCGGTCCGCCGTTGGTCGCTGTGATCACCTGCGTGGTGGTTGTGCCGACAGGCTGAACGCCAAAGTTCAACGATGTAGGCGAGACTGTGAGTGAGCCCAATTGTTGGGTTAGTTCGAAGACGACACCGCAGCCGATGCCGTAGAGGCACCCGCTTCCTGGCCCGGTTCCTCCATACTCGGCTGTGCCATACAGATTGCCGCTCCTGTCGAAGACCAGTCCCGCCACGGGAGTGCTTCCGTCGGGCCCATCCTCAGGGTCAAGGAAGATTCCGGCCAAACCGCTGAATGTATAGAGGACCGTTTCCTGCCCCGAGGGCGTGACCTCAAACACTGTACCGGTACGCCCGCTGCCGCTCGCGAAGCCCGCTGCGGTTGTGCCATAGAGATTGCCCTGCCCATCGAAGATCAATCCCGCAGCGGGGTTGTATTGCCCGTCCTCGCCGTTGAAGCTGTAAAGCAACTTTTCCTTCCCGGCAGCGGTGATCTCAAACACTGTGCCAGCCTCTCCGCTACCGCCGCTCTCGGTCGTGCCGTAGAGATTGCCGCTTGCGTCAAAGACCACTCCTGCCAGCGGCCACCCCCCGTCTCCACTCCCTCCGGTAAATGCGTGGACCACGGTCTCTGAACCATCCAAACTCACCTTGAATACCGTGCCACAGGGGGACCCCGCGCAGTCGGAAACGCCACCATACAGAGTTGTGCCGTAAAGATTGCCGTCCGGACCGAAGACCACACCGCCTTGGGGATTGGCGCCATCCGAGCATTCGCCCTCGCTTGGGCAGAACGTATACAACACGCTCTCCTGCCCAGATGGCGTCACCTTAAAAACGGTTCCGCAGCCCACCGTGAATGGTCCCTTGCAGATCGCTCCAGAAAGTTGTCCGCCGTGCGCGGTTGTGCCGTAGAGATTACCGCTCTCGTCCATCACCAAACCCGCTTGCGGAGTGAACCCGTCGTTCGGATTGGTCCCGAACGCGTAGAGGACACTTTCCTGGCCGGAAGGCGTTATCATGAACACCGTGCCGCACCCATAACCGCCGCCATCGATGCCGGGGCCGCAGGCTGACGTGTTCCCGCCGTAGGCAGTCGTGCCGTAAAGATTGCCGTTCGCATCCATGATCAGATTGCCGGCAGGCTGCGCTCCATCCGCAGGCGGACCGTTGAAGGCATAGACCACCGTCTCCGATCCGAAAGGACTTATCTCGAACACCGTGCCGCAATTCTCACCGCGCGTCGAGTAGCAGGAAGTGTTACCCCCCACGCTCGTAGTGCCATAGAGATTGCCCTGCCCATCGAGAATCAAAGCCCCAAGCGGCACGGCACCGTCCGGGCAGTAGGTCGAGGAACAGAAACTGTGAGGCACGATCTCTCCCCATTGCGCTTGCGCCAGAGGAACCAAGACGAGAAACAGCGTCATGAATGCAAGAAAAAATTTCCAGCGAATGTGTTTCGAAACTGCTGATGGCACGGTTTGTGCTGACGCCGTTGTAGCCGGCATAGGGCCTCCGCTCAAGTGAAAAATGTGGCGAACGTCACGAAACTGGGAGTTTAATTCGATTCAGGGCGGAGAGAGTATCACTTATTTGTCAAATGTCTTGTCAAAGCTCAATGGGAAGTTATTGCGGGAGAATCAGTTGGCCTGTGAGATCGGGAACCGTGTAGTGGAGACCATGATCTCGATGCAGTGCAAGGACCTCGTCGTCGGGTTTCCCAGCAGTTCCGCGATTCGCAGAGACCAGCGCAACGGTCAGCACTGTGGAACCGAAATTCCGTTCTGTCTTCATCGTTAAGCCCCTCAGTTTTCTCAATTGGGCCATTCGTCGATCCTTAGCCAATGGCGAGACGCTCGTCCCTAGGTTGGCCAAAACCAAGCCCACTGCACATCACAGGCTAAAAGACTGATAAATCGAATACTTACCGCGCCCTCTGGCGACCTACCAATAACTTGCTGGAGATGGGTTGACTTCGCCGATACACTATTTCAACAATGGTTTACGAGAATGGACGTTGAACGTCTTTCCATTGGCCTTGGGATATGTCACCAGTTGAGCCGGGTAATTCGGAGAGCGAGCGCCTGAAAGAGAGTTCCACAGGCTTCAGTGCCTCCACGTCAGGAATTCGTTCGCATTTGAGTTTCGGGCTGTATGAATTCAACTTGCAAACCCACGAGCTTCTTAAGGGAGGCTTGCGGCTCAAGATTCCGCATCAGTCGTTTCAGATTCTGGCCATGCTCCTGGAAAGACCAGGCGAAGTTGTGTCGCGCGAAGAGCTGAGGCGAAAGTTATGGCCGGGCGACGTTTTCGTCAATTTTGAGGCGAGCCTCAATAGTGCGGTGCAAAGACTTCGGAGCGCGCTCCAAGATAACTCTCTCGAACCCCGCTACATTGAAACTTTGCCCCGAGTTGGTTATCGCTTTATCGCTAGCGTCGAATCGCTGGCTCCAGTTTCAGATGAAGCGCCGCAAAACTCCGCGCCGTCGGAGTCCGCCGAGATTCTGTTAGTCGACACGATTCCCGGCGAGTTTCCGCCCGTGCCAAGGGGAAAGGGGCGCAACTACTGGGCGGCGGCGGTCCTGCTCTTAGTTTTGTTCGTCGCATATGCTGGGTATCGTTACACTCATCGAGCTCAGCCCGTGCCAAAGGCTCAAGTTCAACCATCGCTGATCACTCCCCCCGGTCTCGTACGTCGGTCGGTAGCCGTGATGGGTTTCACCAACGTGTCCGGAAATGCGCGGGATGTATGGTTGTCGACCGCATTTACCGAGATGCTCGCGACGGAATTGGCTGCGGGCGACCAGCTCCGTACGGTGGCCGCGGAGGATGTTACCCGTGCGAAACACGAACTAAGTCTCGCCAATGAAGATAGCTATGCGGTGCATACCCTGAGCAATATCCATAAGGATCTGGGTTGCGATTATGTTGTTGCCGGCTCGTACCTCGCCATCGGGGAGGCAGGCGGCGAGCGGGTTCGGCTCGATGCTCGCGTGCAGGACGCGGTGACGGGGGATACGATTGCGAGCTTTGCCATCGTCGGCTCGCAGGCGGATCTATTCGATCTGGTGTCTCACGCCGGTGAACAGCTCCGGGCAAAACTGGGGGTTGGAGCGTTGACCTCAACCGAGGTGGAAGAGGTGAAGCTCGCACTGCCGTCTAATGCAGAAGCGGCGCGGCTTTATTCTGACGGACTCGCGAAATTGCGACTCTATGACGATGTGGCGGCAGGCAATCTCCTGGAAAGAGTCATCCGTTTGCAGCCGGAATATTCGCCGGCATATTCGGCCTTGGCAACGGCATGGTCCGATCTCGGGTACGACGCTAGGGCGGCAGTTGCAGCGCGAAAAGCGATGGATTTGGCGCAGAATCTGCCGCGACAAGCGCGACTGCAAACCGAGGCGCGTTATCACGAAATGAATGGAGACTGGACGCAGGCGATTGAAGCCTATTCCCGCCTGCAGCGATCGTACCCAGACAATCTTGATTACAGTTTGAACCTGGCTGCGGCGCAAGACGCGATTGGCAAGAACGCTGAAGCGGCAGCCACACTCGCCGCTGTGCGAAAGTCGCCCTCGCCGGAGCGCGATGATCCGCGAATCGATATTGCGGAAGCCAAGATTGCTGGCAACCTCGGAGACTACAAACGAGAACAAACCTACGCCGATAGTGCGGCGAGAAAAGCGGAAAGCATTAGGGCAGGCTTGTTGCTGGCGCGCGCCAAGCTGATTGAAGGCTTAGCTTTGTTTTTTCTTGGAGATCTTAGCAGCGCGATGGACGCCGACGCGGAAGCGCAGCGAATGTTCGCCGAATCAGGTGATTTGGGCAGATCAGCTGTCGCGGCCATGAACATTGGCGGTGTGTTAGCGACCCAAGGCGATATTATTGGAGCGAAGCATAGCATCGAACGAGCGCTAGCCGTGTTCCGGAAACAGGGTGACCAGGCTCATCTGGCAGCCGCATTGTCAAACCTGGGCTCGATGTATGAGATCGAAGGCGACCTACCCAGGGCGGAGGGCCTTTTCCGCGAAGCGGTTGCTATCTTTACCAGACTGAGGCGGACCAACCAACATGACAATGTGACTTGCAGCCTGGCCGAATTGCTGCAGCGTCGGGGAAAGCTTCGCGAAGCAAAAGACATGCTGGAACCGGAGCTGCAACGTCTTCGTAGCGAGGCGAACAATTCTAATCTCGGGAGCGCCCTGCAAACTCTCGGCTCAATTGCCGAAACGCAGGGAGATCTGGCAACGGCGTTGCGAATGTACCAAGACGCAATTGCACACCTGAAAGAGACCGGCGCCAAGACGGACTATGCGGCGGCTGATCGGTCTCTGGCGAAAGCATACTTAAGAGACGGAGACTTCGACAACTCGAAACAGATCGTTTCTGAGGCGCTCTCGCTGGATCGTCAGACTGGCGCAAAGACGGACACAGCCATGGATCAGATTGAACTCGCGGAAATTTCACTGGCGCAGGCGGGATCAGTGGACAAAAGCGCGCTTCGAGCCGCGATCGACCAATTTCGATTGGAGAGAATAACCGACGGTGAAATCGAAGCGGAGATCGTGCTAGCACGCGAGAACATTCAGCAGGGAAAAGCTGCCGAAGCCGCAAAGATGCTGGAACAAACCACCCTTCTCTCAGCCAAGAGCTACGATCCGACGGTACGCTTCGATGTCGCACTGACCAACGCCCGTGTTCAAGCCGCACAGCATCGTGTTGGCGACGCCAGGCGCACCCTCCGGTTGGCAATGGAGAGGGCTGCGGCGGTGGGTTGTGTGCGCTGTCAGATGGAAGCGGAACTGGAACTGGGCAAGATTGAGATCCAAGCTGGAAATCGAGAACGGGGACGCGCTCAATTGCTTGATCTTGCCGAACAAGCGGGGCACAGGGGATTCCGCCTGCTTGCTGAGGATGCTGCCGCTCATAGCGAAGCTCCCTGATCTCACGCAAGTTAGCAGTCTCACAGGCTAAGCTATTCTCCCGCAAGGCTTGCCTTCGAGCGTGCCGAAACAATTGAGAAATATGTGATGTCTCGCCAGGTGCGATTCGCAGTAAACTCCCCCAGTTCGTTCGGTAACGATCCAGTTCCAGCCCAAAGGATCAAATCCATGAAGCGAGATCTCACCTGCATTGCAAAGGAGCATCCGATGAGAGTTCTTGAAACAATGGTTTATGGCATGCTCGCCCTGGCCGCGCTTTCTATGCTGCTGTTGATTCTCGCCCCTCCCGCGCAGGCCCAAACCGAAACCGTCCTCTACAACTTTGGCAGCCAGGCGGGCGATGGGAACATTCCCGAGGCGGGCGTGATCTTCGATACCAACGGCAACCTCTACGGCACCACGGGGAGCGCGGGCGCTCACGGTTCCGGCACGGTATTCGAGTTGACCGCGGGGGGCTCGGAGAAAGTCCTTTACAGCTTTGGCAGTCAGTCGGGCGACGGAAAAGAACCCTATGCGGGCGTGATCCTCGACAATGCGGGCAACCTCTACGGCACGACCTCTTACGGCGGAACCTACGCATGCTCGAACGCCTATGTCTGCGGCACGGTATTCGAGTTGACCGCGGCCGGTGCGGAGAAAGTCCTTCACAGCTTTGGCAATCCGTACGGCTACTATGGGGCGAAGGGCGATGGGACCGATCCCCTGGCTGGACTGATCCTCGACAGTGCAGGCAACCTCTACGGAACAACAGCATATGGCGGCGATCTCGAATGCGCGGGTTATGGTTGCGGAACGGTCTTTAAGCTGACCCCAAAAGGAAAAGAGAAGTCCGTTTACAAGGAGAAGGTCCTCTACAGGTTTGGCCGCAGTAAGGGCGATGGGAATAATCCCTATGCCGGCCTGATCTTCGATAATGACGGCAACCTGTACGGCACCACCTTCGACGGCGGCTATTACGGTTACGGCACGGTATTCGAGTTGACGGCGGCGGGCAAGGAAAAAGTCCTTTACAGCTTTGGCCGCTATAAGGGCGATGGATTACATCCGCAGTCGGCGCTGATCTTCGATCATGCGGGCAACCTCTATAGCACCACGACATACGGCGGCGCTTACGGCTACGGTACGGTGTTCGAGTTGACCGCGGATGGAACGGAGAAAATCCTCTACAGCTTTGGCAGCCAAGCAGGCGATGCGGAGTTTCCCTTGGGGAACCTGATCTTCGATAGCTACGGCAACCTCTACGGAAGCGCGTATTTCGGCGGCGCTTACTACGCAGGCGCGGCGTTCGAGCTGACTGCGGCGGGCACGGAGACAGTCCTCTACAGCTTTGGCAGCGAGACGAACGATGTGATCTATCCGTATGGGGGGGTGATCTTCGATACGAACGGCAACCTCTACGGAACCACGGCCTTCGGCGGCGACCTCGCATGCGAGGCCCCTTATGGCTGCGGCACAGTCTTTAAGTTGACTCCCTAGCAACGCGATCTCGAATCGTCGACGAAAACGGCGATCACACGCATTGAGTGGATTCAGTGGCAGCCCGCGCTCAGACAGTCTGGATGAGCTATCCTGATCTCATGAATCACCTCGAAGTTTTGCGGGACAAGATCGGGCTTCTTCGTTCGGAGATTGCTCAGATTCGAGAGTTGAACGAGCAGTATCAGCACCAGAATAGAGATGAGCCGGACGCTCAGGTCGCTCACGGCCAGAGGCAGGAACGCCTGCACGCGATCCAGCAAGAGCTTTCCCAACTCGCCGTCCTCGGCAGGAAGGTGCGTTCAATAGAGGAGATGAAGGAGAAGCACCGCTCCCGCTTGCATCTTTGAACGAAGTCCTCGCGGAATGCGATTTAGAGCGATCGACGGAAGCAATGATCGGCGGCTGGCTCCTTATGTACCAGTTGCTGGCTCAAGGGCGGTGCCAGCGGCCACAAAACCACGAGCATGTTCAAGCGGTACAACATCGGCAACCTAGAAAGTAAGCGTCAGGCACTCCAGCGCACTCAGGAATACCGGAAATCGGTAGCGCCTCAGTTATGCCGGACCTGTTTCGCGAAGGCTCTACTTGGTGAAAAATCCCGTGGCTGTTGAAGAGGCTCTTTGCCCGAAAAGCGGCCCAGACGATGAGAGCCTTCGGGGGATGTCACGTGGACGGTTGAACGCGCCCGTTGATTATTTTTGCGAATTTCTCAGACGGGCCACATCGCGTAAGTAATTTCAATTCGGTCCCCAGGTTCAAGCGACCTTTAACCGTTTCAATCGCAATGCTTCCGGTGGCAGAGTCAAGTCGGCTTCGCGTAATCATCGGTTTATGATCGCTTCGCATTCGCCTGGTGGAATCGTTCAAACCGTACTGCTTTTGTGCCCTCCGGAGAGAAAGGCCACAAAACCTGAGATGAACATTGAGAAGGTCACTTTCTCTGGTCCGGTTTGAGAGGAAGGGTTGCAGAACTGCGGCCATTTGTCGCTTTTTTCAAAGCGCGGTCGACGCATTTCTCTGCAACCCAGACTACCTGGCGGAGGGAGAGGGATTCGAACCCCCGGTACGGTTTCCCGTACATCGGTTTTCAAGACCGACTGTTTCAACCGCTCACACATCCCTCCGCGGTTCCTATAAGTGTATCAATCGCAGGTCGCAGCGGCGGGGAGAATTGCTATCTTGCGCCGTTCGGGTACACCAGTATCTTGCTCGCCTCCCCGGTCTTCAGGCGCGCCATCGCAGTTGAAAAATCCTTCATGGCAATACGGTCGGTGATGACGGGATGCAGATCAAGTTTGCCGGCTTTCAGCAAGGCGGTCATTTGAAACCACGTCTGGTACATGCGCCGGCCGTTGATCCCTTGAATGGTCAGGCCTTTAAAAATGATGTCCTCGGAGAAGTTCAGAGGAATTGGCTTGGACGTCAACCCTAGCAGCGACATGCGCCCGCCCCGGCGGATGATATCGAATGCGAGCCGGATGGCGTCCGGTTGCCCCGCCATTTCGAGCACCACGTCCACGCCCACGCCCTCTGTCTTTTCCGCGACAATCGCGCGCACATCCTCCTTGGAAGGATCGAGCACATAGTCGGCGTGCATCTTTGAAGCCAGTTTGCGCCGATGCTCGTTCACCTCAATCGCGAATACGGTCGCCGCGCCGCACGCGCGGGCTACGGCAATCGAGAACAAGCCGATCGGTCCGCAGCCGGTGATGGCCACCGTCTTGGCGGCAATTTCACCCGCCAGCACGGTATGGACCGCGTTGCCCAGCGGATCGAGGATCGAAGCGTATTCCTGTGGAATTGCCGGGTCGAGTTTCCAGATGTTCGATTCCGGAATCACCACGTATTCCGCAAAAGCGCCGTCCGCGTCGACGCCGATGATCTTCACATGCTGGCAGATGTGCGCCTCGCCGGTTCGGCACTGCAGGCACTTGCCGCACGCCACATGCATTTCGGCTGAGACAAAGTCTCCTTCTTTCACGCTCGTGACTTCATCGCCGAAGGCGACCACCTCGCCGCAGAACTCGTGGCCAGGAATGAGCGGCGGATGAATGCGCCCCTGCGCCCACCGGTCCCATTCGTAAATATGCAGATCGGTCCCACAGATGGACGCCGCTTTGACTTTGACCAGAACATCGGTGCGCCCATACGCCGGAATTTTTACTTCACGAATTTCGGCGCCAGGTGCGGCTTCCGCCTTGACCACAGCAAGCATGCTGCCGGGCATGAGAGCCCCCTTATAAGAACAGGATTAGAAGAGCAAACCTGCTATTTTAGCATTCGATCTACCTTTTGATTGGGAGCCTTGATTGCGAGCTGCGTTGATTCGAGTCGCGCCGAGGATGCGGTCGACATCGCCTCAGCTGGTCCGGTGAGCAGCCATTGGAAAGATCACAATCTGACGCGCAGCTCGATCAAGCCGAGGTTCCACGATAGCCGGCGATCAGTCGTGGGCTGTTAAACGCCCGTTTTCTGGCATATCTACTGCCTGTTTACTGCCGGCAAAACTTCTCGTACTGATCATAAATAAATGGGTCCGTCATGCCTGCTATGTAATCGCAAATCACACGCGGCAATGGCTCGCTACGGGCTTTCTCCTGGTAGCTGCGCGGCAAATCGTCCGGCTCCTCCATCCAATGCGCGAAGAGTTCACCCACAATTCGCTCCGCATCGTCTTTTTCACCGGCCAGCGCTGGACTGTAATACAGGTTCTCGTAAAGAAAATTCTTCAGTTGCCGGCGCTCCGCTTCGACCTGGGCACTGAACGCCGCCAACCGCTCCGGATGCCTTCGCACGTCTTCAACCGACCGTACTCCTGCCTCCGCGACTCGCGCTCGCGTATTCGCAATCAAATCGCTCACCAACCGGTCGAACACGCGCTTCAAGGTTTCATTGAATTGCAGCTTCTCGGGCGCAGCCGGATACAGCGCGCGCACTGTATCGTAAGATCCCGCAAAGATCTCCGAGCCTTCCGCAATCTGGTCAACGGAAAGCAGATGCGCTTCGCACCCATCGTCCAAGTCGGCGGTGTTATAGGCGATTTCGTCGGTCAAGTCGATGATCTGGGCCTCAAGCGGCGGCCGCAGCTCTAGCAAATATTCCGCCAGTTCGGGATGTTCCTGCAGGTGGTAGTTGCGAGAGTGCTTGATGATCCCTTCGCGGACCTCGAACGTCAAATTCAGCCCGCGAAATGCGGCATAGCGTAGCTCAAAATCCTCGGCAATCCTTAGAGCATGCAGGTTGTGATCGAAAGACAAACCATGCCGGCGCATGGCCGCATCCAGCGCTTTTTCTCCCGCATGTCCAAAAGGCGGGTGGCCAATGTCATGCACCAGCGCAAGTGCCTCAACCAGTTCTGAATTCAAGCCAAGTTGCGCGGCAATCGTTCGCGAAATCTGCGCGACCTCAATCGTGTGCGTCAGCCGGTTACGGAAATGGTCGGAATATCGCCGCGTAAAAACCTGCGTCTTTGCCTCCAGCCGGCGAAACGCGCGCGCGTGCACCACCCGATCGCGGTCGCGCTGAAAATCGTCACGATAAGGATGTGGCGGTTCCGGATAGCGGCGTCCGCGGGACTGCTCCACGCGTACGGCATAGTCGGCGAGCATGCAAAAAGTTTAGCAGTAGAGACGGAGACTGCCCAAAGCGGACCGTTCGGGGCGTCGGTACTGGGAGACTGGCTTGTGATTTAGAGGAGGTAACCGGTGACCGATCACCAATCCTATTGTTTGGTCGCGTCTTCTCGGGCCAGTTTCACCTTTGCTGTATCAAGCTTCTTCTGCACGCGGGCCACGTCTGCGGGATCTACTTCCGCGGTCACCGTGCGATTCCACTCGTTCAGCGCCCGATCCCAGTTGGTGACGGCCATTTTCAGCCGCCCCGTTTTCTGGTACAAGTCGCCGAGGTGATCATGCACGGTCGGATCGGTATTGATTTTTTGCGAAGCCTTGAGCAGGTTCTCTTCGGCCAGATCGTACTTTCCCAGCCGGAAGTAGACCCAGCCCAGCGAATCCAGATACGCTCCATTCGCCGGGTCGAGATCGACCGCCTTCTTGATGTATCCAAGCGCCTCGTCCAGTTCCAGATTCTGATCGGCCAGCATGTAGCCCAGATAATTCAGCGCCGAGGCATGCTCGGGATCGCTTGCCAGCACCTTCTTGAATTGCGCTTCCGCGTCGGTATAACGCTTCTCGCGCTCAAAGGTTGACCCGCGCAGGAACCATACATACTCTTTGTCGTCATCCTTGGTCGACAACTGCTCGGCTTTGTCGAGGTCCTGCTCCGCATCCGGAAACCGCCGCAGCCGCGTATTCATTTGCGCAAGCGTGATGTAGACCTGCCGGTCTTCGGCATTCCCCTTCAACAGGGCGCGCACATCCTTAAGCGCCTTGTCGGCGTCGCCCATGTCCGCTTGTTGCGCGGCCAGCACCATCTTCAGATCGCGGCTGTTGGGCAGCTTCTGCACCGCTTCTTTCGCGACGTCGGTCGCCTTCTGCCATTCCTTCGCCTCGCGCCACGTGTCGATAATCTGCTGATACGCGCGCTCAACATTCTCGTCGCCGCCCAGCGCCACCATCTGGCGGAAGGTCTCATTCGCCGCCTGATAATTCCCCTGATCCCGATAGATCGTCCCCAACCGCTCCAGAAAAACAGCCCGGTTGCTTTTCGCGCTGCCGGAATAATTTCCGTCCGCCTTTTCGGTCTTCTTCAGCAGGTCCCGCATGATCGGAACCGCTTCGTCATAGCGGCCCTGGGCCTGGTAGATGGAGGCGATGTTGTAGGGAACCTCGATCGAATCTTGCACCATTGACTCGGCTTTTTTCAGATTCTCGAGCGCAAGATCGAACTTCCCCTGCTTCCGGTAAATCTCGGCCACGCGTATATAAGTCTGCGCGTCCTCCGGATTCGCGTCGGCGATCACCTTGTACTGTTCGAGCGCCGCATCCGTCTGGCCATCATTCAGCAAATTCTCCGCCAGACCCCGGATCGCATCCAGATTGTCACGATCCAGTTCGATCGCGTGCCGGTACGCATCGATCGCATTCTTGTATTGCTTCTGCTGCTCGTAGGTATATCCGAGCGCCGAATATAATTTCGCCGAGCGCCCAGCCTTCGGCACCGCGCTGAGCGTTTCCGCCGCGCGGCCCGTATCGCCGAGTTCGTTATAGAGATAGGCGAGGGTGGTCACTGCCTCCTCGGAATCCGGCTGCAGCTTCACCGCGGTCTTGAACTCGCTCTCCGCCTTCTGGAGATCGTTATTCAAGCGGTACAACCGCCCGAGCAGCAGATGATCCTCCGTGCTGTCCGGCTCGAGCCGCACAATTTGCTCATACTGCTCGATGGCCAGCTTGAGCACACTATCCGAACCGTTGCCCGCCTGCATGTCGCCCAGCGAGCGCAGATAAATTCTTCCCAGCAACCGGCGCGCCTCAAGATTGTTCGGATTCTTCTTGATGATGTCCTGCGCCTCAACCACGGCGTCGCGAATCCGCCCGGTTTTGGCATAGAGCTCGGCCAATCCCGCCGTCAAATAGGCCGATGTCGGATCGGCATCAATCGCAGCTCGATATTCCTCAATCGCTTTATTGGCAAGATCGCTGCGCCCATAGGTCGCTACCTGCTCTTCGTACATGTGGGCGAGACAGAAGTGATAGTAAGCGGCGGCTTTGTCAACCGCCTTGCCCTTGGAGGGCGATGCGGTCGAAACCGGGGCATTCGCGGAACTCGCGGAAGAAGAACCGGCGCCCGCCGGAGTGTCTCGAGTATCCGGGGGATCGGCTACAGCCAGCGGGCTCTGTGCCACTAAAAAAAATGCGGAAAGAAAAATAACTGCAGGCAAATACTGTCTTTTCATGAGCCGTCCCGCGGTTTTGCGCCGCCTGTTTCTTGGATGCCGAATCGCCACCCTCCGGATTTACATATTCTACCTTGGCGACCCTTCCGCGGGAAGAAAGCCCGATTGGGCCCGCATCCAGTAGTACAGGGGCTTTGGAAGGAAGTGAACGCAGAGCGTCCTCGCCCCGCAAGCTCGGAACCAGCAAGCAATTCCGGTATAGACGCCGGTGTTTAGTGGCGAAAATGCCGCACACCCGTGAAGATCATCGTCAGCCCAAGCCGGTCCGCCGCCTCGATCACCTCCTGATCGCGCACCGAACCTCCGGGCTGAATAATCGCGGTCGAGCCCGCCTTGGCAATCTCCTCCACGCCATCCGGAAACGGAAAGAACGCATCGGAGGCCGCCACCGTCCCCTTCAACGGCAACTGCGCCTTCATCACTCCGATCTTGCATGAATCCACGCGGCTCATCTGTCCCGCGCCGACTCCCACCGTCTGCCCATCGCGGGCATACAGAATCGCGTTCGACTTCACGTGCTTGCAGACCTTCCACGCAAACAGCAGAGCCTTCTTCTCCTCGGCCGTCGGGGCGCGCTTCGTCACCACCTTCAAATCCGATTCTGCCAGCCTATGAAGATCCGCATCCTGCACCAGCATCCCGCCCGAAATATTTTTCAACACCCAAGTCTGCTCTCCCTCCGCCACCTCGACCAGCCGTAAATTCTTCTTCGACGCAAATATTTCTTTCGCCGCTGACTCAAACGAGGGCGCCGCAATCACCTCCAGAAACAATTTCGCCATCTCCCCGGCCGCCGCCGCGTCCACCGGCCGGTTTACACCAATCACCCCGCCAAAGGCCGATACCGGGTCGCATTCCAGAGCCCGCACGTACGCCTCAGCCAGCGTCTTACCATTCGCCGCACCGCACGGATTCGTATGCTTGATAATCCCGCAGAACGGCTCGTCGAACTCTTGCGCCAAGTCCCAGGCCGCCTGCAAGTCGACAATGTTGTTGAACGAGAGCTCTTTCCCCTGTACCTGCCGGCCATGGGCCACACCCCCATCCGAATTGTCCGCATACATCGCGGCCTTCTGATGAGGATTCTCTCCGTACCGTAAATCCATCTGCTTGTGAAATGAAAGCCGCAGAATCGCGGGAAAACCGGCCTTCGGAGCCAACTCAAAATTTCCACCCACACGTTCCAGCGTGGAAGCGATCGCCGAATCATAGGCGGCAGTAGTCGCAAATGCCTTCTGCGCCAGCCGCCACTTTGTCTCCTTCGACAGCGTCCCACCCGACCGCGCCATCTCACCGGCAATCGCCTCGTAATCGGCCGGCGAAGTCACCACCGCGACATCCTGAAAATTCTTCGCCGCCGACCGGATCATTGAAGGCCCGCCAATATCGATGTTCTCGATCAGCTCCTCAAAATGCACGCCCGGCTTAGCCGCTGTCTTCTCAAACGCATAAAGATTTACCACCACCATGTCGATCGCCGGAATCCCATGCTCCGCAACGGCGGCCCGGTGCCCGGCGTCCTCACGCCGATGCAGGATCCCGCCGTGTACCTTGGGGTGCAGCGTCTTCACCCGCCCATCCAGCATCTCGGGAAAGCCCGTCAGATCGGAGATATCTTTCACGGTAATCCCGGACTCCCGCAACAGCTTCGCGGTACCGCCAGTGGAAACCAATTCCACTCCCAGCGCCGCCAGCTTGCGCGCAAAATCAACCAGTCCCGACTTGTCTGTAACACTAAGAATGGCGCGTTGAATCTTCGGCATTGAAAGAAATCCCCTGAAAAGAAAGATGAAGAAAATGGAACAAGAATTCTAGCAGTTAGGCAACTGCAAAGATGGGAGGATCAGGGAAGCCGCCATCATTGGGAAAGGTAAAAAGACCAGTCCTCCAGGGCGTCGCGCCACGCCGTACTAATCAATATGATCGAAATGCCACTTCAAATTCCACGCGCTGCGCCATCGGTTCGCCATTGCAAGTTGCGGGCTTGAAGTGCCATCGGCCCACCGTCCCTACAGCAGTTTCGTCCAGAGACTTGTCGACCGGCCGCACCACCTGGATATCCTCGGGCTTCCCTTTTGCGTCCACCACCATTCGCAACGTCACCGAAGGAACGTGATCCCGCATTCCCGCGGGCTGAAACGGCGCCGGAGTGTAATCCGGTTTCGCATCAATCTCTCCCGCCGAGCAGTGGCCCAGTTCGATCGCTCCCGTCGCGGGCGGATCAAACAGTCTTGCATCGATGAAGTCTTTGCCCGCCAGTTCCGACACATGCACCTCCATCTGCCGGTGTCCACCCTGGCGGCAAGTGATCTCAAAAGGAAACCACCGTCCGCCAAATTGCTTGAACTCGCCATACGAGCAGGCAAAGTCGGTAAGGTGATAACGGGCCCACTGCGGGATGACGTACTCCAGCAGCACGCCCGTTGACTGATCGAAGCAAAGCACGGATCTTCCCTTGTTCGATCGGTTGGGCTTGGTGACGGCACATTTCGTGCCTTGCCGGTCGGGCGCGCTCTCCACCGACTCAAAATCCAGCTGCGCCGAGCGCGCCGGAAAAATGCCAGTCGCAAACTCGACGCGCGACGCTTTCTCGGGAAGCATCGGGCCGCTTTCGGTCTCCCAAATTTTGCGGTCGTTCGCGATCTCAATCTTCTTACGGTCGCCGATTACGATCTCGCGACGCCACCTCGAATCCGACATCCAATACTCGGTATAACTCCCTTCGAAAGTCTCAAGTTCATCGCCCACAAACGAGAACGTCGCCTTCAGACGAAACGGCGGCGCATCGGGTTCACGGATGTCAGAGAGATGGCGCGCGCGCTCGATCAACGTCTCGGCCACAGTTTGTGGATCCAACGCGGGCGCGCTTAAGCCAGCTGACGGACGAAGTTTGAGCTGCGGATCGGCCGAAGCCGATTCGGTTCGGCTCGGGCTGATCTCTTTAGGCGGGTCGGCCGCACTCGCCCACGTAAGCATCAACAACACGCAAATCGCGGCCCCAACAGTGCATCTGCGCATGGCGGGAGACAGCCGCGAACATCCTAGCGCAAGTTGGGGAGATGGCCAATACGGAACTCGAGGGAAAAGGGAATGATTCTGTACGCAGTTCTCAGTTCTTAGTTCTCAGTTCCCAGTTCTTAGTTCATTCCTCACATCTAGGGAGACTTTTTTCTTGTCGGCTTTGGTTGCTGCGGATAAGAGGTAGCGCCGTCTCCTTTCAGCTTGTGGGTACACCCCCCTACCCCCCCCCGGTATATTAGAATCAGAATGTTAGCGATGTTTTCACGCCAAAGTACGGGATCTATTCGACTTATGGGCAAAGTACGTAATCCATTGGGGTTAGATGGGATAAATGGCTTGATTCCCGCGTTTTCCTGACCTTATGCCCTGCAAAGTACAGATTCTAATAGCTGTAGAATGCAAAGTCCGGCGAACAAGGAAGTTAGCTTCAATCCTAGCCCTGATTGCCCTGTCTAAAGATCGCTGGCGGCGGCGCGTCTAGAAGCCGGGCTGAGCCGGTGCACGTTTTGTGCTTAATCACGTCTAGTGCTTAATTTAGTTGAGTTGAAGTGGCGGTCTTAAGTCAAGAGACTTTCTTGTCCGCAGCAACCAAAGCCGACGGGAAAAAATCTCCATAGACGAGGAATGAACTGAGAACTGAGAACTGAGAACTGAGAACTGGGAACTGAAAATTGCTTCTTTACTTCTTAGCTTTTGCCTTCAGCTTGGCGTGCCCGTCCTGCATTTCGACGGAGTAGACCACGCTCTCGCACCCGTGCTGCTTGCGAATCTCTTTGGTCTTCTTCTTCACAAAGGCAGCGAACGAATCGAAGCTGCCGCCCGCTCCTTCGCCGGCAGTTTGTTTGGCCGCATTCAGCGCCTTGTAAAGCGATTCGATCTTCTCGCGCTCGGCCTCTCCGTCGGAACACTGGACCGAAAACGGCTCATTCCCAGTGGCAGCCTTTGCATTCGCGCTTACGCCGTAGACCGGCCGCACATTTTCGCGTTCGCTGCGTCCGCCCACGCCCTGGACCGCGAGTACGGCATCCTGCGGCCGCCGGTAGCCCTCTTCGCGGATGCGCGTCTTCTTCCGCCAGAGATCGCTCTGAATCGCATACTGTTGCGCCATCTGGTTGTAGCGATAGCGTTGCGCAAAGTTCATCCGCGTGCCGTCGCTGAATTTGCGAATCAGGTTCGTGACGCGCCATTCCACATCGGCCGGAGGCCGCTTGGTGGGATTGTTAAAAAAAATCTCGTACTCGATCTTCAAACGGCGAAGTTGTTCGTGCAGCAGATTCAACTCTTCGTCGATGGTTAAAGTTCCGGGCACCACGAATCCTCGACCCATAGCTTAACCTTCGGCAGATCAAAGAGGTCAGATTCCGAGCGGTCAGTTACCAACGTGGTACGAAGGTCATGAGCGGAGGGTCAAAAAAGCCCCGGAGCAAGCTAAAGGACCAGGAACGATGGCCTTGGAACGATGCTTTGGAACGAAGCTTGGGAACCAAACCGAGGAACAATGCTCTGGGACGAACTGGAAAACTAGAAGCAAGCAGCCGGAAGCTACTTGCCGCTGGCGGCCATCTTCTTCACCATCGCGAGCACGAGCTTTCGGTCGCTGTCGTTCAAATTGGCGGCGTAGCGGCGCATCTGGCTCAGGAAGCGTACTTCGTCATCGGAGAGTTGCGGCAGTCCCTTGTGGCCGTTGGTATTTCCGTCCGCGAAAAACTGGGAGAGCGGAATATCCATCGCATTGGCGATTTTCGCCAGCGTGTCCAGCGACGGAATGGTGTGCCCGTTTTCGACACGCGACAGGTAGCAGCGCAGCAAGCCCGTGCGCTTTTCAATGTCGCCCTGGGACATGCTTCTCTGCAGACGGTGATTTCGGATGGTCTCGCCAATCTTCATAAGGCCCGATGAAAGCGCGCAGCTGGAGGTGACTCAAAAACGAACGACAAAATTAAAAAGAAAGTTAAAAAAAAGATGCGTGCATAGTAACCAGAAGGGCACCGTCTGGCAAGTGGAAATTCTAGGCCACAAAAACGGCTCAAAATCCAAAGAGATACGCAATGCGAATCTATGATTCTTCGCTATCTTCGATCCCGATTTTCGAAAGCCGATAGCGCAACGCATTGCGCGAAAGTCCCAAGAGTCGCGCCGCCTGAGACTTGTTTCCCGCCGCGCGCTTCAGAGCCTCGCGAATCATCTCGTCTTCCCACTGATCCAGAGTCATGCCTTCCGGCAGGAAGCGCTCGCTCGCTGCGCCGCTGCCGCGATGACGTGGAACATCCAGTTGAATGTCATCGGCTTTCAATTCTGGTCCGGCCGCGAGCGCGCACCCGCGTTCGATCACGTTCTGCAACTCGCGCACATTGCCCGGCCAATAATGCCCCATCAAGATCTGCATCGCGGCCGGCGCGATTCCGCGCAGTTGCCTTCCCGAGTCTTTCGCAAAGCGGGCCAGAAATAGATTTGCGAGATCGGGAATATCTTCCTTTCGCTCGCGCAATGGCGCAATGTCGATCGGCACGACGTTAAGGCGATAGTAAAGGTCCTCGCGAAATGTTCCTTGCTCCAGCGCGGCGCGCAGATCGCGATTGGTAGCGGCCAGCAAGCGAACGTCGACCTTCAGGGTTCGCGTGCCGCCCAACCGCTCGAACTCGCGCTCCTGGAGCACGCGGAGAAGCTTCACCTGAGTGGCTGCAGGCACATCGCCGATTTCGTCAAGAAACAATGTGCCTTTGTCGGCAAGCTCGAACTTCCCCGGCTTGCTCGTAATCGCTCCGGTGAAAGCTCCTCTCTCGTAGCCGAACAACTCGCTCTCCAGCAAGTTCTCGGGAATCGCCGTGCTGTTGATCTTGACGAACGGTCCCGCAGCGCGGCGCGACTTCTCATGGATCGCGCGCGCAATCAAATCTTTTCCCACCCCGCTCTCGCCGCCGAGAAGCACGGTGGAATTGGTGGGCGCGACGCGCTCGACGGTGGCCAGGACCTCCTGCATTTTAGGGCTGCGGGCGACGATGTTGGGATGGCTGTACCTCTGGCCGAGGGCCTCGCGGAGAGAACGATTCTCTTCCTGAAGGCGCGAATGGTCGAGTTCCTTGCGCACGACCATGCGCATCTCTTCGAGCGAAAAGGGCTTGAGGACGTAGTCGCTGGCGCCTGCCTTCATGGCCTCGACGGCGGTTTCGACGGAGCCGAAGGCGGTCATGACGACGATGGGCAGTGCGGGATTTTGCTGCTTAGCGCGTTGCAGAAATTCGAGCCCGGTCATGCCGGGAAGCTTGAGGTCGGTGAGGACGAGGTGGACGGGCTCGGAGGCGAGCAGCTTGACGCCGGTTTCGGCGTCACCGGCGGAGAGCGTTTTGAAGCCGACCTCGCCGAGATTGAGTTCGAGGAGACGGCGCATTTTAGCTTCGTCTTCGATGATCAGGATGGTTGGCATTTTGGTCGTTCGTCGTTCGTCGTCAATCGTTGGTTGTCAGTCGTTGGTCGCTTGTCGTTCGCCTTGGGGCTCGGTCGCTCGTCTTTGGTCGTTTATCGTTCGTGCTTCGGTTATCGAATGCGATTTTTTTACCCTACTGTACGGTTGCTGTTTTTAGTGGTTGTGGTTCGTTGGCCTCCGCTAAGGGGAAGAAGAGAGTGAAATTTGCACCGCGTTGAGGGCCGCTTTCCACGTGAATCGATCCGCCGTGGCCGTCCAGAATCTTGGAGACGATTGAAAGGCCGAGTCCTACCCCTGTCTTCTTGGTGGTGACGAAGGGATTGAAAATCTCCTCGCGCAGTTTATCGGGGACGCCGGGGCCGGTATCGGACAGAATAATCTGCACGCCATCCCGGCCCTTGCTGGAAGCGAGGCTGGCTTTGACTCGCAGTGTGCCGCCGTCTTCTTCCATGGCCTCGTAGGCATTCTGAACCAGATTCAGGAAGGCCTGCTCGCACAGGCTTTCGTCGAGCGGAACCTGGGGCAGAGCGCCGGAGTAGTCGCGCTCGACATGGACCGGTTTGCCCTTCCATCGATGGGCGACGATCTCGAGGGCGCGTTCCAGCACGACTGTGACATTGCCCGGCTCCAACTGGGCATGCAGAGGGCGGGCAAAGTCGAGGAATTCAGTGACCAGAGCACTCAGGCGATTCACCTCGGTGGAAATGTAACCCGCGAGTTCGCGGGATAACTCGTCGGAGGCCTGAAGTTTTTGCGAGAGCATCTCGGCGGAGCCTTTGATGACGCCGAGGGGATTGCGAATCTCATGGGCGAGTCCGGCGGAAAGCTGGCCGAGAGCGGCGAGGCGCTCGGAGCGGCGAGCCTCAGCCTGAGCCTGCTCGAGGCGATGGTTGGTTTCGGCGAGGCGCTCGGCGAGTTCGCGGTAGAGCTCGGTCTGATGGCGGCTTTGTTGCGAAAAGCGATTGACGACCATGGCGGCAAGGAAGAAGAACATGATGCGCAGGATGAGGAAGCCGATGGCTTCGCCGGTGACCTCGTACTCCTGCATGGCGGGATAGAGGTAGGAGCAGTAGGCGGCGGAGGCGAGCAGTGTCCAGAGAAGCGTCAGCCAGGTGGAGCAATAGAGGGCGGCGGTGACGACGGGGAGGAAGTAGATGGGCCAATAGCTGCTGTTGATGCCGGGTTCGCCGGTGTGGTCGATGAGAATGGTGGCAAGAAGGATTTTGAGGAGGATGACGTAGACGACGCCGCGGGAGCCGAGGCGGGTGACCATGCGGGATTCGAGCAACTGGACGATGCCGATGGCGAGCAGGATGATCTGCTTGTGCCATTCGAGTTCTGGAGGAAGAGCGGCGAGGCCGCCGAGGAAGACGAGCCAGATGGTGAGCCAGATGGCGTCCTGGCGGCTGAAGCGCCGGGAATCGGGATCGAAGATGAGGGGAGCGGAATCCACGCAGCCTCCATCCAAACGCAGAAAGGGCGGTGGCGTCAATCGGGGGCGGGGATGGGATGAGGGTGGGAGCCGGATAGAGGTGACGTTTGTCTGCGACATAAGCATTTCCAATCAGGAAGATAAATAGTTTCGATTTCCGAAAGGGCAAAGGCGGGGCTACTGTTATGTTGCGAAATGTGGGAAGAAAGAGTGAGCACTCGCGAGTGCGTGAAGCGGATAGTATGGGGAATCGGCTGGGTAGCCGGTGGGGCGGAACGACGGAAAACAGAAGCTGGAAACCATGACAAAGATCGAAGCGATTATTCAAATCTCGAAGCTGGACGCGGTGAAGGATGCGTTGCACGAGGTCGGCGTGGAAGGCATCACGGTATTCGAGGCGCGAGGCCACGGGCGGCAGAAGGGCCACACCGAGTTTTACCGGGGCCGGGAATACACGGTGGATCTGATCCCGAAGGCGAAGCTGGAGATCGTGGTGACTGACGAAATGGTGGAGAAGGTGGAGCAGGCGATCATTGGCGCGGCGCGGACGGGGAAGATTGGCGACGGGAAGATTTTCCGGTCGCGGGTGGACGAGGTGATTCGCATTCGGAATGGCGACCGCGGAGAGAGCGCGTTGTAGGAGCGGCCGCGAAGCCGGGTATCGGGCGAAGCGCGGCCTCCCTCCCGCGCTGCAATTTTGCCGCACTCGAATTTCCGCACTCGAAGGGCGTGATGGGGATCAGCACCGTGGCCACCGTAAGCAGCGAGTTGCGCGATTGGTACGCGAGCGAGTCCGCGGCGATCGAGCAGCGATTCTCGGCCAGCGGTGACGGGCGGGCGGCGATTGGCGAACGGACGGCGCTGGTCGACGCGATTGTGCTGCGGCTGTGGAGCGAAGTAGTTTCCGCCGATCCAAAAAAGCCGAAGAACCTTGCGCTGGTCGCGACGGGGGGCTACGGCCGCGGCTGGCTTTTTCCTCACTCGGATATCGACCTGCTTTTTCTGCACGCGGAGAGCGGGGGCGAGATGGAATTCAAAGATTCCATCCGGCGCTTCTCGCAGGAGTTGTGGGACCTGCGGATGAAGCTGAGTCCGGCTACGCGCAGCCTGGGGGAGTGCGAGCGGCTGGATCCGAACAATGTGGAATTCTCCATCTCGCTGTTGGACTGCCGCTACCTGGCGGGCGATCGCGAGCTGTTTGAACGGCTGAGGGAGAAATCGATTCCGCGGCTGGTGACGCGGGAATGCCACGCGCTGATCGAGAATCTTGGGGAGATCACGCGCTCGCGGCATCACAAGTTCGGCAACACGGTATTTCATCTTGAGCCGAACGTCAAAGATGGGCCGGGCGGGCTGCGCGACTATAACGTGGCGTGCTGGCTGGCGCTGATCTCGGCGATGGAGAAGCTGAAGATGTGGCCCGAGCCGGGGAACTTATTGCCGGTCTCGTCGCGGCGGGCGCTCGAAGCGGCGCTTGATTTCCAGACGTCGGTGCGGTGTTTTTTGCATTACCGCCATGGGCGGCACGACAACACGCTGAGCTGGGAGGCACAGGACGAGGCCGCGGCGCGGAGGATCGGTGCGCCCGAGGCGGAGGTGCTGAGCGCGGCGGAGTGGATGCGGATTTACTTTGGGCACGTGCGCGGGGTGCATCGCGTGTGCAACCAACTGCTGGAGGAAATTCCGGCGGCGTGGTCGTCGCTGTACCGGCAATTTCAGGGCTGGCGAACGAAGATTCCGAGTGCGGATTTTTCGGTGGTGGACGGGCTGATTTTTCTACAGCAGCCGAGCGCGTTGCAGGATCCGGAAAAGCTGCTGAGCCTGTTTCATTTTATGTCCGAGCACGGGCTGAAGCTGAGCACGACCACGGAATACAAGGTGGAACAGGCGCTGCCGGCGCTGGCAGCCACGCCGCCGCGCGGGGGCGAGTTGTGGCTCTATCTGCAGGAGACGCTGGTACAACCGAACGCGGCCGACGCGCTGCGGGCGATGAACGCCCTGCGGCTGCTGACGCTGCTTTTGCCCGAACTGAAGGGAATTGAAGCGCTGGTAGTGCGGGACTTTTACCATCGCTATACGGTCGATGAGCATTCTTTTCTGGCGATCGAAAATCTGCATCGACTGAAGGAATCGAAATCGGAGTGGGACCAGCGTTTTGCCGGATTGCTGGCAGAACTCGAGCAGCCGGAGCTGTTGTATCTGAGCCTGCTGCTCCATGATTCGGGCAAAAGCGCGGCGACGGATAATCACGTTGAGGTGAGCCTGGAACTGGCGGACTCGTGCTGCGAGCGGCTTGATCTGGACGCGGCGGATGGCGAAATGGTGCGGTATCTGGTGGCGAGTCACCTGGAAATGTCAGCGGCGATGCGGCGGGATGTGTTCGATCCCGCGAATGTGAAGTTATTTGCGGAGAAGGTGGGCGCGCCGGAACGGCTGAAGATGCTTTGCCTGATGACATACGCGGACATCAAGGCGGTGAACCCCGAGGCGTTGACGCCGTGGAAAGCGGACAACTTGTGGCAGCTTTACATAGCGAGCGCGAATTATCTGAGCCGGAGCGCGGATGAACGGGTGCGGACAAGCGCGGGCGATGGCGCGGGGGCAGGGGCGAATCTGGCGCATCTGCATTCGCTGGCGGCGGTCGCGGGAAAGAAGATCAACAATTTTCTGGAAGGGCTGCCGCAGCGTTATCTGAGAATTCATGGCGCGAGCGACGTGCTTGCGCACACGGAGATGGCGTCGCGGCTGGGGCAGGGCGGCGTGGAGTGCAGCCTGAAGCAGGTGAGGCACTGGTACGAGTTGACGCTGATCACGACAGACCGGCCGTTTCTTTTCGCCTCGGTTTCGGGGGCGTTGGCCGCGTGGGGCATGAACATCGTGAAGGCGAATGCGTTCTCGAATGCGGCGGGCGTGGTGGTGGACACTTTCTATTTCACCGACCGTTTTCGCACGCTGGAAATGAACGTTCAGGAATGGGACCGGCTGAAGAAGAGCATCGCATCGGTGATCAAAGGTGATGCCGACCTGGCGCGGATGCTGCGTGACCGGATGAAATCGGAGAAGACGAACGGGACGAAGGTGAAGATCGCGACACAGATTGAATTTGACGATCAATCGTCAGCGCACAGCACGCTGGTGCAGGTGATCACGCAGGATCGAGTAGGGCTTCTCTACCGCATGTGCTCAGTGATGTCGCAGCACGACTGCAACATCGAGATCGCGCTGATTGAAACGGAGGGACAGATGGCGATCGACGTGTTTTATCTGACGTCGGGGGGCGCGAAGCTGCGCGCCGAGATCCAGGACGCGCTGAGAAAGTCGCTGGAGGGAGAACTAGCGGCGCAGTAGCATCTGGCCGTGCCACTGTACCCGGTGTTCAATTCCCGGGCATTCTGTTCGTTCTAGAAGCAGCACGGCGCTGAATGACGGCTCAGCTCTGACCAGTCCCGTAATATCCCTCACGCGTCTGCACGACCATGTCTTTTTTCTTGACCTGCAAAACGACGTGGTGATAGCCCTCGCCAGCAGCATCTTTGTCGGGGGTAAAGCCGAGGCTGTATTGGGTGCGCAGTTCATCGGAGATACTGGTGTAGGCGTCGCCGACTAACTGTTTTTTTGAGACCTCGAAGAAACGGCCCCCAGTTTGTTTAGAGATGCGCTCGAGGATTTTCTTTCCATCGACATGCTTTTCTTCGGAGCGAGGCTGACCACCGCCGCGCCGTCCACCGCCACCGGGATAGCCGCCGCCGCCACCGGGCCAACCGCCACCACCGCCGGGATAGGGTCCGCCGCCACCGGGATAGCCGCCACCGCGTCCCGGAGAGCCATTGTTATTCTCGCGCTCATGGCGCTCTTCCTGGCCTCTGAAATAGATCGCGTACACGATCGTCTCGGAGCGCTGGGCGGCTTCAATCGCGCTTTCGAGGGTGGTCTTGCTGCCGCGATCGACGCCGTCGGAGAGGATGATGAGCGCCTTCCGTCCCTTCTGGTTCTTCATCAATTCATTGGAGGCGAGGTAAATGGAGTCATAGAGCTGGGTTCCGCCGTGGCGACGGCTCGAACCGGAGCGGGAATCGTCGGTGTTGGGATCGTTTGAGCGCTGCTGTTCGGGGTCGGCCGTTCTGAGCAAATCGAGCGCGGACTGGAGCTTTTCGCGGCTGTGGGTGAGGTCCTGGAGCAGTTCGACCTCGTGATCGAAATGAAGGAGGAACGCTTTGTCTTTATCTTGTGTGAGCATCTGATCGAAAAAACTGCGGCTGGCGTTACGCTCCTGATCGAGAGCTTCGCGCTGGCTGAAGCTGGTGTCGACGAGCAGGCCAAGGGTGAGCGGCAGGTTCGTGTCGAGCGAGAAATACTTGATGGGCTGCGGACGGCCATTTTCCTGGAGGGTGAAGTCATCCTTGGTGAGGTCTTTAACGATTGCGCCGTGTTTGTCGCGAACAGTGACAGGCAGGGCGACTACGTTGACGTCGACGGCGATTGTAGAGACGGAGTCCTTATTTTGATTTTGTGAATCGGCAGCCGACGGGGGTTTGGCACCGCCGGTGACGGGTTTCGCGGCACCGTTAGCCTGAGCCTGTGCGGTGTTCTGCGTGGCTTGCCCAAAGCCGGGCGGAACAGCCAGGATAAAGCTCAGGGTGAAGACGAGCGCACGAGTCGCAGCTTGACTCATGGGCCTGGATAACATCGCACGCTGCAAAGTCATTATTGCCTCGAACATTCCTGCTTCGAACATTCCTGCCCGTAACTAAAGTTCCTTGGGTGTCGCTGAAACGCCGCTAAAACATAGTACTCACAACTTAAGACAGTGGATGCGTGTGAAGCAAACAATAGTTGCCACTGGTCGCGTTAAGCAGGCGTGAAAGGCGGGTAAAACTTCGTAAAGGATCATTTGACGCGGGGTTCCGGATGCTACATTAAAAGTGATGCCATCATTTTGTACTCATCATAGGTGGCGGGGAGCCGCGGTTTTGCTGGCTGTTCTCGCCGGAATCGTGTTTGCGGTTCATGAGGGCGCAGCCCAGGCCAAGCCCGACGGCGTCGTTAAAGCGGTGGGGACGATCAAGAGCGTGCAGAGTGGCGCAATCACGGTTGCGGCCGAGTCCGGCGGCGATGTGACGGCGACGCTCGCGGCGACCACGAAAATTTTGCGCGTGCCGCCGGGCGAAAAGGATCTGAAGAACGCGATCACGCTGCAAGCGCAGGATCTGCAACCAGGAGATCGAGTGCTGGTGCGCGGGCAGGGCTCGGCCGACGGAAGAACGATCGCGGCGCTCGCCGTGATTGTGATGAAGCAAGCGGACGTCTCCGCACAGCACCAGCGGGAGAGCGAAGACTGGCAAAAACGCGGGGTCGGAGGGCTGGTTACAAGTGTTGATGCCGCAGCGGGTACGATCACGGTTTCATCGGGAGGGCTGGGCACAAGCCATAACGTGACGGTGCGGGTCGACAAGCACACGACCCTGCGACGTTACGCGCCGGGCTCGGTCAAGTTCGATGACGCGAAGGCAGCGCCGCTTGGGGAAATCAAGGTGGGCGACCAGCTTCGCGCGCGCGGCACACGCAGCGCCGATGGCAACGAGCTGACCGCCGAGGAGATTGTCTCGGGTTCATTTCGAAATATTGCCGGCACGATCACCGCGACCGACGCGGCCAGCAACACGATTACAGTTCACGATCTGATTGCCAAAGCCTCGGTGGTCGTCAAAATCGGCCCCGAATCGCAGATGAAGAAGCTGCCCGCGGAGATGGCGCAACGTATCGCCATGCGGCTGAAAGGCGGCGCAAACGGGGAACTCGCACACGGGAGTCCCGCACAAAGTTCGGCGAGCGCGAATTCAGTGCACGATAACGGCCCGGCGGGCTCGGGTCCAGCAGGTCACGAGCCAGCAGCGGGCGGACAATCCGGCGGGGCGAATGGCAGCCAGGGGCACAATGGAGCGCCTGATGTGCAACGGATGGTGAGCCGGTTGCCGAACAGTTCGCTCGCCGACCTGCAAAAAGGCGAGGCGGTGATGATCGTGGCCGCGCCCGACGGGAATTCTGGAGAGGTCACCGCGATCACGCTACTGGCTGGTGTTGAACCAATCCTGACCGCGGCTCCGAGCCGTTCAGCTTCGCTGCTTTCGCCGTGGTCGCTGAACGCATCCGGCGGGGAGGGTGATTCAGCCCCGTAGCGAATCCTTTTAATGAACGAGCAAATTTCAGAGAGAAAGCCGTTCTTCCATTACCCGACTATGCATTCGAAGCATTTTGCGCTTTTCGCCATTATCGTCGTTATTGTTGCGCTCACGATCACTTCAGCCGCGCAGTCCACGGGCACGTTGCGAGGACTAGTATCCGATCCGTCGGGTGCGGTCGTTCCGGGAGCGACGGTTGCCATTCTGCAATCGGGGGGGCCTACGCGCTCCGCGAAAACCAACAGCAATGGCACATACGAAATCAGCAATCTGCCGCCCGGCAAGTACACCGTGACGGCAAACGCGCAGGGCTTCAATGTTTTCGTTCAGAACGATGTGGATGTGAATGGCGGGCAGGTCTCGCAGTTCAACATCCCGCTGGAGATTCAGGTCGAGCAGCAGAAGGTGAATGTTGAAGAGGAGACGCCGCAGGTCCAGGTGAGCCCGGAGAGCAATGCCAGCGCCGTCGTGCTGACGGGCAAAGATCTCGAAGCCTTGCCGGATGATCCCGACGAACTGCAAGCGGACCTCGAAGCGCTCGCCGGGCCCTCCGCCGGACCGAACGGCGGCCAGCTTTACATTGACGGATTTACAGCAGGGCAGCTTCCACCCAAGTCTTCGATCCGGGAAATTCGCATTAACCAGAATCCATTCTCGGCTGAGTATGACAAGCTCGGCTACGGCCGGATTGAAATTTTCACCAAGCCTGGGACAGACAAGTTCCACGGACAATTTTCGATCGTGGGGAACGATTCCTCCTTCAACTCACGCAACCCGTTTCTGGGAGCGGCCGAGCAGTCACCCTACGACTCCGTGATCTACATGGGCAATATCGGCGGCCCCATCAATAAGAAGGCGTCCTTCTTCTTTGATGTGCAGCGCCGCAACATCGACGAAATTGCGGTCGTCGACGCGCAGGATCTGGGCCTGCAGGAGAGCGAACCGAATCCGCGCACGCGCACGAACCTGAGCCCGCGCATCGACTACCAACTCACGCCAAATAACTCGATCACCGCCCGCTATCAGTATTATCGCGACACCTGGCGGAACGACGGTGTGGGCGGACAGGTGCTGCCGGAGGCGGGGTACGACACGTTCTCGACCGAACATACGGTTCAGATCACCGACACGCAGGTGATCGGCGCGAAGATGATCAACGAAACGCGCTTCCAGTACTTACACGACGACAGCAATCAGAATCCAGTCAACACACCCCTGCAGACGTTGCCAAGCGGATTCACCACGGGTGCATCCATCAGCGTGCTCGGCTCGTTCACCGGCGGACGTGCCGCGTCAGGGGTGCAGATGGATCAGCAGGATCATTACGAGCTGCAGAATTACACCTCCATCGCGCAGGGGAAGCACTTCATAAAGTTTGGTGGTCGCCTGCGGGTTGCCCACGAGGCCAGCACCTCGGGCGCCGGATTCAACGGGGCGTTCACGTTCCCGACCATCGACGCCTACGACGCCGCTGTTCAGGCTCTTGAAAGCGGCGGCACGCCGTCCGGTGCGACGCAATTCGCGGTCGATGTATCTCCCAGCGGCACGGTTCCGACCGTGAGCACGACGGTGGCGGATGCCGGATTGTATGTACAGGATGACTGGAAGGTCCGCCCGACGTTTACGGTGAGCGCGGGCTTGCGGTTTGAAACGCAGAATGCGATTCATGATCACGCCGATTGGGCGCCGCGGATCGGATTCGCGTGGGGCATTGGCGGCGGCGGCAAAAGCGCGCCGAAGACCGTGCTGCGCGGTGGATTTGGCCTATTCTACGACCGGTTCGGCCAAGGGCTGGTGGTGAATGCCGATCGTTTGAATGGATTCACGCAGCAGCAGTACACGGTTTCGACCGAACAGTGCAATCCAAGTTGTCCGATTAATTTCTTCCCGACCGTGCCACCGGTGAGCCAATTGCCTCCACAGACGGTTTCATCGGTGTACCAGATCGCGCCCGATCTGCACTCGCCATATATTATTCAGAGCGCATTCAGCCTGGAGCGGCAGATCACGAAGTTCGCCAATGGCACGCTGACGTATTTGAATTCGCGGGGCGTGCATCAGTTAATGTCTTTCATTCCGAATGCTCCGGATGTGCCGGCTTATCCGTATTATTCTGGGAGCACTCCCAGCCAATACACCTTCCAGTACGCTTCGATTGGAAATTTCCGGCAGAACCAGTTAATTGCGAGCTTCAATGTTCAGGCTGGCGCCAAAGTCTCGTTGCACGGGTTCTACTCGCTAAACTACGCGAATAGCGATCCGATCGGCTCTTCGAGCGGCGGATCGTTCTCGACGAATTTCGCGTCGGATCAGCACGACATTGCACTCGACTACGGCCGCGCCGCGTTCGCCATTCGCAATCGTGTGTTCTTCGGCGGTTCGGTAGCCCTGCCGCGGGGATTCCGTCTTAGTCCGTTCCTGGTGTTCAACTCGGGATCGCCCTACAACGTGACAGCAGGGCAGGATCTGGCTGGAGACTTGCAGTTCAACGTGCGGCCGGCGTTCGCGCCGAATCCGACCGGGGCTTGCGTCTCGCCGCTCAGCGCCTGCCACTATACGGTTCCAGGCACGCCGTATACGCCCATCCCGATCAATTACCTGACCGGTCCCGATCTGTTTACTCTCAATCTTCGGCTGGCAAAAACTTTTGGCTTTGGCCCCGAAATAAAGAGCGCCAATGGAGCGCAGTCGGGAGGCTCGCCGAGCGGGCACAATCCAGTAGCTCATGCGGGGGGTGGAGGCGGCGGAGGGGGTGTGGGTTTCGGCGGACGGGGACCGGGTGGGCCGGGAGGGATGTTTGGGGCTGCCCCAACCGGTCGCCGCTACAATCTAACCTTGAGCGTCAACGCGCGGAACGCTCTCAATGACGTGAATGCGGGAACACCCATCGGAGTCATCGCGTCGCAAGATTTTGGAAGATCGGTGAGCCTGGCGGGAGGCCCGTTCTCAAGCGCGGCAGCCAACCGCAAGATTGAACTGCAAGCAATGTTCAGCTTCTGAAGTGGACGAAATCCAAGCTCGTACAGCGGCGAAACGCTTTGTCAATCGGTGGAGGCAAGGAAAGCCCCAGCCTGACTATCGACTGGGGCCGGTAGAGCGAGGGAATTTCAGTTAACCTTTCTTTTCGCACTTTCCACCACAGCAGTTCATTGCCGACTTCTCGCTCTTCTCGCCGCAGCATTTACCCTCACAACACGCGGCACCTTTCTTGGGTGCCCCGGCGCAGGCTTTCTTGTCTTTCCCGGCGCAGCACGACTTGCCATCTTTCTCACACTTGGCCTGGTCTTTATTGTTGTCTTTGTCTTTATCTTTACCGCAGCAGTCGGAAGCCTTGCCGCAGCATGCCATAGCGTCTTTGCCCACGGCATTGGCGTGATGGCCGCATGACATCGCGCCCTTCGCTTCGTCGGCATGATGGCAACAGCTCTTTGTGTCCGTCTTCGGGGTGGAGTCAGGACTCGAACCCACTGGTTTCTCTTGCGCCCACGCAACCAGCGACAGGGCTAGCAAAACAGCAAACAATTTGAATTTCATAAAGTCTCCTCTGTGGTCATGAATGCGATGAGTCATGCGACCAACCAAGTCGCAGAAGATTAAAACGGGATGGAATTGGCGCTAAACGCGCAGGATCACGCGGAAAAGATCGGGCGGGGTGTCGACTGCGACGAAGGCTGCGTTGAATGCCTTCGCGGTCGCGGGACGTCCGGCCGCCTTGGCCATCGGCGCGGGCGTCGCATCACGCCTTACATTCTGTGCTCTTCCCGCTGCTGCAGGCACGCTTTGGGGTCCCTGCCGAAAACAGCAGCTATGAGAGCCGTCACACCCCGGAGTCGACGATGCTACTTCGATCATCGACGGCGCGTCGTGCAGTCCCGGGCAGCAGGCATGGTGCGCGGTCGGTGTCTGCTCTGAAAGAGGCTGCGGATGATGACGATGCGCGGGATGAGACTGCGGCATATCCGCGGCCATCGTATGGCCAGCACGCATGTGTCCGGCGTACATGGCCAGCATCGGAGCCATCGCCATCTCGGCCCAGGCAGCGATCACAACCAGCAACGCCGCCGCAATTGCCTTCTTGACCATCAAGAAAAGTCTGGCAGAGTGAGACCCACCGCAATGTGATTCAAATCACACGCCCAGGTGAGGGCAAACGCAGCCAAGATCAACAGTCGCACCCTGCACCCTAGCCGCTCGGTCGCGCCTGCTCGGTCGCTTCTCCGTGCGACTTCGCGCAACCGTCTCACACCAAACTCTCCAATGCCCCACGCAACTCGCCAAACTGAAACCTGTACCCGCTTGCCTCCAGCTTCGCGGCTTTTACGTGCTGGCTGGCGAGAAACAGCTCTTCGGCCGCCATCTTTCCAAATGCCAGACCAAGCGCAAATCCAGGCACCGGAAAAATCGCCGGCCGCCCCAACACCGACGCCAACACCCTCGTAAACTCCGCATTCCGCACCGCGTTCGGGGCCACCATATTGATTGGCCCAGCCACTGACTCGGTCGCAATTGCATGCTGGATTGCACCCACCATGTCGTCAATATGAATCCAACTCCACCACTGCTGTCCCGATCCAATTCTTCCGCCCAGCCCCAGCTTGAACGGCGTCAGCATCTTGCCCAATGCCCCGCCCTTACCGCTCAATACCAGCCCGGTCCGCAGATTCACCGTCCGAATGCCCGCATCGGCCGCGATCCGGCTGGCTTCTTCCCACTCCCGGCAAACCTCGGGTAAGAACCCTTGCCCGCGCGCGCTCTGCTCGGTCAAAACCTCCTCACCGCGGTCTCCGTAAAATCCAATTGCAGAGGCGCACACAAAGACCTTGGGTTTGGAGTCGGTCCATGCCAGGGCGGTAGCAAGATTACGCGTCCCGCGCACGCGGCTATCGCGGATCGCCTTCCTCTTGCTCTCCGTCCAACGCCCGGTTATGCTCTCGCCCGCAAGATGCACTACAGCATCGAACCCCGATACCAGGCTCGCGGCCAGCCCCGCACCCACTTCCTTTGCCATTGGGTCCCAGGCGATCGACGACGCACTCTGGCTGCTCGCACGCACCAGCCGCACGACCTGCACACCCTGCGCCTCAAGCTGAGCCGAGAGCGTCGACCCAATCAGTCCAGATGCTCCGGTTATGAGGATTCGATTCACTGGCTAACGTCCCTTTCTAGTGCTGAGTTCGCCCGTTCGGGGGTAGTGCTGATTTAGTCCGAAGCGGAAAATGGCATTGCGTGACGGTTCGACCCACACTATCATGCCAACATGACAACCCATCTCGTTCTCGACAAAGCCGGCCGTGTCGTCATCCCCAAGCCAGTCCGCGAAGAACTTCGCCTGGAGCCGGGAGACACTCTGGAAATGGAGACCACTGGAGAACATATTACTCTGCGCCCGCTCCGTGGCACCGGGCCACTCGCGAAAGAGCATGGGGTCTGGGTATTTCGTGCAGGCAACCCCCTCCCCGCCTCCGTGACTGACGACCTATTGCAGCGGATTCGCGAGGAGCGGGACGAGGCGAATCTTGGAGAAACGAACCGCGGCGAGACGGGGGCTGGAACCGGCGCGGGGATAGGGACTGAATCCACCAGCAAGGGCAAGAGCCGCCGTCTATGAAGGCCTTTTTCGACACCTCGGCGCTGGTTCCCGTCTTCTACGGCGATCATATCCATCATCGCGCCAGCCTGGAACGATACATCCAGTTCGACAAATCCACCGGCTGCTGCGGCGCACACAGCTTGGCGGAACTTTATTCGTCGATTACCCGCATGCCGGGCAAACATCGCATCAGTGGCGAGCAGGCCATGCTGTTCATCCAGAGCATTCGCGAACGGCTTTCGGTCATTTCCCTCACCGCCAATGAATATGCGGAAGCGCTCGAAACCTCGGCCGCTCTGGGTATTGTTGGCGGCGGCATTTACGACGCTATGCTCGCCCATTGCGCCCTCAAAGCCAGAGCGGAAGTAATCTACACTTGGAATGCGCGACATTATGCCCTTTGTGGCCAGGACGTTGCCGCCCGGTTGCGTGTGCCCTGATCCGGTCTGTTCACGAACCGCCTTTTTCACTGGTCAGGGCGATGAAATACCTGAGTAAACTCTCGCTATAGTTACGCGCTGTATCCTCCTCTCCCGCCCGTGCTGGGGTAAAATCCATCATGGCGACGTTGCGGGAACAAGTCGCGACCAGCGTACTCACGGTTACCCGCTTCCGCGAGCTGATGCGGAAGCTGCGGGAGAACCGTCCCAACGACGATCTCAACCTGGTCAAACGCGCCTACGAGTTCTCCCAAAAACACCATGCGGGACAGCTGCGCGCCTCGGGCGAGCCCTACCTGGTTCATCCTCTCGAAGTGGGCAATGTACTCGCCGACATGCGTATGGATGCCGTCTCCATTGCCTCAGGTCTCCTTCATGACTCTGTAGAAGACACCTCGGTCACGACCGTCGAAATCCGCCAGGAATTCGGCGAGCAGGTCGCCCACATCGTCGAAGGCGTCACCAAGATCAGCAAGATCGATTTCTCCAGCAAAGAAGAAGCTCAGGCCGAAAATCTGCGCAAGATGATGCTCGCCATGGTCGACGACATCCGTGTGGTCTTGATCAAACTGGCCGACCGTCTGCACAACATGCGCACGCTCGAGCATCTCAACCCGGAGCGTCAGCAGAAGATCGCCCGCGAGACGCTGGACATTTATGCTCCCATCGCCCATCGCCTCGGCATGGGCAAGATTCGCGGCGAACTCGAGGATCTTGGCTTCAAATACGTCGATCCCATCGGCTACGAGCAGGTGCGCACGGCAGTAGAGTCCCGCCGGAAGGCGGGCGAAGCCTTCATGGCCCGAGTCGAATCCACTCTCCGCGATGGCCTTAAGGAAGCAGGAATCACTGGCCGCGTCGAAAGCCGCGTCAAGCGTCTCTATAGCATCCACAGGAAGCTGATTCGCCAGCGCATCAGCGTCGACCAGGTCTATGACCTCTACGCCATGCGCGTTATTACCAACTCCGTGCAGGATTGCTACGCCGTCCTCGGCATCATTCACAACCTCTGGCGACCCGTGCCTGGGCGAATTAAAGACTTCATCGCCATGCCTCGCCCTAACCTCTACCAGTCGCTTCACACCTCGGTAATCACCGAAACCGGCGAGACATTCGAAATCCAGATTCGCACCGAAGAGATGCACAAGATGTGCGAGGAGGGTATCGCCGCCCACTGGAAATACAAAGACGGTCCTGTCTCCGCGCAGGACGAGCAGCGACTCGCCTGGCTTCGCCAGGTCGTAGAGTGGCAGCGCGACGTTTCCGATCCCAACGAATTTCTTTCAACGCTAAAAGTCGATCTTTACCCCGAAGAGGTTTATACCTTCACGCCCAAGGGCAAAGTGCTGGTTTTGCCGCGCGAATCCACGCCGATCGACTTCGCTTACACGATTCATACGGAAGTCGGCCACGCTTGCACCGGCGCGAAAGTTAACGGGCGCATGGTCCCGCTGCGCCACAAGCTCCATTCCGGCGACATCGTCGAAATCATCACCCAGCCCGGACACAAGCCGAGCCGCGACTGGCTCGCCATCGTCAAATCATCGCGCGCCCGCAACAAGATCAAGCACTGGCTGAATGTTCACCAGCGCGAGCGCGCCATCGAAATCGGCCGCAAGCTGATCGAAAAAGAAGCCCGCAAATATCGCATCTCGCTCAAGGACATTAAAGACGTCGACCTGCAACGCGTCGCCAGCGACTATGGACTCGGCCGCCCGGACGACCTGATGGCTGGGATTGGCTACGGCAAGTATTCGGCGCGCCAGGTGCTAGCGAAATTTGCTCCGGCGGGCGCGGAGCCGATGTCGGACACGGAAGAGCAGGCGGCATCTCACGGCTTCACCAGCGTGGTCCGCCGGGTTTTCGGGGGCGATTCCAACGCCATCGTCGTCAAAGGCCAGGGAGACCTGCTCGTCTACCGAGCTCGATGTTGCAACCCCATTCGCGGCGAGTCGATCGTCGGATATGTTACCCGCGGAAAGGGCATTGCCGTCCACTCGACCAATTGTCCCAACGTCACTAATCTTCTCTACGAGCCCGAGCGCAAAATCGACGTGCTCTGGGCCGGAGACAAGGAAGGCCAGCCCGTCTCCTACCCGGTGAAGATTACCCTGCTCTGCGACGACCGCTTCGGGATGCTCAAACAGATCACCGCCGTCATCAGCGACACCCACACCAACATTCGCGACATCTCGGCGCGTACCGAAAACGGCCAAGCCAACGTAGACGTAGTTCTCGAAATCGCCGACCTCAAGCACCTCCAGCGCATCATCGACGGAGTCCGCCAAATTCCTGGCGTGCACGACGTGCAGCGCTTGCAGAAAATCTAGCCACTCCGCTGTATTTTTCAGCTCTTTCAACCTTGCAAGATCTCCCGATTCGCAGCCAGCGCTCACGCGTCCATCGGAAAGCGTGCGCCAAACACCAGCAAAATCCGCTATCATAATAGACATATTCTCTCGGAGGGGTGATGGCAGTTCCGGTATCTCAGATGTGGACGGTGGCGAGCTATGTCCTGCGCCAGAAGCTGGCGGGACGCAAGCGTTACCCGCTCGTCCTCATGCTCGAACCGCTCTTCCGCTGCAACCTGGCCTGCGCTGGATGTGGCAAGATTCAGTATCCCGCTCACATCCTGAAAACCGATCTCTCTCCGGAAGATTGCCTCAAGGCGGTGGATGAATGCGGAGCGCCCATGGTGTCGATCCCAGGCGGCGAGCCTCTTATGCACCCGCAGATCGCTGAAATCGTCGAGGGTTTGGTGGCTCGCAAGAAGTATGTTTATCTCTGCACCAACGCGCTTCTCCTCCAGGAAAAGCTCCACCTTTTCAAGCCCAGCAAATATCTAAGCTTCTCGGTCCACGTGGACGGTCAAAAAGAGCACCACGATTTCTCCGTTTGCCGCGAAGGCGGATACGAGATTGCGCTGGACGGAATTCGGGCCGCCGTAAAGGCGGGATTTCGCGTAACCACCAACACAACTCTGTTCGACGGCGCCGATCCGAAGAGCGCGCGCGCATTCTTCGACGAGATGATGGAAGTCGGCGTCGAGAGCATGATGGTCTCTCCCGGCTACTCCTACGACAAGGCGCCGGATCAGAAACACTTCATGGGACGCGCCCGCACCCGCCGTCTGTTCCGCGCCATGCTTTCGAATCGCAAGAAAACCTGGCGGTTCAACCAATCGCCCCTCTTCCTGGAATATCTGATGGGCAAGCGCCATTACAAATGCACGCCCTGGGGCATGCCGACCTACAACATTTTCGGGTGGCAGAAGCCCTGCTATCTGCTCCAGGATGGCTACGCAGAGTCGTACAAAGAGCTTATGGAAACGACGGAGTGGAATAGTTATGGCACCGAGTCGGGGAATCCGCAGTGCGCGAACTGCATGGTGCACTGCGGCTACGAACCTTCATCGGTAGACGACACCTTCGGATCGCTCCGTGGATTTGCCGACACGGTCAAGGCGACATTCTCGCTCTATCCCGACAAAGATGCGCTCGATGATCTGAATCGCGAGGTTCGCCCGGTGCACTCCTACAACCCACTGATTCAGATTGCCGCTCCCACGGTCGATGCGTCGGCAGTCGAAGAAACGCACGCATGAGCGGTCGCGAACACGGCCACGAGCTTCCGCCGCATTCCGCTATGTCGCCGGTCGCGCCAATGCAGTCGCACCCTTCCGACGATCTCGAAGTCGTTCCCGGCTTCGAACGCGAGAACCTTCAAGGATGGATTCCCGACCTAGCCACCGAAGCGGACGTGCGTGCCGTCATCGAAAAAGCCTTCGACTATCGCGGTGACGTCTCCATTACAAAAAAGGACAACTCGCAACTCACGGGCTATCTCTTCGATCGCCGCATCGGAAAAACTCTGAATGACTCGGTCGTCCGGCTGATTCTCGCGTCAGGCAACGAGCGTCCTGCGATCGCATATTCTGAAATCGCTGGCATAGCCTTTACGGGTCGAGACACAGCGGCCGGCAAGAGTTACGAAGCGTGGGTAAAAAAGTATTGGGAGAAGCGCGCCGCGGGCGAGAAGAATATTTCGATCGAGCCGGAAGCGCTGGAATAATGGAGTTCGTTATCGAAAGATTTAATGCGCATTTCCTGTGGTCTGCTGCCAGCTGCATCTTAAAGTGCACAGAGACGAGCCTATCCGCACAATTCACTCGCCTTTGGCCCCGAACCCGCCCAAGTCCTCCAGCGGCAGCCCAGATGAGGCGCACAATGGGCACTTCGCCTTCTCCCACAACTGATTGGGAAGTTGCACCAGGCTTTCGAGCGCCACTTGCTTTGTCCGGACAAATTCGGATGCGGCTGATCCTAGAACCAGCAACGCTCCAATGGCGACCACGTTCGCGCCGCAGTCATTTGCGCCGCAGTCACTCGCGCCGCAATCAATGAGGTCCGCGTAGGTGCCCTTCACGGCCGAACCTGCGTTAATCACGTCATTGACGATGGCGACGCGTTTCCCCTTGACCGTGCGTCTCAGGGACGCTGGAATCCGATACCCGGCGGGAAATAATCCGTCGTGGTCCGGACGCATGAATCGCTCGGAGTAGCAGAATCGCGCATTGAGTTCCGATGCCACCATCAAGCCGACAAACGCTCCCTCAACTAGCGGACCGCAGACGACTTCGACGTTGAACTTCGACAACCGGGCAGCAAGCTCCACGCATAGCGACTGCACGCGGCGAGGTTGCGAACACAGCAATTCGAGATCGAGCCACAAGTCGCCGTGATGACCGGACTCCAACAGAAAGTGGCCGCGCCGGGCAGCAAGCAGTTCGAGTACCGCTGGCTGCGCGTTCCCCGCCGTTTGCGCGTTCACCGCGTCATTCTCCATGGCACGTTCGTTGCCTCGCTCGCGATGGATTCAACGCGATTTAATTTAACATCGGTGCTGCATGCTGATACTAGCCTCCGCCTCGCCGCGCCGTCAGGAACTCCTGCGCAGCGCCAACATTGCGTTTCACGTCCAGCCTGCGGACATCAAAGAAGACACGCTTCCGAACGAATCCGCCAAAGCCTGTGCCGAGCGCTTGGCCCACGAAAAAGCAAAAGCCATCGTGCGAAGCCGCCCCAACGACGCTGTTCTGGGCGCGGACACGGTCGTCGTGATCGACAATCAGATTCTTAACAAGCCCGTCGACGCCGCCGACGCTGCCCGCATGTTGCGTCTGCTCTCCGGACGTACGCATCAGGTCATCACCGGCGTCTGTCTGGCATTCCGCGGCCAGTCGGAAATAGCCAGCGAAACAACGTCAGTCACGATGTCAGAAATTTCGGAAAAAGAAATTGCCGCGTACGTAGCCACCGGCGAGCCTATGGACAAAGCCGGGGCCTATGCAATTCAGGGCATGGCCTCGCGCTGGATTCCGCGCATCGAAGGCGACTACAGCAATGTAGTGGGATTACCGATCGCGCGCGTCTATCAAATGCTGCAACGGGCGGGGACGATCTGAAGTTGGGCTCGCGAAGAAGTTTTGGTGCTGGGAAAATTGGTGTTGAAAAAAAAGGAAGGGCACGACGTTCAGTCGTGCCGCTAAACTCGCCATCGGATCGCGGCTTTAGCCGCTGCGGGGCAACACTCTCACCGGGGAATTACGGTTTCTTCTCTTCGTCTTTCTTAGGTTCATCCTTCACGGCTGCCTTGAAATTCCGGATACCCTCGCCGAGGCCTTTTCCAAGATCGGCAAACTTGCTCGGCCCAAACAATAAAAGCGCGATGCCCACAATCAACAGGATATGCAAAGGCTGGAACAGTCCCTCACCCATAACTTCCTCCGTGGCAGCCGAACGGAAACCATTCCGCTGCCGAAACGCGGGGATTTTGGCCAGCCATCGAGTTACGAGCGCCGACCGTTAACGCCCCATATTGAATTCTAGGTTAGTGTAGAACCCCAGTCAAAGCCCGGCCCGTACTCCTAGTCACCAAAGAACGTGATCGCTATCACACGGTGCAGGACTCCACTGCCAGTTATCTCTAAAGTCAGCCAAACAATCGGGTTCCCTTGCCGAACCGAACACTTGTCCAGGGCCCCGTTCAAGCCGTTTCGATCAATCCCGCCACGAGCGCAGCCCGTCTCGGCAACTCCGAAATCAAAATGTGTTCATGCAAGGCATGCGCCCCATCTCCCACGCCGCCCAACCCGTCCAGCGTAGGAATCCCCATTCCAGCCGTAAAGTTTCCATCCGAGCCGCCGCCCACGGCAGCCTCGCCGAGGTTCCATCCTAATTCGGCAGCAATCTTGACGGCCGTGGAGTAGAGCGCGGCCACCCCCGTCGTCCGCTCCATGGGGGGCCGGTTGATTCCGCCAGATACTTCGATCTTGCACTTGCGATTGAACGCCCGAAGCGCGCGCATTTTCTTATCGATGCCACTCCCGTCCTTCACGCGCGCGATCCGCACATCTACCTGCGCAACAGCCTCCGCCGGGACAACATTCGTGCGCGAGCCGCCACTTACCATCCCGACATTCACCGTCAGTCCCTTCTTGAGATCCGTGAAGCCGGAAACGCGTTCAATCTGCCGCGCCAGTTCCAGAATCGCGTTCACGCCCTTTTCAAAATCCAGCCCCGCGTGCGACGACTTGCCGGTCACCTTGATTTCGTACTCTCCCACCCCCTTGCGCGCCGTCTTCACCGCTCCTTCGCGTCCATAGGAAGGCTCCAGCACCAACACCGCCGCCGACTTCCTGGCCAGAGATTCCGTAATCGCGCGCGAGGAGTCGCTCCCCACCTCTTCATCTGATACCAACAGGACGCTCAATGGACGGGGAAGTTCGCCATGCCAATCACGCAGCCCGCCGATCGCCGCCAGCATCAGCGCAATCCCCGACTTCATATCCAGCACACCCGGACCGGTCAGCTTGTCGCCGGCTACGCGGCACGGCATTTTTCCAATCGATCCCAGCGGATATACCGTGTCATAGTGGCCCAACAAGAGCACTGGATCGCGCCCCGATCTCCCGCCAAAGTCGACCTGAAGGTGGTTGCCAGATTTGTCCGAGCGATGAACCCGCACCGCTCCGCCAAAGGCAGCAAATTTCTCCGCGACCACCTGCGCCAGCCGATCGACCGCAGCCTTGTCGTCACTCGGCGATTCCATCTCGACCAGTTCCCGGGTCGTGGCCACTATCGTGTTGCATCGATCGGTAAAATAATCGAGCCTTCGTTTGCCCTCAAGGCTGATCGCCGTTGACGCTTTCGTCGATTTCACCGCTCGTCGCATGAGTTCTAGTCCGCCCCCCAAATCTCCCCAATTACGCGCGAAAAATTGGCGCCCAGAACTTTTTCGATGACCGCGGCCGGCTGCCCGCGTTTGGCTAGTTCCGCGGCAATGATTTCCATGTGATCCGGTCCATTCAAATCCGGCACATAAGGATACCGATCTTCCCCCGGAGCCCCGATGCCCAGCTGTTTCCGGCGGGCGATATCTTTATCGAATGCGGCTTTCTGCTCGACCGTCAGAACCGTCTTCTGAATCGCCCCATCCGATCCAATTCCCACATGATCCGCGCCACAGACGTTGATGGCGTGCACCACATGGTCCAGCACATGCTCGCGCGTCGGAACCGTCGGCGACGCCACTACATACGGCATCAGGTAGACACCGAAATATCCGCCCCGATCGGCTAGCGACTTCAAAATCTCATCCGGCTTGTTCCGTGGATGCGCATAAACCGCCGCGCATCCCGAATGTGTAATCAGCACCGGCTTCGACGACTGAGCAATTCCATCCGAAGTCGTCCTGTATCCACTGTGGCTAAGATCCACCGCCACGCCAATTTCATTCATTTTCTTGACGGCAGCCAAGCCGGCCTTACTCAGGCCTGCATTCCCCGGCTCCAGGCAGCCATCGCCGAAGATGCTGCGATTGTTATAAGTAAGCTGCATGATCCGGACACCCAATTGCCGGAACATCCCTATGCGCTCGACATTCTCTTCAAGGAACGCCGTGTATTGGAACCCGAGCATGATTCCGATCTTCTGATCGAGCTTCGCACGCGCAATGTCCGAATGCCGGCGCACGATCATAAACGTCTCAGGATGCAGGTCCACCAGTTCTTGTACGGTCGCCAGGCTGCCGATCGTATCTTCGAAGCCCGGCGCCGAAATCGTGAAGTTGATCGCGGTGATCCCCGATTCGCGAACTGCCTTCAGAGTCTCGGCTGAGGGCGGCGTGTCCATGTCGTTCAATGGCGCGCAGAGCGAATCGATCACAATGGCTTTGGTGTAGAGCGCATTCATTGCTTGCGAATCGCTGGACGCGCCCGGAAACCCTCCGAACGACGGCAGAAACAGGCGCGGAGCCAAGAGTGCCGAGCCTTTAAGCATCGCAACATTAAACTCGCGGCGTAGCAATTCAGCCTCCGGCAAATCAACGTCGCTACATTGTAAGCCGTGCCCGAAACACGTGGGAAAATGGTACGATTTCGCACCGGGTCGCGTGTCCTTGTCACGGCATCGCGTCAGTCCGTATATTAAAGTTCCGAGGTGGCTATGAACGTGAAGGAATTCCTCTCTCAGCTCGACGAACGCATCCGGAAATATGATCTCCTCTGTCATCCCTTCTACAAAGCGTGGTCAGCGGGCGAGTTGAGCCGCGAAGATCTTCGCCAATACGCCGAGGACTACTATCATCACGTGCAAGCGTTTCCCGGTTACCTGGCGCAGCTTGGCATCCGGTTGGAGGAAGGGGAAACGCGGCGCGCCGTTCTGGCCAACATGACCGAAGAAAATGGCGGGGAAAGCGCGTTTGGCGAGCCGGGAGAATCTCACGCCGAGATGTGGCTGGACTTTGTCGAAGGCATGGGCGGACGCCGGGTTACGGCGCGCAAGCCGGCGCCCGAAATCCGGGCATTGATCGGATGGTTTCAGCGTATCGCGAGCGAAGGCACGGCGGAGGAAGCGCTGGCAGCGTTTTACGCCTACGAGTCGCAGGTGCCGCGGATTGCGGCCGAAAAAGACCGCGGATTGCGGGATTTATACGGAGCATCCGGTAAAACGCGCAATTATTTCACCCTGCACGCGACTGCAGACGTGTATCACTCTCGGGTGTGGCGGAAGTTGCTGGAGAAGCGAATTGAGGCGCATCCGGAAGCGTCGGCGCGAGCGCTTGCGGCGGCGGAAAACGCGGCCAAGGCGCTGTGGACTGCGCTGGATGGGATCGAGGCGCGGAGGCTGGCGGGAACTGCGGCCTAGCTTCTCTCGCAAGGAATTATCCTTTCGTCGTCTCGAATTCGAGGCTGTGCCGCTGTGAGGTGGGCCGTTCACGCTCACCTCTCAAGCATCTTCATCTCGCCGTCTGCTTTCCTTGAACTATCATTCTGAAATGGTCCACCACATTCCGATTGGAGTTGTTGGCGAGGCGGAAGAGACGGTCGAACTGAAGCACACGCTGGTAGCCCATCACGCCGAGTTGCCTCCGGTGTACTCCACTCCCGACATGATTCGTCTGATGGAGACGGCTTGCTTTCTGGCGCTGCAGCCATTCTGTGACGAAGGAGAGATTACGGTCGGTATTTCCATCCGGGTGGAACATCGGGCGGCCACGGGAATCGGGATGCGGGTGCATGCGCGGGCAGAGTTGGAATCCTTCGATGGGCGGTTCTATACGATGCGGGTGACAGCCGACGACGGAACGCAGCAGATCGGCAGCGGAACCGTAGGACGGGCTGTGGTGCATGTGCCGAGCTTCCTGGCGAAGATGCGAGAACGGGCAGCGCGCGGGAAATAGCCGGCTATGAGCTGACCAGATCGCCCGGCAACTCGCTGCCACGGGAGACGTTTTTAACAATATTTCTTTACCTGACTTCTTTCACTGACTTCTTAGACTGGCTTCTTTGACTACCCATGAATAATCAAGTTGAAAAAGCAGTGGATTTCCGGCTTCGGCATCGTGGAATTGGCGTGCTGCTTCTGCCGAATGCGTGGGATGTAGTTAGCGCGCGGATCTTCGAGGAAGTGGGGTTCTCAGCCATCGCGACCACCTCCGCGGGAATTGCGTTCTCGCTCGGGTATCCCGATGGACAGCGAATTTCACGCGAGGAGATGGTGGCTCGCATTGCGCGGATCGCACGCGCGGTGAAAGTGCCGGTGACGGCGGATGTGGAATGGGGATACGGGTCGACGGAGGAGGAAATTGCCCGCACGACTCGCGAGGTGATTGAGGCCGGCGCGGTGGGGATGAATCTGGAAGATACCTCCGGTCGCGCCGATCAACCGCTTCTGCCGCTCGATCGCGTGCTGGAGAAGATCAAGGCCGTGCGGGAGACCGCCGCGTCAATGCATGTGCCGCTGGTCTTGAACGCGCGCACCGACGTGTATTTGCTCGAAGGTGGGAATCCCGAAGCGAGTTATGCCGAGGCTGTGCGCCGGCTGATCGCCTTTCGCGACGCCGGAGCGGATTGCGTATTTGTGCCCGGACTGAAAGATGCGGAGACGATCGGACGGCTCGTGAAGGATGTGGCTTGCCCGGTGAACATTCTGGCGATGCCGGGAACGCCGCCAATTGCGGAGTTGGACAAGCTAGGCGTAGCGCGCGTAAGCGTGGGATCTGGATTCATGCGGGCGACATTGGGAGCGCTGCGCGGGATGGCGGAAGAGTTGAGGAATCTTGGCACCTATTCTGCTCTGGCCAGCGGGATTTCGTATACCGATCTGAATGATATGTTGAGCAGGCGCTAGCCGTTTATCACCGTCACTTCCTTAGGTCGCGAGCCCGCGCTGTTCGGCCTCCATCGTCGTCCATTGTCCCGAATCTGCGCTTGCTACGCGTTGACGAGAGCCATCATAGGTTCTGGATAACGCTCGCCGGCTGCGGCACCGAAGGGGAACACTTCGCTGAGGCGTCGGAGTTCGTCGGGGCCCAGCTCTATATCGAGCGCGCCTACGTTTTCTTCCAGATACTCTCGGTGCTTGGTGCCTGGGATGGGAACGATGTCTCCACCTTGCGCCAGGACCCAGGCCAGCGCCAGTTGCGAGGGCTTACACTTTTTCTCTTCCGCCATTTCCTGAACTTTCTTGACGAGATTCAGATTGAGCTGGAAATTCTCTCCCTGGAAACGTGGCGAGTTGCGGCGGTAGTCGTCGGCGGGAAGGTCGTCAAAGGTCTTGAACTGTGCGGTAAGGAAGCCGCGTCCGAGCGGGCTATACGCGACGAAGCCGATACCGAGTTCACGGCAGGTGGGCAGAACCTCTGGTTCGGGATCGCGCGTCCAGAGCGAATATTCGGATTGGAGGGCGGCGATGGGATGGACGTCGAAGGCGCTGCGGAGAGTCTTCATGCCGGCTTCGGAGAGACCGAGATAGCGGACCTTGCCTTCCTCTACAAGTTCGGCCATGGCGGTCACCGTTTCTTCGATGGGCGTGTCGGGATCGACGCGGTGCTGGTAGTAGAGATCGATGTGCTCGACCCCAAGGCGCTTGAGGCTGGCTTCGCAGGCTTGCTTGACGTAGTCGGCCTTGCCGCAGACGCCGCGTTTTTGGGGATTGTTGGGGTCGCGAATGATACCGAACTTGGTGGCGAGGACGACCTCATCGCGCTTCCCTTTAATGGCGCGGCCGACCAGTTCTTCGTTCGTGTGCGGGCCGTAAACGTCAGCGGTGTCGAGAAGGGTAATACCGAGTTCGAGGGCGCGATGGATGGTGGCGATGGATTCGTTGTCGTCGCGTCCGGAGTAAAAGTCGGACATACCCATGCAACCGAGGCCGAGAGCGGAGACTTGCAGACCGGAACGGCCGAGTTCGAGGGTTCTCATGGATGACTCCTGGATAAATTAGCCGGATAGCAGCCAACGATTAGATGCTATCGCACGAGAACCGACTACAAACGTTGGTTTTGGGGCCAACCTCCAAGACGTCAACCTTTTCGCGATCCTTTCCTTCGGTCAGAAGCATCTGTTTCTCGGGAATGCTATGACACAAGTAGCGAAGTGGTTTGAGCGGAAGTTCGAGTTCACATTTCCGGCGGAGCTGTATCCGGATTTGTGTGTGCGGTTGCGGGGCACTCCGGCGCGCCTCGAAGAGATAGTGCGCGGAGTTTCGGCGGAGCGCATGGTGCGAAGGGAGTCGTCGGCCGAGCAGAGCTTGAAATGGTCGGCGCAGGAGCACGTTGGACATCTGCTGGAGTTGGAGAGGTTGTGGATGGCTCGGGTGGAGGATTTCGCGGCTGGAATGGATGCGCTGACTGTCGCGGATTTGGCGAACCGCAGCACGTTTGAGGGGAAATACAACGAGCGGGCGCTGGATACGATTCTGGCGGAGTTTCGGCGGGCCCGGACGGCGCTCGTGGACAGGCTGGATCGCGCCGATGCGAGCTTGCTTCAACATACGCTGCTGCATCCGCGTCTGAAGGTCCCGATGCGGCTGGTAGATCATTTATTTTTTGTGGCGGAGCATGATGACCATCATCTGGCGATGATCTGGGAGATGGTTCGGGAACCTGCTTAGTGTCGGAGAGAATTCGGCAGAAGGCTTGAAACGCAGAGGACACAGAGATAGAGGGAGAGTACGCGGAGGCCTTCTGTTTCGGACGAATCAGGCTTCGCCGGCGCTTTAGCGGATGGAGACTAGGAGCTTGGTGGATGCTACTACTTCGCCGATTTCTACGGCTGAGACCTGCGCGGCTCGAAGTGCCTGCGTTAGCGATGCGGCGTCTGCTTCGGCAACTGCCACCAAAAGTCCACCGGCGGTTTGCGGATCGTAGAGAAGCGTACGGATTTCCTCGGGAACGTGCTCTTCATATCCAACCATACATTCGGCGAATTCGCGGTTGGCTTTCAGGCCTCCCGGAATGTAGCCTGCGCGGATGCATTCGAGCGCGCCATCGAGGATTGGAATGGCCTTGGAGTTGAGGATCAGGCCGACGTTGGAGGCCAGAGCCATTTCGCGGGCGTGACCGATGAGGCCGAAGCCGGTGACGTCGGTTAGAGCGTGCACGGGAAAGTCGTCGGCGGTCGTGGGTCGTTGGTCGTTGGGAAGAGCGTCGTTCGTCGTTCGCCCTTCGTCGTTCGCTTTCGTGATGACTTCCGCGGCTAATCGATTGAGCGTGGTCATCGACTTTACTGCGGCGTCGATCCAGGCTGGTTTGGCGGTCCCCTTCTTGATGGCAGTTGAGATCACGCCCGTGCCGAGCGACTTGGTGAAGAGCAGGCGATCTCCTGCCTTCGCGCCTTCGTTGGCGAGCACTCGCCTGGGATGGATCAGTCCCGTGACCGAATAGCCGAACTTGGTTTCTTCGTCGCGGATGCTATGTCCGCCGACGACGGTGCAGCCCGCTTCGATCATCTTCGACAATCCGCCGGCGAGAATTCGCTCAAGGATTGCGATATCGGCTTTGTCGGGGAAGCAGACGAGAGCGAGCGCGGTGAGCGGCTTTCCGCCCATGGCATAGACGTCACTGAGGGCGTTGGTGGCGGCGATCTGACCGAAGGTGTAGGGGTCGTCGACGATGGGGGTGAAGAAGTCGACAGTTTGAACGAGGGCTGTGTCGGCGTTGAGTTGATACACTCCGGCGTCGTCGGCGTGATCGAAGCCGACCAGGACGTTTGGGTCGTGTTGCCGGGCTAATTTCCCAAGCACCGTGTCCAGCACCGCCGGACTCAGCTTGGACGCTCAACCAGCGGCTTTGACCGACTCCGTGAGGCGGAATGGTTTTACGTCAGGCACGTGGGAATTGTAGTGGAGACGGAGGGGAAACGACAGAAGGCGGCTTACAGGGAGTGAGAGAGGTTGTCTGGAGGTATTGACTGAATGGTAATCCACCCCTCCCCGAGTGATCTTTGAAAACAAATGGGTTATTTGATAACTTCCGCTAGATCTTTGAGAAATAAGGAGTTATACGATTTCTTGCAGAAAACATAACTCGTTGATTATGCAATACTTAACTCACTTTTGGACGGAAGCTCAGCAGCTTCTCTGCAAGATCTTGATTCTAAAGGAGCGACATTCGCAAGATATTCCGGATAAAGGAGTTACGAGACGAGCTTAACGCGGATTACTTCGTCGCTACTTGGGTTACATGCATGTCTGGGTAGGCGTGGTTCCACTGGGCGGAGATGTCTTCAAAGGTGAGGCGGAAGGGCTTGGTTTGGCCGGGCAAGAGCGGGGACATGTTGAGATCGACGGCTTCGTCGTAGGGGCCACCGGTGCGGAGGACGTGGATCGGCACGTCTTCTTTTTGGGCGGTTTGGCCCATGTCGTCTTTGAAGGTGACCTGGACGACGGCATGGATGACAGTCTGGTTGCCGTCATTGGTGATCTCGCCATCGAGGTAATTGACGGTGGCGCCGGCGAAGTTTTGGGCGGCGCTGGCCTTGAGATCGGAGAATTTCAGATTGGTGGCGTAGGGCGAGGGTTCAGAGGGCTTGGCCTGTTGAGAACGAAAGACAAGGGCGAGGACGCCGACGACCACCACAACAATGACGATGCCGAGGAGAACCGGACGGAAGGTCGACTCCGAAGACTCATTTGCGGAACCGAGGTTCGGTTGGAGCAGTCCTGCCATGGGAGTGATTGTACGCTGAGAAATGCGGGCGGAGGAGTCAGGGGAATGTCTGGCGGGATTTGCAGTTTGATGGGTTTGGGAAACGATGTATGATCGGGCCGCACTTTTTTTTCGAGGAGTACAGGATAGACCGGATTGGTGGGGCTGGTCGCCCGAGCCATGCTGTGGTTGGGAGAAATTGCCGCCGTGGTGGCGAATTTCACCCGAGGTTGAAAACAGTCTTGGTGATGCAGGAACGTTTTGAGGCACTTACGCGTGGCCTCGGAGCGGCCTGATAATTGCATACAAGACAATCGAGTATGGAGCCTTCCCCCAATGTTCCTGAAAGAATGTAATGGTGTCGTCAAACTGAATTGGACGGCGATCGTTTCCTATGCATGTTCACTTGCCTTTAGCCTGGTGATTTGGGCTGGGGTGATTCGCACCGTGGAACATTTGGTGCGATGAGATATCGGAAACGACGAATCGCTGTCCAGTGAGATAAGAGACGGGCGCGGAGCGCATTCGAGGTCATGCGGATGCGTGCTGGCGCGGCGTTACATGTCGTAGTGCAGCAGCGAGAAGACGTCGTAGCTCGCCAGTCTTTCCCTTCCCTTCAAGAAATCCAGTTCCACTACGAATGCGAAGCCGGCGATTTTGCCGCCGAGGCCTTCGGCGAGTTGCGCGGTGGCGACGGCGGTGCCTCCGGTGGCGAGAAGATCGTCGACGATGAGGACGCGCTGGCCTTTCTGGATGGCGTCCTTGTGGATCTCAAGAGCGTTGGAGCCGTATTCGAGGTCATAGCTGACCTTGGCGGTGGCGGCAGGAAGTTTGCCCGGCTTGCGGACGGGGACGAAGCCGGCGTTGAGGCGGTAGGCGAGGGCGGGCCCGAAGATGAAGCCGCGGGCCTCCATGCCGAGGATGAGGTCGATCTCCTTGCCGATGTAGTTGGCGGAGAGGGCGTCGATTAAGCGGGCGAAGCCTAGTTTGTCTTTTAAAAGCGTGGTGATGTCATAGAAGAGGATGCCTTTTTTCGGGAAGTCGGGGACTTCGCGGATGAGTTTTTTGAGTTCGGTGCAATCGATGGTGGCGGTATCCATATGGGTTTGTCCTGGTAAGTTGAGTTTACCGCGTCGGCTGGCTAGGCCGTTCGCAAGGTACTTTGAGCATGCTTATTGTTTGACAATCTCAACCCGCCGGTTCTGGGCGCGCCCATCCTCGCTGTCATTCGAGGCGACCGGAGCGTACGGACCGGCGCCAAAGCCTCCCAGGCGCGGGGCGGCTACGTGATATTGCGTTTCCAGCGCCTGCACCACAGCTGCGGCCCGTCGTTTTGAGAGATCGATATTCGCCGCCAGCTGCCCGACGTTGTCCGTGTGCCCCACCACGAAGATCTTCCAATCCGGGTGGTCGCTGAGCAGCTTGGCCACCTCGTCCAGTGCCTTGCTCGACTCGGGTTTCAAATCTGCCTTGCCCGTGTCGAAGAAAATTCCGGGCACGACCGCGTGTCCCGTCCCGCCGATTCCGTTGCCCAGCTCGGCTGCGGTCGCGACCACGTCCTGGGTCAGCGCCACCTCCTGTACGGTGTAGACCTCGTAGTGGGGCGCGCCGCTAATGGAGATGAAGATCCACAGGCCGCCCTTGTTCCAGGTCATGTCGCCCGAGACGCCGGAATCGTAGACTTTCTTATAGCCGGCCGTGCTGAGCGCGGTGTTGAAGTTGCGAATCAGCTGCGGGCGGCTGGCGGTCTGCGGATAGTTGTAGTAAAGCTTGTCGAGCTTGCCTTCGACAGTCTTCTGCTGATCCTTGCCGCTCACGGTTACCGTGAACTTGAACGTGTCGTCGTTGGAATGGCTACAGTCACCGAGCTGGCTTCCAGGGAAACGGCTGAGGTAGGGAAGGTCCTTGCAACCCTGTTTGTCCGGCTGAGCAGACAGAAGGTTTGCCGTCATAAGACAAAGAGCGAATGGAACGGCGGTGAGCAGATTCCTTACCGCATTGGAAAAAGTTATTTTCACTGTATCTTCCCCATTGAAGGTGATTTGAACCGGGCTGACTGGACGTCGCGCCGACGCCTGCGGGATTCAATCGCGGAGGGATACTAGCATCGTGATCGCCCCTATTTCAATAGCGGCAGGCAGCGAATGAAGGGATGAAATGCCGAGCAGCCGATAAGTTGTGGTGGATTTTTCACGCGCCGCGGATTTGGAAGGCGGTGAAGCCGGGGGTTGGCTCGGCTTCCGTGACTTCTACTTCGTCGACGCGGGCGGCGCGAGGGCCTTCGCGGAGGCGTTGATGCAGGCCACTCAGTTGGTCGCGCGTGCCTTGGGCGAAGACTTCCACCGTCGAGTCGGGATTGTTGCGGATCCATCCGGCGATGTGGAGGATGTGAGCTTCGCGCTCGACGAACCAGCGGAAGCCGACACCCTGGACGCGGCCGCGGACGAGGAAGCGCTTCGCTATCGGGTCATCGGGTGATCGGGTCATCGGGCGATTTGGTTGACTCAGTTGTGTTGAATCAGGCCTTCGATTTCGTCGCTACCTGCGAAGACTCCGACTCGATAAGGTAGCAGTCTAGATCGTCGCGGCGGATGATGACGAATTCCTTTTTGTCGGATTTCGGTAGATCTGCAACTCCCAGTACGCGATCGCTGATCTTGATGCGGCCTTTGATCTGATCATGTTCTCTGTTGTGATGCTCGGTGTGGCCCTAACCCATTCTTCAATTTGCAGCTGGGCATCCTGCAATAATTTGAATTTTATGTACTCTACTCGTCCCCTGCTGCCGTCGGGCGCTTCATAAGTCCTAAAGCCTGTCCAAACGCCACTTTTGGTTTTTCCGTGGCCAATCGTCACAAGCGAGAGATCCGTTTCGACAGGCTTCTCTTGAGCGGCTGCGAACCACAGGCTCAGGAGACAAAGGGTTGCGAGTACGTGTCGGACCTTTAGGGGGAACTTCGTCATATCCGCAGTTTGAGATCGCTCGATCACTCAACATCCAGATAACATGGTCGATCAAGCTCTCGACAGATATGTCCCTTCAGCTGTGTCTACCTTGATTTTTTCGCCTTCGTTGATGAAGGGCGGAACCTGGACTACCAGGCCGGTTTCCGTCTTCGCCGGCTTGGTTACGCTGGAGGCGGTGGCGCTTTTGAGGCCGGGCTCTACCTCGACTACCGTCAGCTCGACAGTTTGCGGGAGTTCGATGCCTACGGCTTTGCCGTCGAAGAATTCTACTTTGATTTGCAGATTCGAGGTGAGGTACTCGACGGCGTCGCCCAGCGTGTCGCGGGTGAGATGAGTCTGCTCGTAATTCTCCGTGTTCATGAAGTAGTAGTCGTCGCCGTCGGAATAGAGGAACTCCATGTTGACCTCGTCGACGTTGACTTTTTCGATCGGGTCTGGAGAGCGAAAGCGTTCCACAAACATGGCGCCGGTGCGGAGGTTGCGCAGCTTGGCCTGGATGAAGGCGCGCAGGTTGCCGGGAGTGCGGTGCTCGACGCTGAAGACGGAGTGCAGATCATCTTTGTGCTTGATAATCATGCCGGGACGGAGCTGGGTTGCGGGAATCGACATTGCTGGTTTACATCTCCTTCAATCCTCTAGGAATTCGGCAGCGGGCGGGAAACACGGTGCGCCGCGGCTAACGGGTTAACTGTTTATTTTACACGGCTGGGCGAGGTTTGTGCGCGTGGGGCCGGAGCCGTTCGTGGCTGGATTTGCCAAATGCCCGCCGCTGAAAGGACGAACCATCAAGTCACAAACCGCCAAGGCCACTTAGGTACGCGAACGAGAACTTTCACCCACCAGGCTTCGCGTCCTTTACCGTTTTTGACCGGCCTACCGATTGACAGTGTGCCGCATCCTAAGGCGACAGGGATCGTGACCCGGAAGCAATTGTTGCCCGGAGCAATCGTGGCCCGGATTATGTGCGTCTGAACAGATTTCGGTTCGTAAGTGACAAAAAAGACAAATTGGAAAGGATTAATATGGCGGAAAATTTGGCGGGAAAGAAGATCGCAATTCTGGTGGATAACGGATTTGAGCAGGCGGAGTTGTTGAAGCCGCGCGAGGCGCTGGATCATGCGGGGGCGACGACCGTTGTCGTGTCTCCGCAGAGCGGGAAGGTTAAAGGATGGGACACCAAGGATTGGGGCGAGGAGGTTGAGGTGGATATGGCATTGTCGGAGGCCGATGCGGTGGATTTTGATGCGCTGCAGTTGCCGGGAGGAGTTATGAATCCGGATCACTTGCGGATGAATCCGGAGGCGGTGAAGTTTGTGCGGGCATTTTTTGATGCGGGGAAGCCGGTGGCGGCGATCTGCCATGCTCCGTGGAGTTTGATTGAGGCGGACGTGGTGCGCGGCCGGCGAATAACTTCATGGCCTTCGCTGAAGACGGACTTGAAGAATGCCGGGGCGGAATGGGTGGATGAGGAAGTGGTGCGGGATGGGAATCTGGTGACCAGCCGGAAGCCGGGTGATATTCCGGCGTTTAACCGGGAGATGATTTCGCTGTTTGCGGAGCCGGCTGCGCGGGAACGGAAGGTGGCTTGAAAAAAAGCTATGAGCTTAGAGCTATGAGGTTGTGAGCCTGGAGCCGGCGCGGATGAATCTGATGAATCTATAGATTTCCCGCCGGCTTGCCTTAGGGTTGGGAACTTCTCTTGCGGGGAATGCGTATCCCTGACTAGACGACGGGAGCGCGGATTGCCGTCGGAGGAGGATTGTATGGACGGAAACATTATTGGACTGGCGGCGGTGGTTTTGTTTTTTGGGATTCCATTGGGGGCGATGTACACGTTTTTTCGGGTGCGGAAGTTGAAGACCGAGGAGCGGTTGGCAGCACTGGCACGCGGGGCCAGTATTCCGATGGAGCCGGAGCTGAATGAGGCGGCACGATCGCGGCGGTGGGGAGTGTTGCTGACGGCGGCATCGCTTGGCTTTATGGCGTGCTGCGCGCTCGTGGGACGGGCTCAGCCCGATGCCTGGACGGCGGCGGCATTTGGGATTATTCCGCTGGCGGTAGGGCTGGGGTTCTTTGCGGACTTTGCGTTGATCCGGCGGGATGCAAAGCAGATTGGGTGAGTTGATTTGTAATTTGTGATTGGACCTCCTGGAAGTTCGAAAAAGAAGCCCCGCTTTTGGCGGGGCTTTTGTTTGGTTGGAATTTTCCCAAGACCTGCAACTCAGGAACACTCGCGGCGCGGACAAGAGTGTCCGCGCTACACGAGCGGTTAGAAGGTGAGGCGGAGAGCGATCTGGAGGATGCGCTCGGTGTGGTAGCCAGCGGATGGGCTGGCAATGTCCGTGTTCGTGACTTGGCCGAAGGTCGAGCTAAAGATGTTGGTGTCGGGATTGTTAAATTCGACCTCGTTCAGGAGGTTAAAGGCGTCGACTCGAAGCTCCGCGTTTAGATTCTCGGCAATATGAGTGGATTTGGCGAGCGTCATGTCGAGGTTCGTGCGGTGCGGTCCCCGGAAGAAATTGCGTGGCAGGCCGTAGCCACTGCCTGGGATGTCGGGAATCTGCGTAAAGGCGGCCGGGTTGAAATAGAGATTACCGCTTGTCTTGGGATTCATGATCGTGATGCCGGAATAGCCGGGAGCAAAGATGGCATTGGCGAGGTTGGAATCGCCAGCACCAGAGGGGCCGGGATCGGAGGGATCAAAGGAGTCCACGTATTGGCTGGAAATGGTGAGTGGGAAGCCGGTTCGCCAACTGAAGATCGGGTAAAGGCTCCAACCCTTTGTGAGGCGCCTTGGTCCATCGGCCCAAGCCTGGTCGAAAGGCAGATCCCATCCGCCGCTGAACACAACGCGGTGGGTGAGGTCGAAGTCGGAAGAGGCGCGGAAGATGCCGTGATCATAGGCCGGAATCTGGCTGCTGCGATTACGGAATCCAGAAGCATTGTCGATGCTATGGCCGTAGGTGTAGCCCAAGGTGAAGTAGGTATTGCCAAGGTAACGGGTATTGCCGTTTTGCTTGGTCACCGAGGCTTCGAGGCTGTTAAAGGTGGCGAAACTGACGTTATCGAACTCAGTGGCGTTCTCGAAAGGACAAGCGGCCGGGCCGTAGGAATAAGTGGCGCAATAATCAGTGAGGGCAGCGTTCTGCTGCTCGTTGAGAACTCGGGTTGGGTTCGGATTGGGTCCGAAGACCGTACTCAGATCGAAGGGATTGACATCGACGAGCGAGGTCAGCCCCTTAGAACTGCTGCCGACGTAATTCAATTCGAACACCGTATCCCTGGCCACTTGCGTCTGGAAGCTGAGGTTGTACTGGTAGGTATAAGGGGTGTGGAGATGCGGATTGACAAAGTAGATTGAAGGTCCGGCGAAAGGAAGGGAGTTACCGGTGGCGGTATTAAACGCGCTGGCGGCGGTTGGGGGTTGAGAAGGAAAAGGATCATTTGGGAAACCTGCTGAGGCCCAAGGCTGGCTGAAATAAGGCGCGCCACTGGTTGAGTAGGGTCCAAGGGGCGAATAAACGGCATATTGCTCACTGTAAAAAGGAGGAGCACCGTTGAATTGGAGGTTATCTTCGCCCTTGAGCACGTCGTAGAAGAGGCCAATACCGCCGCGGATGCTCATCTTGCCATTGCCGTGCGGATCCCAGGCGAAGCCAAAGCGGGGAGCGAAATTGTCTTTGTCGGGGAAGTTGACGCCGCGTGGGGCGCCCTTGTCTCCGGGGAATACCAGTCCGAGAGGAGCGTTGGGGAAGCGAGTGGATTGGAGGCCGGGAATGATAGAGAAGGTTCGCCCCTGGGTATCGAGCTTGGGGGTGCTGAATTCGTAGCGCAGGCCGAGAGAAAGGACGAAATTGGGACGGACGTGCCATTCGTCCTGAACGAAGGCATAGGTTGCCTTGCTGCGAAGATTGTTGCGGGCGTTGGCCGCTTCAAAGAAGTTGTTGGGAATGCCGACGAGGAAATCGGCGAAGCTGTCGCCAGTGCCGATGCCGCCTGACGCGTAATCGCCGACAAATTCAAACTGCCCATCACCGTAGTAATCGTAAACGGTGTTGTTCTGGTAAGCGGAGAAGCCGGCACCGAACTTCCAGGTATTGCGGCCGCGTACCCACGTGAGCGCATCGGTGTAGGCGAAAGTGTTACCGAGCAGGTAAGCGGGACCCTGGTAGTCGGTTCCGAAGGTCAGGCCGTTGTCAAATAACATACTGGGCGGGCCATTGGGTAGGTCGGGAGTGATTCCGAAGCCGAGGGATGCGGCCGTCGGCAAGGTCGTCGTTGGAACGTCATGGGTGTCATTGTGACGCTGGGCGACGGCATGGAACTCGTTCAACAGGGTCGGCGAGAAGGTGTGGGTATATCCGATATTCAAGAAGTAATTGTTGGTTATGTTCTGCGAAGGAAAGCCGGTGACGGTATTGTCCTCTTGAGCGAAGGGGTCGGTTAGCGGATTTCGGAAGCCGCCGAGAGTAATCGCCAGCTTGTCGTTCGATCGGAAATTGAAATCGAACTTGGCGGTGAATTCGTTGTTATTGTCGGTTTGTCCGCCCTGCTGGGTGATGTAGGCTAAGCCGCTGGGCGAAATGGTTGTAGAGGTTGGAATCAGTCCCAGTGCGATGTAGGCTTGGGCGGCTGGATCGAACTTAGTTGTATCGATCATGGCTTGAGCGGCAAGGGTTGGATTCGACTGGAAGTAGGGGTTGGCGAGCAGGAATGCGGCCACGCTAGAAGCATCGGGGGCCTGCGAAAAATCGCCATTATTCAGTTCAGCCGGCGTGAATGTCGTGGTTGTCTGGTCCAAGGCTTCGGTCTGGCGCTGGCCTTGATAGGCGACGAAGAAGAAGTAGCGGTCTTTACCGTTGATGAGATGCGGAATGGTAATGGGTCCGCCGAAAGTTCCGCCAAACTGGTGACGTTTGAGATCGTTGCGGGGTAATCCTTCCTGATTGTTGAAGTAGGAATTGGCATCGAAGTCAGTATTGCGGATGAAGTCAAAGGCGCTGCCGTGATACTGGTTGGTGCCAGATTTGATGACGGCGCTGATGACGCCTCCGCCATTGCGCCCGTACTCGGCCGTGTAGTTGCTGGTAAGGATGCGGAACTCGGCGATGGTGTCAGGATTGGGATCGAGAACGACGTTGTTTCCCATCAGATCATTGTTGATTCCGCCGTCGAGGAGAAACGTGACGGAATCGGCGCGTCCGCCGCCGATGTTGAAATGACCGGCGCCGGTGTCGTCAGGATTGTCTTCGCTGACTCCGGGTTGAAGAAGAGCGAGGTCAAGCACGTCGCGCCCGTTGAGCGGCATGTTGACGATAGGGCGACTGGTGACGGACGCACCGACAGTGGGATTGACGGTCTCGACGTTCGTGCCGACGCCGGTGACCTCGACAGTCTCGGTCTTGGTACCGACCACCAGGTGGAGATCCATGCGCGCTTCTTGGTTGATCTGGAGGGTGCGGGGTTCAGTGACTAGCTTGGAGAAGCCTTCATGCTCGGCGGTGACGACGTAGGTGCCGATGGGGAGCGCGGGAACGCGGTAGTTTCCCTCGGAGTCGGACTGGGTTTTTGAGGCGACCTGGGTCGCGGTGTTGGTGACGGTGATGTTGGCCCGGGCGACGGCGGCTCCCTGGGGGTCAGTGACGTGACCGAGGATAGTGGCGGTGGCGGATTGGGCCCAGACGCTGGGGGCGAAGAGTGAGATCGAAAGAACCACTAGTAGCGCAAACCGGGAAAGACGCATGGGGAAGTCCTTTTTCAAGGGGCATTGAGTCGCGAGGTGACTGCGACCGACCTTTTTATTTGATCGGGCATTGTCCGCTTTTTAGGGGGAGAAAAGCAAGACGCTTTGCATTCGGGGCGTGGCTGAATATTGACGTGCCAATTTTGAGAGGATTCGAGGTAGATTCAGCCACGATCCGCATTTCGGGCCTGGTTCTTATCTCGCTGACCCAACACTTGCTGATCCAACACTTGCTCCCCAACACTTGCTGACCCAGTACCCGCCGACCCAGTACCCGCATCTCGGGCCTGCAAAAATTATCGGTGAGGAGACGGACTAGGCTTTCGGCGCTCGCGGGGATAGGTCGGCCAGGAGAAGAGGCTGGCCGAAATCCGGTTTTCCATGCGGCGCCCATATTCATGGATGGCGGACCGCAGCTCGGATAAGACCTTAACCATCTCACACTCGGGCGCTGATTTTACTCGAGCGCAGAGTTGGCGAATGCGATCTTCAATACGTCGAGAGGGAGGCATTATGGTGAGTTCGGGCGAGGCGGCATCCTTCTAACATCGCAGAGAGAACACATAATTTCGATACGGGCGGATGTGTAGGTGGAATCGGGGAGGATTCTTGCCCGAGCATTCGCCTCTCCATGTGGCGAAAGACGCCGGTGCATTCTTCGGAGCTATACTTTAAACACGTCCCCTGACATTAAGGATTTGTTTAAGGGTCTAATTTCGCCACTTCGGTGGTTTTTATCCGGTGAAAAGATGGTCTCAGTGAAACGGTTGTGTGCCCTGGTCGTGGCCGGGGAATTGATGTTTGTCGGGGGCGGATTCGCGCAGCGCGGCGGAGGGAGTATCGGCGGCGGCGGAGCCGTGCCCGGAATCAACACTCCGGCGGGCGTCGATGAGAAAGATGCGTTACAGGGTTTTCATCGGGCCATGGCATTACAGGCCACGGCCGAGCAAACGGTCGAATTCAGCGCCCTGGTAAGAAAGACGGAGACGGCGTCCTCCAGACTGGATGAGTTGGAGAGGCGGCTCCAGGCTTCTTCCACATCCGCGGGAAACCCGGCGGATTTGGGAGCGCGGGTTGACTCGGTTCGGCAGGCGATTGATGCGGCACGGACCGAGAACAGCAAGTTTCTGGGCGAGTTAACTCCGGCGCAGAAAACCGGGCTGAAGGAGCTGACTGCGAAATTGATGAAGGCCGAGGTGGAACTGGGCGAGCAGGAAAAGGCGCTCGAACCCTCAGGCGATGTCCGGGAGTTGGCGGCTCACATCGACGGATTGCGCAAGGCGCTGGCGAATTTCCGCGCGGAGCAAGACAGCGTATCGGTCGAAATGGGGGTTGTGATCTCGGGCCAGGCGGATGAGGCGGCATTCGTTATTCCGGGACGAAAATCGTCGATTACGATCGGGGGCGAATCGGTCGGAGTGATTACGTCGGCGGTAGTCAGGCGCCCCGGCGCGAGCGATGGCGACACTTACAAGGTGGATGTGACCACCGATCTTGCGGAGCTGCAGGAGAATATCGGGACGATTCTGGCCGCAACCTCGAATAAAGACGATCGCTGCGGTGAGCGAATTCGGGTGCAGGAGGCGACGATTACGCCTGAACTACCCTCAGTCACGGCAATGATCCGCATACATTATGAGCGCTGGGTGTGCAGTCCGGGATATGGCGGGACACGAGAGATGACCGAGGGCAATGCGGCGGTCACCATGAAACTGGTTGCGGCAATCGGCGGGGATGGCCGGGTACAAATCTCGGCGGAAGATGTTGAAGTCGAGGCGGATCAATTTCTGGTCGACTTGCTGAAGTCAGGAGCGCTGGGGCAGGAGTTGCGTGAAAAAATCGCAGCGACGGTGGCGACCGCGATCGCTGACGTGAAGACATCACTGCCCCCGGTGGGTAACGCGGCAATCGCCCGCAGTGTGAGATTTGAAAGCCTTCGCGAGGGAGAGTTGTCTGCCGTGGTGAGCGGGCAGCTACAAATGTCACCCGAGCAGGCGAAGATTTTCGGAGAGCAGCTGAAAGAGCGCGCAACGGCGCACAAGCAGTAGGCGCGAGACACCCGCAGGTCCTGCGGGAGATCCCTTAAGACTTTCATCTTTATTAGGCAGGTCTCTACGACTTGGCAGGGCTAGCGACTTGGCTGGTCTATACAGCTGCGTAATTTCTTAAGCGGGCCGCGGTGGAGAGTTCGCGAATGTCCTGAATCGATGAGGTGACGATGGGAGTTTTGTATTCGGGATGGGAAAACTCGAGACGCATGCCGCGACCGACGAAATGACGCTTGAGCATCGATCCGCCCCAGGTGGAACCGGAAATGGCGACCAGCACGGGCTGCGGACAGTATTCGGGGTGGCCGGAGATGAGAGCGGACACGTCATCGACCAGGACGGCCGTGTAGAGATGATGCTGGGTCTGGATCTGAAGAACGGTGTCGGGAGCAAGATCTTTTAGAAAGACGCCGCCTTCAATCTCCGACTGGATAATGTGCCGGTTCACCTCGTCGCTGAGGTTGAAGTGAGGCGCGAAAGAGGGCAAGTCGGCCACGGGAAGGTGATGCTGGTCACAGTATAGCGTGACCCTGGGAAACGGGCTATTGCCGATGGGACAGGGGCTTGTGGATCGGGTCATCGGGGGATCGGGCCATCGGGCCATCTCAAGAAAAGGAGTTTTTAGGAAGCTTTTATGCGGCTGTATTGATCGCGCAGGTCGGCTTTGACTACTTTGCCATAGGCAGTGCGGGGCAGGGATTCTATGAAGATGAATTCTTTGGGAAGCTTGTACTTGGCTAGCTTGGCAGCCAGGAAGGCGGTGAGGTCTTCAGCGGACGATGTTGGCTGCGACGATGGCGGCTGCGACGCTGAGGCGACGACTTGTGCCGCCGCTATCCCTGGCGGCGATGGTGGCGGGGGAACCGATTTCAAGACGACGAAGGCTGCGCCGACTTCGCCCCAGGTTGGATGGGAGACTCCGATTACCGCGGCATCGGCGATAGCGGGATGACGGAGAAGTTCGGCTTCAATTTCGGCGGGATAGACATTCACTCCACCGCTGATGAACATGTCTTTGGAGCGGCCGACGATGTAGTAGAAGCCGTCGGGGTCGCAGCGGGCGATGTCGCCGGTGTGGAACCAGCCGTTAGGATCGAGAACGGCCGCCGTGGCGGCGGGGTCTTGCCAGTAGCCTTTCGAAACGTGCGGACCGCGAAGACAAAGTTGACCTTCCATAGCTTCAGCTTCGGTTGTTACTTCATCGGCAGCGACGAGCTTTGCCTCGGTGAACATCATGGGGCGGCCGATGGAGCCCGCCTTTCTTAACGCATCTTCTTCCGACATCGCAAAACAATTGACTCCAACTTCAGTGAGTCCATAGCCCTGCTTCAGGATCACGCCGCGATGGCGGTAGGCGTCGACGAGTTCGACGGGAAGGGGCGCGCCTCCGCTGATGAACCAGCGGACGTGCGCGAGGTTGGCGGTGGTGGATTCGGGAGCTTCGAGCAGCATTTTGTAGATGGTCGGAACGCCCAGCATGACCGTGCACTTTTCACGCTCGATGGTTCGCCAAACTTCGGCGGCATCGAATTCGCGATGGAGGACGATGGTGCCTCCGGCGGCGAAGATGGGAGTGAGAAATGCGAAGAGGCCTCCGGCGTGATAGAGCGGCGTAAAAGTGGGGCTAACGTCAGTTTCACGGAGCTGCCAGTTGAGCGCGGTGTTGTAGGCATTCCAGGCGACCATGCGGTGCGGGATCATCACGCCCTTGGGCTGGCCGGTGGTGCCGCTGGTGTAGAGAAGACAGTAGATGTCCTCGGGGTCGCAGTGGGGATGTGGCCACGTGGTTGGCAATGTGGTGCGGAGTTTGTTGTAGTCCTCGTCGACGGCATGCGGGTCAAGAGAGATCCAGTTAGCGATTTGAGCAGTGAGCGCGGGGTCTTGCTTTAGCTGCTGAATCTTGTCGTTGAGTTCGCCATCGTAGAGGATCGCTTTGGCGCCGCTGCTCTTCAGGATGATGGCTAACTCGGGCGCGGTCAGCCGGACGTTGAGCGGAACAACGATGACTCCTGCTTTGGCGGCGGCGAAGAATGCGTCCAGGAACTCGAGACGATTTTTGGCGAGGATCGCTACGCGGTCAGTTTTGGCTAGATGGCAGTGATCGCGGAACAGGTGGGCACATTGGATGGCGCGTTGGTTCAGATCACGGTAGGTGAGGCGCAGGCCCTTGACGCAGATGAGTGCCGTCTTGCTGGGACTGAGACTTGCGCGCTCGCCTAGGATATCGCCGTGTAGCATGCCGAAATCTTCCCTCGGGCGCTAAAGCGCTAACTCTATTTAGCCATCTGGCGGCACGACTAAAGTCGTGCCCTTCCCTTCTTACTTACGGCTCTTACTTACGGCATGCGGAAAGCGACACCGGCCTGGTTATAGCCGACGCCCGAGCCGATGATCACGACTAAGCCGCCGGAGTGGAGTTTGCCTTTCATGATGGCGTCATGCAAAGCCATAGCCGTGCAGGCCGAGCCTGTGTAGCCGAATTCTTCCATGATGGTGTGAGCGCGGTCGGCGGGCTGGCCGAGGTCGGTCATCACTTTTTCAATGGTGGCCTTGCGTACCTGCGTGAAGATAAAGAGTTCGACATCTTCGAGCGTGAATTGCCCATCTTTCGCTAAGCGCCGAACTAGGGTGGGCCAGCCTTGCTCGTTGATCTCGGGAGGATAGCGCTCGATGAAACGGACGGCGGTGCGGCCGGCGCGGACAGCGTCTTCGGTCGCAGGCTCGGCCGTTCCGCCCGCATAGATTCCCCAGTTGCGGTTGTAAGAGCCATCGGCTTGCATGGCGGAGACGACGAAGCCGGGCTGGGCAGCGGGTTCAAGAACGGCCGCGCCAGCACCGTCGCCGTAAAAAAAGATGGTCGGGTCTTTGGGATCGGCGAGACGGTGCATCATGTAGACGCCGACGACGAGAACGGTTTTCAACGCCGGATTCGCGGCAATCAGACCGGCGGCTGCAGCGAGGCCGGTGGGAAACGATGCGCAGGCGCAGCCGACATCGAAGGTGCCGGCATTTTTGGCTCCGAGTTTGTGCTGGAGAACGACGCTGGTGGCGGGCGTGATGAAGTCGGGCGAGTCGGTGCCGAGGATGATGAGATCGACATCTTCGGGCTTGCGTCTGGCGCGCTCGAGGGCCTGCTGGGCGGCGGGGAGAGCTACGTCGGAAGTAGCCCAATTGTCGGGAGCGTAATAGCGTTTGCGGATGCCGCTGGCGGCTTCGAGCTTGTTGATGACATCGGGTAGGTGGGCGAAGCGCTCGCGGAGCTGGTCGTTGGTGACTTCGATTTCGGGAAGATAGGAACCGGTGGCGATGATGGTGGCGTAGCGGGACATGATGACGTTTTCCTTGGTGGCGTCGTCAGTGGACGGCGCAAGTTATGAGGTCAGGGATAAGATAGATTCCTCTCTTCGCCCGAAATGACAGTTGAAAGAATCTTATGGCGCGCGTTTCGGGATTGCCCACTCTCGCATCGCAAAAAGCGCGACGTTTCGAATGGGGCACCACTGATTCATGCTCGCTCCAAACAAAGCCCCCGCGATTCTCAAAGCCTAGAGAGTCAGGCCGCCATCTACGCTCAGGACGGCTCCGTTGATGAAGTCGGCTTCGTCCGAGGCGAGAAATAGATAGGCGTTGGCTACGTCGCGAGGCTCGCCCATGCGGTGGAGAGGCGTTTTGTCGCGCATGACCTGCTGCACTTTTTCCGGCATCTTCTTGACCATCTCGGTCGCGATGAAACCGGGGGCGACAGCGTTGACGGTGACGCCCTTGGGGCCGAGTTCGCGAGCCCAGGTTTTGGTCATGCCGATAAGGCCCGCCTTGGTCGCGGCGTAGTTGGTCTGACCGAAATTGCCGAAGAGTCCGACGATCGACGAGGTGTTAATGATTTTGCCGTGACCGCGCTCGACCATATGCGGCGCGACATGTTTGGTGCAATTGAAAACGCCAGTGAGATTCACGCCGATGACCTGACTCCACTGCTCGGGCGTCATCTTCATGAGCGTGGCGTCGCGAGTGATGCCGGCATTGTTGATGAGGATGTCGATGGACTGGAAACGGGCGAGGACGTTTGCGACCATGGCGCCGACGGCTTCGAAATTGGAGACGTCGCAGGAGACGTAATGGCCTTCGGCGCCTTTTTCTTTGATGGCGGCGAGGAGTTCGTTGCCCTCGGGCGCGAGGTCGCAGACTGCGACGCGCGCGCCTTCAGCGGCAAAGACAAGAGCCGCTTCGCGGCCGAGGCCGTTCAGGCCTCCGGTGATTACAGCTACTTTATTCTTTAATCGCATGATGATGGCGGATTGATCGCTCCTTATTTCGTCACGGCTCGTTGTTCGGTCAAAGCTCGTTGTTTGGTCAGGGCTCGTTTAGTCGTACTCAGAAGCTATATTTCAAAGCGAACTGGATAATGCGCGGGCTCGCGTTGGTGGCGACGATTTGGCCGAATGGTCCGGCAAATTGAAGCTGATTGGTGATCGGGTTGAAGACAGAGAATGAATTGCTGTAGGGCTGCGCAAAGTTGACGAAGTTGAAGATGTTAAAGAATTCGGCACGGAACTCGATTTTGGAACCTTCGGTGACGGGGATGAACTTGATGACACTGAAGTCGACATCCTTTTGGCCGGGACCGCGGAGTGAGTTACGTGAGACGGTTCCGAAGGGTGGAACGTTGTTGGCGTCGGTGCAGTTTTGGAAGGCGGCGGAGTTGAAGTAGTCGGTGAGACGGTTGACCGTCGAACCGGACGAGGTAATGACGGGCTGGCCGGTGTAATCGGCGCGGTTGTTGAGATCCGTGCCGTCGGAGCAGAAGACGGTGAAGGGCAAGCCGGTCTGGAGGACGAGCAGGCCAGAGGTCTCCCAATCATTGGCGACAGATTTTGCGAAGCTGGAAGAGCCGCTGTAGAACTTCGGCAGATCATAGACGCCGCTGAAGACGAAGCGGTGCTTGCGATCGAAATCGGAGTTGCCGAACTGAGTGGCGAGATTCTGCTGGTCGCCGGGAAGTGGATTGAGTTCGCTCTCGGCGTTGACGATGTTGTCGCCGGAGTTGTTGTCGATGGAGTGCGACCAGGTGTAGGAGGCGAGGAACTGGAGTCCGTGGCTGAAGCGCTTGGTGAGACTGGTTTGCAGAGCGTTATAGCGGGACTCGGCTTCGGTTTGAACCTGATCGAATCCGAACAGCGCTTTGTTGTTGGAAAAGCCATCGATGGTATAAGGCGCCGTGGGTGTTCCGAAAAGCCCTTGATTGAAGTTGTAGAGATTCACGAGATGGTTGCCGCGATTGCCGAGGTAGCCGATATCCATCAGCCAACTCTTGGCGAAGGAATATTGGGCGTCGAGGTTGTAGACCATCGTGTACGGAATCTTCATGTTGGGCGCAGCATAGAAGCCGTTGATGGGATTGCTGGCGATGGGAACGGTATCGAAGGGTAAGGCGATTGGTGACGGAGCCTGCGCGGGAAGCGGGAAGGTCAGACCGGCGAGGTCGGGGAACGGAGCGGCAACAAATCCCTGGCTAAAGAGGCCGGTACCGACAACGTCATAGGGATAGGTGAAAACCTGAAGATTGGCGAAGCGGTCGGAGAAGCGGTCATAGAACATTCCGAAGCCGCCGCGGATGGAAAGATCGTTCTGGTGGCGAGGGCTCCACGCGAAGCCGAAGCGCGGCGCGACGGCGTATTTGCTGGGATTGATCTGAGAGCCGGAGGAACCGAGGCCGATGCCCTGGGTGCAGGGAGCGACGGCTGTACACGGCATCGTATTTTCGGCGAAGGCAGCGGCGTCGAAGGTGGCGAAGCGGCCGCGAATTTCGGAGTATCCGCCGAAATGGTCGAGGCGGAGGCCGGCGTTGAGGGTAAGGGTCGGGGTCAGCTTGATATCGTCCTGAACGAAGGCGCCGCCGTCGCTGGCGCGGAAGCCGCGATCGGGGATGCCAGCACCGAGGAGGGAGACGTCATAGCCCGGGAAGGTGGCACCGCCCTCAAGAAAATCAGCAAAGTCGGTGAAGACGAGTTCGCCGCGCGAGAAGGCGTGGAAGTAGAAGTCGATGTCGTAGCGGCGGAACTGTCCGCCAAAGCGGAAGAAGTGACGACCGGCGGTGTAGGAGACAGTGTCCTGGGCGGTCCAGGTTTGGGTGACGGATTTATTGTCTGCCAGAGGCGAGGAGCCGATGGTAAAGACGCCCGGGACTTCGATCGTGGCCATACCGGGATATTGTGCAGCGAGAGGATTGGTGATGCCGAACTGGGCGTTGGTAAATGGCTCCTGCGGCAGCGCGATCTCATGAATACGGCTGAAGCCGAAACGAGCTTCGTTGACGAGGCGTGAGCTGAAGATGTGCGAATCCGACAGGCTGAATAAGCGGTTGTGGAAGTCGGGATTTCCGCCATAGCCGGGAACTTCATTCGGATTTGGTCCGAGGAAACCGTAGATGGCCTGATACTGCGGGTCGTTCGAGAAGATGAATTTGCCGCTGAGTTTATTCTTCTGCGAGATCTGCTGATCGATGTTGACGTTGAAATAGTCTTCGGTGAAGCGGGAGACTCCGGAGATCGGTGTGGCACAGAACCCGTCGACGCAGTTCACACCGGAAGAGCTGGGGATGGCGAATTGGCCGTTCGGAAGCGTGGCCTGCAAGAGTCCGAGAGCGGTGGAGTCGAGAATGACGCCATAGTCGTTAAGAGCCGTGTTGGTGAGCGTAGTGGTGCTGCGGTCGTTCGTGATGTCCACAGGCATGACGGTGGTGCCGAGGCTGTAGGTAGGCGAGGTGCCGTTGCGTTCACGCGTGCCCTGATAGGCGACGAAGAAAAAAGTCTTGTCCTTGACGATCGGACCACCGAAGGTTCCGCCGAACTGGTTGCGCTTGAGTTCAGGGCGGGGCTGGCCGGTTTCATTCAGGAAAAAGTCGTTGGCGTTGAGCGCGTCGTTGCGGAAGTACTCCCACAGATTGCCGTGAAATTTGTTGGTGCCCGATTTGGTGACGACGCTGACATTGCCGCCGCTGTTGCGGCCCTGGCTGGCGTCATACATGGACGTTTGCACGATGAATTCCTGAATGGCGTCGGGCGGCGGAACGGTGAGACTTGGAGTGGTGTTGGTGCCGGGGCTGTTGGCTTCGGTGCCGTCGATGATGACGTTGTTGCTGGTGGAGCGCTGGCCGTTGACGTTGATGTCGGCGTCGCCGCGTCCAAGCTCGGCATTGTTGGGCAGACTGCTGACCGCGCCGGGGCTGAGCGCGAGAAGCTGCGTGTAGTTGCGCGTGGGCAGCGGGAGTTGATTGACCTGCGTGTCGTTGATGACGCGGCCTTCGGCGTCACTGTCCTGCACGACGATGGGCTCGGCGACCACGCTGACGGATTGGGTTCCTCCGGCGATGGTGAGTTGCACGTCGAGCGTGGTGGTCTGGGTGATTCGAACATGCGCCTCCGTGCGAGTGGCGTTCGCGAAGCCCTGCGCCTGCACTGTGAGCGAGTAGGCGCCAGGATCGAGGAGCGGGAAACGATATCGGCCGCTGCCGTCGGTCTTGGTTTCGCGGACCTGTCCCGAGGGCGCAGTGAGAGTGATGGTTGCGGCGGCGACGGAGGCGCCTTGCGGATCGGTGACCGTGCCGGCGATTTCGCCCGTGGTGGGGGATTGAGCCAGGGCCATGACGGCCAGCGCCAGCAGGGCGACGACGAGCAACAATACTTGCATCCATCTCGGGGACATCGGTGTCGTGGATATCGGTGTCGTGGATATCGGTGTCGTGGATATCGCTCTCGTGTACATCGGTCTCGTGGACATCGGTCTCGGTTTCATTTTGCTTTCCTCCTTGTTGCGCGCTTGCCCTTCTCGCGGCTGGCCCAGATTCCTTCGGTTGCGATCTTGATCAGTTGGGCGACGGCGCGGTCGTCGGACATGCCGAGGTGCTCCTTGCCGCCGAAAAGCTTTTCCACCAGGAAGTATGTGAATAACTGCAGATAAATGGCGGTGAAGGCGAGCGCGGGATCGACACCGCGGTTCCAGACGCCTTTGCCGTTGCGCGTGGAAGCCTCAAGTTGTTCGCCGAAACGCTCCTTCATATTTTTGGCGAGGGAGCGGAAGGTGCCGGCGAAATGCTGGTTGCCGAACTCGGTGATGTCGATGTACATCAGGCGCCAGTAGTCGGGATTGTCATATACGATCTCGCGGATGACGTGGGCCATGCGCTGAAGCTCGGCGGGCTCGAAGAGGTCCTGGATAGGGCCGAGCGCTTTGCGGCGCAGCTTCTCCATGTGGGTTTCGTAGCGCGCGATGATGCTCTCGAAGATCTCTTCTTTAGTGCGGTAATAGTTGTACAGATTGCCGATGGAGACGCCGGACTCCTTGGCGATGTCGCGGACGCTGGTGCCGTGGAAGCCGAGGCGAGTGAAGACACGGAGGGCAGCGTCTTCGATTTTCATCTGGTTGCGCTCGACCTCGTGGAGGCGAAGCTTGGGCATGGCGAGAGGCCAATAAAAATGAACGATCGTTTTTTTATAACGATCCGGGCGGGTTGTCAATAGAGAATTTGGCTGGAGGTTGGGTCCTGGTTACCGGTCAGCGGTCACCGGCTACGGGTTACCGGGTTCTGGTGCTAGCAACCCGGGCTTTATCAGGAAGACAAGAATTCACGAGTGGCTTCCAGAAAACTTGCTGGGCATTCCAACTGGGGGGCGTGGCCGCAGGTTGGAAGCGTGATTAGCGTGGCATTGGGCAGTTTGGTCAGGGCCAAACGAGCCTGGTCGACGGGCAGGACGAGATCGTGTTCGCCCCACAATAACAGGGTCGGACAAGTGATTTCGGGGAGGCGGTCAATAAGATAACTGGCCAGGGAGAGGCGAATGCTGCCGGCTAACGCATGGGCATAGGCCGGGAAGTCGGGGCGCTCCAGCTTGGCATTTTGCTTGGCAAGATAACGAACGCTCGTTTCCGATTGTTTTGTGAAGACGCCGCCAAAAAGGAATGCGTTGATCTGCGGAGTGAGGCTGGCCAGGATGGGCTCGGTGAAGCGCGCCTCAACCTGGGCTCGCTCTTCGCAGGAATAGCGGCGAAAACCGCCGCTGTTGACGAGGATCAGCTTCGAGATGTTCTCCGGGTGGGCGAGGGCATAGAGCATGGCGATCTGGCCGCCGAAAGAATTGCCGACGAGGATGGGTCGATCTATTTGCAGCTGGTGGAAAAGTTCGTGGAGGATTTCGATGAAGAATTCAGCCGTGTAGTCGCGGCGCGGCTTACTCGAGTCTCCAAACCCAGCCAGATCGGGCGCGATGACGCGATGCGTGACGGAGAGCGGTTCGAGGACGGGCTCCCAGTCGAGATAGTCCCCGAACATGCCATGGATGAGAATCAGGGGCGGACCGCTGCCGCGATCATAGACGTTAATCGTCTCGGAGAGGACGGTACGCTTGGTTAGGGCGGTCATTAAGAATCTGTTCTCAGTTCTTAGTTCTCAGTTCTCAGTAGCCAGTTGCCAGTTGTAAAAACGCCTTGGGGATCTACTGAACTGCGGGCAGCAACGTTGCCTGCGTGGTGTTCAACATCACCGGGGCTCCGCCTCCGTCTTCCTCTTCGCCGCCGTTTGGTGCTAGAACCAGAAACCCACTGGCGCCACCCGTGGTTCCCCACGTTAAGGTCACATAGCCGTAGGCGTCGGCTGTTATGGCGCCAATGTTCAGGCCGGAGAATTCTCCGATTTGCGAGAGAGCCAGAGTCTTTTTCGTCACTTGCACTGCGGACTCGTCCTGATTGGTTCCGATGTAGAGGAAGGTCGGGTTTGCGGCCATATAAGCGACGGTCGCGGCACCGCCGGTGAGCGGAAGATTGACCGTGTTGGACAGCGTAACGCTGATCGAGTCGTCGCTCTGGTTGATGGTGTCGACCTTCTTATAGATGTAGAGAACGACCTGGTTGGCACCGGAGCCGGCGGCGACATCGACTACGTAGATGAAGCGCGTCACCGTGCCCTTTTTTACGTTCTGGACCGGGGATCCCTCGATCATTGCGCCAACCCGGCCAAAGGGTCCGATAGAGGCTGAGCCGTAGCAGCCTTCGGTCTGCGGAAGGGAGCCGCACACAACCAGAGTGATTTGCGGAGGATACGACATATAAAAAGTGAAGAGAGTGGAGTCAATTGAAGTAGCAGAAAGTGGCGCTGCCACGGCAAACAGCAGTACTCCCAATGCGGCCAGAACGCGTCGAATGGACATAAGATTCACGGTCTCCTTTTCCGTCGGTGCGGAAACATCAGGATTGTAGCCCGGGTTGGCCCGCTTGCCACTGAGATTATCGGGCGGCCGGAGAGGCGGAGGGCAGCGATATCCCAGGTGAAATTCGGATGCAACCATTCCGTCCTGCGGCAGCAACTAATGAATTAGTTACCTTTTCTTGTGGGGCGCGTCTAAGGGATCAGGAGGGTTGCGGTGCCGCCGAGACAATCGGAGATTCTGACTGAAGCTGAGCTGAGGGTGATGAAGGTCCTGTGGGAGAAGGGCTCCGGGACCGTTCAGCAAGTGCTTGATTCCATTGAAGAAAGGCCCGTGCTGGCCTACAACTCCGTGCTCACGACCATCCGTATACTGGAGCGCAAGGGTTATCTGAAACATATAAAAGACGGCCGCGCCCACGTGTATGCGCCGGTGGTGCAGCAGGAGGAAGCCTCGCGCTCAGAGATCCGCCGGCTCGCGAGCCGGTTCTTTGGCAACTCGCGCGAGGACCTGGTTCTGAACATCCTGGAAGATCGGGGCGTCGAGGCGCAGGAACTCGCACGGCTCCGCGAAATGCTGGAGCGCAGTGCGACAGCTGGGACACGCGTGATGAATGGGGGAGGAGAGAAATGAACTTTCTCCCATTTGCTGTTCACAGTTCGGTGGAAACCTGGGCACAACTTGCGGTTGGAAGGGTGATCCATTCGCTTCCGGAGGGTTTGCTCATCGCAGTTTTTGCCTGGACAGTTCTGCGGATCCTGCCCAGGCAAAATTCGCGAACCCGGTTCGCGGTGTGGTTCGTTGCATTAGTGGCTGTCGCCGGACTGGCTTGCCTGGGTGACGTTGCAGTACAGGGATCGTCTGCCTTCTCGCGCGCCGTAGATTTCGTTTCGCCGCAAGTTTCTGAACTGCATCTCGCCGCGCACTGGGCGGCATACCTCTTTCTTGCGTGGGGAGTGATCGCGTTCGTTGGACTGCTTCGGTTGGCGATGGGGCTTTGGCATCTCCGCCAAGTCCGGAAGAGCTGCACACAGGTCAACGTCTGGGAACTGGATCCGGCTGTTGCGGCCGTGATTCAAGAGTTGAATGCATCGCAGTCTTGGGGAGCGCGCAGAGTAACGTTGGCTACGTCCAAGGAGCTGCGCGTGCCATCGGCGTTGGGACTCTGGAGTCCAGTGATCGCGCTGCCTGATTGGGCATTCGCCGAACTTCCGGCGAGTGAGCTGGCCGTCATCCTGCGTCATGAGTTTGCTCATGTGCGGCGCTGGGACGACTGGACGAACCTGATTCAAAAGATTGTACGTGCCGTTTTGTTTTTCCATCCCGCAGTGTGGTGGATTGAGAGCCGACTTTCGGTCGAGCGCGAAATGGCTTGTGATGACGTCGTGGTTGCCGAAACTGACAACCCGATGGGGTATGCCAATTGTTTGGTAAACCTCCTGGAAAGAAGTCTCGCGCAACGCGGATGGACGATGGCGCAAGCAATCGTCCATCGCGCGCGCGAGGCTTCGGAGCGTTTGACACGCATACTCGACAAGAACCGGCCTACCGCGAGCGGCCTTTCGAAGCCGGCGCTCGGCTTGGTCGGCACCTTCGCGGCGCTTTGCGCGGTGATGCTGCCCGCGACTCCGCAGTTTGTAGCCTTCGATCGCGGGAGCGAAGGATCGGTTGAGCAATATGCCTCATCGCTTCCGCGCGGCGTGCGCGTGCACGACGCTGCCTATCGAACGTCGAGGCCTGCGGCGGTGATTCCGGCCGGGTTCGTCGGCGAAACGGCGAAACCTCGGGCTCGAACGTCTTCTGCTCAGACATCTTTGGATCGAACGTCCTTGGCGAACGGATCGGTGCGAGCGGTTTCGGTTGCGCCGGGCTCAGCCATGCGGGTGAACTCGCAATCGGCCAGCGCGCGGAGCCGCGAGGCCGAAGAGCTTCAACCGACAAGATCGGCGTCCGCAGATTTGCTCGCTGAAGAGAACGTTCCTGTTAAAAGCGCCGCACAAGAAGCCGGGCAGCCGGGAGCGCGTGTGGTGCTGGTGCGAGAGACGCAAGTCATGACCGCCGAAATACCTGTGCCCGAGCTGACAATCGTTTCCCTGCCCCATGGTCCGGTCATGATATGGACCGTAAAGATGATGCGGGTAACCATGCTTGCGCCGGTCTGGAGAGAGATGCAGATGCCGCCAGCGAAGAAGATTTGAGTCGTCGGGCTTAAAAATTTTTTGCCGCGAGCAACTAAGCATTTAGTTGTTTGCACCTTAAGGATCGGTATTTCCCGGAGGAAGTTCAACAGGTTTCAGTTCGCTATTCAAAAGGAGAATGAGCAATGAAGATGTGGGTTCAGCATTTGAAATCAGCCAAAACAAAAATCAATACGGAGCGCATAAAGAAGTTCGCCACCAGCAGATTGGCTGTGGCCGCGCTGGCCATCGCAGTGGTGGCTTCGCTCGCCACCTTCACATTAACCAAGCCGGCGACGGCCGCAACGCCCGCTCCGGCGGCCTCGGCGCTCGATGACAACAGCGTGGGCGCATTGCTGTCGCTCGACCACGCCATGGAGACTTTAGCGGCGCGCGTGACGCCAGCAGTCGTCAACGTCACGGTTGTGTCGAAGACCAAGGCGACCGCGCAGGACCAAGGCAACATGCCGGACATGGAGCAGTTCTTCGGGCCGAACGGTCCGTTTGGGCAGTTTGGCCAGCAGTTCGGCCAACCGGGGCACCAGTTCCACTTCCAGCAGCAGCCGCAGAACCGCATCGAGCACGGGCTGGGAAGCGGAGTGATCATCTCGCCTGACGGTTACATCGTCACCAACAATCACGTGATCGAAGGCGCAGTTGATATTCGCGTCACCATGAGCAATAAAGACGTCTATCCCGCGAAGCTGATCGGAGCCGATCCGATTACCGATCTGGCGGTGATCAAGATCAACGGCAGCAATTTCCCCAGCGTTCCGTGGGGCAATTCGACGACGTTGCATCCGGGACAGACGGTGCTGGCCTTTGGCAATCCTTATGGGCTGCAGTTCACGGTAACGCGTGGAATCATCAGCGCGCTCAACCGTCCGAATCCTGACTCTGACCGGCGCAAGCCGGGCGAGTTTATTCAGACCGATGCGGCGATCAATCCCGGCAACTCGGGCGGCGCGCTCGTGGACGCACGAGGCGAGCTGATCGGCATCAACACCTTCCTTATCTCGGGCTCGGGCTCGTTCGCCGGCATGGGATTTGCGATTCCGACGCAGATCGTGGAGCCGACGGTGACTACGCTGATCCGCGATGGCAAGGTCGAACATGGCTACATCGGCGTTCAGATTGCCGACGTGACTCCGGACAACGCGAAGTTCTTCCACCTGAACAAGGCGGTTGGCGCGCTCGTCAGCGATGTGACGCCGGATTCGCCGGGCGCGAAAGCGGGACTGAAGACCGGTGACGTGATTACCGAACTCAATGGCAAGTCGATCACGGACGCTGGAGAGTTGCAGCTGCTGGTGGGGCAGAAACGTCCCGGTGAGTCAATCCAGCTGACCGTAATGCGCGACGATAAACCGACAGACGTTTCCGTTACGCTAGGCGACCTGAATAATCCGAATACCGCCGAAGCCGCGAACAATGGCGAGCACAAAGGGCGCTGGGGAATGAGCCTCGGCGACCTTGACCAGAATGCGCGCCAGGAGTTGCAGCAGGAAGGCGGAACGCAGGGCGTCAACATTCATGGCGCGGTGGTTGAGAACGTGGTTCCTGGAAGCCCGGCCGACAACGCGGGCATCAGCCAGGGTGACGTGATCATGGAAGTCAATCGCAAGCCAATGCATTCCGCATCCGACGTGGCGCAGGCTCTGGGCAATGTGCCGAAGGGACAGGATGCGCTGGTTCTGGTGTGGTCGAACGGCGGAAGTACCTTCCGAGTGCTCCATCCATCGGAAGGATAAGCCGGCCGCGAGTTGCGGGTTACATGCGGCAAGCGAACAAGGCAGGGTTCGCCCAAAGCGTGTGACCCGCGCGGCTCGTGGTTTTATCACGCCGTTCAATCGAGCGCTGCGCTTGGTCCGAGTGGAAGCGGACCGGACGCAGCGCTTGTTTTATCTGGCCACTGTTTCGGGGTGACATCAAGCGGGACTTCTGCAATATCATTCCTTTGTGCTTCCTGCTCTTATCGGACTGGCGGCCGCGACGGCGGCTGGCGCAGTTGGCTACCAGTCGATGTCGCCGACCGGACAATGGTTTGGGCGCACCTTCGCCTCGGGCTCGCGCGGAAACAACCACGTGGGAACCAGCCAAGTGGGAACCAGGCAACTGGCGCTGACCTTCGACGATGGACCGAACGATCCGCATACGCTGCGTTTGCTGGAGGTGCTGGCGAAACATGACGTGCATGCGACGTTCTTCATGATTGGCCGCTTTGTGCGTGAGCGGCCTGACATTGCGCGCGCGGTTGCGGACGCGGGGCACGTTATCGGCAATCACACTTTTTCGCATCCCTTGCTGATCTTCGAGTCGAGCGCGCAGACACGGCGCGAGCTGACGGATTGCGGCAAGGCACTCGACGACGCGGTTGGCGCGCATTCGAACCTGTTTCGCCCACCGTTTGGTGGAAGGCGTCCTGCGACCTTGCGCATTGCGCGCGAGCTTGGGCTTGAACCTGTGATGTGGAACGTAACTGGCTATGACTGGAACGCTCCTGCTGCATCGGTGATCGAGAGCAAAATTGCGCGGCGGATTCATGCGGAAGGAGGAGACATCATTCTGTTGCACGATGGTGGACACAAGGCGATGGGCGCGGATCGGGCGCAGACGGTGATTGCAGTGGAGAGTTTGCTTCGGAGATATAGCAATCATGGATACAAGTTTCTGACGATTTCCCGCCTCATTCGAGATCATGAATCTTAATCCAGAGGCAATTCCGACGCTCTTTCTGGCTGCTGGGTTCTTCTGCATTGGTTACTACCTTGGAGGGCAGAGGAAATCCCGAATCGGATGGATCGTGCTCCTGATTCTCACCGCAGCATTGGCCATGCCCGGTGTGCTGTTTGTGCTCTATTACACGCACTTGTTTGATAGAACCAGATGGTTTTATGAATTCAGAACGCTTCCTCATGTCGAACTTCTCGGGTCCGGTCTGGCGGTTTTGGGTGGTGTTATACAAGGACGACTTCGCCCGCAAACTTTCGCGGAGAAGTTAGCCACTCCGATAATCACCGTTGCATTGCTGTTTGTACCTTTCTTGAAATCGGCGCTTGATCCCGTTGACTATGATCGTCTTCGGGATACCTGCAACGGTGAAGTGTGTCTACAGAGCACACAGTCCACCTGCGGACCGACGAGCGCGGCCACACTACTCGGAATGCTTGGACAACGCGCCTCTGAGAAGGAACTCGCGCACGAGTGTTTCACTTATCGGGGTGGGACGGAGATCTGGTACATCGCTCGAGCGCTTCGTAAGCGGCAACTAAAGACTGAGTTCGTAATCCAGCAGCCGAGCCATATTTCACCGCCAGCGCCTGCAATCGCCGGAGTTATCCTGCGTGGGGGTGCTGGTCATTTTGTGGCTATAATGAGTGCAACCCCGGACGAGATTACGGTTGGCGATCCCCTAAAAGGGAAACTCGTGATTCCAAGGCGTGATCTGACCAATTCCTATCACTTTACGGGCTTCTTTCTGGTCATCCGTTCTGGGACAGCGCTAAACGATGAAAAATGAGCGCTCACTACGCGTGCGTGGCTACTTCGAAGGCTTGCCTGGCGGCTTCGATGGTTTGCTGCACGTCTTGCTCGGTGTGGGCTGCGCTCAGGAATGCCGCTTCAAACTGCGAAGGCGGCAGATAGATTCCGTTTTCCAGCATGGCGCGGAAGAAGCGGCCGAAGGCTTTGGTGTCGCTCTTTTCGGCCGAGGTCCAGTCGGTTACCGGCCCGGGCGCGAAGAACCAGGTGAACATGGATCCGACCCGGTTGTGGCACATCTCGACGCCCGCGTCTTTCGCGGCGGCGTTGACACCTGTTACTAACTCACCTGCCAGCTTGTCCAGCTTGGCGTAGACATCTTTGTGCTCGCGCAGGTAGCGCAGTGTGGCATAGCCAGCGGCCATTGCAAGCGGATTGCCGGAAAGCGTTCCGGCCTGATAGACCGGGCCTAAGGGCGCGACCATGTCCATGATTTCGCTTGCGCCGCCGTAGGCTCCGACTGGCAGACCTCCGCCGATGATCTTGCCCATGGTGGTGAGGTCGGGATAAATCGTGTAGAGCTCCTGCGCTCCCCCGTAGGCAAGACGGAATCCGGTCATGACCTCGTCGAAGATGAGCAGCGCCTTGTCTTGCGAGGTGATGGCGCGGAGGGCTTCGAGGTATCCGCGACCGGGCGGAACGCAGCCCATGTTTCCGACTACGGGTTCGACGATGACGCAGGCGATCTGATGTCTGTACTTCTTGAAGGCCAGCTCGAGCGCGTCGATATCGTTATAGGGGAGGGCGAGGGTGAACTGCGTGAACTCTTCGGGAACGCCCGCGGAGCCTGGGATACCGAGGGTGGCGACGCCGGAGCCGGCCTTGACGAGGAGCGCATCGGCGTGTCCGTGATAGCAGCCTTCGAACTTGACGATGTATTTGCGCTTGGTGAAAGCGCGAGCGAGGCGAATCGCGGACATGGTGGCTTCGGTACCGGAGCTGACGAAGCGCACCTTCTGCATGTTGGGAAAGGCGGAGATGACGAGTTCGGCGAGATCGGCTTCGGTGGGAGTCGAGGCGCCAAAACTGGTGCCGCTACGGGCGGCGGAGATGACGGCTTCGATCACGGTATGAGCGGCGTGGCCGAGAATGAGCGGTCCCCAGGAACCAATGTAGTCGATGTACTCGTTGCCATCGGCATCCCAGAGGTGCGAGCCCTGGCCGCGAACGACGTAGAGCGGATCGCCGCCGACGGAGCGGAAGGCGCGAACGGGAGAGTTGACGCCTCCGGGAATGAACTGCTCGGCGCGCTTCTGAAGACGATGCGACTGCTCGGTTTTACGGGACATGTTTTCTGGAATTCGTTTGTCGAAGCTGCCTTCAATATAGCAGCGGAAGTGGAGAGTCCTGCAGCGCGGATGATCACAGCGAGGTGTGATTTGTGAACAGTGAGAGACCGATCACCGGTGACAGGGTCCTTTTCCGATTCTGATTGGCCGGATCCTCGCCGCAGTTCCAGTACGTCGGTCTGGATACATTTTGTTATTCGGGTCCGGGAATTTTACCGGATTTTCATAGAACCGCAACCTTCTCGCAATGTCTTGGCGGTACCTTAGCGACAGTTGCCCTTCTAACCGGGAGGGATCATAAGGACGGCCTTGGGGGGCTCCGGGCTGTCCTTTTTGTTTTGCTCGGGATTTTGTTGGGCACGCCTCCATGCCGGGCCCTCCAGCCCCATCGAGCGACATAATGGAATCAGCGATTTACCAGAGGTTCTCCGGCCCGCGAATTAACCCGCAAATACGGTTCTTCCGAGGTGGAAGCCTCATACCGCGGCGTAGAATGTTCCCGCTCTTGAAACAATTCGGGAACGGGCCGTCTTCCGCCGCCGGACGGCACTTTTGACAAGTTTTTTACATTCGCCTTAGACCACTCGATGATATCTCTATTTTCCCTGGCAGGAGGCCAGCGCAATGAAACCCTCGACCCAAGGCTCACTTACCCATGCATTTATCTCTTTACTCTGTGCAATGACTCTGGCGATGTTCGTCGCTCCCGGAGCATCGGGGCAAACGTTCTCCGTTCTTTACACCTTTACTGGAGGGAACGATGGCGCGTTCCCCGGCGTCACGCCAACTCTGGACGCAGCCGGCAATCTCTATGGTGGCACCGTCGAGAACGCGAGCAGCACATGTAAGGCATTTTGCTCCAACATTTTCAAACTCAGCCCAGCGGGCCAGGAAACGACGCTTTTTACGTCCAAGGGCGGCGTTCAAGGTTTTGGCCCGTCGACCCTGATCGTGAACAAATCCGGCACGATCTACGGGACGATGCAGTACGGCGGCAAGGACATAGCTGGCTACGTATTCAAGCTCTCGAAAAAAGATAAGATCACAATGCTCCATCAGTTTCCGGCCTCATCGGGAGACGGGCAGCTTCCGGCATTTCTCATTCTGGACCCGGCGGGCAATATGCACGGCCTGGCGGTTCAAGGCGGAGGCACGGGTTGTGACGGTCTCGGGTGTGGAATCATCTTCGAGTTGGCGAAGAAAAAGTTCCAGGAGTCGATCATCGACTTCACAGACGGCATCTGGTTGCCAGACAGCTTGCTGCTTGACGCAAAGGGGAATCTCTACGGAACGTCTTACTTCGGCGGTGGAGCCGGGTGCGGCGGGACCGGATGCGGCACCGTTTTCAAGATCGATACGACCGGCAACATCACGATTCTCTATCGATTCCAGGGCGTTCCCGATGCTTCGCTGCCCGAAGGGCAGATCGCGCTTGATTCCGAGGGCAATGTGTATGGCACGACCTGGGAGGGCGGTAATGGCTCGATTTGCCAGCCGTCGGGTTGCGGCACGATTTATAAGATCGACCCGAGCGGAAACGAAACCGTGCTGCACGAATTTTCCTACAACGACGGTGCACTTCCAGAGGGCGGTGTGCTGCTGGATTCTTCCGGCAATCTCTATGGCACAGCCTATGCCGGCGGAAACCACGGCTTCGGAACGGTCTTCAAGATCGATGCCGGCGGCAATTTCACGACCATCTACAACTTTACAAACGGCGCTGACGGAGCGGAACCGGACACGGGACTGGTGCGTGACGCGGACGGCAATTTGTACGGGGGAGCGCTTTTCGGTGGTTATAGCGGAGGCAATGGTCTGTGCTTCCCCGGCGGCTGCGGAACGATTTTCAAGATTACGCCGTAGCGCGCCGTGATCGCGAGCCCGAAATGCAGCCCGTTCGCGACCGCCAAGAACGTCAGCGTGAGGCTACTGGCTGCGCGACTGCGTCTTCTACGCTGGCCTCGCGGAGGAATTTTGCTGCTTCTTCCGGTGGCGTCGGATTGATGTAGAACCCTGTCCCCCATTCGAAGCCGGCGGTCTTGGTCAACTTAGGCATGAATTCTATGTGCCAGTGATAGTGCTCGTTGGTCGGGTCCTGCACGGGCGACGAATGGATAACGAGATTGTAAGGCGGATTGTCGAGGACGCGGTCGGCTTTCATCAGCAGGAGTTTTAGGGCTTTGGCCAAATTCTCGAACATGTGCGAGGAGGAGTTTTCGAAGGCCGATTCGTGGCGCTTGGGAAGAATCCAGGTTTCGAATGGGAAACGCGGGGCGTAGGGAGCGAGGGTGATGAAGTCTTCGTTCTCGGCCACGATGCGCGTGCCGGCGTCCATCTCCTGGCGAATGGCGTCGCAGAAAACACAACGCTCTTTGTAGATGTAGTACTGCTTGGCGCCTTGCAGCTCTTCGACCACGTAAGCGGGAAGAATGGGGAGCGCGATCAGCTGCGAGTGAGAGTGCTCGAGCGATGCGCCGGCGGCTTCTCCGTGGTTTTTGAAGATCAGGATGTATTTGAAGCGGCGATCTTTTTTGAGGTCGAGGATGCGGTCGCGGAAGGCCCAGAGCACGTCTTCGATGCGCTTGGAGGGGAGCTGGGCGAGACTCATGTTGTGGTCGGGAGTTTCGATGATGACTTCGTGAGCGCCGACGCCGTTCATCTTGTCGAACATGCCCTCGGCCTGCTTGTTGAGGCTGCCTTCGATGCCGAGCGCGGGGAACTTATTGGGGACGACGCGGACGGTCCATCCGGGACTGTCTTTTTGCGGAGAGTTGCCATTGGTGTTGGGACGGTAGGCGAGGATTTCGGGGGGCGTCTTGCCTTCATTGCCGTAACAGAAGGGACAGAAACCGCCTTTGATGCGCATGGTCTCGCGCACGAAGTCGGTGGGGCGCTTGGCGCGATCGGTAGAGATGATGACCCACCGTCCGACGACGGGATCTTTTCTTAATTCAGGCACGAACTCGATCCTTTCACGTACTAAATCGCTTCAGTAGTAGCGTGCAAGTCCACGATTGTACGCCAGAGGAAAGGCATTTTGGAACAGCTCGAACGTGGGATGACGTGGATCGCGGTCATAATAAACGGCTAAAACGTCGAAGCGGACGGAGGGCTGGCCGGAAAGATTCTCCCCGGGAAGATGGCGGAGGAAGTCGCGGGCGACATGGCGGAGGTCGTCTTGCTTTTCGCGGTCGACCGCGGCTTCGGCGGGCTTGACGGCGCGGGTGGTGCGAGTTTTTACCTCGATGAAGCAGAGGATGTCGTCGTTCTGATCTTTACCCTTTTCGCGTACCCAACCCACGAGGTCGAGTTCGCCGCGGTGGTTGGGCGAACGGAAGTTGCGGGCGATGATGGTGTAGCCGTGGCGGCGCAGGTAGAAGTAGGCGGCTTCTTCGCCGCGGCGTCCGGTTTGGAGATGGCCGGCGGTTTTGTCAGGCGGGAGGAGCTGGGCGGAGAGCCAGTCGAGCGCGCGGAGAGTGGTTTGGGTGAGACGGCCTGAGAGCATTCTTCAGCCTAGCTGGACTGGGAGCTACTCACGGTGATTGGGGTCACTGGAGGTTCGGTACATTCCGGGAGCTTCGAGATGCATAGGTCCTTCGTTGGGAGTCCTGCGCTACGCGGAGGACTCCGCTTCCTCAGGATGACAATCGGAAGATGGGGTTTCGGCGCCGGCTTGCGGGGGTCGGATCGCAGAGGTAGAGGGTCAGGTTTCGGAAGTTAAATCCGGCGGGAGTTGCGGCAGTGCTTGCTGGCCGGTCGCCGATGCGAACGCTGCTCCCGCTTTTTTCTTGTGTTTATCACTATGGCTGTCTCTGTCTCTGCCTCTGCCGAGCGTGTTGACCAGCGAAGCACGGCAAGGTTGGCGGGTGCGTAGGCGCGGAGACCGGCGCGGATTCCGGCGAAGGCGGAGGCCCAGAGGGTGAGCGCGACGCGAGAATAAGAATCACGCGAGGGGCGAAGCGCGGCGTTGGACCTCCTTTCCTCATGTTTGGTCTTTGGTCTTTGATCTTTGAACTTCGATGATCTTTGATCTCTAGTTCTTAATCTTTTGGATTTGTTCTTTGATGCTTTGGGCCTGTGTGCTTTGTGACTGTGATTTGGGTTTGTGAGAAGACTGCGGCCGAGCACCTGTTACCAGGAGTCGCCGCCACGTGGTGGAGGCCAGGCGCCAGCTTGCCGGCGGAGCAGGGCGATTTGACCGACGTGATAACTGTTGTGGGCGACGATCTGCCAGAGTCTGGTGCGGACGGTCGCTTGCCGCGGAGTCTGGGCGACGCCAAGATCCTCGACCACGCGCTCCAGCTTGGACGAGTCGGCGTCTGCGAAGTGAGCCAACTGCGCCAACAATTCGACAAAGCGCTGCCGCGCAGCTTGCCACTGCGACTCACTGCCCGACTCGGGATGCGGCGGCCAGCTTTCAATGGCGTGATCGGGATAGCGTGGCTTTTCGCCGGCGATGCTGGCGAGGTCATGGTCCATCCAATAATTCATGTGCAGGACGATTTGCCAGATGGAGTGCGGATAACCGGCAACGCGGCGGGCAGCAAGTTCAGCAGACAGATCTTCGACGCAGGCGACGGGATCGACGTGGGCGCCTTTGCCGTGGACGAGTTCGCGCAACGTGGCTTCGCTCACCGCACGGCCTCCAGCGCGGCGGGGTTGATTTCGTCGCCAGCGTGAATTGTGCCTTCGGTCAGGATCTGGGCGCGTAAGCCTCCGCGATGGCGCAGGCCCTTGATAAGCTGCTTGCCGGTCAGGCGTTGGAGATGTTCGCAGGGCTCGCAGAGGCGAATACCGCGGATGCGGACGTCGCCGATTGTGAACTCGCGGCCGACCAGATGATTGAGGGCGATGCTGCGGGTGACGAGGTTGCGGCGGGCGTCGCCGGCAGCGAGGTCGACGCTGTAGTCGCGGTGGAGGGCTTCGAGGGCTTCAGCCTCGATGAGAGTGAGTTCGAAGTCGGGCTCGGGCTTGAAGAATGTGCCTTGCCGCAGGGCATAGCGGTCGCCATCGAGTCCAACGCCGGGAATCGCCTGGACGGAGCCGACGGCGTGGGTGGGACCGGTGGCTTTGGCAGCGATGTAAATGGCTTCGACGATTCCGTTGGACATGGCGTGATTCGATCTTGAGCGAAGGCAGGGGCGGACCCTGCCTTCGCACTGGCCTGAGAAGCTACAGGCTTTTTTCGACGACGGCGATCGACTCTTCCAGGGCGTCGACGGCTACGTCGGCTTCGTCATGGGTAACGATGAGCGGCGGCGCGATGCGAACCGTGCTGGGACCGCAGCCGAGGAAGAGGACGCCGCGTTCGAAGGCGCCTTCGACGATGCGGTCGCGCTCGGCGTTGCCGTATTCGCGCGTTTTCTGGTCCTTGACGATGTCGACGCCGATCATGAGACCGCGGCCGCGAATGTCGCCGACGATTTTGTGCTTCTTCGGCCAGTCGGCCATGCGTTTCATCATGTGGTTGCCGACTTCCTGCGCGTTGCGGAGCAGGCCTTCCCGTTCAATGACGTCGAGCGTGGCCATAGCGGCGGCGATGCAGACGGGATTTCCGCCGAAGGTGGAGGCGTGCGAACCGGGAGCCCAGTCCATGATTTCGGCGCGAGTCATGCAGATGCCGAGCGGCATGCCGGAGGCGATGCCCTTGGCGATGCAGACCATGTCGGGATGAACGCCGGTGTGCTCGACGGCGAACCACTTGCCGGTGCGGCCGATGCCGCTTTGGACCTCGTCGACGACGAGCAGGATGCCGTGCTTGTCGCAGATGCGGCGCAGTTCCTGCATGAAGACGGTGGGAGCGACGACGTATCCGCCTTCGCCCTGGATGGGCTCGACAAAGATGGCGGCGACTTCTTCGGGAGCAAGAACTGTCTTGAAGAGTTTGTCTTCGATGTAGCGCGCGCAGCCTAGAGCGAACTGCTCGGCATCTTGCGGGCCACCGACGCAGCCGCGGTAGATGTCGGGATAGCGCACGTGGGTGACGCCGGGAACGAGCGGCGAGAAACGGCGCTTCTGTTGCGGCTTGGAGGCGGTCAGCGAAAGCGCGCCCATGGTGCGTCCATGGAACGCGCCGAGGAAAGCGATCACGTGCTGGCGCTTGCTGTGATAGCGGGCGAGTTTGAGCGCGCACTCGATGGCCTCTGCGCCGGAGTTGCCGTAGTAGATTTTGTGCGGGCCGGGCATGGGCGCGATCTTTGACAAGCGCTCGGCGAGCGTAACCATGCTCTCGTAGTAGAAGTCGGTGCCGGACATGTGGATGAGTTCGGCGGCCTGGCGCTGAATGGCAGCGACGACTTCCGGATGGCAGTGGCCGGTGGAGGTCACGGCGATGCCGGCGGAGAAGTCGAAGAACTCGTTACCATCGACGTCTTCGACGACGATGCCTCGGCCGCGCTTGGCGACCATGGGGTAGGAGCGAGTGTAGGAAGGTGAAATGAATTTTTCGTCGCCCGCGAGCACGCGGAGGGCGTTGGGGCCGGGAAGAGCGGTTTGGATCTTCGGGCCGATGGTCAGAGTTTTGGTGGTCATGGCAGGTTCTCCTCGATGTTGAACGATGGTGATTTGGCGGAGCGTGGGTGCGAACCAAGCGGTAATACCGCGGGTCAAGAAGCTTTGAGCTACGAGCTCAGAGCAACCCCAGTGCGCTTGGAAGAGGAGGTATTAGTCGCTGCCGAAGAGATTGGCGCGAACGTGTGAAGGCAGGACGGAGAGGTAGCGGCGCGGACAGGCGCGTCCTTCGATCCAGCAGAGCTTCGAAATGGAGCCGTTCGGGCGCATAAGGAAGTCATAAAAATTATAGCTCGGATTGGGCCGCGGCGTAACCCCCGAAAACGTTACGGAGGGCATCGTGAGGCGGTAACTGAGTCGACGGTTTGCTGGTACGCCGCCTCGGATTCGATGTCGGCGCAAAACTTGAAATGCAGAGAGCGCAGAGAACCCCCGCACAGAACTTCCGCACAGATCGCGGAGGATTTACGGACGCTCGAAGACCAGCCAGTCGCTGAGGAGGAAGTTGGCGAGGGAGCAGATGGCGATGGCGATCAGGTTGGCGAGCATGTATTGCATGTGAAACTGGCCGACCAGGGCACGCATGATGAGCAGGTTGCCGACGATGGACACGCCTCCGTTGGTGCCGTTGAATTTGGCAAACCTGGTGAACGATTGCATGCGATGGGTGGATGGGCGGTCGCGCCAGGTGAAGCGCTCGTGCCAGAAGAAGTTGTGGATGACCGCGGCTTCGACGGCGAAGGCGGTGGCCAGGAGATAGTTCAGATGCAGGACGGAACGCAAGAGAGCCAGCATAGCGAGCTGGACGAGGATTCCGATTCCGCCCACGAAGTTGAACTTGAGCCAGCGGAGGATGGTTTGGCGGGCGGATTCTCCAGGAGAGGATTTTGGCGAGGGAGGCGGCGTCATTGACGTTCGTGGGTTTGCGGGGCCGGGACAATTGGGCCGTCCCGCCGGGACTTTGAGTCTTCGCTGCAGCAAACCCCGCGCTGAAGCGCTGGGCTAAGGTGGTTCGTCCCTGCGGGACTGTAGTTTATCGACCACTGGCCGCCTTCTGCCTTCATTTGATTCTCTCTTCGCGGTAGAGGCGGACGGTGTTCTTCAGCGACGTGACGATGAGCATCAGAGACATGCCGGCGAGGCCGATGACGCCTCCGATATCGAAGAGGCGGTAGCGTCCGTGAATGACCCATCTCCAGTTGACCCAGGCCCATTTGAAGAGAGCGAGGTTGCCGATGGCGAGCAGGATGCGGAGTTCGGTGGGGCCGAAGCGCCAGAAGGAGAGATGGAATTCGCCGATGGTATAGGTGGCGAGATAGGACTGAATGGAGAGTAGTAGGAAGGCGATCAGCAGGCCGATGGCAATAACTGGATGCATGTAGCCGGAGTATGCGAGGCCAAGCATCATGGCGGTGGCGCCGATGGAGTCGATCATGTGGTCGACATAGAAGCCATAGCGCGGGCGCTGCTGGTGGCGGACGCGAGCGAGTGTACCGTCGAGCGAGTCGCCGAACCAGTTGAGGGCGAGACAAGCGATGGCCGCGAGGAGCCAGCGGCGGTCGCGGGAGGCGAGCGCGTAACACGCGCCGGTGGCGAGTTGGGCGGCGAAGCCGAGGGCGGTGAGATGGTCGGAGTTGATGGAGCGGGGCATGCGCTCGGCCAGCCATATGAGGGCGCGCTTTTCGGCCGCGGCGAGAAAACTGCCGTGAATGCGGGTGGCGTTCTGGAAAGCGGGGCTGGCGGCGGGCTTACTCGCTTTCGGGTCGGGCTGGGTCATCAATGTTGTGCCTGATTTGGGTTGCACTGTTGCTCCGCTGTGCATTGTCTTATGGTTCGGGTCCGGTGGCAATGGCAGGGGAGCTCGGCGCAGTGCCGCATCGGCGGAAGACACCTGGTTTGCTAGGGGGACCGAGGGCAAGATGCGCTCGGGACAGCCGGCGGCATGCCTGCGCTGCGATCGGACGGGTATCATCTTTGTATGCCGTCTCATGGATCCATGCCGGGCGTCGTTGGTTTTGAGGATGCACGGCGGATTGTGGAGGAACATGCGGCGCGGGTGCGCGCGGCGATTGTTGAGTTGCGGATGGTTGAAACTGTCGAGTTGATGTCGGCTCGCGGCCGGGTGCTGGCCGAGGATTTGATCGCGGATCGGCATTTTCCGCCTTTTCCGCGGGCCACGCGGGATGGATATGCGGTGCGGGCCGCGGATGTGGAGCGAGTTCCGGCGCGACTCGAGGTTGTGGGAGAGATTAAGGCCGGGGATTTGGTGGGCGGCGTTGCGGTGGGCGCCGGGCAAGCGGTTTCGATCATGACTGGTGCGCCTTTGCCCGCCGGGGCGGACGCTGTGGTGATGGTGGAGTATGCGGCGTCGTCCGGCCAATTCGTTGAAATCCAGCGCAGTGTAACAACCGGGGAAAATTTTGTACCTCGGGGCGCGGAGGCTCGGGCCGGGCAGGTCTTGGTTGAGGCGGGACGATGGCTTGATCATCCGTTGATTGCCATTGCGGCTTCGGTGGGAAAGAGCCGCCTGGAAGTTTTTCGTCGGCCACGCGTAGCTGTGCTCTCTACCGGCGACGAGGTCGTCGAGATGGGAGAGACGCCCGGGCCATCGCAGATTCGGAATTCGAATTCGTATTCGCTGGCGGCGCAGATTGGAGAGGCGGGAGCGGAGGCGGTGCGGCTGGCGATCGCTCCCGATGAACGGGCGCGGTTGCGGGCGCTGATTCTCGAGGGATTGCAGTGCGATTTGCTCTTGCTGACCGGCGGAGTTTCGATGGGGAAGTACGATCTCGTCGAGCAGGTGCTGGGCGAGTTGGGAGCCGAGTTTTATTTTACTGGCGCGAAGATTCAGCCGGGGAAGCCGGTGGTGTTTGGGAGCCGGGGTCGATATTTCTTTGGGTTGCCGGGGAATCCGGTTTCCACCATGGTTACCTTCCGGCTTTTCGCGAAGCCTTTGATTGCGGCGTTGGGCGGGGCTACACCCGAGCCGCTTATCTTTCTAAGTGCGCGATTGAAGACTGAGGTGCGGGCCAAGGCTGGACTGATGCGGTTCCTGCCGGCAGTGATTTCCGGGGAGTTCGCGCGGGCTGCGGTCGAACTTGCAGCGTGGCAGGGTTCGGGTGACATCGCAGCGCTGGCGCGGGCGAATTGCTATCTGGTAGTTCCTCCGGACCGGGAGCGGATCGCGGCCGAAGAGATGGTTTCAGTAATGATGCGCTGAGGCATGAGGCTCAGGTGTGGTCTGCCGTCACTTTTCCTTATCTTTTCCGGGGGAGACTAGGGCAACCAGCCCCGCGTTGAGCATTGCGTGCCATAACGCCACCTGCCGAGGCTTGTTTTCCTCTTCCGGGTGATTATTCATGTAGAGCACGTAGACCTTTGCTGCTTGAAGCGCGGTCACACCGTCTTCAACGGTAACGGTTTGCAGAAAACCTTTATCGTTGGAGATGAGTGTACCGTCTATCCCCTCTAACCAACCGTCTATGTAGTTTAGACATTTATACACGGGTGGTGCAATTCCGGGTCCGGGCGGGTTAACGGCAACTCTGCATTGATTAAACAGACCGATGGCGGGACCGTGAGTAGCGTCGGTTTGAGCAATCCCTGGGACTACGAACAGAAAAAGTAGCCAGCCGAACTTTAAGTACGTTCTCATTTGTTCTCCTTAAGACACAGGATAACTGCTTCACTATCGGAATTTTCTGCCTGACACAGCCGGCGTTGTTGTTTTGGCCTCCTACTGTTTCTCCCGCTTAAAATAATACTCCGTTCCTAAAAACTGCATGAGTTCCCAGCCTTCCTCCCCGAGCTTGTTTAGCACGTGGATTACATCGTCCAGCTTGGGGATGCTCTGTACTTGGTACTCCCATTTCCTGACCATTTGGAACCTCAATACCGAATCTAGTTTAGTGTTTGTTCTGCCCGCACCGCTAACTGGTGAGCTGCCTGAATCGCAGCGGTGAACCGCTTCGCCACCCGGAATCAAGTACGAGATATAGTTTCTCTGCGCGGCGGAGGCGGTTGCGATAACCTGTTGATGATGCCGACAGAACGTCCTCGTCTTTCCCACTACGATGCGCGCGGGCGGGCCCGGATGGTGGACGTTTCCGGCAAGAAAAAATCCGCGCGCGCGGCGGAGGCTTCGGCATTGGTTTTGATGTCGCGCGAGGTGTTGCGGGCGTTGCCGGCGAATCCGAAGGGCGATCCACTGGAAGTTGCACGGACCGCGGGAATCATGGCGGCAAAGCGGACTTCAGAGCTGATTCCGATGTGCCATCCGGTGCCGCTTACGCACATTGCTGTGACCCTACGCGTGTGCGAGAATGGCGTGGCTATTCACTCAAAAGTAAAGACTACGGCGGAGACGGGTGTCGAGATGGAGGCGCTGGTGGCGGCGAGCGTGGCGGCGCTGACGGTCTACGACATGTGCAAGGCGCTGGATAAGGGGATCGAGATACGCGAAGTGGTGTTGGTGAAGAAATCGGGCGGGAAGAGCGGGGAGTATCGGCGGAAGGCGAAATAGTGCTTGGTGCGAGACGAATGACGGACACTTGCCGGCGCCGACAAAATGCATAGGTCCTTCGCTTTGCTCAGGATGACACGCGGTTAAAGGTTGAAATTGCTGACGTGTTTAGAAGTAGCTCACCTACTTTGAAGTAGCTCACGGATTTATATGGCGAGTAACGTACGCATCCTGCTGGTCGACGATAACCCCATGGTGCTGGGGATGTTGCAGCAGGCGCTCGCTCCACTGGCGGAGGTCGCAACGGCCAGCGATTCGGCGGATGCGTTGTTGAAGGCGGTGGAAGAGGCTCCGGATTTGCTCATCAGCGACTATCGCATGCCGGGGATGGATGGACGGCAACTGGTCGAAAAATTGAAGAGCCGCCCGGCGACCGCGGGAATTGCGGTGGTTCTGATGGCGAGCAAGGGAGACATCAGCGAACGGCTGTCGCTGCAGGAAGGCATTGAGGATCTGCTGGAGAAGCCGTTTTTCCTGAAAGACGCGGTGCGCAGGGTCAAGCGCGTGGTGGACCGGATTGCGCTGGAGAAGCTGGCGAAGGCTCCGACGGCAGCCGATGGAGTGCTGCGCGGGAGTTTGTCGCAGATGAACGTGATCGACCTGGTGCAGTCGCTGGAGATGGGGCGCAAGAGCTGCCTGCTGACTATGCTTAACCGGGATGACCGGTGCGAGATTTATTTTTCGCAGGGTCAGGCGAAGCACGCGGCGTACGGCGCGACTTTGGGAGACGAGGCGGTCTTCAAGGTGCTGCGCTGGACGGAGGGAAATTTCGAGATCGATTTTACGAAGAGCACCACGCAGGAGACGACCACGCTGAACACGCAGGGCCTGCTGATGGAGGGGTTGCGGTTGCTGGATGAAGCGGCGCGCGATGCGGCGGAGGGTGGAACGGAGGGTGGGACCGACAGTGGTACGGAGGGCGATGCCGAGGGGGAAGATGTCCTCCTCGACACCTGAGGGTTCGGCGCATGACCGTGGGGCGCGGGCGGCGGGAACTTCAGCGGCTGTCTTGACGGTGAGTGACTCGTGCTCGCGGGGAGAAAAGCCGGATCTGTCGGGTCCGGCGGTGGCGGAGGCGCTGGAGCGGCGCGGGTTTCGAGTGGTGGAGCGCGGGCTCGTGGCCGACGAGCAAGGCGAAATTCAGGAAAAATTGATTCGCTTGTGCGGAATGGCGCGGCTGGTTGTCACTACGGGTGGGACGGGAATTGCCGCGCGTGATGTGACGCCCGAGGCTACGCGGGCGGTGTGCGACCGGATCATTGAGGGAATCGGAGAATTGATGCGGGCTGAGGGGATACGGAGGACGCGGTTTGCAGCACTCAGCCGCGGCGTCTGCGGAGCTCGCGAGACTTGCTTGATTCTTAATTTGCCGGGAAGCCCGGCGGGGGCGGTGGAGTCACTGGACGCGGTGATCGATCTGCTGCCACATGCGCTGGATTTGGTGGCGGGAAAGACAGAACACATTGGATGATCTGGCGATCGGGTGATCGGGTGATCGGGTCATTGAAAACGCCCCGCACATCGATGGTCGCGCCTCACGTTTCGCGTACACTATTTCTTCCTGACTGAGTCCTCTTTCATTGAACAAACTCAAACATTTTTTGCACGCTTATTCTGAGTGGATTAAGCACGCGCTTGCGCCGCTAGGGCCTTGGGGCATGCTGGCTTTTGCGGCGGTGGACGGATCGTTTCTCGGCATGCCGCTGGACGCCATTTTTTGCGGGTACGTGTATACGGACCGGTCGCGCTTTCTTTTGTATGTACTGCTGGGGTCGGTGGGGTCGGCGCTGGGAAGCATTGTCTGGTATGTGATCGGATACATGGGCGGCGAGGTACTGCTGCGCAAACGGTTGACGCCGGCGAAGTTTGAGAAGATTCACGCGTCGTTTGAGAAGCATGAATTCTGGGCGCTGATGTTTCCCGCGATGCTGCCGCCGCCGACGCCGTTCAAGCTGGTGGTGCTCGCCGCGGCGGGATTCGAGATGAACTTCGGGCACTTTCTGCTGGCGATTTTTGCCGGACGGTTTGTGCGCTTTCTGATTGAAGCCTTGCTGACGCTGTGGTTCGGGCCGCAAGTCGTTACCCTGACTACCAGTTTATTTGCCCACCATTATTGGGGCGTTCTGATCGCGGCGGTAATGGCGGTGCTCGCGTGGCTGGCCTGGCGACAGATCAGCCGCCGCAAGAAGGCTCCGCAAAAAAGAAGCGCAGCGTAAACCCTTCACGCTGCGGGGACAATTTCGAAAACTTATCGATCACGCTGCGGTTGCGCGATGCGCCTCGCTCGAATGCGAAAGCGCGGCGGCCAGAGCGGGCAAGCCGAACATCGCGGCGGCAAAGAGCAGGTCACCTTCCAGCGTATGGCGGAAGAATGGAATGCCGGCGGCGTAACAGGTCGTCAGTCCTGCAAGACTCTTCGGATAGGTCGGCCAGCAGGCCCACACAGCGAAATTGCTCACAATAAAGAAAGAGACGGAGGCGCCGAGGGTCGCGCCACCGACGCGCAGCCAATCTTTCGTCTCACGCAGGCTGGTGTTCCCGGTCAAGCTCGTGCCGAGCCAGAGAATGGCGGCGTACCAGAGCCATGTGAAGTAGTGGTCCCAGGTGAACTGATAGGCGTAGACGAATTTGGTGAGGATGACGTCGGAGACGGCAAGAAGCGCGAACGGGACCCAGAGCTGGCGGCGCGAGCCACGGGCGCCAAAATAGAGCAGGGCGGCCGCGACGGGGGTGAAGTTCCACGGGTGCGGCATGAACGGCATGCGCAGGGCAACGGCGAAAAGTACGAATAGATAAGCCAGCATGATTCACCTCACTGATGACAATTAGGATTGTCGGGCTTGGAGCGGGAGTTGGTCAAGGGACGCGGGCGCGAGTATTGTCCCAATTTGCCCTTTTGCCACGGAGGGCCAGAGCTTTTGCCATGCAGTCCTAAATCTTTTACCACGGAGTCACAGAGGCACGGAGAAGATCTCGCTTCCGCAAAAACTAAATACCGAACAAGTCGGTTGAACGCGACCGTCGTGTCGGAGTTTGGTAAGCGACAAATTCCTACGCGGCGGCGCGGCATCAATGCTGCTGGCTGCTGTCGCCACGCATTCCCATCTGTCCGCTGATAACCTTCAGGTCTCGCGTGAGGAAGACGCTGGCGCCGAGCGGGGAATTCGCGCCCTGGCCGGGATAGGCGTAACGAAGATCACGGAAACGAACGCGATAGGCAGCCTGATGGTTGGCTATGCCGGGATTGAGTTCTTCGGTCTCCGTGATCGGGTATTGCGCCCAACTGAGGTAGACCTGTCCTAAGTAGCTTCTCTTTGCGGCCAGCGTTGCGGGCGTTTCTTCGGGCTTGTAACGAATCTGCATGGCGCCCTCGGGATCGACTTCCGGCGCGATGGAATCGACGTCCATAGTTGCGGAGAAGGCAGGCGTTTCGGCAACCGCGAACCAGCGAAAGGGAGTAAGCGCGTAGGAATAGGCGGAGACGCGCACGGCATCGACATTCTGGTAGGTTCTGGCCTCGAGTGCGGCGAGGGCGCGGCGATGCTCGTAATCTCGAAGGCCCCAGAAGGCAAAGACAGCCACCAGAGCGACGATCGCGGCGAGGCGTCCGGGCGGGCCAGGGTTCTTCCGGCCGGAGCTGATTTCCTGATTGATTAACGAAAAAAGTGCCGGGACGATGAGTCCGAGGATCAGCAGAACGAGGATCACGGGATCGACGATGTAGACGATGTCCCAGGAGATCCAGCGTTCGGAGAACGGCCAGAAAGGGCGGACGCCGTAGCTGTTGGTGTAGTCGAGCACGATGTGGCTAAGGCCGGCGAGGCAAGCGTAAGCGTAGAGCAGTCCCCAGCGCGGCGGAAGATTCGGATTGCGCGTTTTGCGCTTACGGAGACGCCATATCCCATACATGAAAGCGACCACGGCGGCAGCCACGATGGGAACACCGAGGAAGGAGTGCGTGAAGCCGCGATGATGATTGAGGGCGAAGGCGGATCCGCCGAAACGGCTGAAAACGTCAAGGTCGGGGGCCTCGGCTGCGAGCGTGAGCGTTGCGGTGGCGAGAGCCGTTTTCCGATTCAGGCCGGCGCGGCCCATGTTAGCGCCGAATAGAAAATGGGTGACGGGTTCCACGAGGCTTAGGAGAGTGTAGCTGATGCGGGGCCGGTCGGCGGTGTCCGGTTCAGAGGTCAGCGGTCTCGGTTCGGAGGTCAGCGGTCACCGATCACCTCTAAGAGAGGTGCCAGACCTCGTTCGCTGTGATTTCAAGAAATAACGGAGGCGGGTTGCGGCGCATCCAAGGGATGATCGCAAGGAGTGGCCTTCATGAACGAAAGTCAAACCGACGGTAAGGTGGGCAACGAACTATTGGATGAGTTGTTTTCTGCGCTGGAAGACCTGGAGACGCAGAGCGCCGGGATATTGCAATTTTTGAAGGATAAGGGCCTGGCTACCGAGAAGGACCTTGCGCCCTATCTGGAAGAGGCAGCGAATGCAAGTGAGGTGCGATGGCGAGCGGCACGGCTTCGTATGGATGCGCTGCTGGCGGTCGCGATTCACGACGCCGAGGAAGAATTCGCGCGAAAGGTCGAGGAACGATCGCATAAAGAATCGACTACCGGGAAAAAGAAAGAGCCGAGTGAAGGTGAGGGTGTGTGGGAGGCTGACGAAGATAGAAACGCTCAGAAACAGGGTCAGAAGGCGGACGAGGCTTCAGTGGTCGCGAGCGACGAGGAGGCCGACGCCAACGAGTCGGGAGAACCCGCGAAGGAAGAGCGTGCGCCTGAGAAAGAGGGAGGGAAAGGTACACCGATCGAATCCGGTGGAGAGAGTCCTGGAAAAAAAGCGGCTTGAGGCCGCTGAGACAGATTTGGCGGGACTTCTTTGCGATTGCCGATCAATGCGAGGGCTTAGCGGATCTGAAGCCAAGAACGAGATCCAGACCGGCAGCCGCGGCGAAGGCTCGGAAGTCATCGTCTCGCGTTATCAGTGGGACCGCGTGGTCAATACAGGTTTGCGCAATCAATGCGTCACCGAGGCGGGCCTCGCGACGTCTCGACAATACCCTGGCTCGCAGCAGCCCAGCCCGCTGCCAGTAGCCCGGATCAAGATCGAGTAGGGGTACATCGGCGAGCGCTTTGGCGACGCCCGCAGCAAGCTTTGGATCGCTCAGCAGTTCGGTAAGCACCGCGGGTACCATGACGACTTGCTGGTCTGAGAGGGCACGGTCCAGCAACGACGTATCCTCGGAAGACCGGTCTTTTCGGGGAGATTCTTGGCCGGGTGCTTTCTGGCGGCGGGCTTCCTGGTCAGCACTTGCCCGGCGTCTTCCTGAAGGAATGCGATCCAGGTACTGGTATCGGCGGCGATCATCGATCGACTTTCAGATCGGCCAGGGAGCGGGAGAAGCGAACTTTTCCCCGGAACTGACGGAGTTGCGCGTAGGTCTCCGAGGCCGCGACTAGTTTTAGACCGGCGCGAATCGTCTGGGTGATGCCCGAACCCGTGGCTCGTTGGGCCTTTGCGAGCAGGTCCGCAGGTATCTCGACGGTAATTTTGCGCGCGGTCTCCATGGCATCATCGTACCATAATTGATACCAGTATTGATTATGGTGTGTTGGGTGTCGGGGTTCTAGTTGGCGGAGGCGGGAACGACAATCGACAACGCGTCAGGTTCAACGGTCATGCGAGCTGGAAGGCGGCCGAGGAGTTCGCCATCGGCTTCGACATAGACGCGGTCGGCGGTTGCGCCTTGCTCGGGCAGCCGGCAGGTGATTTCTGAACAACTGACGAGATCGATGCCGGGAATTTCGCGGCGCCAACCGAGAAGAGCGCCGGCAACATACTGCAAATAGGCATTGCGGCTATCGGTGCGGCACATGACGGTGCGCAGGTCGGGACGCTCGAGATGAGCTCCGGGAACGAGTTCGCGAAGAACATTTCCGAAAAAGCGGATGCGGACGGAAAGAAGTTCGGTGAGCAGAGCGGAGTGTTGTTCGCCAGTGCCGTTGGAATAGGTGGCTTCGAAGCGTCGCATGCGATGGGTCGCCCAGAGATGCCAGGCCTTCAGGTAGTAGGCAGCCATCCCCGAACGATTTTTCAGGTCGGCTGTGAGTTTGTAAAAGAGGTGGGCATCGACGCCCATTCCGGCGGCGACGGCGAAATACCGAGCCGCCGGTTTGCCGTGAAAATCCTCGTACTCGACACGGCCCAGGGGAATCCGGCGAACCTCACCGTTGACGGCGGCTCGGGCGGCGTCGCTGGGGCGCGATGGAAGGGCGAGATCGTGGGCAAGAGCGTTGGCGGTGCCGAAGGGCAGGATGGCTAGAGCGACCTGGGTGCCGGCAAGTTCCTGGATCACGTCATGGAGCGTGCCGTCGCCCCCGCAAGCAAAGACGGTGTCGCTGCCGCCAGCGACGGCGTAACGGGTGTGGATTGTGGCCTCATGGCTGGACCGGCACACGGTGAGATCGGTGTGAATACCGGCCGACTGGATGACGCCGATGGCGATGTCGAGTTCGCGGTCGCGGCTTTTGCCTTTGCGGCCGGAATTCGGATTGAACAAAATTGTCGCTTTACGCATGCACCCCGTTCTCGCGTGCCTTCAGTTTAGCGTATGGGAAATACCGCTTTGTGGCAGTCGTGTTAAAAGGCCACGGGTGCCAAAACGATCACGGGGGCTACAATTAACGATTCGCTTTTCATTCGCTTCCTATTTGTGCTTCGTGCTAAACTGAACGAAATTGATGTGACAGCCAACACTTTTCGCTCCAGCCCGCGGGTGTAGGCTTCCCGGATAAAGTACCGGACATAAGTAAAAGAGCTTGAAACCCGCACTTCAGAAAACAATCAGGAGCAGCCATCATGGCCGATAGCAGAACGGACGAGCGCAACAAGGCGATTGATCTGGCGTTTTCACAGATTGAAAAACAATTTGGCAAAGGTTCGATCATGCGGCTCGGGTCGAAGGAAGCGATCGTTCCGATCTCGGTGATCTCGACGGGCGCGATTTCTTTTGATGCGGCGCTGGGCGTGGGGGGCGTGCCACGCGGACGCGTAATTGAAATTTTTGGGCCGGAGTCGTCGGGCAAAACGACTATCGCGCTGCAGGTGATCGCCGAAGCGCAGAAGAATGGCGGCATGGCCGCGTTTGTCGACGCCGAGCACGCGCTTGATCCGGGCTATGCGAAGAAGCTGGGTGTGGACGTTGACAACCTGTTGGTTTCGCAGCCGGATTATGGCGAGCAGGCGCTGGAAATCACCGAGGCGCTGGTGCGCTCGAACGCGATCGACGTGCTGGTGGTCGATTCGGTGGCGGCGCTCGTGCCGAAGGCCGAACTCGATGGCGAGATGGGTGACAGCCACATGGGATTGCAAGCGCGGCTGATGTCGCAAGCGTTGCGGAAATTGACCGGAACGGTGTCGAAGTCGCGGACTTCGCTGATCTTCATCAACCAGATTCGCGAGAAGATTGGCGTGATGTTTGGCAATCCGGAGACGACGACGGGCGGGCGCGCGCTGAAGTTTTATTCGTCGGTGCGCATCGACATCAGGCGCATTGCGGCGATTAAGGAAGGCGACGTTGTGACCGGCTCGCGTACGCGCGTGAAGGTCGTGAAGAACAAGGTAGCCGCGCCGTTCCGCGAGGCTGAGTTCGACATCCTTTATGGCGAGGGCATTTCGCGCGAAGGCGACTTGCTCGATCTGGCGGTGAATAACAACATTCTTGAGAAGTCAGGTTCGTGGTTCAGCTACAAGGGCGAGCGGATCGGGCAGGGACGCGAGAACGCGCGCGCCTTCCTGAAGGAGAACAAAGATACGATGGTGAAGCTGGACGCCGAAGTGCGCAAGGCGCTGGGGTTGGTTGCGGCAGCGGCTCCGGTTCCGGCGGCGCAGGCGGCAGCCGCACCGGCGAGCGGGAAGGTAGCGACCATGCCAGCCGCGGCGGAAGCTTCGAAGCTGACCGCGAGACGATAAGCCCTCGACTTGGCCGCGCGCAAAAACACGCCGCGAGTGAACTACTCCGCGGCTTTGGCGGCCAGGGTTTCTACAACCGCGATGTTTTGCAGGAGGTCCGGCGGCAAGCCGTGACGCTCCTTCAGATATTCGGGCGCATTGTAAGAGACCCATACCTTTCCGTCATTATCCTCAGCTACGAGAATCTTCAGGGGAAGATCGATGGCGATGCTAGGCGCGGCCAGCATGAGCGGCGTGCCGGCCTTCGGGCTGCCGAAGATGAGCAGCTTGGTGGCGGGCATCTTCATGCCAACTTTAGCGGCTTCGCCGCTGTGGTCGACGACGGCAAAGAGCGTCACGCCCTTGGATTGAAGAATGTTCTTGAGCTTCTCCACGGTCTCGTCGACCGAATGATTGCTCGGCTTTGCGATGATTCCCTTCGGAGCTTGTGGCATCGGTGCCTCCGCGAGAATTGGATTCCGACTTGGTCTCCAGGATTCACTGCCTGGAGGATCCCCGCAGCGGGCGCCGGTAAAAGATCCTGCAGATTGTTTTTTTTCGAAAACCTTCAACTGATTTTCCCTTGGAGGGATTTTGTCTAGAGCGACTGGCCGCCCGAAACCTCGATCCGCTGGCCGGTGATCCAGTGATTTTCGTCTGCCAGTAGGGATGCCACTGCGCCGCCGATGTCGTCGGGCAGGCCGACGCGCCCGAGGGCGGTCTGCGATGCGACCCACTGATTGATCTCTTTGTTATCGCGCACCCTGCCGCCGCCAAAATCGGTTTCGATAGCGCCGGGCGCGACGATGTTGACCGAGATCTTGCGCGGGCCAAGTTCCTTTGCCAGGTAACGAGTGAGGACTTCCATGCCGCCTTTCATACTGGCATAGGCTGAATAGCCGGGGAGGGTGAAGCGCGCGAGGCCCGAGGAAATGTTAACGATGCGGCCGCCGTCTTTTAGCAAGGGCAGCAATTTCTGGGTCAGGAAGAACGGACCCTTGAAGTGGACTTTCATCAACTCGTCAAATTGATCCTCGGTTGTCTCCGGAAAGGGGGCGTAAACACCGATGCCCGCGTTATTGATCAGAAAGTCGAAATCGGAGCGCTTCCAGGTTGCTTGCAGCGTGGATTTGAATTGATCGATGAAGCCGTCGAATGACTTGATGTCAGAGACATTGAGCGGGAGGGCAGCGGCTTTGCCGCCATGTTTTCCGATCTGGCTGACCACCTCTTCCGCTTCCGCCTTCTGGCTGTTGTAGGTGAGGACTACGCCGTGTCCCTTGGCGGCGACGTGCAGCGCCATGCTTTTGCCCAGACCGCGGCTTCCGCCGGTGATAAGGGCAATCTTCGGTGTTGCGTTGGGCATTGTTCGATCTCCTGGGCTCATTACTCATTATCAGATACGCCTGGCGCTCGGTTCGACTCACGGCTGAGGGAGAATTCGCGAATCGCGATATGGTTGCTAAGTCGTGCCGCCGAGCCGTTACCTTTTGGTAACTTTCACCCATGTCCATAGGAGTACCTGAAGGTAATCGGAGACCCTAGAGTGGCGAGAACGGAATGCCGATTATGTCAGGTACCGCTCATTGGAAGAGCTTTGAGCTGGTGTGGATCGGCCATGAATTTCGAGAAGCAACCCGTGAGCGGGACGGTCGTGCCGCAGGATCGACGGGCGTATCCTCGTCTTCCACTCCAGTTGCAGATTGAGCTGCGGGAGGAAGGAAGTGACGTTCCGTCTCGGCTGCAAACGAGCGACCTCAGCGTGGGAGGGTGTTACGTCGAGCTGATGATGACCCTGCCGGTCGGCACCTTGGTGAATATAACGCTCTGGCTGGGCGAGACTCCGGTGCGCATTCGGGCACGGGTAGTCACACGCCATCCGCAATACGGCAATGGCGTAATGTTTCTCGAATTTCAGGGCGACGGAAAGCAGATGCTCGAACACTACATCGACGCGATGAGCGGGTAGTTCGTCCTCTTTTCAGCGGCACTTCACTTCCGGCGACATTCGTGTTTCGGCGTGTGTATTGATCAGGCCGGAAGATTGTGATGGGTACTGCTTAAACAGTTTGAGTCTGCTGTTCGGGGCATGGTGGAACGAGGCTAGTTACCTGGCGAGCCCACCTCATGGCCTCGGTGTATGCGTTATTCATGAAGTAGAGCGAGAGGTTGAGTTTTTTCCCCAGGCTGTTCACGCGTTCCCACTGGCCGGCCTCGCGCGCAATCATCAAATCGTAAATAGGAGAAAGCGGCGTTGCGACCCCCATTTTGGCGCCGACGAGTTGTGCTCTCGTGTCCGGAGACAATGACAGCTTGTCAGCGATCACGCCGATGGGTACATCGAGGATGGCATCCATGAGGGAGAGCATGCCCATAAGGAAGGCATCCGACTCTCCGTGCTTGACCTTTTCGGCGATGAGTTCGCAAAAGCGGGCACGAACGAGGGAGGAGAGTACCAGATCGGAGCATTTTTCCTGGCCGACGACGAGCGTGGTGGCCATTCTGATCCAGCGAATCAGTTCCCGCTCTCCCAGGAGATTCAGGGCATGGCGAATCGAACTGACTGGGGTAGACATGGCCAGGAGGGGAGAATTCATGTACGACAGAAGCCGGTAGCAGAGAGAAGGCTCGCGCTTGATGAGGTCTTCGATTTTGGAGATGTCGGGTTCCGGTTTGGAGATGGCTTCGAGGAGCCGCAGGTAAGTCGCCTGAGCGGCGGGGATTTCCCGCGCCCGGATCCGTTCGGGCCGCCGGAAGAAATAGCCTTGGAACAGGCTAAAACCGTTGCTTTTTGCGGTCGCGAGATCGGATTGAGATTCGACCTTCAGGGCCAGCATTCGGCACCGGCTGGAATATTGGGCCGCCAGTGCAGCACATTGGTCAGGGCGCACGGCCTTGAGATCGACCTTGATAAGTTCCGCGAAGGGAACCAGATTTTCTCGGGCATCCCCTGGGACAAAGCGATCGAGGGCCAGGGTGTAGCCGAGGTTTTTCAATCGGTCACAGGCTTCCATGGCGCTCTGATCGCCCGGAACGCTTTCCTGAATTTCGACGACAATGCCGTCCGGCGGGAGAAGCAGAAGAAACTCCTGCATAAGCATTTCGTAGGTACAGTTGATGAAAGCGATGCGTCCATCACACAAGACATCAAGTCCGATAGTGCTCAGAGTGTTGATGGTTTTGCGAGTGGCGTTCTCGAGGTCGGAGCCAATGCGATCGTTCGCCTGACTCTCCCGAAATAACAATTCATACCCGAATACATCCTGATCCGAGTCAAGAATCGGCTGCCTCGCGATGCAAGGGATGTGCTGATCGATGGCGGTTGCCTGGGATTGATCCTTCATAAACCAAAACTCATCGGCATCTTGCCCTGACTTCTTCTTCGAATTCCTTGGAAAATTTGGACCTTTCGGGTCCGTTGGGAAGTTACTTCCGTTAATAGGCACGTAAGAGTCCAGAGCATGGTCCGGAGACCGATTACCGAGGTCACGACACAACATGCTTCGTTCTCATGAACTTCGCGCGTTGTACCGATAACAATTCGACCGCCTGCTCGGAGTATGCCTGTGGATTGTACTGAGGGGGCGTGGAAGCGAGGACATTATGAACGCGCGACTCCTGTCTTTTGCGCTGCTGTGGCCGATTGCGTTCGGCTCGGTTGAAGTTTGCTCGGCGGCTCCGCCAGCAGCCGTGCATTTCAGGGGAGAGACTGAGAACCCGGCGGTGGGAGAGGGAACTCGCGCAGCATTTTCCGCAATACCGGGCGTCACCGGTGGCGGCTATTCGAGCGGCCGGGGTTGGGTACGGGGGCGCGATCAGCATTGCATCGGGTGATTTTAACGGAGATGGCATTCCGGACTTTGTAGTTGGGCAAAGCAGCCACCTGGGGGGTTCACGGGTAACGGTATTTCTTGGCCGTGCCGACGGCACAATCGGAAAAGGGACTTCCTTTGCCGTGAACCATGGCGCCAGCTACGTAGCGGTTGGGGATTTCAATCATGATGGCAAGTTAGACATTGTCGTCGCGAACCCGATGCACGCGAGTCTGGACGTGCTGCGCGGTAATGGGGATGGGACGTTCAGAGCGCCAGTTTCGGTTGCGCTGCCTGGGGTGGCGCACGGATTGGTGGTCGCTGACTTCAACGGCGATGGGTGGGATGACGTCGCGGTTGCCGGGAGCGGGCCGGCGGTTTACGTGCTTTTGAACAATCGCCACGGATCGCTCGTGATGGCGGGAACGTACTCGATCTCCGGGAGCGGTTTTGAACTGGCGGCAGCTGACCTCAATCACGACGGGAAGCTGGATCTCTGCGTGGCGATGACGGATAGCGCCCGCGTTGCCGTATTGCTGGGAAAAGGCGACGGGACATTTTCGGCGGTCCCTGACTACGAGACCGGGATTTTGCCTCTCTACGGGATCGCCATTGGCGATTTGACGGACGATGGAAATGCTGACCTGGTGGTGAGCGCTCCGGCATCGGGGAAGATTCTGGTGGCGAGCGGTAACGGGGATGGCACGTTTAATCCGCCGGTGATTTATGCGGCGTCGTTATCGCCGTTTGCGTCTGCCAATCCGCTGGAAGTGGCTCTGCGCGACGTCAATGGGGACGGCTACGCGGATATCGTTTATACGAACTCTTCGAGCGGAGGGATCGGGGTTCTGCTAAATGACGGATTGGGCCATTTCTACGGGCCTGAGGAATTTGGGATTGGCGAGGGCGCGGTTGCGCTGGCGATTGCCGATCTTAATAAGGACGGCTGGGCGGATGTAGTGACGGCGGGACCGTGGGTCGGAGGCCTGCACGTCCTTTATAACGCGACCGGATCAGCAGGTTCGCCAGCCGCGCAATTGTCGGTTTCGGGACTGTCCTTCGGAAACCAGCAGTTGGAGGTAACGAGTGCGCGGCGGACTTTTATTCTGGCGAATCCGGGAGGGAGTACTCTTAGCATCTCTTCCATCGAGGTCACGGGGGCCAACGGCGGAGATTTCAGCGAGCATAACAACTGCGGCTCGAAACTGCCCGCGGGAGGAAGCTGCAATATCAATGTGACGTTTACGCCTTCGGCGCTCGGCCCGCGGAGCGCGGCCGTCGTGGTCACGGACGATGGGGTGGGCAGCTCTCAGCACGTTGGACTGGCCGGAACCGGAGGCGTCTCGGTTGGCAGAGTGACACCGAGCACGGTAGCGTTTGGCGGACAGGTCATCAATTCGACGAGCGCTCCCAGCACCGTCACGCTCTTGAACAATGGGAACTATCCCATGAATATTTCAAGCGTGACGATCACGGGTGAGTTTTCAATTCAGACAAACACCTGTGCCGGCGAATTGAACCCCGGCGTCTCATGTACCGTTGCCGTGGTGTTTACGCCAACCCAGCTTGGTTCGCTGACCGGAACACTCATCTTTGTTGACGATGCTTCAAACAGCCCGCAAACCGCGAATCTGACCGGCACGGGCGAGACAAACACGACAAGCACAAAGCTGACCGCGAACCCGAATCCGGTGGTAGTGGGACACGTGCTCACGCTCACGGCGCACGTAACGGCAACATACAAAGGAACACCGACCGGGACAGTGACTTTTTACGATGGGGGAACGGCGCTTGGAACAGCAACGTTGAGCGCCGGCGTAACGCAATTTACTACCTCAAGCTTGACGGCAGGATCGCACAGTTTGACCGCCGTATATGGCGGAGACTCCGTTTTCCAGGGCAGCACCTCCGCTGTGGTGACGGAGCAGGTGAACCAGGAGATCGCAACGGTGACGGTGGTGACGTCGGCCACGCCGGTTTACATCTATCAGAACGTCGTGTTCACGGCTTCGGTGAGCGCGGATGGCGGCATCGTGGCGACTGGGACGATGTCGTTCCAGCAGGGATCGACGTCGATGGGCACGGTGCCCCTCGTTAATGGACAGGCGAACGTTACCCTGTCGTTTTCGACGGCAAACACGTATCGGGTGACGGCGACATATTCGGGAGATCAGAACTATAAGGCGAATTCGAGTTACGTGGACGAAGTGGTGTGGTGGGACCCGTAGACTGGGGTTCGTGTTTGGTGTTCGAGTTTCGGGGTCAAGGCGGGGGCCGGGCCACCGGGTCGAGTCGGAGGTTCGGGGGCTGCCCTTAAAGGCGTCCTCTAATCATGGCACCGAGCCGCGTGAACGTTAGACTCAGTTTGCCTGAGACGCGGCTTTCGCGGATGCAGCGTTCAGAATTTGGGCGAGGCGCTGCCGCACGCAGTAATTCTTCCTGATTTCCTCAAAACCTGCGCGCGCGATGGCTTCGCGCTCTTCTTCGTGGGTTGCGTAATAGCGGATAAGATCGGCGAGTTCACGAGGCTTGGCTGGGTCATACAGGCGGCAGTGGACGCCGTCGCGGAAGGGATTGTCTTCGGTGCGGTAGGTGAGTAGAAACGTGCCGCAGGCCATGGTCTCGAAGGGCCGGGCAACCATCATCTTGATGTTGTTGCTGGGCAGCGCGACGTGGATTTTGATCTGGCGAATATTTTTCGCGAGCAACTCAGCCCACTCGCGATGACACTCTCCGCTGAGATCGCGGACGGCAACTCCGTTGGCGTAGAAGTCGATGCCGGAAATGAGCGGCAGCAGTTCGTTCAAGAACTGCATGCGCTTGGGATACAGCGAACCCACAAAGGCCGCTTGATACTTCTTTTCCGCCATACGCCGGGCGGTGCAGGCCTGATCGCATGAATGGGCTGGCTGGCCGTCATAGAAGCAGGGCTTGAACATCTCGAGGTCGATGAATCCATCCAGATGTTTGCCATGGAAGCGGGCAACGTCGTCGCGATCGGGAAAGTAGTGCTCGTCATACCAGTCGGCGAAAATATCGTAGCGGAACTTCGCGTCCTGGCGCTCGGTGGATTCGAGGTAGAGCGCGATCCGGCGGGCCTTCAGCTTGCACCACTGCTCTTTGCCATAGAGCGTGTTCAACCATACCGCGACGTATTCAGGTCCGGCGACGAGAATCGCATCGCAGCTTTCGAGTTCCTGGAGCGTGGGCATCTTGGCGCGAATGCGATCGAAGTCGCCGCGGCCCAGGTTGTTCACGACCGCACCGTGGAAGTTAGTGGGGATCGTACCCTCAAAAACCTCGTGGCCCATGGAACGAAGGGTGGCGCCGATGGAGTAGATGGACCAGGAGGAGAGGATGGTTCCGGTGTGGAAGTAAGCGACTCGCATAGTCCGGCTAAGAATTCAGCACTTGCAGTACCACTGCAGCTTTGGCGGAGGGACGGAGAAACTGGCGAGGGAGTGCATTTTTGCTGGGTTTCGCGGTTCGCCCGGTAAGGACCGCCGACAGCGACTAACTCTGGGCTTAGAGTGACGGCGCAAACGTGGCGGAAGAATGAGAGGACGATTAGAAATGGCGCGGCAGCTCTCGCCCTCTCTTTACGGTTGGCGCACGCTGTGACACCCTAGTGCTGAGCTTCTATGGCAATTGACGGCGCACGCGGGATGAGTCCGGGAAAGGGATCGGCCATCGAGCAGAGCTACGCCCGGCTCGGGGCCGAATGGCAGAAACAGTGGCGCGTGCTGGCCATTTTTCCTGAGACGTTCGACTTGGAAGCGGCGGCCGCTGTTTTGGGAACCGATGAGGCGACAGCGGAAAGCACTATGAATTCGTTGATCCAGCAGTCGATGCTGGAGTGGGACGCGCAGGCCCATCGGTTTTATCTGCCCGAGATGATGACCGATTTTGCGCGCCAGCAAATGGATGCGCGCGAATTGTACGAAGCCGGGCTGCGCCATTCGCAGCATTACCTGAACGTACTTCATCGCGCCGACGATCTCTACCTGGATGGCGGCGAGTCGTCGAAGAGCGGGCTGGCTCGGCTTGACGTGGAGCGGGAAAACATTGAAGCAGGACAGTTGTGGGCATCGGGCCGGGCCGCGGAAGACGATCAGGCAGCGGCGTTGTGCAGCCGGTATCCGAACGTGGGCGCGCACTGTTTGAGTCAGCGCCAGCAAGCGCGAGAGCGGATTCGATGGCGCGAGGCGGCGCTGGCGGCCGCGGCGAGAATGAAAGACCGCAGTGCCGAGCGAGTGCATCTGGGCCATCTGGGAATGGCTTACCGGAGCCTTGGGGAGTATCGGCGCGCCATTGAATGCTACGAGCGACATTTGCAGATGACACGCGAGCTCAACGACACGCGTGGCGAAGAGCAGGATTTGGCAAACCTCGGCGATGCTTATGAGGGGTTGGGCGAGTACGGGCATGCGATCGAGTTCTACGAACAGTATTTGCAACTGGCGAAGAAACTGGATGACCGGCGCGGAGAGGGCAATGCGCTGGGATGCATCGGTAGCGCGTATCACTCGTCGGGAGGATACTTTCGCGCGATCGAGTACCACGAGCAGGCGCTGGCGATTCACCGGGAGGTCGGCGATTGGCGGGGTGAAGGCGTTGCCTTGGGTAATCTCGGGATTGCCCACTACCGGCTGGGACAGCACCAGCAAGCCATCGATTTCTACGGGCAGCAACTGCAGATTGCGCGAGCCAGCAACGACCGTCGCGGGGAAGGCAATGCCCTTTGGAATATGAGTCTCGCTCTGGACGAATTGCAGCAGCGAGCGAAGGCGATCGAGTTTGCGGAGGCGGCACTCAGGATTCGTCAGGAAATTTCAGATCCCAACGCGGAGAAGGTTCGAGCCCGGCTGGAGGAGTGGCGGGCCTAGCGCCCTCGCGTGCACAGGCGAACTCAGGATTCGAGGACAGCTCGCATCTTATTTAACAGTGCCCTGGTCGAAAAAGGTTTGACGATCAGAGTCGAGTCGTCGCGCAGAAGTCCCTGCTCGACCATCGCATCTCGGGAATATCCGGACATATAAAGAACCTTCACCCCGGGACGAATTTTCCTCATTTCAGAAACGAGGTCTGGACCCGCCAGATCCGGCATGACGACGTCGGTGAGAAGGATATCGATCTGGCTGTCATACTGGCGAGCCAACGCCAGTGTGCGGGCCGCGCTTTCCGCGGAGAGGACCCGGTAGCCGCTATTTTTCAAAACATGGACGGTCAGATTGCGCAGTGCAGGTTCGTCTTCCACCACCAGAACGGTTTCGGTTGCGGTGGGGGGAGTGTAGTCGGCCTTTCCCGGCTCGATCCGCTCCGCAGGTTTGTCGACGGAAGGCAGATAGATTTTGAATGTCGTGCCGTGCCCCGGTTCGCTGAATGCGCTGATGTAGCCGCCACTCTGCCGGACAATTCCATAAACTGTCGATAGGCCGAGCCCGGTTCCTTTTCCGGGCTCTTTCGTTGTGAAGAACGGTTCGAAGGCCTGGGCCAGAGTGGCCTCATCCATGCCCGATCCAGTGTCGGTAAATGAAAGCATCACGTACTGGCCTGAATGGATCGGCTGATGATCGTGCTGGAAGGTTTGATCTACATTGACGTTCGCAGTTTCGATGATGATCTTTCCGCCTCTGGGCATGGCATCGCGAGCATTGACGACCAGATTCATCAATACCTGCTCGATCTGGCTGAGGTCGGCGTGGACGCTGCCCAGGGGTTCAGCAGGACGGAAGACGAGAGAGATATCTTCGCCAATCATGCGCAGCAACATACGACTGGCATGATGAACAACGGAATTGAGATTAAGGCTGCGGGGCTCGAGTACCTGCTGACGACTAAAGGCGAGCAGTTGCTGGGTGAGACGAACGGCGCGGTCTCCCGCCATCTTGATTTCAGCAAGATACTTTTGCGCGGGATGCGCCACGTCAATACGATCTTTCGCAATCTCGCTATAGCCGATGATCACGCCGAGCATGTTGTTGAAGTCATGAGCAACGCCCGCGGCCAGCCTGCCCACGGCCTCCATTTTCTGCGCCTGAAGGAACTGTTGCTCAAGCTGTTTTGCATGAGTGATGTCCTGAATGATGGCTAGAATGCAAGGCTCGTCATCGAGTTGAATTCGCTCGGCGGCGAGTTCGACCTGACGGTACTGTCCAGAACTCGTGCGGAAACGAACGTGCATGGGCATGACGCGATGGTTGCTCTTGAGCTGATCGATCATCAGCTTGCGTTGCTCGATATCGGCCCAAATCTTAAGCTCCGCCGCAGTGCGGCCGAGCATATCGTCGAGTTCGTAGTCCAGGAGCTCGAGAAAAGCGGGGTTCACATCAAGGTAGCGGCCATCGGCCTCGCTGCTGATGGTGATGCCCAAAGGACTGGAGCGGAAGGCTTTTGCAAACCGCTCCTGAGACTGCCGCAACTGCTGTTCACTCTTGCGCCGCGCGGTGACGTCATACGCGAGAATCAGTTCGGCATCCAGGCCCCGGAACTTCAAGCTATGCGAGGTGATTTCGACATCGATGACGGAGCCGTCTTTTTTGCGATGCTGGCCAGCCTGGGTGCCCTGCAATCCGCGCTCCGGTCGTGAGATCAACTCCATGAGTGGAGCGATTTCTTCCGGTGTCTGGAGGTCGAGAATCGTCATGCGCAGAAATTCCTCGCGGGAATATCCGTAATGCCGAATCGCCGCATCGTTGACCGCGAGGAGGCGCAGGCTTTTGCGATCGAAGACCCACATCGGCAGCGGGTTGCGATCAAAAAGGAGACGATATTGCTCTTCGCTCTCGATGAGAGCGTCGGTTCGGGCGACTACGGTTTTCTCGAGTTCACGCCGGGCGCGATTGAGCCGGCGGACCAGCACGTAGAGAATGCCGGTGGTGACGAAAACGAAAAGAAAACCCTTGCCGATGTTGGCCCGGGTCATAAAATCCGGATCCGACGAAATGTAGCGCAGCAGGCGGTCGGTGGAAGCGATCCAGACGCAGGAAGCGAGGAGATACACCGAAGCCACGATTGACGCGCTCGGATTAGGCCGCCGGGATTCAGGAGAACGCATAAGAACCCTTGATGACTCGCCTGGGACCAGAAAGATTCAATATTGCGGTGTAACCCTGCAAGGACGCGTGATGATCGTCACAAATGAACGTGACCGAAGTAATCAGGCCGTATAGGTGGGAACGGGCGTGCCGCGGGAGCGAACGGCCGAGGATCCCGCTACCTTGGTTGCAGCCGGAGTTCAGAACCGGCAACCCATAGACATTTCCCCAGAGACTAAGACAAAATGGGCCCAGATTACCCTTGCCGATCAGCGAGTTCTCCTTTCGTCTGGGAGAGCAACTGGTAAACCGTCGCGCGGGAGATACCGAGGATCTCCGCGGCCTGAGCTTTATTGCCGCCGACATGTTCGAGAACCCGCAGAACATGTCGGCGTTGCATTTCCTGCATGGGAGCGAGGCTCTCCTCCTGAGTGGCCATCCCACCCCACTGGCTGCGCACGGGCTCGGGAAGGTCGGGGATGTCGATCACCGGTCCTTCGACCATCATGCAGGCGTTGCCGATCACGTTTTCAAGTTCGCGGACGTTGCCAGGCCAGTTATAAAGAGCCATGCGGTTCTGGGCCCGGCGCGTAATGCCGGTCACTGGCTTGTTGTACTTGAGCGCGAACTTCTCCACAAAATGACGCTGGAGGAGCGGCATATCTTCCCGTCGGTCGATTAAACGAGGGAGCGAAACTTCCACCATCGACAGGCGATAGTAAAGATCTTCGCGAAATTTCCCCTGGGATACGAGGGAGTGGAGATTACGATTGGTGGCCGCGATGACGCGCACGTCCACGGTTCGGGGAGCAGGCGAGCCGATGCGCTGAATTTCGTTGTTCTGTAGAACACGCAGGAGCTTACTCTGCGCGGCCAGGGGCAACTCGCCGATCTCGTCGAGGAAAACGACCCCACCATTGGCAAATTCAAAAACTCCGATCTTGTCGCGCGCGGCGCCGGTAAACGCACCGCGGACATAACCGAAGAGTTCACTCTCGAGAAGTGTCTCAACAATGGCCGAACAGTTGCAGATCGCGAACGGGCCATTGGAACTTGGACTTAGCTTACGCAGAGCGCGGGCGACCAACTCCTTTCCCGTACCGGTAGAGCCGGTCACGAGAACATTCTGAAAATGGGGTGCGACTCGGCGGATTTTTGCGAACACATCGAGCATGACCGGGCTGCGGCCGACGATCCCTTCGAACTGGCACGCGTCGAGGAGTTCGTGATCGATTTCGAGGGTCTTCCGGCGGCTCTCGGCCTCTGTCAAAAGCGAGGTGATTCGCGAGCGAAGCTTCTCGACGCTGATGGGCTTGTTGAGATAATCGCAGGCACCCTTTTGAATGGCCTGGACCGCGGACTCGGTGGAGTAGTGAGCCGTCATGAGGATCACTTCCGCGCCCGGATCGGCGGCGAGAATTCCGTCCAGCATCTCCCAATCGCGGACGCCGGGCATCATGAGGTCGAGGAGGACGATTTGCGGACGCAGATGTTTGAAAGCCTGCAGCGCGAATTCAGCCCCATGCGCAGTGTGGATCTCAACACCCAGATCCGACAGCGCATCCTGAATGAACCGGAGGCTTTGCGCCTCATCGTCAATTGCTAAGAGTCTGGCAACCTTGCGTTCACTCATAACGGCCATTGGCATACTGCCGGCATTTTCTACTTGTCGGTATTCGATCTAACGAAGGGCGATTAGCATGGATCCCCCATTCGAGAAACCAATACCGAAAACAGCGGGGCCCGAGTAAACCAGGATGCAGGCTCTTCTTGACGCGATCCAATTGCGCCAGCGAGGAAGCGGAGCATCGTCGATCTTAAATGCGGGAGCACCCCAAAACTCGTATACCACCCAAGGTGCGCCCTTCAATATAAGAGTATAGCTCTGTTACGTTTCCGTAACACAAAGAACCGCCGGTAAAGAGCAGTCTCCCTGCTAGGGGCGCCCGTCAGACCTCGACACAAGGCCGTGCCACAGTTGCAAAGCGCCGTTAGGGACGAGTGCCCGGTAAGTGCCCAATAAGGGACGGCGAGATAGGAGCCCTGGCGAATCGCGGGTGTTTGCGCATCGCCGGACTCCGGGAGGATCGCCAGAGTTGGCACAGGACGTGCACGCGAATTAGGCAAAGATTGCCGAGGTGCTCATCTCCCTCTAACTTTGCCTTAAGAGAGTGCTGGTTGCATGCAAAACGAACCCCATCATAAGGATATCTTAGCGCTCCTGAAAGCCGCTCATCAATCGACTAAGAAGGCCGGTGATGGCGAAGGAGTTGTAACCCCCTGGCAGGCCGAACGTTCGGGACAATTCAGAAGCGACCAAGCCAGCGTGGTTACAGATGTGCAAGATTCCATGGCCAAGGCCCTCACGCAGTCCCTCGGGGCTTATCTGCGAGCCGGCTTCGAAACCACATCGGTGTCCGTCACACAGATGACGTTTCGTGAGGCAATCGAGCACGCGGGCGAAGGTGCGTATTTTCTATCGCTTCGATTTCAAGACGTGCCGGCCATCATCCAGATCGAGCAGACGCTTGTGTTTCCGCTGATCGATCTGCTCCTGGGCGGCACCGGACAAGGGCAGGCAGAGAACCGAGAAGTAACCGAGATTGAAGATCATGTGATGGAGGGCGTCGGCAGAATTATCTGTCATGAGATCACGGCGGCCTGGAGGACGGCCGCGGGCGATTGCGATCTGATCGGAGCTCAAAAGCTGGCCCAGCTGCAAAGGTTGCTGTCGGCCAACGACCGGGTGGTGGTCTCTCTGTTCGAGAGTAAGATGGCCGATGCAACCGGCCATCTGGCGATTATGCTTCCCGGAACAACCTTCAACGCCTTACTGCGAAAGATGGCCGTAGATACGGGACAAGCGAAGTCGTCGAAAACGAGCTCCGTGTCTTCGAAGCTCGGGGAAAAAATGCTGGCCTGCTCATTTCCCGTGTCTCTTGGTGTTACCGCGATTAAGCTCCCAGTCGACAAAATCATGACGCTCGCACCGGGACAGGTGTGCGACCTGGGAGTTCCCGTGAGTCAGTCGGCGTCTTTGATCATTGCCGGCAGGGACGCGTTTGACGCGAACCCGGTTCGCCAGGGACGAAAACGCGCCGCTCACCTCGGGCAACAAAGAATACCGTGTGTAGAAAGGACAGCCTGACATGTCGACTTCCGCAACTCCCCAGCCTGAGAAAGCAGCCCAGCCGGCCAACGAAAGCGGGAAGCTGGAATTATTGCTGGATGTAAATCTGGCACTGACGCTTCGCTTTGGCCAGCGCGATCTCACCCTGCGCGAGATCCTCGACCTGAATGCCGGATCGGTGATCGAACTGGACCGCGCGGTGGAAGAGCCGGCCGAACTTCTGCTCGGCGATAAGGTAATCGCCCGCGGGCAAGTGGTTACGGTGGATGGCAATTATGGGTTGAGAATTACCGATATGCCGGTGGCAAACTAGCCGTTCCTCTTCTGCTGTGCCAACTTCTGCTGTACCAACTCTCGTTGTACCAACGTCCGTCGTACCAACCAATATCAAAAACTGAAGACGGCTACGCGCTCCAGTTTACCGCCAGGCGTCTATCCGTTTCGGGCTCCTGCGGATCAGGAGAAGGACTGGGGGAGTTACCGGTGAATGCACCTTTATCCACCTGAGCCCAGGCGCCACGGACTTGAAAGAGAAGTTGAATTTGTTTTTCGAGACCGTCGCGGCTCGCTTGCGCGTGCGCCTTGAGGATGTTCGAACGGAGCGTGGCATAAAAACGGGCAAGATTCTTGGCGGCTTCCGAGCCCGTTTCCATGTCCAAAGAGTTTTCCATGTGCTCCAGGACCAGGAAGGCGCGCTTCAATTCGCTGGAACGCTCTTCGACGTCTTTCTTTTCGATCGCGGCGATCGCGCCCGTCAAAGCGCCGATCAGCAGATCGTAAAGAATAATCACGAGTTGAACGGAGGAGGCACTTTGCACCCCCGCCCGCAGGTACGTCAGTTCGGTCTGATTTCTTGTCATGAGGATTTATTTGTCGTGGTATAGCCGAGTTCTGCGTTGAGTTGAGCTTCGAGGTTTGGCAATTCCTGCAAGGCCTCATCAGCCTGGTTGTATTCGTTCGTCAGATAAGTCTCTCGATTACTCAGGTAGGTCTGGAAGTTATTGATCTCGTTCTGCAGGTCCGTGTTCTCTGAACTGATGCTCTGGAGGTCAATGGTAAAAGCGCCACTCACCGGGTCGACGATCCCGTTCAACTCGTTATTGAGGTTCGAGGCGAAGCCGTTGGATGAACTCCCCTGAAAGAAATTTTGTACGGCGGCGGGGTTCGACTGGATGGCGTTATTCAAGGTGGAACTGTCCAAGGTGAGCGTTCCATCGTTATTCATCGGTGATTCCGAGATCCTGGAGCGTCCCCACGACGCCGTTCCCGGATGAATAGCTTCCAACTCCCAGCATCAGCGATTGCAGGTTGCTCAGAACTGGATCCTCGGCGAGCGGTCCTTCCTGATTGCTGGCGTCCACGGAGTATTCAGAGTTTACGTCGCTGATCACCTTGTTATAGTCGGTGACAAAGGTGCTGACCGCCTGAGAAATCTGGGTCGGATCCGCGGCGACAGAAACGCTGGCCTGCCCGGTGCCGGTCAGATTGAAGGTCAATCCATTCACGGCCCCAGTGACGGTGTTGGATGCGCTATCGATGGGAATGCCGTCGACGGTGAGCGATGCATCCACGCCGGTTGCGGCTTGCGTGAAGCTTAAGCCGGAGCCATTGGTGACGGTGAAGTTGCCGGCCGCACCCGAATTCGAACTAACGAGGGCAAGACGCGAGCCGTTCGCGTCGTTCACGACACTGGCGGTTACACCCGCATTCTGGCTGTTGATGTAGTTGACGACGTCGTCGAGCGTATTGACTCCGCTGCCGGTCGTCACTGTAAGGGGCGAACCAGAACCGACCTGGATGGTAAAGCTTCCCGCGCCAAGATCAGTCGTCTCGCTGGCAACATCGGTTGAATACCAGGATGCGGTGGTTGCCAGGTTGTTTACCACAACTTCATGAGTGCCGGCGGTCGTGCCTGCCGCGGCGGAAGCAGTAACGATATTTGAATTCGAGGATGACGCGTCCATGGAGGCAAGGGCGCCTGCCGGGTCCTGAAGCGCGGTGAGGGCGCTCTGAAGAGAAGTGATGTCGGTCTCGATGCCCTTGATGTCGCTGGTCTGATTTGCAAGATTGCTCTGCTGCTGTTCCCAGATGTCCATGGGCTCGGACTCGAGGGCGATCTCCTGGGCAACCGCGGTTTGCACGTCGATGCCGGAAGAGGTGGACCCAAGAGCCGAGAGGATAGAGCTGAGGTTGATTGAGGAAGATCCCATTCCTACTCCTTCATTCAGATCCTGAGCTTAAAAGCGAGGCGGAGCCGGTTAGCTCCGCCCCATATCGCGCTCAGAACTATTGCAACAGCTTCAGAACCGACTGCTGCAGTTGGTTGGACTGCTGCAGGGCGGCGATACCAGTCTGCTGCAGGATGCTTTCCTGCGACAGGTTGGCGGTTTCCGTACCCATGTCAGCGGCCATGATGTTGTCTTCTGCGTTGGTCAGGTTCGTGATCTGGCTGTTCATAACGTTGCTGGCAGCCGTCAGCTGGTTCGAACTTGCGCCGAGGGTGCCGCGCAGGAGTGCGATGCCGCTGATAGCAGCGTTGATGTTGGTCAGAGCAGCCTGCGCGTCCGCGGCGGATGACAGGTCGTTGCTGGCAATGCTGATCGGGGTGGTTCCTGAAAAGCCGAGGTTGGCGTCATTGACGGTGCCCAGGCTCACGGTCACACTCTGCGTGCCGGCGTGGGAAGAATCGCTCATGTAAACCGTGAGCGAATTGCCGCTGCCGAAAATCGCCTGACCGTTATAGGTCGTGTTTTGACCGATGTTGGTGATTTCGCTCTGGATAGACTGAAATTCGGATTGGAGAGCGGTGCGCTGCGAGTCGCTCACCGTGCCGGTGGCCGATTCGGTAGCCAGGCTGACCGCGCTGTTCAACAGAGTCGTGATCTGTGACAGGGCGCCATCGGCGACCTGCAACATGCCGACGCCATCGGTCGCATTCTGTACGGACTGGGTCAGGGCTGTAACGTTGGCTTCCAAGCCGTTGGCAATCGCGAGACCAGCCGGATCATCCGCGCCGCTGTTGATGCGCTTGCCGGTCGACATGGCTTCGAGAGTCGTGTTCAGACTCATTTGCGTAGTTTGAAGGGAGTTCTGCGCCTCGAGACCCGAGACATTGTTCAGAATTGTGAGTGCCATTGTGAGTTTCTCCGATAATTTTGAATTTCTCCTACCCTATGCCCAAGGCTCATGAACTCTGAACTTGTCGCTTTCGAGCAGGAGATGTTTTGTTGCGGGCTAGTTATCGGCACTATGCGAAGCTCTTCAATAGTCACGTTGGTCACTACCAGTTTGTTACCTTGAAACCGTTCTTGAATATGCAGATGCACGAGCTACGGGCTCACTCCATTAGAGGCGGATGAGGCCTGGCGACCTGCTGTCAGTTCCCTGCCCGCCTCCAAATATGCCTGTTGCAATTCGGCGGAATCGGGGAATTCCGCTAGAGCACGCTGCAAGATCTGCTCACAGCGGGCAAAATCATGGAGAGCGGCGTGGAGGCTGGCCGCTCGCAGGTGGGTCTTCGGATGAGGCAAGGCCTCGGCCACTCTTTCGGCGGCGCTCGCCGCTTCGTGCAGCTTGCCAACCATGATGTAGGCCTTCATTAGCCGATCCTGCACGGCGAACATTCCGGGAGTGGCCTGGGCCGCATGGAGCAGCTTTTCAAAACCGGGGCCGGAATGGCCCAACTTGACCTCAATGTATCCGAGCTTGCTTTCGAGAAGCGGATCGCGGCCGGCGATATTGAGCGCCCGGCGATAGGCGGCGCGCGCCTCTTCCACACGATTGAGAGAATGGAGAGCGTCTCCGCGTACCTGCTCGCTCAGGGCAACGCTTGGTCCTTTCCGGGTGTCGTGATCGAGGGCTGCGAGGGCTTCCTGAAACCTTCCCGCGTCGACGAAGATCATGGCCAGAAACAGCCAGGCTTCGGCGGCGCGCGGTTCCAGCTGCAAGGCCCTCTGGAGGCAGCGTAGAGCCTCTTCCTGATCCTTAAACTGTTCGTACTCTTGAAGAGCCAGGTGGACCCAACCCGCAGGGTCGTTGGGCTCCTCTTCCGTTTTCAGGCGCAGCAGGTCCCGATAATAGGCGCCTTTGTCATTTCTCTCTCCGCTACTCTCGAGATTGCCGAAATGATGGATGAAGAAGTTGGCAACTCCGAGCTTGAGGCCGGCGGCGGCGATCTGCGGCTCGACCAGTTCATGCACACGGCCCGTAAAGAAGATATCCGCGCGGCGGCGGAAGAACCGGCAATTCTCGTGAACGAAGAAGGCGGGAGAATCCTTCGCGCGCTCGTGGCGGTAATCGTTCTCGACCGCGATCCGATCCCATCCCCGATTAGAGCGGGACTTTACGTAGTTTCGTATCGGGGTGGTGAAGCCGCCGATGGCCGGGGCTTGTAGCGCACTTTGTATATTCTGCGCGGTCTGCCGGTCGAGCTCTTCATCGGCATCGAGGACAAGAACCCAATCGGTGGTGACGGGCTGGAGCGCTGCGTTACGCGCCTTGGCATAGTGGTGCTCCCACGGGAAAGAAACCACGGTCGCGCCAAATTCCCGGGCTATCTCGCAGGTGTTGTCGGTGCATCCGGTATCGGCTATGACGATTTGAGTGACTACGTCACGCGCGCTCTCCAGGCAGGCACGAATCGTATGCGACTCGTTCTTGACGATCATGGAAAGGCCGACGCTCGGCAAGGCAAACTCCGGTTCACAGCAAAATTAGCGCCGCATGTGAGATCGCGGCGGGCTCCGGAAAGGGCGTGCACGCGGCGGACCATCGATCGCCATGTGGGCCGATCCGCAATGGTTGTCATGGCCCGGCAAAGGCGTCGCTCCACGAACTCATCCAGCGAAGGATTAGGACTGAGATGAGGTAGGTCAATTGCTCAGATCTAACAAGGGAATCGTGTCGGAAGTGGTTATCGTAACCGGCGGAGGTTACCTCCGGTAGTGCGATAAACAACGATCCATCGAAATCAGAACTGAATTGTGCCGATTAGGGTTCAGCAGTTTCGCGAGCCGTGGCACGCGATAAAGGCAGCGACGTGATCCAACTCACTCGATTAAACCATCAGCAGTTTGCGGTGAACTCCGACTTGGTCAAGTTTATCGACAAGGCGCCGGATACCGTCGTCACGCTGACGACCGGCGAGAAGATCGTGGTTCTGGAAACACCGGAACGAGTGATTGAAAAAGTAATCGAATTCCGCCGCGCTTTGATTGCAGGCATGCCTTCAGCTGGCCTGGACCTTCATGCTGCGACCGGCGTGAAACACACGAACCCGGAAGTGCATCCGTCGTCGGAGACTCCTCCCCTTGGATAAGAGCACGTTTGTCGGACTTCTGATCGCCATCGGCGGAATCGGCGCCGGCCTTCTTCTGGAAGGCGGCAAGGTTGCGCAGGTATTGCAGCCGACAGCGGCGATGATCGTTTTTGGCGGAACGCTGGGCGCGGTGATGGTGCAATTCCCGTTGCCGCTGGTTAAAGAGGCGTTTAAGCGGGTCGTTCATGTTGTCCTCGACAAGAATGAGGACCCCAAGAAACTGGTCAGCGAGCTGCTGGTCTATGCGCAGCGCGCCCGCCGGGAAGGAATCATTTCACTCGATTCGAAGCTCAGTGAGATCAACGATCCCTTCCTGAAAAAGGCGCTGATGCTGGCGGTGGATGGGACAGATCCGGAAGAACTGCGAAAGATGATGGAACTCGATCTCGATAATCAGATGGAGCATTCGGACAAGGTAGCGCAGGTCTTTGAGGCGGCGGGGGGATTCGCTCCCACGATTGGGATTATCGGGGCGGTGCTGGGCCTGATTCAGGTGATGCAGCACCTCCAGAACATTGACGAGGTCGGCAAGGGTATTGCCGTTGCCTTTGTCGCCACCATCTATGGCGTGGGATCGGCCAATCTGCTCTTCCTGCCCTCGGCCGGCAAGCTGAAGATCAAGAGCCGCCAGGAGCTGGTGTGGCGGGAGATGACGCTGGAAGGCGTGATTTCGATTCTGGAAGGCATGAATCCACGCATGATTGAGACCAAGATGTTGGGATACCTGCACATCGATCAGGCAGAGAAGAAGCCCGCCTGATGAGCCGAAGACGAAAAAGTCAGGAGCACGCCGGACACGAGCGATGGCTCGTCTCCTATGCCGATTTCATCACCCTGCTCTTCGCGTTTTTTGTGGTGCTCTACGCGTCGTCGCAGATGGACAAGAAAAAGGTGGTGCAGGTATCGGCGGCGATCAAGGGCGCTTTCGAACAACTGGGAGCCTTTTCAGGTAACGCAGCGTATACGCCGGTGCAGCAGCCGGGTGACTCTTCGGTCTCGACACCTCCGTCGGAGCAGGCGGCCAATCCTGCGATTACGGATGAGGCTCTGCCGGATGTGACCCTACTCAAGCACCAGCTCCAGGAGGCGCTCGGGGAGCAGATTCAGAAGCATGAGATTGAAATTCACGCGACTCCCGAGGGGTTGGTGGTGAGTCTGCGCGAGATTGGCTTCTTCAACAGCGGGGAAGCGACGCTCCTGGCGGAAGGGCGGGCAACTTTGACCCGCATCGCCGGCGTTCTCAATGAAAAAGGATTTCAGGTCCGCGTGGAAGGGAACACGGACGACGTGCCCATCCATACGTCGCAGTTCAAATCGAACTGGGAGCTCTCCACCGCGCGCGCTACGGAAGTGGTACAGCTGCTGGTGGAAGAGCATGGATTCGATCCGACGCTGATCTCGGCCGCCGGTTATTCGCAATATCGGCCTCGAGCCAGCAATAGCACGGAAGAGGGACGGAAGCAGAATCGGCGGGTGGACCTTGTGATTGTGGCGAGGAGCCGGGAAAAGAGCATCTCCCGGCCCACGCCGGTCAGGCAGTAGCTTGAAGATTTCGGGCGGTAATGCCGATCATCAGACCCGCAGTAAGTCTCGACGCCGGACAGGATAGTTATGTTTGCCATCATCGGAATTGTTGTCGTTTTCGGTGCGATTGCCGGCGGTTACCTGATGGAACACGGGAACCTGAAGGTTCTCATGCAGCCGGCGGAGCTCCTCATTATCGGTGGCGCCTCCATCGGCACCGTACTGGTTGCCAATCCGCTGCATATTCTGATGAAGATTATCTCCGGCGTGCTCGGCGTCTTTAAAGGCTCACCGTATAAGAAAGACACCTACCTCGACTTATTGAAGATGATGTTTGGACTCTTCAACAAAGCCCGCAAAGACGGCCTAATGGCGCTGGAGGCGGATGTTGAGGATCCCGGAAAAAGCGCGCTGTTTTCCAAGCACCCGGCATTCTTGAAGAATCACCACGCGAAGGACTTTCTTTGCGACAGCATGCGCATGGCGATCACCGGAACCGAGGCGTTTGATCTCGATCAACTGCTGGAACTCGACATGGAAGTGCACCATCACGATGCGGGGCAGCCGGTGGCGGCATTGTCGAGCATGGCAGACTCGCTGCCTGGCCTGGGAATCGTCGCAGCCGTGCTGGGAGTCGTGATCACGATGGGATCATTGGGCGGACCGCCGGAAGAGATTGGGCATAAAGTGGCGGCTGCTCTCGTCGGAACCTTTCTCGGCATCTTGCTCTGTTACGGGTTGGTGGGACCGCTGGCCGCGAACATGGCCAAGGCCGCGGAAGAGGAGCGCTGCTATCTGCACGTGCTGCGCGTTCTGATGATTTCTTTCTTGAAGGGCAGCGCGCCGATTATGGCGGTGGAATTTGGCCGACGCGCGATTCCCGGACATTTGCGTCCTTCGTTCCAGGAAGTTGAAAAAACCTGCCGAGGCGCGAGCGAAGCGGCAAAAGCCGCTTCCGCATAAGGCCCATCATGGCGACCGCGCCCCCCATCATTATCAAAAAGAAGATATCGCATGGCGGCCACCATGGCGGGGCCTGGAAGGTCGCCTATGCCGATTTCGTGACCGCGATGATGGCGCTTTTCATCGTCCTCTGGCTGATGAACAGCAGCAAGCAGGTGCAGGAGGCGATCGGCGGATATTTCAAGGATCCTTCGGGTAAATCGAAGATGGTCGGCACCGACCAGCGTGGCTCCGGAGACAACTTCACGCTCACCAAGGAAAACATGGCGAAGCTGAAGGAGCAGTTGCAGAAGTCCGTGCGCAAGCTCGATGACTTTGACAAGCTGCGAAATCAGATCGAAATGACGGTAACGGCGGAGGGGCTGCGTATCGAGCTACTTGAATCGGCGTCCGGAACCTTCTTCGAAAGCGGAAACCTGCAGCCGAACGATAAAGGAAAAGAGCTGCTCGTGCTGCTGGCACAAGAACTGGGAAAGCTTCCAAACAAGCTTTCGATTGAAGGGCATACCGATTCCAAACCTTACGCGGGTAAGGCGGATTACGGAAACTGGGAACTGTCGGCGGATCGGGCAAATGCTGCGCGGCGGCTGATGCAGGAGAACGGAATTCGCGAGGATCAGGTCGCCCAGGTGCGCGGGTTCGCCGATCAAAGACTGCGAGTCGCCAAAGATCCCTTCGATCCTTCCAACCGCCGAATTTCGCTGATCGTGCAATACGTAGAGAACCCGGTGGCGGACGATCAGGATGGCAAAGCTCCCACCAAGAGCGCACCGATTGCAACCGGCGAGGCGACGCAAACTAAAGAATAGTGCTCTCATTTCCAAACCGTCCGCTCCAAAACAGAACGGCAGCAACTCCATCCTGAGAGAGAGTGTCTGAATTCCAGTCACTTTCTATTTGGCATACACCTTCCGGAAATACTCCTTCTAGTCGAGCGCTAATAAACGGCTTGGAATCATTAGCATGCCGTTATGGGATTAATTCTCGATAACGGAAAACTAATTGCATTCACATCTTGCCCGGAAAGTTCTGCATATCCCAGGACATCCGAACTTCTACTCAGTGAAGGGATCATGGAAACCAGCACGTTCGAAGGAGTCAACTGTGAACCTCTCAAGTGTGAACCTGTCAAATCGCCCGCGCCCGCATTTCATTCTTATCGTCTTCTCGTAGCCGATGACGATGTACCGCTTTCGCAATTTCTGCGTCGCGGCTTACAAAGCGAACACAATGGTGTCGATGTCGTGAACGATGGGGAGACTGCGCTGCAGGCGCTTTCGCAGACGCGCTACAGCCTGCTGATTCTCGATCTGAATCTGCCGAAGCGCGACGGTATGTCGGTGCTGCAGGAGATTCGTCCCAAGGCGCCCATGCTGCCGATCATGGTCCTGACAGCGCGGAGCCGGCTGGAGGACAAGATTCTGGCCCTGGACGCCGGTGCCGACGACTGTATGGTCAAGCCGTTTTCTTTCCAGGAACTTCTGGCTCGAACCCGTGCCCTGCTACGCCGGAACGTGGGCGGAGGCTCGCGCACGACCGTGCAAGTGGGCGACCTGTCGCTGAACCGCTCGGAACTGCGGGCCGAGCGCGCTGGAAAAAGACTCGACCTCACCGCGAAAGAATTCATGCTTCTTGAATACCTGATGCTCAACTCCCCGCAGCCGGTGACGCGGGAGATGATCATGGAGAACGTGTGGAAGGGTTCTTACGACGGAAGCACGAACTTGATCGATGTCTATGTGAAATATGTCCGCGACAAGGTGGACAAAGATTTTCAGACGAAGCTGGTGCACACGATTCGTGGCGTCGGTTACGTCCTGCGCGAGAAATAGAGAGGGAGTCGTATGGAGTCTCAGAGGATGGAAACAGCTCACCATGTCGATCGTTCTGCGAATGACGCGATCTTGCGCATTCTGCACAAGACTGCCCAGCCCTTGTCCACGATTCGGGGAATTCTCGAATTAACTTTGACCGAGGCCATGACGGCCGAGGAAAAGAAGGCGTGGCTGGAGCAGGCGGTGGAGCAAATCTCACAGGCGAACTCGAGGTTCGAACAACTTCGGAGGGTGGTGGAGAAACAGGCAGACTGGTTCGGGGAGGCGAAAACGTTCAATGTCTAGTCTGACCTCGTCGTTGCCCCCGGGAGATTGTGAAGAAGTTCCATCATCGGCTGGAGTACTCGTTGTTACCTCGAATCCAGACCTGCGCCGCAGTCTGGTGGCGCGGCTCGAGATCGGGCGCTGGAACCTGCTCGCCGCGAGCAGTGGAGCCGAGGCGCTGCAGATCATGGACTCCGTGCCCGTGACGCTGGTGCTGCTCGATCCTGGTCTGCCGGATTTGAAGGTGGAAGATTTCAAGGGAATCATCGGCGCCGAATATCCGGACGTCACGATTGTTCCGATTAACCCGCATACCGGGCAGCCCATTGTGGCCTCGCCGTCACCCGACTCACTCTGTTTCGAGATGATTCGCAAGATCGAACGCGGCGGGCCTTACACGGCCGTGAGCGCCCTCACGACCGAGGAGTGTGATGACGCACAGCCCGCGCTCGAGGGCTTGCCCGGCTTTATTGGCCGAGCGTCTTGCGTGCAACGCGTGTTTACGATGGCGCGGCAGGTGGCACAGCGCGATACCTCGGTGCTGATAACCGGTGAAAGCGGCACTGGCAAAGACGTGGTGGCTCGCGCGTTGCATGAACTCAGCCTGCGCAGGTTGAAGCCGTTCGTCGTGGTCAATTGCGCCGCCATCCCTGAGGCGTTGCTGGAGGCCGAGCTGTTTGGCTTTGTAAAAGGAGCGTTTACCGGCGCTGTGCAGTCGAAGATTGGGCGGATTCACGCCGCGCAGGGCGGAACGCTTTTTCTGGACGAGATCGGCGATCTTGCTTTGGGATTGCAGTCGAAATTGCTGCGCTTCCTGGAACAGGGCGAAGTACAACGGCTCGGAAGCAACGATATGTTTCGGGTCGATGTGAGAGTCATTGCCGCGACGAATGCGCCGCTGCGGGCTCTGGTGCAACAGCGGGCGTTTCGCGAGGACTTGTACTACCGGCTTTCGATCTTTCCGATCGATCTGCCACCGCTTCGGGATCGTATGGACGACCTGCAGTTGCTGATACCAAGTTTCGTCGCCAAGTTCTGTCCGCACCACGTCTCGCTCAGTGGCGAGGCTATTTCTTTACTGCAACAGCATTCCTGGCCGGGAAACGTTCGAGAGCTGAGAAACGTGATCGAACGGGCAAGCATTCTGGTGGGGACGGGCAGGGAGATCGGTCCCGAGCATATTTTGATCTAGCTCTTCTTCCGTGCGTTCTCAGCGGGACGTTCTTAGTTTAGATAGTCCAATAGACTGGTCGGAATAACCTTGGCGAGCGCTGCGAGGGCTGCGTCGTGCGCGGTTGTCGCCAAAGACAGATCGGTGGCAGCCTGAGCCATATCGGCGCCCACAAGGCTTGAATCCTGACTTTGCAGATTGACCTGCTCCTGTTGGAGATAGGTCTGATTCGAATTCAGCTCCTGCGCGGCGCTCCCGTAAAACTCGCGTTGCTGCGAAACATAGTTGAGAGATGTGCCTAGCGATGTGGTAGCCGTGCCGATCGCCGTCGTATCGCCACTATTCAGCGCGGTGACGAGCTGCTGTAGAGACTCCATCACGTTGCCGCCACTCCCCAGGAATATCTGTGAACCGGGGAGGTTGGTTTGGATGCTGCGGCCATCGGCGATCTCAACCGTGTTCGTTCCGGTGTTGCCGTTGTAGTCGACACCGGAAGCCTGGCTGGGATCGACGACAAAAGGCTCGGTGTTGGTCGCCGTGCCGGCAAAGATATAGTTCCCCTGATACGAAGTATTCGCCAGCTGCACCATTTGCGACTGGATGGCCTGCACCTGAACCGCGAGTGCCTGCTGGTCTTGAAGGGACTGCGCGCCGTTGGCTCCCTGCGTACCCAGGGAGATCGCCTGATTGATGCTGGAGACGACCGAACTCAATGCCGAATCAGCCGTCTGGAACAGTCCATCGAGGCTGGATGTGTTCTGCAAGTACTGATCGACCTGGCTCTGCTCGGCCTGGTTCTGAATGTCGCCCGCGAACGCCGCCGGATCATCGGAGGGCTCATTGACGCGACGGCCGGTGGAGAGCTGTTCCATCGCGGTCTGCTCGGCTGACTGATCCTGCCACACTTCATTCAGAATGTTCGGAGCAAAATCTGGATTCACTCGCATAGGATTATGGCGCTGTCGGCGCATCTACCCCCATTTGAAGTACGGACTGAGTCAAAGCATCGACCGTGGTAACGACGCGCGCAGCGGCTTCATAGGCCCGCTGGTAGCTCATCAGATTGGTGGTTTCCTCATCGATGGAGACGCCAGAGATTGAACCCAGCTGATTGTTCAGCTGGGTGAGACTCGACGTGCCGGCCGAGGCGTTGGCCTGCGCTTCAGAGGTGAGATTGCCCACCTGCGAAACGAGGTCCGCATAAGTGTCGCCCGGATCGGCGCCGCCCGGCAGGGCTTGCGTTTGAACCGCAAGCAGATTTGCGATGTTCCCGTTGCTGCCGGCGGTTCCGTCGGAACTCGCAGCAATCAGGCTGGGATCGTTGGTGGCCACCGTTAGGCTCGACGCCGCGCCGGCCCCCGGCGTAACCGAGAATAAAGCCTGACCCTGATTCCCGTTGAGATCGTACCCCTGGCTCTGCGCAGAGTTGATGCCGTCTGCAAACTGGCTGGCAAGGTTGTTGAGACTCGTGAGCAGACCGGGTATGGCATTGTCACGAACCTGAATTGTCCCGCCCAAACTTCCGCCGGTCAGAGTGTCGGTGATGTCTTGCCCTTGCGAGAGGACCCTGACGTTGCCGGATGAGTTGAGCGAGGTCTGGAGCGCGAAACTCTGGCTTGCGACCACTAACGGCGCGCCATTACCGGTTGTGAGTGTGAGACCATCGGGCGTCTGCGTCTCCGAAACACTCGTAAGCTGAGAGAGCTGACTAATCAGCTGATTTTCCTGGTCCTCGAGTCGTGCCCGGATCTTGCCCCTCTTTCTCCAGGACGGCGACCTGCCCGTTGAGCTGAGCAATTTGGCCCGTAAGAGTATTAATCTGACTGACATCCTGCGTGACGTTCTGATTCAGGCCCGAAGTAATTGAATTCAGGTTTGTGGCCGCCTGGTTGAAGTCGCTGGCTACGTTTTGTGCGGCGTTCAATACAGCTTGACGATCGGATATGTTTGTCGGGTCGGTCGACAACTGGTTCAAGCTATTGAAGAATGTAGAAAAATCAGCGCCGATTCCCTGCGTCGAACTCGAAAACAGACTCTGCACCTGCTGCAGCGCGTTTGCCTGGGCCTGCGAGCTTCCCTGTTGTGACGTTTCTTGCGCAATTTGCAGGGTAAGGACCTGGTCGCGAATACTTTGAATCTGTTGCAGCTGGACGCCGGTGCCGTAGGAAATACTGCCGTCGCTGAAGGGCGGCGTCTCGGTCAAGACTGCTTCTTCCCGGCTGTACCCAGGCGTGCTGGAATTAGCGATGTTATTGGTGGTGACATCCAGTGCGCCCTGATTGGCCTGGAGCGCCTGCTCTGCTATCCAAAGCGATGCTGACAGACTTGACATTCGATTACGCCTCGCACGACCAGTTGTGTTGAGCCGGCCGCGTCTTGTCGTCCTTGTCGTAACGCTGGCCGTGATTGCGATAGAGATTCGTGATCAGTTCAATCGATCTTTGAGAACGGCTCACAACTCCCGCATAAACGCGGTTCAATTGCGCCAGAGCTCGATGGGCTTCGCGGATTTTTTCCAAGATGGATGAGTTTGCCGGAGGCTGCGCCGCCGCGCGGTAAGATTCAATTGCCCGCTTCAGTCGCTGGGGATCTTGTTCACTCAGCTTGTGGCAGATCACTTCCTGCGCCGCGATGCGCGAGCTGAGTTCAGACATGTCATTGCGCTCGATGGCGGAAATTGCCGACGAGATTTCGGCGGACAGCGAACGCACCAGTGCGAGGTGCTGACTTGCCTCAGCTTGATCTGCGGTTTCCGGATTCGGCATCGTGCGGCTCTCCAAAACACCCGCTATTCATTCAACATCGCGGCGGCAGTTTTCTTCGGGTCGATCTCATACTCGCCGCTCTCGATCTTCTGCCGCAGGGCGTCGACCTTCTCCTGCCTCACCGCCGGCATCTGCAGGGCCTGCTCCGTCAGTGAGCTCAGGCTCACGGTATCTCCGGAAAACTTGTCTGTTTCTGGCGTGCGCGAGCTGCTGGTTGTTGAGGCTGGTTGCGCGGACGTGCGCTCGGTCGAAATCTGATCCGAACCAGGCGTGTTCAGGTTGATTCTCATAGGTCCATCCTGACGCCAGCCGTTTGGCGTCGGTTCCTAATCGGCACTTGGGTCTAATATCTTTAGTGACTTACCGAATTTTGGTGCGACCCCTCTAAATGCTTGATTTGTAATGTGTTACCCTTTGGGTCCTGATCGCCGATCTGGGCCGCAGGTTGCTCCGCTGGGGCGGCGGTGCTATCCGCCTCCAGCCCCTTGCGGATCATCGCGGCAATTCCAAACCCGCTGCCCCGGCTCAACCCCTGGGCCAACGATTCACAAGCGATGCTCATAAACTGGTCGCGGCTGGAGTCATTTTGCTCATCCGGATCGGTTCCGGGCACGCTGGCAAAGGACTTTTCGGCCTGCTCAAGCCAATGACCGATCAGCAAGCTCTCGAAATTGCGCGCGGCTTTCTCGATCTTGTTCGGGTCCCGGCCGCCGGTTTGAGCGCCCCGCAGGGCTTGCGCGGCTTCCGAACCACGCGCCGAGTCGAGATTCTGCGCGGTCGAGTTGGTGGTCAACATGTTAGTCAAAGTTATAAGACCTCGTTATAAGACTTCGAGTTCGGCTTGCAATCCGCCGGCTGCTTTAATTGCCTGAATGATCGCAACGATGTCGTGCGCCGTAGCGCCCATGGTGTGAAGCCCGTTGATAAGCTCCTCCACGCTGGCGCCCTCTTTCAATTGGATCGAGCGCGCGGGACCTTCTTTGGCTTTCAAAGTCGTCTCCGGCACAACCTCGGTCGTGCCGGTTTTCGACAAGGGCGAAGGTTGGGATACCGTAAATGTTGTCGATACCTCGACCGTCAGATCTCCGTGCAGCACCGAGACGGGAGAAAGTTTTACGTCTCCTCCCATGACTATGGTGCCCGTGCGTTCATTCACGATGACCTTTGCGGGCGGGTGAACCGAGAGCGCCAGGTTCTGCACCCTCGCGATAAGTAACGGCACCGGCGCGCCGCCCATCATCGCTATGTTCAGGTCCACCCGTCGGCTGTCGATTGCCGCAGCCACCTCTTTACCAAACTCATGATTGATAGCCGCTGCAATATCGCGAGTTATCGTGAAGTCCTGATCTCGAAGACTCAGCGATACAACCTTCAATTTGGCGAGATCGATGGAGGCGTCGCGTTCGACAATTCCGCCATTCGGCACCCGCCCGACCGTTACATGGTTGACTTCCTTAGTGTTGCCGTTTGCTCCAACCGTGTAACCGCCCAGAGTAAGTGGCCCCTGTGCTTCAGCGTATATCTGTCCGTTGGCGGCATGGAGCGACGTAAGGAGTAAGACGCCGCCTTCGAGGCTCTTGGCGTCGCCCACGGATGAGACAGTCACGTCCAGATTTGTGCCAGGCCGCGCAAAGGGAGGAAGAGACGCCGTGACCATGACCGCCGCGATGTTGCGCACCTGAATGGTGCCGGCTGAAACCTGAACGCCGAGCCGCTGCAGCATGTTTGCCAGCGTTTGGGTCGTGAACAATGTCTGCTGGCTGTCCCCGGTTCTCTTCAAGCCAACAACCACACCATAGCCGATGAGCGGATTCTCACGGATGCCATCGATCGTGACGATGTCGCGGATCAGAACCTGGCGATTCTCTTCAGCCTCTAAAGTAATCGAGAATAATGAGAACGCAACCAGGAAGGCGGCGAGACAATGGCGACACTTTGAGCGGCGAAAACGCTGGCCGAGGACTTTCCCTAGAAGCTGAAGAGCCATTCCAATCCTCGGATTATGGGATTCGGACGATGAATCGCGTCGGTGACAACACCTTTGCCCTTCATTTCAATTTCGAGATTGGCGAGCGCGGTCGAGGATGCCGTGTTATTCGGTCCAACATCACCGGGGCGGAGGATGCCGCGGAGAATCATCGTTTCGTGCTGGCTGTTAATGAGATACTTTCTCTCCGCCTCGACGACTAAGAAGCCATTTGGCAGCAGTGCGATGACTCGAGCCGCCAGCGTGGTGGTGAGATTCGATCCGTCGGAGGTCTCGCCGGTTCCCTTGAGCTGCGTGGAGGAGTTAGCGCCAAACAAAGGATTCACGGCCGCCGTACTGGCGCCGCCCGGCAAACCCGTGATGGCGGAACTCGTGGTGTAGGACCGCGAGGTATTCACGTCCCCGGTGGATTGGGCTGAGGTGTTCTCGAGCACGACGAGGGTGACGATGTCGCCGACTTGATGAGCCTTATAGTCGGAACTCATGTCCAGAAATGCGGCCGATGGGTTATAGAGGCTTCCGAGCGTAGTTACGGACTGCATCGAGCCGACTTGCTCCTCGACTCGGTTGAGATACTCCTTGCGAAGCTGATCGCTGTTCTGGTTCTTGGATTTCGCCCAGGAGGGCTGCGTAGCGATCACGCAAACAATCACGCCCAGGAGTCCCATCGCACGAAGTGTGCCTGTCATAATTCGTTTCGCCACTTTCAAAGCGCGCTCCTCGTTCACAATGTGCTCCGTACCGTTGTGCCGCTTACCACCTCGGCCTGGAAGATTCGTTTGTGATCGAGGCTCGTGACCTTGATGACTTGACCTCGCGTGCCGCGTTCCAGAGAAATTGCCGGGACCGTAATGCGACAATCGGAGCCTTCCAGAAGCAATATGACCGGTTTCCCGCGCGCAATTAGTGGGCGCGTTTCAGCCGTGGCAGCCGTTCCTCGATCAAGAGCAGGCGGCACTCGCGCTGCCATGTGGACATCGTGCAGCAAGACATAGAACGGCAGGCATTCCCGTGGCGGGCAGTTGAATTCGGCAAGCGCGTTGCCTCTCGACTCTTCGACCACCTTGGTCAAATGCGGTGTGACGCCTGCTCGCGACGAGACGTTTGACAAGAGTTGTAATTGCGCAGGATTGACATCATAGCCACCTGAGCGCAACGTGCTCGCGAGTTGGTCTCTCGATACGGCGACGCGGCCATGGTCCACGGGCGCCGCGGTTGCGGCGCACACGACCGCGCACAGCGCGAGCAAAACGATGAGTTGTCGAATCACGCGAATCATCGGTCTTTCACCTAACGTCCTTCACCTAGCGTCTTTCACCTAGCGAATCAGGTTGGCCAGATCCTGTAACATCTGATCCGCCGAAGTAACCACGCGCGAGTTCGATTCGTAAGCGCGTTGGGCGACGATCATATTGACGAATTCCTGGACAATGTCCACGTTCGATTGCTCGAGCATTCCTTGTTGAATCGTACCCATACCCTCCGCGGCTCCGGGAGCCCCTACGATAGGGTCGCCCGATGCCGTGGTAGCGAGATAGAGGTTGTTCCCGACGCTATTCAGCCCGCCAGGATTCGGGAACATCGCCAACTGAATACTCCCAACCTGCTGTGCGGCCGTTTGGCCGGACTGTGTGACGGAGACGGTCCCGTCTGAGCCGACGGTAATGGTGGTCGCATTAGCCGGAATCGTGATATTCGGCTGTATTGGATTGCCGTTGGCAGTTACAACATTTCCCTGCGCGTCCAAATGGAAAGAGCCGGATCTGGTATATGCAATCTGACCGTCGGGAAGGGTGACCTGGAAGAAGCCGAGCCCCTGAATCGCCAAGTCCAGCGGATTGCTGGTCGAAGCCAGGTTGCCCTGGGTCTGGAGGACTTCAGAAGCGGCGGGCATTGTCCCGAGACCTACCTGCAGGCCTGCGGCAATGGTGGTCTGCTGAGTTGCCGCCGCGCCCGGCATGATTACGTTTTGGTAAACGAGGTCGGAGAACTGGAGACGGCGCGCGTAGAACCCAGCGGTACTGGAGTTAGACAGGTTATTCGCTATGTTGTCCAGATTGAGCTGTTGGGCCGACATCCCGCTGGCTGCTGTGTAGAGTGCTCGAAGCATAACTGTCTCCCTTAGACGTTGGTTGAGATCCTTGGCAAGTCCTGTGCAGCGACCTGATTCATTTCCGAATGGAACAGATACAAAGCCCGCTGCATCAGCTCGGCATAGCGCTGGACGGTCACCAGCTGAACCGCACTGGCGACCGCGTTCACGTTTGATGATTCGAGGCTTCCCTGCTGAATACTGGCCTGTGTGGCGGGCTTGGCAGTGTTGGCAGGCGCGGTGTAGTAAGTCTGGCCCAGCGATTCGAGTGGGGTTCCCGCGGGAAAGTCGACGACTTTCAGCGTGCCAGCCAATACTCCATTGACGGATATCGTTCCGTCGGGACTTACAGACACCGGGGCACCCACAATCGGGATCGGACCGTTGTCCCCCATGACCTTGTCGCCCGCTGCAGTTACAAGAAAGCCGTCCGCCGACACGTGAAAGTTGCCGTCTCGGGTGTACGCATCGCCCGAGGAAGTTTTAACCGAGAAGAAGCCCGACCCTTGGATCGCGAAATCGAGATCGCTGCCGGTATGTTCCAGATTTCCCTGTGACAGATCGAGCTGAGTATCGCCCAGAACGGAGTAGTTATTGACGGCGCGGTTGAGCGGGGAGAGCGGATACGCGGACGAAGACGCGAGAAGCGAGCGAAAGATGTTATTCTGCCCGCGATATCCCGGTGTGCTTATGTTAGCCAGATTGTTGGCGACGGAATCCAGTGCCTGATTGCGCGCCAACAAGGCGGCACACGCCGCATAAAAGCCGCTGTCCATGATCCCCTCCATAGAGGCAAAGCAAGGCAACGGCCAAGTAAAACGTGACCAATCCTAGTTAAGTGATTGATAAAAGGTGTTCGCTGCTACCGCACATGAGGCACACATTAGGCAGCGTAGCTATGATGCGGGTGTCCCTGAGTTTTTCTAACTTAACACTCCCGCTGCCGCATCAGAAGGCGCATCGCGCATATTCTGAAACCAGGCCCTGAATGCGGAACGCTTGCTGATCGGCGACCCTGACCAGTTGCAGTAACCTGCGAGATCGCGACGCTAATTGGAGGTCATCTCCACCGAGAATCTCGGCTAACCGCGCCGGCAGAGACCATGTTCTCGCCAGAACTCCCGCAATTTCTGACGGACGGGCTCCGATGAAGTCCCAGTCCCAGCCAAGAAGTGCGGGCAGCTCTCCGATACGAAGGAGCAATCCGGCAACGTACGCTTCCTCGGGATCGCAGTCTACCTTATAAGCCTGTTCCTCAGCCATGAGTGCGGTAAGGCGGGCATGAACCCAGAATTGCTCACACTCGCGCAGCGACGGCTTGTAGCGGGTATGGGCCGAGAGTAGCCCTATCTGGCCGCTGAGAAGCCGCAGTCGGCTAACTCCGGCGTGCACCACACTCTGACTGATACCGAACTGATCTGATTCCGCGCTCCGGCACGAGGCCAGGCGCAGGACCTCAATCGAGAGGCCAACATCGCGACGAATCACTTCCGTAACCGAATCCAGATTCACGGTCGGAGAGGAGAGGAAGAGATGGAACAACAGGCCTGCGTCGGCCATCGCAGGCACGGCTCGCAAAGCTGGTAACTTAACAGGCGATGGAAGTCGCTCGCATTTCGCAACTGTCGGTCGATGATTTACGACCAAGTGTGCCCGATCGATTTTGCTCTGTGCCAACATGCAATGTCTCGCGGACATTTATCGGCACTCGGCGCTCGCGACTTTAAGGCATCCGAGTCATTTTGGTTGAACTCGGAACAGGAGGTCGGTTTGGTGCAGATTGCTCCACATTCGTATCCAGAGATAGTCTCGGCACATGCCCAGACGCGTCGTCTGCGCCCCTAACTGGCTCACATAGTTTCGTCCGAGCCGCGCGATTTCGGCTGTCTCCATGGGCCGGTCAAAGATGATCTCGCTCTCGGGGGAAGGCAAGATCGTCTGCAGGCATCGCTGAAAATCCGCGGCAGTGATGAAGCACGGGAGGGCGTCGCACCCCGTAATGCTCTCGATAGTCGACAGTATCTGATATTGAACGCCGGTCACAAAGCCAATCATGAGCCGCTTGTCTGCCTCCACAAAGTGGACGGGCAACATTTGATATTGTTCAAGCAACCACCGAGGCACGCGGACTGGGAATGACAATGAGCGCCCTCCGATGGAAAAAACGGGGCAAGACCACTGTGCCGCAACTGCTGCTGTAACTTGCTCCGGGGTCGCAAAGCCCAACTCCTGCGCCGCGCTTCCAAGGTTGATGCCTTCGACTTGCTGCTTGGCGCGCACCAAAGTAAGTTGATCCGAGGTCAGGATTCCCCGCTGGACCAGTAATAAGCCGAGCGGCATGCGGCGTGCCTTCGATGGCTCATTCAGTTGTTGCGAGGAGATAGCCGCCGTAATTGTGCCATGCAGGAAGTCCTCAAAGCATTCAGGACTGCAGAACCATTCTTTTCCGAGGTGAATGCCAACATAGGTGCGGAAGAGGGTCAGCGTCAGACGCTTTCGGTGGCACGCGGAATTCGAGCAGCGCGTCTTCCACTGGTTCCATTTCTGGAGCGTTCTTGCCTCGGGGATCGAAGACATCGGAGTTACCGGCGTTCTCAAACCTTTCGTATCAGACTGTAAAACTCTCATCGAATCGTCCACTCTGCAGGGCGGCACGCAGTTTGGTAATTGCAAGGCCATGGATCTGACATACTCTTGACTCCGCAATTTGAAGCACTGTGGCTACCTCTTTCATAGTTAGTTCCTCTTTGTAATAGAGGGAAATCACCATCTGTTCGCGTTCACTTAGTGTGCCTATGGCCTCGGCAAGCTGCTCTTTGACTTCATTACGCAGACAAAGTTCGTCGGGAGTTTCCGCAGTGCTCGGAGCGGATTCGATCAGATCGCGCGTCGACGATCGGTCGTACGACGGGCTCACCTCCTGCCCAACCAGGCGTAAGCCGTCAACCCGAACAACAATGTCGTGCAGATTCTTGAGCGTTATGCCAAGTTCATTGGCGATTTCTTCTTCATCGGGCTGGCGGCCGAATTTCGACGCGAGGCGCGCGATGGCCTCTTCGATATTGCGGGCCTTCCGCCGGAGGGGGCGAGACCCCCAATCCAGTTCTCGCAGGCTATCAATGATGGCGCCGCGAATCCGAAACTTGACGAAAGACTTGAGCGGAACGCTCTTGCTCGGATCGTAATTCCGGATGGCCTCGATCAGCCCGATTACGCCTGCATTCACGAGATCTTCAAAGGGCACATGCTGTGGCAGGCGCTCGAAGATCCGCCATGCGATGCTGTGCACCTGGGGGAGTTGCTGGAGAATGAGTTCATCACGCTCCCGATTCGTCTCGTCCACGGTTTCTCTGTATGCCATTTCTGCTTTTGTCATCTGCAACCTCGAATCAAGTACCCTGCCGCCTTCTTCATCGCAAAGCTCCTACCGCTTGCACCGCAATGGCCGGGGGAATTTCCGTGGGAGCCAGAACCACGATCTTGGGGAAGAAAGGCTCCAACATCCGTCGTAACTGAAATCTTCCGGGGGAAGAACATAAGAGGACCGGCGGAGCGTTTACTACCTGTTCTCCAAAGAGTCCCCGCAAACCATCAAATACACGGCGCGCTACGTTCGGCTGGAGCGTTCCCGCCTGCGCGGTTGGATGGGAATTTAGAGAGCGGGTGCACTCTTCTTCCAGCGCTCGGTCCAATGTAACTACTTTCAACTCGCCCTTCTCGTCGAGCAGCGGCTGCACAAAGGCCCGACTTAACGCGTGGCGGACCGCCTCCACCAGAAGAACTGGATTCTTGTTAACGGGAGCGACGTCGACCAGCGTCTCCAAAATGGTGCCGAGATCGCGAATCGAGACCTGCTCACGAAGCACCTGCTGAAGAACTTTCTGGACTTCCCCTAACGTGAGAATCTTCGGGATAAGTTCCTCAACAAGTCGCGGGTGCGTTTCAGCATTGCGGTCAATCAGCCGCTTAGTCTCCTGGCGGGTGAGCAAGAGGTGCGCATTTTGCTTGACTACCTCGCCGATGTGAGTCGCCAGAGCGGACGTATGATCGACGACAACATAGCGCGCGGCCACCGCCTGCGCCTGAATGTCAGGTTGTATCCATTTGGCGGGAGTGTTGAACGCGGGTTCGGCTGTTTCGACTCCCGGGAGCGCGGGAGGATTGGGCTGCGAACTTATCGCGAGCAGGCAGTTACGGCGCATTTCCCAACGCGCGATCTCCGCTCCGCGAAGGTGGATGACATACTCAAATTCCTTCAACGAGAGATTGTCAGTTATATGGATTGAAGGAATGAGGAATCCAAGTTGAGAAGCAAGCTGTTTCCGCAAGGACCGGACCTTACCCAGGAGCTGGCCGCCCTGCTTGCTGTCAACAAGGGGTACAAGTCCGAGTCCGACCTCTAGCATCAATTCATCCAGTTTCAAGACTGAATCGAGGGAATCGCCAGCCGGCGCGCCGGAAGCGGCTGTTTTCGCCGCACCGGTCTCCGCCGCGGCCTGAGTCTTCGACGCGACTTCTGGCTTTGCCCGGCGAGCTAGAACAAACAAGAGGAGCGACATCAGCGCGAAGGATATCTTGGGTAATCCCGGAACGAGCGCAAGGCCCGCCATGACTCCCGCAGCAATCCATAGCGGGCGCCCCTTACCGAACAATTGTTGGCCAACGTCGACGCCTAATGTGCTCTCTGATGAAGCACGTGTTAAGACAATGGCACCCGCCACGGAAACTAACAGGGACGGAATCATAGTTACCAAGCCATCGCCAACTGTTAGAACGGTGTAAGTCTTAAGGGCATCCATAAAAGGTGTGCCGTGTTGAAAGACACCTATTAAGAAGCCGGCAATGATATTGATCCCGGTGATCAGAATCGTAGCCAGGGAATCGCGCTGGCTGAAACGAGCGGCGCCGTCCATCGCGCCATAAAATTCCGCTTCATGGGCAATCGCCGCGCGTCGAAGCCGGGCTTGTTTCTCGTCGATCAACCCGGCATTCAAGTCGGCGTCAATCGCCATCTGCTTGCCCGGCATAGCATCCAGGGTGAACCGCGCGGTCACTTCGGCGGTTCGCACTGCTCCGTGACTGATAACCATGTATTGGATTGCAATCAATGCCAGGAACAGAACGAGGCCTACGACGTAGTTACCGCCGACGACAAACTGACCGAAAGATTCAATCACACGCCCGGCTGCGGCAGGACCCTCGCTGCCGTGAAGCAAGATTCGGCGGCTGGCGGCCAGATCGAGGGAAAGACGGAAAAGAGTGAGCAATAATAGAAGACTTGGAAATACGGAGAACTGTACAGGCTTCAAGATCTGTAGAGCTACGAGTAAGACAAGAACGCCCGCCGATATGCTAAAGGCAAGTAGAACGTCGACTAAGATTGCCGGCAAAGGAATGACCATGACGAATACCATGCTCACGGCCAGGGCCGGAATGATCCATTCACTGCCATTTCCCACAATCGATTTGAAGAATCCCTGTTTTGGTGTCGGCATTGTTTCTTGTTATGTACTTTCGTTTATCGTGCTGCAACTTCCCCCGGTTTTCTGCCTTGAGCCTGCGCCTGGGTACGGAATACGAAAGCGAGGATCTCGGCAATCACCGCATACAGCTCCGCCGGAATCGCCTGGCCCACTTCGACGCTGCGGTAAAGCGTTTGTGCCAGGGGCGGGTTCTCGAGCACCGTGATTCCGTGCCAGCGAGCGATTTCCTTGATCTCCAGGGCCAGTAAGTTCTGACCTTTAGCGACGACAACAGGAGCATCCATGCTCATTTCGTACTTGAGCGCGACCGCAAAGTGCGTCGGATTCGTAATTACGACACTTGCCTGCTTGGTATCCTGCAACATCTTCCGGCGACGCATTTGGCGCTGAATGCGGCGGATGCGGCCCTTGGTCGCCGGATTGCCATCCGTCTGTTTGGACTCCTCACGCAAATCCTGGCGACTCATCTTTAAGTCGCCTTCGAGCTTTCGCCAGACCAGCAGGTAGTCCACGGCCGCCCAGCAGACCAAGACAATGCCCGCCTTCCAACAGAGCCTCCACATAGTGCTCGCAAGAAACCCCGCGTATGGCCGGACGGCTACATCTGAGGCCTGAACGACCGAGTGCCAATTGTCTTGGATTGTCGATACTCCAATCCAGGCGATGACCCCGAACGGAATGAGCGATTTCAGAATCCCGCTAAGACCGGTTAGTGAAAACATCTGCTTCAGCCGGTTTGCCGGACTTAGCTTTTCGGGCTTGAAAGCGAGCGCCTCGGGAGCAAAGACGAGACCACCTTGCGCCACTCCGGCGCTCAGAGCAATGGTCCATGACGCGAGTAACACCGGGATCGTCCAGCGTAGGACTGCTGCGCCAGTCCATAGAAGCACCGGGCAATTTGCGGTAAGTGAATCGCCAACCGGCATGTCGAGCGCCCTTTGCAGCAGACCGCGCCATTGCTGGGGCACGGTGGCCGTTTGCCATGCGATTACTGCCATGGCTCCACCCCATGCCAGCGCGCTCGACAATTCCCGACTGCGCGCAACCTGGCCTTGCTCTCGCGCCTTCTTCCGCTTCTGCGGTGTCGCTTTTTCTGTCTTACTCCCGTCGGCCATGAGTTAGTGCGCCAGATGCAGCACTTGCTCCATATATGAGATTGATTGAGCGAACTGCCTCTCGAATACGCGGGGCCAAAAACCAATGGTCACGGTCAAGAGAAAGACGCCGAGCATGCTTTTTACGGCGGGGCCCAGCAGCATCAAAGGCATTTGCGGCGAAGATTTGCCAAGCAGGCCGAGGATCAGATCCACCAGCAGCGTCGCGGCCAATACCGGAGCCGCGATCTGAATGCCAAGTCCGAGGATGATCTCGCCTTCATGCAGGATCGCCTGCGCGAACCGGGGACCCACCGTTACGGTGCCGGGGGGAAGGTAATCAAAACTGTGCGCGACCGCCCGGATGATCCAGTGATGAACGTTCAGTGAAAGGAAGATCAAAATCGCCATGCTTTGGTGGAAAACGGAGACCACGGTGGTTTCGACCTGCGTCGTGGGGTCAAGAATGTTCACCAGTGAATAGCCCATTTGGATGCTCAACATCTGGCCGGCAATCTGTACCGCTTCAAACACCGCATAAGTCGTCACGCCGATTGCGACGCCGAGAATCGTTTCTGTGCCGACGATGATTGGCCATTTGGAAAGATCCAGCGTCTCAAGCCGCGGCGCATACACCGGATACAAAACCGCGGTGATGGCGATAACAAGAATGATCTTCACCCGTGGCGGGATTACGACATTGCTCAAGAAAGGTGCAAAGAGCATCAGGCCAGACACACGAAGGCCGATGATCATGATTGCGCCGAGAATCCTGCCCAGTGGTATCTCCATCTTCTTTCAGCGTATGTACGGGTGAAAATCCGATAAAAGCTGCAACGTAAAGTGGCACAATTGCTTTAGCATCCACGGCATCAACACGAAAACGGCGGTGCCTACGCTTAGTAGGCGGGGCACCGCGGATATCGTTGTCTCCTGCAATGAGGTAAGAACCTGAAAGATATTGATAATTAAGCTGACTGTAACTGCCAGAGCGAGAATCGGCGCTGCAATCAGGAAGACCTCCTTCATCGTCATGCGTCCCAGATCCACCACGATCGCCGTAGGCATGATTTATTGAAAGCTCCGCATGAGAGATCCAACTAAGAGGTTCCAACCGTCGACCATTACGAAGAGAAGCAGCTTGAGGGGAGTCGAGATGACAACTGGCGGTAACTGCAACATTCCAACTGATGTCGATATGGACGCTACGATCATGTCGATCGCAAGAAAGGGGAGAAACAAAATAGTGCCTATCTGAAATCCAGTTCTGAGTTCCGACAAGATATAAGCGGGAGCGACCACGCGAAGTGAGAGGTCGCTTGGACTTGCCGGGCGCGGCTCTTTGGATAATTCGACAAAGAGGGCTACGTCTTTCTCGCGAACATAGTGCAGCATGAACTCTCTTACCGGAGCTTCACCGCGCTCTATGGCCTGAAAGGCTGTGATCTCCCCGTTCTGTAAGGGCTCGATAGAAAGCTGATACACGTTCGCACCCACGGGCTGCATGAGAAAAAACGTAAGAACCAGTGAAAGGCCGATCAGCGTCTGGTTAGTCGGAGTCGTTTGCAGTCCCAGCGCCTGCCGCAAAAAATGGAAGACGATCAGCAGGCGCGCAAACGGAGTCATGCAGAGGAGCAAAGACGGTATCAGGGTGAGGAACGTCAGCAGGACAATGATTGTCCAGGAAGTTCCGTTGCCGACGCCGCTAATCCGTATGTCGGTCGGGGATGGGTGAGAAGCCGGAGCCACCGATAGGGCGAATGCGGCAAAAACCGGTGCAGCGCCGTAGATTGATGCCTGCGGCAGTCCATGCGGACTCGAGGTCAACGCTGCCGACGGCGCCACGCTGCAAAGTATCAGCGCGAGCAGAACAAGAGCCCCGGGAATGTTCGCAGAGATTCGCATCGCTAGGCGTCAACCTCGCCGATGTGGGCGTTCAATGCCTTCGCGAAGGAAGCCGGCTTTTCCAGTTGAGCCAACAATGAGACAGAGTTTGACGATCCGCCCAGCAGGAATTGCTGATCGTCCACCTGTATGACGGCCACAAAGCGCTTGTCGCCGAGGGCGACGGTTTCGCAGACGCGAAGCCTTTTCTTGTTTTGGCGCACTTGTATTTTTCTTGCTTGTGCAGCCAACCGGCTCAAGAATTGCCGGACATAGGTGGCCGGGCCGGACTGGCTCAGCGATCTCGACGCATCGGTCGCTAACGGCAATGTCGGCGAGTACGACGTAACCGTATCGTTTGCAGTGCGAGTGATTCCCATAGTCATGCCAATTCCATGATCCGAGCGGCCAGGCGTTCTCCGATCATCTCGAATTGAATTCGAGCGATCAGCTGACCGTTGATGCTGAGCGGGATCTCTGCCGTGCTGCGGATCGCCGTTGCTACCACGGACCCTTTTTGCAGGCGCAGAAGATCGCCCAGCGTAAAGTTACTCACCGGAACTTCCAATGAAAGACGGCAGGGCAACCATTCGAATCTCTCCAGCGCATTTTGTTGGAGTGTGGCCGGCTGCCCCGCCAGATCCTGCTTTTCGGTTTGTGGTGGCTGCGCAGTCATGGTGCGATTCGGTCAGAGCAATCCGAACCAACAGGAATGCAATTGGGAGGCCTTGCATGGGGATGCGCGCGTGACGTGAAAGCCTGAGGATGAAGACGCGAGGACAATAACTTAGAAGGAAGAGGGTTACGCTCGGCCAATGGCCGCGAAGTGAGAGGCGATTAGAGAGGGAGTAGAAAGCGAGGCTTGCGGGCGCAGCAGATTGCCACGCCCGCATGACCTCTAATCAGTTGCTCACGCTAGGCTAATTGCCGGGTTGCGCTTGCAAATTCGTAGTCGTGTTGCCCACCGAGTCCAGAGTGGTAATCATTCTTGCGTTGGCCTCAAATCCACGCTGGATGACGATGAGCTGGGTAAACTCCGTGGAAATGTCCACGTTCGACATTTCCAGAGCTCCGCCCGTGATCGTGCCCCGCCCGCCCGCGCCGGCAACGCCAACGACAGCAGCGCCCGACGCGATGGTCGGAGCGAGGTCATTGTTCCCGACCGACTGCAGCCCCTGGGTATTGGAGAAACTCGCCAATGCGATCTGTCCAAGAGCCTGGGTCTGTCCGTTCGTAAAGGTGCCCTCGATGGTTCCATCCGATTGCACGGTGTAACTCTGGAGAGTGCCACTGGCATAACCATTCTGGTTGGTCGTGGTCGTGGCGCTGGCGGCTGCAACCTGGGTCATCAAGGGATTGCCGTTGCTGTCCGTCAAGTCCCAGGTCAGATTCATGTTGGCTGCGCCATCGGCAAGGCCGGTGACATTGATTCCTGTGACTGAGCCCGTCGGCGAGGTCAAGTTTCCACTGCTGTCAAACGACAAGGTGCCGGTGGCCACAACCGTCGGATTTCCAGTTCCACCGGTGTCGGCGGCCGGGAGCGTGATCTGGTAACTCCAGGTATTCGTCGCCGTCTCCGTGAAGTTGAAGGTCAGCACGTGCGACGCGCCCAGCGAGTCGTAAACCGTCATCGGAGTCGAATATGTGGTTCCAGCCGGAGCGGTCGCGTCGAGATTCGTCTGCTGCTGCATGGTGGTCGTCGCGTTGGGCGGATTGGTGAGATTCGAACCCACCTCCAACGGCCCTATGGGCGCCCCGGTGTTGACCACACCGTTGGCGGCCGGATAACCGAGCACGGTGTTACCCGCGACATCGACCAGGTCTCCAGCGGAATTGACGCTGAAGTCACCATCGCGCGTGTATTCCAGTGTGCCGTTGGCATTCTGGGTGATGAAGAAACCGTTTCCAGTAATCGCCACATTCGACGGCACTCCCGTGTCCTGGAGGGTTCCGTCCGAATAGTTCGTTTCCACGGCACCGATTTGGGTCCCGCTACCTTCTTGAATCGGATCTCCGGAACCGCTCGTTCCGAGATTCTGATAGAAAAGATCCTCGAAGCTCGCCTGCTGATCCTTGAAACCAACGGTATTCAGATTGGCGAGGTTATTGGAGATAACGTTCAAAGCGCTCGAACTGGCAGAGAGGCCGGAGAGTGCGACGGAAAATGACGCCATTAGTGAGCTCCTGTCAAAGAGGTGGCTGCCGCATTGGCAGTGGAAGAGGCTGAAGACATTCCGAAGGCAGTCTGCAGCGTTTGATTGATGGAAATCAGCTCGTTCAACTGATTCATATTCAACATCTGGCCAACCATGGTGGTGGGATCCATCGGGGAGGTTGGATCCTGGGATTGCAATTCCGTTACGAGAAGACTCAGGAAAGTCTGCTCGGCGCTGTTGGCAGCCGAAGTGGGGGTGGCCGGCGTGCTCGACGTCGACGTACCGGATGTCGCCGAAGTGGAATTCGCCGTGGACGCGGCGTGAAATGCGGTCGATAGTGGATTGATGTACATATTACTTTCCTCCTTTGAAACTATTCTGGCCGGTACGTCATACGTGAACATCTAACTGAGACGATGAGGCCAGCGGTTCTACTGATGTCGTTACTCCCGGCAATACCGGTGGCTCACCTTGGCGAAAACTTGTGCCCGGAGCCGCGTTTGCATTTTGCTGATATGCATGTCGCGAGTTGCCCGAGCCACCACCCATGTAGCTGTTGAGAACCAGGTTCGCCGGCTGCATCGATTGCGCCGCGAGCTTGGACTCCAGGTGTGGCAGCTCGACCGCTAAGAGATTTCGGAGTTCGCTATGCTCCACTGAGATTTCGGCCGTAACCTGGCTATGCGCGATCGTTGTCCGAATATTCACGTTTCCAAATTCACCAGCCTGAAGACCGACACGAAGCTCCGATTGGCCCGCTTGAGCCACTAGTTTCGCGGAGTGAATTGCGCCCGGAAGGCTGTCGGCCACCGCCGATGATGTGCTTGGATCGGTACCGTCCGCCGGCTTTCCCGAGGAAGCCGGCGTGTCATCAACCGGACGAGCGGAAACGCTCGCGATGGGCGTGGCCGGATTATCCTGCTTCGCCACATTGGCTGCACTCAAACCTGCACCCAACTGCGCATCGGTCCCGGTCGATAAAGCGGTGCGAGACTGAGTTGCCGGCACATTCTGGACCGCTTGAACCGGCTGGGAATTGGACTCGCGCACCGGAGCCGCGGAGTCGCTCTCTTTCCTGACAGAATTTCCCGTGCTGGTGTTTGGCGATACCTTTGATCCCCGATCCGATGGCCCCCGGTCCGATGATCCCCGGTCCAAAGCGCCCGTCGGAGCAAGTCGGCCGGAGTTGTCAGTCTGTGAACTTGCCGGCGCAGCCTGCCGTTGATCCGCCTCGGTGGCTTCCTTATGGAATTGCGGAACATTCGGGGCATGAACCGCATCGCTGGTCAGATTCGCAATATAGGTCGCTCTCTGGACCACTGGCGTTGCATTCGTCACGCTGTGATCGATCGGGTGAGCGAGCGCCGGTCCAGGAAGCGCTTGAGATGCTTTCTCATCCGCATGTGCGTCTTCTTTCGCCAACGCGTTTTCTTTCGCGGGTGCGTTCTGCGCTCGTAATGACGATTTAGGATCGAGCGTGAGAGGTATCTCAGAGCTGCTGGCCGGAACAACTTGATCTGGAACCAGATCGGCCGGTGCGGGAACTAGAAAACTCGCTGGGATTGTAGCCGCAGCCGTGGATTTGTTTGGCTCAATGTCGACCGAGGCCTCAGGAACTGTCATCGAATCGTCTACTGGGGTCACCGGACTTAAGTCGGAAACAACCGTGGTCAGCGAGTGATACTCGCCGGTATTCAGGCCTGTCGCCACCTGAGACGGTTCGATGGCCAGGCTTTCGGAAGGTGCAGTCACGATTTCAGTCTTGTCCAACGTCGAACTGATCGGCTTCGACGGGGTCAGATCTGTTGCGGCGTCGGCACGGGTCACGGTCGGTTGCGAGGATTGGACGAGTCCGGGATTCTGACTTCGAAGATAATTTCCATCTTCTGACTTCGATGAACTCCGGAGCGAGACCTGACCGTCGACGGCAGCCGCGGCCTCTCTTATTGACCCATTCTGCGCGGGGATCTGCGCAGTGGTCGGCGCGGGAATCGGCACCGGGCTCTGCACCGAGGTCTGAGCAGGGATCTGCACCGAGGTTGCTGGAACAGCCTTAACTGTTCGCGAGGGCTCGCGCCCCTCTGTTGGAGATGAAGGAGCACTTGTTATCGTCGCCGGGTTCGCCGGCACGGTCATGAGTTCAAGAGGAGTCGTGACAGGGCTCGACAGTGCGACTTGCCCTCCGACCGCGATCCTATTCGCTGGAACCTCTGGCGCGAGAGCCCGCTCTAACTTGACGGGAACGGCCTTACATTCCGGTAAGAGGCCCCCGCCCTGTGTTGAAGATGGCGCGCCGCCCATCTTAGGCTGGGTGATCTTGCCCGGGATGATCGTGGCCGGGTGATTTGGATCGGGCCGGGTGATCTTGGCCGGGATGATCGTCGGCGAAGACGAAGTCGCTTTTGCTTTGGTTGAGGAGGGCTTCTGTTTGCGCTGGGTGCTAACTTCTGAAAGCGTGGACGATGGTTGCGAGTTACTAGTGGCTTGCGCTAAGAGATCAGAGAACGAGTCCCCAATCGGCTTCCCCTTCGCCACAGACCCTGGCGTAAGGAGCCCGATATCGTTCGCGTTGGAACCAACGGCTGGCATATGCACTGCCACACTCTTCTCCCTGACGCGTAACGAATGTGCAAGCCGTACGCCAAAGATTCCGGATTAGAGACATTTCCCAACTTGGCTCCAGTAGAAGGTGAATTAAAGATTTTTCGCGATTGTGCCGATTAGAAAGTAGGTTATTTTCGTCCAGATCGGCAACCTTTGCCCGGCAGAGGTCGGCAACCTTTGCCTACTGCGACCGCTTCCAGCGCGCTAAGAAGAGATCGGCTATGGCAGACTGTTCCGCTCTTGCCTGTTCACGTGTGTACCGATCGAACCCGCGGTCGCGCAGCCGCTCGAGTAACTCGCGCTTTTGGTGGGCCTCTTCGTAGGCTTTCAGAATCTCCTGCCGCTTTACTCTCAGTTCTTCTCGCTTTTTCGTGAGATCGTTTCTCAGCCGCTCGATGGCCTGCTCCTGTTCGATCGCATCCTGCAAATGCCTCGCTCGCATTCCAGATTTGAGGTCCTCATTGCGGCGGCGTTCGAGAAGACAGAGATCCTGTTCCGCATTGCTGATCTGCGTTTCTAAAATCGCGATTTCTTGTTGTACTTTTTCGAGCGCGGTCAGCTCACGCTGCTCGAGCGCCTGGCGATACTTAAGCACCGCGGCTAGTGTGAATCGGAATGCCATAGTTAACTGGGCAAGGCCATCAGCTGCTTCACGGTGGTTCCCAGAGGCGACATTTCGCTCGGGCCCTGCTGCAAGAACGCGTTGATCTGCGGGAGCGCGGCGATCGCGCGATCGAGGACTGGATCGGAACCCTTCTGATAGGCCCCAATTCTGATCAGGTCTTCCGCTTTCGAGTAAGCGGCCAGAAGCGTGCGAACAGCTCCCACTTTTTGCAGATGCTCCGGCGAGCAGACATTCGGCATCAGACGGCTGAGGCTATCCAGGATTGAAATCGGAGGATAATGGTTGGCGAGACTTAGATTGCGGTCAAGGACAATATGACCGTCCAATAACGACCGCACAGTGTCCACGATGGGGTCCTGTTGGTCGTCCCCTTCCATAAGTACCGTGTAAAACGCCGTGATGCTGCCGCTTGCGAAGCGGCCCGCGCGCTCCACTGTTTTTGCCAGCAGAGTCAGCACTGAGGGGGTGTAACCCTTGGCGGTCGGGGGCTCGCCCGCCGCTAACCCAATTTCGCGTTGAGCCATTGCAAAGCGAGTCAGCGAGTCGACAACCAGTAGAACATTTTTCCCACTGGCGCTAAAGTATTCAGCCACGGCAGTTGCCGCCAGTGCCGCGCGGATCCGCAATAACGGCGACTGATCGGAGGTAGAGACGATAACCACCGAGCGCCGGCGGCCTTCTTCGCCGAGCATGGCAAGAAATTCGCCGACCTCCCGTCCGCGTTCGCCGACCAGCGCGAGCACCGTGAGATCGGCGGCGGTGCCACGGGCCATCATGCCAATCAGCGTACTTTTTCCAACGCCGCTCCCGCCGAAGATGCCGACACGTTGACCGCGGCCGCAGGTCAGGAAAGCATCCACGGCGCGGATGCCGCAGCCGAGTGGCTCGTCGATAAGGGTGCGATCCAGTGCGGCGGGCGCGAGCACATCGACCGGCAGAGATCGAGCCGCTCTATACTCGCCCAGCGAATCCAGGGGCTCTCCGGTTGCGTCAATTACCCGGCCCAGTAACTCCGGTCCAACGCGCAGGGAAGGTTTTGCGCCGCAGGTCACAACGCGATCACCAAAACAAATACCGTGGGGCTTCTCCAGGCACATGGACAGGACCTTCGCCCCGCGAAAAGCTACAATCTCGCCCGCAAATCGTTCCCCGGTAGAATTGACAATTTCGCAGGAATCGCCCACCGAGGAGAATGGTCCCAGCGACTCAACGAGGTTGCCGATCACCTCGGTGACCCTTCCACTCCATCGCACGGTCGAGCTCGAGGAGAGCCAGTTGTTGCAAGTGTCAAGTGCGCTGGTGGTCATTGGGCGCCGGGGCGTTGCGCGAGCAGATCGAAGAAGCCGTTTTCCACCTCTTTCAATTGAGCGTCTAAGCCCATTTCAGCGACGCCCAGCTCGGTTTCGATTCTGCAGGCATTCGGTTCAAGGGTAGGGTCTTCGATGATTTCGAGGTCGGGACTGGTGTTGAAGTAATGTCGCCAGCTAAGTGCATCCTCTGGCCGAATTCTTATGATTGCCTTGGTAGTCTGTTGCATTCGTTCGAGCGCCACCTTCACCAGGCCCGCGACCACCATACGATCCACTTGCGCTTCCCGATGCAAAATCTTCCCTGCAATGGCGAGGGCGAGATGCACGAGTTGCCCTTCCACGTTCAGGAAATATTTTTCACGTTCTTGCTCAAAGGATGCGATCGCCTCACTTACAAGCTTCTTATGTGCCGTGAGGTCGGCCTCGAACTTCTTATGAGCTTCGTTCTGCCCTTCGCGAAAGCCTTCCGCCCGCGCCTCCGCAACGATTCGTGATAATTCCTTTTCGCTGACGCGGGGAGAGTTCGCGCTCTCTTTTGAATTCTCGGCCGAGCTTCGTTGGTTCTCACCAGCGTCCCCGGAATCAGGAACCTGATAGACGAATTCCGAGACCTGCTCCGGTGCCGGAGCCGCTGCCGCGCCGCTATACGACATATTCGTCGTCTCCGTCAGATCTCAACACTACCTTTCCTTCTGCTTCAAGGCGGCGCAGCACCGCGACCGCCTCCTGCTGAGCCTGGGTCACATCCTTACCTCGCACCGGACCGAGCGCCTCAATGTCTTCCTTGAGCATCTCCGACGCGCGCGATGACATCGACCGGAAGATATGATCTTTGAGATCGTTGCTCGCGCCCTTCAGGCACATGGCAAGAACTTTTTTGTCCATCGCGCCCAGCCACTCCCGGATCGCGACGTCGGCGACTCCGAGCAGGTCCTCGAAGGTGAACATGAAATTTCGAATGCTGATCGCGAGGTTCGGATCCTGTTGCTCCAACGCTTCCAGAATCGACTTCGCGACGCCGCCTTCGAGACGGTTCATCACATCTGCGACGCTCTTGAATCCTGCATAGGTCTTGCGGTTCTGCTCACCCAGCGCCTGGATCTTCTTGCTCAACACATCGGAAACCCGCTCCGCGATCTCAGGAGAAAACTGCCGTAGTTGGGCCAGGCGTTTCACGGCTTCCGACCTGATTTGTTCCGGCAGTTTCATCAGTATCGCGGCGACCTGCTTGTCGTCCAGGTGGGCGAGAATCAAGGCAATAGTCTGCGGATGTTCCCCTTCGATGAAGCGCGCGAGTTGTGACGGATCGACCTTACGTAGAGACTCAAGATGCGCGGTGCTCGAACCCTGGAGTGCCGCAACCTTCTTCATGACCCCTTTGGCTCGCTCTTCCCCAAACGCCCCAACCAACAATCGGAGAGCCATGTCAGCGCCGCCCCTCGTCATGCTCTTTTGTGTGGTCGACACGCGCTCGTATTCTTCGAGTACCTCTTGGACTATCTCCGGGGGCACGGAACCGATTTCGGCCAACTCGCTCGTAACCAGGTGCACGTCCTGCTCCGGAAGGTGGCGAAGTACGGAGCATGCGACTTCTTCACTCATGAGCGCGATGAGAATGGCGGCCTTCCGCCCTCCCGTCAACGCCATCCGGGCGCTGGCGCTCATATCGCCTCCTCATTAATCCACGCGTGAAGGAGTTGTCCGGCGGCGGCAGGCTCTCCTTTGGCCTTGTCAAGGAGTTGCTTTCTTATCGCGAGGGCACGTTGTTCAGGAGGCAGAGCCGCCAGAGCATTGTCCGCCGCGGACCCAGCCAACCCAGAGTGCGCGGCCGCGACACGCGATGGGAGTTCGCGTACGGTTGCCAGCACCTGCTTCTTCAGCGGCCGCAGTAATAAGAAGTAAGCAAACACAAACAGCAGGAGCAGAGACGCATAACGCACAATACTGGACCAATCGCGAAGAATAACTCTGACGCGATCCACCATCGGAAGCTTGCCTGGCTCGACCGTGGGTGTTTGTTCGAAGGAAAGATTTTCAACCGTCAGGGTGTCGCCGCGTTGGGCGTCGATCCCGATGGACGCCTTCGCAAGGTTCTCAATGTCCTTCAGTTCCTCGGCCGTTCTCTTGCGGCGCGTGTGAGTTTCCTTCCCGCTCGCGAGCGTCGTCGTTTCCATCACGTCGTCCACTAACAGCGCCGCCGAAATTCGCCGCAGCCGGCCCGCTGGATTAAGCGTATGCCGAACCGTCTTACTTACCGCGTAGGTTTCGCTTTCCGTCTTGGATATCTGTGAGTCCTCGTCAGAACTGACCGCCGGCTTTGGATTCGTTCCGCCGTTCGGCACGTTGCTGGAAGTTCCCGGGACGCCGCCGGCGAGGGCGCCTCCCGACTGCTCTTCTGAATGCTGACTTGCGACCGCGACTTGGCTATCCGGGTCGTACGATTCTTCGTTTTCCTCGCTCGTGCTCGGGTCGTATTCGACGTTCACGCTGGCGCGTACGTGATCAGCTCCCACCACGGGCTCAAGAGTATGCACAAGCCTTGCGCTCAGTTCCTGTTCGAGACTGCCATCACCGGCGACCGGATCGCGCCGCGGTAAGCCTAGCGGGCGGTTGGTGTCCGCATCGATCACGGTTACATTCTCGGCGCTCAGGTTGTCCACGGCCCCCGAGACGAGCCGCGCAATTCCGAGTTGGGTATCTTCCGGAAGATGGCCCGAACGGAGCTTGAGGACCACCGTTGCCTTGGCCGCGCGTTCGCGGTCGATGAACACCGATTCGACGGGCATGACCAGATGAACACGAACACTCTCGACATCCTTTAGAGTCTGAATCGACCGCTCCAGCTCGCCTTCGAGAGCCCGTTGATAATTTACTTTTTCGTCGAATTCGGTCTGTCCCCAATTCATCTTATCGAAGAGTTCAAAACCGAGCCGTCCACTGCGCGGCATTCCATCGGAGGCGATTTCCATGCGGCTCGCGTCAAGTTTGTCACTCGGCACTTCAATACTCTTGCCATCGCTCCCAAGACGAAACGGTATGTTCTTCGCGGTGAGCTTGGTGCCTAATGCCTCAACATCTCCCGCTTCCATACCCGTAGCCAGCGGCTTGTAATCGGGAGTGGCCATAAGGCTGGCGAATCCGATGACAACGGCGAGGGTGACTACGCCCGCAGCCGTCAGAAGCACGCGCTGCTTCACCGTCAGGGCGCCGACAAAATCCTTGGCTTGTTTCTGAATGTTATTAAGTGGCGGCATAAGATGAACGCTTCAGGGGTTTCCGACTAAAACTGCAACTTCGAAACCTCCTGGTAGGCATTCAATATTTTGTTTCGCACCTGCAACATGAGTTGGTATGAGATGTCAGCCTTTTCGATCGCGATCATCACGTTATGGACGTCCTGGCGATCTCCCTTCAGCAGTTCAGTCACCTGGGAGTCGGAGCTCTGGTTTAACTGATCAACTGAACTGATCGCGCTGCGCAACGTGTCTCCGAAATTACCTTGTTCACCCTGCGATCCCGAAGGCGCAGTCGGCGCACTCGGCGGCGTCGGGAGTCCTGTCAATCCGGGAAAAATAGTATTGTTCATTGTTTAAGTCTCCGGGCACCCTACTTCAGTAGGGACATTGCCTCCTGAAGCATCTGCTTTGAAGCGGCAACCGCCGTGGCATTGAGTTGATAAGAGCGAACTGCGCCCATCAGATCAACCATCTCCTCGGTCGGATTGATCGCGGGATAAGCGACATACCCGTCCTTATTCGCGTCGGGGTGTCCGGGCTCATATCGCATAAGTGGAGGTGTCGGGTCATCCACGACTTTCTGCACGCGAACGGCCGGCCGCGTATATGAATGCAAGCCGTTGTAGTCGGCGAGCATGGTCTGGAACGCCTGGTTGCCGGAACTGGCAAATACGACTTCCTTCCTGCGATAAGGCCCGCCCTCGGGTGTGTTGGTGGTTTCGGAGTTCGCCATGTTGGCGGCCACCACTTCGGCTCGCTGTCTCTCCGCTCCCAGGGCGGACCCGCTTACTTCCAAAGCTGTAAACATGCTCATGATGATTTATTCCCTTCGTTGATAGCCAACAGCAGGTTGTGGAATTCGCGCTGCATTAGTTGAATTCCCAGTCCAAATTGCATCTGCGTCTCCGCCAGCAGCAGGCCTTCGCGGTCGATGCTCACGTCGTTGCCGTCAGGCCTTTGCACCAGACCGGAGACGTTTCGTACGGACGCCAGACTGGTTGTTTCGTTGGGCGCCCCGGCGCGCTGTAACTCGCTACGAAAGTCGAGGTCCTTCGTCCGATATCCCGGCGTATCGATATTCGCCATGTTGGTTACAACCAATTCATGGCGCTTGGCGGTCACGTTCAGTGCGCGCTCCAGGACATTCATCATTGGCGTCGTTATATCGCTCATGCTTGACTCCTCGCCGGAAGACCATACTGCCGGATCTTGTTCCGAATGGTGCGCACGCTTACACCGAGCATCTCGGCCGCTCGGGTCCTGTTACCGCCGGTCATTCCCAGGGCGTTCTCCAGAAGATGACGCTCTGCCTCGCGGATCGACGGCCCCACGATCGACGTCCTGACGATCGAGGCCCCGGACGACATCCTGGGGCCACTGTCCGAAATAATTGACCTTGAAAGCTCCGACGTCAGAAGCTCAGGGTTAATCTCCCGGAAATCGCTCAGCGTGAGTACACGGCGGACGAAATTCCTGAGTTCTCGAATGTTCCCGGGCCAATCCTGACGCTGCAAACTGGCAATCAAGTCATCGCCCAGAACCGGTAGTGGTCTACCCAATTCGTCGGCAAACTCCCTGGCGAAGGATTCCGCGAGCACCGGTATATCGTCTCGACGCTGTCTCAAGGGAGGTAAGCTTAGTGGAATTACATTGAGGCGGTAATAGAGGTCTCCTCGGAACTTACCCTCGTCAACCCTGGCATGCAGTGAGACATTGGTCGTGGCGATCACGCGGATATCTACCTGTATCGAGCGTGTGTCTCCGAGTCGCTCAACCGTCCTTTCCTGTAACGCGCGTAGTAACTTCGGCTGTAGGTTGACCGGCATCTCGCCAATTTCATCGAGGAGCAACGTACCGCCATGAGCCAGCTCGAACTTCCCGGCCTTAGTAGCCGTGGATCCTGTGAAAGCGCCCCGCACATGCCCAAATAACTCACTCTCCAGAAGCTGCTCTGGGACGGCCGCGCAATTGACAGCTACAAATGGTTTCTCTTTGCGGGAACTGGCATCATGAATAAAGCGCGCTAACAGTTCCTTTCCTGTGCCGCTTTCCGCCTCGATCAGGACGTCCGCATTGGTTCGCGCCGCATGCCGGGCACGATCGAGAGCCAGGCGAAGCGCAGGCGAATTGCCCACGATCGCGGCCGTCGTCCTCTCGGTTGACTTCTTGGCGGTCTGCGCTGAATTCCGCATGACACGCGTGACCACGGCTTGTAACTGCTCAAATGAAACCGGCTTTGTAAGATAATCGCACGCACCATCCTGAATTGCCTTGACCGCCTCCGGAACGCTTCCAAACGCCGTAAAAACAATAATCGCCGTCGAAGGGCTCGCAAGCCGCACCTGCCGCATGAAGTTCAGGCCGTCGCCGTCTGGCATTCGTACGTCGGTAATAACGAGAGGAAATTGGGTCGCGTTGAACTTATGCAGTGCGTCGGAACTTCCCGAGGCGGTCTCAACCCGCCATCCAATTCGCTGAAAGCTCGCCTGGAGCGCCATGCGCATTCCGGGTTCGTCATCGACGACCAGCACGGATTTCATTTCCTCAATCACAGAACGGGTAACTCCAGTCGGAATGTCGAACCTAAGCCCAACTTACTTGTCGCCTTGATCGTACCGTGATGCTGCGACATGATTCGCTCACAAACAGCCAATCCCAGCCCGGTACTTTGACCGTTGCCGCTGAATCCCGATTCGAAGATGTGTGGTAGGTCTGCTGGCTTGATTCCGCTGCCTGTATCCGACACGTCGATCACCGCGACTCCGCCACCGTCGCGCTTCTCGATCCGGGCGTCGAAGGATAAGACCCCTCCGCTCGGGGTGTGACGAAACGCGTTGTGGGCCAGATTGAGTAGCAGTTGCTGCAAGGCCCCCGGATCTGCCATGACTCTGCTACGGCCGACTCGCGCCTCCAGATGGATGGTGATGCCCGATTGTTCCGCCAATGGCCGGATAAACTCGATACCGTTGACGAGTAACTGTTCCAGTTCCAGAGGAACGAACTGAGGTGAGCCCGGGGTATGAAGCCGCAGAACATTGTTGACCGTTGCGGCGAGGGATCGAACACCGGCTTGTAAGTGCCGGATCCATTGTCGAGACTGCTCGGACAGTGCGGCATCGCCCGCCAGCAGGCTCGCGAATAACTCAAGGCTGCCTAATGGATTTCGAATCTCATGGGCAAGCAGGGTGGATATCTCGGCCAAAGCCATCATCTGGCGTGAGGCTTCCCGTTCTTCATTGGCCTGCTTCTGAGAAGTCGTGTCGCGAATGGTCAGGATTAGGGTCGGGAAAGTGAAGTTGCCGGTCGCGAAAAACCCGCCACTTTCGATCGAGGTGCAGCCAACCTTGAGCCAGCGATCGCCGGCCGCACTGTGTAAAGCTATTTGTTGCTCGTCTCCCAGACGCCAGGATTGCGAAGGGCCCGACTCGATCATTGCGTGGAGTGACGTTGGAAGGCTCTCCCAGAGTGGCGTTTCACCGTTGGGCATTCCCAGAAGCTTTCGTGCTTCCGGATTGAGCAGCACAATTTCTTTCTCTTGCATGTCCAGTACGGCCACTCCGCAAGGCAGCGCATCGAGAATCTGACCGTGGAGCACCTTCATCCGAGCGTTTTCTTCCAGGCTCGATGCGAGGGCGCGATTTCGCTCTTCTAATTGAGCGCGCAATTGAGCGACTTCATCGCGGAGATGATTGTAAGAACGCTCCAACCGGGTCGCGGCAGAGACAAAGACACTAAATGCATCTGCTAACATGCCGTCACTCGCCGCAGTTTGCGACGCAAGAGACTTTATTGGAGTGGCATGAGAAGTAGGCAACATCTGCCTAGCCAAAATGCAACGCGTCTGCCAAAGGGGCGCTCCTTGCGAGGTACAGGGTCGAACGTAATTGCTATAGCCTGCACGACTTCGGCAATAATCGTGAAGATTCGGTGGCAAATGGCCGATTACTCCTGTTCGACTGTCTGTTGTGTTCGGCGTTCGCCAGTAAGTGATTTGACGAAGGCGGCAGTCCCAGGGAGGGGATAGTATTTTGGAGAACATCCGCGATTTTCACTATCGGGCCCCTCGCTTTAAGGTGGACTTCCGATTCCTGGCTCTGGCAGGAAGCGATCAGGTTCGTTATGGAAGATGTTACGAGATCAGCACGCAGGGGCTCGTCGCGTGGCTGTCGGAACCTCTGGATGTCGAGACCAGAGCCACCTTGATCCTCACGCTGCCTGGCGACTCCGAACAAATGGCAATCGCGGCAACCGTCACTCGCCGCTTTGGCTCCGATCATGCCTTCACATTCGCTGATTCCTCCGCGGGAGACCGCGCTCATCTGCACCAATATCTATTGGCGCAGGGTCCCGGCCTTTAACAATCTCTTCTGCCAATTGCGTGGAAAGCAACGTGCTGTGATACTAGGCATATTTTGCCTGCTTCCTCATCCGGCTCTAATCCGGAGTCGTAACCGGCAGGTGATCTGAAGATAGTGAACCGGGGTTCTTTTCTACCGGGCATTCGCGCAGAAAGCAGGGCAAGACACGATGACGATTTCGATCGGCGGCTTGAGTTCACAACCCTTAAGTCCACAACCAGAGACCGCGGCCAATGAATTTGACGCAACTCCTCTTACCTCGAATATCTCGATCAACGGCTCTCAGGCCGCGGATGCGGGTACGGCGGATGAGATTACTCCTACTCTCATCGCCGGTACCGCTAGCATATCGGCTCTCACAAGCATGGCAATGAACGCGGACGACTCCCGCCTGAGTCATGTAGAGCAATTGCGTCAGAGCGTCGCAGATGGCACTTACCAATTAAAACCTTTGGCTTCAGTAGCAGAAGCGCTGCTGGCCGAGTGGAGGTAGCTCATCGCAATTGTTCGCTGGCCACCGGGCTCGCGGCGAAACCACTTACGCCGCTCCGAGATGAGATCGCCATCACGCAGCATTAATCTTTATCCACAGGATTGCCGATTAGGATAAAGCCGGAGAAGTTCGTAAGCTCGAAAGTCATGGTGCAATATAGGTCGATCGATGGACGATCTCTCAATCAACGGTCCTCTCCCGTCTACTACACCAATAAAAGAGGTGCAGTCGCGGCATACCGGCGCAGGGGAACAACAGCAATCCCGGAATCGGCACCATGCTCCGGCTCCGGACTTGGCTGACGAAGAGAACGACTTGCCGGAAGAGGGTGAGCCCCACACTCTCGACGAGCAAGCATAACCAATCCTGACCTGCCTTAATACCAGCTGTTCCTCGCTACTTATACATTAGACTTACGATACGGCGGGTCGCATCCATAATCTCGCCAAGCCTCGGCACATACTCCTCCCGAAACATCTTGAGATCGTGGATCGCACTGTTGCCGCAGTCGCGTATCAGCTCGGCAGCGGCGACACCATTATCGTCGAGAAACTTTCCTTTTGCGGCATCGATCATGCAGGAAAGGTGGGAATGATGAGGACGGCTGTACCGGCTCAGGCGATAGGTCGGATCGACAAGATCAATGAGAATGGCCTCTAGTAATCCCCGGCAAAGTACCGCACAAGCGACCTCGAAACCATACAGATAACAGCGCTGCGCCTCATCAAAATATTGCTGGACCCACGGGCTTGCATGTTTGACCCGAAGCACCCGATACTCCCTGGTCGCCGCGACGCTGCGATCCAGTTGATCCAGCATATCCGCAGCCAGCGCCGCATCCAGGTTATCTTCGTCGCGCACGATTGCAGCTCCCGTTTCGGGGTCGACGCAGCATGCGGATAGATTCTCGAGAATGTACCTCGTTACTTCTGCCCGGCGCGCGGGAGCGAGGCCGAGCAACCACTGCTCAAGCTCGGCCTTGGTCGATTCTGCGGGAAGTTTGCCGATGGTGACGCGCTTTGCAGCCGCCCGGCGCCCCCGGCTCGCAAGCACTTTCGAGCGGACCGCCTGCGCTTCCTTCACAGCGTCATTGCTGATCTGCACCGAGGGTGCTGCGGAGTCGAGACATGCTTGCACGGTTGTTTGCGTGCCAAAGGCGAGCAGGCCATTCCGCTCGGCCCACCACGAACCTGCGTTGATGTATTCCAGTACCCGCCGCAAAATTCGCGACCGCCTGGAGTTAACTTTATTCAAGGTGGCACCTTTGCGGGATTGTACCAAGACATTAGTATCGGTGATACTCACGCCACATAGCCTTTAGAGTCCAGTAAGTTTCCACCCAAAGTAACAACTCGCTCTTCCGGAGATCGGAAGGTGCCCATGAATCACGACTTCAGGTATTAGAGCGGCATTAGATAGCACGCGGAAGGAGAGTTGCTACAACTTTTGATCCAGACTGCTCCAAATCTGTGGTTAGCCAAAGTTGATGCCGACTCTTGGATTGTCGATGATCGTGAAGAATGAGGCCGAGACGATAGGCCCATGTCTCGATAGCATCCGAGAAGTCGTGAGCCAAATCGTGGTGGCAGATACCGGTTCAACCGACAATACAATCGCCCTTGCGCGGAAACTCGGCGCCACAGTCATCACCTTTCCGTGGAAGGATCATTTCGCAGACGCGCGCAATGCTGCGCTGGCGGCCATGAAGACCGATTGGGTGCTGTCATTAGATGCCGATGAGGAGCTCGATGCTCGCGCTGCTTCACGGATTGCGAAACTGATGCAGGCTCGTGAGGTCGCAGGGTACATCCTTCCTATAAGGAATTACACTCCGGCGATCGACATTCGCGCAGGTAATGCCGCCGGGCATCCGAACGATTTTCGGCACCCGCGCGCCGCGGACGCCGGTAGTTACTTTGTCTACGAGAAGTGCCGGCTGTTCCGCCGCGACCCGCGAATCCATTTCACCGGCCGGGTGCATGAGCAGGTCGAGCTCACGCTCCGCGCGGCGCAGTTGGGGTTGCGATCCGTGGACTGTTGCATTCACAACTTTGGACTTCTTCTTTCACGCGGGGACATGAGGCAAAAGCTTGAATACTACCGCGACCTTCTGCGGCTAAGGGTAAAAGAGGAACCGAATGACTTTCGCGGCTGGACTTATCTCGGACGCATGGAGTATGACTCGTTTAATAATCGCTCTGCTGCGCTCCAGAACTTTCAACAGGCGCTAGAATTAAATCCACGCTGCGTCGAGGCGCTACTATTCACGGCAATGATCGATCTGGACCTCGGTCGAGCCCAGGATGCGATTCCGTTTCTTGAATTCAATCCCCCCGACGACGAGAGTGCCCGACAGAAGCATCGTTTGTTGGGAGACGCATTCTCCCAGTTGGGGCAACTGCAGGAATCCCGGGCGGCATACCTGAACGCTCTAAAACTTTGCCCGGGCAATGCCGAACTCGAAAGCAAGTTAGGCTTGCTGGAAGTCAGGCTAGGTATGGGTGAAAGCGGCATTCGTAGACTTACCCGGGCCGCCACTACTCCGCCTCCCAGGGTCGATGTTCATGACCGGCTCATGAAGGCCTATCTCCTGACTAACAGGCTGAGGGAAGCGGCCGCTGAGGCCGAGCATTTGACCAGACTTGCGCCGCATCCAAAAGCATACTTACGCGCCGCCAGTATTTACGCGCAATTCCGTGATTGGTGTGACTCCGCAAGGCTGTTGCGGCAGGGTCTCGATCTATTTCCCGACGCGTCAGATCTGCAAACCGCGTATTCGGAAAGCCTCGCACAAAGCAAGGGCTAACCAAGTACCGACTGCGAGACCCTATTTCGCCTTCCTTTGAACGCTCTAAGTGCGAGCCCTATCTCAATCTGCCCGGCAATTCTTTCCCATCGGAACTCGGCTAATTGTGCCGGGTGCACGTTTTGCGACACCTAATGTGTGCCAAGTACGGCCATTTGTGGCCAATCGAAATGGCCCGATGCGTGCTTTGTAAATAGTGCTTCATGAATAGCGCTGTCGAAATGTTGCCGCTCATTCTATCCGTGTGGCGACGATCTCGAATGTGAGGAAAACCTATGTCCGTCTCCGCAATCTATGGCAACATGGCCGGCAATCAGATCACTTCATCTGCGGTATCCGGCGCGCAGAAGAACGTTCAGTCCCAGCAGCTTGAAAGCACTTCCTCGTACGCCCCTCTTGATGGCGACTTCTTTCAGCAGGGCACCATGACCTCGTCGTCGACCAATTTAGCTTCCGGAACCCTGACGCCAGTACAGCAGGCTTACCAATCGCTTCAGCAGGTCTCGACCGATTCGGGGGAAAGCAATAGCACGAACCTTACGTCCGCTCCGATTCAAGTAAGTGGGTCGCCCGCCCGCCAGCTTCCCGTGAGCGCGAATCCCGTCGGTCCGATCGAGGTGCACGATCCGCTGCTTCCGGTATCACCCTCGCCGGTGGGCCCATCCCCGATTCAGCCCCACGATCCTATGCCGCCGGTCCACCGGTCCGGGACAAACTTGCCTGACCCGATCAGGATTGAAGATCCGCTGATGCCGGCCGAGAGCACAACCGTGTCACTCATTGCCTAGAGTGGGCTGCATCAGGGTCGCTTTGAGTCGATCTGCCCATGGCGATGGGGATTGTGCGCCCCATCCTCGTGGGCGCGCTCGACTCGCTCCGCTCCTCGTAGAATCCAATATGCATGTTGCGTTTCGCCGAGACCGCCGAGTCCGTTGCCGCGACCACCAGCAAACTCGGTAAGACCGCCCTCGTCGCCGAGTACCTCCGTTCGCTTGCTGTCCCGGACGCTTCCCTCGCAGCCATCTTCTTCTCCGGGCGGCCTTTCGCCAGCCACGTCGAGGCCACCCTGCAGGTCGGCGGCGCATTGCTCTGGCGCGTCATCGCCGATCTCTCCGGCAAGTCGGAACTCGAACTCTCCGCCATTTATCGCCGCCAGGGCGATGCGGGAGCTGTTGCGGCGGAGGCGTTGGCCGCGAACACTGACGCGACCAGTTCCGTTGTGCGACCGGGTCTCGAACTCTCCCTTACCGATGTAGACCAGGCCTTTACCGCAATCGCCTCTGCTCGCGGTCCTGCCGCCAAGGCGGCTTTGCTCCGCCAACTCCTCGAGCGCGCCGCTCCGCTCGAAGCGAAGTACATCGTCAAGATCGTCACCGGCGACCTCCGCATCGGGCTGAAAGAGAGCCTCGTCGAGGAAGCAATCGCCCGCGCGTACGATGTCCCGCTCGACCAGGTCAAGCGCGCCAACATGCTGCTGGGCGACCTTGGCGAGACCCTACGATTGGCCTCCACCAAAACCCTCGGCGAGGCTCGTATGCGTCTCTTCCATCCCATCGATTTCATGCTCGCGAGCCCCGTCGAATCCACTGAGGAAGCCATCAGCTTTTTTGTGCACGCCGCAGTCGAAGATAAGTACGATGGCATTCGTGCGCAAGCCCACATTGGCGGAGGCGAAGTTCGTCTCTTCTCGCGCACCCGCGACGAAATTACAGAATCATTTCCCGAGCTTCCACCTGCCCTTGCCGGCCTCGCGAAAGACGCCATCCTGGACGGTGAAATCGTCGCCTGGGAGGCTGCTCACGCGGGGAAAGCCGCCCTCGGCGGTGCGGTCGAGCAAAGCTCGGCAGCCGGTCGAGCCCTCCCGTTCAGCTCGCTCCAGCAACGCCTCGGCCGCAAGCGAGTCAGCTCCCGGCTCATGCATGACGTACCTGTCGCTTACATGGTCTTCGATGTCATCTACGCCGATGGTCAACTTCTTCTCGACCGCCCGCTGAGCGAACGCGCACAAATCCTCAATGATCTGCTCGCTTCTCCCCGCGTCAAATTGGCTCGCGTAGAATTGGCCCGCGCGTCAACCAGTCAAACCGTGTTTGCTTTCCAGGACGCGCGAAGAAGATGTGCTGGCCGAGATTCTTCGCGCTCCCGTTGCCATCGCTCACACCTCCGAAGACCTCGAACGCCTCTTTCTCGCCGCTCGCGCTCGCGGTAACGAAGGCCTCATGATCAAAGACCTCGAGTCGCTATACACGCCAGGACGCCGCGGCAAATCGTGGCTCAAGATGAAGCGCGAACTCGCCACGCTCGACGTCGTCGTCACCGCCGTCGAATACGGGCACGGCAAACGCATTGGCGTCCTCAGCGACTACACATTCGCGGTTTGGGATGGCGATCGGCTTGTGAACATTGGTAAGGCTTATTCCGGCCTCACCGATGCCGAGATCGCCGAAATGACGAAGTGGTTTCTCGCCCACAAAGTCAGCGAGCAGGGCCTTCGTCTGGAGGTTGAGCCGCAGAATGGTTCTTGAGGTGGCTTTCAACAACATGATGCGCTCGACGCGCCACGAAAGCGGCTACGCGCTACGCTTCCCCCGCATCGTGCGATTACGTCCCGACAAACTGCCCGAAGATGCCGACACCATCGAGACCGTCAAGAAAATTTTCGAGCAACAGCACGAATAGGCACCGCGATTTCAGTGCCGGTGTCCGCCGTGCTCATGCCCGGAGTGCGCATGCGACGCTTCTTCGCGCACGGCGATCACGCACGCATGCGCCGTCTCGCACACCACGTGCTCGAGTTGAATGGTCGTGTGCTGGATTCCAAACGTCTGCCCGAGCTTTTCGTTGATCTCGCGCAAAATCGTGTCGCTCTCCGAAGTCGGCATGTCGGCGATCTTTACGTGCGCGGAGAGCGCGTGGTTCTCCGATCCGATGCTCCACACATGCAGATCGTGCACGTCGCTTACCCCGGAAATTGTGCGCACCACCGCTTCGACTTCTTCCAGGCTCATGCCGCGCGGCGTGCCTTCGAGCAGAATATTCAACGTTTCGCGCACGATGCCGAAGCTTGACCACAAAATCAACGCGCCGATTCCAAACGACAAAGCCGGATCGACCCAGGACTGGCCGGTCATCAGGATGATCCAGCCCCCGACAATTACCGCCGCCGTTGAAACCGTGTCGCCGATCTCATGCAAAAGCGCGCTGCGCACATTTACGTCGCGACCGGAACGGCACAGCAGCAGCGCAATCGCGCCGTTCATCACAACTCCGGCGGCCGCCACCCAGATCATCAGCCCGGCCCGCACCTGCTCGGGATGCTGTAGCCGCCGATAGGCCTCGTAGAAAATCAGAAGCGAAACGACCACCAGCGAAAGCGAATTCACAAGCGCTGCCAGCACTCCGGCGCGCCGATAGCCGTAGGTTTTGGTGGCGCTCGGCGGACGGCCTTCGAGATATACCGCGACCAGCGATAACAAAAGCGCCAGCAGATCGGAAAGATTGTGGCCCGCCTCCGACAGCAATGCGAGAGAATGCGCGCGAATGCCCTCCACCACCAGTAGGGCGATATAAAGCGCCGTGACCGCCAGCGAAATCTGCAGCACGCGGCCGGTGCCGTGCACATGTCCACCATGCGCATGTCCACCATGCGAGTGCTCGCCGTGCGAATGCTCGTGCGCGTGCATGATTCCAGTGTAGCGCGGAAGACGCACATGGGCGCCGACACGCCGGACCTTGGCCTTTGATCATGCTGCTGCCATTGATACTGCTGACGGTCATGCTGCTGCCATTAATGCCGCTGCCGCACAGCCTTCGCCACCGCTCCCCGTGTGGCGCGCCTACCGCTCTCCGCGTTATGCTGGCAAGCGCCTCGGAGGATGGCTCATGAAACTAACTTTTGCCCTGCCCCTGCTCCTGCTTGCCGCATCGGCGACTGCCCAAGTCAAGAACCCGATCGCTACCGCTCTCAAAGAAGTTTTTCCCAACCGCCAGAAGAACACCGTTGCCGCTGTCGAAGCAATGCCCGCCGACAAATTCAGCTACAAACCAAGCGCTGACCAGATGACGTTTGGCCACCTCGTCGCGCACATGATCGAGGCGAATTACACGCTCTGTAGCGGCGCTACGGCAGTTCCGGCTCCGAAAACGGACGAGATGAAGGACACCGATTCAAAAGACAAGCTGGTGGCCGCGCTCAAAGCCTCCTTCGATTTTTGCGGCGACGCGATTGGCAAAATGGACGACGCAAAGCTCGGCGAGCTGACTACAGGCGGACCGGGAGGTCAGCAGCTCTCGCGCGCCCGATTTGCCCTCGGCATCGCCAGCAACTGGGCCGACCACTATGCCGAAGCCGCCATGTATCTCCGGCTGAACGGGCTGACGCCGCCGACGGCGAAGCACTAGACTTATTACCCTTGTCATTTGCGGCTTGAATCTGCTCGTGCTGCAATTTGAGCCAGATGCCGGCTCCGAGTAAATGCCCGCAATGCGGACTGGAATTGGGTGAGTTCGTCGAAACGCATTGTCCGCAATGCGGTGTGAGCCTTGCGCCGAAACCTCCGATGACGGTGGGCGTTTGGCTGCTCGACCTGATGATTGCGATTTCCGGGACGCTGTTCGTTATGGGCTGCGTCTTTGGATTGCCGCTCTACCTGAACTCCTCGTCCAGCGCGGAGCTTTACGCCGGGCAGCCCTACCACGCGACGACATTCCGGGTGATCAGCGTTCAATACAGTCAGACACTCGAGCCTTTCCAGCAGTATGCGTATGGACTTGGCGTGGTCGAGGGGAACAGAGAGATGATGGATTTAGTCCCTTACATCGGTACCCTTCCAACATTCCACAATAAACTTCCGACCAATCAGCTCGAACTGATGGAAATGGTGCCCGAGGGCAGATCGATCCCGGTCTATCTGTTCCCCAATCTTAAAGGTGTAAACCGCATTCAGCTGATTCTGGCGAGGCCGACTGCGGAAAACTATGCCAGACTGGCCACCTGGACCACGAATCGCGCGTTTCCGTGGGTCGCATTATGCGGGATGATTGCCGCCCTGCTCGGCTTTGCACGTTACGCCATTTCGCGATCGGCACGGCGCCGACTGGCCGCGGAGAATTTCGGTTCGATGTAGATAGAATCGATCTTAGGTTTTATCCCGCTAGCTTTTCCATCTCCTCCTCGTCGATGACCGCTACCCCCAACTCCCGCGCCTTATCCAGCTTCGAGCCCGCCTCCGCACCGGCCACGACGTAATCCGTCTTCTTACTCACCGACCCCGAAACTCGCCCGCCGGCGTCTTCGATCATCTTCTTCGCCTCGTCGCGCGTGTGGCGCGCCAGCGTCCCGGTCAGCACAAATGTTTTGCCTGCCAGCTTCGTGCCTTTTTCTTTTTTCTGGCCGGTGAAGGTCAGCCCGGCTTTTCTCAGATCGCCGACCAGCCTGCGATTGTGCTCGTCGGCGAAAAACTCGACGATGCTCTCGGCAATGCGCGGGCCCACTTCGTTCACTTCTTCCAGTTCCTCCGCGCTCGCATTCATAATGGCGTCGAGCGAGCCGAAGTGTTCGGACAGAAACTGCGCCGTGCGCTCGCCTACAAACCGGATTCCCAAGCCATAAATAACGCGCTCCAGCGGAAGCGTCTTCGAATCGGCAATTTCCTTGAGCACGTTCTCCGCCGACTTTTCCCCCATGCGCTCGAGCTTAAGCAACTCGTCTTTCGTCAGCCGGTAAAGATCGGCGACGTTCTTCACCAGCCCACTCGTGGTGAGCTGGTTGACCAGCGCTTCTCCCAGGCCGTCGATGTCCATGACGTGACGCGAGGCAAAATGCAAAATCGTGCCCTGGAGCTTCGCCGGACAATTCGCATTCACGCAGCGATGGTCGGCCTCGCCCTCGGTGCGCACAACATTGCCTCCGCACACCGGGCAGTGCTCCGGCATCGTGAACAACCGGTGCCCGCGCGGATGCTCAGCGTCTTCGACGACCTTCACAACTTTCGGAATCACGTCGCCGCCGCGCTCCACTTCGACCCAGTCGCCGATCTTGACGCCCAGCTCGTCGACGAAATCCATGTTGTGCAGCGTGGCCCGCGAGACCGTCGTTCCGCCAATGGGCACCGGCTTGAGCCACGCCACCGGAGTCAGCTTCCCCGTTCGGCCGACCTGCGGAACGATGTCTTCGACCTGCGTGACTGCCCCATGCGCCGCAAACTTATAGGCAATCGCCCAGCGCGGAGCTTTGCCGGTGAAGCCGAGTTCCTGTTGCAGCGCGGTGCGATCCACCTTTATTACGATGCCGTCAATCTCGTAGGGCAGCGACTCGCGCTTCGCCTCCCAGCTCTGGATGAACTTCCAGACCTCATCGAGATTCTTTACCAGCTTGCGATTGGGATTGACCTTGAAGCCCGCGCTTTCGAGCGCGTCCATGGTTTTCGACTGCCGGTCAAAATAAGTTCGCCCGTCTTTGAGCAGCATGTACGCGAAATAATCCATGCGGCGCTGGGCGGTGATCGATGGCTCAAGCTGCCGCACCGTTCCGGCGGTAAAGTTCCGCGGGTTCGCAAACGTCGCCAGTCCCTGTCTTTGTCGCTCTTCATTCAGCTTGCGGAAGGCGGCGAGAGGCATCAGCATTTCACCGCGTGTTTCGAAGTCGGTGGGGATGCCCGCTTTTTTCAGTTTGTCTTTCGCGACCGACAGCGGAATCGAACGCACCGTGCGCACGTTCAGCGTGACGTCTTCACCCACGGTTCCATCACCCCGCGTGATGCCCCGCTCGAGCCGGCCATCGGTGTACACAAGCGCCAGCGACATGCCGTCCAGTTTCAGTTCGCACATGTATTCGACATCCGTGCGGCCGCTGAGTTCATGCACGCGGCGCTCCCAGTCGCGCAGCTCTTCCTCGCTGTAAGCGTTGTCGAGCGAGAGCATGGGCGACGAATGCTTTGCCTTCACGAATCCCTCGCGCGGTTTGCCGCCGACGCGCTGGGTCGGCGAATCGGGCGTGACGAGATCGGGATGCTCCGCCTCGAGCTTCTTCAACTCGTTCATCAGCTTGTCGAATTCGGCGTCGGTCAGTTCGGGCTGGTCGAGGACGTAGTAGAGATACTCGTGGTGGCGAATCTTTTCGCGCAGGGATTCGATTTTCTTGTTGAGAGGGGAAGCGGACATGACGGAGAAAATTATAGTGCGCGAAGTTCACTTGCTAGTTGCGAGTCCCTGTTGCCAGTCCAATCTCGCCAGCGGCTTCGTAGGCCAGCACGCCGCGAGCCAGTCCGCGTCACAAAAAAGAGAACCATGCGCTGAACAAGCAACTTGCTACTGGCAACGGGCTGCTGGCTACTGTCTTCTAGCCTTCCGAATTCGTCCTCGAGCCGCCGTGGCGCGCCCCACGCTGGACGGCGGTTTCCGTCCGCCCTCGATCAACTCTTTGAGCACCGTCGCGTTGTTGCGCTCTTCGTTGCGCGACGCATAGAGCAGCGTCAGGTTTCTCTTTCCTTCCGCCAGGTCGTAGAGCTTTTCTACCGCGGCCGTCGCTCTTGGCGAGGCCAGTTCTTTCAGATAGCGCCTGCGAAACAGCGTCCACCCGTCTGGATTGGCGTGATACCACTGCCGCAACTCATTCGAGGGCGCCACATCGCGCAGCCAGTGCTTCACCGCCGCCGCTTCCTTGGTCAGCCCGCGCGGCCACAGGCGATCCACCAGCACGCGCACCCCATCCGCCGCCGCGGGCGCCTCATAAACGCGTTTGATCGCTACCGCCATGGCGAACGTATTATCCTACGTCTACGGGTTCGCGTGTGAGCGCCACCAAATATGATGCGACTTCTTAAGAATTTTTCCCCTCGCCTGCCGGTTCTAGTTGCCATCGCTTTGGTTCTCACGCTGGCTACGACCGCCTGCGACGTCGAGCGCCGCAAGTCCGACGCCGAGCTTGGCCTTAATCCGCAACAGGCCGCTGGGCGTAAGCTTTACGATAACTACTGCGACCGATGTCACGAGCCCTATTCCTCGCGCGGCAAGAAAGGCCCGAGCATGAAAGGGCGTTTTCAAGCGCCAGTATCTGGAGCTCAGCGGGCTGCCGGCCAACGACGAGCGCGTCGGCGACATCATCAAGAACGGCCGCTCGAAGATGGAAGGCTTCGGCCAGGTGATGACCGACCAGCAGATCCAGGACCTGCTCGCTTATTTGCATACCCTGTAGCGCCCCGTGTCATAATCCCGGCAATGTCTTCGACCTCGAACCCGGCGTTATTTCGTAAGCTTCCGTCGACCGACGAACTGCTGCGCCGCTCCGAGATTCATGCGCTCTCGCAGCGCGAAGGCGCGACCGTCGTCGGGGATGCGATCCGCACCGTCCTCGAGCGCCTGCGCCACGAGATCGCGAACAACCGTCTCGATGAAAGCTCGCTGGACCTCGCTCTCAGCGGTCTTTCCAGCGCCATCGAACGCGAACTTCGTCACTCTCTTCGTTATTCATTGAGGCCGGTCATCAACGCCACCGGCGTAATTCTGCACACCAATCTCGGGCGCGCCCCGCTCGGCAGCGCAGCGCTCGATCACATTCGCAACATCGCGTCCGCTTACTCGAATCTGGAATTCAACCTGGAGAGTGGCGAACGCGGCAAGCGCGATGTCCACGTCGATCGCCTCTTTCAGAAGCTATTAGAAGATCACGTGGGGACAGCCGCCCCCGGCTCTCCGGGCGATCAAGGGTCGACTCCTCTAGCGCGCACCACCATCGTCGTCAACAACAACGCCGCTGCCGTCCTGCTCGCTCTCAACTCCCTCGCGGAAGGCGGGGAGGTAATCGTTTCACGCGGCGAACTGGTCGAAATCGGCGGCTCGTTCCGCATTCCTGATGTGATGTCGAAGTCGCAAGCCACGCTGCGCGAGGTCGGCACCACCAACCGCACGCGCATCGCCGACTACGAGCGCGCGATTACTGAGCGCACCCGCCTGCTGCTGCGCGTGCATCGCTCGAACTTCGCGATCACTGGATTCACGGAGCAACCGGCTCTCGCCGATCTGGTCGCGCTCGCGCACCGCCGCGGCATTCCGCTCGTTGAAGACCTGGGCAGTGGCGCGCTTTTCGATCTGCGCGAAATCGGAATCGCGAATGAGGCCAGCGTCTTTGACAGTCTCCGTGCCGGCGTGGATGTCGTCACCTACAGCGGAGACAAGCTGCTGGGCGGCCCGCAAGCCGGCCTCATCACCGGCCGCGCCGATCTCGTGGCCCGCATGCGTTCGAATTCCCTCTTTCGTGCGCTGCGCGTCGACAAGCTCACCTACGCCGCGTTCGAAGCTACCCTTCTCGCTTACGTCAAGCACGATCGCCATGCCGTGCCCGTGTTGCGCATGATGCATTTATCGAAAGATGAAATTTCTGCGCGCGCTGAAATTGTCGCATCGCACGTAAACTCCGCTGGAAAAGCGTCCGCGAAGCTCAAACTGAAACTGATCGACGGCGAATCCGTAATCGGTGGTGGCGCAGCTCCCACGGCCGTTCTGCCGACGCGTCTCATCGCTCTCACGCATCAGGAACAAAGCGCGGACGAGCTTTGCGCCCGCCTGCGGCAGGGCGATCCTCCTATAATTGCGCGCGTCGAAGAGGGCCGTGTGCTGCTCGATCTGCGCACTGTGTTCCCTGAACAAGACGCAACCTTTGCCGAGGCAATTTCATCCCTGTAGCTCAGTGGCCACCCTCTACACCATCGGACATTCAACGCGCACGATTGATGAACTCGTCTCCGCGCTCAAGGCTCACAACATCGAGACGCTGGTCGACATCCGCGCCTTCCCGATGTCGCGCCGACTTCCGCACTTTAACCGCGAGGCGCTCGAAAGCGAACTGTCGAAGCACGGCATTCGCTACCTCTGGATGAAAGCGCTCGGCGGATACCGCAAAGCCACTCGCCAGGACTCGCCGCACACCGGCTTACGCAACGCCAGTTTTCGCAATTATGCGGACTACACGCTCACTCCCGAATTCGAGCAGGCAATCGGCGAGCTTCTCCAAATTGCCGGGAGTGCTCGTACCGCCTATATGTGCGCCGAGCGCGTCTACTTTCGCTGTCATCGCATGATCGTCTCTGACTGGCTGGTTGCGCACGGGCACGAGGTTCTTCATATCGACGCGGAGGGCCCGGTGCGTCCGCACAAACTCATGGAGGAAGCGCGCCTGATCGATGGCCAGATGATTTATCGCGGCGATCAACTCTTCTAAGATCGGTTGGCCGTCTAAAAGCGCTAAGCCGTCGACGCCTGCAACTTCCAAATTACAAATCGCGAGTCAGCAATTACCATGTCTGCATGATTATCGGCACCGGCGTGGACATCGCCGAGGTTCCCCGCATTCGCGAATCAATCGAGCGCTATGGCGACCGCTTCATCCGCCGCATTTTTACCGAAGGCGAGATTCGCTATTGCGAGGCCAAGGCCAGCCGCTTTGAAAGTTATGCCGCGCGCTTTGCCGCCAAAGAAGCCGGCATGAAGGCGCTCGGTACAGGCTGGAATCACGGTGTGCGTTGGCGCGACATTGAAGTCGTGCGCCCCCAGGGCCAGCGTCCCACGCTGCAATTGCACGGGCAAGCGGCCGCCATCGCCGCAAAACTCGGCTACAAGAACATCGCGCTCTCGCTCACGCACACCTCCGAGCAGGCGCTCGCCCACGTCATTTTGGAGAGTTGAGCTTGGAGAGTTAGCCGGCGAACTGCGGTCGCATTCGCCCGCTCACTGCGGCAGCTGATAGTCAAACTCGTAAAAATGTTTGCCGCCCTCCTGGATGATGATGGTCATCGAGCCGCTGATGCCCGCAAGCCCGCCGGTGCCCGAATCCGGCACGACCGTAATGTTCATGCTCTGCGCGCCCCGCGTCATCGTGCCGCTGTGCTGCAGGACGAATGTTCCCGTGCGCCCGTCGAGCGTGCCCGTCACTCGCTCCATGGCCACATAGCCGGCGGAGCCTTTCACCTCGGTCATCGCGCCAATCATCTCGCCCTTGCTGGTCGCTTCGAGGTCGCCGTGAAATTGTTTGTCGAGCGACATTCTGCCGAAATTTGCGGCCTCCGCCTCTTTGTTGTCTGGCTTCTGCGGAATCACTTTTACGTCGAACGATCCTGCGGCATGTTTTGTCATTGATGTTCCCCTTGGATCCGTAGCCTTTTCCTGATTGGAAGCCCGTGGATTCGAAACTTGATCCGAATTCGATTGCGCTGCTTTCGAGGCGTCGCCGTGCGGCTCAGCCGGTTGAACCTGCGCCGCGAAAACTGTAAGCGCCGCGCCTAGTACTACTGTCGCCACCGCCGCTGCCGTTAGAATTCTCATGCGCACCGTCCATGGTTCCGCGTCTCGATCGTCATAAGCTCAGTGGACTTTAAACTGTCGCCCAACGCAATGATTGGAAAAACGCGACAAACCCAATCCGCAGAGGTCGAGGAACTCTTCGATCCTGAGGTCGGCCAGGCTCGCGGCATGCTGCGCCGCACGTTAGCCGCCGGAAAGATGCGCCACGCTCGCCGCCGCCCGGCCTCCGATCTTGCGCCCTGGATCGCTCACTACTGGATCATTCATTGGGACCTGCGCGGCTGCCCGCCCTATATCGCTGAGAGCGTTCCTCATCCCAACGTCCATCTGATTTTCGAACACGACGGTGCGGCAGAGAAAAGCGCGGTAATCGCAGGCGTGCAGATTCGCAAGTTTCATCGCGTGCTCGAAGGCGAAGGCCATGTCTTCGGCGTGAAGTTTCGCGCCGGAGGATTTCGTCCCTTCTACAGCGCTCCGATTTCCACGCTCGCCAACCGCACCATTCCCGCGCGGCGCGTCTTTGGAAATGACCTGCAGGCTCTGGAAGCCATCGCCTTTGCTCCAGCCCAAGAAAAAGAAGGCACAGAAAAAGAGAATGATAAGGTCGCAGCGGCCAACGAGTTCTTCCACGCGCGCATGCCGGAGGCCGATCCGAACGTTGCACGTGCCGGCAAACTCGTCGAGCGCATTCTTTCCGAGCCTGAGATCAGAACCGTCGACGACCTCTCGCGCCGCACCGGCACCAGCGCGCGTTCCCTGCAACGACTGTTTGGCGAATACGTAGGAGCCAGCCCGAAGTGGGTGATCCGCCGCTATCGTCTGCATGAACTGATCGAGAAATTTAATTCCGGAGCAACCCTCAATTGGGCGCAGCTCGCTCTCGATCTCGGCTACTTCGATCAGGCACACCTGATCAATGACTTCAAGAAGATTGTCGGGCTCTCTCCCGTCGAGTATCGAAAAATAATTTCAGCAAGTTCCAAGTAACTTTCCTACAGGGTTCACCCGAACCAGCCAACCATTGACAAAACAAAGCATCTCACCCGGGACAGAAACTCTGGCGCACTGCCGGGGTTTGCACGTCTGGATCGAGCTAGGACGATCCGACGCCACCGTCACAAAGGACCTCTATGAAAACACGAAAAATGCAATGGTTGCTCTTTGGAATCCTGATGTTCTCCTTCTCGGCGGCAGCGTTCGCGCAAATCGGAATCGGAATCTCCGTGCGCTTCGGTCCGCCCCCGCTACCCGTGTACCAGCAACCCCTCTGCCCCGGCGCGGGCTATCTCTGGACTCCCGGTTATTGGGGGTGGAGCGATGATGCTGGCTATTACTGGGTGCCCGGCACTTGGGTGCTCGCGCCCGTCGGCCTCCTTTGGACGCCCGGTTACTGGGGATGGAATGACGGTGTCTACATGTGGAATGACGGCTATTGGGGACCGCAAGTCGGCTTCTATGGCGGCATCAATTACGGCTTCGGCTACACCGGCGAAGGCTTCTACGGCGGCGAGTGGCGCGGCCGATCTTTCTATTACAACAGTGCGGTCATGAATGTGCGTGGCTCGCGCATCACCAACGTTTATGACAAGACCGTAGTCGTCAATAACAACCACGTCGCCTTCAATGGCGGCCAGGGAGGCATTTCAGTGCGTCCCACCGCGGAGCAGGAACGCTTTGCGCACGAGCATCACACGACGGCCTTGGCGGCGCAGCGCGAGCAGGCGCGCGATGCCAGCCACAACCGTGCGCTCTTCGCATCGGAGAATCACGGGCGTCCCGCGATCGCGGCAACTGCCCGGCCCGGTGACTTCAAAAACCACGTAGTCGCGGCCAGGGAAGCGGGCGGCGAATATCATGCGCCGGCCATGTCGCCGCGCGAAGCCCGAGCCAAACCCGGCGAGACGCGTCCAGCCGAACAGCGCAATGCGGAAAACAAGGCAGAAGCAAATCGCAACGCCAATGCCGAGGAGAAAGCCAAAGCCAGCGCCAATCGCAAATCCGAAACGAACCGCAAAGCTGAGGAGAAGCGATCGGCAGAAAATCGGTCGGCGGAGAATCGCAAGGCTGCCAGCGAAAATCGCGCCAACGCCAGCCGTGAGGCCGACCAGCAAAAAGCCGAACAGCGCAACCAGCAAAAGCAAGCCAGCGCAGAGAAAGCTCAACAGCAGCGCTCCGAACGCCAGCAGGCTCAGGCGCAGAAGAATACTGAACGTAAGCAGGCTGAAGAACAAAAGAACGCCCAAAAGAACGCCCAGAGGAACGAACAGAAAAACGCGCAACGCCAGCAGGCCCAGCAGCAAAAGGCCGAGCAGCAGCGCAACCAGCGCCAGCAGGCGCAGCAACAGAAGAACGAGCAGCATCAGCAGGCCGAGCGCCAAAAAGCCAGCCAGCAGCAGGCTCGTCAGGAGCAGAAGCAGCAGGCCCAGACTCAGAAAGCCGAGCAAAAGCGAGCTCAGCCGCGCGAGCAGCGCCAAGCCCAGCAGAAGCCTGAACCGGGCCGCAAGCCCGAGAAAGGACCCAGCCGCTAACCATCTCCTGGGTCCAATCACCCGGGTCTAATCACCGGGTCTAATTACGTGGCTCGTTAATCAGCTGGCCCGTTTGCCTCACCCCTCGCTCCCAAGGGTTCTGGCCGTTCGCAAAACGAACGCGCCGGGGCCCCTTCGGGGCAGGGCATTCCAGCACCACCTCCCCGCCGATATCCAGGACCGCGCTTGAACGGCGCGCCTGTGATTGACCCCTAGGATCAGACCTCAAACCCCGGCCTCCTACCCCCGACCCCGCTTCCCCAAATCTCTGCGCTTCAAATTCACCTTCCTTTGCTATCATGCTTCTTTCTGTTTACGGAGCCCCGTGCCTAGCCAAAAACAACTCAAATGGTCGCAGCTGCGCGTCGGACTCACGGTCGTGATCGCCAGCATCATCCTCATGGTTCTGATCTTCCTCATGAGCGGCACCGGCGGCTGGTTCACTCACAAGATCCACCTCACCGCTTTCATCGATAACGCCGGCGGCCTGCGTGAAGGCGCGCCCGTGCGCCTGGCCGGCGTAGACATCGGCAACGTCACCAAAGTCCGCATCAATAGAGACCGGCCGCTAACCCCCGTCGAAATCCAGATGAAGGTTGCGACCACCTATGCCTTCGCCTTGCATAAGGACTCCGTCGCCACACTGGCCACCGCGGGTGTGCTCGGCGAAACCTTCGTCGATATCGATAGCTCCTTAGCCAAGGGTCCCGAAGTGCAGGATGGCGACACGCTGGCCGCCAAGTCCGTGCCCGATATTCAAGATGTGGTGCGCTCCACCCAGGGCACGCTCGTCAATGTTGACGCGCTCATCAAGCGCCTCGACCGCATCATCGGCTTCATCGAGAGCGGGCAGGGCTCGATCGGCAAGGTCATCTATTCCTCGGATCTTTACGACCGCTTGAATGCCACCGTCGGCGAGTTCAAAGGTCTGGTAGACGACATCCAGCAAGGCAAGGGCTCGATCGGCCCACTGCTCACCAGCGACGAAGCCTACAAGAAGGCGATGGCCGCGATCGACAAGGTTAACGCCATCGTCGATGATCTTCAGGCTGGCAAGGGTTCGGCTGGAAAACTTCTCAAGGATCCTGAGCTCTTCGACAACACCAACAAAACCATTGCGAACATTCGCCAGCTCACCGACGACATGAACGCCGGCAAGGGCGCCCTCGGCAAGTTCACGCACGACCAGGAATTCGCCAACAAGCTCCAGGAGACGTTGAACAATCTCACCGCGTTAACCGACGGCCTTGCAAAGGGGCAGGGCACAGCAGGAATGCTGTTTAAAGATCCGGCGCTCTACAACAACAGCAATCAGATGCTGGTCGAGACGCGCGAGCTGGTGAAGTCAATCCGCGAGAATCCGAAGAAATACCTGACCTTCCACGTCAAGGTTTTTTGAAGCGGCTAGCGTCCTTCAATGGGGGCGCGCCCAGAGAGAATCGGAACGGGCGCCCTAAGGTTTGCTCGTAGTTCGCGGCTCGGAGCTCGCAGCTGCCTGCTCGTGCGCATGATAGCTCGATCTCACCAGCGGTCCCGACTCCACATGCCGGAATCCAAACCGCATCGCCTCTTCTTTCAGGAAAGCAAATTCCTCCGGAGTGTAGAAGCGCGTCATAGGCAGATGATCTTTTGATGGCCGCAAGTATTGGCCGACGGTCAGGATGTCAACGCCGCGTTCGCCCAGGTCGCGAAACACGTCGACGAGTTCGCTCACCGATTCGCCGATCCCAACCATCACTCCGCTCTTCGTAACCGTCGCTGGATCCCACGCCTTCGCATTCGCCAGCAGATCGAGCGTGCGCTCGTAGCGCGCCCCCGATCGCACCGCGCGATAGAGCCGCGGCACCGTTTCGGTGTTGTGGTTCAAGACGTCAGGCTTGGCTTCGAGCACGATCCGTAGCGGCTCTTCGAGTCCCTGAAAATCCGGAATCAGCACCTCGACGCGGCAGCCCGGCACCAACTCTCGAATCTGGCGGATAGTCTCGGCAAAAATCTTCGCGCCGCCAACGTTGTCATCGTCGCGATTCACGCTGGTCACAACTGCATGCTTGAGCCCGAGTGTCGCCACCGCCTCCGCCACCCGCCGCGGCTCATCCCAATCGATCGGCTCGGGACGCCCCTTCGGCACCGCGCAAAATCCGCAGCGCCGCGTACAGATATCGCCCAGCAACATGAAGGTCGCGGTCTTATGTTGCCAGCACTCGCCAATATTCGGACACTGCGCCGACTCGCAAACCGTATGCAGCCCGAGCCCGCGAGCCAGCTTTTTAAGGTTGTGAAAGTTCTCGCCCACCGGAGCCTTGGCCTTCAGCCACGAAGGCTTGGGGCTCGGAATGCGGGGCCCGAGATCGATCTGAACGAGTTGGGACGATGCGGACAAGTAAGTGCTTCTATTTTATCAAATGGCGAAAGTGAATCTTCTTTCGTGGGCTTTTAGCGGCGTAAACCCATCGCGCGAATCGCCTGCCGTCTGTTGTACGATCTGTACATAACGTATAATCGGTACGTGACCACTCGCCGCAAAATCGCCAGCACCGCCGCCCGCAGCGAATTCGCCGATATCGTTAATCGCGCCGCCTACGCCGGAGAGCGCATTATCGTGCATCGTCGGAAAAAACCGGTTGCCGCCGTCGTCCCGCTGGCGGACCTCGAACTTTTGGAGCAACTGGAAGATCGGATCGATCTGGAGGATGCTCGCAAGCGCCTCAACGAGCCCACCGTGCCCTGGTCAAAGATCAAGAAAGACCTGGGTTTGTAGCGGGCGCGATGCCCTACGCCATCGAGTTTACGAACTCGGCCCGGCGCGAATTCGAGGCCCTGGATCGTGCTTCTCAGCGCCGCATCGCCCCCCGCATCGACGCACTAGCCACCCATCCATTTCCTTCCGGAGCGAAAAAGCTTCAAGGCGAGCGCGGCCTTTTTCGCATTCGCGCCGGAGACTACCGCGTCGTCTACCAGGTTGACGGAAAACGGATCACCGTTTTGATCCTTAAAATCGGCCACCGGCGCGAGGTCTACCGGTAGTAATTTATCGCTGTTTCTTCCGTGCAGCACCCGAACGCGTTTTCACTTCAGGTGTACCTCAGCCTCGGGCCTCTTGAGCGCCGCCTTTCCGGCGCGCACCTTCGGCATCGCATACTTCGCCTGGATCTCATGGCAGCCGCTTTCACAGTACACGCCGCCCGCCGCCGATTCCGGCTCCGGCATGGGAGAATTCACGGCGACCTCGCGGTCCACATCGAGCTGGCGCTCGACGTCGGCAATCAGCGCCTGGTTCTCCTCCACCGTCAGCCACTTCTTTTTGTTGACGAGATAATCCTCCAACCGCGCAATCGGATCGCGCTTCTTCCAATATTCAAACAGCGGTTTCGGCACATATTCGGCGGCGTCGTGGATGGCATGGCCCTTCATGCGCATCATCTTTGCTTCGATCATCGTCGGCCCTTCGCCGCGCCGTGCCCGCTCACAAGCCTCGTGACACGCGTCATAAACCTGGCAGGCGTCGGTGCCGTCGACGATCACGCCCGGCATCCCATAGGCAATCGCCCGCTCCGCCAGATCTTTCACGCAAAACTGCATGTCCGCGGGAGTCGAGTATCCCCACAAATTATTTTCGACGATCAGCACCAGCCCAAGGTTTTGTACGGCCGCAAAATTCAGGCCTTCATAAGTCACGCCCGTGGATTGCCCGCCGTCCCCGACATAAGTCATGACGGCAATGTTCTTCCCCTGCAAGCGCGCGCCCAGCGCAACGCCGGAGAGCACGGGAATGAGATCGCCCAAGGTAGAGATCGGCGCGACCACGTTGCGCTCCTTGATATCGCCGAAGTGAGAAGAAGCATCGCGACCCTTGGTCGGCGAGCCCGCCTTCGCCATGTACTGCATCATGATGTCGGCCGGCGAAAATCCGCGCACCAGCAGCGCGCCCTGGTTGCGGATCATCGGGCCCAGCCATTCGTCTTTTTGCAGCGCATAGGCTGAAGCGCACGAGCAGCCCTCCTGCCCGAGCCCAAAGTAAACTCCGCCGACAACCTTCCCCTGCTTGTAGAGATTTTCCAGCGCCGTCTCCATGCGGCGGTTGAGGAGCATCCAGCGGTAGATCTCGATGACCTGCTGCTTCGACAAGTATTTCGAGTCGCGGATCGGCGGCGCGGGCCGAGAGAGATCGTTCTCAAAAAGATCGCCGCTCTCGACTTCGTAGCGCGCCTCGTCGCCTACGTGGACTTGGCGAAGTGTGAACGATGGCCTTTCGAGGCGGTAGTCGAGGATGGTGTAGGTGCGGGTTTGGTGCGCGGATACTGCGCTCTGAGCCTTCGGTTGCGAGGCCCGATCTTTCTTAACCGCGGTTTTCTTTCGCGCCATGGTCAGCCCGCGAACATGCTAACACTGCTCGTGTAGCGCGGACACTCTTGTCCGCGCGGCGGCTGTCTGAAGCTCGTGGGGTTTGCGAAAAAGAAGTGCTTCATCACGCAAAATGTAAATCGTCCTCACCACGCAGAGCGCGCAGTTCGCCGGGCACTTTCATCGGGACACCCAACCGGTGTCCCAGCAGCGCATCGACGGTCTCGACCCACAGCATCTGCCGTCCGAATACCGCTCCAAAATTCCGCGAGATCGATTCCGCAACCCGATTCCTATCCGCTTCGCGGCCCAACTCCTTCCGCATCGAAGTCACCGGCTTCGCCGTAATTCCGCAAGGCACAATCAAATCGAAGTAACTCAAATCGGTATTCACGTTAAGCGCAAAACCATGCGAGGTCACGGATCGTGAAATGTGCACGCCAATCGCTGCGATCTTCGCTTCGGACGCGTCCTCCGTCCACACGCCCGTCAATCCCGCTACGCGTCTGCTCGCGACACCAAAATCCGCGCAGGTGCGAATCAGCACTTCTTCCAGCCGTCGCACATAATCGACCGCGCCCAGCGTTTTGCGGTGCGCCGGAAGCGAAGCGGTGAAAACTGGCCCTTGCTGAGAGCTGAGAGCTTGTAGCTGAGAGCCGCTCTCCTGAGAACTGGGAACCGGGAACTGAGAGCTTCTTTCAAATCCCCGCAGATCAAAGATGGGGTACGCCACAATTTGTCCCGGTCCGTGAAACGTCACATCGCCGCCGCGATCGCATTCGAAGACCTCAACTCCCCGCGCCGCCAGCGCCTCCGTCGACACCAGCACATTCGCCGTTTTCGCATTGCGCCCGAGCGTAATCACCGGCGCATGCTCCAGCAGCAGCAAAACATCGCCGATCACGCCGGCCTTGCGCAGCTCGATCAGCTTCTGCTGCAGCCGAAGCCCTTCGCCATAATCCACCTGACCGAGTTGGACGACTGAAATCACCTGAATCCATTATAGGGATGCGGGCCAGTGTAGCGCGGACACTCCTGTCCGCGCCGACGGCGGAAACACCGTACGCACGCGACAAGAGTGTCCCCGCTACACGAACCCAGCTCAGTACGTGGTCGAAGTACGGCGCAGAATTCCGGCCACAACAATCAGGAGATCTTCAACGTGGAGATCGTAGACGATACGGTAATTGCCGACCCGGCGCCGCCATGCCGCGCCTTGGCCCTTGAGTCGCTTGATGTCACCGCTGAAGGGATCTTCCTGCATGGCGAGCAGGGCCCCTTTAACGCGCGCCTGATCTCTTGCCGGCAGTTTTCGGAGTTCTTTTTGCGCGGGGCCGGTGATTTGGAGGTTCCAGGCCATTGCGTTTCAAGCTATTGAGTTTCAAGCTATGGAGGAATTGCGTCAATGATACCGAATCTCCCCGCCGGAACGCGGCTCGCCCGCGCCGCAGCGCTGCGAGTTCAGCCGCAGTGGGCTCTGTGGCCGGATAGCGTTGCTCAAAATAAGCGCGGAGCGCCTCGCGCACCAATTCCGACCGGGTACGGGACTCTTTCCTTCGCACCTCCTCGAACTGCCGCAGCATGGCAGGAGGAAGCGAAATACTCATAATTTGGCTGGTTCGCATAGGATGCCATATTACTTAGTAATACTTAGTATAAGCGCCGGACAGTGGCTGTCAAGCCGTGAACGCAGACCATGTGCGATCTTCAAGGCCTGTCCTCGGTCGGCGCCTGACGCCTGTGCCCGGTCGAAGTAGAAACTCAAGAACGCGCGGCCGGTTCCTGAATCTTCCAACCCCGTATCAGGAGCCACACCATGAAAACCAGCTCCCCAAAGAACGCGACCGA